>JBBRYX010000003.1:0-271758 GCA_038237225.1 Tepidisphaerales bacterium | reverse complement strand
GGATCGAGTACCCCTGCTCGTTGACCAGCTTGACCGCTGAGACCTTGAACTCCCGCGTGAACTTCCGTCGTGCCATGGTTCGCTCCGTTGACAGCCATTATGCTGCCCTTCGTCGCGCCCACCATTCGTGGGGAAGTCCAGTGTAGTTGTCTTCCAAATACGCGAAAAGCGTCTTGATCGGCACACGAGTCCCCTTAAACACCGGCATCCCCCCAAGGACATCACGGTCTATCGTCACCAGATCGCTGACCTTCATCCACACACACTAGCCCTCGCTCCTCCAGTTCGTCAAACAATTTACAAAATCATCACGGGCAAATCACTAAAAATCGAGCTTGACATGCTTGGCATCCTTGACACGGCCCACCTCGCCCCACCCGCCAATCGTCAATCACCCAATCACCCAATCGTCAATTCCCCTCTTCCGCTCCCGGATTGACCCTCCAACCAACCCCTCCCACAATGGCCCCCATGCCCCCGTTCGGCTACCAGATTTCCCGCCTCCGATCCCAACTCAAACCGTTCCGCCTCCACTTCTTCCCGCGCCTCCGCAGCACCAGCGACCACGCCGCCGTCCTCCGCAAACGCGGCATCCTCTTCGCCCCCGCCGTCGTCCTCACCACCCGCCAAATCGCCGGCCGCGGTCGCGGCACAAACGCCTGGTGGTCAAACCCCGGCTGCCTCACCGCAACCTTTGTCATGCCGGTTGAAGAACATCTCGAGACCCACCAGATTCCCCTCATTGCCGGACTCGCCGTCCGCGACGCCGCCGCGGAAATCACCGGCCGCGAGGACATCCTCCTCAAATGGCCCAACGATCTCACGTTCAAAGGCCGCAAACTCGCCGGCCTCCTCTGCGAGCGCCTTCACAAAGCCGATCTCATCGGCCTCGGCCTCAACGTCAGCCTCATCCCCAGAGAGGCTCCCGCCGCGCTGCGCAATCAGATCATCTCGCTCGCGCAAATCGCCGGCAAAAATTTCGACATGAATGACGTCCTTGCGACGGTAGCCCGCCACCTCCACACCGCCCTCTCCCGCCGCGGCGAGCGTCCCTTCGGCCCAACGCTGCAGCGTTACGAAACGTATCACAGCCTGAGCGGACGCCACGTGACGGTGGTCGGTTCCGACGCGGAAACCCCCATCTCCGGAAAGGTCCACGGACTCGACGGACAAGGCCGCTTGCTCCTCCGCAACCGCACCGGAATCCACCGCATCGTCGCCGGACAAATCAACACAAGCTGATGCGCCTGCGCTTGACACCCGCCGGCAAAGCTGAAAACCTGTCGCCTGAACACCTGAAGGAGGATCCATGTCCAAGCAATATTCATCCGCCCCCGCAATGTCGATCGACACGGCCAGGAACCATACGGTCACATTCGAGACTTCCCGAGGACCGATCACCGCCGATTTGTTCACCAAGGATGCCCCAAAAACAGTGAACAACTTCCTGTTCCTCATCCGTGAAGGCTTCTACGACGGAACCCAATTCCATCGCGTCATCAAAGACTTCATGGTCCAGGGCGGCGATCCCACCGGCACCGGCCGAGGCGGGCCAGGCTACCGCTTCGACGACGAAACCGATGCCCGCAAAAACCCCAACAAACACAAAGTCGGCACCCTCTCCATGGCCAACTCCGGCCCCAACACCAACGGCTCCCAGTTCTTCATCACCCACGTCGCCACCGACTGGCTCGATGGCAAACACACCGTCTTCGGCCAAGTCACCACCGGCCAGGATATCGTCAATCAAATTCAACAGGGAGATACGCTCAAGAGCGTGAAGGTTGAAGAGAAGTAAGAGAATTGGCGATTGAGTGATTGAGTCATTGATGATTGAAAGGCGGGTGCATCCTTCAATCGTCAATGACTCAATCGCTCGATCGTCAATTCTTCATTCACTGCCCGCCCATCAGCACGGCCAGAATTCCCTTCTGTGCGTGCAGCCGATTCTCCGCTTCCCTGAACACCAGTGATCGCGGCCCCTCAATCACCGCCTCACTGATCTCGTATCCCCGATAAGCCGGAAGACAATGCAACACGACCGCGTGCTTCGGCGCATGTCCCAGAAGCGCATCATCCACCTGAAATCCCTTGAAGTCCGCGATTCGCTTCGCCTTCTCCGCCTCCTGCCCCATGCTCACCCAGGTGTCGGTGACGACAACATCAGCAGATTTCACGGACTCAATCGGATCCTTGGAAAGAGAAAACTGAAGCTCCGGCACAAGCTTCAAAATCTCATCCGCTTCGCTCTTTGAAAACTCATAACCCGCCGGCGAAGCCAGGATAAACTTCATCCCGAACTTCCCGCACGCAACCGCCAGCGACCGCGCGACGTTGTTCCCATCCCCGATAAACGCGATGGTCCTTCCCTTCAGATCGCCAAAGTGCTCTTCAACCGTCATCACATCCGCCATCGCCTGGCAAGGATGGTTGTAATCAGACAGTCCATTGATGACGGGAACACGGGCGTACTTCGCGAGGCCAAGAATATTCTCGTGCGCAAAGACCCGCGCCTGGATTCCGTCGCACATGCCCGAGAGAACGCGCGCGACATCCTGCACCGGTTCGCGAACGCCCAGGCCCACTTCGTCCTTCGACAAGTACATGCCCACGCCACCGAGGTGCGTCATGCCAACCGAGAAGCTGACCCGCGTGCGCAGGCTGGGCTTCTCGAAAACCATCGCCAGTGTCATGCCGGCAAGAATGGGATCGTTTTTGCCCGTGTCGCGATACTGTTTCTTCAAACGCTTCGCAACATCCAAAATGTGCCGCAGCTCCTCACGAGAGCAGTCGGAGATGGCGATAAAGTGTTTCATGAGTCGGGCAACTTTCCCGTGGCACAGGCATCCTGCCCGTGTTAGCGGTTCGGTCACGGGCAAGATGCCCGTGCCACATTAAAGGACAATCTCAGTTCCAATCCCCGCTTCGGTGTAGATTTCCAGCAGCAGCGCGTGGGGAATTCTGCCGTCGATGATGTGGGCCTTGGAAACCCCGCCCCGCAGCGCGTGCAAACAGGCATCCACCTTCGGCAGCATGCCTTTGTTGATCGCGCCGGTGCGGACCATCTCCTCGATCTGGCTGGAGGTCAGGTGCGATACGGCAGTCGCGGGATCTTCGGGATCGGTGCGGATGCCGTGCGTGTCGGAAACGACGACCAACTTGTCGGCTTTCATGGAAGCCGCCACCGCGCCGGCGGCGGTGTCGGCGTTCACGTTCAGCTTTCCTCCCGCATCATCGCGCGCGATCGTTGCGATGCAGGGAATCGAATCCGCCTGCACGAGCAATTGAAGCAGCCGAGCGTTCACCGTCCTAACCTCGCCCACCAGCCCAAGATCGATCCGCCGGCCGTCCGGGCTGCTGAGATAAGTCTTTTCGGCAAAGAGCACGACGCTGGTCAGCGAGTGCAAGCCCATCGCTTCGCACCCCTGGCTCTGAATAAAGTTCACGATGAACTTGTTGATCTGGTTGCACAGGACATGCTCCGCGATCGCGAGCGTGCGCTCGTCCGTATACCGCCGCCCCTGCACCATCTGCGGCGTCAAGCCGGCCTTCTCCATCGCCTCGTTGATCGCCTTGCCACCACCATGCACCAGCACCGGCTGCATGCCGACGTAGTTCATAAAAACGATGTCGTTGAGAATCGTCGAGAGCGCCTGCTCATCATCCATGATCGAGCCGCCAACCTTTACCACCACCACCTTGTTGTGGAAGCGCTGGATGTAAGACAGCGCCTCAACCAGCGCGGCGGCCTTGTTGATGGCTTGATCCATCACCATTCCCGTTCCTCTCCAATTGACGAAAGCGGGCAAATGTAAGAATCCTTGCCTTGCGTGTCAAAGCCATCGGCTTCGGGTACAAGCCGGTTTCTACGATGCGGATGATCCTCAATGCTGATTGCTTCGGGTGGGATGAAGACACGTTCAAGGCTGCGATCGAATGTTTTCAGGCCGGAGCGCTAAGCAGCGCGACGATCGTGGGGAACGCGCCGTTTACGAAAGCCGCCGTTGAATATGCGTTGAAGCATCCCGAGTTTTCGTTCGGGGTGCGGGTGCAGACGCTGGACAAGGCGCCCGATGACGCTCGTGTGGAACATGTGCTCAAACAGGTTTCGGTCGTGAGGGATCAGGGGGTTTCCGTATCTCACGTTGTCTTTGAAAGCGCGCTGCCTCCTCCGCCGCGGGTGATGAATCAAATCACTGCGCGGCTGCGGCACCTTCACATCAAGCGCGCCCGGTCCGTGCCGGACATGTACATCCTGAAGCCGCGGATGATCTTCGGGAGATGGATCGATTCGATGGCGCGGCGGCGCATTCGGAACCGCTTCATCACCACCGATCGGTTGTTTGTTCCAAAGAGTGTTGAGGATGCGCGAGCAATGCAGGATTGGATGCCGCCCGTGACGGATGAATCGATGGAGGTTGGGGTGTGTCCGGGGTTTGCCGATGAGACTTGGAGCGCGCATCGGCAGGCGATTCAGTCATTCGCGCGGAGAGCCGTCGAAGCGGGGCACCATCTAATTACCTGGAATCAGCTTTGACGTAGCATGGGCGTCTCGCCCATGCCTTCTCAATGCATGGGCGAGACGCCCATGCTACTCGACTACCTTGCGGAGTACTTGCGCAACATGTTTAGCGCGGCGCGGAAATCTCGCGGCAATTCGGCCTCAATGAAAACTTCGTTGTTCGCGAGATCAGCGAAAGCCAGCCGATGAGCATGGAGGGTCAGGCGGTCGATCAGCGGGCGCTCCTCCCGTTCGCTCGCGTGGTAAGAACGTTTGAAGCTGGAGAGAAAGATTCCGCCGGGTTCACCGGGACGTGGAGCATTGTAGAGTGGATCGATCCCCAGCGGAAGCCCGGCATGCTTGAGATGCACACGGATCTGATGCGTCTTGCCGGTTTTGGGGAAGCACCGAATCAGTGAGTAGTCGCGGAAAGATTCCTCCAGTTTCCAGTCCGTCCGCGCGGGCCGACCGCCGTGTTTCAGGACGGTCATGCGCTGCGGCGTTTTGGGATGCGGGCCGAGGTCGGCTTCGATGACGCCTTCGGATTCTGCCGGCCGTCCCACGATGAGCGCGAGGTATTCCTTCTTGACCTTATTGTTTTGAAACTGGTGAGAGAGGTGTTGCTGGGCAACTCGATCTTTCGCGAAAACCAACACGCCGCTGGTGTCCTTGTCGAGACGATGAACGACGCGGATGCGCGGATCATCCTGGCCGGTGCATGGGAGACCAAGCTGCTCGGCAAGCTGCTCAAGAACGCTCTCCTCTTCGCCCCGCCCGGGAATGGTGGCGAGACCGGCCGGCTTGAATACGGCGACGTAGTGCTCGTCGGACCAGAGAAATTTTAGGTGATCTGCCATTCATGTCCCCCGTATCACGAGCATCCTGCCCGTGTTCAGCATCGGAAACACGGGCAGGAGGCCCGTGCTACAGGCTACTTATCCAGCAGCCCGGACTTCGCGTTCCATTCTTTGACGGCTGCCTGCACCTTCGGTTGATTCTGGTTCACCTCAAGGCTCTTTTTCCAGTTGCTCAGCGCCTCAAGACGCTTGCTGTCGTCAAGCTCGAGCCCCTTGCGATACTCGGCGATGCGCGTGAAACCGATCTCAGTCATCGCCGCGTAATACTTCGAATCCAGCTTCAGCGCCATTTGATACTGCGCGATCGCGTCATTGTAATGACCGGACTTGGCGAGCGCGTCCCCGTACCGTTTGCGGACCGGCGCAGTGTTGCTGATGCCGGCGGCGCGCTTCATCACCTCGGCGGCCTCGGGGGCCTTGTCCTGGGAGAAAAGATTCGTGGCGAGATTGATCAGGGTTGCAGGATTGTCGGGATCGAGATCGATCGACTTGCGGTAGGCTTCTTCCGCCTTGGGATATTGTCCCGCGGCGTCGAGCGTGACACCAAGATTTGACCATGCGGCCGCGGACTTGGGCTCCAGATCCGTCGCCTTGCGGGCATAGTCCAGCGCCTCTTCCGTGTTGCCGAGATAGAGCTGCACCAGGCCGAGGTTCATATTGCTCTTGGCATCCTTGGGCGCAATCTTGAGCGCCTTCTGGTAGCTGCCGGCAGCATCCTTCAGGCGCTCCATGAACTGATACCCGACGCCAAGCTTGTACCAGTTGGACGCGTAGTACGGGTCCATTTTGGTCACTTGCTCATACTGCTTCACGGCATCGTCGTAGTTGCCTTCGGAGCGGTACAGGTCGCCCAGCATCACGCGCGGCATGATCAGGTTGGGATTGGCGCGGGTGGCTTCGATGAGCTGGGCCATGGCGCGTTCTTTGTCGCCGGCGTGGTACTGTCGCATCGCCCTGACGTAGTTGTCGACGCCTTTGGCGCGGGCGCCGCCGCCGCCCTTGCCCGACGATTTGCAGCCGGCCAATCCAATGACGCCAATTCCCATGGCGATCAGCGCAACCCGCAGAGCGTGTTTCATACCTTAACCCGGTAAAAGCGGCCCAACTGCACGTGAAGCACGAGGATAACGACCCAATCGCAGGGGTCAATATGAAGCCAAGTTGCTCAAACCGACCGATAGTAACGGGCGAATTCCGCTCGCCTAAACGTTATCGTCCGCACATTGTCTCATCGGCACATTCAGCAAGGCGGTTCAGCGGGGCAATTGCTTGCGGGGAACCGACTTTGCAATTGACCCGGCGGGGCCGGAAGTTCTACCATCCCCGGGATCGCATGCAGAAGGAGCCTCGATTGAGTCTGCTCATTGCTATACCTGTTTACAACGAGTGCAAGTATGTCGAGAAGGTGCTCGACAAGGTCTTGGGATTTCATCGTGACCTCCTGGTTATCGATGACGGCTCCAGCGATGGAACCGGCGATTACCTCGCCACCCGAAGCGACGTGCAACTGATCCGTCATCCGGAAAACCGCGGGTACGGGCAGTCGCTGATCGATGCGTTCGCGTGGGCAGACAAACGCGGATACGACTGGGTCATCACGATGGATTGTGATGAGCAGCATGAGCCGGAGCGGATCCCGGATTTCATTCGAGAGATCGAAGCCGATCAAGCGGACATCATCAGCGGATCGCGATACCTCCGGCCCAACGACACCGATGATCTCCCGCCTGGGGATCGACGCTCGATCAACACGACGATTACCACGATCCTTAACGACCTGTATCACTTGAACCTCACCGATTCTTTTTGTGGCTTCAAAGCGCACCGCGTATGCGCGATGCGGCGGCTGAATTTGGACGTGCCGGGATATGCCTTTCCCATGCAGCTTTGGCCGCAGGTTCATCATCACAGGCTGCGCCTCAGAGAGATCCCGGTTCGGCTGATCTACAACGATCCAACGCGACATTTCGGCGGAATGCTCGATGATGCATCCAACCGGCTCCAGCATTATCTGGAGGTGCTAACAATCGAGCAGGAAAAGCTCGCCGCGGAGCCCGTCCATCAGACCATGCATCCGTGTGGATGCGCCTAACTCGGCCTATACTTGCACGCGATGGCGTACGCGGATTGGAAAGCCCCGGTCGAAGACGGTCAGTACCTGATCTGGCCCGAGCCCAGGGAGTTGCTCGAGCAGACGCGGGCGAACCATCGAGCGCTTTCTGCTTGTGAGGCGCGGGTGGGGAATATCCCGGTGGGAGCGCTGCGCCGGCGGCAGCGGGAGTTTCTGGGGCATCGCGATCACCACCAGCCGCTGATTGCATCGGGGCATCAAACCGAGCTTTATCACACCGGCGTTTGGGTGAAGGATGTGCTGCTGGAGGCGATGGCGAGGCCGCTCGGCGCTGCGGCCTATCACTTCGCCGTCGACACGGATCAGCCCAAACATTTGCAACTGCGCTGGCCGACGCTCCAAGGCGGGGGAACGGATGGGGCACACACGGTTTGTACATTCCCAATAACGGATGATCCCGAGATTCAAACCGCCGAGTGGGCAGCGCTGCTTGATGCGCCGACGCCCGCGCATATCCAGACCACCGCTGATGCCCTGTCCAGGAGCCGGTTCAATTTTCAGCCGCTGCTGGGGGATTTTTTGCTGAGTCTCAGGCGGCTTTCGATCGAGACGCCGAATCTTGCGAGCGCGCTCACCAACGCATCGCATGAGTTGAGCTGGACGCTGGGCCTTCGGCATCATGCGCTGTTGTGTAGCCCCATGTGGATCTCGGAGCCTTATCTCGCGTTCGTTCATCACATCCTTTCGCAGCCTCTGCAATTTGCATCCGATTACAATCAGGCCCTTGCCGATTACCGCCGGGAGCAGAAGCTTCGCTCGCCCAGCCGGCCGATGCCGGACCTCCATGTGACGCCGACATCCTGCGAAGTGCCGTTCTGGCTCGACAATCTCGCGACCAACTCGCGGGAGCGGGCGACCGTCTGGCGCGAGGGGGATTATCTGGCGCTGGTGGCGCCGGGCGGCGATGAGTTCGCGCTGGATTCAAAACTTGATGGCTGGGAGGCGGCGGCAAAGCTGGGCGCGTTTCTTCGACGAAATAATCTCAGGCTTTCTCCGCGCGCGCTCACACTGACGCTGTTTCTCCGGCTGCTCGTGGTCGACAACTTCATGCATGGAATCGGAGGCGGACGGTACGACCAGGTTACGGATCGAATGATGCAGTCTCACTTCAAGATCAAAGCGCCTCACTTCGGGGTCACGACCGCCACGCTGTATTTTCCGGATGCGCTGACGCAGAGCCGGGCCTGCCTGCCGTGCGTTGTGGGAGGTGGGCATCGGTTGCGGCACCGGCTTCTGGGAGAGCGCAAGCAGGGCCTGGTGGCCGCGATTGATTCCGCCCCGCGAAACTCGCTCGAGCGCCGGCAACTCTTCAGCCAGATGCATCAGGAGTTGACGCAGGCGGCGCTGCGCAATCCCGAGCTCGAGCGCTGGGACCAGCACCTCCGAGAGACGGAGCACAGAGAGGCCGAGGAGCAAACTCTCTTCGATCGCGAGCTATTTTTCGCGGTGCAACCTCGGGAGCGCCTGGAGCATTTGATCGACGTCTACAACCACCAATTAAAATAGTTTTCCGCCATACGCGGCTTAAGACCCCGTATTCCCGAGCAAGATTGCCGAATCTCCGGACGCGATATCCTTCTTCGGTTTCCCCGGAACGAAGAATCGCTTGAGCTGGATGAAATGCTTCTCGAGCAAATACCAGCTTGCTATCGCCGCCACCAGTGAAAGGGCCGTGCACACCACCATTCGGACCGCCACCGCGACCACGAATGAGCCTAGCCGTTCCTTCAACCCTTCCATGGGGACGATCTGCTCGAACCATGGCATCATCATGTAGTGAAACACGTACAGGCCATAGCTGTACTTGCCGAAGAACCGCAGCCAGCTTGCCGAGAAGATGGTGCGCGCCCAACCTCCTAACGGCGCTGCGACCGAGACCACCAGCACGCATGTAAACAGAAGCAGACGCACCGGCGACTGAAGATGAATGGGAAAGCTCCAGAGCCAGTGCTTCTTTTCCGCGAGCAGGATTGCGACTAAGGCGACGGCGGAGATGATTCCAAGCAGCCGAGCCTCACGATGCATCCGCTCCGTCCCCATCGTGCCGCGCGCGATCAGGGCGGCCATCGCGCCCATCGCGAGTCCGTCCACACGACTGAACGTGAAGAACGACGCCATCGGCTGCTCGATTCCGATCTGCCAAATGACAAATCTCGAAATCGCCGCGACGGAGATCAGGACGGCACAGATCCAGAGCAGGGATCGTCGAGAAAAGACGAGCACCACCGCAGGCCAGGCCAGGTAAAACTGCTCCTCGATCGCCAGCGACCAGAAATGCAGAAGCTTGATGCCGCCGGCGTCGAAGACCGGTGCGTTTTTCACGACCATGGCGATGTTACCGAGATACGTCCAGAGCCAGCCCTGCTGCCGCGCCATCGCTTGCTGATCGGGAGAAAGCGCGCGGAACATCGGCAAGACGACGAACACCGCGAGCAGCACGCAGTAGTAGAGCGGAAAAATGCGCAGCGACCGCCGCGCATAAAATGCTGAAAAGTAGTTCGTGGATTTCTTCGTGTCGTACAGAATGCCGGTGATCAAAAATCCCGAAAGCACAAAGAAGACATCGACCCCCCAGTACCCCAGACCGATGAAGCCGAAGACCCCGCGGAACATCCAGTGATGGTGAGTGGCGCCGTGCATGAAGTGATAGAGCATCACCCAGAGAACGGCGACACCGCGCAGGCCGTCCAACGCGGCCACGCGCTCGCTTTCGGCATGCGTGCCGGCGCTGGCAACTCCTGATACTTGTGTAGAAATCGAATCCATCGTTGAACGCGGCATCCTATCCGCATCCGCTTGGCCCCGGCAGTCCCAAATCCCTTCCAGGAACCTGTCACCATTAGAGCACGGACCCTCGCCATCCTATGATGCGTCCATGCAACTGGCCTTTTCAACGAATGCTTTTACCCGCTTCCCCCTGGTGGACGCGATCCAGGCGATCGCCGATTCGGCGTTTCGGGGGGTGGAGATCCTCGCGGATCCGCCGCATGCGTATCCCGACAGCATCGATGAGTCGCTCATTCGGTCGGTGCGCGCCGCGCTCCAAAAAACGGGCCTGGCGGTGTCGAACATTAACGCAAACTGCTCGTTCGGTTATTGGAAAGATGCGCCGCCGGAACCTTATTTCGAGCCGAGCCTGATTTCCCCAAACCCGAAGCATCGAGCGGATCGGACGCGGCTCATTCTCAAAACCCTGGATTTCGCCCGCGCGATCGGCGCCAGGAATATCTCAATCACCTCCGGCCGATGCCTGGGTGGCATGCCGCCCGACCAGGCTGCGAAGCAGTTTGCGGAATCGATTCAACCAATTCTCGACCGCGCGGACCACTTGAACATCGACATTGGAATCGAATGCGAGCCCGGACTTTTTCTCGAATATGCCACCGAGCTTCGCGAGTGGATTGATCGGCTCAATCATCCCCGATTCGGCGCCAATCTTGACGTGGGTCACAGCCAGGTGCTGGGTGAACCAATCCCCGAGTCAGTAAAACTTCTGGGTGATCGCATCTGGAATCTCCACGTCGAAGACATCCCAGGACGAAAGCACTACCACCTGATCCCCGGCCAAGGCGCCCTTGACTGGCAGTCCCTCCGCTCCGCCTTGGACTCCATTGACTACAAGCGATTCCTGACGGTCGAGCTGTATACGCACACCGCGGATCCCCACGCCGCCGCCCGGCAAAGCTTTGACTTCCTCAGGACGTTGTTTCCGAGTTGATGCTGAGAGGAGGGTTTGACGCGCGGGTCAGGTCCGCGGCTAAATTTGCGGACATCCCCATAAACGGACCAATGCGTCAGAACGGATTCCGCTCAATTCTCGCGCCTGTGGTTAGCGGCCCCGCTTGCGGGGCGCTGGCTTCGAGAGGGAATCAAGCGCCGGAATTTAATGGAATCCGTGTCACGTGGACTGTGCTTCGACCGACCCGATATCCACCTTGGTGCCAAAGATGCGGCGTAGACCGCGCTGGTCGTTTGGAATATTGGCCACGAGCAAGTTGTTCCCCTGGTTCTGCACCCGGCTGATGCCAAATCCAAGCACCTCCGGCGGCATCGTTTCCGTGGGCCCGCCATAATTCGCCAGCGGCAGGAGCAGCGGATCGATCTCCCCGATACCCCTGTCGCCCACATTATCCGTAATCGGCCACTTGGTTCGATCATCAGCCAGACCAATGAGATTCGAGCCATTGCTGACGATATTCCCATTTTCATCGCGTTCGAAGGTGGCGGCGTTCTGGGCAATGATCGTATTGCCAAGCGTGATGGAGCCTTGGCTATCGACCCCGCCCCCGCTGGACGCGCCGTTGTTCCCGCGAGACGCGCCGACACCCCCGCGAGCGGTGTTTTCAACAACCGTGTTATTCACGAACGTGGTGTTGCCGTCAGTCGTCACCGCCCCGCCGGTGGCGCTACCGCCCGTCCGGCCGGTGCCACCGCTGGCGATGTTCAGGACGAACGTGGAGTTGGTGGCGCTGAATGTCTTCGTCGCCGCGACGTAGACGGCTCCCCCTTTTGCCTTCCCGCCGGTCGCACCGACGCCACCGGTCGTCTTGTTGCGGGCGAACGTGCTCGTCGTAAGGTTAAAGCTTCCGGCGTTGTACACGCCGCCGCCGAAGGCAGCGCCACCGTTCTTGATGCCGTCGCCGCCACCCGTGCCACCCTGGGAAGAGTTGTCCACAATTCTTGTGCTGTTCACGGTCAGCGTGCCATCATTGAAGACCCCGCCGCCCCTGGCATCTCCACCGACGATCCCGCTGACGCCATTAACTCCAATCGCGGAGTTTTCGCGGATCGTGCTCATGCTGACGGTCAGCGTGCCGCTGTTGGAAATCCCAGCTCCGGCGTCGGCCTTGCCCAGGGTAATGACTAAATGCGTCAGAGTCGCAGTAACACCGGAATCGATCTTGAACACGCGCGTCGCCTTGTTGCCGCTGACCACGACGAGGTTGGAAACCGGCCCATTGATCGTGGTCGCGCCGGTTTTATCGCTGAGTTCCAGTTGCACCGGCCGCAGTTTGATCGTCCCCGCAAGCGTCGGCAGAATCGTGATCACGTCCGCACCCGGCTTGTTGTTGGCAAGCGTCACCGCGTTCCGCAGGCTCAACTCGCCCATAATGGTTTTGTCATCCTTCAGGCTGTTGACGATGATCTTGCTCTGCGACTCGAACGCTCCGAGATCCGCCGCCGTCGTCCGGGCAAGGCCGCGCTGATCGATCAGCGTCTTGTCGGTCGGACCCTTATCAATCGCGCCGCTGCCGGGCAGCAGCGCCATTGTCGCGGTGGCGCCGCCGTAGAGGTTCAGATTGGCGATCTGCGGATCCAACGGAGCGTTGTTCGTCCCCTGGAGATCCCCGGTTGAAAGGCCCACCGAGCCGTCATTTCGACCAATGAAGTTACTCCCGTCGCTGCTGAACGAGCCCGAAAGATCCGGTGAGTTCCCCCCAACGTTTTTGGCGATGATCGTCTTGGCGATGGCGAGGCCGAACTCATTGGTGCTGCGGATTCCCCCGCCCGCGTTGCTCCCGTTGCCCGTGCTCGATGTGCCCGCGGTGGATGTGTTGGATGCGATGGTGCAGTAGGTGATCGACCCGGTCGCCCGGCTGGATGAGAAGATGCCCGCGCCCGACGCCGAGCCGCCAGGCCCGCCGGTCGTCCCAACGTTGCGCCCGCCGTTGGCGAAGTTGTTCGCAATCGTCGAATTCTGGAGCGAGATCGACCGCGTGTTGTAGATCGCGCCGCCCGTCCCGGACCCACCCGTTCCGCCGCCGCTTGACGGGTTACCGTTGCCCCCTGCCGCGGCATTGGAAGAGAGCGTCGATCGATCGAGCTCCAGCGCGCCGCTGTTGAAGACGCCGCCACCCGATGCCGATGCGCCGTCGCCGGCTTGCGAACCCTGGGCGCGGTTGGCGTTCAAGGTCGAGTCGAAAAGCGCGACGTTGCCGTTGGAATAGATTCCACCTCCCGACGCTGATCCGCCGTTGGCGCCGGTCGCCAGGTTGCTCTGCATGGTGAGCAACGTGTTCGAGATTTTTCCCTTGCGGGTGGCGTAGATTCCGCCGCCCACGCCCTGGCCGATCGCGCCCTTGCTGGTTGCGGTGTTGGAAGAAACGACCGAGCCGCGGGTGGTCATCGTCCCGGTGAGATAGATCCCTCCCCCGCCGCCAATTCCACCTTCACCGCCGCCGGCTGCGGTGTTCTCGGTGATGGAACAATCGACAATCTCATTGAAGCCCGTCGCGTAGACCGCCCCGCCCGAAGCGCTGACCTCGATTGAAGCCTCACCCGCGCCGGCCTTGGCCGCGTTCTCGGAGAAGACAACGGTTGAAATGCGCTGCGTCCTGGCCCCGAAGACCGCGCCGCCCGCGGACGATCCGCCGCCGCCCGCGGAATTTCCGTTCCCGGCGCCACCCGCGCCACCGGTTGCGGCATTCTGCGTGAAGCTTGCCCCGGTGATCGTGCTGTTCCCGCCCGCGTAAACCGCGCCACCCCAGCCCACGCCGCCGATACCGCCGCCGCCGGATCCACCCTTGCCGCCGACCCCACCGGTCGCCGCGTTGGCCGCGTAAGAGCCGCCGGTGATGCGAAGGACGCCCGTGCTGTAGATTGCCCCGCCGATTCCGCCGCCGCCCGCGGTCCCTCCGCGTGATGCCGCCGCGTTCGCGCCTGCGCCACCGACGGCGCTGTTCCCACCGATCGCACTGTTTTTGATCGTCAACCTTCCCAAGTTGTAGATCGCGCCGCCCTGACCCGATCCACCCGCCCTAGCGCCCGAGCCGACGCCGCCCCTGGCCATGTTGCTGTTGATCGTGCTGGCCGAGATCACCATTGCGCCGGTGTTGTATATGGCCCCGCCCAATCCAACCCCCGCGGTTTTGCCCGTTGCCACGTTGTTGGACATCGTGATGGTGTCGAGCGAGAGCGTGCCCGCGTTAAAGATCCCCGCGCCAACTGCAAACCCGCCGTTGTTGATCTTCAAATGATTGAGCGAGACCGTGGCCCCGCTCTTGATCTCCAGCACCCGTCTCACCGTCCCACCGTTCAGCGAGATCGACCCCTTCGCCGGCCCATTGATCTTGATGTTCTCCGAAATCGACAGCGTGCCGAGCGTCAGGTTGATCGGCCCGTTCAAGTTCGTCAGGAACGAAACCGTGTCCCCATCATGCGCAGCGCTAATGGCCTCGCGCAAACTCGTGGCATGGTTGCCGGCGTTGGTTTCATCGGTCAGCGTCGTCACCAGAAAATTGTTCCCCGCCAGCAACTGCCGGCGCTCAACCGCCTCCATGATGGCCCGTCGACCCCGCGCACTGAGCGCGCGTGAGGAACTCTTGTGCCGACGATCTAATGATGGGTGCATCCCGAACATATTCGTGGTGTCCTTCCTACGCGATTTCTGGACTTAACGTGGGCCGATGCGCAAGCGAAGCGCACCCCCAGTTCGTAACAACGCTTCAACAATCAACGACATGCTTCTCGCCTGATTTCGACAAGCTGACGACCGACAGCCCTGGCACCTTCCAACCGCTGCTCTGCTCTGGAGTTGCCCGCGACATGAACCTTCGCCGAAGCGCTCCCGACGGCGCTCGCCCGGACCAACCCGGAACGGCAGCGAATCCGCCTCATTCACGGTCGCCCCAATCTATACGACGACGCCCGCACGCACAAATTACAGCCGACCTCCCCTCAGCCCCCGCGAATGATGCAAAGAGCAAAGACTCTGCAAAGCCAAGGGTTCAGGGTTCAGGGTTCACAGTTCGGCGTACAAAGTTCGACGTTCGCCTCTTATTCCTTCAATGAGTGAAACCCCACGCCCAACGCCCAAAAGAACCTGGAAATCCTCTCCCCGCCGCCTCTTCATCACGTTTCACGTTTCACATTTCCGTCGTTACGTTTCACGTTTTACGTTTCAGTCTTCACGTTTCATCCACCCCCCTTGCCCTGAACGCTCCTGATCCCCAAGCAGCCGCTGGGGAATCAGGCGAAGTTCCCCTTTCCGATCGACGCACGCCACGGTGCTGGAGCCCTCCGCCAGCACGATATCCCCCCGTCTCAGCTCATAAACGTGATCGATTCGGACGTGAGTCAGCCGGTCGATGCGGGTGATGAGCGTGAGCTCTTCATCAAACCGCGCCGGCGCTCGGTACTTCACCTCCACTTTCACCACAACAAAAAACAACCCCGCCTGCTCGAACGCGGCATAGGAGTGCCCCATCGCCCGCAGCAACTCCACCCGCCCCATCTCAAAATACTGCAGGAAAATGCTGTGATGCAGGTATCCCATCGGATCACACTCCGGATACCGCACGCGAAAACCCATCGTATGTTCAAAACTCATCCCAACTTGCCTTGTCACGAGTCACGTGTCGCGTGTCCATCACGGGTCACATTTCACGCATCAGGAATTTCAGATCAACCCGCCGACGATCAGTAACGTGATCAGTTGCGTTCCGTTCAGTTGCGTCGCCAACCTTTCGCCGATGGCCCGCGCGATAATAGTGGAACGGACGAAAACTGCATCCGCATCTTTCGCGAGGGTAACAACTTCTTGCGAATCGTCGGCATATTCGTCGGTCTCAGCTCAACCCAAGGCAGGCTCCCGTGAAGTCGCTCTCGTCCGCGCTGCGCGCACTACTCCTCCCCATTGCCCCAACGGGTACGCCTCGCCGCTTGCGCCTTCGCGGAATAACCGATCCACAACAACTCGAACCCCCCACCCACTTCTTGATCACACAATCAACCGACGACTGCACCGACGTCCAAGGAAGTGCGGGATTCGCGTAACGTGCCCCTTGGACGCAGACTACGTGGACGCCGCCAGCGGCAACTTCAACCGGCGTGTGCGCATTCGTTACCCGCGATCAGACTTGAGAAGAATGCGTGCTCACGCCTCTTCGCCCTCGGACTCTTCCGCCTCAACCACCGGCGTCGTCCATTGCGGACTACGCCGAAGCCCGAGCACCGCCGCCACCAAAAACATCGGTGCGCCTAGCCCCGCCATTCCCAGATCGCTCGTCTGCGGGTGGATCCTGGAGACGACAACAGCGAACAGAACCGCGAGACAGCCGAAAATCACCAGCTCATGCCGATGGGGAATGAAACGTCGCATCAGATAATCCCATTCTTCTAAAGTATTGAAGTGCCCGTTGCGTCCTTGCGAGCGGCGAATCTAACGACGATTTGCCTGCTTTTCCACACAAATCCGTCGCCCATGGACAGCAAACAGAGAAATGCGCAAAGTGCCTCCTCTCCTTACGGCCCCGAACCCCAATCAGGTTCGACCGACCTCGAATAAATCCCTTGAGCCCTGGTCTAACACATCCACCCCCACCGGTAGGACAGGCCAAGCCCAGGGCTTCAGCCCTGGGGTCTTTAAACCGCCACCGTACAAAGGCGGGAGACGGGCGCGACGAATTGAACGGGAGTCATCTTACATTTGGCGTAATTTACAGACTGTGAAAGCTCCCGCACCCGCCGCGCCTGTTAGTCTTAAATGACTCCCGTGCCCTGGCTCGTCCCCGTCCCCCTCCCCCGCTAATACACGATCTCGTAATCCTTGACCGGATTGGGCTTTGAGGCGCAGGTTTACATGACCGTCGATGCAATTGAGTCCTCTAGCCTGAATCCGGGAATGACGGGATTCGATTTTTAAACTTGCGCCACGACCAGTCCCGAAAACGCTGCGGTGAGGTTCGAGGCGCTGACGGTGATGTATCCATCGTCCTCTCCATCAATATCTGCGCCGTCGACGGCCCAGGGGTTTCGGAGGACTACTGAGACGATTCCGCCGAAGGCGTTGCGGATGATGTGGTCGACGGAGTAGGCGTGGTATTGGAGGAGTTTGGAGCCGGTGGGGACGGCGGCGGTGGCGTAGGTGACGGCTTTGCCGGTCTCTAGGTAGTCATCGATTCGGGTGGCGAGGGCGAAGGTCGCGTAGTCGGTGGTGCTTTGCAGGCCGATGGCGCTGAAGGCTTCGGTCATCCAGCCGGAGTCGATGGCGGAGTAGCTGGATTCGGTGCCGCGGAAGAGGGCGTAGGCTTTCTCCACAACGGCGACCCACATCGAGTCATCGGAGCCGAAGTCGGCGTAGGTCAGATGATCCTTCGAGTAGGAGGGGAGATCGGCGTCGACATGGACGTAGACGTCGGCTGTGCCGCGGTTGAAATGGACGGCGTAGGTGCCGTCGCCGAGGTCGGCGACGGTTTGGCGAATCTGTGATGGATCGACTTGTGCGACGGATGCGAGGGAGGCGAGGAGGTAGCAGTCGCCGAGGTTTCCCTGAACGACGTCGTCCGCGGACGGACCGGCATGGCCGAAGAGCGGGTGATCGGAATAATTCAGGTAGGTGATGGTGTTGTCGTTGACCACCGGGTCCGGGAGATCATTGGTGGACGGCGCTAGCGCGAGAACGGTCATGGGGATTTGAGGCTGCAGGAAGCCGGAGATTCGGTGCACGGTATTGCGCGATTCGAAATTTGAGAGATCGAGGATGCGTTCGGATTTGGCGCTGTCGGCCCAGAAGCTGTCGGCACCGGCGCCGCCGCTGAGGATGTCGGCTTTGCCGTCGTTGGTGGAGATGAGGGTGTCGTTACCGGCTTGGCCGTAGAGGAGATCGGTGCCGGCGTTTCCGTAGATGGAGTCGTTACCGGCGCCACCGACGAGGGTGTCGTTACCGACGCCGCCGAAGATTTCGGTGGGGATTCGGACGGTGGATGCGACGACGATGCGATCGTTGCCGCGGCCGGAGTTGATGAGGATGGATTTGTATTTGCCGCGATACGTGGCGGAGTAGCCGTTCTGGGCGGTGACGACGTAGCCGCGGGTTGTTTTGTTGACGGTGATTTTATCGGACGCGGCGGTTCCGGTGATGCGCAGTTGGGTGCCGAGTTCGTTGCGGCCTTCGGAAATGGTGACCGCGGCGCTGAAGAGCGTGCGCTGCTCCAGTGCTTCAAAATGCGCAATGCGTCCACACATTCTTCGACGCTCCTTGGTCTTTGTTGCTGGCAGAGGAGATATCCAATTCAGCGGGGGAGAAACCAAGGAGCGGGAGGCGTTGGAATCGGAGGGGGAAATGGTTATGAGACGTACGGCGTGCGCGAGTGCGCGGGCGGTGAGGGCGATGTTGGGGGCAAATGGACGATATCTCGACGCTTCGCGTCGACCGCGACGCAGGCGTCGCCGCTACAGGTAAACGCGATGCAATTGGGCCGGATTAGGCTGGGCGGGGATTCCAGGGGATGTCGGGGACGCCCGTGATTGCGTTGGCGAGTCTAGCTTGGACGAAGAGCCAGTCGCTGAGGCGGTTGAGATAGGTGATGAGGACGGCGGGGACGGGACGGTCCATGGCGAATTTGACCAGACGGCGTTCGGCACGGCGGCAGATTGTGCGGGCGAGGTGGAGGCGGGCGGCGAGTTCGGTGCCGCCGGGGAGGATGAAGTTGCGGAGCTGGGGGAGGCGGGCATCGGCGGCATCGATTTCCATTTCCAGTCGGGAGACGATGGAGTCTTCCAGGGGTGGGAGGTTGCGGTCGCCGCCGGAGCCTTCGGCGAAAGCGAGGTGTGAGCCGATGACGAAGAGGTCTTCCTGGACGGCGCGGAACTGGGCGATGAAACTATCCCCCTGCTCACCTCCGCGCCCCCCGGCCACGGAGCAGCAGCCGATGGCGGCGTTGATTTCGTCTACGTCGCCGACGCAGTCGATGCGGGGGTCGCTCTTGTTGACGCGCTGTCCGCCGATTAGACCGGTGGTGCCGTCGTCGCCGGTGCGGGTGTAGATCTTCATGAGGGCATGATTGTCTGGGGGAGCGTTGGGTGCAACTTGATGGGCGGTCGCGGGGGTCCCGCATTTGGAGCAGGCTTCCACGCTGCGCGTCGACCGCGATGCAGGCGTCGCCGCTACAAGGGTCGATTGGGTTTGTCGTGAGCGCTCGCTGTGGGGGGCGGGTTCTCTATAATCCGGGGATGGCCGCACGGATTATTGATGGGGCTGCGCTGGCGGAGGAGATCAAGCAGGAGGTTCGGTCGCGGACGGCGGCGCTGACTAGGCCGGTGCATCTGACGGCGATTTTGGTTGGCGCTGCGGCCACGGGGGAGATTTATGCGAATCGGCAGGCGCAGGCGTGCGGGGCGGTGGGGATCGATTATGAGCTTCTGAAGATTCCGGCGGAGGCGACGCAGCGGGATGTGAAGAATGAGATTCGCCGGTTGAATCAGGACCCGGCAGTGAGCGGGATCATGATGCATTTGCCGCTGCCGCCGCAGATGGAAGCGCCGCGGCTGCAATATGAGATTGACGTGATCAAGGATGTTGAGGGGGTGAATCCGGCGAACATCGGATATGTGGTTTATGGGCAGACGCTGATTGCGCCATGCACGGCGCTGGCGGTTGTGGAGTTAATCCAGTCGACGGGAACGGAGATTCGGGGGGCGGAGGCGGTGGTTGTGGGGGCATCGCAGATTGTGGGGAAGCCGGTGGCGCTGTTGCTGGCGGAGCAGATGGCGACGGTGACGGTGTGCCATATTGCGACGCGGGATCTGGCGCTGCACACTCGGCGGGCGGAGATTCTGGTTGTGGCGGCGGGGAAGGCGAATCTGATTACGGCGGAGCATGTGCGCGAGGGGGCGATTGTGATTGATGTGGGGATCAATCGGATCACCCTTGAGGATGGGACGAAGAAGACGGTGGGGGATGTTGCGTTTGAGGAGGTTTCGCGGAAGGCTTCGCACATTACGCCGGTGCCTGGGGGGGTTGGTCCGATGACGGTGGCGATGTTGATGAGGAATACGTTGCGGTCGGCGGAGCTGTTGGCGAATCAGCCGAAGCCGCTTTATTGATCTGGTGGGCCTTTGGCCCGACCGCGACGCGCAGTGGGGGGAGGAGGAGGGAGAGAGCGCGAAGTCGCGAAGTCGCGAAGGAGACGCGAAGGGGTTGCAGGGTGTCTCGGACGAGCATGCGTTTACGCGCGCTGGGGGAAGTGCTAACGTTTGAGGATTACACGGATCAAGGAGTTTTGCGATGGCGGTTGCGAGTGTTGAGGAGAGCACGCAGGGGCATGGGGCTCATACGAAGGCGGCGGATTCTCAGGCGGGGTTGCGGGGGAAGGTGACACGGGCGATTCATGTTACGTTTTTGGGGGCGGGATCGGGGTTTTGTCCAAACCTTTGCCGGGATGTGCTGATGATTCCGGGGGCGGAGCGCGGGGAGTTTCGGCTGGTGGACGTGGATCCAAGCCGGCTGGCGATGATGGTGCAGGTGATCGGGAAGTTGATTGAGGATTGCGGGCGCGAGGCCGGCTGGAGCGTGCGCGGGGGGAGCGATCGGAAGGCGATGTTGCCGGGGACGGATTATGCGGTTTGCTGTGTTGAAGTTTCGGGGACGGCGTGCGTGGCATTTGATCATGATATTCCGCAGAAGTACGGGGTGGACCAGTGCATTGGGGACACGATGGGGCCGGGGGGATTGTTCAAGGGATTGCGGACGGTGCCGGTGTTTCTTGAGATTCTGCGGGACATGCGGGAGATTTGTCCCGGGGCGATCATGCTGAATTACACGAATCCGATGAGCATGCTGGTGCTGGCGGCGGGGCGCGCGGTGCCGGAGATTTCGGTGGTGGGGTTGTGTCATTCGGTGCAGGGGACGAGCCATCTGCTGGCGGATTATGCGGGGGTGGAATATGAGGAGATGGAATGGGAGTGCGCGGGGGTAAATCATTTGGCGTGGTTCACGAAGCTTCGGCAAGGGGGGCGAGATCTTTATTCGACCGTTCTGTTTGAAAAATTTCGGCGGGACATTGAAGAGGGGCTTGCGGAGGCGGAGGCGGGGCTGGCGCGGTACGACAGCGAGAACGATGCGCAATGGGCGGATGGGAACGTGGAGAAGAAGTACAAGCATTCGGATTTGATTCGCAAGGACATGTGCGTGAACTTCGGGGCGTTCATTACGGAAAGCTCAGGACATTTGTCGGAGTACCTCCCGTACTATCGCAAGAGCGAAGCGGGACGGAAATTGCTGCGGCTGGGATACAACGGAGGCTCGCGGTTTTATGCAACGAATTGGCCGACGTGGCGAAAGAACGCGGATGAGCATCGGGCGAAGCTGGTGCGGGGGGAAGAGACGATCAAGATGGAGCGGAGCTGGGAGTATGCATCCTGGATCATCGAGGCGCGGGAGAAGGATTCGGCGTTTCGGATTCATGGGAACGTGATGAACAATGCGGAGCGCGCGGGGGTGCGGGGTTCGGGTGAGGGTGGGAAGCTGATTACGAACTTGCCGGGGGATGGAGCGGTGGAAGTGGCGTGCATGATCGATCGAAATGGGGTGAACCCGACGCGGTATGGGGCGCTGCCGGCGCAGATGGCGCACGTTTGCGAGAGTCAGATGGCGTATTTTGATTTGGCGGCGAAGGCTTGCATTGAGAAGTCGAAAGAGGCGGCGGCGCATGCGCTTTTGCTGGATCCGCTGACGGCGGCGGTGCTGACGCCGGGGGAGATTCGGCAGATGACGGGGGAGATGTTCGAGGCGGAAACGGCGTATTTGCCGGGGTTTAAGTAGCAATCGCTCGTGAGGGTGCGTGCGGCGACCGTCACGGCTTACCCGGTTTATCGGACGAGGGTAAGAATCACTGTCGTGAGCGACCTAAAGTTCGGCCGCTTATCGGAACCGGTGATATGTTTGGCTGCGAATGAAGGCGTTGCGTTTCCTACCTCTGGTGTACATCGTCGGGGTACACGGCTTTGTGTTCTTCGCGCCGTACATCGCGTTGCTTCTGGCGGCGGGGTATGCCCTGCGGAAGTTCAAGGGGGACGGGAAGCCTGTGCCGGTGCGGGTGCGGAGCCGGCGGTTTTGGTTTTCGAATCGGCGCGATTAGGCGCTTCTGAGTCGGTGGGGATCAATCAGTCACTTCAATCGGCGGATCGCTTGGGCAATTGGGCAGCGGGGCGAGGTCTGGTTCGATGAACTGGGATTTCGCGCGGGGATGCATGCGATGCTGTGGGGAATAAAACAGGCGCAGAATGTGGCGGGTCATGAGTTGAGGATGGGTTTCGCAGAATGTGTCGGCGTCAGGCGTGGGGAATATGGGTTCGTAGACGGCGATCGTGGCGGCGATGAGGTGGAGGAAGGCGTGAGTGGTGGTTTCGTGGTAGCCGCTGGTGGGGCTGTCGGGGACGTTGTGGGCGGCGTTGAAGGCTTTGACGCCGGTGCGCATTTTATCGAGGGCGGAATTGAAAGGGTGCTGCTTGAGATAGAGGTAGGCGACTTTAACGTGGGCGCGGTGGGTCCAGTCTTGAAAGGGTAGCGATTGGGATTCGAAGAGGTGGAGCAGGTCGGCGTCTTTCATGGAAAGAGTCATACCTGGCGGAAGAGGGCCTTTTTGAGGGTGCAGACGACGGCGGTGCGGAGTTTGAGGACTCTCACGCGAAACTCTAAGCGTTGGAAGCCGGGGTCGCGGGGGGTTCGGCGGAGGCCTTTGCGGATCCAGCGGTTGGCTTCGTCGTATTCGCGGGTGTGTTCGAAGGCGAGGGCGAGGTTGTACATCGCGAGGGTGTTGTCGGGGTCGCGGGCGAGGGCTTGCTTGCAGGCGGTGATGCCTTCCTGATAGCGGCGGCGCTTGAACTGGGCGACGGCGAGATTGATCAACGCGCTGATGTTTCGGGGCTCGAGCTGGACGAGGCGCTTGAGCGTGGCGACGGCGAGGCGGGGTTCGCCGACGTCCATGAGGAGGTTGCCGAGATCCAAGAGGATTCGGGGATCCTCGGGTTTGAGGAGAAGCTCGCTGCGAAGTTGGCGGCGGACTTCCATGGGTTCGTGGCGGCGCTCATGGAGGCGGGCGAGGTGGAGGTGAGCGCCTGGGAAGGTGGGGTCGAGGCGGAGGGATTTGTGGAAGGCGCCGCTTGCTGAATCGTATTGACCCTGGCGGGCGAGCCAGCGGCCGTGGGCGTAGTGGGCGGCGGGTTCATCGGGGGCCATCTCGATGGAGCGGCGGATTTTTTCGCCGGCATCGTCGAGGCGGCCCATTTCGATGAGCAATTCGGCGAGGTCCAATAAGGTGGAGGTGGAGCCGGGATCTTCGCGCAGGGCGGCGAGATAATGGCGGCGGGCCTGCTCAAGCTCGTTTTTGGCCCAGAGGGCTTCGGCGATGCGGACATGGACGCCGGGGTGTTGCTCTTCGAGATCGAGGGTTTTTCGCCAGCAGTAGATGGCTTTGTCGTATTCGCCTCGGGCGGCGAGGGAGCAGGCAATGTTGTAGTAGCAGTGGGGGCAGTGTTCTTTGTAGAGGCGGGCGAGATAGAACATTTCTTCGGCTTTTTCGTGGTCGCCCAGCTCGGTGAAGGTGATGATTCGGTTGCAGTAGGAGGCTTCGAAGGTGGGATCGCAGTTTTCGATCTTTTCGAAGGTGCGGAGGGCTTCATGGAGGCGGCCGGCGCGGTGGAGGTCGACGCCGAGGTGGTTCATGGCCTGGAGATCGTTGGGATCGATGGCGAGGGCCTGCTCGTAGGCGTCGATGGCCTCATCGGTCCGGTTCATCTCGTCGAGAGTGAGACCCAGATTGAAGAACCAGCCGGAGTTATAGGGATTGATGGAAATGGCGGCGCGAAGCTCCTCAAGGGCCTCCGGCCACTTGTGTTGCTCGAACAGCTCCTGTGCCCGTTCGACTCTGCGCTCGGCCTCGTTCCAATCGCTCATGACGCTCGTGATGCTCGTGCAGCAGGGAGAAACTCGAAGACATGGCCGCTGAAGCGAGCCACGCCGGTTTGGGTTGGCGGGTTCCTAAGCTGCGGGGGGTAATTTACTCATCTGCGGATGGAAATCGCAAGCACCGAATCGCCGAGGACAAAATTGGTGGCTGGAAAGCAAATGCAACGCTTTGCGGGCGACGAAAAATACGGTATTTTTCGCGTGAGGATGCGGCTCGGTGGCAGGCGGAGAGAAATGGGGGACGGTTTGGCAGGCGCTCTGGATGCATTTCTGACGACGTAACCAAGAGGACCGGTGCAAACAAGGATGTGGATAGCGGTAGCTCTGGCGGCGGCATGGACGGGGTCCATGCCGTCGACGGTTCTGCTTGCCCAAGATCCTGCAACGCGGCCGCTGGTGACGGTGGTGGATCAGGCGGCGGCGCTGAAGGCTGCGAACGCGACGCAGGCGGAGCGCAACGAAGCGGCGCGGCGGCTGGTGGCGGATCGGAGTGTGGAGGGAAGGCAGGCGCTTCATGATGCGCTGGTAAATCTGGGAAGCCGGCCCGGGCAGTTGGCGGTGGCGCGAGCGCTGGCGACGGATCTGAGCGCGGATCCACAGTTTGTCAATGAATTGTTTGCGCTGGCGGCAAGCGAGCCGCCCACGAATGAGGCGGCGATCCAGGCGCTGGCGAGCGCGCGGACGGCGGATGTTCGGACGCGGATGATCGACTTGGCGCGGGATCCGAATCATCAGCAGCGGGATTCGAGCCGGTTGGCGGCGATTGCGGCGGTGGGAAGTTATTCTGATAAACAGGCGGCGCAGGCGCTGATGGATCTGCTGGTAAGCGATGCCGAGAATACTGAGATTCATGCGGCGGCGGGGGATGCGCTGGCGCAGATAACGGGGATTCGCGGGAACGGGCACGATCCCGTGAAGTGGCAGCAGTGGTGGAGTGCGAGCACGCAAAAGGAGGATGCGGCGTTCGAGAATGATCTGCTGCTGGACCGGGCGGCGCGGTTCGTGCGTTGGCAACATCGGAATGATCGGCTGGTGGAGGAGATGCAGTCGGTGCTGTCATCCGCATATCAGACGGTGCCGGAGAAATCGAAAGAGACCTTGCTTCTGCGGTATTTGAAATCGGATGCGCCGGAGATGCGCGTGGCGGGGGTGCGGATTGTGATCGCGGAGTATTCGGAGACCCGAGCGCCTGTGCCGGCGGTTCGGGCGCAATTGCGGCTGATGCTGGGCGATAGCTCGACGCGCGTTCGAATCCAAGTCGCGCAGACGCTGCGGGCGCTGAATGATCCGACGGCATTGGATGCGCTGGTGGAACAGTTGCGGCGCGAGCCTGATGTGGAGGTGCGGACGACCCTGGTGGAGGCGCTGGCGGCGACAGATGACGTGAAGGTGGTGCCGGAGCTGATCAAGATTTTGGATGATCCTTCGATCGCGGTGGCGGAGGCGGCGGCGAAGGGTCTGGCGAAAATGGGTCCTGCGATTCGCACTAAAAATCCTGAGCTTGCGAAGAAGATTGCGGACGCGGTGCAGGAAACGCTGCAAAAGCGCACGGCGGAGCCGGGGACAGCGGCGCTTCGATCGGCGCTGATTGATGCGCTGGCGCCGCTGAGGTTCGTGGATCTTCGGCTGACGTTTACGCGGATGCTTCAGCCGAATGAGGCGGCGGGGGTGCGGCGATCCGCGGCGCGGGCGCTCGGTGAGCTTCAGCAATCGTGGGCGGCGGATACGCTGGTGAATTCGCTGGACGATCCGGATCAATCGGTTCGGATCGCGGTGCTTGATGCGCTGAAGCAGTGCGCGACGTTTGAACATGCGGAGGCGATTTACCTTCGACTGAAGAGCGACAGTGAGCCGGCCATCGTGAAACAAAAAGCGTGGGATGCGCTGTCAACGGTGTTCCCGAAGGCGGATACGAACCAGCTCGATCGGTGGGCGGACCGGTTCATGAACGACCACGCTCGGCGGTATCAGATTTTGCTGCAGGAGGCGGATCAGCTTCAGAAGCAGAATGCGGTGAGCGAGCTGGCGGGTGTGCAGCAGAACATCGGGGTGGAGCTGCTGGCCATGGGCGATCCCGCGCAGGCGGCGACGTACTTTGAGAAAGCGCTGCAGTTTCATGAATCGCGCAATGCACCGGCCGCGGTGGCGGATCTGAGCAACCTTTACATGGATGCGGTGCTCGCTAGCGGGCAGTATCAGAAAGCGTGCGATTTCGCGGCGGAGCGAATCCGCCCCCCGAACCAGGGCAACCAGATGACGATGGGGCCGAAGCTTCGGAACCAGGTGGATGAGCTACGAAAGAAGGGGAAGTTTGAGGAAGCGCTGACGTTGATCGATGCGATTAAGAAGATGAACCCGCAGTTGGCTCAGCAGTTTATGAGTCCGATTGGGAGTTTTGAAGAAGAGATTCGCAAGGTTTATCCGGAGAAGGCGAAAAGCCTGGCGCCGCGGAGCGAGAACGCGGTTGGCGCGGCGGCGGTGAATCCGCGTTAGCGGTTTCTGACAGGTCGACGGTTGATCGGACGGCGGTGGAGGAGAAGAGACCGCGAAGCGGCGAAGGCGCGAACAAAAGCCGCGAAGAATAATTTCTAATGTTCACTCCTTCGCGTCCTCGTTCGCGCCGTGGCGCCTCCGCGGTCTCTTGGGTTTGAACCGCTCGGGTTGAGCATTCAGCTCGCGTCGGTGAGGCGGGGGGCTTCGAAGAAATCTACTTTGCGGGCGAGGCCTTTTTCGAATCGGACGGCCATGGCGGTTTGGGAGCGGGTGTCGATGGGGTAGTACCAGGTGTTGGCGTTCCAGAAATTATTGCGTTTGGTCTGTTGGGATTTTTCGGCGGCGGTGCGCGGGGTGCCGTAGAGGGCGGCGACGGCGGATTTCCCGCGGCCGAGGATGGAATCGCGGATGAGGGGGAGGGGCAGGTCACGGTCGAGGAGCGAAGTGCCGCCGTCGGTTGCGGGGTCTGGGATTTCGCTGAGGAAGCCGCGGAGCCAGGAGACAAGGGGCGTGTTCTTGGCGAAGAGAACTGCCGCAATCAGGCTGCCCATGATGAGGGGGACGAGGGGCTGGCGGCGCGGGCGCTGCGGTTGGCCGATCCAAGAGGAATCATCGTAAGAACTGAGTCCGCTCATGATTACCTGTGCGGGTAATTGTAAGGCGCGCCGCAGTGTCGATCCCAGCATAGGGCTGGGTGCGGTAGTAGCTCTACGTGCGTTTTTTGGGAAAGGTTTGGAGCGAGCGCGGCTGGGGTGGCGCTGCTGCTATTTTAGAGATTCGCAAAAGAAGGCACCCAGGGCTGAAGCCGCTGGGCTTGGCCGAGTCAGGGGGAATTCGGCAAATTGTTAGGTCTTTTCGCCCGAGAGGATGAAGCGGTGGGCGAAGTGGCGATGGTAGTGCAGGTAACTGAGGCGGGCTTTATCGCGCAGGTTTATCGCTTCGGTTGCGCTGAACGCCTGGCGGACGCTGACGCGGGCGTCGTGTTTGACCATCGGATTTGAGAAGAGTGTGAAGAGGCTAATCCAACGGTCCGCTCGGGCCTCGCGAAGCAAATCGGCGGCGATGATTCCGCGCTGGCTAACGCGATCCATGGCCTGTAGCACTTGGATTGCGTGATCGTCTGAGAGGTGATGGAGGAACATGCCGCAGATGGCGTAGTCGAAGGAGCGGGGTTCGAAGGGAAGATCGAGGACATTGGCGCGGACGATCGAGAGGCGGGGATCGCGGCTGGACTGTCGCGCCGTGTGCGCGGTGGCGGCGTGCAGATCGACGCCGGTGATGCGGATGTTGAATCGCTGTCGATCGGCCCAGCGCAGGATGGCGATTGGAACATCCGCGGAGCCGGTGGCGAAGTCGATGATGGAGATGGTTTGGCCGGGAGTCCAGCGGAGGCTGAAACGCTTGAGGTGGGAGAGGGTGGCGCGGGTGTAGCCGAGGAGCCGATTCACGCGCCGGATAAACTTCAAGCTGCGGTTGAGCAGGATGGGATCGACGTCGTCGCGATCCATCCATTCTTCTTCGCGGTGGCGGTGGGACAGATCGTTCATGAGCTGCCTTCTCGCTCACACGTTGCCATACTTTTGTTTCCACTGCCGCAGGAGATCGAAGGCTTGGATGGGGGTGAGGGCGTCCATTCGCATGCCTGACAATTCTTTCAGCAATTCCTGGGCGGGATCGAGGAAGAGCGGCATTTGGTTGTCGTCGACGATTCGGTCGCTCCTCTTGCCGCGGGAGACGCGAGGTTTGCCGACGTGTTGGACGGCGAGTTCGCCGAGGAGTTGGCGGGCGCGGTCGAGGACGTCCTTGGGGACGCCGGCGAGTCTGGCGACGTGGATGCCGTAGGAGCGGTCGGTGCCGCCTTCGACGATGCGGTGGAGGAAGACGACCTGATCGTCCCATTCTCGGACGGCGACGTTGAGATTTTTGACGCCGCGGAAGCGCTGCGAAAGATCGGTGAGTTCGTGGTAATGCGTCGCGAAGAGCGTGCGGCAGCGGACGTCGGCGGCGATGTGCTCGGCGATGGCCCAGGCGAGGGAGAGGCCGTCGAGCGTGCTGGTGCCGCGGCCGATCTCGTCGAGGATGACGAGACTTTTTTCGGTTGCGTTATTCAGGATGTTGGCGGTCTCGGTCATCTCGACCATGAAGGTGGATTGGCCGGCGTGCAGTTCATCGCTGGCGCCGATGCGGGTGAAGAGGCGATCGCAGAGGCCGACGGTGGCGCTTTTTGCGGGGACGAATGAGCCGACTTGCGCGAGCATCGCAATGAGCGCGACCTGGCGGATGTAGGTGCTTTTGCCGGCCATGTTTGGCCCGGTGATGAGCGAGAGGGAATCGTCGGAGGAGAACGTGCAGTCGTTGGCGACGAACTCGCTTCCGAGCTGCTGTTCGAGGACGGGGTGGCGGCCCTCGACGACCTGTATGACGGGTTCATTTACGATGGTTGGCCGACAATATTTTCGTTCGACCGCGAGAATGGCGAGGGCGCTCAAGACGTCCACCCGGGCCAGGCCGTAGGCTACTTCCTGGAACGCGGCGACGTGGGGGAGGAGCGATTGCCGGACTTGCTCGAAGAGTTGCTGTTCGAGCGCGATGGCGCGGTCGCTGGCGCTGAGGGCCTCGCTCTCGAACTGTTTCAGCTCCGGCGTGATGTATCGCTCGGCATTCTTGATCGTCTGCTTGCGCGTCCACTCCGGCGGCACCTTGTCGCGATGGGAATCGGTGACCTCGATGTAGTAGCCGAAGACTTTATTGAAGCCGACCTTCAGCGTGGAGATGCTCGAATCGCTGACGAGCTTGGCCTGGTATTTGGCGAGCCAGTGCTGGCTGTTGGTGGCGATATCGCGGAGGCGATCGAGCTCGGGATCGAACCCGGCGGCGATGACGCCGCCTTCACGGAGGTGGGGCGCGGGATCGGAGAGGATCGCGCCTTCGACGAACTTCGCCTGCGCTTCACAGAAGCCGCGAGCAGCGACGAGCTCGGGAGCGACATCTCCGGCGCCGGCGAGGGATGCAAGTTGATCGAAGAGCGCGGGGATTTTAATAAGGCAGCGGCCGAGTGAAGCGAGATCTCTGGGACCGACTCGACCAACGGAGACGCGGGCGATGATGCGCTCGATGTCGCAGACATCCGCCAGTTTTTCGGCAATGTGCTTGAGGCTTGGCGGGCTCGCGACAAATGCGGCGATGGCTTCCTGTCTCGCGGAAATATGTTCGAGATCACACAGCGGATAGCGCAGCCACTGGCGCAGGAGCCGGCCGCCCATGCTGGTGCGGGTGCGGTCGATGGCGGAGAGGAGCGAGCCTTCGGTTCCGCCGGAGCGCATGGTGCGGTCGATTTCCAAACTGCGCCAGCTTGCGGGATCGATGGCGAGAAATTCTTCCGCCACATGTCGTCGAAGCGGGCGCAGATGGGCGAGGGATGTTTTCTGCGTTTCATCGAGATAGGAAAGGATCGCGGCGGTGGCGAGGACGCCGGGGTCGTCGTCGCTGAATCCGAAGCCCTGGGTGGTCTTGGCGCCCCACTGTCGGTGAACGGTTTCGCGCGCGTGATGGGAGGTGAATTGCCAGCCGGGACGAACCGTGACGGCGTTGATCCCGAGGGCTTCGATGCGCTTCTTGATCTCGTGGGGCTGACCGGAGGCGTGCTCGGGGACGAGGATTTCCGCGGGGCGCAGGCGGGCGATTTCGTCGAGCACCTGGCCTTCGCTGCCGCTCATCGCGACGCAGGCGCCGGTGGAGAGCTCGACCCATGCGACGGCTGCGCGGTAGCCGTCGTCTTTGGTGATATTGAAGGCGACGGCGCTAAGATAATTCTCACTTCGTCCATCAAGCAGCGGCTCCTCGGTGAGCGTACCGGGCGTCATCAGGCGGACGACCTCGCGGCGGATCATACCCTTGGCCTGCGACGGATCTTCCATCTGCTCGCAAATCGCGACCTTGTGCCCGGCGGCGATCATCTTGCGGAGGTAATTTTCGACCGCGTGGAACGGCACACCCGCCATGGGGATTTCATCGGGCGCGCCCTTGTTGCGACTGGTGAGGGCGACGCCCATGACGCGGTTGGCGAGCTTCGCATCGTCCCAGAACATCTCGTAGAAATCGCCCATGCGGAAGAAGAGGCAGTAGTCGGGATACTGCTGCTTGAACTGGCGGTATTGCCGCATGACGGGGGAGAGCTTTTCCGTGTCCGGCGCGGGCGCGGGAGTGGTTGGCGGAGGCTCGAAATTGACGACGGGTTCGCTCATGGATCGCTGCGCGAGGAGGGTAGGACACGCGGCGGAAGGACGCAAGTTTGGCAATGTCTGGCAAAGAAGGTGTTGGCGGATGTGCGTGGGCTGTAGGGGCGAAACTCGTCTCGCCGTTGTTTCTCGGCCACTCAACCGGCGGCGTGTTCGCGAATTCGCTTGAGCAGATCCGTCCACGGAAGTGTGCCTTTGACGAGATAGTCTCGCGCTCCCAGGGCCATCGCCTGTGTGCGCTTGGCATCATCAAGCTCCGCGCTGTAGATCAGGACGGGAATCTCTCGCCACTCGGCGTGCTCTTGAACCGCTGCCAGGCATTGCATGCCGTCCATTCCGGGCATGGAGAGATCGAGCAGGATCAGCTTGGGGCGCACGCCGGAGTTGAGAGCGGCGAAGAGTTCATCGCCGCAGGGAAAGACCGCGGCCTCGAGCCCTTCGCGGCGCAGCAATCGGGCGATTGCCGATGACGTGTCGTGATGGTCCTCAACAACGGCGATCAAAAGAACATGCTCCAAGGAGGGCCGGGCGAGAAACTCCAATAGCCTGGAAGCTAATCCGGCGGGAAACCGGTGCATACGTCCAATCTTGCCGATCGTCAGAGAACAGTTGTGTTGTGGCCTGCGGGCCGCAACGACTTTCAGGTGGGGATTGCGCGGTTGGGGAAGGTGGGAAACGGCGGAGCAGGAAAATTTGACGCGGATTCCTGGAACTGCGCCCGTCTGCGCGCCACCGCTCCGCTTGTGTTGAATTTGGGTGTTTAGCATAACGGGGATCGCGCTCGACGTGCGTTTCGCACGCTTCCCTTGGCGGGAAGCGTCCTTACAATCCGCCTGAACTTGGCCAAGCGTCGCAATGATTTTCTGGACCGGCTCGTGTATCTGGGGCTGCGCGTGCTTTCGATGGCGGTGCATTCGTGGGGCGTCGGTGCATCGCTGGAGTTGGCGAAGGCGCTGGGGACTTGCATCTATGTAATCGACAAGAAGCACCGCGATCGAGCGACGGCGAACTTGCGCCGCAGTTTTCCGGATCTGAACGAGAAGCAGCTCCGGCGGATGGCGCACGAGTCGATGCAGCACATGTGCATGCTGGGCGTGGAGTTTCTCTTCACCCCCCGGCTGGTTCGCATCGATACCTGGTCCAGGTACGTCTCGGTTGCAAACTTTGCCGAGACGATGAGGCTCATGCTCAAGAAAAATCAGAGCCTGATCATGGTCACCGCGCATTACGGGAGCTGGGAAATCCTTGGCTACACGATGGCGACACTCGGCTTTCCGACCAGCAGCGTGGCGCGGCCGCTGGATAACCCCTACATCAACGAGTTCGTATTTGGTCTGCGCAAGCGGAATGGGCAGATGCTGATCGATAAAAAGGGCGCCACCGGCGAGGTGACGGATCTGCTGGACCGACATGGGATCGTCAGTTTTATTGCCGATCAGAATGCGGGAAGTAAGGGGATGTTCGTTGATTTCTTTGGTCGGAAGGCGAGCACGTACAAGTCGATCGCGCTGTTGGCGATGCACTATGAGGTCCCGGTGATTATTGGATACGTGCGTCGGCGGAAGGAGCCGTTCCGGTTTCAGTGCGCGGCGCAGGATATTATTTACCCAGCGGACTGGAAGGAAGAGCGCGATCCGCTGCGGTACATCACGCAGCGGTATACGAAAGCGATCGAGGACATGGTGCGCGAGGATCCGGCACAGTATCTGTGGGTGCACCGGCGGTGGAAGAGCCGGCCGAAGGGGGAGGAGCCGGAGGCGTATGATTGAGAATAAGCGGGTCAAAGTTTGCCTGTAGCACGGGCATCCTTGCCCGTGTCGAAGCCGTTCACATGGGCAAGATGCCAGTGCTACGGGAAAGCCCCTGCGGAAATCTTGATCGTGATGCGGTAAGATTGGTTTTCTATGTCCGTTCTCAGTTATAGAACAGCCGGGGAGTCTCATGGGAAAGCGTTGATCGCGTTGGTGGAAGGGCTTCCGGCGGGGGTGCCGATTGATCAGGAGTTCATCGACAATGAGCTTCGCCGGCGGCAAGGCGGGTATGGGCGCGGGGGACGGCAGAAGATCGAAACGGATCATGTGGAGTTTCTCAGCGGGGTGCGGCTGAACAAGACGATCGCGTCGCCGGTGACGATGTTGATTCCGAACAGGGACAGCCGGCTGGATGATGTGACGGCGACACCGCCGCTGCACCGGCCTAGACCGGGGCACGCGGACCTGGCGGGATCGGTCAAGTGGCTGACAACCGATTGCCGGGAGACCCTGGAGCGCGCGAGTGCCCGCGAAACGGCGGCGCGCGTGGCGGCGGGTGCGCTGGCGCGATGCCTGCTCAAGCAATTCAACATCGAAGTTTTTGGCTTTGTTCGCACGGTCGGACCGGCGACTGCCAATGTGCAGGTGACGGCGGAAAACTGGCGGGAGATGCTCAAGGCGCGCGATGAATCGGATGTCTACTGTCCGGATCCCGCGGCTTCGGATGCGATGCGGGCGTTCATCAACGATCAGAAGATGGCGAAGGACACGGCGGGAGGCGTGGTCGAGACGCACGTCTTCGGTTGTCCCATTGGGATTGGCTCGTGCATGACCTGGGACAGCCGGCTGGATTCGCGAATCGCGGCAGCCGTGGTTGGGATTCAGGCTTTCAAAGGTGTCGAGTTTGGGCTGGGGTTTGAAACTGCGCGCCGGCCGGGATCGAAGGTTCACGATGAAATCTTTTTCGACGAGAGCAGGAAAAACATGCCGATGCTCGGCTTTGTTCGCGGGAGCAATAATGCCGGCGGGCTTGAAGGCGGGATGACCAACGGTCAACCCGTCGTCGTGCGCGGGGCGATGAAGCCGATCAGCACTTTGGGAAAGCCGCTGAAAAGCATTGATCTGAATACGAAACGGGAATCGGAGGCGGGTTGGGAGCGGAGCGACATCTCCGCGATCAGCGCCGCGGGCGTGGTGATGGAAAATGTAATCGCGTTCGAGATCGCGAGGGTTTTTCTGGAGAAGTTTGGCGGGGATTCGATGGTTGAGGTGAAGGCGAATTACGAGAATTTCCTGGCGACGGCGCGGCGGTTGCCATTTTAGCGGATCGAAACTTGTTAATGCCCACGGTTCCTGATGCTGAGTTCAACTTCAATGTCACCGGCTCTTGTTGTGTTGACCGTTGCCGCCCCAGGCGTACCAGCCATCGGCGTCTTTGTCACCGGTTTGAATGCAGATGACTCGACCGTCGGTGGTGGCGAGATAGATGTTGCCATTGGCGAGGGCGGGTTGGAAGGCCATGGGTTGTTTGAGGGCGTAGAGGAAGCTGACCTGTCCATCGGATTGGCGGAGGCTGGCGACGTGGCCACTGGCGGAGCAGACGTAGAGGTTTTTCTCACCGAGGGCGGGCGGGGCGAACATTTGGACATCGGGCGAGACGTCTTTGCCGGATGCTTCGGCGCGCCAGGCGGTTTCGCCGGTGGCGAATCCGATGCAGTTGAGGATGTTGCCTTGGGCGTTGAGGAGTTGTCCGTTGGAATAGGCGGCGCGGGCGCCCTGGTAGGACCAGCCGACGGCGACGGAGCCGATGTTGAGATGCGACTGGGCGGCGGGGGATTCCCAGGTGATCGACTGTGGGGAGAAGCCGACTGATGTTTCGAGCTGCTTTTCCTGGGATTTGCTATAGGCGGAGTTACCGACGGCGCCGGGCTTGAGGTATTTGGCTTCGCCGGCGGCGAGGAGGACCCTGTCTTTTTCCACCCCGTCAGCGGAGGCGATGCGCTTGATGCCTTCGGTGATCTTCCCGCTGGCGCGCTGCTTCTGGGTAATGACGACGTTGCCTTGGACGATGAGCGGGGCGCTGGTGCCGGCGTTCTTCTTTTGCCAGATGATGGAACCGGTGTGGGCATCGAGGCAGAAGCTGGTGCCGTCGAAGCAGGTGAGGTAGACGCGGTCGGTGTCAATGACCGGCGCGGAGACGACATCGGCGGTGATGTCCTGTTCCCAGAGATGTTTGCCGGTTTTAACATCGGCGCAGAGAAGGCGGTGGCCCCAGGCCTTGGCGGGACCGATCTTTTCGGGCGCGGCGGGTTCGGGGATGGTTCCGTCGGCTGAGGCTTTCTGGAGGCCGCGGGGGTGCCCGCCGGGGTAGGCCATGAAGATCTTGCCCTTGGCGATGGCGGGCTGGCTCATGAGAGGGTCGCCCAGATATTCCTTCCACTTGAGTTTCCCGGTGGACATGTCGACGACTTCCATCTCGCAGCTTTCGGTATTGAAGATGATGTCGCCGTCATCCTCATCGACGACGGCGGCGGTGGGGCCGTCGTCGGCGCAGACGTAGGTCCAGATTGTGTGACCGTCCCTGGCGTCGAGGGCGTAGAACTCGTGGCTGCCATAACCGCCGCCGACGAAGAGCATTCCTTTGGCGTATGCGGGGGTTGCGATGGGACGGCTGCCGGGGATGCGGACGACCCAGCCGACTTTGCCGTCCGCGATCTTGAACCAGAGCGGCGTCAAGGTCTGCCTGGCGGTCGGGAGCTCGACGGGGACCGCCTGATCGAAGTTCAGGGCGATGGTTCGAACGGGTTGCGTGGTTGGCGCGTTGCCAGCCGTCTTCGTATCGGCGGCGAGCGGCGCCATCGCCGGACCGGTCGCTTGATGCGACATGGTTGGGTGCGACCGCTTCGCGCAGGAGATCCCCAGCATTGCTCCCGCCACCACACCCGCCCAAAGGATCGATCGGAATCGGAGCGCCATCATGTTTCACCTCGTGGTTTTAGGATAACGTCCAGAGACGCGGGGCGGCGGACAAAGTTTCTGCGATTTGCGGTTTTGGCAAGCTGAACGCCTTGGGGGGGGCAAGCGGCGTCTCTTCCGACATCAGTTCTTCATGGGAAGCATCGACTGCCGGCTCTTGAACACGCGCCACCGGACCTGACTTTCCCCGGTCTGCTCAAACTGGTCCTCGGCTTGCATATCTTCGATCCACCCTGCCGCCTCGATTTCCTCCAAGGCGATGATCCGGTTGCGGTCGGAGTTGAACATCGCGTAATCGTGATCCCACACGAGCAGAGTTCCCGGCGGGCACTTCGCGACCGTCTCTTTCCGCCACTCGAGGACGCGGCCTTTGTCGGTGGGGCTGATGTCGAGGAAGTAATAGAACGCGGGATTGGAAACGAGCAGGCGCGGATGCGATTTTGCGGTGTCGCTGGATTGATACCAGCGGGCGGCTTCGCGCACCTGTACCCAATCGGCGGATAGTTTGAGCGGAAGCACCGGGTAAATGAAATGGATTAAGCCCGGCAACAGTGCGGCCACGCCGGCGGTTAGAACGGCATGCCTCCACCGCAATGACGCGAACATCCATTCCCAACCGGTGGCGGCAAGCAGACCCCAGAAGACGGCCATGGTGAGCATGTAGCGGGGCTCGCCGTTGCTGGCCATCTTGCCGCGCCAGTACAGGATGCTGTGGGCTGCGAGCACGAGCAGCGGAATGATCGCGATGAGAACCTGGCAACGGGCGCGGTGATCGGAACGGAAGAGTTGCACCACGGAGGCACGGAGACACGGAGGCGCTTCTGAGGTTGGAGTGTCATCCTGCTGCACAAACTCTTCTTCGAGCAATTCAGTAGAGGAAGTTGGCTGGGTGGTGTGCGGAGGAACGAAGACGGCGCCTCCGTGCCTCCGTGACTCCGTGGTGAATCCCGTCTTTCCCCGCAAGCTTCGCCAGATCCCGATCAGCAGCGCGGGGAAAATCAGCGGCCCGACGATCGACGGCAGGAGCATCACGAAGTGAAACACACTCCCCCGCGCGTAGGCGCTTTCTTCTGCGTAGGGCCATTCATGCTTCAACCACAGCAGCCAGTGCAGCCGGCCCGGCAGCGTTGCCCACAGTGAATCGTTCGGATACGCCGGCCGACCATACACCTCCCAGCCGGCCCAGTCCCAGATGAGCAGCGGCACGGGCAGCAAGAGGATCCACCACCATTTGCGATGTGTAATGAGCGCCAGACCGGCGAGCAGAATGAATAGAAAGCCTTCGGGTCTTGCCAGCGGCAGCAGTCCCACCAGCAAGGTCATCGCGAACCACTTGCGGTTTACATAGACCCAAAATGCCAGCGCCAGCACGAATGCGAACGGCAGTTCCGTCAGTTCGCTGAAGGAATGCAAAAACACCAGCGGCTGCGCGAGCACAAAAATGAACGCAAGCGCTGGCCATTTGTAGCCTTGTGCTTTTGCTATCCGATACGCGACGAGGGCAATTCCCAGCGCTAATACTAAGCTCGTCACCCGCACGCCGATTCGTCCTGCCAGGGCAGCGGGGATGCAATAGATTCCGGTCACGAGCGGCCTGCCCCACACGTTCACGAGGTAATGCAACTCCCCTACCGCGAAGCGTGCATAGAGATAATGCGTGCAACTGTCCGCTTCGAGAAAGCCTTCGCTGGTGATCGCTCCCCAGAGCGACAGGGCGGCGAAAATCGCCGCGGCGACGAGAAGCGGGGGCCATGCGGTGCGCTTCATGAGATTTTCCTGCTGCACGAACATCGCGTGCGATTATGCGGGTTGGGTGGGAAATGCAACCGCTGAGACGCTGAGGCCCGGAGGAAGACGCGGAGGGTTTACGGAAGCGGCAAGAGATCGTCACTCATTCGACGTTCGGCGTTCGAAGTTCGGCGTTCAGCGTTCGGATTTGCTTGATTGAGTAAATAAAAACGAACGTCGAAGGTCGAACGCCGAACATCGAAATGTCTGATGTACTCACCTCAGCGACATCTCAATTTGTTGGACCGAATGAATACTGGCTGAAGTTGCACTGGCAACGGGCGACGGACCCATTACGATTCACCTTATGCTCCGTCTTCACCCACTGCGCTCCCTTCCCCCCGTGGTCTGTCTCACGGTTCTGTTAGGCCTTATTGGCTGTTCCGGTCCTACGAAGAGTTACAGCGTTGCCGTGCGGAACGATGTGGATCAGCCGATTACGGTTTGGTTAACGAAGTCGGGGCCGCCGGTGGAGGCGGCCTGGCTTTCGCCGGAGCAGTTGGCGACTTATGAAAACCCGCGCGGGGAGAAGATCGCGGGGCGGGCGGTTCCGCCGGGGAAAGTGGCCGAGACCGGCGAGCAGAAGGGGAAATTTCCCGCCGGCACGGATGCGGTGCTTCGCGTTTACCTCGGGCAGCACACGCTGGATGAGCTGCTGGCGACGGGATCGCGGGACTCCCGCGGCTCGCGCAACCCCAATCGCGTTGATGTCACGCTTCCGCTGGGACGATCGAATCTGATCGTACAGCAGAAGGACGGGACGCTTAGTGTTGAGCCGGCAGGAAAGAAGTTATGAGGAATGTCCGTGGTCCGTGGTCCGTTGCTTGGAGACCGAACGTTTACTAGCCGCTTTCGCAACTGACAACTGACAACTGACAACTGACAAACAATAGTGGCATACGAACAGCACATCACCTCCGCCAGCGAGATTTCGGCTCGGTGCGCGGTGCTTACGCTCAGCGATACCCGCACGGCTACAACCGACACGAGCGGGCAGCTTATTCAGTCGCTGCTGGCGAGGGAGGGGCATCGTGTCGTTTCGTATGCGATTGTGCGGGACGAACCGGAACGGCTCGCGCCGCTGCTCGATGATCTGATCATGGACGATGGGATCGACGCGGTTTTGCTGAACGGCGGGACGGGGATTGCTCGGCGGGATGTCACCGTGCCGGTGATTGGGGATCGGCTGGAGGTCGCGCTGCCGGGTTTTGGGGAGCTGTTCCGGATGCTGAGCTACGAACAGATCGGCTCTGGGGCGATGCTGTCGCGGGCGGTGGGCGGAATCTCGCGCCAGACGGTGATCTTCTCAATGCCGGGATCCACCAAGGCCGTGGAGCTGGCGATGACGAAGCTGATCCTGCCGGAACTTCGGCATCTTTTGTTCGAGCTGAGGAAGGAATGAAGACGGGGAGCCGCCGATCGACGCGGATGAAAAGGGAGAGAGGGCGTCTGCATCGATTGCGTTATCCGCACTGCTATCCGTCAGAATTTGCGCGCCGCGACAAGCTTCTTGAGAATCGAGAGTTTGATCCACAGATTTCGCAGATTAGGAAAAGCCCGTCTGCATACTCCGTGAAGGATCTTGCTGGATCGGCGATCGATGCAAGATGCTTCGGATTACCTCAGAGCTTGTGAATTTTTCCCGTAGCACGGGCATCTTGCCCGTGTTAGCGATACAAACACGGGCAAGATGCCCGAGCTACCGTCAAATCTTGACAGACTCTCAGGATGACAACGAACAGCGCGTGATCTTGCGCAGTGATATAGGTTGATCCGCGTGCATCTGCGGTTGACCTTCCTGTCTCGAATCAGCGGGCGAATTCGCACACTCGCAGGGTTTTGTCGGTTCCTGCGAATGACCTTCGCTCGATGAGAAGATCCGGCAGAGGCTGCGGGGGGTTCCTGGTGTCGGTGGGAATCAGGATGATTGCGCCTGGCTCGCGCCGCGCGGTTTCCGCGAGTTCACCGGGGGTGGAGATCGAGGGGATGGTGGTTCGCAGCGCGAAGATCAGCGGAAGCGATGGCGTGCCGTAGAAGCGGATGGGGCGATCGTTTCCAAGTTCCTGCCGAATCGCCGCGGCGGTGTTCTCGGGTGTGTTCAGCTTGAGCGTTTGGACCCAGACGCCGTCGATCATGGTGGTGGCGATGGCCGAGGTGATCAGGAACAGCAGGATAGCGAAGGCGATGCGACGGCGTGCGATGAGATAGAGGAAGATGGCCGCGACGGTGACGGCGCCGCATGGAACGGCGAGATCAAGGGCCTGGAGTTGACGCCCGCCGCGAAACATTCTTGCGGCGACGGGGATGCCCAAGCCTGCGAATGCAGACGCGATGGCCGTGCCGATCAGGAGGGTCTTGCAGATCCGCGCGAGACGGGATCCGCGGCCGGCGCGCAGCGAACGGTCGAGGAACCAGCCGGTCAAGATCGCGAGCGGTGGGAGCGCGGACATCAGGTAGTGTTTCTGTTTCTGCCCCGCGAGACAGAGCGGCACTACCACCGCGCCAAGCCAGAGGAGGAGAATTGCCAGTCGAAGATCCCTGCGCCGGCGCACCCGCGCCAAGGAGATCGCGACGGCCGCGACGGCAAAGGCGGTCCAGGGCGCGATCGCCACCAGCATCTGCGGAAGGTAGGCAACGAACCAGCCGCGGTGACCTTCGCCGAGGGCGGCGACTTTCGCTTCTTCGGCGAAAGTCCGCGGGCCGACCGCGATGATCGCGTAGATGAACCAGGGTGCCGCGAGCAGCAGCATGGCCAGCGGCGCGCCGCACTTGATCCAGTGGAGCAAGCGATCACACCGCCGGGTCTTCCACGCGAGTGCAACCAGGAAAAGCAGGGCGAAGAGCGCGGGCAAGCCTTTGCTGAGGATGGCGAATGCGATGGCCAGGGAGCCGGCATAAAACCAGAGGGTGACGGCTCGGCAAGATTGTTCCGTAGGTTCGAACGCGCGGAAGAAGGCGTAAACGGCGGCGGTAACGAAGAGGAGGACAAGGACATCGGCCTCGGCGAGCCGCGCGTGGTGGGCGAACATCATGCCGCCGAGGAGCGCGCCGGCGCTGAGGAAGCCCGCGAATCGGCCGAAGAGTCTTGCGGCAAAGACCTGCGTCAGCCCGACCGCGAGCCAACCCGCCATTGCGAAAGGCAATCGCCCGGCCCAAGCGCGAACGCCAAAGAGCTTGAAAGCGCTCGCCGCCAGCCAGTAGGCGAGCGGCGGCTTTTGCAGCCGGACCTCGCCGTTGAAGACGGGAATCATCCATCCCCTCACCGGCGCATCCATCATTTCGCGCGCGGTCTCGAGCACGCGCGCTTCCTGCGCTCGATCGATGCTGGGAAAGCTAAGCGTGATGACGAGTAGCACTCCCGCCGCGATCCAGGCGAGCAACAGAGTTCTTGCTGAGATGCTCCGCCGTGCAAATGCTTCGCTCACGTTACGCACGGAACTGTCCTGAATTTGGACTGACACAAGACCCTCGCCCAGCGTGGTGATCGACTCGCGGTGATCTTCGGGCAAGGCGCGGGCAAGTCAATTGCGTGGTTTCCGCGTCTCTTTCAGATCGCCGAGATCCAACGGCTCGTCGCTCTTGCCGCTGTCCATGGGGTTGACCTCGAAGCGTCGCTGGCTGTCCTTGGCGATCCACGCGCCGTCGATCTCGAAGTTTCCCTGCGGCAGACGCGGGATTCGAAATCTGCCCTCGGCGTCCGTCACCACCTCGTGGTGATACTTCGCGCCTTGAACGGCCTGGAAAAATTCCCCCTGAGCTTTCCACATCTCATTGTCGCCGGGCATACCGAGGTGCGGCGCGGGCGTGCGAATCCAGAGCTTGCGATTGGGCAAGGGATTCCCGTCGGAGCCGACGAGGCGGCCGATGACGGGCCGACCCTCGCCGCCGAGAGTCAGCTTCAGGGTCTTGCCGGGTTTGGTATCGACGAAGGTCACCACGCCGAGCACGAGGGAAGTTGAGTTGCCGGTCTTTACGAAAACGGACGCCTGCATTCGCGCATCAGGCACAAGCGGCCCGGTATCGAACTTGCCCGCGGAATCGCACGTGACCTGGGACCATTGGGAAACCCAGGGGAAGCTCGAATTTGCCGGCGTGCTGCCGTTGAAGGAAACGAGCCAGCCGGCGCCGGGCTTTGTGCCAAGGAGGAGTTGGCCCTGGATGCGCGCCCAGGGCTTGAGCGTGATCCTGTCTGAGGGATCGTTGACTTTAACTTGCCCGTAACCGGATTCGTGGACAATGACGATGAAGGCGTCGTCTTCACCGCCGGGGAGTTCGAAGGCGCCGTCGCGGGCGGTTTCGATGATCTTCTGACCGGCCTTGGCGCCGAGCCCGTTGAACTTGAGGTGTCCCGATTCCAGTCTCAGCGCGCCGAATTCGGATGCGAGCGCGACGTCGGCGCCTGCGATGGATTTGCCGCCGGTATCGACAACATGTCCCGTGATCGGATCCGCGGGCTTGAGCCAGATTTCCAGGCGGTCGGTCGTCGCTTTGTCGATGCGTGCCTTCGCGGGCTTGTATCCGTCGGCCATCACGCGCACGTACGCGCCTTCTTGCCAGACGTTTTTGATGGGGATCCTAAATTCGCCTTTCGCGTCGGCGTGCTCCCTAAAGGTGTGAGATTGCCAGGTTGCGCCGGTGCTCCGGGCGGGGCGAAGAACGGTGAAGAATGAGGTGACTGGTTTCTGAGTTCGAGCATCGATCACGGTGCCGATGGTTTCGGTGAAGATTTTCGGCTCGGCGCCTGCGAGAGGGATGAAAACCAGCAACGGGAGAAGCATCGGCAGCGCTCGGATTAGAAGCATCATCGGAAATTAGACGCCGAAGACCTCGTAATGGCACGTAGAATCTATGGGCTCCGCTTTTGTGCCGTCGACATGAGCCAATCATCGGTTCGGAAGGGACTGGCGGGAAGACCGGCGGCATTGAAGAGGGTTACCTCGGGGTCATCCGCCCAGCCGTAGCGGACGGCGACGGGTTTCTCTACTTCCTTCGCGGAGACGATGGCTTCGTCGCCTTCGATCTTGGCCTTTGCCCAGTGCCACTTCTTGTCTTCGCCGGCGATTTGGAAGCCTCTCGGCTCACCGCTCTTGGCGCGTAATCCGTCGGCGTGGGTGAACTTGATTCGGATCTTGTCGCCATCAATTTTCATCGAGTCGTACATGGGGCCGGAGAATTCGACGTCATTCTTTCCATAGACGACCTTTTCGGCGGCAAGGGCGAGGCGCTTGCCGACATCCTGCTTGTTCCTGGGATGGATGTCCGCGGATTCTCCGATGTCGATCGTGACGGCCATGCCGGTATTCCTGGATTTTGCGAGTGTCAGGGTCTGGGCTTCGCGCAGCTCGGCCCAGCCGCTTTCGGTGGGTTGCTCGGGGCGAGGCTTCCACCCGCCGAAATTCGCGAGCTGGACGAAGAGGAAGGGAAAATCCCCCTGGCCCCAGTGCTTTCGCCAGTCTTCGATCATCGCGGGAAAGAGCTTGCGATATTGCTCGGCCCGGCCGGCATTGGATTCGCCCTGATACCAGATCGCGCCTTTGATTCCGTAGGGAATGATGGGATTCACCATGCCGTTGAACAGGTTGCTGGCGGCATTGGGCGCATCGGGGGCGAACGGCGCTTGCGGCGCGGGGTCGATCTTGTCCGGCTGAGGCTGGGAGAATTCGACTTCGTATTTCCATGAACCAGCAAGGGAAATGCGCTGCGGCGGCTTGCCTTCCTTCACTTCGACGTACATCTCCATCGGCGCTGGATTGAAGCCGCCTTCGGCCTGGCGATCGAAGAGGCGGGTGGCAATGATCGCTCTGCCGGCTTTGACCTTGTCGGCGGCAACGGTGTACTTGCGCGGGATCGCCCACGCCCATACGTTTTCAGCACCGATGCCGCCGATCTTTTCGCCGTTGAAGTAGGTCGTGTCGAAATCGTCAACTAATCCCAGCGAGACGACGAGCGGCTTGCCTTCCCAATCGGCGGGGATGTCGACGGCCTTGCGGAACCAGACGGCGCCGTCGATCTTGAGCCCCTTCGATTCCCATTTGCGGGGCTCATCCATTTCTTTCCACGCGCTATCATCGAAATCGCTCTTCGCCCAACCCTTCTCGGCGGCGTGGTTGCCGGGATCTTTGACAAAATACTTTTCCTGCCAGGCGGCGAGTGCTTTCTGGTAGGCGGCCTTCTTCTCCTCTGCGCCCGGGCGCGCCTGCTCCCTGGCATCGATCAGCGGCTTGAGATCGGGATCGGCTTCGAGCGTCTCTTTGCTGGTGAACGCCTCGGCGGGCATGCCGCCCCAGGAGTTGGCGATCAGGCCAACAGGTACGTTCTCCAGCTTCTGAACGTCACGGCCAAAAAAGTACCCCACCGCGGAAAAGCCCGCGACCGCTTCCGGCGTGCAGACCTTCCACTCGCCCTTCACCTCTTTGCTTGGATCCATCGCAACGGTCTTGGGAAAATTGAAAAGGCGAATGTTGGGATGGTTGGCGTCTTTGATTTCCTTCTCGCCGTTGATCGAGGTCTTGACGGCGAACTCCATGTTGGATTGGCCGGAGCAGATCCAGACATCGCCGATCAGAACGTCCTTCAGGGTGATGGGCTTATCATCCGAGCCGGTGATGGTGACGGTGGTGGCTTCGCTGAGCTTGAGGGCGGGGAGCTTCGCTGTCCACTTGCCCGCGCCATCGGCGGTGGTGGAGACGGTTTGCCTGGCGATTTCGATCGTGATCTTTTCGTTGGGAGCGGCGGTGCCCCAGATGGGGGTTTGCAGGTCGCGCTGGATGACCATGTGGTCCGCGAAGAGCGGGGGAAGCTTGATTTCCGCGGATGCGTAAGCGGCGAAGAAGCAGATGACGATGCCGGTGAGAGCGAGAGATCGTTTCATGCACCCTATTGTGCGATGGATGCGCTGGTTTTCAACGATGTGAGCGAGCCGCACGTTTGTGGCGGACAAATCCGAAATCCGAAGCACGAAATCCGAAACAAGCACGAATGGCTGAAGCGGAAATGCTCCAAACAACCGTTTCGATGATTTCCTCTTCGTGCTTGGGGTTTGTTTCGGATTTCGTGCTCCGGATTTCGTGCTTAGCGCGACGCTGGATTTTCCGGCAGGAGGCAGGTCCGCATATGTGTCGCGTAGGACGCGAACCGCTGGACCTGGCTCGCGAGGCGCTTGTCGATGGCGGGGTCGATGAGTTTCCCATCGCCGTCGAACTTATTCTTGACGGCGGAAATGAACACCCGCTCGGGGAAGATGTGGGCGTTGCGATAGCCGAAGATGCCCTGAAGCTGCTCGACGGCGCGAAGCCCGCCCCATAGGCCGTTGGCTTCGCCGACGAAGGCGACCGGTTTGCACTCGAAGCTCTCGGGGAACTTAAGCATGTCGATGAAATATTTGAGCACGCCGGGGAAGGAGCCGTTGTACTCGGGCGTGACGATGTGCAGGCCTGGCGAATCGAGAATTCGCTTCTGGAGTTCCTGGATGGCGGGCGGCTTGTTTGCGTAACTGGCGGGGAGGAACATTTCCGGCGGAAGATCCGCAAGGCTCAAGATCTCGTGGGGGACGTTCAGGCGCTCGTAGTAACCTGCAAGGATCCCGGCGATACGGAGGGCGTTGGAGCCGGGGCGATTGGTGCCGCTGATGATGAGGATGGGGCTGTCGGGCATGGGTTAGTCTCGATTCTGTGAGGGAGAAGAGGGCGATGCAAGCGTCGCCCCTACCGGAGGAACTTGCAGTTGATGTTCAATGAGTTGTTTGAGCAGGGATCGGTGACAGCGGGATTCGCGGGTGCAGGCGGATGAGCACAACAGCGTGATCGTTTCGCCCGCGGCAACGCGTTTCGCGAGGTCTGCAATCAAGGCGGGCTGGTCGCGCATCTCATTCAGATAGAGGCGCTGGTACGAGTCCCAGGAAAGCATCGCACCTTTTTTGCCGTAGGCGCCGGAATGGAGGTCTTTGCCGGGGCCGAGCCTGGGTTCCCAGGCATCCCATGTCTCAGCGCTCTTGGCGATCCCTCTCGGGCGATACCGGCAGACCAGGAGCCGGAAACCATCATCCGGCCCGGCGAGGTCATCCCAGCGTTTGGTCTTGATCGGCACGAGCAAGTTTAGGGATCGAGCAGGCGCGGTCTCCAGTTGGAGTTGACCCGGCTCAACAATCCGATAGTGTGCGGGAATGGCCATCATTGCGCAAAGCTTACTGTTTCTTCTGTGGTCCTTTGGTAATCACGCGACGACCCATCCCACGACGGTTCCATATCAGCATGAGGCGGATGTGATCTATGGGCGCAAGGATGGGATGGCGCTGACGCTGGATGTGATTCGGCCGACGAAGAACCCCAACGGCGCGGCGGCGATGATGATCTCCAGCGGGGGGTGGTTCTCGGCGCACAACTTCACGCCGGACACTTTGCTGCCGTTTACGCAGGAGATCCTCAATCGCGGTTACACGATCTTTGTGGTGGTGCACGGATCGCAGCCGCGTTACACGATTCCGGATGCGGTGTTGGACGTGCGGCGCGCGGTGCGGTTTGTGCGATTCAATGCCAAGCGGTGGAAGATCGATCCGAACAAGATCGGAGTCTTCGGCGGATCGGCGGGCGGACATCTTTCGCTGATGACGGGACTGGCATCGGATAAGGGGGACGAAAAGGCCGCCGATCCTGTGGACAAGGTTTCGAGCCGGGTGCAGGCGGTGTGCGCGTGGTTTCCACCGACGGATTTTGTGAACTATGGGGAACCGGGCAAGGACGCGGTGAAAACCGTGCTGGCGGCGTTTCGAGCTGCCTTTGATTTCCGCGAACTGAACCCGAAGACAAATCGGTATGTGCAGATCACCGATGAGAAGAAGATTCACGACATGGAGGTGCTGGTCTCACCGATCACCTACGTGAGCGAGGACGATCCGCCGGTGTTGGTCATTCACGGCGACGCGGACACGCTGGTTCCGATTCAGCAGGCGCGTGTCCTGATGCAGAAGCTCGAGGAGAAGCATGTCATCCATGAGCTGATCGTCCGGCCGGGGATGGGGCATGGTTGGCCGAAGCTGAAGGACGACACAATCGTGATGACGGACTGGTTCGATCGCCATCTGCGTAAAAAGACTTCGACGAAGCCGGCTGGATCACAAAGTGGAAAGGCTGGAGCTGGGTCATCTTCCGCTCCAACTGCTCCGGCTTCTCATTGACTTCTACTGCCGCATTTTTTGGAGTTCGACTAAGAGTTGTGCGATGACGCTGTCCCAGTCGCCTCGCTTGGGCTGGCGGATCAGGCGCATGATTGGATACCACGGAGAGTCACCACGGTTGACCAACCAGCGCCAGTCGGCGTCGTGGGGCAATAGCGTGAATGTCGGTTTTCCCATGGCGCCGGCGAGGTGACAGACGGCGGTGTCGACGGAGACAACAACATCGAGATCGGAGACGAGGGCGGCGGTGTCACTGAAATCGCTGATTTGACGGGTGTCATCCTGCACCTTGAACGGCAGATTCGCCGTCTGAAGCTCCTGCGCCGCCGGGCCCATTTGGAGGCTGTGGAAGTGGGCCGGGGTCAGGACGCCAAGCGCGGCCAGCTTCTCGAGTGGGAGATTCTTCCGAGCACCCTCGGGATGATTCGCATTGGACGACCAGCAGACGCCGATGGACCACGGCCGGGTGCCGCGAGACGGCTCGGACGCAATGTAGGGCATCTCCGCCGGTACGGTCTTCAGCGTCGTCTTGAGCAAATGCGGCAATCGCATCAGAGGACACTGCACATCGTGCGGCGGCAATGGCGCGGTGCGTGCAATCACGTCATCCAATCCGGGCACGCGCTTCATCAATTCCACCAGCGTCTCCTGACAGGCGAGGATCACCTGCTGGGCGCCCCGGCTCTTCAGCATCTTCGCGAAGCGCACAAACTGGAGGGTATCGCCAAGACCCTGCTCGGAGTGGATCAGGATTGTCTTGCCCGATAAGTCCGATCCATCCCACAGCGGCATGGCGTACTTTGACAGTTCGGCGGCAAAGGCCGGCCAGCGCCACCGCCATTCGTACTCGCGAAACCCTGCCGCCAAATCGCCGAGGAGCAGGAGGAGGATTCCCTTGTTCACATGCGCATCGGTGTAATCCGGCGCGAGCGACAACACTCGGTTGTAGGCATCCATCGCGTCGATATAGCGGCCGCACGCTTTCAGCGCCTGCCCCAGCCCGTTGATCGCCGGCAGATGATCAGGACGAAGTCGTACGGCTAACTCTAACTCCCCTGCCGCTTCCTCCGGCCGTCCCGTGGCCAGCAGCGCTGAGCCGAGGTTGAAATGCAGTTCCACCAGATTGGGGGACATCCGCAGACCTGTTTTCGCGAAGTCGATCGCTTCGTCAAATCGGTTCTGCTGTCTCCGCAGGCGCGAAAGGTTGTTGTACGCGGCCACCATTTCAGAATTGATCTGGAGCGCGGCTCGATACGCGTTCTCGGCATCGCTTAGTTTCCCTTGCGCCTGCAACGCGATGCCAAGGTTGTTTTGCACATCTGCCTGCGCGGGATCAAGGCGCAGCGCCTGGCGGTACGCCTCTTCCGACTCGGCAAAGCGATGCAGATTTTTAAGGGCATCTCCGAGATTCGCAGCGGCCATGTGATGGCACGGATCAAGCTCAAACGCCTGACGATAGGAGCTGATCGCATCGGCCCACTTTCCCATCGACGCCAACGCCAATCCGAGGTTGTAGTGAAACATCGCAGCCGTTGGCGCGACCGCAATGGCTTTGGAGATCAGCTCGACCGCAGCATCAAAACGGTTGCGAAGGATCATGGTCACGCCGAGCAGGTGCAGCGCATCGGGATGATCCGATTCGATCGTCAGGATTTGTCGGTAAAGCGAATCCGCTTGCCCCAGTCGACCCGCCTGCTGGTGACGAACCGCAGTTGCGAGCGTCTCGTCGATTTGCCGAGAATCGGACATCCCGTGAATCTTAAGCGCTTTCCCCTCGACATGAACCCGATTAACCGCGCCTGGCGGTTGCGCAGCGCGCAAGGCACTGCTTCAACCTCGGTAAATCGATCGGCTTCGTAAGATGCTCGCTAAATCCTGCTTCCAGGCTGCGGCGGATGTCCTCTTCCATACCGTACCCGGACAGGGCGACGCCGGTAACGCGATAGCGCTCGCGCAGGGTCTGCATCAGCTCATAGCCTGTGCCATCAGGCAGGCCCAGATCGCTGACGAGAAGATCGTGCTTTTCTCGTCCCGCAAGCTCGAGCGCCCCTTGGACGGTGGACGCGGGTGAGACGCGATGGCCCATGCCGACGAGGATCCGGTGCATGATGCCGAGAGTGCTCAGGTTGTCCTCGACGAGCAGAATGGAAAGGGAGCGCTCGATCGGGTTGTTAATCTCCGATAAGCCTGCCGCGGGTCGGTCGCCATCATTTTTGGCGGCGGAGACCGTTGCCATTTCAACGCGGAAGGTTGCGCCTTTGCCTTTGCCTTCGCTGCTGGCGGAGATGCTTCCGCGATGAGCGTTCACAATCGCCTGGCAAATCGCGAGCCCAAGCCCGAGGCCGGACTTCGGCCTGCCCTCCATGCCGCCCTGCACGAATGCGTCGAAGATGTTCGGCAGCACATGCGGGTCGATGCCGCTCCCGTTGTCTGTCACTTCGATCCGCAGCGTCTCTTCATCCGGATTCGAAGAACGAACGATGATCCGCCCTTCCTCCGGCGTGAACTTCTTGGCGTTGTTCAGCAGGTTCCAGAACACCTGCTGGAAACGCGCGGAGTCAACATTCACCGTGCATCGTTCCGCGGGCAATTGCAGCTCGATCCGCCCGCCCGGCGCATGCCGGCAAACCTCCGCGGCATTCTGAAGCAGCACGTGCGCATCCGTCACTTCTCGATGCAGTTGCAGCTTGCCGCGCGCCACACGCGTGAGGTCGAGCAGATCGTCGATCAGCCTCGCCTCAAGCTCAACGTTTCGGCGGATGACCGCTAGATCCTGTCGAACCTGCACCGGCAGATCCTGCTGAGCCTCGAGCAGCGATGTCGTCAAAAGCACTGGCGTCAGCGGCGTCCGCAACTCATGCGACAGTGCCGCGAGAAACTGGTCCTTCGCCTGGCTGGCATGTTCTGCCGCGGCACGGGCGGATTGTTCGCTCTTCAGCAGCGCCTCGCGATCCTGCTCCACCCGTTTGCGGTCGGAAATATCCTGAATCACGGCGGCCACGCACACCGGTCGGTCCTCGGAATCTTTAACCGCGGTGACGCTGACATTGACCCAAACGATCGACCCATCTTGCCGGATGTAGCGCTTCTCGACTTCGTAATAAGACCGCTGTTCCGCCAGGAGTTCCTCGCGCTCGATGATCTCGCGATCGCGATCATCCGGGTGGGTCAGCTCCAGCACGTTAAGGCCCAGCAACTGATCGCGGCTGTATCCGGTCAGACTGCAAAAGCGGTCGTTCACTCGGAGCAGGCGAAAGCCACCCCATTCCGCCTCCGCCAGCCCGACGGAAACGATATCGAAAAACGCGCGGTGCTGGCTCTCGCTGTGCGCCAGCGCCGCTTCGGTGCGCTTGCGCGCGGTGATGTCGCTGATGAACGCGACGGTGGCGGTGCCGTTCTCCAGCTCAACGCGACCGACGTTGACGATGTAAGGAAACTCCTGCCCATCCCTGCGGACCCCCACAAGCTCGTATTGCGTAACCACTTCCTCGCCCTCGAACCGGCGGCGAATATTCTCACGCACGATCTCCCGGTGCGACGGCGCCACCTGTTCGAGAACGCTGGTTCCCTCAAGCTTCATATCATCCGGGTATCCAAACATCCGGCGATACGGAGGGTTGATGTACAGCAGCGTGCCGCGACGCGAAAGCGCGATGCCGACCGGAGCGCTTTCGCAGAGCATTCGAAAGCGCTTCTCGCTTTCCGCCAGCGCCGCCGCCGTGTTTTGCGACAATGACCGCGTGCGACGGAAAGTTTCGCACAAAACGATCTGCACGCCGCACACGATCAGGAAGACGAGCAGGGTAAAAAGGTCATCAGGCTTCTCCAGCCAGCCCGCCGATGGTGGCAACCAGTGGGTTGCGGAAATCGCGCTCAAACAGATCGCAACGATTGCCGGTCCCACCCCGGCAAAAAGCGCCACCGCCATCACGACCGGGAAGTACACCAGGAAAGGCGACCGCCCTTGGTCATAGTGAAAGATCATCCAGCGAACGCCCGTCGCCAGCATGACCAGCACAAGCGCGACGCCGTAACGAAATGCGAGCGAGCTCGCGCGTCGCTTGCCGTCACTTCTTGCGATATCAGCCGGATCAACCATGGAGAGTCCAACTCTGCTTTCTCCATTTTACCTCAGTTTGCGGAAAACCAAGCTTCGGCGCCCGCCGGCACGAGAACATTGGGTGTTTTCCGGTCGTTCAGGGATGGAATAGCTCAGAATTATCTTGGGAATTTTCTGGTCTGGCGTAGGATTCATCGGAACTGATGAGGAGAGAGAGCATGGGGCAGTATGAGTTTGGCTGGATTCTTGCGATCACGCTGACGCTGGCGTCGGTAATCTCCGCTCGCGCTTCCAGCAGCTCGAGCTTATCGCCTGTCGCCGACACCTACGTCAGCTCCAATCAACCAAACAATAGCTTCGGCCAGGGCGGGTCGGTTGAGGTCTCGGCGAGTGCCCAGCCGAACGGGGAATTCCAGGCGCTGCTGCGGTTTGATCTGACTTCCGCGAAGTCGCTGTTCGACACCACCTTTGGCGCCGGCAACTGGTCGGTTCAGTCCGCGACCCTGCAACTGACCCCCGTTGCCCCGGTCTCTCCAAGTTACAATCCGAACACCGCGGGCCAGTTCGCGGTGCGGTGGATGGAGAATGATTCCTGGATCGAAGGCAGCGGAACACCCGCCGGCCCCGGGACTGACGGCATTACCTACACATCGCTTCCCCCATTTCTTAGCGCCGCCGATCAAGCACTCGGCACGTTTAACTACAACGGAACGAACGGCAGCACCAGCACCAACGCGCTGGCGAGCAACTCATCGTTCTTCTCCGACCTGGCCGGCGGCGGACCCGTGAGCCTTCGCCTGCTTGCCGCCGACAGCACCGTGAGCATGCTGTTTACCTCCCGCAACTTCGGCAATCCCGCCGTACGACCAAGTCTCACCGTGACGGCGACTTCCATTCCCGAACCGAGCGCCATTCTGCTCGTCGCCGCATGCTGCGGAGGCTCCTTCTTCACAAAGCGACGTCAAAGGGTTTCGTAATGGCGACGCTGCGTCGCGATCGCGGCGCAGCCGCGAATGACCCGTGATCTCGACGCTTCGCGTCGCCCCTGCAAGCCGCGACATCCGATTGCCTTGGACTGATTCCTTCCATCGAGGCATGGCATTTGCCGCTTCTAAAGCTATCTTCAACCGGAGGCAATCATCACACGGGCAATGAATATGAAAGTGGATCAGCGGACAGCGGCAGGACGAAAATTTGCAATTGACGTTGCGAAGCTCGCAGCCGCCACGCGCTGCACGAACGTCGTCGTTCTCGACCTGCGCGGCGTCTCCCCAATCACCGATTTCTTTGTCCTGGCTACCGGCACCAGCGCGCGGCAAATGCGCACGGTCTGCGATGACGCGGCCGAGTTCGGCGGACAGAACGGCTTCCGGGCGCTCACTCAATCCGGCGTCGAAGGTGAAACCTGGATGCTCATCGACTTCGTTGACGTGGTCGTGCACGTCTTCAACGGCGAAGCGCGGCTGTTCTACGATCTGGAAAGCTTGTGGGGTGATGCGCCGCGTGTTGAATGGCAGGAAACGCCGAAGGACAAGCCATCCGCGTGAGCGAATTTATTTGTGAAGACCGCCGCCCCCGAACAGATTCTTTCCCAAACCAAATGGCCCGCCGGATCTATTCCAAAACTGAAGGCTCGTCTTTTTTCAGCGACAACCCAGCGGGCGCCAATGGCATGGCCAGCGGATCCCCCACCCCAAGTCCGAGACTGGCATCGATGCCGGTGTAGTCCTGCGGCGTGGTCGCGCCATCAAAATTGGTGTCGCCGTAGAACCATGCAATGCCGGGATTGACGCTGGTGCCGAGGTTGGCATCGATGGCGGTGTAATCCTGCGCGGTCACCTGGCCGTCCATGTTGGTGTCGCCGACGTAGGTGTATTTGCCCACGATGGATCCAGCGGCAATGGAATTGCCGCTGCCGGGGGGGCCGGGGGGATAGTCGGGGAATCCTGCGAGGGCATTGTCGAACAGGGCGAGGATCTGGGTGCCGTTGCTGGTGGAGCTGGTGATGCCGGTAGTCGCTTGGAAGCCCTGGAGGACCAGCGCCTGGAGGGTGGAGAAGCTGGCTGTGGTGACGATGAGATCATGGTCCTTCAGATTCAGATTCGCGCCGTTGGCGAGAGTTAGCGCGAGCAGGTGCTGGGTCGTTTCAGCGGTAACCTTTGCGGTAGCGCCGAGGACGAGTGACAGGTTACTCGGATCGGTCGGGATGGTAACCGAGCCGGTGGGAACAAAAACATGATCGTTGGCAACGGGCATTCCACCGGGCGTGAAATTACCGGCGCTGACCCATGATAGATTCGCAAGATCATTGCTGAACCATTTGTTCATGATCTCCGCGCCGCCGGGCGTGATGTAGAGCGCGCGCGGCAGATAGGCATAGCGCGTCTCTCCCGCAGGGTTGGTGATCTTTGCGGCGATCCGGTAGGTGCCTTCGGTCAGGCCGCTGCTCGTCCAGGTGATCGGGAAGGATCGATTCGTCGAGACATTTGGCGTGACGCCCGTCGTCCCGAGCGATGCGGTGGAACCATAGGTCCGCGCAAATCCATCCAACGGATTTGTGTTGTTGTCGAGGAAGAAGCTGACGTTCGCGCCGCCGGCTGCACTGGAGTCCTGATAACGGTACGTGATGTTGAGCCCATTGCTGTTCGCGATGAGGCCCGCGGAATCGCCACTCAGATTGACTGAGCCGACGTTCGCCCATGGCGTTGATGACGTGACGCTGATGTGCGTGCGAGCGGCAGACCCTCCGGCAAGGATGCTGATCCCATCCGCGGGAGGACTCGCCGCGCCAATCCGCGACCAGTCGTAGCCCGTCGTCGCGCGGGGCGCGTTGGAGGTCGTGTACCAGTTGTTGTTGATCGTGATCCCGTCCCCATCGTTTGTCGCGGCACGGTTGATCGTGCCTTCGTAAAAAGCGTGAATCTCAGAGTGACCGACGCCTGAGATGCCGGAGAGATTCAGGTTATGCGCTCCCGCCGTCGCTGATCCCGCGGGTGATGCGTTGTTCTGATAAATGTTGTCGGCAAACACGACGTTATCCGCGACCGACACCGCTGGATCGCCCCCCACCGGAACCGGATCCCACAGCGTCAGCGTATCGACCCACAGCCCATCGGCGGCCAGCTTTCGCGCGAGATCCGCCACCAGCGAGCCGCCGCGCGAGTGACCCGCGATGTGAATCGGAAGCTCGGAAAACGGATGCGCGGTGAGCGGATCTCCCGGAAGGTTCCGCGCGGTTGTGAGGTACGGCTTGATCAGGCTCGCGATCGTGGCGGTGGTGATCGAGGGAAAGAAAACGTTGTTGGCCACGGCGCTCCAGTTGACGTCGACGATGGCTTCGCCCGTGGCCGTCCCACCCGCGCTGATCAGGGAGAAGGCGCTGACGGTGGGGTTCGAGGTGTTGGTGATCGTCATCCGATAGACGTTCGCGCCGCCCATCTTGCTCGCCAGCGCGCTCTCCATCGCGATGAGCCAGTTCACGGAACCAGAACTGAATTGGAACCCGTGGGTGATGACGGTGACGCCGGCGAGAAGCCTGCGCGGCTCGAGTAACTCGATGCAAACGCTTCGGTCAACCTTTCTCGTAGTAGAATCACCCATGGCCGCTGCTTTAACTTGCGCAGCTCAGGGTAATGGACCGCGGCAGGTTTGGGAAACAAAAACCCAAGTTCTTTACGCGCGGCCCGAGAAAAGCCCGTCAAGGATCTTCTTCATCCAACCCCTGGATCCATTCAAGTTCGGCAGCGGGATCACCTCATCCATCATCTGCTCCATGGGATCGCGAAACGTGCTGGAAACGTGCATGCCGATGCTATAGGTGCCATCCAGCTTCTGGTCGCAGCGCACGACGGTGTAGATGGTGGAGCCTCCGCGCGTGACGTACGGCTCGATCACGATGTACATCTGTCCCAGCGGCAGCGGCTCGGCATGCGTGACACCGATTCCGGTGGCGGAGTAATCTTCCACCGTGACGTTCATCCGGGCCTTGCGGCGGCCGGCGGGACAGAGCACAAGCTGTGCGACCGATTGCCGGGGGAACCGGGGCGCAGCGCGTCTGTCATCGATCTTCGTATCCGAAGAACTCACGAAAGGTTCATCGGCGGCCTGGCGGCGTTGACTTGATGGCGATTGGAGCAACTCGACGAATCAAATATCGCCTCCGAATGATTTATTGAGCGTCAGACAGATCATGTCAGCAAAAGCGCGAATCCAAAAGGTGTCATGCGAAATGGCTGTGCGCGATTCGGCGCTGATTGTCATCCTGACGTACTCCGAAGGATCTGGCCTGAATTGCTCACCAGGCAGATGCTTCGGAGTACCTCAGAGGTTGTGACCTTTTCAACAGTAGCATGGGCGTCTTGCCCATGTTCTTCAGAAGAACATGGGCGAGACGCCCATGCTACTAAAGACTCACACCCTCTCGGGATGACCACGAACGGCCCGTGATCTTGCACAGTGATATAGATCAAGACAGCCGACAAGATTCATCAGGTTACCGCATGGCGGCAGCCCGCGGTGTTCGAGGCGCCATCACTTGCTGAGTTCTTCGGCGCCGGTTCCCATGAAACGCTTCCAGTCGCGGATGAATTCCGCGGTGGTTCCTTTGCCGGCGCTCGTGTTGTAGACCCTTTTCCAGATCTCCGCCAGCTCCTTTGGATCCGTGCTCGGACAGACCACGTGCTTCCACTGATATTTGGCGGCAGCCATGGCGGCGGCGTATTGATCGTTCGTCTCCAGCTCCTCGATCTTGTCGGCCGCCGGCGATGAAAGGAGCTTCTTGATCTTGTCCGCGAAGATGGGGTTGCGGCGCAGATGAATGCTCCAGATCTCGTCGTGGGTTGCGGGCTCCATCTGAAACAGTCCGCGCGCCCGGCCCAGCTTTCCGTGATTCAGCTTCTGCCGACGCGACTCGAGGTGCGATTCATGGATTGCGGTCCCCAGCAGAAGGCGCGACATTCCATCGGAATAGAGATCGATCGCTCTCAACGTCGGCGCAATCACATTGCTTTCGAAGTAGCGCGCGAGATCCATGCTTCCGTAGTACTTCGGCCGCCAGGTTTCTTTGGGGTTTGCGGGATTCACGAACATAATAACCTCCCAGATGTGTCTGTGTCCGTCGCGATCTTACCCACCCCGTGCGTGCGGAGACAAGCTGAACATCAACGATTCCACTTCCTTAACAAATCCGACCGCATCGCATAATTCCGATTGACGCATCCTTTCCCTCAATCCCGCCCGCATGACCTTTAACCCCTCCAAATCGGCTGCCATCCGCTTGGCAATCTCCACATACTCCGCTTCGGTGTTCGCCACCATCTCGCCCATTCCTACTGCCGCCATCAAGCTCGCCCCGACGCGCGACACGTGCGAATTCCCCGCCAGTGCGATCACCGGGACGCCCATTGCCATCGCCTCGCAAGTTGTTGTGGTGCCGTTGTACGGGAAAGGGTCCAGGGCCAGATCGACCCGACTGTAAAGATCCAGGTGCTCTTGAAAATCTTTCGCATAGCCGAGCATCTCGACCCGATCCGATGCGATGCCGCAGCGATTAAGAGACTGCGCGACGATCGCGCGCGTGCCACCATCCGCCAGCGGGCGCGATTTGAGAAGCAGTTTGGACCCCGGCACCGCCTCCAGCACCCGCGACCACAGGCGCAGCGTCGGCTCACAGATTTTCGCCAGCGCGTTGAAACTGCCGAAGGTCACGAAGCCGCTGGCTTCGGCCGGCAAGGTGGAAACCTCCGGCAGATTCCCCGGCATCGCATAACACAGAAAGCAGCGCTTCAGGCGAAACCGCTTCTCCGCGTACAGGTCATCCGCCTCCCCGATGGGATCACAGATCTCATCCGTCAGGCGATAGTCGATCGAAGGCAATCCCGTCGTGTTGGGATAACCCAGGTACGTCGCCGCCACCGGCGCCGGTTTGAGCGCGAAGAGCATCATCCGGTTTTCGGCCGTGTGGCCGGCGAGGTCGACGAGAATATCGATGGCGTCGGCGCGAATGAGTTCTGCGAGTTGAGCATCCGGCATTCCCGCCGTCGTTCGCCAGACGTCGGCACTGTTCTTCAACCGCTCCGTGATCGCGTCGCCTCGCCGTACATCCGCATAGCAGTAAACCTCAAACCGCTCGCGGTCGCGGGCGGTCAGCAGCGGCTCAAAGAAATACGCCACGGAATGCGCGCGGAAATCCGCCGAGACGTAACCGATCCGCAGCCTGCGATCTCCACCGCGGATTTGGTTGTGCGGGCGCCGCTGCGTCGCCGCGCGGCCGTCCATCGCACGCCCGAAATTCAAATGCTCGTTTGCAATCTGCGTCGGCGACAGCCAGTTGCAATAGTTCAGGTGGAACAGCAGGTTGCTCACGAGCAGCGGCGAATCCGGTTCCAGCGCCACTGCCTTGCGGTACGCCGCTTCGGCTTCGCGGTGCCGCACCTGCGCAGCCAAAGCGTTGCCGAGATTGTTCCACCCGGCGGCAAAAGACGGCTTTACCCGCACCGCGCGCTCTCCGGCCGCGACGGCCTCCGTTGTGCGCCCCGCGTCGAGATACAGGCGCGAGAGGTTGCTGTGCGCCTCGACTAAGTTTGGATCCAGCGCCGCGGCCATAAGCAACGCCCGCTCGGCCTCCTCAGTCTGCCCCAGCGTCAGCAGCATCGAGCCCAGGTCGTTGTGCACCGCAGCGGCTTTCGGGTCGAGTTGAATCGCGACCCGGAATGCCTCGATCGCTGCGTCGAGTCGTCCCATCCGCAGGAGCAGACTTGCCAGCGCCTGCGCCGCGAGTACCAATTTGGGTTCCAGTTGCAGCGCCTGGCGAAACTGTTCAACCGCTCCCTCCGCCCGTCCCGCCGCCACCAATGCGGTGGCGAAATTCACCCGCACCACCGCCGCCCGCGGCGCACTTTTCACCACCCGCTCCAGCAATTCGACCGCTCGTGCATTCTCGCCGCGTTGATGAAACACCACGCCCAGCAGATGCATCGCCTGCAGATTTCCCGGCTCCCGCGCCAGCACCAGTTGGTAGCTCGCCTCCGCCTCCGCTAGATCGCCCCGCTGATGCTGCGCCAGCCCCGCCTGCAAATGCTCATTCACGGAGGACATGCACCAAGCATATCACCTCACCGCGATGTAGTTGAAATTCCCCACGTACCCGCTCGTCCCATCCGCATCCATCACCAGCCGCATCACATGCTGCCCGGCCGTAAGACCCACACCACTCTTCGTCACCGTTGTCCACGACTGCCAGCCACCGGTGTTGTTCATCGTGAGCTGACCGGTCACATCCGCGCCATCCATCTCCACATGCCACTTGCCGCCGGCGGCCGCGGAGGCGACGCGGAAGTCGAAGGTGTACGTGCCGCTGGTGACCACGTTCACCGAATATTCCAACCACTCGCCGGCGCGCGTATACGCCAGGTTGGATCCGCCGCTATCGCCGATAACGGTTTCCAGATCGACGCCGCTGGAGCGATACTTTCCGCCGAGGTTTGTCGACTCGATATCATGAAACGCCACGCCCTCGCCGCCGAGATCAAAATCCTCGACCTGGATCGTCGCCACACTTCCGGTGTTGATCGCCACCGGCGTCCCACCAAACGGCAACTGCCCGCTCGGCGGCGGCGCGCTCGCCGGCGTGATTTTCAGATTATTAAAATTCCCCACCGCTCCCGTCGATCCCGCTGAATCCATCGCCAGCCGCAGCACGTGCGGACCTGCCGCAAGATTCACACCGCTCTTGGTGATCGTCGTCCAGTTCTGCCACCCGCCGGTGTTCGGCAACGTCATCGTCCCCGTCACGTTCACGCCATCCATCTCGAGATGAAAATTCCCGCCACTCCCGGTGCTCGCGACCCGGAAGTCGATGTTGTACGCGCCGCCATCCGCGACATCGACGGAATACTCGAGCCACTCGCCGCCCGCGGCCCAGCCCACGTTGTATCCGCCGATGTCTCCGTTGACTTTCTCAATGTCCACGCCATCACTTCGATACTGTCCGCCATTATTCGCCGGCTCCACATCGTGATACGCAACGCCTTCTCCGCCCTGATCGAAATTCTCCGCTTCGATCATCGTGCCGCCGTTCTTGTTGATCGCGAACGGAACGCCCAAGTACGGCTTCTGCGACACCGGCGGCGGCGCCGCACCCGCTGCAATCGCGATCGCATCAAAGTTCCCGACATACCCACTCGCTCCATTCGCATCCATCACCAGCCGCAACACATGCAATCCCACGCTCAAGCTCACGCCACTTTTCGTCACTGTCTTCCACGTCTGCCACCCTCCACTGTTCGGCATTCCCACCGGCCCCGTCACATCCACTCCATCCAACTCCGCATGAAATCCGCCCCCTTCCGATGTCGAAGAAACATTGAATGCAAATCCGTAGCTCCCCGAATCCTTCACGTCAATCGAATACTCCAGCCACTCCCCAGCCCTGGCGAATCCAACATTTGCCCCGCTCCCGACCCCGCTCGCATTCTCCAGATCAACACCTTCATTCGTGCGATACTTCCCTCCAAGATTCGCAGACTCAAGATCGTGATAAGCAATTCCCTCCCCACCCAAATCAAAATCCTCCGCCTGAATCGTCACCGCAAATCCAGCCGCCACCGAATACGGCGAGCCATGAAACGCCTGCTGTGCCAACGGCGGTTTGAACTTCACCATCACCATCTCGTCCGGCCCATGCGCATACCCCGCGACCACCACCGACCCATCCACGTTCACCATCGCCCCCAGCGCCTCATCGTTCCGATATCCCAGCGTGGTCGTTGCTCGCCCGCCCTTGCCGAACGTCGTATCCAGCGACCCATCCGCATGCAGACGCGCGGCTGCGATATCGGTGATCGAGTTCACGGTGGTATCCACATTCCCCACCACCACCAGGTCGCCTCCCGGGCCCAGCATCAAGAACCTTCCGTTCGCCGTCGTCGCGCCATTGCCCGCCGGCCGAACGAAAGGAACCAGCGCGATTCCGTCGCCATCAAAACTTCCATCCGGGGATCCGCTCGTCGTGAACCGCCCCACCAACATCGCCCCGCTCCCGTTCCATCCTGATACCACCGCACGCCCGCTGGAATCAATCAGCACATCCTCCCACCGCCGCGGGGAAGCACCGGGGAACGAATAGGTCGCATAACCGGTCCCACCCGCGTAGGTTGGATCGAGGGTTCCATCCAGCCTCACGCGCGCCAGCGTCGCATAGGAATTCAGCAGTTGGTTGATTCCTTCCTGCCGCATCCCGGCAAGCAGAAGCTTCCCATCGGCCTGCACCGCCACTTCCGACAGTTCGCTCTTGGAGCTTTGGCCGAGGGTATAGATCGCACGTCCGTCGCCAGTGAACGTGTTGTCATACGCGCCCGTATCCGTCAGCTTGATGATCGCCATCCGGCCCTGCGTGAACGCATTCGAGAACGCCGTCGCTCCGATGATCACGCTGCTGTCGGTCCCGAACGCGATGCCTTCCATCCAGAATCCATAGGCCTCGGTGCCGTCGAAGCCCACAGTCACATACCCATGCGATCCAAATGTCTCATCCGGCGAAAAATCCGCATTCAGTCGAAGCACGCGCCGACCATTGGGATATCCCTCCGCCAGCACGATCTTCCCATCCGGCGCCACTGCCACATGCTGTGGGCCGAACGAGAACGTCTCTCCCGGCTGCACCGGCAAGAGCAGCTTCCCGCCCGTTCCAAAATTCATATCCTGCGTCCCATTCCCATTCAGCCGATGCAGCACGCCGCGAAAGTCGGCCGCGCTATACCCCGCCAGCAGCATCTGCCCATTCGGCAGCGCTACCGCTTCATTCCCCGCAACGGTCTTAGACCGGAAAAAACCGCCGGTGCCATACGATGGATCCACCGAATCACTCGGCACAAGCTGCGTTGTGAACAGATTCGCGCCCGTCGTCACCTTCCCGGCCTGCACCGTCACGAATGGCGCAAGGGGCGCGACGTTTTTCCACCCGTTCAACACCTCGATCGCCACGTTATTCGGCGTTCCCGCGGACACCCCATCGACACGATAAGACCCATTGGCGTTCGTCAGCCCAAAGGGTTCCGCTGCATCCCAAACCAGGTCCCCATCCACATCGAGAAAGACCTTTCTTCCCGCGAGCCCCACATCACCCACATCCTGGGCGTTGTTTCCGTTCAGGTCATTGAACAATGTTCCCGTCACCGCGCCAAAATTCGTAGCGCCGAAATTCACGGTGAGCGATCCGCCCGCCGACAACGTCACCGTCCGCGCGCCGTTGCTCGCGGGATCCGTCTGCGCGTAGCCGCTGGTCGGCAGCAGCCGCAGCGTGTAAGTTCCTGCCGCGAGCCCATAGAACGAATAGCCGCTCGACCCCAGGCTGTAACTGATCGACTCGGTCGTATCGTGCAATCCGTTTCCATTGGAATCAATGTAGATCTGCTGCCCAAAACTTTCCGGCTCCCCCGCCTCCTTCACCCCATTGAAGTTCTTGTCGTTGTAAACGATTCCCGCGATGCTCGGCACCGGGTAGGAGCCGAAGGAAAACGTGGGCGCGGGCCCGGGACTCGCCAGGTCTGCCGGCACCGACAGCACCCCTGATGCCTCGAAGCTCCCCGCATTGTTGCTGGCATCGCGACCGGTCTGCTGCCAGCCGGTCGGCACCAGTTGCCGAATCAACCAATCCCCCGCCGGCAAGTTCAACGTATACGCCGACCCAGTTGCCCCCGTCGAAGCGCTCGGCTCATCCGCATCCATCACCCCATCCGTATTCAGATCCGCCCACACCGTCCGATTCCCCAGCTTCGTTTCTTCCGCAGTCAGATCAAACACGCCATTCTTGTTCGCATCGTTAAACACAAAACCGCTCACCGCATACATCGCCGAATCCTGCAGTAAGCCGATAGCCCCGCCCGAAAGCATCCGACGCCCCTCCAGCACTTCCACTACAGCCCTCTTACAAACGTCATAACGTCGACGGTTTTCGCGCATCTCTTCTCCCTCCAGACCACTCGAACCAACATGCCCCGCTGCAAAGTGACAGGGGCTTCCCGGTCCCCGATTAGATGAGCAACATTCTCCCCAGCCCCCGCCCCCTCGTCCACCCAAAATCCGCCTGAACTCCTAATGCCCCCGCCCGTTCATCGCCCCCACCGCCTGCTCATAGACTCCCACGCAGCTCCGTGCCGCATCCACCCAACTCATTCGCTTCACTTCGAACGAGCCATGCTGCCTCAGCGTGCTTGCGAGCGGGGGATGTCTGAGCACCGCGATAATCTTGTTGGCCATCTCATTGACATCCCAGAAATCCACCTTCAGCGCGTTGCTGAGAACTTCCGAGACGCCTGACTGTTTCGAAATAATTACCGGGACATCGTGGCTCATCGCTTCCAGCGGCGCGATCCCGAACGGCTCGCTCACCGAGGGCATCACGTACAAGTCGGCCATGCGGAAAACCTTCTCCACATCCGCCCCGCGGAGAAATCCTGTGAACAGGACTTTGTGCCCGATCCCCATCGCCGCCGCCATTTCGATCACGCGGCGGATCATGTCGCCGCTTCCGGCCATGACGAACTTCACGTTCTCCATCACCTCGAGGACCTTCTTCGCCGCGGCAAGGAAATACTCCGGCCCCTTCTGCATGGTGATGCGACCGAGGAACAGCACGATCTTCTCATCCTGGTGGATCTTGTACTGCTCTTCGTCGAAGTTGCCGTTGCCGTTGGTCCTTTCGATCGCGTTGTAAACGACCTCGATTTTCGACGGATCCACTCCATAGTGATGCGTGATCACATCCTTGGTCAGATGGCTCACCGCGATCACCTTGATTGCCCCATGCATCCCCCGCCGCTCGATGTCGTAGATGCGCTGATCGATGTGCGTGCCGGAACGGTCGAACTCCGTCGAGTGCACATGCACCACCAGCGGCACACCCTTGAGCGCCGCCACCGCGAGCCCGGCCGGAAATGTCATCCAGTCGTGCGCGTGCACGACTTCAAATGTTTCGTTCCGCGCAATCTCCGCCGCCAGCGCCGCGTAGCGCTGAATCTCGGTGAACATATCCCCCGCATAGTGGGACCCGGGAGAGCCTCCACCCACAAACCCCTCCGTCTGCTTCGCTTTCTCCCCGACGGGGACTAGGCCCGCCCCTTCAGGGGTGGGATCCACCACAGGCGCCGTGAACCCCTTCTGCTTCTCTTCAATCGTCTGCGCCTCGATCGGAGCAGCCCGCACCGGCGCCTCAAAATCCGCCGCCGTCTGATACGAGTTTGCCAGATCCGAATCCACCGTGCGAAACGTCACGTGCTCAAACTCATCCAGCCGAAACTCCGTGCTCGGCATCTCCAGCGGACTTCCCGCCCGCGGACTCACCAGCCGCAAATGGGTCGAGAACGGCGTTGACACCGGTCGCGGAAGAACGAACAGAATATCCGTACCGATCGCGCTCATCGCTTTGGTCAGTCCGTAGCACGCTGTGCCCAGACCGCCGCTGATGAAGGGGGGAAACTCCCAGCCGAGCATGAAAACGCGCATAAGACAAACCATTCGTGCGGATGAACCAACCGCCAAAAACCCGAGCATTCTGCACGAGAGGGCCGAGATGCAACAAAACCGTGCAGGCAAATCCCGCACCGACCAATCGAAGTCCCCGATATAGTTCACCGGACGGCTTTGTCAACGCATCCCGCAAATCTTGCGTGACTCAATAGTTACTAACGTAAGCGGCGCGGATTGTTGAATGCAATTCTCTTCCATCAATCAGGAATTCAAGAACGGCGCAAACCCGTCCGCGCGCCGTCACAGCGAGCATTGAACAAACTCGCCGCTTTAATGCTTAATGAAAGTGCAATGTATACCGCCCCAACGCTCAATTTCAAACGTGATGTTCTTTCCTCACCACGCAATCCTAAGCCGACGCGCAACTCCTGCTCGTACTCCTTTTTTGCCTCACCTTATTCAAAGACCCACGGTTCAAGCCGTGGGCTTGGCCTTGCCTTACCTCCTGTCTCTTGCCCCTTGCCTCTTGCCTCTTGCCTCTTGCCTCTTGCCTCTTGCCTCTTGCCTCTTGCCTTTTCCCCCCAATACACTCCCCCCATCACCATAACCCCAGTCCCCATCATCTATTCCCCACAGGTGGTCTCCCCGATCGTCTCGCTTCCCGCGCGCCTTCTCGCGCTCGGAATCTCCGTCGCCTGCCTCACGATGCTGTCGGTCGGCGCGTATCTGACTCCCTCGCCCGACGGCACCGCCACCCATATCGCGCTCGGTTTCCAACCGTGCGCGTTCCTCGCCACCACCCACCTCCCCTGCCCGACCTGCGGCATGACCACCGCCACCGCCCACTTCGTCCGCGGCCACTTCCTTGCCTCGCTCTACACCCAGCCGGCCGGCTTCCTGATCGCTCTCATCGCCGCCACCACCTTCTGGTCCGCACTTTACATGGCCCTCACAGGCCGCCCCTCCCACCGCATGTTGCGAAGACTCCCCACCCAGAAGCTCCTCTTTTCCTTCCTTTTCTTCGCCATCGCCGCCTGGGGCTGGAAGATATTCATCCAACTTAGCCACATCGACGGCTGGCGCTTTTCTATCCGTTGAAGAAGGTTCTCAGGTGATTAAAATTGATCACATCGAATTCCCGTTCAACCAAATGCGCATAAAGCAGAAAGTCAACGGTAATGACCAAATGACTTCGCTGCGCCAGATCTGCGATTCCGGTGTCGCTTAATCCAAGCAGTCGGAACCCCGGATGTCCCGTCAACACCTCCGCCGCCCTGAACTGTTCATGAAACGTGTTCAACTCCAGAACAAAAGTGTCCAGCAAGGTCCGCCTCAAATCTCCTTTTATGCTCTCCGTTAAATTGCTTACTTCCGTCAAGATATGCGGTGTTGTGATAATTGACCGGAATTCCTTCAGCACAAGTTGCAAAAGGTCAAAATCTTCTGGTGTGAAAACTTCGGTACGCTTACACCGCGTGATCAGGTCACGCCCCGCACGGCCCACCACATGAAGCACCAGCAGATTCGCGTCAACTACAATGCCGGTATTGCGGTGCTTGATGATCAGCTGATCGATCATGATGCCAGGGAGCGAATTTCCATTCTCTCAAAGCCGCCCTCAGAACCCATGACCACACGCTTGTAATCCCGTTGTCCAGCGAAGATCGGCAAGCCCGGGCGCGGAAGGCTCATCGTCACAGCCCAACCCGTCGGCTCCTTGATGACCTCCTCCAGCCGCAACTCGTGGCTATAGTTGGGAAACATCTCTGCCAGATATTCCGCCGCCTTCTTCACGGCTTCTTTCACATCAATCATTTGCTCACTCGATTTAACCAGCCTGCACCACAAATTCTCGCTTTCGACTCTCCTGCCAGTGTAATTCCCTCGTCATGGCACACGCAACATAATCCTTGCGCTTGAAATCTCTCTATTTTCGACCTTGTAGACATTTTCAGCCGTACCGTTATAGTACTCATTCACAACTGCCCGCCTTGATCCTTCACGAATCACGCCCGTACGGCTTCTTCCTGATCGATATCCAAGCCCAGTTGTAGCGCATCGACTGGCCTGTCTCGGCACTTCCGCCGTAGCCCTTCTGGTGCGCCTTTGCTCCATAAGGACCGTCCATGCAGTTCTCCACGCTACCCCTCTCCCCATCCATCCTCCGCGCCATCGCTTCAGAGGAATACACCGTCGCCACCCCCGTGCAGGCGCAATCCATCCCGCACGTTCTCGCTGGACGCGACCTCCTCGCCTCCGCTCAAACCGGCACCGGTAAAACCGCCGCCTTCGCGCTGCCTATCCTGCATCACCTCTCCACCGAGATGGCCAAGCCCACCCCTTTAGGGGTGGGTCACGCAACAAAACACCACCCCCGCGCCCTGATCCTCTGCCCGACCCGCGAACTCGCAACCCAGATCGCCGACGCCTTCAAGACCTACGGCAAAAATCTCCACATCCGCACCACCATTATCTTCGGCGGCGTCTCCCAGCATCACCAGGTTCAATCGCTCCGCCGCGGCACCGATGTCCTCATCGCCACCCCGGGCCGGTTCCTCGACCTTATCAACCAGAGAATCCTCGACCTTCACGAAATCCAGTTCCTCGTCCTCGACGAGGCCGACCGCATGCTGGATATGGGCTTCATCAATGACATCCGCAAGATCGTCGCCAAGCTCCCCGCGAAGCGCCAGACCCTGCTCTTCTCCGCCACCATGCCCCCCGAGATCCGCCAGCTTGCGACGTCTCTCCTCAAGAATCCCGCCACCGTTCAAGTCGCTTCCGTTACCTGCACCGCCGACAACATCGACCAATCCGTCTATCACGTCGATCGCGCCAGCAAAGCCGACCTCCTCGCTCATCTCTACAAGACGCTTCCGATCACACGCGCCATCGTCTTCACCAAAACCAAGCACGGCGCCGACCGCGTCGTCCGCAATCTCCACGCCCGCGGCATCCGCTCCGAAGCCATCCACGGCAACAAATCCCAGAACGCCCGCGAGCGCGCCCTGAACAATTTCCGCAACAACAAGCTCCCGATCCTTGTCGCCACCGACATCGCGTCCCGCGGCATCGACGTCGACAACATTACTCACGTCGTCAACTACGATGTCACCCACGAGCCGGAAACCTACATCCACCGTATCGGCCGAACCGCCCGCGCCGGTGCCGCGGGCTGCGCCATCTCCCTCGTCGATCGCGAAGAAATGAGCAACCTCCGCGCGATCGAACGCCTGCTCAAGCGCAAGATCACCGTCAGAAAAGCGGATCATCCCGCATCGAACATCGCACCCGCCGAGCATCGCCGGGACGCGGATCGCGCAACCGAACATCATCCCCGCTCGGGACAGCACCCCCGTTCGAACGATCACGAGCAATCGAACGCTCATCCGCGCTCCGGGCATGCGAAGCATCAGCCACCCAAGGCCACCCATCCCCTCCATCGCAACGGTCGGCCCGCGCGCCACGACAACGCCCAAGCATCTACACCCCACTCGAGACCCCATTCCAAATCCCCCAGTCCCCACCGTCCCTTCGGCAGCAAAACCAGCTCCACCCGCCAAGGCAGCCGCGGCCGAAAAGCCCGCCAGCAGCGCGGCTGATCGCCAGCCTTCTGCGTGGCATGGTCGTCTCGCCCAGGCCTTTTTGAAAAAACGCACTCGCAACACATTCGTCCCCCGGAGCCTGAAGACCTCCGAAATGTGATGCACAAATCTCCTTACGCACTCTTCTTCCTTCGCTTCATTCCCTCACCCACCTTCTCGCGCACCGCGTCCACCACCACCGTGTTCAGACTCTTCTCGCTCCCCTCGGCAAGCTCACTCAATTGCCGATGCAACTCCCCCCCCACCCGCACCACAAACTGCCCCGAGTACGACCTCTCCGGCTTCTCACCACGAGCCCTGCAGAACTCCAGGTAATCATCCACCGACTCCCGAAACGCCTTCTCGATCCCCGCCACCGTCGACGCCTCGAAAGTGATCACGTCACGCATCCCGACAACCTCCCCGTGCAGCTTCTTCGCCTCGGCATCGTACTCCACCTTTCCCACGTACCTTTTGTGCTTCATCATCGCGTCACTCCTGCTTCGATCAAGAACCGTCGCATCGACTTCACCGCTCCCTTATCTGTTTCCTTCCGTGGATGCGGCCGATGAAACACCGCCCGCACCCCCCTCAGCACAATCCGCACCCGCGACCCAGACCCCTCGCTAATCTCCGCCCCCAGGTGTCGCAGCATTCCGACCACATCCTTCCACATGATGTTTGCCCTTACGGGGTCCGCAAAGATCGCCTCCAGCGTACGCTCATGTTTCCCCATAACTGCGCATAGTACCATATAGTGAAACTAATTGGAGAGCGTGATTCTGAAACGTCGTTCCATACCCGAGGCCACCCGCTTCCCCCCTCTCTCAAACCCGCTCCGCCTCTTCGGTCGCGCCGTCTTTCCCCGCGCGCCTGTTGACTCCTGCCTCCTGCCTTGCCCTCCCCTCCAATCCCAAGGCCTCCAAATCACACGCAAACAAGCGATAAATCAAATCCGCGGGCAAATGCTCAGGCACATCGTGATAGTGGAGCGTCACATTCAGACACCCAATCCGATCACTCACCGCGGCTACCGCGCGGAGATCGTGACTGACCAGCAACACCGTCAGAGCCATCTGCCCCTTCAACTTCGCCAGCGATTCGATGAATCGCTGCTGCGCCAAATGATCGATCCCAGTCGTCGGCTCGTCGAGCAGCAGGATCTTCGGCCGCGGCGCCAGCGCTCGCGCGATCAGCGCCAACTGCAACTGCCCTCCCGACAAACTAGAGATCGGGGTTTCCGCCAACTCCGGGATCCCCACCATCTCCAGCAGCGTCTCGACAAAGCTCAGATCATCCGCAGCATAACCCCGCAGCATCCCCGTCTTTCCCGCCAATCCCAGTCGCACCAGTTGCCGCACATTCAGCGGCAAACTTTCCGGAACCCTCGGCGTCTGCGGCAGATATCCAACGAGATCCCCTCGCGCAACTGCCCTGACAGGCTCTAAGCCTGCCACCCGAATTGAACCGCGCGTGGGCTTCAAAAGGCCGAGCACAAGCCGCATCAAGGTCGTTTTGCCGCCGCCGTTGGGACCGATCAGGCCCAGTGTCGTACCCGGCGAGACCGCCAGCGTCACGCGCTTCAGCACCAGACTATCCCGGTATGCAAAGTCGAGATTATCGATTTCAATAACTGGAGCCATTCGCCAAACCCGCCAGATTCTACCCATATTGCCCGCTGCACCGTATTGCGATTTCCTGTAATAAAATTGGTGCCAAACATTCCTGGCCCGTATATTGCATAATCGTTAGTCCACTGGTCAGGTTCACGCTATCGGGCTGTCTCGTTTTGACCCAAAGTGATGGAGTTGCGAACTCGAAGACGACTGTCGGTCGATGTTTGCAAATAGGCTATGGCTATGCAGTTAACACAATCTGTACATATGCGAATGGAGCAACGACAGCTCCTGACGCCCCGCATGATCCAGAGCATGGAGATCCTCCAGCTGCCTCTGATGGCATTGGAAGAGCGAATTGAGCAGGAACTCCAAAATAACCCTGTTCTCGAGCTGCGCGAGGGCGATATCGAGGGCGATGCCGATGCCGTGGACTCGACGGAGACCACGGACTCGCAGGCCCGCGATCAGTTCGCCGAAGAAGAACGGCCCATGGTCGTCAACGAAGATTCCAATCAGTCGGACGACTTCGAGCGGTTGGCGAAAATCAGCGAGTATTTCGAGAACGAAGAATTCAACACCAACGGCGGGAGCAACTTCCGCGTCGCCAGCTTCGACGGCGAGCGCGACAAGAAGCTGGATGCCATGAACAACACCGCCGCCCGCGGTGAAAACCTCCAGGAGCATCTGCTCAACCAATGGGCGCTCGTCGAATGCCCGCCGCGCGAAGGCGAAAAACATCCCGGCGAGCGCGTCCGCCGCGCCGGCGAAATCCTCATCAACAACATGAGCCCTGACGGCTACATCCGAGCCGACTTTGAAACCATTGCCAAGGATTCCAAGTTGCCGGTTGCGATCGAAGATCTCAATGACGCTCTGGCGCTGATTCAGACATTGGAGCCCGCCGGCGTCGGCGCCCGCAATCTCGCCGAGTGCTGGCTGCTTCAGCTTGAGTCGCTGGAGATGGATGAGGAGTCGGCAGAAGGGCATGACTTCGATCTCGAGCGCATCCTCATCAAGGATCACCTTCGCGATCTTTCGATGAACCGTTACCCGCAGATCAGCAAGCGCCTCGGACGAAGCATCGAAGAGATTAAAGCTGCCGTGGAGTGCCTCAAGCACCTCACCGCCTACCCCGGCGCGCAGGTCGGTGGCACGGATGCGCCGCCCATCACGCCCGATGCCGTGATCTACTACGACGAGGACACCGACAAGTACGAGATCAACATGCTCCACGACCCGGCCCCGAGCCTGTACATCTCCGGGCACTGGCGCAAGTTTCTCAAGGCCAAGCAAGGCGACAAGCCCACGCGCGAGTTCCTCATGAACAACGTGCGCAACGCCCGCTGGCTGATCGAATCCATCCAGCAGCGCAAGAGCACGATCCTCCGCGTCATCCGCCAGGTCGTCGATGCCCAGCGCGATTTCTTCGACAAAGGCCCTGAGTTTCTCAGGCCCCTGCCTATGATCCACGTGGCCGACCAGCTCGGCATCCACGTCGCAACCGTCAGCCGCGCCGTCAGCGAAAAGTGGATCCAAACCCCCCGCGGCCTGTTCCCCCTGCGCCGATTCTTCTCCGGTGGCACCCACTCCGCCGACGGCGAAGAAATGAGCTGGGACGCGGTGAAAGAGAAGCTCAAGACGATCATCGATAACGAAGACAACAAGAATCCCCTCAACGACGACGATATCGTCGAGAAGCTTAAGGAACAGGGCATCGAACTGGCGCGCCGAACGGTAGCCAAATACCGCAAAATCCTCGACATCCCCACCGCCCGCCAGCGCCGCGAATTTTGAACCTATCGAATCGCGAACGTCCGTGCGTCAATTCACTTATACTGGCGCTCGATGCACATCGACGCCGCGCACCGCCCTTGGTCATCGCCCGATCGGCGATGGTCAATGTTTATGCGGTGGTTGGATCTGGCGTTCATTCATTGGCGGGCGCCGATTGGGGTCCTTCGAAAATCGGTGCCGGAGGGGCTGGAGATTGAGACATTTGATGGGACGGCGTGGATTGGAATCGTGCCGTTTCGAATGGAGGGGATCCGGCATCGGTTGTTGCCGCCGCTTCCGGGTATACGGGCGTTTCCGGAATTGAACGTGCGGACCTATGTGATGCGAGATGGGAAGCCGGGGATTTGGTTTTTTAGTCTGGACGCAGCCAATAAACCGGCCGTCAAGACAGCGCGGAAGCTGTTTGGGCTGCCTTATTTTTTGGCGGCGATGAGCGTCGACGGCATCGGCGACAGCGGCGTGCGCTATCGGAGCCGGCGAATTCAGGAAGATGCGCCGGCGGCCGAGTTCGTAGCCGACTATCGACCAGTGGGCGAGGTGAAGAGGGCGGAGCCGGGCACGTTGGAGTATTTTCTAATGGAGCGCTATTGCCTGTATACCTCTCCCGCGGAGGGGAAGGTTGCGCGGCTGGAAATTTTGCACGAGCCTTGGCCGCTGCAGAAGGGGGCGGTGGAGATTGAGCGGTGTACGATGCTGGAGCAATTGGGGTTGTCGCTGCCCAACGACAAGCCGCTGGTGCATTTTTCAAAGCGGTTGGATGCGGTGGCCTGGTGGATGGAGGATGTCCGATGAAGTGGATCGTTTGTCTGGTGGTCATGTCAGTTCTTTCCGCGAAGGCGCCAGCGGCGGAGCGGATGAATGTGCTTTTCATCGTAGTAGATGATTTGCGTCCGGCGCTGGGGTGTTATGGGGATCGGCAGGCGATCACGCCGAATGTGGATGCGCTGGCGAAGCGGGGGATGATTTTCGAGCGCGCGTATTGTCAGCAAGCCGTGTGCAGTCCATCCAGAACATCGCTGCTGACGGGACTCCGGCCGGACACGACGAAGGTTTATGATCTGGAGACGCATTTCCGCAAGGCGCTTCCGGATGTGGTGACGTTGCCGCAGGTGTTCAAGAACAATGGCTGGCATGCGCAGGGGTTCGGGAAGGTTTATCACGGTGGACTGAACGATGAAGCATCATGGAGTGTGCCTTGGACGGCGAATCGGGCGCCGCAATATGGCAGCAAGGAAATCCTCGCGAAGCTGAAGGGCCGAGGCGCGGATGAGGCGGAGCAGGGTGGGAAGACCAAGGGCCCGGCGGTGGAGATTGCGGATGTGGAGGATGGGGCGCTCCCGGATGGTTGGGTCGCGGATCGTGCAATCGCGGCGATGCGCGAGGTGAAAGATAAGCCATTTTTTCTGGCGGTGGGCTTGATCAAGCCGCACTTGCCGTTTGTGGCGCCGCGGAAATATTTCGACCTGCATCCGCTGGAGAAGATTGAGCTGTCGAGGAATCCGTATCGGCCGAAGGACGCGCCGGCGATTGCGATGACGAATTTTGGAGAGATGCGCGCGTATACGGACATTCCGAAAGGAAATGAGCCGATCAGCGAGGCGCAGGCGCGGGCGTTGATTCGCGGATATTACGCATCAACGAGCTATATGGATGCGCAGGTCGGACGCGTGATGGCGGAGTTGGACGCGCTCGGTCTTCGAGAGAAGACGATCGTGATTCTGTGGGGTGATCATGGGTGGCATTTCGGGGATCAGGGACTCTGGTGCAAGCACACCAACTTTGAGGTTGCCACCCATGCACCGTTGATCTTGTCCGTGCCCGGGATGAAGCACGCGGGGGAAAAGACATCGGCGCTTGTGGAGTTCGTGGATGTTTATCCCACATTGTGTGAGCTGACCGGGGTGAAGGCTCCGGAGGGATTGGAGGGGGACAGTTTCCTGCCGGTCGTTGAGGATCCGAACCGCGCTTGGAAATCGGCGGCGTTCAGCCAATATCCGCGGCAGGGGAAGAAGGTGATGGGGTACAGCATGCGGACGGATCGGTGGCGGTACACCGAGTGGCGCGAGGGAGAAAACGTGATTGCCCGGGAGCTGTATGATGAAAAGGAAGATGCGGGGGAGACGGTGAATGTGGCGGAATCGAAATCGGACGTGGTGAGGGAGTTGCGGGAGAAGATGCGAGCGGGCTGGCGCGGATCGAGGCCCCACGGCTGAACCCCCGGCTTGGCCTTTTCTATGCGGCAGCGGGTGCGGGAATCCCCGTGACACGGGAAACGGAACTTTTTGCGCGCGGGAAGTGTCGAAACAGCGTCTGTTCACTTACAGGAGTGATTGATTGCCGCAGGCGGAAGAGTTGCTCATCGAGCGGAGCCGGCAGGGGGACCGGGAAGCGTTTGAAGAGCTGGTGCGCGCTTGTGCGCGGATGGTTTATTCGCGGGCGTATCTGGAGTGCGGGAACGTGCACCGGGCGGAAGACATCACCCAAGAGACTTTTCTGGTGGCCTGGAGAAATGTAACGCAGGTGCGGGATGGGAAGAGTTTCAGGCCTTGGTTGATGTCGATTTTGCATAGTGTGGTGGTGGATGGGACACGGAGGACTGGAAGAAAGAAGAGGCAAGAGGCACGCGGCAAGAGGCAAGAGGTGGAGCGGATCGATGGGGCGCTGGGACCGGAGAAGACGATGGAGCGGGATGAGGAGAGGGACAGGGCGCTTGCGGTGCTCAGATCTTTGCCGGCGGAGTATCGGGAAGTGCTTTCGCTGCGGTATCTGGCCGGTGCCGATTATGAAACCATCGGTCGAGAACTGGCGATCACCAATGGATCATTGAGAGGTTTACTCAATCGCGGGCTGGCGTTGCTGCGGGAGCGAATGAAGCAAAGCGAGAAGAAGTCATGAGTGCTTTCGATGAGCAAAACGAACATGTGCGGACGCGGGAACAGATGGCGGCGCGCCTCGCGGGCGGGATTTCCGGAGAAGAGCTGGCGCGGTTCCAAGAACATGTCATGTCGTGCGCGGAGTGTGGGACGGTGTGGGAGGAGATCCGGGAAGTGGAGGGGAAGCTGACGGGAATGTTTGAATCGGCACGGGCGGATGAGGGGCTTGAGGATCGGGTGATTCAGCGGCTGCGGTCGGAGCCGGCGCGGAGGAGGTGGTTTCATCCCTCCATCTCGTTCGCGGCGACAGGAATCGCGGCAACAATCGTGCTGGGCGGGTTTGGATTTATGGTCAATCGCGCGATGGAGCGCGGGGGGATGGTGGGGCTCGACTCATTGACGAATCGACAGAAAGTGGCGTCGAATCTTCGGCAGATTGGGCAGACGCTATCGCAGTATTCGAACGAGAATAAGGGAATCTACGGGTGGCCAACTACGCGGCAGGGGAGCGGACCTGGATGGAAGTTTAATGAAAGGTTAGTGGAAGAGTTTGGCATTGCCGGCGTTGTTGCGACACCGGAGGAGATGGCGCAGGGGTCGGTGAATCGCGGGGCGCAGTTGTTTAGAGCGGAAGCTGAGAAGCCGAAGGCGGTCGATCAGGATACCGATGCGCGGAAGCTGGGGGCTGGCGGAGTCAGTGCGGGAATTGGCGTGCCGAGATATGGGTTCCAGGTTCCGGCGCTATCCGAGCCGAACCTGAACGAGGCGTTGCCGCCGATCAAGGATGAAAGCGGCGTCGTGGTGCTTGGAGGTAGTGGTGATGTGAAGGATTCGGATCGGGCGCGGCGGTCTTTGGTTGTGAAGGATGCGAAGGTGGTGCGCGGGGGAGAGAGCGCGGAGAAGCGGTTCTATTTTTCTGACAATTTCGCGGCCGAGAGCAGTGAGCGTAAGCCGGCCCGGGTGGAGACGTTTAAGCCGATGGATAAGGCGAAGCAGTTGGGGACGAAGCGGGTGGAGCGGGTGGAGCAGAAGGTTGAGGATCAGTCCAAGTTGGGGGAGACCCGGATGTTCAGGGAATCGTTGCCTTATCTGAAGTCCGCGAAGGCGCCGGCGAGTGTGGAGGTGGCGATGGGGGATGCAAACCCCTCACCCCAGCCCTCTCCCGCGGGATCGGGGGAGGGGGGGAAGAAAGAGGGCGACACAAGTGTCGCCCCTACGAAGGTGGAGGACGTGCGGGCGGCGACGCGGAAAATTATTCGCAACGGGGTGATGGAGTTTGAAGTCGATCGGTTTGATTCGGCGTTTGCGATTGTGTCGAAGGTGACGAACGAAGCCGGCGGGTATGTGGGGAGCACGAATTCGGAGAAGTTGCCGAACGGGAAGGTGAAGGGATCGGTGGTGGTGCGGATTCCGCCGGAGCGATTGGATACGGTGGTGCTGTCGCTTCGGAGCTTGGGAGAGCTCAAGAGTCAGAAGCTGGAGGCGCAGGATATTTCGAAACATTACCAGGATTTGGATAGTGAGTTGACGGCGGACCGAGCCATGGAAGCGCGACTGCTCGAGATCATCAAGTCGAGCAAGGGGCAGATCAAGGATCTGCTTGCCGCCGAGAAGGAACTGGCGACCTGGCGGGGAAAGATCGAGAAAATCGTCGGGGAAATGAAGTATTTCGACAACATGGTCTCGATGTCGACGCTGTCGCTGACGCTGTATGAGCGGGATATCAAGACGGCGGCGGCTGCAATTGAAACAGAGACGATCGATGCGGGCGTCGAGACCTCGGATGTGGAGAAGGCGCGCGCCGATGCGCTCAAGGCAATCGAGGAGGCGAAGGGGCGGGTCGTGCAGTCGGATCTGAAGCGGTTCGAGGCCGGGCAGTTTGCGGCGACGATCGTGGCGGAGGTTTCGCCCGACCGCGCGGGGCCGCTGCTCGATCGGATCAAGCAGCTTGGGAAAATGGCACGGCTGGATGTCCAGCGGAAGCAGACCTCCAGCGATGGCGCCGCGACTCGGGTGGAGCGGAAAGAAACGCGGTTCAATATCTCGCTGTACAACCTGGCGAACGTCGCGCCGCGAGTGACGACGAGCATGAACCTGGCTGCGGAGGAGGCGGAGGGTTCCTATCGCGCGATCCTGGCGCGGGTTGAGAAGGCGGGCGGGCGCGTGGTGACGAGCAATCTGGATCGCAAGCCGAATGCTCAGGTGAGCGGGACGATTGGTTTCGAGGTGCCGACAGCGGAGGCGGATGCGCTGGTTGCGGAAGTAAAGTCGATGGGGGAAGTGCTGAAGCTGACGGTCACGGAGAATCCGGACGTGAACAATGTGACGACCGCGAAGCGCGGGTTCACGGTGCAGCTTTACTCGGCAAGCGGCGTGGCGCCGCGCGAGACGGCTGTCGTGCAGGTGGCGGCAACGAAGGTGGCCGAGGCGCGGAATGCGATTGCGCTGGCGGCGGAGGCGCTTGGGGCGCGGGTGCTGAGCTCGAGCCTGAACGAACAGGATCGGCAAAATGTGACCGCGAATGTGGACCTGGAAGTGAAACGCCCGAAGCTGGCGGAGTTTGAGAAGGCGGTGGCGGCGGCGGGCGATGTGCTGAGCCGGAATGTGAGCCGGTCGAACGATGCGGAGAATACCATCGACAGCAAGGTGAGGATTCAGCTTTCGCTGGTCGGGGTCGACAAGATTCCGGCGCGGCAGACGACGATGCTGGCGATCGAAGTCGGGGATGTGGATGCGGCGGTAGCCGATCTGCAATCGGCGGCTTCGAGCGCGGGCGCGATGGTGGCGATGTCGAATCTGTCGAAGGATCGCAGCGGGAGAGTGATCGGGCGATTGGTGCTGGAAGCGCCGTTATCGGCCGCGAATGAGTTAACCGAGCACGCGAAGAAGCTGGGGACGGTTCGCGTGTTTGAATCGACGAAGAACGAGCAGGCGCCGGAGGGAAAGCTCGCCAAAGCGCGGATCGAGCTGACGCTGGCGAATGGTGAGGCAATTGTGCGGCCCGAAAATGGAGTCTGGGCGAGCGTGCGGAATGCGCTGGGGACGAGCGCGGCGGGGCTCTTGTGGAGTTTGCAGATTGTGATTGTGGGGTTGTGTTTTGTGCTGCCTTGGGTGGCTCTATTCTGGGGCGGGTGGAGAGTATGGAAGAGGAGGGGGAGGAGAGATGTGGCCGGCCGACCGAGGGTCAATGCATAACCGGCGGGCCAGGGAGTAAGAGCAGACCGCGACGCAGGCGTCGCCGTCACTGATGCGGGCGAGGGTGAAAGCGGGTAAAACGCGGGGGCGGATGGTGAATTTTTATGACATTGCGTATGGGGTGGGATTGGTGGCGAGCGCGCCATTTTGGTTGGTGCGCGGAAAATCACGGCGGAAAGTGTTGACGGCGCTGCGCGAGCGGATGGGGGATGTTGCGGAGCGTGCGGACGCCGGGGACGCGGTGATGATTCATGCGGTGAGCCTCGGGGAAATCAATGCGACGCGGGCGCTGGTGGGGAAGCTGAGGGAGAAGCGGGCGGATCTGAATGTGATTGTGTCGACGACGACAAAAACCGGGTTTGAGCAGGCGACCAAACTATATGGGAAGGCCGAGAAGACGACGGTGATTCGGTTTCCGCTGGATTTTTCGTCGGCGGTGGAGCGGGTGCTGGATCATCTGCGGCCGGGGGTTGTGGTGTTGATGGAGCTGGAGGTGTGGCCGAATTTTTTGAAGCGGTGCGAGGAGCGATCGATCCCGGTGATGGTGGTGAATGCGCGGTTGACAACCAGCAGTTTTGCGAACTACCGGCGGGGGGGATTCATCGTGAAGAAGATGTTTCGGCGAGTGGCGAAGGTTTGTGCGCAGGATGAGGTGTATGCGCAGCGGTTTCGCGAGCTTGGAGTCGCAGAGGATCGGGTGATGGTGACCGGGACGATGAAGTTTGATACGGCGGAGATTGCGGAACACGTTGAGGGGGATCCGGAGTTGGCGCGGGCGGTGGGCCTGAAATCGGATGAGGCGGAGAAGGTTTGGGTGTGCGGCTCGACGGGGCCGGGAGAGGAGGAGATTGTGTTGTCGGTGTATCGGCGGATGGTGCGGAGGTTTGCAAATTTGCGGCTGGTGATTGTGCCGCGACATCCGGAGCGGTTTGAGGAGGTGGCGCAGCTGATTTTGGCGCGAGGGTTCCCGTGCGTGCGGCGGAGCCGTGGCGAGGTGATGCAGGGGAATCGGGTCGTGCTTGGGGATTCAATGGGGGAACTTCGGAAGTGGTATTCGCTGGCGGATGTGGTGTTCGTGGGGAGGACGCTCGTCGATCTCGGGCCGCGGCAGCATGGCAGCGACATGATTGAGCCGGCGGGTTTGGGGAAGGCGGTGGTGGTGGGGCCTTGGACGCGGAATTTTGCGGAGGTGATGAGTAGATTTCGAGAGGGAGAGGGGATGATCGAGGTGAAGGATGAGAAGGCGTTGGAGGCCGCGGTGGAAGGGGTGCTTGCGGGAAGCATCGACGGGGCGGGGATGGGGAAGAGGGGCCAGGAGGTGGTGAGGAAGAATCAGGGAGCGACGGAGAGGAACGTGGAGATTGTTCTGGGAGCGTTAAGTTTTAAGGACGGCAATAAATAAAGGGTTTTCAAAGACGACCCGCCGCTGGAGGGCGGTGCGGCGGGTCGTGGAGGGGAGAGACAAAGTCAAAGCGGTAATATAGCGGCGTGAGAATGTGGCCGCAAGCAGGCAAGGCAAGATTCGTAAAATAGGCGGAGTGGACTTCCCCACGAATGGGGGGCGCGACGAACTCAAGCCCCCTCAACCCAGCAGTGCTAGCCGCCTGGCGGAAGTCCACCGCTCCTCGCTCCCCCGGATCCGTAAAGCCCCCTCCCCCTTCATCCACAACAAGCCTAAACCATATTCTACCAGCCATAACTCAAGCGCTGCGCAAACGGCGCGCAAATCGCGCAGCGCCCCAAAACACAAAATCCCCAAAACCAAATTTCTTTTCCCCCAACCCGCACCCAAAACCCCGCTTCCCCAAAACGCGCTGCGCGCCAGCGCGCCTTTCCGCGCAGCGCAAGAGGAGATGTAGAGGGACCACCGAAAGCGGAAATTCCGCGCTTTCAGAAAGGAACATCATGAACTCCAACAACCCTCCCCGTAGCACGGGCTTCCAGCCCGTGACCGCACCGACAGAAACTCCAAAACCCCTCCATCTCCCCTTCCCAAAATTGAATTCGGATACAAACGGATATAAACGGATATGCCCACGCGAAATGCATTTCCCCCCAGCGCTCTCCGCAACCTGGGCCCTACAAATACTCCGCTCCCAAACTCAAAATCTTCATCTTCCCTCAACCACCCTCTTCGTCCCTACATTCTCTTTTCCCCCAATTCTTCATACCCTCTCCCCCGTGACCGGCCTGCTCTCCAAACGACTCTTCCCCCTCCTCCAGCTCACCCGCATGGCCCTCGTCTTCACCGCCATCTCCAACTCACTCTGCACCCTCCTCCTCTACACCCGCCAGCGCATCGGCCCGCACGACATCGCAATATTAAAACTCAACTGGAAAGAAGCCCTCGCCCTCGCCCTCATCTCCACGGGACTCTACGGCTATGGAATGAGCCTCAACGACATCATCGACCGACGCCGCGATGCAACCCTTGCCTCCAACCGTCCCCTCCCCAGCGGCCGCATCTCCGTCACCGCCGCCCATTTCATCTGTGCAATGCTCCTGCTCTTGTCCATCGCCGCCGCCCTCTTTTACGCCCACCTCACCCATCGCGGCTGGGAACCCCTCACCATGCTGATCGGCACCGCCCTCCTCATCACCTTCTACGACACCGCCGGAAAATACCTCGTCGCCCTCGGCCTGATCACGCTCGGACTCATCCGCTTCTTCCACGCCATCATTCCCGCACCCGAAGTGCCCCTCCTCTGGCACCCCCTCGTCCTCTTCAACCACACCGCCATCCTCTCCTTCATCGCCTACCGCTGGGAACTTAAACGCCCGCCCCTCACCCGCGCCCACATGTGGGCCGTCCTCGGCGGACTTGCACTCATCGACGCCGTCCTCATCTTCCTCGAAATCGGCGACACCCTCTGGACCAGCAGTTCGCGCCACCACTCGATCAGCCGCGCCCTCCACATCCGCCCCGCCCTCCTCGCCCCGCTCCTCGCCGGATTTGTCTTCATCGCAATCGCCTCGCGCATGCGAAAGCGCCACGAAACCCGCATCGCCGGTCAGATGATCATGCTCTACGGCCTGCTCTGGCTCATCATCTACGACGTCGCCTTCGCCGCCGGATTCGTCGACCCCATTTCCGCCGCCGTCCTGCTGATGCTCCTCCCCGTCGCCTACGCCGCCGTGCAATTCATGCGCTGGTGGAGCCGAATCATCTCCCTCTCCCAACGACCCGACTTCCGCCGGGCGGAGAATTAATACAGATCCCACTAAATTCCCGCGCCTAGGGTTAGCGGCCCCGCTTGCGGGGCGCGGGCTTCGGCAAAGCAAGATTCGTAAACCAGGCGGGGGTGTTATACGGATTCCATTTAATTCTCGCGCTTGGATCATTTGGTTTTATTTTTTAGGGGGGCCGCTTAACGTGGTGGTTGTGAGTACCAAATCGCCGGAGTTTTCGGGGGGAGGGTTGAAGGCGGGGGAGCGGGTGGGGATCGTGGCGGCGCGGTTTAATGGGGAGATTGTGGAAGAGCTTTTGGCGGGGTGTCTGGGGCGGCTGAAGGAGTTGGGGGCGGCGGATGAGCAGATTGAGATTCATCGGGTGCCGGGGGCGTTTGAGTTGCCGGTGGGGGCGAAGATTTTGGCGATGAGCGGGAGAGTGGGGGCGGTGATTTGTTTGGGATGCGTGGTGAGGGGGCATACGCCGCACTTTGACTTCGTGGCGGGGCAGGCGGCGCGGGGGATCATGGATGTTGCGTTGGAGACGGGGGTGCCGGTGATTTTTGGGGTGTTGACGACGGAGACGGAGGAGCAGGCCAGAGATCGCGCCGGAGGGAAACACAGTCATGCGGGGAAGAATGCGGCGGAGGCGGCGGTGGAGATGATTGGGGTGGTGGGGAAGTGCCGGGGATCGTGATGGACAGAGCATAAAGATGGACCGGTTTCTTGTAGGGGCGACACTTGTGTCGCCCGAATGTTGTTGGCGCAGAAACAAGGGCGACACAAGTGTCGCCCCTACAAAAAGGCACAGGCGGTTGCTCTGTCTCGGCGGGCGAGAGAAGGCGTGGTTGATGGTTTGGAGGCGCGGGGGTAGTGTCATGGTTGATGTTGCAGAAGCACAAGGCGAGAGAGATTGCGATGCAGGTGTTGTTCCTTTGGGATGCGCATGGGGGGAAGGATTCGGAGGTGCCGAGCGGGGTGGCGGAGGATGCGCAGGCGGATGATGAGACGCGGGGGCTGGGGCTGCGGATGGCGGAGGGGGCGTGGGACCATCGGGAGACGGCGGACCCGTGGGTGGAGCGGTTGGCGCCCCAGTGGCCGGTGCGGAGGCAGCCGGGTGTGGATCGGGCGATTTTGAGGCTGGCGGTTTGGGAACTGACGGCGGGGGAGACGCCGCCTCGGGTGGTGCTGGATGAGGCGATTGAATTGGCGAAAAGTTTTTCGACGGAGCAGAGTCCGTCGTTTGTGAATGGGGTTTTGGATGCGGTGTTGAAGGAGATTGGGCAGGTGAAGGGAGAGAGGCACGAAGGCACGGAGGCACGGAGGCACGAAGGGAAGGAAGAAGGCGTGGGTGGGGTGTAGCAGGGCATTATGGGATTTTTTTCGAAGACGCTGGACAAGCTCAAGGGGGCGCTGAAGAAGACGACGGAGGTGTTGAACACCGACGTGCGGACGCTGTTTATTCCGGGGCGGCAGATTGATGATGCGTTTTTGACGGAGACGGAAGCGAAGCTGATCCGGGCGGATCTGGGGGTGGCGAACGTGACTCGGATTATCGGGGAGATTCGGGACCGGTGGCGGCTGGGGAAGATTCGTAACCAGGACGAGGCGGGGCAGATCTTTCGCGAGGAGCTGGTGCGCGGCTGGGGCGGAGCGGAGACTCGGGAGCTGAAGTTTGCGGCAAGCGGGCCGACGGTGATCATGGTGGCGGGCGTGAACGGAGCGGGGAAGACGACGAGCATTTCGAAATTGGCGTGGCTGCTTAAGAATCAGATGGGTAAGAAGGTGATGCTGTGCGCGAGCGATACGTTTCGCGCGGCGGCGGTGGAGCAGTTGACCATCTGGGCCGAGCGGCTTGGGGTGGAGATCGTGAAGCATAAGAGCGGAGCGGATCCGGCGGCGGTGGCATACGATGCGTGCGAGGCGGCGAAGACGCGGGGGATCGATGTGCTGATCGTGGACACGGCGGGGCGACTGCACACGCAGGAACATCTGATGCGGGAGCTGACGAAGATTCGGGATGTGGTGAGCAAGCGGATCGAGGGCGCGCCGCACGAGGTGATGCTGGTGCTGGATGCGACGACGGGGCAGAACGCGATCGCCCAGGCGAAGAATTTTTCGGCGGCGGTGAACGTGACCGGAATCGTGCTGGCGAAATTGGATGGGACGGCGAAGGGCGGGGTGGTGCTGTCGATTCGGGATAAGCTTCAGATTCCGGTGAAGTTTATTGGGCTGGGGGAAACGCCGGAGGATATTGAGACGTTTGATCCGGAGCGGTTTGTGGATGCGTTGTTTGGAGAAGTGGCTGGGGTGGGGGCTTCTTATACGGATTCTGTTTAATTCTCGCGCCTGATTCGCATTGGAAATCCGCGCCCCGTAAGCGGGGCCGCCAACCAAAGGCGCTGGTCACCATGACGGCCTCAAACTCGGGGCGTATCCTTGGGTGACGGCTGGCCGGCGCGTTCGGCTTCCTTCCGGAGGTTTTTGACTTGCAGCGGGGAGAACGGCTGTCCCGCCTGCTCGGCGGGCATGGTGCGGAGGAGTGCAAGAGAACGACCGAAGAGCGGATACTCGTCGCCTCCGTGGAAAACCTTGGGGGGACTTTCGGGACGATCAGTATCCACGAGGGTTTGCCAGACGTGTTCGTCGCGGGTTGTTGGCAGTTTGAAATGGATCTGCTCCCAGTGGGCGTTGAGGAGCAGCAGAAGGGTGTCGCCGACGATCGGCTCGCCGCGCTCGTCGATCTCGTTGATCAAATCGCCGGCAACCCGCACGCCGAGGCACTTGATGAATCCGGAGTTCCAGGCTTCATCGCTCATCTCGTTGCCGCTGGGCTCGAACCAACTGATGTCTTTGATTTCGGAGCCGCGGATGGGACGACCGAGGAAGAATTTGCGTCGCTGTAGGACGGGCTGCTCGCGCCAGATGCGTGTGCAGCGCTTGCAGAAGTTTAAGAACTTCTGGCGTCGCTCGTCGAGATTCCATTCGAGCCAGGTGAGTTCGTTGTCCTGCGCGTAGGTGTTGTTGTTGCCGTTCTGGGTGTGGGAGAGTTCATCGCCGCCGAGGATCATGGCGACGCCTTCGGAGAACATTATGGTGGCGAAGAGGTTTCGCTTCTGGCGCTCGCGGGTGAGGATGATGTTGGGGTCATCGGTGGGGCCTTCGATGCCGCAGTTCCAACTGTCGTTGTGGTCGGAGCCGTCGCGGTTGTTCTCTCCGTTGGCTTGGTTGTGTTTTTGCTCGTAGCTGACGAGATCCTGGAGGGTGAACCCGTCGTGGGCGGTGATGAAGTTGATGCTGGCGTAGGGCTTTCGGCCGTCGTCTTCGTACAGGTCGCTGCTACCGGCGAGGCGGGTGGCCATTTCGGAGGCGGTGCCGCCCTGGCCCTTCCAGAACTTACGGACGGTGTCGCGGTATTTGCCGTTCCATTCGGTCCAGAGGACGGGGAAGTTGCCGACCTGATATCCGCCGGGCCCGACATCCCAGGGCTCGGCGATGAGCTTGACCTGCGAGAGGATGGGATCCTGGTGGATGATGTCGAAGAAGGCGCCGAGGCGGTTCACTTCGTGGAGTTCGCGGGCGAGTGTGCTGGCGAGATCGAAGCGGAAGCCGTCGACGTGCATCTCGATGACCCAGTAGCGCAGGCTGTCCATGATGAGCTGGAGGACGCGCGGGTGCATCATGTTGAGCGTGTTGCCGCAGCCGGTGAAGTCGGTGTAGTGGCGCGGGTTTTTGGGATCAAGGCGGTAGTAGCTGGCGTTGTCGATGCCGCGCCAGCTCATGGTGGAACCGAGGTGGTTGCCTTCGGAGGTGTGGTTATAGACGACATCGAGAATGACTTCGATGCCGGCGGCATGGAGGCCGCGGACCATCCGCTTGAATTCCTGGACGCTCTTTTGGGGGGATTGGCGGGAGGCGTAGCCGACGTGGGGTGAGAAATAATTGAGCGTGTTGTAGCCCCAGTAATTGACCTGCCCGTGTTCGACGAGATTGCGATCGTCGAGGTGATAGTGAACGGGAAGAAGCTCGATGGCGGTGACGTTGAGGTCAAGGAGGTGCTTGATGACGGCTTCGGATGCGACGCCGGCGTAGGTGCCGCGTTTTGCTTCGGGCACTTTAGGGTTGCGCATGGTGAGGCCCTTGACGTGGGCTTCGTAGATCAGGGTGCGATGCCAGGGGGTGCGGGGCGGGCGATCATCGCCCCAGGTGAAGGCGGTATCGAGTACGGAAGCAAGCGGGGCGACGGCGGAATTGTCGCGTTCATCGCGAATGAGGTCCGCATCGGCGGCTTGAGGAAGAGCGGGCGGCGCGATGGGATAGCCGAAGAGGGTGTCATCCCACTTCACGTCACGACCGATGGTCTTGGCATAGGGATCGAGCACGATCTTGTAGGGGTTGAAGCGATGGCCTTTCTCGGGGTCATAGTCGCCGTGAACGCGGTAGCCGTAGAGTTGGCCGGGCTCGATGTCGGGGAAGTAGCCGTGGAAGACGAGGTCGGTCTTTTCGGGCAAGGTGATTCGGGTGTGCTCTTTGGTGTCAGCGGGATCGTTGAAAAGGCAGAGTTCGACCCTGGCGCCGTTTTCGGAGAAGAGGGCGAAGTTGACGCCTGATCCATCCCATGTTGCGCCGAGGGGGTAGGGCTTGCCGGGCCAGACTCTCATGAAAACGTCCCTGAGGTGATAAGACAATTCATGGGCGCGTTTTACGGGAGGATCGGGGGATTGGACAACTCGGGAAATGCGAATCCGGCGCGAAGAAACGCGGATGCACGCTGCGGGAGCGTGCATCCGCGTCAAGACGAGAGCCAAGGCTTGAACAAACTACAGACTTGTGCGACGGCGGCGCGACAACAGTCCGACGGCACCGAGTCCGAGGACGCTGAGGGAAGCGGGTTCTGGGACGGCGGCTAAGCCGTTGACGGCTAGCGGGTTTCCCTGACCCAGGCCGAGAGAAGCGTCGATGCCGGTGTAGTCGGTGGCGTCGATGTTGCCGTCGAAATTGGTGTCGCCAAAGAACCAGGCGATGCCCAGCGGCTGGCTGGTCCCGATGTTGGCGTCGATGGCCGTGTAATCCTGGGCGCTGACTTGGCCGTCGTAGTTGGTGTCGCCGATGTAGGTGTACTTCCCGGCGATGGCGTTGGGGGCAATCGTGTTACCGCTGTTTTCGGGGAAGTCGGCGAAACCGATCAGCGCGTTGTCGAATAGCGCCAGGATCGTGGTACCGGCGTGGACGGTCTGGCTGGTGCCGGAGACGATTCCGGTGGCAGCGGAATCAGGCGCGGCTCGATATCCGCCGAGGACGAGACCTTGAAGGGTGCTGAAGCTGCCGCTGTTGACGACGAGATCGTTGTCGTTGAGGTCCAGGGCGGCGGCGGCGCCGATGGTGAGGGTGTTGAGGTAGGTGATGGCGGAATTGCCGCCGTTGGCGATCACGGTTGCGGTGCCGGTGCTGACGTTGAGCGAATTGGAAGTGAAGTTTTTGGCGGCGACGATTCCGGCGCCGGCCTTGGTCAGGTTGACGGTGCTCGCATTCATGGTTCCGCTAAAAATGACCGTACCACCGGCAGCAGCGGTGAGGGTTGTGCCTCTGTTGAGCGTCACGGTGCCGGAGAACGTTGAGACGTGCGCGGTGTTTCCGCCGAGGGTGGATGTTCCGCTGTTGACGGTGTTCAGGACATTGACGTTGCGACCGATGTTGATCGGGCCTCCAGTGAGGAGCGAAGCATTGACGATTTCCTGACCCCAGGTCTGGGTAGCGGTATTGATAACGTTTCCGTCGAAGAGGTAGTACTTGCGTCCGATGTTGATGGTGCCGGCGGTAATTGCGACCTGTGTTCCGTACTGAAGCTCGATGGATTCATTGAGTTCGGCGACGCGATCCCAGACGGTGGCGCTGGTGCGGACGAACACACCGTTGGCGGTGCCGTCGGTCTGGTTTTTGAGCAGGATGCGGTCGTTGATGGCGAGGGTGACGCCGTCCAGGGTGGTTGGCACCGCGCCGGTGAGTTGCCCGGTGCCCGGGTTCCACGTGCCGACTACGTTGGCGGTGCTTGCGACGCGCACCGCGGTCAGTGGGGTGACGGTTGAATCACCGACTTCGACCGGGGTGGTGGAGTTACCCAAGGCCCCGGGTGCACCGTTTGGAGCATTGGCGGCGACGACGAGGGTTCCACCGCGAACTGCCGTTGCGCCGGTGTAAGTACTGAGTCCGCTGAGGATAATCGTGGGGTTGGTGCCGGTGCTGTACTGGTGGAGCTTGGGCGTACCGCTGATGTTACCGCTGATGGTGAGCGGCGCGGTGGCGGAAACGAGTTCGCGATGACCGGTGAACCCGGTGGTGGGCGCGAAGTTGAGGTTTGCGGCGATGAGACCTCCGTTGGTGGAACGGAGGTGACTTTCAGAAGTGATGGTACCGGACCCGATCGCGCTTCCGCCGCTGATGGTGAGGGTTGCGGTGCTGAAGTTGAAGGCGTTGGTGTCGAGCGTTGCGCCGGCGCTGACGCTGGTGTTGTAGGGACTTGGAATGGCATTGTTGGCCGCCAGTCGCAGCGTACCACCTTCGACGCGGGTGTCACCGGTCCAGGCGTTGGCGTTGCTACCGAGGATAAGCGTTCCGGCGCCGGTCTTCTTGAGATATCGGGTAGCGCTGGTTGCTGTAATGGCTCCGTTGATGGTGAGTGAGCTTGCGGTGGCGATGTCGGTCCAGAGGATGCGGTTGGTATCGACTGGCGCGTTGATGGTATGGCTGCCGCTCTTGACCTTAATGGTGCCGAGGATTCCGGTGGTGAGGGAATCCAAAATGATCCTCCCACCGCCGGCGGCGAGGGTGTAGGGCTGGGCATTATCGAAGATGATCGAGCGGACGGTGTGGTTGGCGTCCACGGTGATGGTTTTGCCGGAGCCACTGATGGCATTGGTGAAGTCGGCGACTTTATCGAGCGCATTGGGGACGCCGTTAAGCCAGTTGGCGCTGTCGGACCAGTTACCGCTGGCGTTGACGTTCCATTTGGGCCGCGTCTGAGTGACGGTTTCGAGAACGATGTTATCGAAGACGCCAAAGCTGTGATCCCCGTAGGGCCCCGCGCCGTCGCCAATTTCAGCGGCGGCGACCCCGGAGTTGAAGTCCGCGTAACCCACCATGGCGTGGCCGGATGAAGTGTGCTCGTCGGTGCGCGCGGCGATGAGGGTGCTGCTGACGGCTCCGGCAGGCTGTGCGTAATAGTAGACGATCCCGTCCTCGTGCTTGACCTCGAACGTGGTCCAATGCTTTCCGACGCTGCCGGGAGTTTCGTACCAGACGTCGTTGGCGTCGTTGGGATTGAGGAAGGGAAATAGACTCGATGGGGTGTCGTAGTAGTTGTTACGGCCGTCGGCGGGACCGGGCAGTCCTGTCCCCTCGTCCTGGGCGAGGTAACCGGCTTCTTGCTCGAGTGCGAGCGCTCCACCCTGGCGGGTGTTTTTGGAGTAGAAGCGGTAGTCGAAGGTGTTCCCGCGCTCGCCATCGACGGCGAGCCCGAGCCCGGTAAGCCCGGGATCGCCCACCGGGATGCCGGCGCCAATTCCGCCGCCCTGCTGCTGGATGCCGGCGGCGAGGAATTCGGTTGAGCCGACGCCGCCTTCGAACGGGCCGTTGTAGTTCATCCAGACGTCGAAGGTCATCTTGACGTCGCCGCTGGGGAGCACTCCGCCGAGATATTGGGCGAGCTTGGGATAGAGATTAATGACTGCGGTGCCGGACGGCGAGAGGTTGTTGACTTCAAGTTTCAAGCCGATCGTGGTGGCACCGACGGAATGCGGAGCGGACGGGATCAGCCGAGAGCCGAGGGTTGCATCGGTCTTGGTGTACCAATGGGTAAACCCGCCGTAGTTGAAGTTGTAGTTGGCGGCGGCGTCGTAGTCGGTGGGGTTGTAAACCGCCGGCTCGACGGCCGTGTCGTTATCCTGGGCGTAGATATCGTACCGCGTGGCGGAGGCACCAGCGTCGAAATCGTCGGAGAACAGCACCGTTGCCGATGCTACTACGGGCGCGCAGGCCATAGCCAGCGCGGCAAAAACCGCCACCTTATTATTAGACCTGATCATGCGACCCTCGCTTTATTTGAAAAAAGGACGTGATTCCGCAGACCCGTACCTGACGGGTCCTCACTCTTGGAATGATTCCGCAGACCCGTACCTGACGGGTCCTCACTCTCTCGATTTGGTGCCCTCGCGCCCGCGGCGCGTGTTCGTTAGAGCAGCCGCGGAATGGACTCCGCGGGCTGCGCGTTGTATCGATCAATACTTGTCGTAGTCGGCCCACAAGCCGGTTGGATTGGCGAGGGGCGTCTGTGCCTGGAGGAAATAATCATTCAACTGGCCCGGATTAAAAACTGAGTTAAACGCGCTGGTTTCGCTCCCCAGATAGGTGTTTTTTGCGTAATCGCACAACTGTCCGGCGGGGGTTTGATAGATGAACTGCTCTTTTGGAACCCACTTCGCTCCGCCGTTGGCGTACATGACGTTCACGCCCTTCTTGTGCCGCGTATCCAAGTGCTTGGGGTTGACATTCGCGTCGGCGAGGATCGCCTTGTTCTTAAAGTTGTTCCACTTTGGCATGGGAACCGGTTTGTCGAGAATGTTTACAAATTGCTGCGCACCGGTGCCTGCCGCGGGTGGAGGCATCACCCAGCCCACCGTCGGTCGGGAAGAGTATCCGAATCGGGTTTCCTGACCATTACCTGCCGGAGGAAATGGCCAAGGATTGGCAGAGATCAAGTCGCTAAAGGCCCCACCCTCGGCATTGTAAAGCCACTGGTGATTGGTTTCGCTGGGGCAGTAATATGTCTTTCCATCACGAATCAGGCGGGCTTCCACCAGCCATCCCAAAATGACTGGGGCATAAACAGCACGGTTGTAGAGCGCAGCATAATTCCATGCGCGTTGATGCGCATATGAACCTCCCGATTTGATAGCCATGTACCCGATCGGGATGTACCCACCCTTGTACTTATTGGAATATTCCAACAGGGCGGTCCCTAATTGCCGCATATTGCTGAGGCAGGCGGTGCGATTGGCGGCCTCCCTTGCGCGGGTCAAGGTGGGAAGGAGGATGCCGACCAGGACCGCGATGATTCCGATCACCACGAGCAGTTCTACCAGTGTAAAGCCCCTGCGCCGTTGCATTCAGACTACCCTTTGTCAATATGTCCGGCTGCTAAGATGGCGGACATCAAACCACCGCAACCTGATTGGATTACAGCAATCGAGCGTACGCGCGTCAACAGAAAACTGATCAATTTTATCGGTGCCGCCAAAAATTCTTTCCGGCGATTCTGGCTCCTCAGGGTTGTTTAACAACAGTGATAACGTTTGAATCGGGCGATTTTGAGCATTGTCAGGCGCGGGTGAGAAATCCCACAGTGGATTGGAAGATTCGCTCGCGGAGCTGTGTGGGGGCGGCGGCGGACTCGCGTTTGAGGTCTTCGAGGTTGGCTTGGCAGAATCGGCAGCCTAAGTGGTGGACGTGGAAGTCGACGTAGTCTTTCCAGGGGGATTCGATGGTGCCTAAGAGGAGGCGGCCGAGGGTGCTTCGTTTGGGGCAGGTGGGGCGGAGGTTTTCCCAGACGCGGGTGAGGATGGAGTCGGCGGCGGTGGCGTCTTCCCAGCGGAAACTTCTCAGAGCATCGCGCTGGTTGGCGGTGAGGTGGGCGGTGACGTTGTCGCGGATTTGCTCGAGGGCGCGGAACTTAAGAAGTCCAACCTGTTTTTCCTCCATGTCGCAGAGGCGCGCGGTGTCTTTGTTGCGCTGCTGGGCGTAGAAAATCAGCTCGATTGCGCGAAGCTCGTTGAGCTTTTGCTGATCGCGGAGACGGGAGGTGAGTCCTTCGAGGCCGGCGGCGATGGCTTGCTCGAGAAGGTCGCTCTGCTCATCGTTGCGAACGTACCAACTGGGACTTTGCGGATCCGTCGTCGCCTGGCGGTGGTCGGTGTCGAGGGAATCAGCCTGGTCCTGGATGGCGCAGGTGGGCATCTTGCGGCCGCGGTAGTGGTCGATCATCCGGCGGCGGAGGATGGTGAAGAGAAATGTTTCGACGCTGGCGTCACGGCGGAAGGTGCGGAAGGACTGGAGAAAGAGGAGGAAGGTTTCCTGGACGAAGTCGTCGGGGTCGGCGGATTTGGGGAGGCGCGAGCGCGCGAATGCGAGGAGCCGGCCGTGGTAGCGGTTGACAAGCTGCGACCAGGCATCGGTGTTACCGGCGGCGATCTGATCGAGGAGATATTTGTCGGCTTCGGATGCTTGGGGCATGGGGTGAATCGCGGCATCATATCAGATGCATGATCCCGAAGATTCCGGTGGCGACGATGGCCAGGGATGCGATCGCGAGTCGGAAGCGGAGGAAGCCGCGGGTGAGGGAATTGGCGATGAGGAAGAGGCACGCGACGGCGAGGGCGAGAATGATGCTATAGCCGACGATGCGTGCGAAGCGGGAGCGCTGGGCGGCTAATTCGCGCTCGAACTCGGCGACGAGGCTGCTGTAGTTTTTTGGCGATGCGTTGATGAGCAAGGAGGCGCTCCAGATGGTGCCGTAGGGTCGTTGGTTTGCGGTGATGGATTGGTCTTGAATCCACTGGCCGGCCAGGAGGGATGCTTCGAGGCGGCGCTGGAGCCAGGCGACACAAGGCTGGTTGCTGAATCGCGGTAGCATTTGGATCGCTAAGCTACGCGCGGCCTGGCGGCGGGCATCGGCGAGGGCTTCTTCGGGGGTGAGGGCGGGGCGGACGGACGTTGCGAGCATCCAGTTGCCGGGGTGGGATCGGAGGTAGGCGCTGAAATCGGTGGCCCAGCGTTTGGATGGGGCTGTGGAAGGGAAGGTTTGTGGGAATGCGACCGCTGTCCAGGACAACATGAGAAGCAGCGCAGCGCGTGGAAAGTTCATGCGGCGGCTCCATCCGGCTTGGGCGCGGGGGCGCCTTCGATCCGGGGCGCGGGAGGGGTCCAGGCCAGTAAAACAGCGGCGACGACGAAGATGATGCAGGCGACCGAGAGCGCTTCTGATTTGAAGCCATCGAGAAAAAGTGCGATCGAGGCTCCGAGGTGGTCCTGTTGAACTTGTTGCGCAACGGCGCTCCAGACGGAAGCGCGAAAGCCGGTGCGGATCATGCCCGCGGAAGCGATGAGCAGCGCGACGCCGAAGATGCCGCGGAGGATGTGGGTGATACCGTCGTGGCGGCGGGTCATGGCAGTCAGGGCAATCGTCAAGAGAGTCAGCAAGACGGCGGCTGCGACCAGGAGGCGATTGAGCAGCTCGGGCCAGGCGGGGTAGCCGTTGAAGATTTTCTCATGGAGTTCTCTGGCTGTCTGCGCATCAGGCAGGCCAACCGAGAGCGCTTCGGGAACATTGATGGCGTAAGCAAGCGTCACAATGAAGGCGACAAGGATCAAGACGCTGGAGAAATTGTAGAGGGGAAAGATCCCGCGGCGGTGGTGGCGCGGGGCGCGGCGCTTCATCCATTCCGCACGGCGACGCTGCCAGCGGAGTGGAGGAGGTTGTTCCGCCGCGGTTGTTGATTCGGACTCACTGGCGGCGTTGGGGATAACCTTGCGTGCTGGAATGAAGGGGACGACCAACAACGCCTGGCCGCAGGCGACGAGGAGGAAGATGGCGATGATGAAATTGTCGCCTCGGAGGTTCGCCATGCCGAGCTGCAAGGACGAGCCGAAGATGGCGCCGGCGCAGGCGATGATGAGGACCGGCTTGATGAGGTAGCTCATCCAGCCGTAGAAGCGGCTGCGACAGATCTGTATTCCGCAGATCAGGGCAGCGAAGAGAGAGGTGAGGCCGATCGAAAGATACGGCGGAAAATCAAGGCTGCTGCATGAGGCGGCGGCGACGCTGAGCGCAACGCCGAAGCCCAAGCACACGATCATGGCGAGGAGCCACATCAGGCGCGCGAGCGAACTGACAGTCCGCCACCTGTACGCACGAAGGGTCGGTGACTGAAAGCGAGCACCGGGCGCCGGGATAGCGCCGGGGACAGGGGGCGGAGAACCGTCAGATGGAGGCGTCGTGAACTGAGCGCTCAATCGGGACTTCAAACTTTGCTTCACGTTCTGCTGAGGTCGTGGCGCATCCGGATCCCACGGAGCGAGGATCTGGGTGAGGGTGCAAATGGCGGCTACGGTGATAACGGCGGTGGACGAGCCGGAGCCGAACATCCAGCCGATCACCAGCGCGAACAGACCCGCGGAGAATGCGGTCTCCCAAAAATCGACGCGTTGCTTGCGGTTGGTCAGCGTCCACGCTTGAGAGTTCATGCAGAACAAAGGAGCCATGATCGGCACCCAGATCGAAGCAATGTCGTGACCGATCCACCCTTCAACCCAGAATGGAAGCGAGAAGAGCGCGGCGAGAAGCGTGGAGAGTCCGCCGGCGGCGAAGCGGTGAATAAGCTCGGATTGGTCTTTGAGTTGGGGGGTGAGGTGCTTGGCGGCAACAACGACGCCGAACGCGCCGCCCAACCCTGCGAGGCAGACGAAGAGCATGACTGCGATGGGTTCGACGCCGCGGGATCTGGGGAAGCAGCCTGCGACAATACCGGCGACGGCGGCGGTGATGATGGCGATGGTGAAGCGTTGGCGGCCGGTGAGCGGATCGGTGATTGCGGGTTCTACCGCCATCGTGCGGGATGACGGAGCGTTGGGATTAGGTTCCATGCCGAACGCGCGAAGACCGATCTGAGCGACACGGTTGCTGACATTGTGCATGCGATCGGCGAGCGCGGGCCAGGGATCTTTTGCGGTGGTGGCGGGAGCAGCGGCGCTGGCGTGGGATGAGGAACCGCCGACCGCGACTCCCCCACCGCCGCCGGCCGGGATTCGCTGTGCCGTATGGGCTGCGACAACAGAAAGCTGATCGGGCGAAAAGACGGACACGCTGTGGCGGACGTGTTCAGCGCCGAAGACGGCTTCGACCATCTCCTGAATGCTTTGATATCGCTGAGTTGGGTCCTTGCTCATTGCCTTCTTGATGACGGTGCAGAAGGGTTCGGGGATGCCGGTGCAGTCGGCTTCGGTGGAGAGATGCTTGAGGAGGATTTCGCTGGGGCTGGCTCCGTTGAAGGGGACCATGCCGGTGATCATTTCGAAGAGGACCGCGCCCATGGCGTAGATGTCGATGCCGCGGTCGTATTTACCGGCGCCGACTTCCGGGGCCATGTAATGGACGGTGCCGACGGTGACGGTTTGGGTTGTGTGGGCGGTGGCGGCGATGACCTTGGAGAGGCCGTAGTCGCCGATTTTGACGTAGCCGTTTTCGAAGAAGATGTTGGCGGGCTTGAGGTCGCGGTGGACGATGCCGTTGTCGTGGAGATAGGTGAGGCCCTTGCCGATCTCGCGGAGGAAGAAAGCGGCTTTCTGGGTGCCGAGACCGGCGGGGGATTCGTCGAGGATTTGGCGGAGAGAGGGGCCGCCGACGAACTCCATGATGACGAAGGGCCGGCCCTGGTGGTTGTGCTTGACGTCGAAGATCGAGACCAGATGCGGGTTCTTGAGATTCATGCACTGGCTGATTCCGCGAAGCTCGATTTGCTCGTAGCCGAGGACGGCCTTGAGGGCGACTTCGCGGCCGGAGTCGCTGATGGCGTAGTAGACTTCGCCAAATCCGCCACGACCCGCGCCGCGTTGGATGGTGTAGCCGTCGAGGGGGCGATCGCCGTGCTTGTATTGGAAGTTCCACATGTCGTTAGCGTTTGTCCGCGGAAATGGGAGCCAGGACAAAAGAAAGTTGAGCAATTTTTATAGTGGTGCTGAGCGGCAGCGGATGACGCGGGTCGAGGGGGCGGTCGTTGACGAGAATGGGATGGCGGGTCTGACAGAAGATCTGGCCTTGGCGGAGGTGTAGAACGAGCGGCTCGATCAGAGTGTGAGCGGGGATGTGGGCGAGCGAGCCTGGTCCGAGGATCAAATCCTGGTCCATCAGGATCACCCGTCGCACATCAGATCGCGGAAGCTTGGCCCCGGTGAGCTCGAGAACGGCGGAAGTGCTGGCGGGATTGGGGATGGCGAACGTGAGACGGCATCGTGGGGAGAGTTCGAGCTTTTCGCCGTTCGTGAGGAGCTTGGGTTTCGAGCCGGGTTGGGTGGAGAGAAAGTAATCGTCTTCGATGCGCTGCACGCGAAGCGAGGGGAGATTGGGATCGGCGATGAGCGCGATGTCATGCGCGTCGCGAGAGCTGATCGGGCCGATGGTGATCGTGGGCTGGCGAAGAATCAGGAAGGACCCGATGCCGTCGGCGTGGAGAAGAAGTTGGGATGGGAGGTGGGCCGGCATGTGAGGTTGAGCGGGGAGAGGTGCTTGGGTTTCGGGGATGATCCGCGCGGTCGTTGACCGCGGGCTATCGGGGTTCAACCAGGCGAGGGGGCCGGTGTGGATCTGGGTGATCGCTTGCTCGGCTTGTTCGAGGTGGGTGATGACGGTTTTGATCCAGCGGGCGTCGGAGACCAGGGGGATGAGGCGGGCGAGGGTGATTCTTGCTTGACCGTAGTCGGTGGCGGCGATGTGGGCCCAGGCGGATTGAAGTTGGGTGAGGATGTTCGAGAGCTCTCGGGTTTCAGGAGAATCAGTTTCGAGGCGGTGGAGTCGCGGGAGAAGATCCTGGGCGCGGTGAAGGTGGCCTTCGTTCAGGCAGGTGCGGATCTGATCGCGAAGCTTGTTGATGATCTCGGATTTGAAATTGGAGATTGCGGAGTCGTGGGGATCGGCGGCATGGGCGGTGACGATTTGCTCGGCGGCGAGATGAAGCTCGCCGCGGTCTTGAGCGCTGTGAGCGGCTCGGATCGCGGCGGCGGCTTGGGCGCGGCGATCGCCGATGTCCTGGCGCAGGAGCTGGACACGCGTGACGTCGGCGGGTGCGGCGGCGAGAAGTTGGGAGCCGGCGTCGAGGCGACCTTGATCCACCTGGCGACGCGCATCTCCGACAAGTTGCCGGCGACGCTGCTCCTGTCGCTGAAGGTTGCTCATGGCATCGGCGGCGGCGGCGCGAAGGGCGACGACATCAGGCAGGCTTCCCGCGAGCTTGAAGGCCTTTTCACCATCGGTAAAAGCTTCGCTGAAGCGGGCGGCTTTGAGATGTTCGTTGCCGCGTTTGACGAAGCGTTCTGCGAGGTGGGTGACGAGGCGCTGTCCTCGGCGGTGGCTCGCGAGGTTGTGCTGGTGGACGAGCTGAAACGCTTCATCCAGCCGACCGTCGGCGAGGGCGATCTCGGATTGTCGCAAACGCAGGATCAGCACGACGTGTTCTCCCCGGCGATGGGTGGGACGGGCTTATGATACCACGAGGAGGGCGTAGTGGAACTTCTCACTTCGTCGGGGCAGAGCAAAGCGCCGGCCGGGGTCGTGTTCCGCAAGGCAAAGCTCAAGAACGTCTCAAGCTCGGAGATCATGCGATCGCGAACTTGCTCGATGCAAGGGAGTGAAGATGGAGGAACTTTGGGAGACATCGGTCGCTTCTTCTGTTGCCAGCATGGGCGTCTCGCCCAGGCATTGAATGAAAGACCTGGGCGAGACGCCCATGCTACGCTTAAGCACTCTACTTCTTTGCGGAGGCGAGGTACTCGTCGGCTTGCGAAACGACCTCTTTTTCGGTCACGGTTTCAACGGGAATCGCCTGCGTGAACTTGGATTCATGGGCCAGCACACGCTCGGCGACGTCGAGCTGTTTCTTGATCTGCGAGATCAGCTTCTCGGTCTGGGCAAGCTTGCTGTTGTCGATCTGGCTGAGAGTGCCGATACTGGTGGCCTGGAGGAGGCGGTTCTGGCCGTCGAGGGCGGCGATCTGGCTTTCGAGCAAGGACTTCTGGGCGCGAGTTCGCTCGAGCGCCTGCATGGCGGCGGCGAGGCCTTTGCCGCGGTTGTCCAGCAGGCGCTGCTTGGTGGCGAGAACGAGCTTGGCCTCCTTTACGTTCTCAAGCCGATTCGCAAGATCGTCTCTCACCTGATCGCGGGTGTAGGTGATCTGCTGGAAGCTGAACGAATCGTTCTTGGTCGCAAGGGCATCACGCAGCTTCTGGACCTGGGTGGTCTGTTCGTGGACGGCCTTGGTGCTGGAGTCGATATCGCGGCGCAGGTTGTCGATCTCGACCTCCTGCTGGGCGATCAGGCGTACGTTGGCGTGCATTTCCGGGATGATGTCGTCCAGGAGATCGCGGGCGCGGCCAAGCTCGAACTCGACGGGGACGTTGTCCTTGACGGATGTCCGAATCGAGTGGGCGGAGGCGCTGACGTAGCTCGCGAGATCGCGGCCGAAGATCAGACCTCCGGCGAGACCGAGTGTGCCCATGGAAATGACGCTTAGTTTGACTGCTTTGATCAACATCGAAAACCTCCGGGTTAGGTGCGGAGGTATTCGTAGAAGGCGGGAGGATATTTCGCGGGTTCCCAAGGCTGAACGTAAGTGAAGGAGGATCAAGGGGTAAACGTTGCGCGAATTTTGCCCCACTCTGCGGCGAGGGCATTTACTTCTCCGAAACCCATGGCGCTGGCGGCGAGGATGGCGGCGCCGAGGCTGGTGGGTTCCTCGGTGGCGACGGCCGTGATGGGGATTTGAAGCTCGCGGGCTTTAAGCTGGAGCCAATAATCGTTTTTGGCGGCGCCACCGGCGGCGCGGATTTCTTTCGGCGGGGTGGTTCCGCAGAGGGCGCGAACTTGTTCTGCGAGGGAGCGGGCGACGCGCTGCATGATGGCGCGGGTGACCTGGCCGGGGGTGTGGTGGGGTTGGACGTGACGGAACGAGGATGAGATTGGGCCGGTGTCGTGATACGGTTCGATCTCAAGGTCGGTGGGTGGCGCCTGGATGGCCGCTTGAGTGAGCGATTGAAACGAGGGTTTGTCGGGGAGGGTGTTACGATACCACTCGAGGAGATTGGCGGAGGTGCTGGAGAAGCGCATCTGAAAGAATTGACCGTCGCGAAAGGCGGGGCCTTGGAAGACGTTTTCCGCGAGAGCGGATTGGTAGTGATCGGAGAGGCTCACGGCGGCGAGGACGGTGCCGGTGGTTTCGCAGATCTGACCGGGTTCGACGGTGCCGGTGCCGATGGCGGCGGCGTATTGGTCGAGGCAGCCGACGATGAAGCGGCAGGTGCGGGGAAGTTTCAGGAGATCGGCCATCGTGGGAAGAATCGGGCCGAGATTCGTCCCGGCACGGACAATCGGCGGCATCCATTCGACCGGAATATTTAGTTTCTTAAAGACCGGCAGCCACCATTGGAGGTGCTGCACGTCAGCAGCGCCGCTCAATCCCGCCACGCCGGCCTCGGTGCAAAAATGGCCGGTCATCAGAACCGTGAGATAATCGCTTAGATAACAAAAACGCGCCACCCGCGGGCTTAACTTCTGCTTGCCGACAAGCCAGTGGAGCTTGGCCAATCCGAGCAGCGGTCCGAAGCGAGGCATTCCGGTCGTGTCGCGAAAACCGGCGATACCGGAGATCTCTTTCAGCTCATCGGCGATCTCGTTGGCACGCTGGTCAGGCCACAGAATCAACGGCACGAGTGGTTTGTTGTCGCGATCAAGCAACGTGAAGCTGTTCGCCTGCGTGGCAAACGAGACGGCGACGATGTTCTTCCAATGCTCGCTCAAGCGACTGTGCAGCCGCATCGCACCGGTCACGATCGTTTCCAGGAAAAATTTGGTTGGAAGCTCGCATCCGTCGGCAGCCGGGGGAGCAATGCGTTCCACGCCGAGCATGACCCCCCTGCTGTCGAAGAGGGCGAACTTATAGAGAGTGGTGCCAAGGTCGAAGGTGAGGAAGAGCGGCAAGACGGGATCGTTCAGTGCTTGTTGCATCGATCGACCAGTATTTCGAGCGTTTTTTGAATGAGCAGTTCGCCGCCCGTGGGGCTTTGGAAAATGGCGTTGTTGGATTCATAGCCACCTTCATGCACTGCTTCGTTGGTGACGAGATAGCCTTGAAGTTCGCCATTGGCGTAGGAGATGAGGAAGGTGTTGGGGCAGCGGGATTTTACTTCGAGCGCGAACTCGACGAACAACTCGCCTTGCCAGGCGACGAAGGTCCAGGGGCCGATGAGGATGGCTTGGATCTCGGCCGGCATGCAACTTTTCGCGGCGGGCGCCAGACGTCCTTGCGCGGCGGCGCGAGAAAGCGTCAGCGTTTCCTGGGCGCCGAACCCATCGACCTCCGCGGTGCGGACTTCGGTCCGCGCGGCATTTGATTCGCGCAGGTGGCGCAGACGTGACGTTGCGTTCTCCAATTTTGCTTGCGCTTCTCTCTCGCTGGGGAATGTCCGCAGGGGAAGTTCAGCGAAGCCGTGACGACATGCGAGATCGACCTGCCGGTGATACTCGATCTTCGGGAGCACCTTAGCCGCGGCGTCGGCGAGAATTTTCCCAAGACGACGGGCTTCAGAAAACGTGTTCGACCTGGTGACATGGCGCGGGCTTTGATTGCCCGCGGGGCCGGTGTGATAGAGGACGGGGCAATCGCTCCCGAGAACCGTTTGCTGAAGTTGTTGACGGGCGAGCCCGGGAAAATCTCCGCTGATGAGCGTGGAATCCTCGTGGAGAACGGTCGGATGCATGCTGCAAACGAGCATGGCGGCGAGGGGATGATGCTTGATGTCGCGGACGAGCATAACGGGGACCGAAAGATCTTTCGTCCCGGCCGGATCACGACGGTTGGTGCCGACGCCGGTGGCATCGGCGACGGCGAGACCGATCTCGGCAGGCTTTGGGTTGCGCGCGGCGTTGATGCCGGCCTGGACGATCTGGTCTTCAAGAAACGTCAGGTAATCAGTGTCCGCGGGAGGGACCGCTTCATCGGCTTCTGTGGCAAGAGGGTTGACCGTCTTGGGGCCCGAGTGGGTGTGGGTTGCGGAGATGAGGATATTGCCGGCGGGGATTCCGACTTTGCTGGAGATGCGATCTCGGGCGCGCGCGACGAGGGTCTTGGGGACGTAAATGATGTCGTTGGCGATGAAGATGACGCGTTCGCTTGCGGATTCAAGGTAGAGAGCGGACGAGAGGAGCGGATCGTGTTCGCCGGTGCTGTAGCGGCGGACGTGGGGGTAGCCAGCGAGAAAAATCGACTTCCGCGGGGTGATGGAGATCTGCGAGGCCCCTGCGAGAAGCTGGTTTGAGTCTGTTCCCATTGCGACAGGTATTCAAGTTAACTAAAATGTTCGCGTTCGAACAACCTTCGTCGGGGGTGGCGAAACTGATCGAGGAAAGCGAGCTAAGTTCATGGGTGAGTTCCGATATGCGCCGTCGCAGCATGTTCCGTTTCGGGATGTGGAGGCGATTGCGCGCTGCCGGGCGATCAAGCGGGAGGAGATGGAGAAGCACGCGAATCCGGATTTGAAAATTCGCGTGGTGAAGGATGCGGATATTCCGTTCATCGTGCTGGCGGAGATGGTCGGGCGGATCGCACGGGCGGCGGCGGAGGGGAAGCAGGTTGTGATGATCCTACCGAACCCTGTGCCGCTGTATCGACAGGTGGCGAGGGTGCTGAATGCGCTGAAGCAAAGCTGCTCGCACGTGCACATTTTCGCGATGGATGAATATGCGAACGAGAAGGATGAGATTGCGCCGGATACGTGGCCGTTTGGGTTTGGGTATGCGATGAAGAAGAATTTTGTCGCGTCGCTGGATCCGGAACTGCGGATGCCGGAGAAGCAGGTGCATGTCTTCACTAACGCGAACCTGAAGGATTACGGGAAAAGGATCACGGATCTGGGCGGCGCGGATTGGTGTTACAGCGGGCCGGGATGGACGGGGCATTTGGCATTTGTTGAGCCGGATGCGCCGGAGTTTGATGCGCCGCTGGAGGAGTGGAAGAAGATGGGGCCGCGGATCTGCACGTTGTCGCCGTATACGCTGGCGCAGAACTCGATGCATGGATCATTTGGAATGAGCGGGGATCTGGCGGCGGTGCCACCGAAGTCGGCGACGATCGGGCCGGCGCAGGTGATCGAGGCGAAGAACCGGATCGATATTCATGCACTGGGTGTGCATGGCACGGCGACGAGCTGGCAGCGGATGATCACGCGGCTTTGTTTGCACGGACCGGTGACGCCAAAGGTGCCGGGATCAATCCATCAGCTTTTGAAGACCGATGTGTATGTGAGCGAGACGGCGGCGATGAATATTGAGCCGAATTGGGATAAGGGATATTAGACGTAGCATGGGCGTCTTGCCCGTGCATTTTGAGGAGGCATGGGCGAGACGCCCATGCTACGCGGAAAGCAATGACTGTTGCTGAAACAAAATCGTCGTACTGGGCGCATGTGGATTTGGATGCGGTGCCGAGCATGAACGTGCCGGCGCCGGGGCCGAAGTCAAAAGAGCTTCATGCGCGATGCACGAAGCACTTCAAGGGATTAAGCGGGCAGGTGAAGCTGTTTCCGGTGGCCTTCGAGTCGGGGCATGGGTGCGTGCTCGTGGATGTTGATGGGAACAAGTACATCGACTTCTCTTCCGGCATTTACGTCACGACACTCGGGCACTGTCATCCGAAGGTTTCTGAAGCGGTCGCGAAGTATGCGAATCAGCTCATGAACGCGCACGATTTTACGACGGAGATCAAGACGCGGCTGTGTGAGAAGCTGGCGGAGGTTTTACCGGGGGATTTGTCCGGGTTTCAGTTTTACGATTGCGGGACGGCGGCGGTCGAAGCGGGCATGCGCGTGCTGCGGGCGGGCACGGGCAAGAGCGAGATGATCTCGTGCTTTTATGACTTTCATGGGAAGACCTACGGGGCCGTCTCGCTGGCGGAGATTCGATCGCCGGTCTATGGCCGGGTGCGTGCGCCGGGCATGCATATGGTCCCGCGGCCGAATCCGTATCGGCCCCTGTGGTCGAAAGCGGATGGGTCGATCGATACGGATAAGTACCTCGAGTTTTACGACGAGTACATCAACCGGGCGACCGTGAATGATGTGGCGGGTTTTGTGCTGGAACCGATCCAGGGCTGGGGCGGGAGCGTGATGCCGCCGGATGATTTTTTCCCGAAGCTGCGGAAGTTCTGCGATGAGCGGAAGATTCTTCTGATGGCGGATGAGGTGCTGACGAGCTGGGCGCGCACCGGGAAATGGCTGTGCTGCGAGCACTGGAACGTGGTGCCGGACATCGTCGCCATCGGCAAAGGGTTTGGGAATGGTTTCCCGGTGACGTGCGTGGCGGTGCGGGATCAGTTCAAGGAGAGTTTCGAAAAAATCTCGGCCAGCTCCAGCTATGGTGGGAACCCGATGGCCTGCGCCGCGGCTCTGGCCTCCACCGAAGTGATCGAAGAAGAAAATCTGCTGGAGCGCGCAACGCACCTTGGCGAGCTTGCGATGACGCGCATGAAGCGGATGCTGACGGAGCACAAGATTGTCGGCGACGTACGCGCCAAGGGATGCCTGATGGGGATTGAGCTGGTGAAGGATAGGAAGACGAAGGAGCCGCTGAATCAGGCGGGGGAGATGGTGTACAAGAAGGCCTTCGCCAAGGGACTGGCGTGGATTCCGGCCGGTCACATTCTTCGGATGAGCCCTCCGGTGGTTATGGAGGACGAGGTATTGCTGAAGGGTCTGGAGATGATTGATGAGGCAATTGGCGAGACGGAGGAAGAGCTTGGGTATTGACTGGTATCCTGGGCATCTTGTCCATACTTAGACACAGAACATGGGCAAGATGCCCATGCGACGAGATGAAGATTATTCGCTTTGCGATCATCGGCGGGGGCTTGATGGGGAAGGAGTTCGCCAGCGCGGCGGCGCGGTGGTGTCATTTGGTTGATGCGCCAGCGCGGCCGGAGATTGTTTCGATCTGTAGCGGGCGCCAAGGCTCTCTCGGATGGTTCAGGAACAACATTCCGACGATCAAGCAGGCGACAACCGATTACCGCGAGGTGCTTTCGAACAAAGAGGTTGACGCGGTTTATATCGCTGTGCCGCATCATCTGCATCGCGAGATGTACTGCTCGGCGATCGAGGCGGGGAAGCATCTCTTCGGCGAGAAACCTTTTGGCATCGACAAGGCTGCCAACGATGCGATTCTTGGGGCCGTCGGAAAGCGTCCCGACGTCTTGGTCCGCTGTTCCAGCGAATTCCCCTTCTACCCAGGCGTTCAGCGGATCGGCGGCATGATTGAACGGAGTGAATTCGGCCGGATTCTCGAAGTAAACACCGGCTTCCTGCATTCATCCGACCTCGATCCCAACAAGCCGATCAACTGGAAGCGGCAGGTCGAGTTCAACGGTGAGTATGGTTGCATGGGCGATCTCGGCATGCATGTTTGCCACGTCCCGTTTCGCGCGGGGTTTGTGCCGATGAATGTGCGCGCGATTTTGTCCAAGATCATTACCGAGCGTCCCGACGGCAATGGAAACAACGTTCCCTGCACCACGTGGGACAATGCCACGCTCTTGACAACGAGCCGCGACCGTGAGGGAGGGGTCTTTCCCTGGACGCTGAAGACCCAGCGTATCTCACCGGGACAAAAGAACACCTGGTATGTCGAAATCCTCGGCACCCGATCCTCCGTCCGCTGGTCGACGATGGACCCCAATCGCCTCGAGCTTCTTCAATACACCGGCGGCGAGCAGATCTGGCAACACCTTCAGATCGGTTACGAGCCGGCGTACAAAACGATCAGCGGCGGCATCTTCGAGTTTGGGTTTACCGACGCGATGCTCCAGATGTGGGCGGCGTTCGTGTCTGAACTGTCAGGGGAAAAAACGAATGGAAGTTTTACGACCTGTGTCACGCCCGGTGAGACGGCTCTGAGCCATCGACTCTTCACCGCGTCGCTTCAGTCGCACAAGGAGCAGGCGGTGATCGGCATTTGACCGGATCATTTCAGGATCCAAGTCGTCTTCTGGGGGGAGATTTCGGTCAACGTGCCGCCGGAGACGACGATGTGGCCATCCAGCAGCGCTGCCGTGGCGGCACTTCTGGGGCCGGGCAGATATCCGATCGTCACCCACTTGCTTCGCTTCGGATCGTACTGCGTCAAGTTCGCGATGGAGACGTGGCCGACAGTGGAGCCACCGATCATGGTGATGCGATCATTCCAGACGAACGTCGAGTTGTGAATGTGCGACTGCGGGGCGGGGAGACTGGCGATGGCGTGCCACGAGTTGGTGGCGGGGTCGAAGGCGTGGACGGAGGTGTCGTTGCCGCGCTCCTCGTCCAGGCGATGCTGGCCTCCGATGGCGAAGATCTTGCCTTGATCGTCGACGTAGCCGAGGTGATTGCGCGGGTTGGGGAGCGAGGCGGCGGTTTTCCACTTGCCGCCGTTGCGAAAATCGAGGACCCAGTGTGTGCCGGAATCGTTGATTCCGGAATCGACGCCGCCGAAGAAGTGCAGCTTGCGGCCGACGCGCACGAGCGCGCCGGCGGCGCGCGGGGAAGGAAGCGACCGACCGGCGCTCCAGGAATTCGTGCCGGTGTTGTAGATCCACACATGATCCGTGACCGGCGTGTTGACGCCCTTCCAATCTCCGACGAAACCTCCGGCGAGGTAGATGCGGGAACCATCGGTTGCGACGCCGGCATGGGAGAGCGCTTCGGGCGCATCCGCGATTTGCGTCCATGTCCCCTTGGCCGGGTCGTACACATCGGAACGTTTGGTCGTTTTGATGTCGGGCGTATTAAATCCCGCCATCACATAAAGCTTTCCACCGACCGATGCGCTCATGCTTTCGAACCGCGTGATCGGCGCATCGGCAATTTTCGTCCACTCCAGCCCCAGCGGGGAGACGGGGATCAGCTCGATTGCGGAAACAATCGCGCTCCCGCGGGTTCCTTGAAACCACAGGCTCAGGCGGCCATCGCGAACAGTCATGTTGAAGTTTCGGGTGTAGGCGGACTTTGCCCCGGCGGAGGCGAAGAGGTCAGCGTTCCTCAGGATCACTTGCTTCTCGGCGGATACGCTGAAGCGTCGTTGTCCTGCCGCCGTTGAGATGGAGTCCGCGAAAGAGAGCTTGAGCTTGTAGTTACCCTTCGTCACCGCGATGGAATAGCCGAAAGTTCCCTCGCGCGCGGTGTAGAACAACTTGTCCTCGGTCGTTTTCCCCACCTCGTACGGCGCTACGATGGCCGACCCACCGGCGAAGCCGCGGTCAGCCTGCCAGGATTTCCCGCCGGCGCCGGTGAATCCGCTTCCCCCGGCATCGATTCGAAGGTGCGTCGCGGCCAAGAGTTGACGCCGTTCGAGCGATTCGATCAAGGGATTGCTGGTCGGGCGGAACATGGGGTCTCCACCGGACGCATGCAAGCTCTATTCCATCAGGGCTACTTGACCTGCTTCCAGAGACCGTCTTCCACTTTCTTGAAGCCGATGAACGAATCGTCCAGTTTGTCGACGAGTTTTTGCAACGTTGCCGGATCGGCCTTTGGATCTTTCATCGCATCGCGGAGCGACATTGCGGCATCGCTGACGTCGCCGGCGCCTTCGGCGAACTGCCGGGCGGCATCGTAGAGATTGAGGTTTGCCAGTTCGTCCTTGCCGGGCTTGTAGAGCAGCCGCCACGGGCTTCGACGAACCTCGGCGCTTGCGGCCTTGAGATTCTCCGAAGTCGTTTTCAGGTTGGTCACGAAGCCGTCGATCTTCCCGCGGTTCTGTGTCACGATCGATCGCGCTCCACCCGCAAATTCGCGCGCGTGTACCATCGTCTGCTTGATGTCGTCAAGGGCCGCGTAGGCACTGTCGACGCTGGCGCGCACCTTTACGAGAACCGTGTTCACATTCTCCAGGAGACCGGGGAGCTTGTCCTTGATTGTGCCGGTCGCGGAATTGAGGTTGGCGACGGTGGATCGGAAATCGCCCTTGGTTTCGCCGAACAAATCGCGCACCTCGACCATCGCCTCGCCGGCGCGATCGCCGGTTGCTTTGAACGTGACGAGGGTCTCGTTTGCCTTCGGCAGCGTCGATGACCGAATGTCCCGCACCAGGTCCCGGATCTCCGGCGCGACCTCGCCCACCGCGTTGAACACTTGAGCATAAGATCCCGGCGCTCCGATCAACGTCGCGAAATCCGGCAGCGGCTGCCCGGTTCCCATGTCCTCGATATTCAGCCAGCTCGTACCGGTCAGCGTGCCCTGCACCGCGATGCGCGCGCCCTGTTTCAGCACTAAGCGCCTGGGCATCTGGAACTTCACCGCGACCAGCGGCTTCTGCCCCGCAACCGGCGTCTGCTCGATCTCGAGCGACCGGACCAGGCCCACCTTGAGTCCACCGATTCGCACGTCATCGCCGATCTGCAAGCCCGAGACGTCATCCGTCAATTTGAAATAAACCACCCGCTGCTGATACGGCTCCAGGAGCCGAGCGATGCCGGTGATCCCGACCACCACCAGGAGGATCAGCACGATGCTGAGGATGATGAACAGCCCGGCTTTGAACGCGTTGCGATCTGTCGTCATGAACAATCATGAAACGTGAAACGTGAAACGTGAGAAGTAGGCTTCTGTCACGTTTCACGTTTCACGATTCAGGCTCCTAAAGCTCTCCCCCGAGCAAATCCACTTCGTACGCGCCGGTGCGCTGCCGATCGGTGAGGGGCCCGACGGTGAGACCGTGAACGAACTGCTTCACGAGCGGGTCCTGCGAATTCCGCAGCAGCTCAGGCGTGCCGGATATCACAAATTTCCCGCGATCCAGGAGCACCATTCGGTCCGCGATTCGGAATGCCGAGCCCATGTCATGAGTGACAACGACGGTGGTGACGCCGAGTTTGTGGTTCAGATCCGAGATCAGTTGGTCGATCTCCGCCGTCGTCACGGGATCGAGGCCGGCGCTGGGTTCATCGTAAAACAGAATTTTTGGATCCAGTGCGATGGCCCGCGCCAGGCCGGCACGCTTCTTCATGCCGCCGGAAAGCTGCGCCGGCATCTTGTTCGCGTGCTCGCGCAGACCGACCAGCTCGAGCTTGATCTTCACCATAATGGCGATGGTCTCTTCAGCCAAATCGGTGTGCTCGCGGAGCGGCAGGGCGACGTTGTCGGCGATGGTCATTGAGTTAAACAACGCTCCGCTCTGAAACAGGACGCCGATCGTCTTGCGGTAATCATCCCTCTCGCGCTGGGTCATCCGGCAGAGGTTTTTCCCATGGGCGATGATGTCGCCGCCGTCGGGTCTAAGATTTCCGATCATGAGGCGCAGAAGCGTGGATTTACCGGACCCGGAACCACCGAGGATCACAAGCGTTTCGCCCTGAAACACGTCGAGACGGATGGCATCGAGGATCTTTCGATTGCCGAAAGTCTTGGTGACATCGAGAACTTGGACGGCGGGATCGGGCATGACATTCAATTCGAACACGGAGGCACAGAGAAGAAGAGCAAGTCAGTGTTCACATTTCTTCGGTCACCATCCCAGGTGATAGAACACCGCCGTGAAGATCAGGTCGACGATAATGAGCGCCACGATCGTCAGCACGACCGTTCGCGTGGTTGCCGACCCGACGCCTTCAGCGCCTCCGGTCACACCGAGACCGAGAAAGCACGCGAAGCTGCTGATGATGGCGCCGAACACGCCCGCTTTGATCAAACCTGTGAGGAAATCCTGGAGTTTGATGGCGCTGAACGTGTGCTGAAAATATTGCGGAATCCCGACGCCGACGAAGATGCGTGATGTTGCCATCCCGCCCGCCGCCCCCATCAGGTCCGAGATCACCGCAAGGCATACCATCATGACCGTCGTGGCCAGCACGCGCGGCACCACGAGAAATCGGATCGGTGAGATGGCCTCCGCTTCCAGCGCCTCGATTTCCTCCGACACCACCATGGTTCCCAGCTCGGCCGCGATGGATGCGCCGGCAAAGCCGGTCAGCACGATCGCGGCCACCAGGGGTCCGAGTTCCCGGAACACTGCAATCGCGATGATGTCCGCGAGTTGGGGGAGCGCTCCGTAGTCCCGCAGGATCGGCGCCATTTGAAGCGCCAGGATCGCGCCGATGCAGAAAATCACCAGGCACACGATGGGCACGCTGTGCACGCCCACCCGCGACATCTGGGTCCACAGGTTTTTCCAGCCCAGCCTTCGCCCGCGCTTGCCAAAGAGGGCGTCGCGCACGGAGAAGATCGTGTCGCGCATCAGATAACCGACGCCGCCGATGAATTCGACGGTGGAGATCGCGGCTTGCCCTAATGCGATCACGGGTGAAAAGAGAATGCTGACCATCGCGGAATCATCCACTTTCATGCGCGGCATGGGCGAGACGCGGATGCCACGTAATTGGCGCAGTCCGCGCGCCTCGTCTTGGCGACGCTTTCATTCACATCGGATCAATAAGGATTACTTCTTCAGCGCGTCTTGCTCGTCGTTCACGAGCACGAAGATGGTGTCGAGCCGGGCGATCTCCAAAAGTCCCCGCACCCGGGGTTGAAGATTCGTGAGATAGATTTTTCCCCCGTCCTTCCTGAGCTTCTGCATCCCCTCCACCAGCACCGCAATCGCGCTGCTGTCCATGTACGGCACTTCCGCCAAATTCAGCACGAGGCGCTTGGGCTTGTGCTTCGTCAGCAGATCCAGAAGCACGGTTCGGACGCCGGGGCTGCTATGAAGATCGATCTCCCCGCGCAGTGACAACAGGATCGCGTCGCCTTCCTTGCGAAACGTGGGAAGTGCTTTGTTTCCGGTTGCCAGTTCGTCCATCAGACCTGCCGCGGTGCAGTTAAGTACGGAGTTTGACCATCATGGTCAACATTCCATCCGACTGCGGCGTGTAGCTTACCTCATCCATGAGTTTCTTGATGCACAAAAGCCCGACCCCGCCCGGCGTCAGGGGATCGTAGGGCGGCTGCGGAATGGTGGACGGATCCACCCCTGCCCCCCAATCGCGGATCAGCACGATCAGCCGATCATCGTGCGCTTCGACGCGAATCTCGATCGGGCGATCGGTCTTCCCGCTGTAGGCATGACGAATGATGTTGGCCAGCGTTTCGTTCACGCACAGGCCCACATCATTCGCCGCTTTTTCGCTGAATCCGCTGTTGCTGGAAAACATCTCGACCGCCTTGCGCACGGCGGCGAGGCTTCCGGGATCGCTGTCGAGTTTCAGTTCCAGGTGATGCTGAACCATTGCTGTTACCACACGATCATGGACAACGGCTTGCTGGTCGGGTTAGCCGGCTTACTCGCCGGGGGGTTCTGTTCGTTCAACCATTGCTGCCAGCGCTGGATTGAATCGCGCCGGCCTTCAGTTTCGTCGAAATAGTGGTAGCCGAAACTTTCCCTGGTCATTCGTTCAAGTGACTGAATCGCGTAGAAACGAACCGCGGGGTCATCACTGTCTAGAGCCTTGATCATCTCCGGCATCGCGCCGCGGTCGTTCTGAGCGGCGGCCTTCTTCATCGCGGGAATTTTCTGGGAAGCATCATCGCTGGTAATTCCGCGCTGACCGTAATAGCCCGAACACCCAGATGATCCGATCGCCAGCACGAGGATGAAATACGAGCGCGCATCCATGAACAGACGGCCCAGCGACCGCCACTCACCTCATCGGCGGACCGACTGCCTTCCCTGTAGGGGCGACGCCTGCGTCGCGGTTTTTGCACACCCGCCGCGACGCAGGCGTCGTTCCTACAAATATTCTCGATAATCTGAAACAAACCCCCGTCCTATAATGACTCTTTTCCAGGACTGCCGACGATGTCCTCACCAACGTTTCAGCCGCGCTTTTCAACCGATATTGAGTAATGAAATGACCGTCTCCGTCCCCATGCGCCGCTCGGTGCTTTCCACCCTCCTTCCCGCTGCCCTGATTGTCCTCGGGGGCCTGTGGGCGTGGGCGAACTTCCGCAGCGGCAGACTTATGGCCGATCCCAGCGGCGTTACGATGATCACGATCACGCGGCCGGGTGATGGCGAGAAGGATGTGCTGCCGAACACCTTTATCTCCGCCGATCTCAACTCGGGTCATGCGATTGACCCAGGCACCGTCTCTAGCCGCGCCGTGCGCCTCTATCGCGCCAGCGACGGGCAGAATATTTCCGCGGCCGTCACGCTCTCTGCCGGGGGCGACGCGATCGTGCTTCAGCCGCAGTCGATGCTCGAGCCGCGCACCGAGTACACATTTGAAGTTACCCGTCAGATCAAAGACCGGAACGGCATGGCGCTCCTGCCGTACAGGATGAACTTCACCACCGGCGGTGGGCAGGCGCTCAGCCGGTTTCCGGTCGCGTTTGAAAAAGTGGAACTGCCCGTCGGCGAAGGAAGAATCTGCACCGCCTTGGCGGTCGGTCCTGACCATCGACTTTATGTGGGAATGATGCGCGGCAGCATTGTCCGCTGGGACATCAAACCGGACGGGACGCTCTCCAATAAGCAGGTGATCGACACCATTGTCCAGCAGAACCACAAGCCGCGCCTGATCACCGGCATCTGCTTCGATCCGATTGCCACCGCTGAGAATCCCATCCTCTGGGTCAGTCATGGACAGTACGTGCAGAACCAGCGCGGGGAATTCTCGTTCGAAGGCGCCGACGACTGGACCGGTAAAATATCGCGGATCTCCGGACCCGAACTCTCTGACTATCGTGACGTGATCATTAACCTCCCGCGCTCGTGGCGCGACCATCTGAACAACCAGATCACGTTCGGCCCGGACCGCGCGCTCTACTGGTCGCAAGGCTCTCACACCGCCATGGGCGCGCCCGACACCAAGTGGGGTCACCGCACCGAGCGGTTACTTTCCGCGGCAATCCTCCGCGCGGATGTCCGGCGGATTGATGAAGCGCTGGATGTGAAGACCGAGGAAGGCGGCACCTACGACCCTTTCGCCAAGGGCGCGCTTGTAGCACCCTATGCCACGGGCGTGCGCGTCGCGTTTGATGTTCTCTGGCATTCGAACGGTTATTTCTACACCGCCACCAATGGATCTGCCGCCGGCGGCGCCACGCCGGGCTCGGCTGAAAAAGCTTTCCCTCGCCGAATTGATGAAGAACGCTTCGGCCCGTACGACGGGACGCGCGTCCCGCCCCTCATGGGGGTGCCGGAGACGATGGATGACTATCTGATCCGCGTCGAACAAGGCGCGTACTATGGTCATCCCAACCCGTCGCGCGGCGAATATGCGCTCTACGGCGCCAACCCCACCGCTGCCAAAGATCCCCTGGAAATCTCCGCCTATCCCCAAGGCACCCAACCCGATCGAAATTTCCATCTCCCGATCTACAGCTTCGGCCAGCACATCTCGCCCAACGGTCTGCTCGAATTCAAGAGCCAGGCTTTCGGTGGAGCGCTCAACGGAAAAATCCTGATCACGCGCTTCAGTGGCGGCAAAGATATCATGGTCCTGGTTCCGGGGAAGAACGGTGTCATCACGGAAACCATCAGCGGCATCGGGGGCCTGACTAATTTCCAGGATCCCCTCGACCTTGCCGAAGACGACGCCACCGGCTTCGTTTACGTCGCCGAGTTTAGAGGCGCGAAGCTCGCGCTCCTCCGCCCGGTGGACGATCCAGCGAAAGCGGCGACTATGAGCACGAACGTATTCGTCCAGAAGGTCGTACCGATCGCAAAATAACGTACAAAGTTTCCCGTAGCGCGGGCATCGTTCCCGTGTAAACTGGCCCATCTCATGAAGTGCACAAGCCGCCCCGTCGTTTGTCTTGACGCCCTCGAGCCACGTTTTCTTCTCGCCCTCTCCACCGTCTCGATCGGCGCGACCTCGCTGAAACCGGCGCGCGAGGGCTCGACCATCCGCGACTTCCTGATTCACCGCTCGGGCTCCACATCAAAAGCCGTTGCCGTCAACCTCGCAGTCGGTGGTCTCGCGAGGAATGGCCTGGATTACGGGAAGATTGGATCGATCGCGATCATCCCAGCCGGGGCTCGCAACCTGGTCATCAAGGTCCGCCCGATTGACGACAAGATCGTCGAAGGCACCGAAGCGGTTACGCTGACCGTTGCGGCCTCCAAGAGATACCGGGTCTCGTCATTCAGCGCGGCAACCATTCGCATTAAAGACAACGACAGCAACACCGGCGGGCTGCCTGCCGTCTCCGTCCAAACCAGCGCAAGCGCCACGGAAGGTGGCGGCAGCGGCTCGTTCACGATCTCGCGCGCCGGCTCCACCGCCTTTCCACTGCCTGTCAAATTCTCGATCAGCGGCACCGCGTTGAACGGCACCGATTACAACTCCATCGCGTCTCCGGTCACCATCCCCGCCGGATCTTCGTCCGTGGTCGTCACGATCAAACCGATCAATGACACGACCGTCGAAGGAACCGAATCCCTGGCGCTCGCGATCACCGCGGATCCGACTTATGCCATCGGCAACTCTCCCGCCACGGCCTTCATCGCGGACAATGACGATCCGCCTTTCTCGACGCAAATTTCGTGGTCGACGGTAGCGCCGGCCGCCGTCGGTCGCGGCGAAGCGCAAAGCGCGGTTTTCGACAATCGCCTGTATCTCTTTGGCGGCTATACCGATTTCAGCGCCATCAACTCGACGCGTTCCGACTATTACGACCCCGCCACCAACACCTGGAACACGCGTGCCGCCATGCTCAGCGGAGTCTCCCACGGCGGGACCGCGACGGTCGGACGAAACGTCTACATCGCCGGCGGTTACACGGGCGGCCCCGGTGGATCCCAAACCTTCGCCACCAGCCAGGTCCAGGTCTACAACGTCGACACCAACACGTGGTCCACCATTGCGTCACTTCCCCAACCGCGCGGCGGCGGCGCGATGGCGGCCGTCGGAAACGTTCTGTACTTCTTCGGCGGCGCGGATCTCTCCCGCACGGATCGCTCGGAGCACTGGGCGTTCGACATCACCAACCCCGGCGCGGGATGGGTGGCCAAGGCCGCTATTCCCACCGCGCGAACACACCTGGGCGCGGTCAGTTTGAACGGTAAGGTCTACGCGGTCGGCGGTCAGCAGAATCAGGATGCCGCGGAAGCCCCGCAAGCGGCGCTACAAGTTTACGACCCCGCCACCAACACCTGGTCCAGCCTTGCCTCGATGCCCTTCGGCCGATCGCACATCGCCAGCGCGACGATTGTTGTCAACAACCGCATCGTGACGCTCGGCGGCGAAACCACCTTCCAGAATGCCGTCAACAATGTCAGCGCGTACGATCCAACCACGAACACGTGGACCGAGCTGACGGCCCTGCCTGTCAGTCGCGCCTCCGGCGTGGCCGGGTTCATCAATGGCAACTACTATTACAGCACCGGCGACGTCACCACCACGACCTACAAAGGCGTCCCGAGCTAATCTTTTAGTGCGGGCCAAGGATTTACCGACCACTCCGTCTCATTCTCAATCGCAAGGAGGCGATTGTATTTTGCCAATCGCTCTGACTGCGTAATCGCCCCCACCTTGATCTGGTCCCCCCAGGCCACCGCGAGATCCGCCAGCCAGTTGTCTTCGGTTTCGCCGCTGCGGGCGCTCACCGTCACCATCCACCCCGACGCCTTGGCGAGCCGGCGCGCCTCGGCCGCCTCGGTTAGCGTCCCGATCTGGTTCACTTTGAGAAGTAATGCGTTCGCACACTTCTCCTTAATCGCCCGCGTGATTCTGCCGGGGTTCGTGCACAGGAAATCATCCCCCAACACGATTGCCTTTCCTTCCAGGCGCTCGCGCAGCGCCGGCCAATGCTCCCAATCCTCTTCCCCCAGCCCGTCTTCCACGCTCACGATCGGCCAGTTTCCGACCCAGCGCGAAACCCGCTCGATCATCGCCGCGCTATCGAGCCGCTCCTGGGCAATGTTGTACCGGCCGTGCTTGTGGAAATGGCTTGAGGCCACATCGACCGCCAGCGCCACATCCTCGCCCGGCCGCAGCCCGGCGCGCCGAATCGCCTCCACCGCATCATCAAACAACCCTTCGATGCTTTTCACCGGCGGCGCAAGGCCCCCCTCATCCGCCCGCAGCAAGCGCATCCCATATTTCTCCGCGACCAACTTTGCGGCCGAATAAAACACCGCATGCGCCTGCGCCAGTCCCTCATCAATCGTCGCCGCGCGCGGCACCATCAGCACATCCTGAATCTCCACTTGCCCGCCCGCGTGCTTCCCGCCGCTGAATAAGTTGATCGTCAGTCGCGGGAGCGACCGCGCGTTTGCCCCGACGTTCGCCGCCAGATGCGCATACAACGGAATCCCCCGCCGCAGCGCCGAAGCTCGAGCAAACGCCAGCGAGCAAGCGAGGATCGCGTTTGCGCCAAGGCGCGATTTATTCTCCGTTCCGTCCAGATCAATCAGGTGGCGATCAAGCTCCAACTGCGATTGGAACTTCTTCCCTTCCGTGGCACGGGCGACCTCGCCCGTGATGTTCGCAACCGCGTTCCGGCAACCGAATCCCCCATACCGCTTCAGATCTCCGTCTCGAAGCTCCAGCGCCTCCGCCTTTCCGGTCGAAGCGCCCGAGGGAACCGACGCCACGCCCACTTCTCCGCTCTCAAACTCCACCATCCCCTCGACAGTCGGCCTGCCCCGGCTGTCGAGCACTTCACGAGCCCAAACCTTCTTCACCTTCGCCAAGGTTAACTCCCAGAATGAACGCCTCGATCAATTCAGTAAGCGTACCAAGCGGACGTTGGATGAGTCGCACCACCACGTCCTGCTGGCGCCGGCGCTCGATCTCCTCCAGATACTCCAGTGGCGACCGCCCCGCAACCCGCGCCAGCAGGCACGCAGCCGTATGTCGCACTGCCCTCGCCTGGAGATTGTCGTCCCAATATAACGGTCCAGGCTTGCTCGCGTAGGTTTCCATAAACCGCGCCGCCGCCTTCGCAAAGCGCTCGCGATGGGCACGCAAATGATGAGCTTTACTCAGCAGATGCGCCATCGCAAAACCGATGTCGAACGCCGGATCGCCCCAGTGAATCACTTCATGGTCGAGCAGAATAAGCTTTCCATCATGCACCAGAATATTCTTAGGACTGTAATCTCCATGCACGATCGTGAGTCGGCGAGCTCGCGTATCTGCAACCAATCGATTCAGGAAATCCGCCGCCGCCGGCGCCTGCGATGCCGTGTACTGGTAGTAAGGCTCAAGCCGCAGCGATTCAAAGAACGAGCGATCATCGAACACTTCTCGCAACAGCTCGCTCAATTCAGCCGCGCGCCGGTGAATCGACCCGAGAATTCCCGCGAACTGATCGATATGATTTGTCTTCACCTCCCCCCGCAGCAGCATTGTCTTCCAATTTTCATGCGGTTCCGGCACCGCCTCCATCGCCAGCAAATGTTTTTCCCGATCTTCAAACACCAGCGGCGTGATCGTGCCGACGGGCGCCAGCTTCGCCAGCCAGTGCAATCCCAAAGCCTCGCGCTCGACCCGCCGCGGATCCGAAAACCAATCCACCTTCACGCGCAACTTCGCCAGCGCCTGCTTGAGCACCCAGCACTCCCCCGAAGCCCGCTTCACCCAAACCGTCCGATTCGACACACCGCCTGCGAGCACGCGAACCTCCACAAGCTCATCGATCCCCACCCTGCCCGTGGCGCGCAGATACGCCAGCAGTTCCGCCTCGCGTTCAATGTCCAAACCCTCCGCCATCATTCCCACTCCTAAAGAATGCATCGCCGGAAAACACCCCCGATGAATCCTGATGCAACACGCCGCATCCTAACGGTCACTCGGAGCACTGAGCCGGCGAATTCGATTTTTGTGGCGGGTGCCGGGGTTGGACAGGATTCTTGGGTGAACGAACAGTAGATTTAACTTCCACGGTGTGCTAGGGTTCGCAAGGTAAGTTCGACGACCGAGTCACTCGGCACGAGTCATGAAGGGTTCTCTCAGACCGTCTGCAGTCTCCCTCGCCAATCCTACCCGTTGGGCCGCCTTGGCCCCTTTCGATGGCACCCGGAAAGTAAACACAGGGTGCCATGAGCCCCAATCAGGAGACAGTTCATGGGCAGCAAGCTTTATGTAGGGAATCTAAGCTACAACACAACCGGCTCGGACCTTGAACAACTGTTCAGTCAGCACGGCACGGTTCAATCCGCTGAATTGATCGCGGACCGAGATACGGGTCGGAGCAAAGGTTTTGGGTTTGTGCAGATGGGCAGCGACGAAGAGGCGCAGGCGGCAATTGCTGCGCTAAACGGTCAGGAACATGATGGCCGGGCGCTGACGGTTAATGAAGCCAAGCCCCGTGAAGATCGTCCCCGCGGGGGCAGCGGCGGTGGCGGTGGGGGTCGCAGCAGTGGCGGCGGCGGCTACGGTGGGGGTGGCGGCGGTGGTGGCTACGGCGGCGGCGGGGGTGGCGGCCGCGGCGGTCGAGGCGGCGGCGGTAGCGGCGGCGGTGGGGGACGCGGCAGCCGGTACTAATCTGGATCTTGAGCAGAGAGGGGCCGCAAAGGCCCCTCTTTTGCTTACTGGTTCTGGGGTGAGTCGGCCGATAATTGTTATGCACCTTAGCGGCAAATCACGCTTGTAGAGGTGCAGCGCCGGGTGGGAGCGCAATGGAGAAGTCTCAAACACAGAAGCCGTATGACAGAAATAGCTAATTCCCCGTTCGAACCTGTCACAATCAGCACCCGTGTCGCCAGCTTGGTTGGCGTCATCGGGCCATTCCTTGGCTTTGGCGCAGCAATTGCGCTCTTGTGGGGACGCGGATTTGACTGGGTCCATTGCAGTTTGATGCTCGGGATGTACGTGATTACCGCTGTCGGGGTGACGGTGGGATATCACCGGTACTTCTGTCACCGTTCGTTTCAGGCGCCGAGGGTGGTGCAATTTTGCCTGGCGCTTCTCGGATCCATGGCGGTGGAAGGGCCGGTGCTCAAGTGGGTGGCGATGCATCGTTGTCACCATCAACACAGCGACAAAGAAGGTGACCCGCATTCGCCTCACCACGAGGGCGAAGGGGTGCTGGGCGTGCTGGCCGGGTTCTGGCACGCACACATTGGCTGGATTTTCCAGGGCGACCCGATAAATCTGTCCCGGTACGCACCAGACCTATCCGGCGACCGGATGCTGCGCGTGATGAGCAAGCTATGGGTGATGTGGGCGGCGGTCGGGATGCTGATCCCAACGATCATTGCGGGACTGCTGACGAGATCATGGACCGGAGCGGCACTTGGCTTCCTTTGGGGCGGCCTGGCTCGGACGTTCCTGGTTCATCATGTGACATGGAGCATTAACTCAGTCTGCCACATTTGGGGAACAAAGCCATTTGCTTCGCACGATGAGAGCCGGAATAACTTTTTCTTTGGCGTGATCGGGCTCGGCGAGGGCTGGCATAACAATCATCACGCATTTCCAACTTCCGCGCGGCACGGGCTGCGATGGTGGGAAGTGGATGTCAGTTATTACATCATCCGCGGCTTGGAACTGGTTGGCTTGGCGTGGGATGTGAAGACGCCGCCGAGCGAGAGACTGGCGGGGAAGTTCGCGGGATCGACTGCGTAACGATGAGCGCACCGGTTTAAATGCATGGCACACGCCGGAGGGGTTCCCGTCTCGGACTTGGAACTGGCCGTGGCATAGATCCTGGATACGGGTGCAGGCGGAACTCACATGGCGAAGCAGAACCCGCATCGCTTGCAGAACTGGAAGAAGCACTGAAGCGCGGCGACGACGCCGTCCGTGCGGTGCCGCGATGCAATAAGTTTGGCGGGCCGTAAGGCGATCGGGGTCTTTCTTCAGACTACAGGAGAATGATGATTTACAGCCGCTTCGGGACGAAACTCACACCGGTCAGCAAGAAGCAAGACGCCAGCGGGCGTATTTCAATTCAGGTGGCGGTCGAAGGCATGTCCGACCTGCGCAATTACGCCATAACCGATTTAAAGGCGGATGACGGAATGCCTGAGATCAATGAGGCCGTCACCAAGCTGCCATGGCAAAGCTCGGAAGTTAAAACGCCGTTACGGAATAGGAATACTCGTTAGTTTTTGGGCGGAATAGAAGAGAGACGATAAGCATTGACATCAAGATTGACGCCGCGCCGGTCATTCAGACCGTTGACGATAAAGGACCTGTCGAAGCCCATTGAAGCATCCGTCAAAAAGGACCCCCGAGAAGAGTGAAGGCGGAGGCAACCCGATCGCTTGAACCTCGTCTCTCCATATCGATGGATCAGCGTGATTCGGGAGCACCCACAATATCTGCGTAGCGGTCGGGCCGAAGGCCCAGCTCGAACGACGTTTCAAAATCACGCTCTCCCTTATTTTTTATATATACGCGGCGGTTTGCAGCGTGTACAATGATTTTGGTTGGTACGCTGATCGAATCACAGATTTCGCGACAGTCAATTCTGCCCGTCATTCTCCGATCCCCTCCGTGCATCTTCCGCCTGGGCTGAATCGTCAGCCTCTTTCTATTCACCCGGAAAGTAAAAACGCGGGTCCATGCCCCAATTCAAGGAGAACCTTATGGGCAAGAAGTTATATGTTGGAAACCTGAGCTACGACGTCGATAGCTCCGCACTGGAGCAGCTCTTCACCCCCCATGGGTCGGTGCAGAGCGCTCAGATCATTAACGATCGCGACACCGGCCGAAGCAAGGGCTTCGGCTTTGTCGAGATGAGCAGCGACTCTGAGGCGCAGGCGGCCATCAGTGCGATGAACGGTCTGGAGAATGATGGCCGCGCATTGACCGTCAACGAGGCCAAGCCGCGCGAAGAGCGCCCCCGCAGTGGCGGAGGCGGCGGTGGCTACGGGGGCGGCGGGGGTGGCGGCGGCGGTGGTGGCCGCAGCAGCGGCGGAAGACCCAACCGGTACTAACCGATTGCAGGAGAACAGAAGGCCGCAGCAATGCGGCCTTCTCACTTTCTGTTCGACGAGCAGTGGATCCAAACGTTCCCCGATGATTCTGTAGTGGTCCCGAACGGGCTCGAACCGTTAACCTATCGCGTGTAAGGCTCACTAAAACTGTAGTGCATTTCGCATAAAACGCCTGCTTTTCCAGTACGATTTGCGTGTTGACGGTGTGAACGTGGACGGGTGCCGCTGAACGCTACCGAACGTCCAGAACCGGTATTTCGGTGCGCAAAAGCGTAGCCTACTGTTTTGGGAAATTGGTAAGATTTTGCTGAGGAGATGCGGTGAAATCGAAGACGATGGCGCCTTCCGACAAACCCATCCTGCGCATTATGCCCGGTGCGAACTTGATCTGATGAGCTTGTGATAAATCACGAGCACGATCACAGCGCCAATTGTCGCCACCACGATGCTTAAGATAAAGGAACCGTTTCGATGGATACCAAGGAGGTGAAAGAGAAATCCACCAACCACTGAACCGATGAGGCCGAGGATGATGTCCACCATTATTCCTTCGCCGCGTTTGTTGACGATTTTACTTCCGAGGAAACCGGCGATGAGCCCCACGACCACCCACGCAATAATACCCAGGCCGGTGTTGTCGTCCGCGGAAGAGTCCGTTTGAGCGAGGATGGTGGAAATGGCGACGATTGCGTTCATGGAGACTTTCGGACGAGTTTAAATAACAGTGAGAGCCACACGCTCTCACGCTTTCAGTTTTGGGAGCATGACAAGATCAAGGAATCTTGGATATGCCAAAAATCGCCGACAACTTTCGCTTCTTCGAAAGCGGGAGGCTAACTCGCTGCCAGCGGCCACACGGACCCCCTCCCGCCAGATACCAGTTCTAGCTAAGCGGCGACTTCTGCCATCCGGGGCAGCGGCGAGCCCTGTGAACGAAAGGACGGGGGCGGGGCAATCGGCGCCAATGAGGCAGACGGTTCTGTTGCCGAGCGCTGCGCCTGCCGATTGACCCATCCGCGAAGGAAGTTCATCCGAGTCTCCATAGCCTTCTCGTTGAGCGTCCCCTCCTCGACCCGCTTTTGCATCTGGCGATAGGACTTCTCAAACTCGCGCAGCCGGTCCAACCGCATCGCCTCCTCGCGGGGGAGCTGCGCCTGCTTCGCGGATTGCCGCGCCTGCTCGATCAGGTCTTTCCCCTGCTGCTTGTCGCCGCGGGCATACGCTGCTCGTCCCTGCCGGAGCGTGACGTCGGCCTCCTTTTCGATCGCCTTCGCGTCCGATTCTTTCCCGCTGAGCGTTTGATACTCCCGGAGTAGCGACAAATCTGGCGGGGGCTCGAGCCCGGCTTGCCGGATGAGTTGATCCTGCGTGTTGTAGTCGGCCTTGGAATTGAGGATCTTCGGGAGCATCGTCGGCTTTAGCTCTGCCCGCTCCTTCTCATCGGCAACCGAGTACACCTCGACGGCATGTTCTGCCGACAAGCCCTTCACGAGTCCCCAAAGGTAAGTGTGCTCCGATTTCTCCAACAGGTTCTTTCGCTCATCGCGGCGAATGATGCCTTTGCCGACAGCTCGGTCTACCAGCTTCTTCGCATCGGCGGGGTTCTGCCGCACCTGCTCCAGAAATTCGCTCTTGGCCTGCCCTTTTGCTGCATCGTCTGCGCTTCGGGCGCCGTGTGGATTCTCTTCGTCACCATACTGCCGCGCTAGCTCTTCGGATTTTGTGCGGGTTAGACTCCTCGGAGGAGGATTGATACCAAAGAACGCTCCAACTTGATCGCGTGCAGAAGCGCCCTGCTTCTGCATCTTCTGTTGGTTCTGGATGCTGTATGGTGTGAACTGCTTTGCCAGATAGGGGACAACGCCCTGCCCGCCCTTCCCACGAATCTTGGTCCCATAGAAATCTTGATTCTCAACAATCAGGTCGTTGAGCATCGCGATCGCCGGATTCAACTTGCTGGCAACGAAATGTAGCGGATGCTTTGTGATGTGCATCGCATCCTTGGCGTAGCTCGGCAGCATGATCCGCTCGGCGCTGCCATCGGAGAGGATGCGGCCCGTTCGGGGCATGAAGTAATCGCGAGCGTCTTTCGGCCACTCGCCCGTCATGAAGTAATTAAGCACAGCTCCAGCGCCGGCGAGCATGACGAACATGCCACCCGCGAAAAGCATCTCGGGCGTGACCTTCGGCCTGCCGAAAACCCCAAGTGTTGCCGCTTTGCCTGCGAACGTTGCTGCGTCTTTTGCCGCCCCGACCCCCGCTCGCACTGTTCCAATCTGCCATCCAGGACGGGCCACAAGCTGCATGAGGATATCTTTCGCCACTTTGTTCATGGCGAGATTCTCGTAGACCATCTGGCCAAATTTATCGTCGGTGACATCGACAACATGCGCCGCTACCTGGCGAATCTGATCGTGTGTGGCATTAGGGCCAAGTTTCTCAACCTCTAAGCGGGTCAGATCGTACATCGCCGCCAATTTCAGCCGAGGGATAATGACATTGAAGAGGGGATAATTCGCAAGTTCCAGAACTGCAAAGGGAACACGAGCGACACCGCCCACCACGTTTGCATTGCGAAACGCCTCCATCATCTTCTTTGCGGCGTGGTTGGTGTAGTACGCCTGTTGCCCAGCGCGAGCGCCACCGGCCACGATGTGATTGACGATGCGAGTTGTCTCACCGCCGATGGAGCCGGGCGCGGTCCATTCTCTCAACACTCGGCTGCCCCGGTACACGTTCCGAAGCATCGAGACGAACGGCAGCGAGGTGATCGCTCCACCTGCGGCTCTGACTGGATGACCTTGCAAAAGATTTTGGGCAGCGATTGCCAGCGAATTTCCCGCGTCAACGAATCCCTCAAAGACGAAATGGAAGGCTGACAATGCCAACGTCGCCTGATTGGTGGTGTTGGTAAGCGAGGCAATCGCACGATATGCCGGGGCGTTCGCCCAGCCCGGCGAGAAGTGCTGATTGACCATGTTCGCCGCCGGCTCGGGCATGTAGTAATGGCCCATGGTCAGGAGCCCGCCGTGTGCCTTCTCGTAGTCGATCGCCGTGGACGAAAGGGATTGCTTGATGTCCCGGAGCGGTTGTAGTTCCGGCTTCGATGCCAGGAACGAATCGAACTCTTGGTAAAGGTTCGGCGCTACCTCCTTGAACCGATCGGGGGCGTGAATGTACCCCTCCAGCAAATGCGCAATCTTCTCAACGCCCTTACGAGTGTAAGAGCGCTTGTAGTCGCTGACTCGGGCAGGGTCGATGCCTTCGAAATTGAGATCCGCGAGCTTGCGGAACTCGTCATTGATGACCGTTTTCTTGAGCGGCTTATCGAGCCCCCACTTGGCGAGCAGCCCGTACTTATGATCCAACTGATGCCCCAGTTCATGCGCGAGCACGGCTAACTCCGTCGCGTTCTGCGTCACGATCTGATTCCCACCCTGAACGCTGTAGCCGAGACGACCGCGCCCGGCGCTGGTCTGGCGTTCATGCTTCACGCCGAGCGCTTCCGCAACCTTGAGCATCTTCGAATGGAGGTTGAGATCGACGTACTCCTTGAGCGCGACTGTGGGCGGGCCGTAGACGGTGAAGATGGGATCTTCCGGAGCGCGCCAGCCCTCGGGCGCGTCATCGTTGACGCTGACATACTTGGCCAGCCCGCGAGCCTTCATCTCCTGAAGAAACTCATGCGCGTGGATAAATTTCGTCATCTCGATCATCTTGAGAATGTCAAGCTCGACGGGGTTGTACGTCACTGGCTCAAGTCCGGCCGCGATCCCCTCTGCCGTAGTGTCAATGCTCCGCTGTTTTAGGAACGCTTTAGAGCCCTGCATCTGCTTCTTGCCGAGAAGTTGGCGCAGCCAGTCGGCAGCCTTCTCCGGGTCGCGCCACACATGCGGAAAATAATTAGCGATCAGTTCCTGCAACTTGCCCGGCTTCACCTTCTGCACTCGGGCAATGAGATTGTCATAAATCTTGGTACGGACCATGCGCCATTGCCGGATTACCGGGTCCGTCGTGGGTGCTCCATCTTCAATTTGTTTGATGATTTCGAGATTTGCGGCATCGCTGCGGCTGGAGAAGTAGCCCGCCGCTTGGGCGGTCTGCGCACGAATATTGTCAATCGCGCGAGCCTCAAGCCCCTTCATCTCACGCATGGCAAGATGAACCTGAAGTGACTCGACGCTGCGGGTGTGCGGTGCCACAAGTCGGGCCAAACCTTCTTTGATCTTCGCCAGGTCGGTTGCCACTTTGATAGCCTTGGGAATGGCCTCGCGCCCGATGAATGATTTGTCGCCCCACAGTTGACGGCTGATTTCGCTGGGAGCCGGGGGAGGGGTTGGCGATGCCCCAGGTGCAGGGGTGGTACGGGATGAACCGCGACCGCCGCCCTTGCCCAGAATCTCCCCCTCGCCTTTGTCGGGGAACATCTTCGGCGTGTTCTTTGGGTCGTTAGCTTCGTCGCTGCCAACAACCTGCCCCGCTGGACGCTGAAACGGCTTTCGCTCGATCTCGTCGGAGTGGGTTCGGGCGCGCTCGCGCCGGGCTGCCTCGTCGGCTTCCTTGAATCCGAAAGCCTCCTGCCCGCCTGCTCGTGCTTCGAAGGCGGAGTTGCCGAACATATCGACACCACCGCCAGCGGCGCGAACACCATCGGGCAGGTCGGATTTCGCAGCCTCATCATCGCCCATCAAAGCCGATCGCTCCTCCGGCGTAACCAAGGGTCGATCCGATTCGGATGAAGTATCGTCCAGCCCATCAGCAAAGCCGCCCTCCGGCAACTCAGGCTCTTCACCCTCCTTGATGCTTCCCTTGTCCACCGGGATCTTGTCGAGCGCTTCGACGGGAACGACGGGGTATTCGTCGCCGTCTTTCAACAGTCGATAACCGTCCTCATTCTCGATGATCTCGAATTTGCTCCCGTGGATCGTGAACTGGGTATTGGTCTGCAACTTGTTCGGGTCGATCACCTGTTGCTTCACCCGTTCCTTTGACGGGGGCATGTTGTCATGGAGTGCGGCCAAGAACTCTGCTTCGGGGTCGCCGCCCTTCCGCGCCCAGTCCAAGGCCCGCGTACTCTTGGCGGTGTTCACGCGATCGAGGTGCTCGAAATACTTGTCGCCCATTTCCCCCATCGCGTCGGCACCGCCAGCCTGGGCTGCATCGTGGGTGAGCGTGAGGACGCCGCGCGCCTTGAGGCCGGGCCGTCCCTCCAAGAACGAATCAATCTCGCCGGGGAATCCGCTTTTGGTCTTGTTCGTTCGCATGAACGTGTAGGCGTTGGCGAACCTGCCGATTGCCTGCTCGTCGGCGATGTCCTGGTAGACCTCGCCCTGCTGGTCGTAGGCTGAGGTGATCTTGTTGAGGATGTCGGGCTTCGTGAACGCCTTGGCCGGTTTCCGCTTGACCTTCCCCGCTGGCTTGGTGATGGTATCCGGGGTCACCGCGTCGGCTGCGGGCGTCTGCTGAGAGGGTCCGGTCAGGACATTCTCAGGCGCGGTGGCGGTTGTTTGCGCAGGGGCTGACCGTTTTATTTGTGGGGTTTCGCCAACAGTCGGCATTGGTGACAAGTCCAGTTCTGCCGGGATCAAATCAGGCGCATGGACTTCGTTGCTGCGGAGGATCTTCCTGTCGCCGTCGATGATCCCCGCAGCCTGCATCTTTTCGAAGTACCCGCGCGCTTCGTCGTAGCCGATTTTCAGGCGACGCTGAATCACGGTCGCGGTGCCGCGCGCCATCGCGCCCAACTGCTGACCGTGGGCCTGAACGGCTTTGACGGCATCGGCGTACCGGTCGGGAGTTTCGGAAGTGGGCTGTGGCGATGGGGCTTGCGTGGGCGTCGTGTTGGTCGGCGCAGCCTGAGGTTGTGGCGTGGATGCCTGTGGGGGCTTGGTGCCCTTCGGAATGAATCCGATCCGCCCATCGGGCAGCTTGACGGTGTGAAGTTGCTCGCCGTTGACAATGGTTTCACCGGGAACGACTCGCGTTCCTTCTGGAAGCGTTTGAGGATTCCAAACGAGGGTTGAGCCTTTCATGTACTGAGGCTCGTCCAGAGGCCGAGCTTGCGATGATTGCGGGCCAGACGACTGGGGTTGCTGTGGCTGGGCTGCGGCTTCTGTCGTGCGATTGAGCGCCGGCGTGTTGCCGAATCCACCGCTCATCCATTCATGCGCCTCCATGACGCGCTCGAACGCCGCTTGGCTTCCACCGGGAGTATCAGGATGGGCTGACTGCCTCGCCTTCAGCCAGGCACGCCGCAATTCAGTTTGTGCATACTGCCGATGCGGGTCGAGGCCGAGAGCATCGCGAGCATCGAGCTCGCTCCTGACGTGAACATTCCGGCGCGCGGCTTCGGCTGCGGCCCGTGCATCACGCTCAACACGGGCGCGCCCAAGCTCTGTCGTTTCGCCTTTCCATCGCCGCGAGAAGTAATCGGCGAGCGTCCCACCCGATGCCAGCCCGTTGAACAATTCCCCAGCGAGGTGCCAGCCGACGCCGATACCGGCATTGGTGACACCGGCAACGGCGGCTTCTTTGACGCTGATCGGTCGGCCTGTAGCGCCGTGCTGGATGGTCTGTCCCGCAACGTTGGTTGCGGTGCCGAGAACGCCCATCTTCAGCGCTGTATCAGCAAGTCCCTTCGCAAGTGCCTTTCGGCCACCAGCGGCGGCGGGATTGCCCCGAAACAGGACGCCAGTTCCACCGCCGATTACAGCGCCACCCTTCGCAGCCCAATCCGCAACCTTCCCCGCCTGCTCGGGGGAGTGACCCCGCGCCCGCATCTCATCATAAACATCGTCATACATCTCACCGGCACCTTGGATGGCTCCGGTGACCGGTGCGAATGGGCCGGATGCGATCATGGGTCCGGCGCTGGCGACTGCTTCCGTGACAGCGCGGGCCACGGGGTTTTTGGGCATCGCCGCCTCGCTGGTTTGACGCATGTTGTGCATCGTCTCGTCGAAGCTGGCATCCTTCGCCTGCTGTTCTGGGGAATTATCAGTTGGTGTTACCCACTTGCCCGCACGTTGAACGCCTCTCGCCAGCGCAGCGCCCACCTTGAGCCCAGCAGCAACATCGGGCGTGGAGTGCCCGGCCTTCGCGGCGGTGTTGACCGGTCCATACAAGCCTTTCTGGTCCGGCGGGATGTCATTTGGCTGCACCGTGACGTTCGCGGGGTTGATAGCCGCGCTCTGCGTCTGCTCTCCGACTGTCGCCGCCTGCCGTCCTGCTTCAGCCACGTTCGCCGCAACACCTTTTCCCATGTCACGCATCTGCGGAACAGCGGTACGCAAGTCCTCCTGAAACGACTGAGGGTTGGCGCGGGCGCGGTCCTGTGGCGTGGAGGTCGTCGCGGAGATCCCGCCCATGATCGGCACCGCTGGGGGCGGGGGCGATTGGGGATGAACGTACCGATCGAGAGACGCGGGGATACCCGGCGCCGGGGCTGAGGGTGTGGGCGAGTTGTCAACTTCCGCCGGAATCAGGTCCGGCGCTGCTAACACCGGCTGAGACGATGGACGCACGCGCGGCGTCCGCGCCTGGGGCGTGTCGTCGATTTCAGCGGGAATCAAATCAGGCGCAGAAGTTCGAGCCGTCGCCGGTGAAGGTGACGAGTCAACTTCCGCCGGAATCAGGTCGGGCGCGGTGAGTGACATTGGGTCCTTCGTTACTGTTTCTTCCAGTTCCACTGACCGTTCACGTTCGCGGGCGAGTAGATCGCGCCGTTGTAGGTGATCGTGCCGTCGCCATTCTCTGAGCCGCCCGGCGGCACTTTCAGGCGTGGAGCGGCACCCGTGCCCATGGTCTGAGTCTGCGGTTGTGCAGCGCCCGCCCGAACCGGCATATTCTCGGCTTGGGCCTGAGATGCACCGGCACGAACGGGCATATTTTCCGAACGCGACACATCGCCAGCGCGTGCTTCCATGCTGATCGGCTGCGTCGCCGGCTGAGTGGCCTGCGGAACCTGTTGCCCGCCCTGAAAGGCCGCGTTGCCTACGGTGCTGGTTTGCTGAATCGGATTTCGGCTGGGAGGCGCGTACTTCTCGGTAGTCGTCGGCAATGCAGCCGGAAGGCCGGTGGCGAGCGGCGCGCCGACCCGCTGACCGTGGGGCCCGACAACGATTCGCTGCCCGAATGGGTCTTGATAAATCCCACCGTGACCGTCGCCGCGATCAACCGTTGGCGTCCAGTTGGGCGGGCGAGGCGCGGGTTGCGGAGGCTGAAGCTGTCGCTTCGATTCCCAATCGTTCAGAAGCCCATGCGCATCCTGCGGCGAGATGCCGTACTCGCCCATCTTGTGCGCGAACTGGTCGCGAAGCTCGGGTGTGATCGGTGTGCCGGGGCTCTGCATCGAGTGCCAGATGGACTGCGCCGTGGCCGGGTCAATCGCGATGCCGGTCTTATCGACACCCGACCCTGACTGCCCAGGTGCTGCCGTGAACTGGCCGGGTGCCTGCGTGGGGAACGGGAAGCGAAACGCGGGGACGGGTGCGCCGGTCGGTGTCGGCCCCGAGTAAGTCTGCCCCGTGTTTCCACCTCGCATCTTGAACCACGAATCGCGGTTATTGTTGGCTGTGTCGTAAGTAGACTTCGCAGCTTCAACATCGCTCGGGTCGGCGAATTTGTCTTTCTTCAGGATCGAGTAGTGCTTGAACGCCTCATCGACTCCGGTCTTATGCCCGCGCTCCTGGAACTGAAGCTGCTCCGGCGTGAACTTGATCGGAGCCTGATAGCTCGGGTTGGAGACGATCGAACTCGGCGTTATCGGTGCCGGCGGATTGCCGACGCTGCCACCGTAGAGGGAGGCGACGGGACCGACCTGACCGCCGCCGTTCGGAGCGCTCCGAGGGGAACCGGGAATCGTCGAGGTGGACATGCCTGGGGGTGCAACGAAGGGATATGATCCGACATTCGGGGCCGGCGTTGATCCACCTGATCCACCGCCATTGAACGGGAACACTCCCGGCGCCTGCGGCATCCGCTGACGGTTCGAATACCCCTGAGCGGCGCTGCGGGCTTCGGCATCACCCATGCCAGACGCCTTGCCGGTCCTGAATGTCTCAGCTTTGCCTGTGTCGATCGCCTTCTCGGCGCGGGTGCGTTCGAGTGAAGCGGCGAAGTTGGCACGCTGCTCGGGCTTATCGTTCCACGAGAGCGGCGCTGGCATCGACGGGGCGCGCAAGGATGGTGCCATGGTGGACGCACCAAACGAAAGGGGTGAACCCGGGGCACGGAGGCCGGGGCCGACGTCATAGCCATAATCCCCATCAAAGCCGGGCGCGCGAGGGGCGGGGCGGCGGCGCTGCTGGGAGAAGGTGGTGTAGGGATTGAAATCGGGCATGGGACTAGCTGGCCTTTCGGGTTGGGTGTGACGTGTGGTTGGAGAGGGCGTGTCGGCTCTGTCGCATTTCTCGGAGAGCCTCCCCGATTCGCTCAACCTCTTCGTCGCCGAAGTGCTGAACGCCGTTGATGATGAATGAGGGGGAAACTTCGGCGCATGTGATGGCGAGTTCGAGGGTGCCGTAGCTGGCCCCCAGCAGCGCCGACAATCGCACCTTGGTCGTGAATGAACCGGTGATGGTTGCGCTCATTGTGGCGGATTAGACACAGAGCGTTTTTTACTTATCCAGCAGGTGGATAACGCCGAAGTATTTCAGCCGACTGGGCGAACTTTATGCCATAAAGTTACTTGCCGCCCGGCCTCTAGCGATATTGCGGGGTTTGGCGACTATGCGGGAGTTATGGCGACCGTGACTACCGGTGGTAGCCATCATTCTGCCACCACAATGAACCGGTGACCACAGGGAATACATCGGGTATGCCGCGTCACTGATTCATCGGACTCGTTCTGCGTCCGGTAGACCCGCAGTTGGCTTGCCTGACATACCGGGCACCGAAGCAGCGGGACATAGACGTAGCGCGTCTCATCGCCCACCGGAGGCAGAAGGCGGCGTCGGGATGGAGCGGGGACGTTCACGCTGACTTAAGCCCCTCCGTGAGTTCTGCCAGCAGTCGCGCTGTTGCAGAGAACGAACTTGCGGGAAGGCCTCCCACCCTTAGGCCCACCGTTGAGATCGACCCAAGTCCCCAGGTTCGCACTGACCATGGATTCAAGCAGTGACGTTGCAACATTCACCTGACGAAACCGCCAACTATGTCTCGCCAGTTCCCGGGGCGTGATTACACCACCGAGGCTATGAATAAGCCGGGCGGTATGCTCGCGTCGTTCTTCTGGCGTGAGAATTTTGGCTTTGCTCATGCTGTCCTCCGAAGTTGGTCCGTGCACCCCAGGTTTGCGGCATCCACGAAACACACGCTGATTGCGCTTGAGATCATTTCACCTAAATGAAAAGTGCCGTTGGGTGACGGGATTGCGAATCTGCCTGCGCGACCGGAATTGTTGCTAGCCGTTGCTCCCGTCGATTCGTGCTGGATAGGTTTCGCCAATGCGCGGTTGATGGTTGGTTCACTGTTCCTCAGTGATTCAGGGCCTCTGTTCTCAAAGTCCCATCGGCTGCCCTCCGTGCGTATGGCGTGTCACGTCATTGGATGGGGTTTTGCCGATGTACATTTATTACCCGCTCGAGAAAGGGTCTGGAACGTCGGGCGTCCGGGGCTTCTTGTCCTCCGGCAAATCCTTCACGCGCTGATAGCCACCCCAGAAGTCCAAAGTGATCACCGCCGGCGCTCCGTCCTTGTTCTTGGCGATGAGGGTTTCAAGGAAGCCGTTGGTTCGATATCCCGGCTCGGCGTATCGGTAGACATCCTCCCGGTTGAGGAGGAGGATCAGGTCGCCGTCCTGCTCCAGAGTGCCGCTGTCACGCAGATCGCGCAGAACGGGCTGGCGAGTGTGGCCTTGGATGCCGTCGCCACCCCGGTTGAGTTGTGCGGCCACCACGCCGGCCACGTTCAGCTTGCGAAAAAGCATCTTCAGGTGTCGGGAGATTCCGCTGACTTCCTGATTGCGGTTCCCGCCCTTGGTGACTTCGCCGTCGATGAGGTGAAGGTGATCAACCCCGATTACTTCGCACCCTTCTTCCAGGACAAGCCGGTGGATGGTGGCGCTGATGTCGGTCAGGTTGAAGGCGGTATCCACGACGCGCAGGGGCAGCGAACCGAGTTTTGCCATTGCCTCCACCAACTGCTTCTCTTCGTAGGTGGAGAGCTTCTCGTGGTTGATGAGCTTGTGGTTTTCAATGCCGCCCAGGTTCGAGAGAAGATTGGCGGTGATCTTTGAATCGTCCTCTTCGATCGCCACCAGCCCTACCTTCATGCCCTCTTGCGCGCGGTTGAGCAGAATCTGGCGGAGCATCGTGCTTTTGCCCATGCTGGCCTTGGCGCCGATGATGGTAAATCGCCCCTTTCGAATCCCGGCGATGAGCTTGTCCAGATCCTTGATGCCGGTGGGAATGATGCCGACGCGGCCTGTGTCGCGAGCATCTATCCACTTCCCAACAAGGTCTTCAGCAGACTCGATTTCATGGACCTGCCCCTTCGCACTGATTTCGGACAGTTCCGTGGCGGCTTTCATGGCGAGGGCGCTAGCACAGTCTGCATCCTCCGGGGTGTGGACGGATCGAATCGTGTCCTCGCATTTGGCGATGGTCTGCCTGCCGATGAACTTTTCGCGGACGATGTTCGCGTAATGCGGGCCGGTTCTGTGATTGGGAACTGCGTTAAGAATTTGGTGCAGGTATGTGTTTCCACCAATCTCTTCGAACAACTGTCGCCTGACCAATTCCTCCCGGACGATGACCGAATCCAGCGGGACTGCTTTGTCGGCGAGATCGGTGATCACGTCGTAGATGATTTGATGATCAGTTTGGAAGAAGGCGTCGCGATGGAGGAGTGCCCGAATCTGCGTGAACAGCTTGGAGTCATCCCCGCACAACAGGAGGGAAGCGATGGCGCACATTTCAGCGGGAATCGAGTGCGGCGGGAGCCGGTCTTGGAGCGGTGCAACGTAAGATGGTGCGTCTGTGCGTGTCATTGGAGGTTGAACCTCCGGTTGACCGGCTGGGAGGGAGCGGAGCGGTGAGTGCCGTTGCCGCTGTACTGGCTGGCTCGGGTGAAGAAAAGGCCGATCGGGTGATTGCGTTCGGTCAGGTACGGGTCTCGGTCACGCAGATAGGCCGCGATCGCATCCCCAACCTTGGGCTCCGAAGATTTGGCTACGAGTGTGGCGAGATTGACGAAGTCCGATTTCGCGAGGGTTGGCGGTATCGCGTCTGGATAAGCTTCTTTCCAAAGGGCTGCGAATCGTTCCCTGAGACGTGCTTGGGCGGTATTCGGCTCCGCCTTCAACCCCTTCTCACCCGCGCTTTCCGGAGAGAGAGTAGAAGAGGAAGAAGCAAATGAAGAGGGTTGGCGAGGCCCTTGGCCTTTCGTCGGCTTGGCCTTGTCGTGGCCATTGGCCTTGCCAGAATCTTTAACTTGTTTCCCGTGCGTGGCTTCCGCGCCCAGCTTGCCCGCGTCGGACAGTTTTCGGTGATAGTCTTGCTGCTTTTGGCGCTCGGCTGCGAGTCGTGGATTGGCGAGTCGGGTGTGGTCGCCGTCCACCTCCGGGAAGCATGGCCGCAGGCCTGGCCAAAGCCTCGCCATGGCATCGCCATCAACGCCACATAACCGGGCCAGCTTCGCGGCGTCGTTCGGTACGCTCCCCTCCTGCCAGTTGAAGCAGAGAAGCACGATGTACGCGCCCTTTTCCTCCAACGTCATCAGCACAACGTTTTCGTCGCTGAGGAAGTCGCGGACGTAAAATTGAAAAGCGGGTGGGCGGTTCATTGTGGGTCTCCAGCAACGGTCAGGGATTCCGAGAGGTATTTCTGATCCCACTCTTTCATCGCTTCGCGCCCGGCGTCCGTCACGATGTAGGCGGCGTTGTGGTTGCGAATGATGGTGTCGCTGAGGGTGGCGTACCCCAGCCTCACAAGATCCGACAGGCGAGGCTGAATGGCCCAACGCTTCTCGCAGGGATGGAGGCCGGTGCCGGCGACATACCTCGTGGCGACTTCCATTCCGGTCATGCCGGTCACGCCGCTGGCAATCAGCCACCTCAGCGCCTTCACCTTGTCCGTGGGCGCTCGCTTCGCCGCTCTAGTGGCGGCGGCTCGTTCGGACTTTCCGGCGTTTCGATGGACCGGGACCGCCGCGACAGCTAGATCGCCGCCCGTGTTCCAGAGCGTTCCCGCTGGAGGTTGAGCAGAGTCAAAGGAGCTCATCAGATTCCTCCTTCGACGACGAGAAACCGGACGGCGCGGTCGTATTCGTTTTGGTCAAAGAGATGGTCGGGGGCATCGTGGCCACAAAGGCGGGACAACCGCTGTTTTGCTGAGTCATACCAGTGCCACTGATCGAACCCGGCGCGGCGGCGTCTGCTTTTGCCGGTAAGGGCAGTGAGAGCGATCTGCACGTCGCTCCGAAATTCTGTAGCTTCCGCACATCGCGGCGGATAGGATGATGGGCACGTTCCGGTGGACATTGATCTACCTCCAGCGCCGTCGCGGGCAAACGCGACGGTTGCTTGGTTAATGGGGTTAGAGACTTTCCTCAGAATTGATTTGGTCGAGCCACGCGTGCAAGCTCACGGGCTGAAGTGCATCGCCTTGAGTGCTTTGTCGGGTTTCGTCGGGCATCACACGCCCTCCGCGATGAGACGATCGGATGCCGATTTGGCCTCGCGTCGTCGGCGAGCAGGGGTGCGGGCCAATAGACCGTCGCCATCGGCCGCGATCGTCAATCGCTCAAAAAAGCGATGGACCGCGGGAACAGAGGAGGCCCAGCCTGCGGGTGTGAGCACGGACTCAAGACGGATCGTTCGGCCACCAACGACCTTTCCGACCCTGCGCCAGCATGAAGGGCGGGTTGCAGAAACGGTTTGCCCACGTTCGTCGCGAGGGAAGCCGGGGGCGCTGGTCAGGCGGTTGACCAAGATGAGCTGCGCGCCCATCTCGATATCATCACGGACGGAACGAGTGTCGGTGCCGGAAAGCTGCTTGCCCTGATACCCCCCACCGTTATACTGTTGGGTCGAAGAGACGACTGGCGAGCCGACAGCAGTTTGCGTGTCCAAGCCTTTCGAACCAGTCGCCTCTTCCGAACATCGCGATAACGATGCTCGCCCAAGTGAGGAAGTTGGATTCGCCCCTGGCCGATTGGCGCTGCGGTCGCGAATCTGAACGGGTGTCAGCCCGTCCGTTTCAACTCCCCGAGTGCGTTTCGTATTAAGCCGCGCCACAGGAAACCTCCTGCTGGCCTGCGGCCTGCTTGCTTTTTCTCTCCTGCCGCCGTGCTTCGATGGCACTCAACTCATGGCGCACCATCGCCACCGCTGCGCTGTCATAGAGCCTCAGTATGCCGGCTCGTGCGGCTGGTTTAATATGTGAGCGAGTAGCCAGAATGTGCAGGACGCAGTGCAGTGGCCTCTGCACATCGGAAGCAATTACCCCGGGCGTGATCAGTTTTGGCGCGTTGGCTGTAGTTGCCGTCATATCGTGAACCTCACCCATGAGGCGAGGTTCACATGAACGGCTTCAATTTATGCGAGTTTTCGGGCGATTTTTAATGAACGACGTTCATGAACGGGCCCGTGAACGAGCCGTGAACGGTTATCGGCGGTAGACTTTTCCTCTTCGGGGAGAGCCTCCACGCGATTCTTTAGTGATCTCCCCGAGAGGACTGGGTTCGTAATCGGCATCCTGGTCCTCAAGCAACTTTTTCAGCGTCTCATCCTGGGCTGCTTCGGCAGTTACCCGCTCCATCTGCGAAGTCAGGCTGATCACCTTGGGCTGTCGCGGACCTTTTTGTTCAGCCTCCCTTGCCATCAGGGCTTTCCACACAGGCAGTCCACTTACCAGTGCCGGCGAACAGCCGATCGCTTGCGCCAACACAGTAATCTTCGGGCGAACCCCGCGTGAGGCGTAATGTTGTCGGAGGAAGTCCCTGGCTGCCACGTTTTTTTCTTCCCTGATTTTTTTTCTGGTTTTGCGCGGCCGTGTGCCATTTGCTTCGGCTTTGACCATCACCGCAGGTTGCATGACTTCCTTTGACGTTGCCCCTGGCGTTACTTCTTCGACAGACATCAACGCCAGCTTGGTCAGCCGTTCCCACTCCGTGACGTATCGGTCAAATTCTTTAATGCGCTCAAACAGCCGAGGGGCACTGCCATCCTCTTCAAAGTCGCATTGGTTCTTTCCCCACTTCCACGTCCGCAACCACTCTAATCCGGTTCCATTCAACGGTGCGGTATCGGTGAGAATCCAGACAACCCTTAGCACCCGGCGAGCCCACAGCAATTTCTCCTCCGGCTCCATAGCGTCAAAGACAAGGGGTCGCGAACCGCTGAGCAGCCGCGAGGCAGCCAAGTCGAGCAATTGATGCCGACGCAACGGCCCATGCGTCGCCTCGTCCCTTACTCTCTGAAGGTGTTCAGAGCGAGCATGTCGAAGAGTCTGGCCAAAATAGTTTCTGCATCGGCGGAGCATCGTCTTCCTCTCCTGCTCTGATGCTTGCTGCCACCACTGCTCCCTGTACGTGACAATGCCGCGGCCGGGCTCAGGACAGGAGCGTTCAATCCTGTAGGCGCGATCCTTCTTTCCCCATCGCGATTTCGCTTCCGCAACGCGCTCTCGCAGAAAACGCCGATACTCCTCTGCGGCGGTGGGCGGTCTGATCTCAACGTCAAGCCAATGATCCGCTTCCGTGAAATCCGCTGCCCTATCTTTGTTTAGGCTGGCGACAACCGTTGAAAACAGGTGTCGCTGCTCATCCGTGAATGGAGTCGGGTCGTCCGGCATTTCGTCATCCTTTCCACCGCGATCAACGGCGTGTATCTCATCCTATTCATGGTGGATCGAGAGGAATGGAAGGACTGGCGAACGTCGAGGTAGGCGTGGGCTCATCCATGAACGGTCGGGCCCAGGTGATTCACGCCGGATGAGGAACGCGAACCACCTGAGCCGTCGCCTCGGGGATCTAATCCGAGGTTCCCGAGACTAAATTATAGTTTCACTGTGCTGTGAAACAATCTGAAACATCTGGCGATAGCAGACTTTCCACAACGCTCCTGTTGTATCTGCCGCCACAGCGGAAGCGCCGCCCTTGCGTAATCCTCGTCTGAGTCATCGGAGTCCAAGAAGGCATCCGAGTAATCGCTATCCCCATCCGCGCTGGAGTCGTATATCTGGCGCTCCAGTGCGCGAAGCAGATGGCACAGGCACGGGTCGAACTTCTCACCACGAATCTGCAACCGTTTGAATAAGACCAGCACCGGCACCACCTCCTCCGTCAACATCTCGACGGCGGGATCAGCCAGCCGGCGGCACATGCTGTGGAAGCGACGCCGAAGCTGGCGAGCGGTTGAAGTTTTCACGCCGCCTCCATTCGGCCAGCAGTGGCCTCTGCGGGAGACGCCTTCGCAATGATCGTTTTTGAAACGTGTTCCCAAATGTTCGCTACGGCATGTTCAAGCACCTTGCCCACGTCAAACTGCCCAACCTGCGGAATCTCGATCGCGCGAACGTCGTGGTCGATCAGGCATGAGCTCTGTGTACCGTTCACCATGAGGTAGCCAGCCGTGACGCGGATGGGGTATCGGACATTGCCCAGGGTCAAAGAACCAATTTCGTAGGCTTCTTTGAGCCGCTTGGAATTGCCGTCAAACTTGGACTTGCCGTCCTCCTTCGCGTGGAAAGCTTCGATTTCTGCAACAGCTCGCGTTAGCGTGGACATCAGGACAAATTCGGAGACGCAGATCGTGCGGCTGCGCAGGTCAAGCTGCAATCCGACGTTGGCGTCAGTGTTGTCGATTACGAGCACAGTGTAGTCGTAGCCCGCAACCTGCATCGTCATGGGCGGCACGGAGAACGTGGTGGCGGGTTTCTTCTCGGGTTGTTTCTTCTTTGGCATGTTGTTCCTCTTTCAGGTTTGAAAGCCCCTCCCGCTGCCACGGCGAAGTGACAGCGAGAGAGGCGAGGTAATGGACTCAGGTGCCGGTTTCGAAGAACGAATCTTCCGGCCACAGATCGGAGTCCAACTTCATGGGCTGAACTTCGATCGGGTTGAGTTGGGGGAACCCCACCGCTTCGGCGCGAGCGCCGTCAGTTGAGTCAAACGACAACCAGCCAGGACACACCATCGCAGAGAGCATGAAGCCATCGCCGCACAAGTCTCTGACTTCTTCGCGTGAAGCTGGGCGCGTGTGGCCGTTGTCTAGTCCATGAATGTAAAACTGTCCGCTCTTGAATAGAACTTCGATTCGCATTGTGAACTCCGTCAGAAGTGAAGGGAGTGAGTTACCAGCCACGGCGGAAGCCACGGCAGCGACGGAAGGTCATCCGTCGATCCAGTGACGCGGCTGCCGAGCGCTGGGCGGGCGTTGGCCCAACCTGCACCGGAGGCGCTTCCGCAATCGCCATTGCCTTGAGCGACAGAAGTTCCTCCCTGGTGAGGAAAAGTTCGTGCCGACCGATGGAGGCCGCGGACGTGATGCGGGCGGCGAGGCGGTTGGGAAGCATCGACCAGCGGGCCTGTACCACCTCGATAACCTTGCCGGTGCGAGGCGATCGAGCCCACAGCAGTATTCCGTGGGTGGGGCGGTGGCGTACGCCAACCGGGCAGGAGAAGGATGGAACGGGTGGGGATGGAGCGGTAGGATGGGACACGTGACACCTCCAAAATAGGTGTTGCCGGCCCCTGAGCGTTGCCGCGCTGCAGGGGCACTTTGTTGGGATTAACCACATTGGCTAATCTCAGGATTAGAATACACACAATAATCGTGCTATGCAAGAGGGGACTTGAATTTTTGTGCGCACAATTTATTATGGAGGGATGCCACGAGGAAGACCCATGCGGCCTGGGTGGGAGAGATTCAACGTTAAGCTTCCGACTGCGCTTGTGACGCAATTGGACAATCAGGCGGAATCCGAGGGGCGCGCACGTTCTGATCTTCTAGCAGACGGGGGAGAGTTGTACTTGAAGGGAATCAAGCGGAAGAAATCATCGAATGGGAAGCGATCGTCAAAGTAGACGATGCCTCTGCCATTCGGCCACTACACAACGGATCGGAGCGAGCTATGGGCGAGGGAAAATTCGCGGCAATTCTCTTCATCGGCCTCATCGCCGGTTTCTTCATCAGCGCCCAACCCGAACCGCCAATGATGCCTGGCCCCTATCAACTAGGCTACGGGTGTCCGATCACCACCAATCGCAATGGTGGCGCGGTTCCTCTCATGCTTGATACGCGCACCGGCGCCCTCTTTTACTTCCAGAGCGTTCAAGTGGGGAACGCCGCGCGGGGTCAATGGATCGCTGTCGAGGAGCAGCAGCCTCCGAAGCATAATGACAAGGGAATCAGGTTCACGCCGGCACCGAATGGGTAACGCTGCCTCAAGAATTGGCAGACCCCCAGCGGTCGGCCCGGTGAATAGGCTGGACAGAGCCGTGTCATTTCTGGCATACTCTGTGCAAGGATGTGAAACACTATAGAAATTTGGCGCACCGAGCGAGCTCAGCGTAGCTTGTGATAGTGCAGGATCGCCCGTATTATCGGGCCTATAATCATCAATTCGCAGAAACGGCGAGACGTGCACATTCTGACACGGAGGCCGACGATAATGAATACTATGGCGGACGACACATCGGCGGCGGCGAAAGCGGAATCCGGTACTTCGTCTGGGATTCCTGAAATTCATGCGCACGAGTCGCACCGCAAGTACAAGTTGGTGTATCTCGACAACCAGCAGATCGAGCGCACCGCTTCTGAGCTAATCGAGGGAAGCAAGCTGCTTAAGAATCGAGAGCTTTGGATTGCGAATTTCACAGCCACGATCAAGCGAGTGCGCGATTGGTGTGGAAAGTCGAGCGCGCTCATCCGCATCGCACTGGTAGACATTCGCTCCAACAAGGTGTTGTTCTATTTCGTGCCAAGGTCGGACCGCTACGATCTCGATTTGGGCGCTCGAATGACCGAGTTGGAAGTGGAACTCGGTGGCAGTGCCGGAATTGGATACGTTGAAACACAGCAGATCCCAGAACGATCACTTGAGCGATTTGTTGGACCGCGATCACTTCTGGTGTGGAACTCCGAAGAGTCTGCATCCTAGCAATCCCACACCACGATAATGGCTCCCTCGAACAAGCTCAGGGTTGAGAAGCACGTCGAACAATGGAAGCATAACCGTAGATTCGCCAAGACCATTGACGGGCAATTCAGGGACTGGCAAATCAATGTAATTTTTTACACTGCCCTTCACCTCATTGATGCCGCTCTGGCCACTGTCGATCTCTCGGTTGCAGATCATACTGACCGAAACAACCATGTCCGCACGAACGAGTTCTTCTCCTCGGTGCGGACGCAGTACCTCGATCTGTACCGCATCTCTCGTATTACGCGATACGATGCAGAACCAGACACTTGGATTCCGCAAAAGTATTTGGTAGTTAGCGACTTGGTTGCAGACCTTTTACGCCCGATCGAAAATGAGTTGGGGCCGATGATCAGCAAGTTCGTCAAGTTTGAGCCGCTCGAACTCAAAACATGACCCTGCCGCTCCCCGTATTTGCCACGCCCCTACCCAATCTTCGCCATCACGTCTCGAGCCTTGTCCACGTTCGCCTCTGCATAGATTTCGGTGATGCTGCTACCGAGACGGTGCCCGAGGATCGTCTGCGCCACGTCGATACCATGCTTCTTGCGGAGTTCAGTTGCCGCATTGTGACGAAGCTGGTTCGGGCTCCAGACGTTCTGCGCCCGCCACTTACTCCGTGCGGCCATCCGCTCCTCACGTCGCTTCTTTTGGGCTTCAGGCGGCAGAGTGGCCTCTGCGGCCCTTGCCTCTTTTCTCCGGGGCTCCCGAATCTCGTCGGGCATCCCGAAAGCCTTCTCACACGCTTTGGTGATTGCGTGGTCGTAAGCGGCGACGTTGTACCGGCTGCCGAATTTCTTCTTCACGCGGCGGTCCAAGTCCGGCTTCGGCGTGTTACCTTGGTTCAGGGGCGTCTTCCGATTCTTGGCCGACTCCTCCCGCATCTCACGAATGGCATCGGCTGGGCTGAACAGATGCGCCTGCGTGTCGGTCTTTAGAAATGGCTCGACGATCGCTTGAGCTTTGGGCCCGAGGTAGATAACCCGCTCGTGGCCGTGGTGGGCGGTCTTGTGCGACAGGGGCCTGTACTCCCACGGGCTGCCGTCGGTCTTCAAGTCGCAACCCCGCATCCCGCAGACTTCGCCCGGCCGCATCCCCGTCAATAGCTGAAGATCCAGCATCGCCTCCACTTGGCGGGAGAGGTATGGGCGGATCGCTTTGATGCGCGGCGCCGGCACCGGTTTAACCGGTTCGGTCTCGATCGCCTTCGAGCGGCCCGTCTGGAGCGGCTCGACGTGTTCCAAGGACAGGTAAGCATCCGATGATGGGATCATTTGTTGCCCCCGCCCCCAGTTCCAAATCTGACGCACCCGCCCTACCTGCCGGTTAATGCTCTTGCGACTCCAACCCACGTCAATCATCTGCTGACGAACCGCCCGCAGGCCGATCGCACCAAACTCGATGGCTGCCGTATCGCCGTACGACTTGCGCACCAGTCGAATCACCGGCTTGAAGTTGCCTGGCTCCGTGGTGAGGGAGCCATCGGGACGGCGATACCATTCCTTGCAGTGCTCCCAGAACTTCAGGAGAAGTTCGGCGACGGTCATATCAATGGACGCACTGGCGCGCCTGCCCCCTGGCTTAGTGATGACGCCATGGTTAGCGGTCCATTCGCCGATGATCCGGCTGTACTCTGCCCTGCTCTCCGGTGACTTGTACGTCCCGAGGTAGACAGGCTTCCCATTGATCGTGACGTAGGCCTGACCGCTTCCTTTGTGATGACAATACCCCGGTGGACGATTCACGAGTCGCGGCATGATGACCTCCTGCGTTTTCCCCTAAAACAGTAGTCTACTGTTTTGAGCGGTAGGTGTCAAGATGAAGCTTCTTCGCAAATACCCTTAGTTCTACGTAGTGGTCCCGAACGGGCTCGAACCGTTAACCTATCGCGTGTAAGGCGATTGCTCTAGCCAATTGAGCTACGGGACCGACTTAGAGATTTTACGCTACCAAACCTGACCTCGCGCATCTACCCCCGCCGCCGCCAACTCGCTGAAGCGCCTTTCAACCCGATTACGTTTTGAAGATTGACGCGGGGGCAGATGGGGTTCGGGATCACCCTGACGCGCTCGCCTAACTCGGAGCGAGCCGCGCAATATTCTTTCGCACTTGAGGCAGATCGATCACCAGCGCCGGCGTTGGGATGTCTCTCATGTCAATTCCCAAAGAGCCACGCTTCGGGAGCGGCGGATGCGATTTGTTGTCTAACGGCACTCGGCAACGCGTGCAGCAACGCCGCCTCGTCCGCATAGGAATAGATGATGCGCATCGTATCAGCGCACCAGCTCATGTAGGGATTGTCAGATCCCCAGAGGCATTTGCCCTTGAGGATTTCGGCGATGGCGGCGAGCGCCTCGACCGGTTTGGAATAGTCAGTTAGAAGCCGCCGCCCCGCTGCCGCCACGGCAGGCGAGTTTTCTCGGGCAAGTTGGCAGTGCGCAAGGTGTGCCGAGCAATCCACCCAGACATTCGGCATCGCGCCGGCCATCTCCAGATACTCCCGATCGAATCGAAGTGAGTGCGCGAGGTTGAATCGCACATCCGGATACGCCCCGGCGACGGCGAGGCAATCGGCCGCCTGCGCCCAGGAGTCGTTCGGCGAAACTGCGGTATGAAACAGCACGGGTAGATTATGCTCTCGCGCCAACTCCATCAGCGGCTTCGCATCATCGAGCAGTCGCGCGATCGGCGACTGGATCACCGTCGTCTGTGCCTTGAGGCCCTTGATCTTCCCGATGAGCGGCTCGATCAGCCGCACCTGCTCCTGAACAAGTCGGGCAGGATCGAACATCGCAAACTGCAATAAGCGGCCTTTCGGATCGAGCCGGTCCAGTTCCTGCCGGAGTAGCGCGTTCTCGCGATCAAAGGGGACCCTGCCGGGCTGCAATTTAATGTCCCCAGTTTTCGCAAAAGCATTGGAATCAAAAGCACTGGGGAGCGTGAAGGGGAAGCAGACGGCGCGGTCAATGCCATTTGTATCCATCTGCGTTAGAAGATCTTGCGCCGTAGCGGCGTAAGGCCACCAACCGCGAAGGTAGAAGCCCAGATCCGTGCCTATGTGGGTATGAACATCGTAAAGCCGGCCCATCCGAACCAAGATACCCGCGCATCACACCAAACCCCAAGGGCTCGGACCTCCGTGGAATGCCGAGTTCAACCTTGGCAGTTTGCATCGGCGGGGGCAACTCGTTATAATTTCTACACTTACGTCCGCTTCCACTCCGGCCGGACACTTCTTCCGAATGAGGGTTGGCGTAAGTTGCCGTGGGATTCAGTTCATGGGTGCAACGATTGCACAGATTTGGTATCATCAGCGTTGGGATCGCGGGAGCACTTCGTTGTGATGAATTCATCGAGTTCCAGTTACACGGTTCGACGTACGGAGACGCCGCCCCCGCTGGCGGGCGATCCGGGGCACCCGCTATGGGCAAGTGCCGAGGTCGCTCCCGTTTCATACTTTCATTCTGCCAGCAGCGCCCACCGGCCGCGTACCGAGGCGCGGGTGCTGCACGATCGGCACAATCTTTACCTTCAATTTGACGTTCACGATCGATATGTGCGCGCGGTGGAGACGGAATACCAAGCGGCCGTCTGCCAGGACAGTTGCGTGGAGTTTTTTGTCCAGCCGGTCCCGGGCAAAGGCTATTTCAACTTTGAGTTCAACTGCGCCGGCACGATGCTTTTGATGTACATCGTCGATCCGACGTTCATGGGCGATCGGCTCAAACGCTTCTGCGCCGTGTGGCCGGAACATGCGCGGCAGGTGAAGATTCACACGACGCTGCCTCGGATCATCGATGAAGAGATCCTTGAGCCGACGCATTGGCGGCTTAGCGCGGTGGTTCCGATTTCGGTGTTTGAGCCTTACGTGGGACCGATCGGCGCGATCAATGGGCATCCGTGGCGGGCCAACTTCTACAAGTGCGCGGATAAATCATCTCATCCGCACTGGGCGAGCTGGTCGCCGATCAACGGCTATCTCAACTTCCATCAGCCCCAGCATTTCGGGGCCTTGACCTTCGAAGCCTGATGCGAATGCTTGCCCGATGTGTGAGGTTATCCTCTCACCGGAAGCAAGGCTCACAGCCACCATTTTAAATCGATCTCCTGAAAGATCGAATCGTGGAGATCCGCTTCGTGGATTTGCGATTTTTCCACATCCGTAAGCTGCGTACCCGCCGCTACTTTCTCGGCGATCAGGATCATTCGATCGAAGCGCGTCGCATGGCCTGAGAAGCGTTGAATGCCGTAGTCGACGGCACCATGGGTGTGCACCACGAACGGCCAGTCGCTGGCCTGGAGCAACAGCAGTTCGCGGGCCGCCCGGGTGAGCATCGACCTTACATTTTCGTTGTCCTGCCAGGGGAGGGCATGGAGATTCTTGAGGAAAGTTCCCTCAGCGCGATATTCGATTTCCCACATCCAGCGGTTGCGATCGTTGATCCAGACCGAGTGGTTGCCCTCTTCGCCCCACGATCCCTCCGGCAGACGCATCACCTTGTCCGGCTGATAGTGGTACAGCGCTTCCTCGGTGGTCAGCAGTTTCACTTCGGGATCACTGTTCAGCGTGAGTATCACATCGCGAAGAAACTGAGGCCCCTCGAACCACCAGTGCCCGAATAATTCGGCATCAAAGGGCGCCACGCAGATGCCTTGCTGACCGGTGCGATGCTTGAACTCTCGCAGCACATCCCGCACCACATTGCAGAAGTGCTGCGCGTGCTCGTAGACCTTCGCCTTGATGTCATCCGGGTAATACAGGTCCTTGTTCGACAGCGGCGCCTTGTTGTGCGTCACCTTGTGATAACGCAGCCCGCCCTCGCCCTGCTTGCGGTGAAATTCCAGGTATTGCCCCGCTCCGGGATACCCAATGGACCCCGACCAGACTTGCTCCGAGACCCTCGGATGTCGCGCAAATGCAAAGACCTTCGGCGTCTCCGGATGCGAGACTACACCCACCGGCTGCAATGGATCGCGCCAACCCCGGCGGCTATCCCAATGAAGCTGCGTTTCGTTAATCGACTTGAGATTCCCGTTTTCGAGCGTTCCAAACGGATGACCGTTGCCGATGAGGTGCGAGTCGACGAAGAAGTGTGTGATTCCCGCATTGGCGATGAATTGTTCGAGACCGGGGCGGCTGCGCGCGTTGTCGTACAGCACCGCGGGCATCCAGTTGTTGCAGCTCGGGCGATACGCGCACTCCGGCAGCCACATGCCCCGCGGTTTGACGCCGAGGCGCTTCTCGGAGACGGCCACGCCGCACGCCATCTGCGCCCGGAGCATCTCATCATTCAGCACGAGCGGCATATAGCAGTGGGTCGCGTTGCTCGTCAGGATCTGGATATGCCCTTCACGAAACCGGCTGGCAAACTCGGCCGGAATATCCTGATTGATCCGATTGAAATGCTCGAGCTTCTCCTTGAACCAGTCCGACCATCGCTGAGCCAGATACGCCTGGTGCCCGGCGCCGCTTTTTTCGAAATCCTTTTTGTCAGAAAGCGCGCGGACGGAGCGTTCGTTGAGGTAATCGACAAAGCCGACCTTGAATCGTGGGTGTGAGAGTTGTTCGAGTAGGACGGGCGTAATCCCGATGGTGAGCGCGGGGCGGGCGCGGTTCAGCGCGCACTCGCCGATCATGTCGAGAAGGGGAAGATAGGTTTCCGCCGCGGCTTCGAACAGCCAGGCTTCGCCGTGCGGGTAGGTGCCGTGGTTGAGCACGTACGGGAGGTGTCCGTGAAGCACGAGGCAGAGGGCGCCGAGGGGTTCGCTCATGGGGAGTCCTGTCCAAACACAACGTTTCCGTCCCGCGGGAATATGGTACGGGCAGAGGACCAAATCAGGAACAAGGGAAGCGGCGAGTGCCAGCGGGTCGCTACCCGTGCAATCGCATCTGTGTTCTTTGTAGAAGCGACGCCTGCGTCGCGGTTGGCGCGAAGCGGCTAATTGTGCTCAGTTCGAGGATGCGCCGCGACCGCGACGCAGGGGTCGCTTCTACAGAAGAGCCGCAACCATCCGCATGGGATAGCCCTGGGGTTCGTTAAGGGTCTAACTGACATTCCTGGTATCACCTTCACGTTCTGGCAAGGACAAGCGTCAGACCCTTCGTTAACTCCAGGCCTGCGCATGCCGATGTAGTGGCAGCGAAACGTGGTATTCTCTTCCGCTTGATGATTCGTGTCGATCATTTGTCGAAGGTATTTGAGGATCCGAGCGGCGAGCAGATCGTCGCCGTTGCCGATGCCTCGTTCTCGTGCTCCGCGGGGAAAATCTATGGATTATTGGGACCCAACGGCGCCGGTAAGACCACCACGCTGCGCTGCCTGGCAACCGTCCTGACCCCCACCGGCGGAAGCGCCGAGGTCGCGGGTCACGATCTCATCAAAGATCCGGAGGGAGTGCGCCGATCCATAGGATTCGTCTCGGCTTCCACCGGCATTTATCAGCGCCTCACGCCGCGCGAAACGCTCAAACTGTTCGCCGCATTACACGGGCTTGAAGGAGACGAGCTCGACGCTCGGGTTGAAGGGACCCTCAAGCTGTTTGATGTGGTCTCCTACGCCGATCGCCCCAACGACCGCCTATCCACCGGCATGAAACAACGGGTCTCTCTCGCGCGGGCGGTGGTGCACGACCCCCCGGTAATCATCATGGATGAGCCGACGAGCGGCCTCGATCCGATCGTCACCGCAACCGTGGAAGAAGCGGTGAAATCCCTCGCAGCCGCGGGCAAATGCGTGCTGCTTTCGACGCACATGCTCTCGCAGGCGGAGGAGATCTGCGACTCAATCGGGATCATCGGCGCGGGGCGCGTGCTTGGCGAGGGAACGAAAGAACAATTATGTGAAAGAACGGGGACGACAACGCTGAGGCAAGCATTCTTTGCCCTGGTCCGCGGCGCAGGGATCGAAACCAGCCAAGCCTTAACCTCGCCCCTGTCGCAAAGGGAGACAGATTAAGACATGCGGTTTCGCATCGTCAAAACGGTCTTCCTGAAAGAGTGCCGCGAGATGCTGCGCGATCGCCGCAGTCTCGCCATCATGTTCGGGATCCCCCTGCTCTTGTATCCGCTGATGACGGTGCTCGTCGCATCCATCGGCATTGCGAAGACGAAGCAACTTGCCGAACGTCCGGTGAGTGTTGCCGTGCTGAATGGCATTCAAGCACCCAAGCTCCTGGACATGATGCACGAGCCGGGGAACGGCATCGTGGTGGAGAATGCAAAGGATCCACCCGCTGATTTGATCACCGGAAAAATTGATGCGGTGGTCGATGTCCCCACCAACGCGGAAGCCGATGCGCTGCAAGGGAAGGAAAATGCCATCGCGGTGCGCCTGGATCGCAGTCGCACCACCTCCATGGCCGCTGAAAGGAAGCTCGATAAACTTCTCGGTAAATACGAGAAGTGGATTATCGAGCAACGACTCGCAAAGCGTGGCGTGGATCGCGCCGTTCTCGCCCCGATAAAACACAACACCGAAGACATCGCCACCGGCGATCAGCGCCTCGGAAAAATTCTCTCCTTCACCCTGCCCGTGCTCTTGCTCGTCACCGGGATGCTCGGCGCCTTCTTCCCCGCTCTCAATGCGACCACAACGGAGCGCGAGCTTGGGACACTTGAGACGCTCCTCGTCACTCCTGCCGGCCGGATGGAGCTTCTGCTGGCGAAGGGATCGTTCGTCTTGTTATGCGGCCTCACTACCGCCGGCTTGAACATGCTTTCGATGGCGCTCGTGCTCTGGAGAAGCCTGTCGGTGATCCAAGCCGACAAGACCATAGGCTCGTTATCTATCAGCCCCATGGGCCTCCTCCTCACCTACGTGGCCAGCGTGCCGACGCTGATCACCTTCTCGATCCTCGTGCTGATCATGGGCTTGCTCGCGCGAAATTTTCGCGAGGCAAACGCGATCGCGACGCCGATCATGCTGATTCCACTGGCGTCGATGGTCGTGGCCATCGCCGAACCGGTGATCACACCCGGCTTGCTAATCACGCCCGTCGCGAACACGACACTCATCATCAGGGAGGTGCTGACAGGCCGGGCAACCGTCGGTCCGTTCCTACTCGCGTTCGCATCTTCATGTCTATACGCCGGGCTGCTTCTATCCCTCGCCGCGCGCGTATTTACGAGCGAGCAGCTCGTGAACCCATCGTGGGAACCGCTCTCGGTGAGCGCCTTTCGCCGAGGCAAGGGCAAGAATCTCCGCCGATCGATGCCCTCGCCGGATGCAGCGCTCGCAATTTTCGCATTGTCGCTGCTGCTGAACTTTTACATCTCCCCCAGTTTGGGAAGCTGGAACCTCATCGCACTCCTGACGGTGATCGAGCTGGCGATGGTCGCTCTCCCCGCCCTCGCAATGGCTTGGCTGGCACGCTATCGCTGGACCGAGACCTTCAGTTGGCGCTGGCCAGGCTGGGGCATGCTCGCAGTCGGTCTCCTGGTTGGCATAGGCATGGCCCCGTGGGCGCAATTGCTCTTCTCCCTACAAACTCAAATCTGGCCCCCATCACCCGACTATCTCAGGGTCACCACATCGATTTTCATCGAGCCGCTTACGCGCCATCCCATTCTCGTCCCGATTCTCGCGGGCGTACTGGCGGGCGTCTGCGAAGAACTCCTCTATCGCGGGCCTATCCAAGCCGGATTGCTCAAGCGCATGCCGGTCTGGATCGTGCTGATCCTCGGCGGAATTCTCTTCGCCGCCGCCCACCTCGACGTCTACGGCTTCGCCGTCCGCGCGATCATCGGCGTGGCGCTTGGCTGGCTGGTCATTCGCACCGGCTCGATCTTCCCGGCCATGATCGCGCACGGGGCCTACGACATGGTTCAGCTCTTCATGCTGGCTTCGGAGGTCAAAAAACAGGGCGGGGAAAAATTGCTGGAGATGATCACCACGCAGCATGGAATCGAGTGGGACTTCAAAGCTTTAGGCATCGGAACGCTTCTGCTGATTGGATCCGGGGTGATTCTTCACGGGCGCAGGGAAAAAGAGCTTCCTCCCACCAGCTTAGGAGCGATCCTTCCGATTGATCCCATGGGTTGAGCCGCGACCGCAGGGAGCGTTCTTGCGGTCGCAAAGCGCTCCCATCGGTCGCGGCTCATCTCGATCGTCAAGTAAGCTAAATCGATACATCGGTTCGATGATCCACTTTCGGTTGTCACTTCGATAGACAATCCCGTAAAATAGACGGGCCAGGTCGAATCGCCGGTATTCACCGGCGCGTTCATCACATCTTGGCGAGGCGATTGCAGTGTCCGGAAATCAGACACGCCAATTTCCGCCGTTGCCGCAGATCGGACAACCCGAGAGTTATTACGCGCGGTCCGCACACCAAGCGGAGCGCGTCGGCGATCGCCACGCCAAGGAAGCCAGCAAGGTGGGGCAATACGTTTCGCTCGCGATGGATCCGCGCCTGCACTGGGACGAAAAGCTCAAGTATTTCAATCATGCGCTGCGGCGTCACTGCGTTCCCCCGCCGCTACCCGATGAGGATGTCTGGATGTTCTACCGCTCGCTGGCGGATCTCGTGCGGCGGTATGCGGGACAGGAAGCATTGCGCCTTGCGTCGCACGAAGATGATCTTTACGCCGCCAGGCTTTCGATGGGCCAGACGCGCGAGAAAATCGAGGACGAGGCCGATGATTTCTTCGGCAAGCTGGTGCCGACCCACTGCCCCGACTGGCTGAATGAAGAGGATTTCTCTCAATTGAAACTAATCCGCGATCAATGGATCTAACCTTTGTGCCCGAGTATCTTGATAATCCCGTAAGATCCGACACACCTGCGAAGGAAATCCTTGGCTACGGTAATGCCTCGCTCGATCGAGGCAACCCGTGGTTTCTCGCTGCGTTGGTGCTGGGGTACATCTCCCTGGCGTCAATTCTTGTCATGGTCATAGCATGGATGTTCTTGCCAGGTCCAACGCTGGGCAGCATCGCGCCGACCTTGAAGGCATTCCGCTTGGCGCCGCTCGTCTCCATTGGCGCCGGCGTGATCATGTTCATCATCGGTTGCATCCGAGAGCCGCACACCTGGAACCGCGATCGCGCGCGAGCGGCCATGATCACGCTGGGGGCTTCGATTGTCACTATCCTCGTATTCCTGTGATCCGTCGGTCCGTTCGGCTCAGGTCGAGTCATAAGCTGATCATAAGGGATCATTTCGCCGGCTGCGCCGTGGTCTTCTGGTTTGCGTCGATCAGTTTGACGAGCAAGCGCCCCTGATGCTCGATCGCGTCGGGATAATCCTTCTTCACCTGTTCAAACATCTCTTTTGCCTTGTCGCCCCGACCGTTCTCCTGGTAGTGCCAGCCGAGCAGCGCCCGCGCCCACGGTCCCACCTGCGTGCCGTCGCCGTAGTAGCAGTCGCTGAATTTGTCGATGGATTTCTGCAGATACTCGACCTTCTTGTCGCCGGTGGTCATCTGCCCCATGTAGACCAGCGCGCAGCCGGTGCGATTCATGTCCGAATATTTTTCGAGCATCTTCTGCAGGCTCAGTTTGGCCTGCGGCGTTCGCCACTGCCGGTTGGCGACCTGGTACAGCTGCTCGCACTCCTCAAGCTCCTCGGCATTGTGGGTGTTGCGATCCGCGCGCATGCGCTGGCGCGCCTTGCCAATCTGCGCGTCGATCTGCTCGCGGGCGGCGGCGGCGGGGTTTGCCGCCTGCGGATCAACCTTCTTCTCGGTCGCGGCCAGGCGCCCCTCCAGTTCCTTGATCCGCTTCTCGAGCTGCGCGATCCGCTCCCTGTCCTGCGATGTTTTATCCGCAGCGCATCCAGGAACGACCGGCAAGACAAGCAGCGTCCCCACCAGCACCAAAAGCGCGTGCCGCGTTATTCTTTTCGACTGAGTTTGCAACAAAATCATTTGAAACCTCTTTTGGCAATCACGAATCCGGCAACGGATTTGCGGGACAATCGGGGAGCGCTTTGGCACGCGTGGATAGCGCGGGCCTAACACTTACTCGTGCTTTAAGTGTCAGCCTGAGAGCGTGTGAACCTTTCGGTGGACGAGCATCGGCGGGGCTGCCCTGTTCCGACTGATGCATGGCCCTCAGCAGCGCAAGCTCGGGGTCGTCGCCGATTGATCGCAAGAGTCACAGACAACCTCTGAGGATGAGACTGGCGGGGGCATAGCATGCAAGTCGCAAGCTGTCCGCCCTTTGCATCATGACTGTATCTGCATACATCCTGATCGTCGATGATGAATTCTCCAGCCGGGACAATCTTACTCGCCGGTTCAGCGCTCACGGCTTTCGTGCCGAAGGCTGCCGGAGCGGGCCGGAATGCCTCGCATCAGTGGAGCGCGGGAAACCGGATCTTGTCCTCCTCGACGTCGACCTTCCGCAGATAAGCGGGCTTCAGGCTCTTCAGCAGCGTCGCCAAACCTGGGGCGCCGCGACCTGCTGCCGAACTTAGGAGAGGCGGTTGCGGAACGCTCCCAGAGGGGTGGCGTAAATAGTGGTCCCTACGGCGTAGTAGAGAATGTCTGCTTCGATTTGGAGGTGTCGAGCGTTGTGTTGAAGGACGGGGGTGAAGTGGATGGAGGATGTCCCGACTTCGACGCGGCCGATGGAACCGTTCAGGGATGCCCAGAGTACGCCGGTTTGATCGGGGATGACGGGACCGAAGCCGGGGAGGTCGCCGACGGGGTGGAAGGTCTGGGCGTCTGGGTTGCAGGCGTGATAGGTCATTCCTTCGTGCACAAGGACTCGACCGTCGGGGAGCACGCATAGGACTGCGACGTTGGGCGCGCCTTCGCGGACGATCATGCGCCGGGCGACGGTTAGCTTGTCCATGTCGAATGCAACCAACTGCGCGGTGGATTGGGTTGGGGGGACGGAATTCATGTCGCCGACAATTTCGCTGGAGAGGTAGATTCGTCGGCGCTTGAGATCGAGGGCAAGCGCGTTGATGGTTTGATCGGGGACGATGTTGCGCCAGGTTTTGATTTCGTTTGTTTCGGGATCGATGCGGGAGAGGGCGCCGCCAAGTTGGCCGTTGGTGGGGCTGGTGGCCATCCAGGCGTAGCGCCGGTCGAAGATCAGGGCGCGCGGACGCATCTGCTCTTCGTGTGATCCGGAAGCGATGACGCGCGAATTCGCTGGCCAGTGCGCCGGCTCGGCGGGATCGTATTCGATGACGGTGGCGGTGTCGGCGCTCATCAGCGCGCGGTGGCGGCCGGCGTCCCACACGATCTGGTTGATCCGGCCGCCGCCCGGTATGGCGCGGCCCTGGTCGGCGCCTTGGCCGGTGGTGAGGTCGATCGTCCACAAGCTGGAGTTGATCTGAGATCCGCCGATGATGAGGTTTCGCTCGGGGGCGACGCACATGGCATGGACTTGGAGCTGGGCGGAGTCGTTCAGCGGGAAGGCATTGTTGGGATTGTGGGAGATAACCCCGGCCTTCCGATCGAGGCTATTTGTGCTGGATTCTGCAACTTCGCTGTTTACGAAAGGGAAGCGTGTCTCAGGGACACGATAGGTTTTGGTGCCGGGTAATCCCGCGACCGCGGCGGCACCGAGCGCGGCGCCGGCGTCCGATTTTTGCGGGGGTTCGACGAGGACATCGCTTAGGAGTTTGTATGCTTGGGCGCGGCTGGATCTTGGGAAGTTGTGCGGGCCTTTGTAGATGTCCGCGATGAATTTCGACTCGGCGCCGTGGGTTGCGTAGACGTTGCGGACTTGATCGACGAGAGGTGGGAGCTGGCCGCTGTTGGGGAAGATCGTGTCTTCGGTGCCGGCGATGATCATCACCGGGCGCGGCGCGAGGAGCGCGAGCCAGATGTGGAAGTCGATCGGCGTCTGATCCATGTTGCCCTCGTAGAAACCGAGGCGCGGCATGAGGGCAGTGGATTTCCACCAGCGCTCGGGCCTGGGATCGAGACGCAGGGCGCTGAAGCCGCAACTGATGACACCGGTTTTGATGCGATCGTCGCCAAGCATGGCGAAGAGTGTGCCGTACGCGCCGTGCGAGTGACCGATGCAACCGATACGGTTTGCGTCGACATTCGGCATCTGCTCCAGAGCATCGATGCCGCGCGAGACGTCGAATTGCATCTTGCGCATGATCGAACCTTCGGGATGCGCGGCGAAGAACTCATCCGCGGAGCGGTACTTGGCGTTCTGGTGGCCGCCTGAGCGTTCGCCGAAGGCGATGGCATCGGGGGCGAAAACGATGAAGCCTTTTTCGACGAGGTGCACGCCGTAGTGCAGGCCGCGGTCTTCGGAGTCGGGATTGGCTTCGAGGCCGACGGGTTCGTTCTTGCCGTGGGGGTGGGTTTGGTGGAGGGCGATGACGGTGGCGGTGCGACCCTTCGCGTCTTTCGGGACGAGAAGCCAGGCATAGCCCCACTCCTCGTCCGTGAGGCGATAGCGGAGGCGGCGCATGGTGTAGGTTGGGGATTTGTCGCGCGTGAATTCGTCGCCGAGCCATTCCCATTGCGGTTTTGCGGGAGGTTTATCGGCAAGCTTTCCGAGGATGGCGTCGGAGATTTGTTGCCAGTGGGGCCTGGACTTTTCGAAGTCCTTGAGAGACAGGAAATCGTGCCGGCCGGACTGCTCGCTTTTGACGGGATCCCAGGAGTGGGCCTTTTTCCAGGCGTCGAAGTTCCAGCCACCGGCGGGCCAATACCAGAGAAATGACATGCGGCGGAGTATACCGGGCTTGAATGAGAACCGCTGTAGCGAGCGGATTCTTCTGTTAGTTCTTCCAGCATAATGGTTTGCAGAATACGCGCTACATTTTAACGTCGAACGTTTAGAATAGCCGGCGGGAGAGAACCACCGATGAACGTCCGTCGTTGTAAAGTCGTGCGAACGATTGCATTGAGCAGCGCGGTGCTTGCGGTGTCGTCATCGGCATTCGCGCAGATCGGGCCGCTTACGTCTGGACAGAAGTGGTTGCTGAGGAACGGGTTACAGTTCCACGGGATGGTTGATCCGGCGGTGCCATTCTCCCTGGCGAAGTATCAGGCGCTGAACTACACGGGGATCAATTGGATGTGGGACTCGAACACAGCGCAGCAAGGCTCGATGCCTTGGGCGCGGTGGGTGGGAAACGAAGCACAGATGCCGCCGCGCGGGGGCGCTGAGACGCCGGTAATCAACAACCTGATTGGGCTGCAACTTGGGGATGAGCAGGATTTTAATCAGCAGGCGGTACGGGATGGGATGGTGACGTGGCTGGCGAACGCGCGGGCTGCGTTCCCGAATGTGCTCATGTATGTGAACAACTACGGGGGGCAGTTGACGGATGATTCACTGGGCAAGTTGGCGTCGCAGGTGAAGCCGGACATGCTGAGCTTTGATACGTATCCGTTTCTGCAAGGCACGCAGCCGACGGGCGGGCAGCCCTTGAACTGGCTGAGCGACATGTGGCGATACCGGTATTTCGCCCTTTCAAGCGACTTGTTGCAGGGACATTACCGCCAGACGTTTCATGATTCCGGAATACGCGATGTCAGTGAATCGGAGATGCGCCTGAACACCTTTGGGGCGCTGGCTTACAACGTGAAGTACACGATGGACTTCACGTACAACAACGGCGCGAGCAGTTTCTTCACGGGTGGAAATGGGGATGCGAGCGCTCCCACGGCGCAATACAACGACATGGCGGAGACGAATCGGCAGGCGCGAAATTTCTCGACGGCGCTGTCGCGGTTGCAGCCATTGAACAATCACCCGGCGGTGAGTTGGCCGGTGTCGGACATGATGTATATCCGTGGGCGGCATTCGACAGGTCCGGGGACGAATGACCTCAATGTGCTGCCGTGGGGTTTTGATCCCGATCCGGATAATGGGGCATATAGCAATTGGGTGTTTCAGCAGAATGATCCGAATCTCAAAGGCTGGGCGGTGTCGAACTTGGGGAGCAAGAACAGCGGACTCCAGGGTGATGTGATTGTCTCCTGGTTCAAGCCTGTGGATGAGTGGCTGGATGGGGATGACTGGACGAATGAAAAATACTTGATGGTCACGAACGGTCTGACGGACATGAACGGGACGGCGGCGCAGACACAGCAGGAGATTGTTCTCGACTTTGAAAATATGCCGACGCTGCAGCGCGTGAACCGAAATACCGGTGCCGTGGAGGATGTCAACTTGGTGCCGACCAACGGGAAGTATCGTTGGACGTTGACGCTGGATGGGGGGACGAGCGAGCTGTTTAAGTTCAAGACCGGCGCGCCGTTCGTCGGCTCATTGCCGGATGATACGATCTGGACCAATTCGGCGGGCGGGCAATTCGCGACGGGGAGCAACTGGAACACGGGGAGCGCGCCATCGGGATCGCGATTCGTGCATTTTGGATCGACGACCAGCGGCTCGGGCCCTGCTTATACCGTGACTTTCGGCGGCAACGTCAGCGCGAGCGGCGTATTTGTTCATCGAGATGCGGTGACGTTGAACCTGAACGCCAGGACGTTCACGCAGACCGGCGTGGATGGCGTCGACAGCTTGATCGTGGGGATGAAGAGCGGGGAGACGTCAACGCTAACGGTGACCAACGGCACGCTCGCGACGTCGGCAGCACCGGGCTACTTCAGCCAGATCGGAAAGGCTGCCGGCGCAACCGGCACGATGACGCTCGGCAGCGGCGCTGTGTGGAACAACTCCAGCGATCTGCTGATCGGACGAAGCGGAACCGGAACACTCAACGTGAACGCGGGGGCGACGGCTTTGCTGGCGAATGTCTATGCCGGCGGCAGCACAACCGCGGCGGGTGGAGCGTCCACGAGCGGGATCGTGAACATCGGCGGCGGCACTTTGAATATCTCGGGCGCGCTCAAGGTCTGGAACAGCGGCGCGGCAGCGCCGGGCGGGACTCGCATCAACCTGACGAGCGGCATCCTGAACGTCGGCGCGATCGATACCGGCGGGAGCGCGAGCGCCACGCGCTTCAACTGGTCGGGAGGCACGCTGGGGATCACGAACTCGACGCTTCTCGTCGGAGCCGGCGGGCCGCTCGGCATCTCGATGCTGATCAATGGAACCAAGATCCTGAATGTCACCCACACGCTCGCGATCACCGGGACGTTGTCGATGTTCGGCGGCGGTGTGAACGCAAACACAATCACACTGTCGCCCGGCGCTTCGATCGCGCGCGGCAGCGGTTTTTTCACCTTCAGCACGTTCAACCACGGCGGAGGCACGGCGACGTTCAATGGAACGACTAACCTCGCTGTGGCGGCGACGAGTGGGGCAAACTACAATCTCAGCGGCGGAACGCTCACCGTCAACAACGCAATCGGAATTGCAGTCGGCACCACGGCGGGCAACGGGACATTCACGCAGACCGGCGGGAGCGTGACCACCGGTTCAATCTGGACTGGTTTCGACACCGGCAGCAGCGGAACGTATGCCTTGAGCGCGGGGACCGTGTCGGCGGCGAACGTGTACCTCGGCGGAACCACAACGGTGGCAAAGGGAACGGGAAAACTCGTCCAATCCGGTGGGACGATCTCCGTTAGCGGCGCGTTGAAGCTATGGGATTCCGCCTCCTCCACGCTGACCCTATCCGGAGGCACGCTGAATGTCGGGACGCTGGATACGAACAATAATCCCGCGCGGCTCAACTGGACCGCGGGGACGATGAACATCAACAACAGCAGCGCAACGGTCAATCCAACGGGGACATTGAAATCATCGCTGTCGCTGGGACCGGGGATGAATCTTCTGGTGAGCAAAACCGGTTCATCACTGTCGGTTTCGGCAGGGTCATCGCTGGCGGTCAGCGGCGGGACGTTGAATGTTCTGAGCCTTGTCAATGACGGCACGTTCAGCCAGACCGCGGGGACATCCGCGACGGGTCCGATCAGTGGGGCAGGGGCGATGGCCGCCAGCGGTGGCGGGGCAATTGCGGTGCCGTCGATTCGTCAGCAATCGTTGAGCGTCACAGGCACGGGGAAGCTGACCGTCGCCGTCAATGGCGGCAACTCCGCGATCGCACGTTTCGGCAGCTTGACCATCGGCGCGGGGGCGAAGCTCGATCTAAACGATAACGATCTTGTTATCGATAGCGGGAGCTTTGCGACGATCCAGCAGTTGGTTCTGAGCGGGTATTCCCCGACCGCTGATTCGAGCAAGACAGGCATCATTTCAACTCATGGGCAGAGCCTGAATGGAACGACAATTCTGGCGCTTTTCGATAATGCGCTTGCGGGTTTTGCGGATTGGCCGGAGGGTTCGGGCCAGACGCTTTCGGCTGCGGCCATGGTCGGCAAATACACGTACCTGGGCGACACCAATATGGATGGTCAGGTTTCGCCGCAGGATTACACCGCTATCGACGCGAATCTTGGCGCGAACAACGTGAATCCCGGGATCGCGTGGTTCTATGGGGACACCAATTTTGATGGCAACATCACGGCACAGGATTACACCGGAATCGATGCGGCGCTGGGGCTGGGACAGGGCAATCCACTCGCCGCGACATCATTAACCGTTCCCGGCGGCAGCGTGCCGGAACCGGGCGCCGGAGTCTTGGTGATGGGCGCCGCCGGCGCGGTGATGCGGCGGCGCCGGCGATGATGTTGTGTGCATGCGGGGAGAGGCGATAATCCGCGCGATGGAGCCTGAAGTTCCGATTGAACGATTTGAGGTCTACGCGGGCGGGATCGATCACCCCGAATGCGTGGCGTTCGATCGCGACGGCACTTTGTGGTGCGGGGGCGAGGCCGGGCAGATCTACCGGATCGACTCGGAGCGATGCGTTACTGAAGTCGCGACGCTCGGAGGCTTCACGGGCGGGATCGCGTTTTCTCCGGAAGATGAGCTGCTCGTGTGCAACCCGAGCCTGGGGCTTGTGCGCGTGGAGCGTTCGGGGAAGCATGAGCTGTTCGCGGATCGGGCGGGCGATCATAAGCTGATTGCGCTGAACTATGCGGTGTATGATGCGACTGGGAATCTTTATGTGACGGATTCGGGGAACTGGAAGAAGCAGAACGGCTATCTGCTGAAGTTCGATCCCGCGGGAAACGGGAACGCGATTGCAGGTCCGTTTGGTTATACCAACGGGCTCGCGCTGAGCGCGGATGAGAGATTCCTTTGGATGGTGGAGAGCAACACCAATCGCGTATTTCGATTTGCACTGGATGCCGGGACGATCGTGCGGCAGGAGGTTTTTGCGGAAGACACCGGGCGCCTGCCGGATGGGCTGGCGCTGGATGAGGCGGGGAACCTTTACGTTTCCTGTTACGCTTCGGATGATATTCATAAGGTTTCGCCGGATGGGACCAAGACGTGCTTTGCGTTTGATCCGTTCGCGATCATGCTCAGCCGGCCGACGAACATGGCGTTCTGGGGCGAGTGGATGTACGTGGCCAATCTGGGTCGAACAACCGTGACGCGCGTGAAGCTGAACGTGGCGGGGCAGAAATTGGTGAACCTGCGATGAGATTGAAGGACAAGATTGCGATCGTGACGGGAGCGGGGAACGGCATTGGGCGGGGCATCGCGGAAATGTTCGCGGAACAGGGAGCGGCGGTGCTGGTGGTGGACCTCGACGAAAACGCGGGCGAGGAAACCGCCGCGGCCATTCGCAAGCGCGGATTCCCCGCATCGTTCGCGAAAGTGGATGTGTCGAAGCGCGATCAGGTCGAAGTGGCCGTGCGGATGGTGGGCGAGAAGAAGAATCGCGTTGATGTGCTGGTAAACAATGCGGCGTATATCAAAATGCCCTGGCATGATGCGGGCAGCGTTTCGGACGAAGAGTGGGAGGGGTGCTTTCGCGTGAGCATGATGGGCACGCAGTATTTCACGGCTGAGGCGCTGAAGTACATGCTGCCGAACAAGAACGGGTCGATCATCAATATCTCGAGCATCCAGGGGATGGTCGGGGCGAAAAGCTCAGTCGCGTATACATCGATCAAACATGGGCTGATCGGGTTCACGCGATCGGTGGCGTATGATTATGGTTTGCAGGGGATTCGAGCCAACGCGGTGTGTCCGGGTGCGATCAAGACGAGGATATCGCCGGAGCCGGGCTCGGAGATGCACGCCCGGCAGATCAGCAAGACGTTTCTCGGGCGTATTGGTGATGTGCGGGATGTCGCGCACGCGTGCGTGTATCTCGGCAGCGATGAAAGCAGCTACGTGACGGGCGCGGTGATTCCCGTGGACGGCGGATGGACCGCGATGTGAGCGAAATGTGAAACGTGCAGACGTGAAACGTGTCGAAGGCGGGATATGGCGCGCGGGCGTAGCCACCGTGAAGATCACGCCGGCGGAGCCGATGTGGCTGGCGGGGTGGGCACTGCGGAAGGAGCCGGCGCGGGGAGTGTTGTCGGACTTATTCGCGACGGCGTTGGTGCTGGAGGACGGCAGGGGGAAGAAGGTGATCGTGGTGTCCGTTGATCTGATCGCGATGCCGCGGGGATTATGCGATGCGATTGTGAGACGGGTGCAGGAGAAGGCAAGTGTGCGACGGGATCGGTTTATGTTTGCGGCATCCCACACGCATTGCGGGCCCGAGATTCGAGCCGACAAGGTTCTGTTCTTCAACATTCCCGATGAGTACGCGAAAAAGATCGAGCCTTTGGTGAGACGGTTGGTGGAGCGGATCGCTGCGGTGATTTTAGCGGCCATCGAGAATTTAGAACCGGTGACGCTGTTCGTGCGCCAGACGTCGGCGACGTTCGCGCACAACCGCCGTGTGAACGACAGTGCGCTGGATCATGAGGTGCCGGTACTGGATGTGGTGAAGAATGATGGAGCGCGCAAGGCGGTGGTATTCGGTTATGCGTGTCATAATCTCACGATGCCGCCGGAGGATTCGCGGTATTGCGCGGATTTCAGCGGGTTTGCACGCGATGAGATCGAGCGGGCGAATCCAGGTGCGAAGGCGCTGTTCATCGTGGGATGCGCGGCGGATCAGAATCCGCGTCCGCGCGGGTCTGAAGACTTGGCGCGACGACAGGGCAGAGAGCTTGGCCAAGCTGTGATTGACGCGCTGAAGGGCGAAGGCGTGAACGTTGAGCCGGGGATTCGGGCGGCGATGGAGGATGTCACGCTGGAGATGCAGAAGGTGACGCAGCAGTGGATCGAGGAATCGCTCGCGAGTAATGATCCCCCGCGACGGGTGAAGGCGCAGTACTTAATCGAACGGGTCGCGCGCGGTGAAGCGTTAGAGCGCAGCTATCCGGCCGTGATGCAGGCAATCAAGCTGGGGGAGCAGTTGCTGCTGATCGCGATGAGCGGGGAGCCTGTCGTGAACTGGGCGCAGCGATTTCGAGCCGAATTTTCTGGGCCATTGGTCTGGGTGGCGGGGTACTGCAACGACATGTACGGGTATATCCCCACACGAAAAATCCAGGCCGAAGGCGGCTACGAAGGCGGGCGGGCCAATTTGTGGAGCGTGCTGCCCGCGCCGTGGACAGATGATGTGGAAGACCGAGTGGCGGACGGCGTGCGACGTATCGTGAAAATGCTTGAACGTCTATCGTAGCACGGGCATCCTGCCCGTGTTGGAACCGTACACACGGGCGAGATACGCGTGCCACGGGGAAACACAGACGGAGAAATCATGACCCAGCGACGGAAGATTCGACTGACCTACGTGAACAGCGGCGTGACCGTCATCGCCGAGATGCTCGATGATGAGGCCCCCACGATCTGCCAGCACGTTTGGGATTCGCTTCCCATCGAAAGCAAGGTGCTGCATGGGATGTACAGTGGAGCGGAGGTGTTTGCGCTTCTCGAGAAACCGAAGGTGTTGCCGCCCGAAAACCTGTGTCAGTTGCCGCTGCCCGGGGAGCTTTTATATTTTTCGGATTCGTCATCGAGCGTTGCGAATTCGAAGAAGCTGATCTCCGAATTGTGCGTGGTCTATAACCGAGGCGTCGTCCTTCGCGGACCTGAAGGCGTGCCGACGCACTGCTCGCTCTTCGCGCGGGTTCCGGGCGATTGGAAATATGACTGGGCGCCGTTTCGCGATGAATGCCGGAAGGCGCGGTGGGAGGGGCCGCAACTTCTCAGAGTGGAACGGGTGGAAGAGACGTTTCAGCGGACGCGGTAACGCTCGACTTTATCTTCGTCGAGTTCGACGCCCAGCCCCGGCCGGTCGGACGCCTGCGCACTGCCTGGCAAAATGGGGAGCGACTCCTTCACGATGTCATCGTCGTAAAAGAACGGTCCGATGATGTCGCAGGGGTATGAGAGCGGGTCGATGGAATCCGTTGCGAGCGCGAGATGGATCATGGCGGCGGAGCCGACGCCGAGCTCGAGATTGCTGCCGACGGTGCACTTGATTCCCACGCTTTGGGCGAAGATCGCGATCCGCCGGGCGGGCAGGATTCCTCCCGCTTTTCCGATATAGATCGAAAAGACATCGCAGGACCCTCGCCGATGCAGCGCCTTTGCATCGCTCAGGCTGTAGAGCGATTCATCGGCGACGATCGGCAAATTCACCGCACGCCGAACCTCCGCCATCGCGTCGATGTCGCCGGGAGGGACGGGTTGCTCGGCGAAGTAGATGTCGAACTCCTTCATGCGATTGATCGTCGCGATCGCGACCTCGGCCGATTCCCATCCGCCGTTCGCATCGATCCCGAGCTTGATCGAATCGCCAACCGCTTCGCGCACGGCTCGAACGCGCGAGATGTCGCCTTCAGGTTCAATCCCCACCTTCACTTTCATCTTCTTGAAACCCTGATCCACGGCCCAGCGCGCGATCTCCGCCGCCTTTTCGGGCGGTTGGCCCGAGACCGACCACTTCGTTGCGACGTCCTCCCGCACCTTTCCACCGAGCAGCTCATAAACCGGCTTCCCCTGCGCCTTTCCCAGCAAGTCCCACAGCGCCATCTCGACGCCGGATTTGGTGAAGGGGTTTCCGATGACGGGGAACGTGAACTTCTCCGTCAGCTTCGCGATGTCGCTGGGATCTTCACCGATCAGCAGCGGCGCGAAGTAGTTCTTGATGAAATGCGCCGCGGTGACCTGATCTTCCCCCGACCATCTCGGCGTGCACGACACCTCGCCGATCCCCACGTGCCCTTCATCGGTGGCTATCTTTACCAGCAGATACGGAGATTCGGTATGCGATCCGCCGCGCCCGGATTTGATTGCGACCGACGCCTTGAGCGGCACGCGAATCGGGATGGTCTGGACAGCGGTGATGATCATGTTGACGGTCGCTCCGGCTCCCACGTCAGGAAGTGAGTGACGAATTCGCCGGCCGCAGCCACCGCGGCAGCCAGGAACTGTTTCCCATTCCCGGCAGTTGCCAGATCGGGATGGCCAACAACTCCGCTCGTGGTGACCTCATCGAATTCATTCACAAAATAGATCGGCCGCGCGAGCTGCATGTCGGCCTTGCGGTACTTGTCCTGGTATTTTGGACCGTCGCGCCCGGCGAGTTCCATCTTCACCTTCTCGGGATGGAGGTGCAGCATCATCGCCGTCTCCATCTCGCACGCGTGCCCCATACCGCCAGGCTCCGATGTTCGAATTTCCTTGAATGCAGCGGATGCCAATGTCCAGTAGCTGGCAAAAACGCAGCGAAGATCGGGAGCCGCCGATTTGATTTCGCGCATCGCTGCGCGGATCGGGATGTCATTTCCCCCATGGCCGTTCAGGATGAAGAGCTTTGTCGCGCCCATCCGCACCGTCGACAGCGCCAGCTCTCGAATCAATGAAATGTACACCGGCTGCGGCACATCCAACGTCCCCGGAAACCCGTTGTGATGCGTCGACATTCCGACCGGAATCGTCGGAAGCAGCAACACCTCTTTCGGAAACTGCGCCTCCACTCCACCTGCCACCGCGCGGACCAGATCCGTATCCACGGTGAACGGCAAATGCGGCCCATGCTGCTCGAACGAGCCCGTTGGCAGAACCAGGATCATCGATTCCACGTCGAGCTGCTTCACTTCAGGCCAAGTCAGATTCTCAAGAAGCATGAACGCTCATCGGTAAAGTGGCCGGCTGCTTCGACCAGGGGAACATCGGAACCGGGTGCTGGAACCGGAACCACAGGAAGAACGCGTAAATGGCGAGGATAATCGCGACGAAGATGAACCACCAGATGCGCCAGTCCTTCCATCCGCGGTAACGCTTCCGCTCTTCCTCAGGCAGCACCGCGTATTTCCTGGACCAGATGATCGGCCTGACCTTCTCGTCTGGCGGCGCCGTCGTCAGCATCGACACCACCACCATCGTGATCACGCAAAAGCACCACGTGAAAAACGCGCGATGCAGGTACACGCCCTTCTGACCTTTGATGGCGACATCGAAGAGCAGGGAGAAGAGAAACCCGGAAACAATCGTGACATAAGCGGCCGGCGTGGTCGCACGACGCCAGAGGATGCCCGCGCAGAAGATGACGGAGAACGGCGGAGCAATGAAGAAGAAGATGTTCTGGACCTTCAGGAAAAGAGGTATCTCTGGATATAGGCTGAAATACCACGCGATCGTGACGCTCGCGAGCAGAATGACCGCGCCGCCGATCTGCCCGAAGCGAACCTGCTGGCTCTCAGTGCTGTCCGGCTTCAGCTTCTTGTAGAAGTCGATCGTCACCAGCGTCGAAGCAGAATTGAGAACGGCCGACAAGTTGCTCATCAGCGCCGCCGCCATCGCCGCCAGAATCAATCCCCGAAGTCCCGGCCACACCAGCATCTGCACCAGCGTCAGATACGCCGCATCCGGCGGCTTCAGATCCGGCCGAAGCTTGAACGCGAGAATCCCCGGAAATACAAAGAAAAACGGGGTGATGATGTGCAGGTATCCCGCGCCAATGACACCCATGCGCGCATGCCACTCATCCTTAGCCGCAAGCACCCGCTGAACCATGTGCTGGCTGGTGCACGTGTACCAGATGCCGACGGTCAGGAATCCCGTGAAGACCCCTGTGAAAGGAAACTTTTCATGGGTGGCCGGCAAAAAAATCTGAAGCTTCTCCGGATGTTCGCGCCAAAGCGCGGAGAGTCCCCCTTGCGATCGAAGCGCCATGATTCCAAGGATCGGAACGAGCACCCCGCCGACGCCGAGGATGATGACCTGCATGAAATCCGTCCACGCAGCCGACCGCAATCCGCCATAAATTGTGTAAGCGCCCGTGACCACTGCAAAGAACACAATTCCTGCGACGATCTGCGAGTGCGCCGTTCCCAGAAAAGACCCGCTCTGCAAAAACGGCCCGATCATGCGCTCAAACGCCAGCCCGCCTGCATAGAGCGACCCTGAGATGATCGCGCCGACATAGCCCACAAGAAGCGCCGCGGAGAAAATGATCCGGCACGGGCTGTCGTACCGCCGCTCCAGAAATTCCGGGATCGTGTACAGGTTCGTCCGCACGTAGTACGGCAGGAAAATCCAGATGAAGATCGTGTAGATGATCCAGCAGTTCCAACTCGCCGCCGCCGCCACGATGCCGTAGGTGTAGCCGATGCCCGCGTTGGCGATGAAGTGCTCGCTCGACACATCCGATGCCAGCATCGAGCACGCGATCACGTACCAAGGCAGCGTCTTACCGCCGAGGAAATAACCCCGCGTCGTCTTTTTACGCCCCAGCGAGACCAGGAACCCCAACCCCACGGCAAGGAACATGTAGACGATGAAGATCGTCAGGTCCCACGCGTTGAGCTGGATCTGTTTGTCCATTGGTTTCCGCTGTCGTTCACGTCGCGGAGACAGGATCGTCGGAGCGGGCGCCGTTAACCCGACGCTGAATCTTCAGCGGATTCGCATTCCGCAGCGCTGCCGGCAACAGCGCATCCGGCATGTCCTGGTACGCCACCATTCGGACCCAGCGCCTGATCGATGCCGACCCCACGCTCGTCCAACCGGGATCGGTTGTCGCGGGATACGGGCCGCCGTGCACAATCGCGTCGCCCACTTCGACGCCCGTCGGATAGCCATTGACGATCACCCGTCCGGCTAAACTTTCCAGCTTTCGAATCACACGCGCGACGAGTTCCTCCTCGTCCGCAGCACCGGCATGCACTGTCCCCGTCAGACTTCCCTGAACCTTGCCAAGACACTGAATCACTTCGCCCTCGTCCCGGCAGCAAACGACGAGAGCGCCCGGACCGAACGCCTCTTCATGCAGCGCCCGCTGATTGATCCAAATGTCGGCAGTCGTCTCCCACAGGCTGGGCGCCATCATCGCATGAGCGGATGCCGCTCCATTGACGAGCGTCTTGACGCCCTTCACCCGAGCGAACTCCCCGGCGCGGTCGCAAAATCTGTCACGAAGGATCTTGTTCAGCATCGGGCCGGCGGCCGTCGCGGTGATTGCTCGCGCCAGCGCCGGGATCAACTTTTGCGCGTTGTCCCCCAAGGTAAAGATAACGCCCGGCTTCGTGCAGAACTGCCCCAACCCCAGCAGCACCGAGCCCGCAAGTGCCTGCGCCATCGCCTCGGATCGCTCCACCATCGCGCCGGGCAGAATTACCAGCGGGTTGAGCGATCCCATCTCCGCGTATACCGGAATCGGCCGCGGCCTCTGTGATGCGATATCAAACAGCGACCGTCCGCCGCGCAACGATCCAGTGAATCCGACCGCACTGGTGGATGGGTGCCCTACCAGCAACGCGCCCAAGTCGTGTGATTCGCCCTGCAAGAGCGCGAACAGGCCCCTCGGAAGCTTGCACCCCTCCAGCGCCGACAACACCGCGGCAGCAAAAAGTTCATTCACCCCCGGGTGGCTCGGATGCCCCTTGGCGACAACCGGGCATCCAGCCGCCAGAGCGCTCGCGGTATCGCCACCGCAAACCCCGAACGCGAAGGGAAAATTGGATGCGCCGAACACTGCCACCGGTCCGCGCGGAATCGACATTCGCCGCAGGTCCGGCTTAGCCGCCGGCTTACGATCCGGATCGGCGGTGTCGATGACCGCATCTACCCACGACCCCTCGCGCACCACTTCGGCGAACAGCTTGAGCTGGTTGTACGTTCGTATGCGCTCGCCGGTGAGGCGTCCGCGGGGCAGTGCCGTCTCCTGCTCACCGCGTTCGAGCAGCGCATCACCCAGATCCATAATTGCGCCGGCGACCGCTTCAAGCAGATCCGCCGACCAGTTTGGCGGAAGGTCTCGCACCACCTCGAACGCTGCCGCCGCCGTCGTCATCGCGCCATCGACCTCGCCGGCAGCGCCTTCGCTGAAGCGCTCGCTGGAACTTTTTCCGTTCGCGGGATTGGCGGCATAGAACCACCCGCTGGCGGCGGCCGATTGCCACTGTCCGCCGATCAAGTGAGAGCCGGTCATCGCGTGCGCTGTCATGGTTCCACCAGCGGTAGAAAGCCGAGGAAGCCGACTATCTTCCATGAATCTCGACATTTGTGAAGCCGGTAAATCGTTTGCCGGTTGCCAGACAACAATGTGCCATCGGCCAGCGGAATATCGCCATAAAACTTCTTGTGCGCAAGTGCCCGCTCATTCACGATCTCAATCTGCTCCAGATGCGCTCGGGCCATCACCGCCTGCAAGGGCGAGTGATCCAGGAACTTCTTCTGCACGAACTCCCGCGAAGCGGCCAGCCAACCGTCCCGATAATTCTCCAGCGTCGGAAACGCGATCTGCCAGTCATCCGGATTAGTCGACTCGGCGCAGCGAATCCCCTCGAATTCCCCCGCATCGAAATCCCCCTCGATCATCGACCAATCCCCCGCCACAAACGCCTCCGAATCGACGATGATCAACCGATGCCAAATGTCATGCCGATCGGGATCAGTCACGGGATGGAAGGGATTGGTAAATTGCATTTCGTGGCATTAGAGCGTTTTAATTGTTACAGAAATCGGTGTCGACCGATCCACGCGCAGGGGATTCCGCAGCGCCCTGCCAAAGTCTTCAAACTTCACCACCATCACATCATCGTCCTCCAGCTTCAAGCGATTCTTGAAGCTGAACATATCCGCCCCGAAGAAGTGCACATGCACATCCCCGGCGCGCCGATGCTCCCCGTGCTTGAAGTGGTGATGCTCTAAGTTCGCCAGGCTATGACACATTGATTTTTCCCCCGAAGCCAGCGGGGCAGCCCAGATAATCTTCCCTCCCCGCTCGACCCACGCCTTTCCCTTCACATCTGAGAAATCCCCCTCGATCACAATCTCCGGCCCCAGCGCGCACGCCCGCAACTTGCTCTGCGCCAGATAAAGATAGTTCTTCGCTTCCATCACATGATCCGAAAACTCGTTCCCTTGCACGAGCCCCACCCGGTAAGGCGATCCATCCGCCCCGATCACATACACCCCCGCGATCTCCGCCTCTTCCCCGCCATCCTCCCCATGCGCCGGTATATCCAGCGGCTCATTGTGCGCCCGCACGATCGTACCGACGCCTTTATAGAACCATTCCGGCGACGCCCCGATGCATCCTTCCGCGAGCTTGCCGCCTTCGAGCCCGATGCGATACATCTTCATCGAATCCGTGAGCGTTGCAGGATCTCCATGCATCGATTGGCGGTTATCCGCCGATGCCTTGTGCGTCAATCCCGTTCCCGTCACCAAGAGATGCGCCGGATCCGCGGGGTGATGAATGGGGGGCAGCAATCGCCACGCGGCCGCTGTGCGGTACACGACCTCATACTCCACCGATTCCGTCGGCGGATTCTCCGCGATCACCTGCGAAATCTTCTTCCCCTCCGCAATCGCCCGCTGCGCCATCTCATACACATTCGTAAAGTTGGGCACCAATCGAAGCCGAGGCTCATCCACCACCGCCACCCGCGGGCCATACGTCCCATGCTGAATCTGAACCAACCGAATCATCGCATTTCTTCCTCTCCCCTTGGGAGAGGGCCGGGGTGAGCGTTTTTCAACTCACCGCATCCTTCCCCGGCATCGCCACCTTCGGCGTTTCCTTCGGTCCCATCGCCAGGTCCTTCGGGAACAAATCCAGCTTCGACTCCATCGCCTGCTCCCACGTCACGCGCTTGCCGGTATACGCGCTCATCCTCCCCATGATCGCCGTCAGCGTCGTCTCCGCGATCCGCTTCCCTTCATTCAGCGGCTTGCCGTCCTGAATGCTCCTGACCAGATCCGCGTGCTCGCACACGAGCCCGATCGCGAGCTTCGTATCCCCGGAATATTTGAACGGAGAACCCCCGGTGATTCTCCCCTTCTTCGGATTCGCAAACCCCTTCGTCCCCACAACAAACTCGTCAACCCGCCCGTCCGTCCCGTCGATCTGCCGGCACATGCTCGTCACCCGCGCTCCGCCTCCATACTCAAACTCCACCGCGAAATGATCGAAGACGTGCCCATATTCAGGCTCCACCCGCACTTGCCGCCCGCCCATCCCATACGCGCTCTTGGGCGGCCCGCCAAACGCCCAGTTCATGACATCGATCTGGTGGATGTGCTGCTCGACGATGTGATCGCCGCCGAGCCAGGTGAAGTAATTCCAGTTCCGAAGCTGCCACTCCGTATCCGACCACGACGGCTGCCTGGGCTTCGACCAGATGTATCCCTGATTCCAGTAACAGTTCCCCGACACAAGTTCGCCGATCGCGCCGTCATGAATGCGCTTCATCACCTCGACATACCAAGGACAATGCCGCCGCTGCGTGCCGACGACGAGGCCGAGCTTTTTCTCATCCGCAATCTTCGCAGACTCGAGCACCGATCGAACGCCGGTCGGATCCACCGCAATCGGCTTTTCCGCAAACACATGCTTCCCCGCGTCCATCGCCGCCCGAAGGTGTCCCGGACGAAACCCCGGCGGCGTCGCCAGGATCACCATGTCCAGATCGCTCGCAAGCACCTTCTGATAGGCATCAAAACCAGTGAAGCAATGATCATCGTTCACCGCATACTGATCGCCCAACGGATTCAGTTGCTCGCGCGACTGCGCGAGCCGATCGGAAAATAAATCCCCCATCGCGACAAGCTGGACATTCCTGGATGCCTTGAACGAATCCTTCACCGCGCCCGTGCCGCGACCTCCGCAGCCGATGATCCCCAGCCGAATTCGATCCGAACCCGCCGCATTCGCAAAGTTGCTGCCGAGCGAAGTAAACATCGCCGCTGCCGACAACGCGGCCGAGGTCTTCAAGAACGAACGCCGGGATTGATTCATAGATCCTCCAGAACTGAATTTGCCATTATCCGCCAGCGCGCCGGTGGAGACAAGATTCAGGGCCAGTATCATCCCCCGTAGCACGGGCATCCTGCCCGTGTCAGCGACTTGAAACACGGGCAGGATGCCCGTGCTACAGGAGAAGTCTTGCCTCAACCGTCCCTCTCACAACGTCTCGGCTCCGTCATCCTCGACTCCCCCGGCCCCGTCGTCGCCGGCTTCACCGGCACCTGGAAAATCACCCTCACCGTCGGCTCCATGGGCATCGACGAAGGCGGCACCATCAAAATCGCCCAGCGCTTCGCCAGCGACTGGGAACCCGCCCAGTTCGACCGCCCCGCCGCCAGCGGCTTCACAACCGTCACCACCACCGGCGAAGCCAAGCTCCGCCCCCGCTACGACCGCAAAGGCCACGACCGCCCCTGGATGCAATGCATCATCCTCGACGTCTACGATGGCTCCCTCTCCCCGGGCGATATCGTCACCATCGTCTTAGGGGATCGCTCCCAAGACTCCCCCGGCATCCGCGCCCAAACCTTCATCGAATCCAAGCACCAATTCCGAGTCTTTGTCGATCCCACCAACGCCTGCGTCGCCCGCGCTGTTCCAAACTGCCCCACCTTCCCCATCGTCTCCGGCGAAATCGTCAAGTTGATCTGCATCGCATCCGACGCGGTTTTCACCCAAGGAGAGGACCTCTGGGGCAACCCAACGCCGGCACCCAGTGACGTGTTCGTGAAGCGAGACGGTAACGGGTTCATCGCGTCCAGCGCTCGACTAAACCTGACCGCCCGCTCCAACCCAATCCCAAGTCGCGACGCCCAGTTCAAAAAATACTGGGGAGACCTCCACGCCCAATCCGGCGCCACCGTCGGCACCGGAACTGAAGAAGAATACTTCCGCTTCGCGCGCGACGTCGCGCACCTCGATTTCTGCTCGCACCAGGGCAACGACTTCCAAGTCACCGATGAAGACTGGAAACGACTGAACGATCAAGTCCGCGCGTTTCACAAGGATCACGAATTCGTCGTCTTCCCCGGCTGGGAATGGTCCGGCAACACCTCATCCGGCGGCGACCGCAACGTCATCTTCCTCGAAGAAGATCAACCCATCTGGCGATCCAGCCACTGGCAAGTGCCGCACATCCCGGAGACTGATCAATCCCCCGCGCTCACCGCGAAAGATCTCTTCGACCGCGTCCGCAACCACCGCCCCGACATCACCCTCCTCGGCGCGCACGTCGGCGGACGCTATGCCGACATCAAAAAATACTTCGACCAGGACCTCGGCCCCCTCGTCGAACTCGTCAGCTGCTGGGGCGTCTTCGAATGGATGCTCTGGGACGCCTTCGACATGAAGTACATCGTCGGCGTCATGTGCAACAGCGATGGTCACAAGGGGAGACCCGGCGCCGAAGGACCCGGTGCCGGACAATTCGGAATCCCCAACGGATTAACCTGCGTCTTGGCCAAAGAAAAAACCCGCGCCGCAATCTTCGAAGCGCTCAAAAACCGAAGATGCTACGGCACCACCGGCGCCCGCATCGACCTCACCTTCGAATGCAATAATCACCCGATGGGCTCCATCCTCCACACCCCCGGCCCGTGGCACTTCAGTGCCACGGTCAAAGGAACCGCTCCAATAGAATCCATAGAACTTTTCGAACGAAAAAAAATTATCCAAACCACGCGCCCCTCCGCCTTCAACCACCTCACCAACTCCCCCCACCTCCGCCTCCGCTGGCGCGGCTCCCGCATCCGAGGCCGCGCCCGCCGAGTCACCTGGAACGGCTCCATCACTGTCGAAGGCCCCAGGATCCTCTCCGCCACCGGCCACTTCGACACCCCCATCGACCGCATCACGCAACAATCCGATCACGAGATCCACTTCATCTCCCAAACCACCGGTGACGCCGACGGCGTTGACCTCATCCTCGACCGTCCCACCCCCGGCACCATCCGATTCAACTCCAAAGCGGGAAACCGCGAAATCTCCCTCGCCGATCTCACGAATGACAACCCGCGAAAAGTCTTCGACTTCGGCGGCTTGGATATGCAAGTCCAGATCGAACGCTATCCCCAATCGCTGGTACAAACAGACGCGAAGCTGGAGATGACCGTTACGCCACCTGCGGGAGAATTGACGCCCTATTTTGTGAAGGTCACGCAGACGGACGGACAAATGGCCTGGAGCAGCCCGATTTACCTCCAGCGCTCCTCGTAGCACGGGCATCCTGCGCGTGTTAGCGACTCGGTCACGGGCAAGGCGCCCGTGCTACGAAAAACTTCCTACAATCTTCAGTTCGTTCATGCACCGGTTCATCAACACCTTCATCTCCCGCCCGATCTTCGCCAGCATGATCATTCTCGGAATGGTCGTCGTCGGCGCAGCCGCCTACACGGGCCTCGGCGTCGATCGCCTGCCTTCCGTCGATCTCCCCACCATCTCCGTCCGCACCACGCTCCCCGGCGCCAGCCCCGAAGAAGCCGAAACCGAGATCACCCAGAAGATCGAAGAAGTCGTTAACACCGTCGACGGCATCGAAGAGCTTCGCAGCATCTCCGGCAACGGCAACTCCGTCGTCATCATCACCTTCCGCCTCGACCGCAACATCGAGGCCGCCGCCCAGGATGTCCGCGACAAAGTCGCCACCGTCATCCACGATTTGCCGAAGGAAACCGATCCACCCGTCGTGAGCAAGTTCGACAACGATTCCAGCCCCGTCCTCACCCTCTCGCTCTCAGGCAACCGCACGCTGCGCGAGCTGACGGAGATCGCCGACAAGATCGTCAAGGTCCAGCTCGAACGATCCCGCGGCGTCGGTGAAATCGAAATTGACGGCGGCGCCGAGCGCACCATCAACGTCTTCGCCAACGCCAAGCAGCTTGCCGCCCACCGGCTGCCGATCACCGCCGTCCGCGATGCGGTCGTGCGAGAAAACGCGGAAATCCCGGGCGGAAACGTCACCAACGAAAACCGCGAGCAAAGCCTCCGCACCCTCGGCCGCCTCACGACCGCCAAGCAGTTCAATGACATCATCATCCAAACTGTGTACGGCGCGCCGGTTCGGATCCGCGACATCGGCTACGCCGAAGACGGCTCCGCGGAGCGGCGATCGGTCACGCGCCTCAACGGCTCGCCTGCCGTCTCGCTCCAGATTCGCCGCCAAAGCGGCGCCAACACCATCGAGACCATCGAAGCCGTCAAAGCGAACATCGCGTTGGTTCAAGACCAAATCCCGCCCGGCGTCAAACTTGAAGTCATCCGCGACCAATCCCGCTACATCTACACCGCCCTGCACGAGATCAACCTGCACCTCGTCATGGGATCGATCCTCGCCTGCCTCGTCGTCCTCGCCTTCACGCGGAGCTGGCGCAGCACCATCATCGCCGGCGTCGCCATCCCCGCGAGCGTGATCTCCACCTTCGCCGTCATGTGGCTCCTCCACTTCACGCTCAACAGCGTCACGATGCTCGCGCTCGTGCTCATGGTCGGCATCGTGATCGATGACGCGATCGTCGTGCTCGAAAACATCTTCCGCTTTGTCGAAGAGAAGAAAATGTCGCCCATGGAAGCCGCCCGCAAAGGCACCGGCGAGATCGCATTAGCCGTGCTCGCCACGACGCTCTCGCTCGCGGTCATCTTCGTCCCGGTGAGCTTCATGAGCTCCATCAGCGGACGTTTCCTCTACCAGTTCGGCATCACCGCCGCCGTCGCGATCATGGTCAGCCTGCTGGTCAGCTTCATCCTGACGCCCACCCTCTCCGCCCGAGTCCTTGGCGCTGAAGCCAAACGCGCGTCAGAATCCCATCATGGCTCCGGGTCTCGCGGCGGTTTCTATTACTGGCTCGACGCCAGCTATACGTCACTTCTCAAGCTCGTCATGCGGCACCGCTACTTCACCGCCGCTTTGTCGGCGCTGGTGGTGCTCAGCAGCGTGCCGCTGTTCATGATGGTGAACCAGGGTTTCCTTCCCCAGGGTGCCGATGAAGCGGAATTCGAGATCACCCTCGAAGGCCCGCAAGGCATGAGCTTCGCCGCCGCCAACGAAGTCGTCACCGCGCTCGAAGCCGACCTCCTGAAAATGCCGGAGATCCGCACCGTCCTCTCCACCGCCGGCGGCGGTTTCATCGGCGGCGTCAACAGCGGTGACTGCTACGTCCGCATCGCACCGCACGAAGAACGCTACTGGACCTTTAAGCGACTCTTCAGCAACTTGGTTCACGGCCAGCCGATGGAAACCTTCCACGGCAACTACACCCAGACCGATGTCATGAACAAAATCCGCCAACAGATCGGCAAACAATTCGCCGCCCGCGGGGTCAACGTCCGCGTCCGAAACTACCCCAGCTTCAACCTCGGCGGTGGAAACTTCGACATCGACTTCTCCATCTCCGGCCCCGATCTCAACCAGCTTGCCTCCTATTCCGAAGAGCTTCGCCAACGCGCCGAAAAAATGGGCGGCATCGTCAACCTCGACACCACGCTCGATCTCGATAAGCCCGAAGTCCGGGTGAAGATGGATCGTGAGCGCGCCGCCGATCTCGGCATCTCCGCGGAAGAAATCGGCACCGCCATGCGCCTCATGGTCGGCGGCGATCAGGAGATCAGCCGCTTCCGCGACCCCGAAACCAACGAAAACTACGACATCCGCCTGCGCCTTTCCGAACAGGACCGCGATCAGCCCAACAAACTTCCGCAGCTCACGCTCTCCGGCAGGAACGGCTCGCTGGTCGAGCTGCGCAGCATCGCCACTCTCGAACCTGGATTCAGCGCAGCCAGAATCGACCGTCTCGACCGCCGCCGCGAAGCCCGCCTCCGCGGCACCATCGCCTCCGGCTACGCCCTCGCCGATCGCATCCAGGCGCTTTTTTCCGAAGCCAAGGCCATGAACATGCCCCCCGCCTACACCGTCAGCGTGCGCGGACAAGGCCGCGAGTTCGAAAAAACCTACCGCGAGTTCATCTTCGCGTTCCTCCTGTCGGTCGTGTTCATGTACATGATTCTCGCCAGCCAGTACGAGCATCTTGTCCACCCGATCACGATCCTGCTCTCCTTGCCGTTAGCGGTCCCCTTCGCGCTCCTCTCACTCTGGCTCGCGGGCGAGCAGCTCAACCTCTACTCCGCGCTCGGCATCCTCGTGCTCTTCGGCGTCGTCAAGAAAAACTCCATCCTCCAGATCGATCACATGAACCAGCTCCGCGTCGCGGGGATGGATCGCTATGACGCCGTCATCCAAGGCTGCCGCGATCGTCTGCGCCCCATCCTCATGACAACTCTCGCTCTCGTCGCCGGCATGCTCCCGCTCTGGCTCGGCACAGGCCCCGGTGCCGAAGAACGCCGAGCCGTCGCCGTCGTCGTCATCGGTGGACAAACTCTCTCCCTATTGCTCACCCTCCTCGCCACCCCCGTCGTCTACACGCTTTTAGAAGACGCCGGCTCCACCGTCTTGCGTCGCAAGCGCACAGCCGACAACATCACGTCCGCATCAACTCCCGTCCCTCGTCGCGAGCCCGAGCCCGCGACGATCGGCCCACGCTAACGAGGCCCCCATGCCCCGACATCGCTCCGCGCCCCGGCCAAGCCCACGGCTTCAGCCGTGGGTTCTTCTCACTCTGTCAATCCTCATCACCGGCTGCGCCTCCCAATCCGCCGACTTCCACATCAAAGACAACCCCGCCGGCCCTCCCCTCGTCGGCTTCGGCGCCCAGATGAACGCCTACCTCTACTATGGTCCCAACTGGAGTCCCGCCCAAGCCAACGACAACAACATCGCCGACCTCGAAGAAAAAGTGATCGCCCTCAAACCCCAGCACGTCCGCATCTTCATCCAGCCCGAATGGTGGACCGGTGGCCCCGACATCCGCGACTCGATCATCCGCACACTCTCCCTCGCCAAACGAGCCGGCGCCACCGTCAACCTCACCTACTGGCACGGCCCCTGGACGAACATGCGCCGGCAGCTCGCCCAATTCGTACAGATGATCCGGGAGCTCCAAGACAACTATGGCTTCACCAACATCCAGTACATCACCCTCCAGAACGAACCCAACTCCATCAACATGAACAAGGAGAAATACGTTCGCCTCTATCGCACGCTCGATGAAGAGCTGCGAGCCGCCGGCATGCGCCACAAGCTGAAAATCATCGGCGGCGATCTTCTTTCCGATGACCAGATCGCCTGGTTCCGCACGCTCAGCGACAACCTCTCCGACATCCTCGACGGCTACTCCATCCACATGTACCAGGACTACTGGGATACCAACCGCCAGCTCACCCGGATGACCGAAGTCCCGATCCTGGTGAACAATCTCCCCAGGCCGGGCCGCAAGGATCTCTACCTCATGGAGTTCGGCCTCCGCGGCATCCGCAACGGAAAAGAAGAACCTGGAAAACACCGCGATGGCCGCGAGCTATACGACACCAACGAACTTGCCGCCCTCCAAGCCTGGCGAATGCTCGAATGCCTCAACCGCGGCTACATTTCCTTCGTCTGGTGGGACCTGATGGACGTCATGTACGACCGCGACACCATGCACTACGGCCTGATCGGAGAGCCTTCCAAAGGCTGGCGCCTCAAGCCCGCATACCATCTGATGGCTCTCTTCAATTACACCTCCCGCCCCGGCTGGCGCGCCCGCGAAATCGACGGCTTCAAGGTCAACCAAATCGTCTCCGCCCTCGAAGGCGCGCAGGGTGAATTCACGATCTACGAGCTCAACCGCGCCACCACCCCCCAAACCATCACCATCTCCGGCCTCCCCCCCAACACCACTTTCCGCCGGGTCGTCTGGAATGACCGCGGCGACGCCATCGACGTCGGCACAACCCGCAGTTCCTGGCTAGGCGCTGTCGAGATCACCGCGCCGCCGCTCAGCATGACCGCCCTCACCAACCTCACCCCAGGAGAATAATCCCGCTCGCTCTTATTTATTAATTGCCGCCGCAGCTTGCCCCGCGCGCCACCGCCCCGCAGCCTGGGCCTAAATACGACTTGATGCGCCGCTCCGCGAGGGACCCCAAGCCAGATGACGAGCACTTACGCCCGCCGCTTAAACCGGCGCGCGAACCCCATCCCGCCGAGAACCGCGATTCCCGCAACGAATGCAGCGGGCAACGGAATGACCGCTCCGCGCGCTTCCGAACTCACAGTCCCATGGTCGGTTGAAAACACCCGATAGCGAAAGATCCCATCGGAATCCCCGAGACTGTCCAGCGGCGCGGTAAAAGTCAGCGTCTGACCGTCCAAGTTGAAGGGCACAACATCCCGCACCGGCCCCCATCCACCCGCGATCGGTCCGCCATCGCCATCGCGCTCGCGAAGCGGCAAGCCCGCCCCCTGAAAAACCTCCGCGCCGCGCACGATGCTCGAGATGTCGTTGAAGCTGAGCGAGGCGCCAGGATCGCCCTGCCCCCCCCAGTTCGGATCGATCTCATACTGAAACGTATTCGCCTGCCCATTCCCGGGCACGAGCGCAAAATCCGGCGTCTGGTTAAACGTGAGCCTGAACGTCGCGTTCTTCCCCGCCTTATCGACCAGCGCGTTCTGCGAAACGATTTCGAAGTTGACCGGCTCCGCCCACGCCGCCGCGGCGCCGAGTCCCACCAGGACCGCCGGAAAAATCACACCTCGTCGCATGTCCGCACTCCTTGCGACCGCGGTACAACCGATTCGATGCATGTTCACGATCCGCGGCTAACCCTATACTCGTCTTGAATCGCCGGAACTCTTTAAAACTTCGAGACTAAACAGCGGGCAAGGGAGCTTTCCCGGTAGCACGGGCATCTTGCCCGTGTTGATATCGCTGACACGGGCAGGATGCCCCGTGCTACCGGAAACTTTCAACCGACGGAGAAGTGCATCATGAACGTGCTGGTCGCAGGAGGCGCGGGTTACATTGGGTCGCATACCGTCAAACGCCTTAAGGAAGCGGGTCACAACCCCGTCATCTATGACAATCTTTCGCGCGGTCATCGCCAAGTCGCGGAAATTCTAAAGGTCCCCGCGATCTTCTCGGACCTTAATGACCGCTCCGCCCTCACGCAGGCTTTGCGCGATCACAAAATCGACTGCGTCATGCACTTCGCCGCCTTCGCCTACGTCGGTGAATCCGTCGAAAAGCCCCTGCTCTACTATCAGAACAACGTCGGCACCACGATCAGCGTCCTTCAGTCGATGAACGAAGCCGGCGTCAATAATTTCGTCTTCTCCAGCACCTGCGCCATCTTCGGCGACCCCGAGCGCGCCCCCCTGACTGAAGATCAGCGCAAAAACCCGGTCAGCCCGTATGGCCGCTCAAAGCTTATGGTCGAGCAGATCCTCGCCGATGAAATCGTCGCCAACAAAAACTTCCGTTTCGCCGCCCTGCGCTACTTCAACGCCAGCGGCTGCGCGATTGACGGTGCCCTCGGCGAGCATCACCACCCCGAGACCCACCTCATCCCCGTCACCATCCAGGTCGCCATGGGTCAGCGCCCGAGCATCAAGTTGTTCGGCACCGATTATCCCACCCCCGACGGCACCAACGTCCGCGACTACATCCACATCGACGACCTCGCCGATGCCCACATCCTCGCGATGGCCAAACTTCAACCGGGCCAATCGATGTATCTCAACCTCGGCACCGGCCGCGGCTTCTCCAACCGCGAAATTATCAAGACCGTCGAGAACGTTTCCGGCAAAAAAGTGCGCGTGGAAGAAACCTCGCGACGCCCGGGCGACGCCAGCGCGCTCTACGCCGACCCATCCCGCGCTAAACACGTCCTCGGCTGGGAAGCCAAGTACAAGGACCCGCAGCAAATCATCCGATCCGCCTGGAACTGGCATTCCAAGCATCCCGAGGGATATGGCGATTAAGCAGCGCGTGTCCCTCCATCACGGCGCAGTTGTACCGGCAGCACCGCTACCTCCAGGCTGCAGAAATCATGTCGCCCGCTTCGCCTGACGCCGCTATAATGCGCCGATTCCTCAGTTGTCTTCCCACAGAAGGAACACCAATGCCGGCCGGCGCCAAAGTTGCTCAAGTTGTTGAAAACGCGGACATTGACCGCGACACTCCGCAGCCGCAAATCCATGTTGAAGAGCGGAAGCTGAGCCTGCATGACTACCTCAAGACGGTGATTAAGAGCAACGGGTCCGACCTCCACCTCCAAGCCAACTCCGTGCCCATGATCCGAGTCGACGGACGCGCCCGCTTTCTTGATTGTGCGCCTCCAGCCGATGACCTGATGAAGGAATACGTCGACACCGTCATCAACTCCCAGGCAGATCCGCAGGACAAACGCCAGATCCTCGAGCACAAGGGCGCGGTCGACCTGGCCTATTCTCTCCCCGGCCAAGCGCGATTCCGCGTCAATATCTTTCATTCCCGCGAGAAGTACGCGATCGTCATGCGCCGGATCGTGACCAAGATCCCCAACTTCGACGAGCTGAATCTCCCGCCGCAGGTCGAGGGGCTCGCTGACTTCCACCGCGGCATCGTCGTCGTCTCCGGCACCACCGGCTCCGGCAAATCCACCTCCCTCGCCGCGATCATCGGCAAGATCAATCGCTCGCGCGCCGAGCGAATCATCACCGTTGAAGACCCCATCGAATTCCAGCACGAGAATGCCAAGGCTCTCGTTTCGCAGGTCGAAGTCGGCACCGATTCCGAATCCTACGAGTACGCCCTGCGCGCCATGATGCGCCAGGACCCGGACACCATCCTCATCGGCGAAATCCGCGATCCCTTCTCCCTCTCCACCGCCCTTCGCGCCGCCGACACCGGCCACCTGGTCTTTACCACCGTCCACGCGACCAACGCTCCGATGACGATTCAACGCATGGTGTCGCTGTTCGAAGCTGATCAAAAGGAACTCCAGCAAACCCAGCTCGCGCTGAACCTCAACGCGGTGATCTGCCAGCGCCTCGCCAAGAAGCGCGAAGGCAAAGGCCGCATCCCCGTCATCGAAATCATGATGGCAACCCCAATCGTGCGCAAGTACATCATGGATGGCGAATTCGACAAGCTCAAAGGCGCCGTCGGTAACCGCGAATCCGGCTCCCAAAGCTTCGACCAGCACCTCACCGAACTGTTCCAAAAACAAATCATCGACGTCAACGAAGCCACAAGATTGGCCAGCAACGTCGACGCCCTCAAACTCGCCCTCCGCGGAATTTCCAACAGCGATACGCGCCTTCGATAGTCGTTCCAATGAACATTTGACGCACTGCTGGAGCGGGTCCAACCCCCGCCCTCTTTTTTCGAGCGTCCTCCCAGTCATTATCGGGCGATTCTCGGGGCGTCATGGTCATCAAGCCTTCTGTAAATCCCCTCCCGCCACGACCCGATGAACCATGAGACGCCTCTGCGCCGCCCCCGAGCGCGTCTCATAAAATGACGATCGCCAAGAAGATATTTTTCAGTTCCACCCTTGCCACTCTCGCCACCGCCTGCGCCGCCGGTATCGCGATTCTTCCGCTGCTCGATCCCGCGCATGGAGCGCTCTCCCGGAACAATACCATCCTCGCCGGCGCTGCCGCCACCGCCGTCTCCTTCCTCTCCGGAATTTTCGCCATCGCGTTAATCGCCAGGCGGCTCCGCCGCTTCAACGAAGACGCCGAAGCAGCCGCCACCGGAATGCTCAAGGGGACGATCTCAATGAATGCCGGCGATGAGCTCGACCTTGCCGCCGGCGCGGCCAATCGCCTGAAGGCAGCCGTCGAGGATCTGCAAGAAAGGCAAATCAGCGAAGACGAGCTTGTCGCCGCCAAGCGCTACGCCGACAACATCATCAACTCGATGTTCGACATTTTGATCGTGACCGATCCCGATCTCCGCATCCAAAGCGCCAACAAAGCCGCGTGCGAAATACTCGAATACGCCGAGCTCTCCATCGTCGGCCGACCGATCGAAGAGCTTTTCAAGCAGGAGCCGATGCTCCTCGGCCCCAGCATCCGCGAGCAACTCCTCTCCAACGCCACCCGCGATTTTGAAGCCGTCTATCGCACCGCGTCCGGGCGGTTGATCGACGTCCTGCTCTCCGCGTCCACCATGCGCGACACCGCCGGCCGCCCGATCGCCATCATCACCGTGGGCAAAGACATCACCGCCCGCAAACAAACCCAGCGCGAACTGTTAGAGGCCAAGGCCACCGCCGAAGCCGCCTCCCGCGCCAAGAGCCTCTTCGTCGCGAACATGTCCCACGAGATCCGCACGCCCATGACCGCGATCCTCGGCTACGCCGATCTCCTCCTCCATCCCAACCAGACCTCCGAGGAGCGCCGCCGCTGCATCCAGACCATGCGCCGCAACGGCCAGCACCTCCTCGCCATCATCAACGACATCCTCGACGTCTCCAAGATCGAAGCCGGCAAGATGACCGTCGAGTGCATCACCTGTTCCCCCATGCAAATCGTCTCCGACGTCGCCGCGATGATGAAGGTCCGCGCGCAAGACAAGAACCTCGGCTTCGACGTCCGCTACTCCGGCACCATCCCCCAGGCCATCAACACCGATCCCACCCGCCTCCGCCAGATCCTGATGAACCTCATCGGTAACGCCATCAAGTTCACCACCAAAGGCTCCATCAAGCTGCTGATCACGATGCCGGATACTTCAAAAACCACGAAGCCCCAACTCCGCTTCGACGTCATCGACACCGGCGTCGGTCTCACCAAGCAGCAACAGGAATCGCTCTTCAAACCATTCGCACAGGCGGATTCCTCCACCACCCGGAAATTCGGCGGCACGGGCCTCGGTCTCATCATCTCCAAACGCCTCGCGCAACTCCTCGGCGGCGACGTCACCGTCCATTCCGTCGAAGCCGCCGGCAGCACCTTCTCCGCCCTCGTCCAGACCGGTTCGCTGCAAGGCGTCGCGATGATGGAATCCCCCGCCTTCGTCGCATCGTCCAACGATCAATCAGTCGATTTCGCCGCCGGACCACAAATGTCCGGGCGCGTCCTTCTCGCCGAAGATGGTCCGGACAATCGCGTCCTCATCACCTATTACCTCCAGCATGCCGGCCTCGATGTCACCGTGGTCGAGAACGGCCTGCTCGCGCGCGATGCCGCCTTGCAATCCGAGCGCTCGGGCAAAAATTTCGACCTCATTCTCATGGACATGCAGATGCCGGAGCTTGATGGCTACAGCGCCACGTCGCAGCTGCGCCTCAACGGCTACAAGCGCCCGATCGTCGCCCTGACCGCCCACGCGCTCGGCGGCGACCGCGAAAAATGCATCGCCGCCGGCTGCGACGATTTCGCGGTCAAACCAATCGACCAGGAACAGTTCTTTCGAACCATCCGCCGATTCCTGCACGAGCGCCCCGATCAAGCCCACGCCTCCTCCGCTCCGTCCCTCCCCTCTTCCAGCGCCGGTATGAACATGACCGGCAACACCGACAGCATTCTCTCCAAGCTCATGGCCAAACCCGCCACCGCCAAGCTGGTCGAAAAATTCCTCGCCGGACTCGGTCAGCGCGTCACCGCGCTTCACGAAGCCCTCGATGCCCACGACCTCCCCCAACTCAAGATCCTCGCGCACCAACTCAAAGGCGCCGCCGGCGGCTACGGCTTCCCCTCCCTCACCGAAGCCGCCAAAAACCTCGAGCACGCCGCCGCCAATAACGCCGACCTCAAGGAACTAGCCCAAGCCTTCCGCGCCATCTCCGACCTCTGCACTCAAATCAAAACCGCCGCTTAACTCTCTTCTCGCAGTCACTTCGACGATTCGGCCCATATGAAAGAAGTAACACAAGCCGGCAGGTTTAGCCGCGTGGCGGAAGCCCGCGGGCGAATCGCGCAACGCTAAAAAACTACAACCCCCTCCCCTTCGCCACCGTCGCCCCCCTCGGAACCTGCGGATCCGATTTCCGAACCTTCTCAATCTCCACGATCACCAGATTCTCCGCCCCCGGCAACTTCACCGGATGAATGACAGGCGCCCCGCCGCCCGTCAAATTCAAAACTCTCCTCAGCTCCCCCAATTCCTCGTGAACCTTCTTCCCTTTCATCGCCAGGAACCTCCCTCCTTTCTTCACCAGCGGCACGCACCACTCGATCAACCAGTTCATCGTCGCCACCGCCCGAGCCGTCACCACCTCATACCCCTCGCGATGCGACGGCAGCCTGCCAATCGATTCCACCCGCTGATCCAGCACGATGACATTCCGCAATTCCATCGATTCCACCGCCGACCGCAGAAAATTCGCCTTCTTCTTCGTCGACTCAATCAACACCACCCTCGCATCCGGCCGCGCAATCGCCAATGGAATCCCCGGCACCCCTCCCCCCGATCCCACATCCGCCAGCCGATGCTCACCCGCCGGCAGAAACGGTAGCGCCGTCAACGCATCCGCCACATGCCGAACCTCCGCATCCGCCCGATCCACAATGCCCGTCAGGTTCATCCGCGCATTCGCCTCGAGCAGCAGATCCAAATATCGGTTCAGCAGACGATGCTGTTCTTCCGTCAGCACCACCCCCGCGCGGGCGGCAACTCCATTCCACATCACATTCATGACCGAAGTCTATACCCGAGCCAGCGCCCTCGCGACGCCGCTTGCCCCACCTTCGTCACTCCGCCGCTTCCGAGATCGCCCGCGGCGCAACCACCCTCAGCGCCCCCGCCAACGTCCGAAACTCCAGCGGCGGCTTCATTCGCCTCACCTCCCCATCCAGCGCAATCGAAATCAATTGCCGCGGCGTATCAATCCGCAGCTCCGGCACCGCCAGCTCCATGAAATCCTTCTCCTGATCCATCCGCCCCAGAATCCCCCGCATCGCCAGCCGAAACAGCGCGAACCTCCCGCTTCGGTTCGTAAAGTAAACGCTCAGCTCATGACGATCCAACGCTTGCCGCCGGCGAACCGACTTCAGCGCAACCTCATAACGATTGTTTCCCACGAACACGAACGGCGTCTTCCGCGCAAACGCCACCTCCGGCAAATTGATCCGCACGTTCACCGCCGGATATCGCCGGAACACCGACAGAATCGCGAAAAACATCGCAGCATATTTCCCATGCCCCAGCCGGTCCTGTATCTCGTCCCGCTTCTTCACCATGTGCGGATAAAGCCCGATCGATGCGTTATTGATAAACGTCTGCCCGTTCACTTCCCCCACATCCACCCGCCGCACATGCCCCGCCGCGATCACCCGCACCGCGCCTTCCAGATCCAGCGGAATCCCCAGGTCCTTCGCAAAGTGATTCAGCGTCCCGGTCGGCAACACCGCCAGCGCGATCTCCTGATTCACCAGCCGGGACGCCACCGCCGAAACCGTCCCATCACCCCCCGATGCGACAATCGCATCCGGTTTCCGCGCCAACGCATCCTCAATCGCGCGATTCAGATCCTGCCCTTTCGCCGGACACATCTCGCACTCCACGTTCGCGGATTTCAGCGCCGCCTGGATCTGCTCCGGACTCGGATCATCATCCGGCCCCGCCCGAGGATTGGTAATCACCGCAACCCGCATCGGCCGCCGGAGCCTACGACACCCACCAAGCAAGGTCTACCCGCGAAATGACCGCAACCGCGTGGCATGGGCGTCTCGCCCATGCATTCTCTTCATTATCCAACCCGCATTATCCCCCACCGCACCCCCGTCCACACCGCCAGCGCCACCGCACAAATCAAAAACCAAATCATCCCCTCCCCGTGCGCACCCACCATTCCAACGATCATCCAGACAATTCCCCACCCATACATCCCCGCCACAACCCCCGACACAACCAGATCCCCCGTCACCCGCCGCAGCATCAATCCCTCAATTGCCATCCCCGCATTCACATACAAAATCCACCCCGTCAGCAACGCCTCGAGAATCGACGCCCACCGCGCGTAACCCATGGGATCCAGGACTGGTCCCCACACCCACAACCCCACCACCGGCAATCCAAACACCACCGTCTGCGCAAACCGATACTTGTACTCCCGCGCTCGATGCGCCGCCGGCCGACCCAGAAGCTCCTGAATTGAATCCGGGAGATCGCCCGGAGCCGTCTCAGTTTGAGCCGGCGGGATCGACAAGCGGCTGCGGCTGTGTAAACCCATTCGTCTCATACCCCGCGCTCGCAACCGCATCCAGCAACTGCGTCACCGTCGCCCGGTTCCGATCGTAAAGAACCGATGCCTGCGCCGAAAGAAAGTCCACCTCCACCTCATGCACACCGGGCTGAGCCGTTAGAGACTTCTGGATGCGCTGCTCACATTTATGGCAGTGCATGCCTGCAATCCTAATAATCAGGAGCTGATCACGGCCCACATCCTGAGGCATACAAATCTCCAGCCAAACGGTACGCTATAAGTTAGAACCCAACACCACCAGAAGCAATCGAAAAATACGCTCTAAACTCATCGGCCAGCCCCGTTTACTACCATTCCCGATTGTATTTGTTCTGTTGCAGCACTATGACGGCTCCGACGCGCCTCGGGTTCGATCGTGAAGGCAAAAATCTGACAAAATCAGGCCGCCGGAACACCGCAAAATTTTTATGCCTGCCTTCCGCCGCACCGGTTGTTTATAATAACAATCCACTTCGGAGCCTGACATGAGCGAACAGCCCAACACACCGGTCGTGGAGAAGGTTCAGCCCAAGGACGCTAAGTCCCAGCCCCAGATCAAGCCCAAGCGCCAACCCCCCTATCAGGTCGTCGTCCTCAATGACAACGATCATACCTTCGCCTATGTCATCGAAGGCCTTGTGCGCTTCTGCGGCCACGACGTCGAGAAAGCTTACGAGATCGCCACCATGGTCCACCACAGTGGCCGAGCCATCGCCTGGACCGGTATGCTCGAAGTCGCAGAACTCAAACAAGAACAACTCAAAGCCATGGGCCCCGACTTCTACGCCCCCAAAGTCGTCACCTACCCCCTCGGCGTCGTCCTCGAAGCCATGCCCCAATAACATCCCTCGTGACACCGCTCTCGCGTGGCCAAAGCCCTGGCCGCGGAGTTTGGGCAACAGCATCAACGCGCCGACCTGATCGTTCGAATTCATCGGCATCAGCGTCCGGTGCTTGAATGCTTTTCCGCGGGCGCTCATATACAGTACACTTCCCGCATCTTCGGAGAACCCATGACAAGATATTTCCTGATCCCCATTCTCGCTCTCCTCCTCGTCGCTTGCGACTCCAAATCCTCATCCAACTCCTCCACCACCCAATCCTCGGGCGGCGTGAAGAAAAAGCTCGTCGTCGGCTTCTCCCAAGTCGGCGCCGAATCCGGCTGGCGAACCGCCAACACGCAGTCCATCCAATCCGAAGCCGCCAAGCGCGGTATTGAACTGGTCTTCTCCGACGCCCAGGGCCTGCCGGAAAACCAAATGAAGGCACTCCGCACCTTCCTCTCCCGCAAGGTCGACTTCATCGCTTTCAGCCCCAAGGTAAAAACCGGCTGGACCCCCGTGCTTCGCGAGATCAAGGCCGCCGGCATCCCCGTCATCCTCACCGACCGCGGCATCGACTCGCCGGAAGATCTCTACGCAACATTCATCGGCTCCGACTTCGTCGAGGAAGGCCGCCGCGCCGCCAACTGGCTGGTCACCAACACCGATGGCAAAGCCACCATCGCCGAGTTGCAAGGCTCCGTCGGCGCCGATCCCGCGATCGATCGCAAGAAGGGTTTTGAAGAAGTGATCTCCGTCCACCCCAACATGAAGATCATTAAGAGCCAGTCCGGCGACTTCACCCGCTCCGGCGGAAAACAGGTCATGGAAGCCTTCCTCAAATCTCCCGAAGCCTCCCAGATCACCGCGCTCTACGCCCACAACGATGACATGGCCCTGGGCGCGATCCAAGCCATTGAGGAAGCCGGTCGCAACCCCGGCAAGGACCTTCTCATCGTGTCGATCGACGGCGTCCGCGGCGCGTTCGAAGCCATGGCCCAGGGAAAGCTCAACTGCACCGTCGAGTGCAACCCACTCCTCGGCCCCCAGCTCTACGACACCGTTGAAGCAATCAGCGCCGGCAAATCCGTCCCCAAACGCATCCTCACCCAGGAAGGCGTCTTCACCCAACAACAAGCCGCCGCCGAACTCCCCAAGCGGCAATACTGATCGACAATCAAATCCCTCATGGAAGTGGCACAGGTTTTCAACCCGTGCTCTTTTTTAGCGCGCACCAAGCCACACCCCAAAACGGACAGCCACGAGGCCGAGGACCACACTTCCCACCCCATACGTGAATGCCCTGAACGTGTTTCCGTTCGCCAGCATCGCGTTCGACTCAAACATATACGTGGAAAACGTCGTGTACGCCCCCACGAACCCCGTCGCGATCGCAATGCGCGTCACCTCGTTCATCTGAACCTTCTCGCCCGTTATGGTGATGAACCAGCCGAGGAACAAGCTCCCCGTGATGTTGATGAGAAACGTTCCCACCGGAAATCGCGTCCCGAACGCATGCAGGCACATCATCCCTACCAGATACCGCGCCATCGCGCCTGCCGCGCCACCTAAACCAATCGCTCCGTACAGTGAAATGGTGTTCATCCTGTTAGCGTAGCATGACCTTTCGCATTGGAAACCTCGCCACCCTTCCCCTACAAATCCTTCGATGCAATCGTCCAAAGAACTCATCGTCGAACCGATCGGTCTCGACCCGGACGCGCTCGCGAGGCCGCTCGATTTCTGCGCCCTATTCGGAAATGCCAACCCCGTCGAACTGGAAATCGGCACCGGCAAGGGCACCTTCCTCACCGAACAAGCCAGAAGTCGTCCCGACATCAACTTCTTCGGCATCGAATGGGCGCGATGGTTCTGGCGCTATGCGTCCGACCGCCTTCGCCGTCACGGATGCACGAACGCCCGCACCGTCCGGGCCGAAGCCAATTTTTTCCTCACCGAATTCATCCCCAACAACTCGATCTCCGTCCTGCACATTTATTTCCCCGACCCCTGGCCCAAAGCGCGGCACCACAAACGCCGCCTGATCCAGCCCGACTTCATGCCTCTCGTCGATCGCATCCTGATCCCCGGGGGCCGGCTCCAGATCGTCACCGACCATCAAGGCTACTTCGAGGAAAACATCGACCCCACCATCCGCGGCTCAAGCCTTCAGCTCATCGACTACAATCGCCCCGGCAGCGCGAGCGAGGGCGAGTTCGTCGGCACCAACTTCGAACGCAAATACAAACGGGAAGGCCGCCCCTTCTACGCTCTCGCCGCGATAAAATCATTAAAGTGAAAAGGGCATCCTGCCGATGCGAATCGCTCGCGCCAGCAGGATGCCCGCTACAAACGTCAAATTTCAGGTCTTAGCCGACCTTCACAGCCGCGCCATGTCCTTCATCTCCATGCACACCTGCATGGCAGCCCGACATCAACGCCATCCCAGCGACCAGAACGACCAGCATCAGTAATGCCTTCATAACGATCTCCTAAAAGGCCAGGCACCATGCCGGCCATGTGGTTGTAATTTATATCAAACGCTTAGATCGCACAGCGCTGAAAATCGCTTTCATTTCTCCCGGGTATACGCGATCGTCATCGCCTTGAATTCCTTCCCATCCGGCCCCGCCTGATACATCTCGTACGAATGGGTGTTCTCATCCGTAATCGTCGTCACCATCCGCATCATCATCTTTTTCCCCGGTTCCATCGGACAATCGCATTCCGCCTTCTGCGTGATCAGTTTCCCGCTTTCATCCGCGGTCCCTTCCGACACCATGATCCCGGTGCTCATCGAATCGACCCAGCCCGAGACATACTTCTTCTTCATGTTGTCATACCCCGTCATCCCCATTCCTTTGAACGTCTGCCCCATCATGTCACCTGAGTATTCCTGCTCCAGGTAGCGGTCGCCCAGGACCATTCTGTTCTCGCTCGCTCCCTTCGACTTCATTTCCGGCGCATCGGCCGCCATGCGGAAGCTCACCTCCGCGTTGAATTTCCCCGCCAGCATTTTCAGCTTCTCATGCTGCGGTCCGGGCGCAGCCATCTTCATCATCATCTCCATCTGCTTGCCCGCGTCCGCCGAGCTTGGCGCCGCCGCGTCCGGCTTCTTCTCGTCCGCCGCCAGGACCCACATCCCACCCATGACGACGAGCGCCAACACCACGAGATTCAAAGTACGCATGACTGCTCCTTTCGAGCTCCCCCTGCCGTGATTTAATCCACCGCGCACGCCGCGGCGAAAATTCCATGGTACTACAACCGATACCCATGCTCGACCAATTTCTGTGCGATCGTTTGCGCCCGGGCTTCCGTCGTTCCAACCTCCAGTAGCCGAATATAGTTACGATCCACCCGTTCCTGATAGCTGTCAATCTTCTTCAATATTTCCAGCAACTGCCCTCCCGAATTCTCCATGTCGGCTTCGATCATGGGGTTGTATCCGAACAACTCGATGAGTTCCGCCGGACAGTGCCCCACGATCAGGCACTTGGACGCAATCGCTTCGAAATATCGCAACGTCACCGTTTCCACATCCCCCGCCCGCTCCGGATGCGTGACTGATGCCGGAAAGCAAATCGAAATCCTGGTGTCGCCGTACCCCTCGGCCATCTCCTGCTGAGACTTGTAGATCAGCTTCCAGCGTCCCTTCTCAAACGCATGGTTCTTACCGGCATCATGAAGCGGCTGGAGGATTCGCGCATGATACTGGGTATAGCATCGCCCCAGTTCCAGCACATCAACGGATCGATCCTTCAGAAGCTTGTCCGGAAGGTAATCTCCCGGCTCGCAAGCCTCCGGAAGCCAGATCGTCTTCATCTCCGGAATCCGCCGCCCAAACTCCTCCGCCGATCGCTTGGCAGAGAGGAAAGCAAGCCTGACCTTATGCCGGCGAAAGAAAGCCTCCCACTCCTCATACCGATAGGGCCAGCAGTCAAACGCGTAAATGATGACCTCGAACAGGTAGGTCACGGGAAACAAGATCGGCTCGTTGATCCGGTGCGCCTGCGCGAAGAATGCCGCATTCGGCAGCCTCACCACCTTCCGCACGAGATGCAGCTTCGACAGCAGATAAGCCAGCTTGCCAAGCCAACGCGAACGCTGAAAGTTAACCGGCCCCAATCCCGTGAAAGTCAGCAGCTTCTCGAGCGAATAAATCGAATAATTGCAGACGAGATCGTTCCTCGGCTGCGCGATCTGAAAAACTCTCTTTTTGCGCACAGCCATGCCTCTTCGCCCATCTCCATCGTTTATCTCAACGTGAAATGATAGTGCGCGCCCTTCCGTTCCTCAATCACTCCGCTTCAACCTGGCGCCTCAAGCACACGCACAACCTCCCCTGCCTCTCGCGCCGCTTCATTCTCCCCGCGCACCAGCAGACCATTCGCCTTCGCCAATGAAAACAAATCCGCCGACCCCTTCCACCCCAGCACTTTCACGATTCCCTGTTCAACCACCACCGGCTGATAAAATTCCCGAGGCCCATTCGCCGTTAGATCCTGCTCCAGCTTCGCATCCATCCAATTCTCCTGAACCGGGGCGCCCCTCAGGCGCTCAATCAACCGAGCCGCCAACCGCACCACACACACAAAACCGCTGAGCGGATTCCCCGGCAACCCAAAGACGAACCGTCCATCCCGCTCCCGCACCCCAAACACAAACGGCTTCCCCGGCTTAATCCTCAACTTCGTAATCCGAGCCCTCACCCCCATCTCCTCCAAAATCCTCGGCACATAATCGTACTCCCCCATGCTCATCCCTCCCGTGACAAACAGCACCTCGCGCTCCATCCCGCCTTCCATCGCCTCCCGGATTTTCGCCGGCTCATCCCTCACCACCCCAAGGTCATCTACCTCGCACCCAAGCCTCTTCAACAGCGACACCAGCATCACATTGTTCGAATTCCGAATCTGCCCCGTCCCCGGAATTTCATTCACGCCAACCAGCTCATCCCCCGTCCCCAGCACCGCGACCCGCGGCGGCGCGAACACCTTGACCCTCGCCTTTCCCACGCTCGCCGCCACCGCCATCCGCGCGGGCCCCAGTTTCGCTCCCTTTTCCAACACAAGCGTTCCCTCCTGCACATCCGAACCGCGACGTGCAATGTAGCGCCCGACCCTGGCACCGCGGAGCACTGTCACCCGTTCGCCCGACCGCTCCGTCTCCTCCACCGGCACCACCCCATCCGCACCCGCCGGTATCGGAGCCCCCGTCATAATCGCCAACGCCTCTCCCGATCCCAATTCCCGCTCCGGCCACTTCCCAGCAGCGATCTCCCCCACCACTCGCAACTCCCAGCCTGAACCCTGAACCCTGAACCCTGAACCCTCCGACAAATCCCCACACCGCACCGCAAACCCATCCATCTGACTTTTATCAAACGGCGGATAATCCCGATCCGCCCGCACATCCTCTGCCAACAAAAGTCCGTCCGCATCCCCAAGCGATAACTCGACCACCCGCGGCGCCACCGCCTCGCGATCAATCACCGCAATCGCCTCCGCCACCGACATCAACCCCGAAACATCCGGCTCGCTCATAGCGCGTAATTCTCTCCCGCAGCCCGTCGTCTTTACAAGTGCCGCCGCCCCTGGAGAAGGATCCAACCCCCCACCCGCGAAGGGCGCGAAGCGATTCATGCGGAACCGCTCCTGCGTTTGTTCGTGCCCGTCGCGGCTTCGGGGTTCACCTTCCCTGTTCCCCGCGCTTCCGCAACGCTTCCAAACTCCAGTGACTCCGCCCAACAGTGAAGTGCCGCCCGCCGCAACTTCCGTGGCGGCGTCGGAAACGTCAGTGCCGGCGCCCGCACCTGAAGTGTCGGCGGCCAACACTTCAATCGCGGGCACCGCAACTCCCGTGGCGGAAGCAAAAACTTCCGTGTCGCATCCCAAAACTTCCGCAAGGGCGCCCGCCACTTCAGCGCCACCCCCTAGCGCAGCGGCGCGAACCGCCTCGCCAGCCTGATCTCGCGCGGTCTTATCGTCCGCGGCCAGGAAGTGAAGCCGGCGCGGGCGCGCGCCGATCTTGGGAACAGAAAGAGGCGCGATCATGAAACAAACCGATTTTCTGCCGGTGCGGGATACCGGCCTGCAAACCTTCGCGGCCAACCTGGCGAACACGGTCGCGGTCGATCCCGCGAGCTGGGGCGTTTCCCCCGCCGCATCGGCCGATCTCTTGTCCGCATCCGATGGGTTCGCAGCGGCGCTCGCCATCGCCCGTGAGGTTTCCACCCGCACGCGGGTGAGCGTGACGCGGAAAAACCAGGCTCGCGCGCTGTTGCGCCGGCAGGTCCGCTCCGTCGCGGCGACCCTCCGAGCGTTCTCGGGCATCACGCCCGAGAGGCTCGCGCTGCTGGGCCTGAAACCCCCCAAGCGCAAGCTCACGCCGCAGAACCCCCCGCAAACGCGGCCCAGCGCCCGCATCACCCGCCGCGAGCCGCTCGTGCACGAACTGTGGATCGGAGATACCGGGCACTTCTCCCGCCGCGCCCGGCCGGATGATGCGATCGGCGCGCTGATTTTCGCGAGCCTCGCCGCCCCCGGCGAGCCGCCCGCCGGGACGCTGGAGGACTTCCGCTTCTGCGGCATCGCCACCCGCGAAACCTTCACCATCCGCTACCGGCCCGCCGACGCCGGCAAAACCGCCCACATCATCGCCCGCTGGTTCGGCCGCCGCGGCCAGCTCGGCCCCCTCAGCGCCCCCGCCGTCGCCGCCGTGGCGGCGTAAGTGTTTTCGCACCACCGAGATCGAAGAGGGCCACGGAGAAGGGCGAGGATGGAGGACGAGGATCGAGGAGAAAGACCAGGGCGTCGAGCGCCTGATTCTGAGTCGAGGCTGCAAGGTGGCGATCGCCCACCAGAGGGTTCAGGAAAGCTTCGACGTCGGCGGCGCCCAACTGCTCCGGCGGCGTCCACCTCCCCCGCGCAACGGCGGAAAAGGTTGGAAATCGCCGATCCACTGGCGATAAACCTGGGCCGTCCTCCCTGACCTGCCCCGACGGCGGCGGACTAAGTCCGCCCGTTCGAGGAGTTTCATGATGGCAAACAAATACCCAACCCGCGTTCTGGTTGTCAAGCAGAAAAACCTACTGTTGAAGGCCACCCGCTCAGGTTAAAATCCAAGAGTGTGTGCCGGCTGCTATTTCGCGCTGGCGGTCAGGTCAAGCATCGTTCGCCGGAGTATCGCATGCAGCATGTCGCCGGAATTGGAGGCGTGTTCTTTCGCTCGGCCAATCCTGCGGCCTTGGGGCAGTGGTATCAGCAGCATCTGGGATCGATCTTGCCCCGCGTCAAGCGTTTTTTGGTAAACTCAAAGTCGGTCGGCGCGGCGCCGGCGATTGAACGTTGGTCCGTTATTGGGCCGAGCTTGCGGTCGAGCGTGGAGCGTGCGCCGCCGCGGCCGCTCAACGGCATTACGTTATGCCGCAGAAGGAGGCCTCATGTCTGACGAGAAGAGTAGTGGTTCGGGCGCGTTCTGGTTCTGGGCGATCGTCATCGGCGTAGTCGTACTGGGCGCGATTGCGGGGAAGGATGACAAATCCAACTCGGGCGGCACGGGCGGCTATGACATGGAGGCGCACAAGCGTCGCGCTCACGAGATGATTGATGGAGACACACACAAATCGGAACGCCATCGACAGATGTCGCACGAACTCGTCGATCAAATGATCGATCCGAACTCGGACTTGAATCGCAATGGCCGATAACCGAGGCAGAACCACGCTTTGCGACGGATGGCTTCGCATTGGATCGCCTGATATGATGTGTGTGGTTTTATCCAATGGAGGTGTGCGTGCCGCGAATCGACTCGATCCGATCCGAAGTTCAACGCCTGATTCGTTCCGTTCCGTTCCGTAAGTTCGTCCTCAGTCTGGAGAACGGCGACCGGGCATTGATTGAGCACCCGGAAAATATGGCCTTCGAGCCGGAACCTACCGGGTCCGAAGATTTCTACGTCATCTCGGGCAAGCTTCGGTTGTTCAGCACATTTAGCGCCGTGTCGAGCATCGCGCTGGCCGACCGCGACGGAGCGGCGGCGTAACCGGCTTCGGCATAACCAAACGCTGCAATGGACCGGCCCGGCGGAACGGTCCTCATCGTTCAAGGGCGTGGTCCGCGCCGGGACCGTGAGATATGCCGATACCGGTCTCACGCCGGGAGAATCGTACGAGTATAGAATTTGCGCGTTTAACGAGAATAAGATACTTTCAGACTTTTCGGAGCCTGACACGTTTACGACAGCGGCCGCACATCAATCATCCTCCTGGCGTCCTTTGCATCCGGCGTTCACATCCTTCCCGCCCCCGCCCCTCCGCTGCAAAACGATCGGCCCACGCCCGTCGCAGCGTCGGCAAGCGGGGTTTTATGGGGACGATGTTTCGAGTGATTCCGCCACAGAGCCCCCCTGACACGGAGGACACCGAGACGATATGGAACCACAGATGAACGCCGATGAACGCCGATGAACGCCGATCCGAGAGGGCGAGACGCCCGGAAAGAGCCGCGGCGCGGGTCCACCCATTTCTGATTTTGTGCTTGAACCGAGAGCCCTTCCGGTTATCTTGATCGCCACCACCGCATGACCCACCGGGCAGGCGACAAGGGTCGAACGGGCTGCAGGGTCAGGCAAACGCAGGGGCCTTCTATGATCAATCCATCCACCAATCGCTCGCGCGCTGCCGCGCGTAGGACCACGATGCGACGCGCCGTGTGTGAGACGCTGGAAGCGCGGCGAATGCTCAGCGGGTTGCCGGCGGACAACGTTGAAGACCTGACGGCGATCACCAGCGTCGGCAACGTCGTCACCACCGATACCGGCCTTCAGGGGCCGTACCAGTTTCCGTTCACCAATGGTCAGGTGAAAGAAGAAGTCGTTCAGCCGGACGGCAAGCGCCTGGTCGCCGGCTATGCCAACGGCAACTGGGCGATCGCCCGCTACGACGCCGATGGCGCGCTCGATACCACCTTCGGCGGCGGGGATGGCAAGAGCGTCAACGACCTCGGCACCGCATCCGATCGCGCGCTCAACATCAGCCTCCGCCCCGATGGCAAGATCATTCTTCTCGGCGTCACCGCCGGCAGCGGGGACAACTGGCAGTTCAGCGCGATCCGCCTCAATTCAAACGGCGCGCTCGATGCCACCTTCGCGGACAACGGCAAACTGCTTTCGGGGCTCGGACGCGCGCCAACCTACGGCGGCGTCTCGACGGTGCTCATCGATGGCCGAATCCACATGACCGGCTGGGACGGGACCACCTCAAGGGGAATGGCGTTCGACGCCGACGGGAAGAATGGCTTTGACCGTCTTGCCAACTTTCACCCTCCGCTGCGTACCCAGGACCTCCACACTGTCCCGATGCTTCCAGCGCGCGGGAGCATGGAGTGGTATGGCCGGACCATGCCGTTCAGCGGACCGGTCGAGTCGCCGACCTCAGGTCCACTCTACCCGCAGAGCAATGAAGCGAGCGTGTTTCAAGGCACAGCTTATAGCATCACGATCCCCGCCGGCACACGGCGTTCGATCAACTGGGGCGATGGAGTCACGTCCCCCGCCCCGACGGGCATTCCGCAGAGCCACTTCTACAGCAGCACCGGCAGCAAAGAAATCACTGTCAACGGATATTGGAATCCCCTCGCAGCCCCCAAGAATTTTCATGCCGATGCGCCGACGCCCAACGCCGATGGGCGCGGGCGTGTCGTCCGCACGGTAGGCATCAACCTTCCCGCAGGCGGCAAGATCGATTTGGACAACAACGATCTGGTCGTCGAGTACCCCGCGACTCCCGCGAACTCTTCTCCGTTCTCATCTTTGCAATCGAGCGTCTTTGAAGGCTATTCAGCGGAACTGGACACATCCAAGACCGGCATCGTTTCGACACACAGCCAGACCATCGTAAATGGCACCGCGATCTTGGCGCTGTTCGACAACGCGCTGGCGGGCTCCGCCGACTGGCCACCAGGCTCGGGCCAGACCGTCGCATCGAATGCCGTCATTGGCAAATACACATTCATCGGCGACACGAACATGGACGGCGAGGGGACTCCGCAGGATTACACGGCGTGGGATGCGAATCTGGGCACCACCGTCGATCCGAAGATTTCATGGTTCTACGGCGACACCAACTTCGACGGCAGCATCGATGCCACCGATGTCGTTGCAATCGACTCGGCTCTTGGCTTGGGCACGGGCACGGGAGCCAATCTCGATTTGAATGCGCTGGGGGATGTGCCGCTGATGGAGCGGACGGTTGCCGTCATGCCGGAGCTGAAGTTGGATACGGTTGACGTAGAACGGCTGATGGAAGGCCCATCCACCACGGATGAGGGAAGCGTCGTGCGGTTCAACGCGACCAACCGCAGCGAATCTCGATCCTACATCTGGGCGGTCACCAAGAACGGATCGTCATACACAAGCGGCGAAGGCGCCAGCTTTAACTTCACACCGGGCGACCAGGGGAGCTACCAGGTAGAACTGGTCGTACTTGGGGGCGCAGAGGGCCCGAGGACCGCAACTCAAACCGTCACCGTCGTCAACGTCGCGCCTCGAATTAAGATCGACGGTCCGCCCCGCGCCTACGCCGGTCATTTCGCCACGCTCATCGGCTCCGCCTCCGACCGGGCGGGTGAAAACGATCCACTCACCTACCTTTGGAGCGTTACCAAAGACAACGTGCCGTTTGGGCTTCCCCCGACGGCGCGTGTTGACCTCTCCAGCTTCAGCTTTAAGCCATTGGATGCGGGCGTGTACGTTGCGAGCCTTTCGGTCCAGGACGGCGACGGCGGGACCAGTAATGCCACCTACTCGATCACCGCCGCGGTCGATCCCGGCGGGGCTGATTACACGAAGGTGAGCACCGACTTCAGTGGTCTTGACGACACTATCAACAGCCTCGCCATTCAGCCGGATGGAAAGATTCTGGCCGGTGGGCTTGCTAACGGGCCGCAGGAGCCCGACGGCGTGGACGGCGAGGTCTTCGCATTGATGCGCTACAATCCCGACCTAAGTCCCGACACGACTTTCGGACCGAATGGGGATGGTAAAGTGATGACCGCGTTTCCGGGGGTCTCCGCTGCAAACCAGGAATGGCACTCCATTCATGCGGTGCTTCTTCAACCCAGCGATGGGAAGATCATCGCGGTGGGAGAGGCCGGAGTTGGATTTGCGTTAGCGCGCTATAACACCGACGGCAGCCTCGACGACACCTTTGGAGATCTACAGACCGGCTCAACGACTTTTCACACCGGAATGACGGTGACTCCCGGTGTCTCCATCGCGCTCACCGCAATTCTGCAACCCGATGGCAAGATCCTCGCAGGCGGCGTCGGGATAATAGGGTTGCACACGCGCTTCGCTTTGGCTCGGTACAATCCCGATGGCAGCCTCGACACGAGCTTCGGTGAGAACGGCATCGTCCTCGGGCCCATCTTCTTTACCTACGGTTTCACGTATTCCTACCATGTCGAAGGCGTAAAGAGCCTTTTGTTGCTACCCGACGGCAAAATCATGGCGGCGGGAGACGTCTTCCGCTGGACAGACGGTGATGGACCCCCCGGCGGATACCTGGGTCTCGCCAGGTACAATTCCGATGGCAGCCTTGATACAACCTTCGGCGTCGGCGGCATCACGACCACGCTGATAGTCTCGGACGTGCATGTCCGAAGTTTGGTTCGTCAGCCTGACGGCAAGTTGATCGTGGAAGGCTGGGACTCCTGGGCACTCGCCGTGGTTCGCTATAACGAGGACGGAACCTTAGATACATCCTTTGGAACCAACGGTGTCGTCTCTACGGCCTCTGCCCCGGGCTGGCAGCCCTACAACACCGGTAACGAGGGTGGCCTTGTCCTCCAGGCTGATGGCAAACTGGTTATAGCATCGACAACGGCGAACAGAGAGGATTTTCTACTGGCCCGATATAACTCGGACGGGACGATTGACACGAGTTTCGGTAGCTCCGGCGACGGCACCGTCATCATCGACTTTGACGGCCTCTACGATCACACCAAAAGTATCGTACTCGACTCTGACAGCGTCCTCGTTGGCGGCTATGCGTGGGATGCCGCCACCTACAGCTACAACTTCGCTCTCGTCCGCTATCGATTAGGAGGCGCCAAGGCGATCGGCTTAACCGCGACGGCAATGCCCGCTGACGCAATCGAGCTGCGCTGGGTCGATGCCGGATATAGCGAGGACGGGTTCGCTGTCGAGCGATCGCTTAACGGCGCCAGCGGATGGACCGTGATCGGGACGGTCGGTTCCGGCGTGACCGAATATTCCGATCGCGCGATTCAGCCCAACACCACCTACCATTATCGCGTCTATGCCTTCGATGCGGCAGGACGTCAGGGCGAATCCAACGTCGCCAATGCCACGACCGCGCCGATCAACACCACCTATCTCTGGCAGGAGACGGTCGTCGTTCCGATTGACGGTTCGCAAGTTCAGTCGGGAATTACCCTGGACCTCGGCAAGCAGTACCAGATCCGCGCCTCCGGCGATTTTGCGCTGACCCGCGATGGCAGCCTGCGCGCCGACGCTGAATACGGTCACTGGGACCCGTTGCCGCGCGGCAACAGCCCCTGGCCGGGCAACGTCCACTACGGAATCGCCATTCACGATCCCGCGCCGGGCGCTGATCCGCTGGCGGTCCACGCGACCCTCAATCCGGGAATGGTGAAGTATCCTTACTGGGGTGCGCCCAGCACCGACTCGGACCACAGCTACACAATCACCGTCACAGGCAAGGGCCAGCCGATCGTCCTCGACTACCACGATGATTACTACCCGGACAACATCGCGGATCGCCCCAGCCAACTGATGAAGGTCGAGATCTACCGCGCGCGGCTTGGCGCCCCGTCCTACCTGACCGCGACGGCGGATCGGCCGAAAAAGCAAATCAATCTGGCTTGGACCGACAATTCCAGTGACGAGCAAGGCTTCAGGATCGAGCGATCCGTGGACGGTGGCGCATTCGAAATCCTCGCAACCGTCGCCGCGAACGTGACGACCTTTGCTGACGTGACGGCGCAGATGAACAAGCGCCATGCCTACCGCGTCGTGACATTTAATTCGCTCGGCGCCTCTGACTACTCCAACCAATCGGTTGCCGTCCTGGTTAACCGACCACCGGTGATCGCGCCGACAGCGCCGCAGTTTGCCAGGGTGGGAAGCGAATTCTTCTTCGCCGTGGACGCAACTGACCTTGAAGATGGCGCCGACTTGTCCTACACCCTCGAAGGCCAACCCCAATCGATGGTGATTGACCAGGCGGGGTATATCAGCGGATGGACACCCGCAGGCGGCATCCCCTCGGAGTGGTATTTGATCCACCTACTCGCGCACGATAAGGACGGCGGCACCGGCGAGCGGTACTTCGCCGTTTCAGTCGTTGATCCGGCGCACGCGCCTGCCTTCCAGACCGCGCCCTTCGCGACGCGGCTGAACCCGACGCAGGTGACTCTGCGAACGCTTGGCGCCCCCGGCGAAGGAGAGCCGAACTTCACGTACACGTGGTCGGTGCTCGCCAAGCCCGCGGGGGCCGTCAGCCCGACGTTCAGCTCCAACCGCACGAATCCCGCGAAGGACACCATCGTCACCCTCGCCAAAGCGGGAACCTACAGGTTCCGGGTCACGATTACCGAGCCAACGGACTACGCGAGCATGTCCGAGGATTTCACCTACATCGCGGCGCAGGAGTTCACATCCGTCCGGATCGACCCGCCATCGTTCCTGGTGAGTCCCGGTTCGACCCAGTCTCTCGCGGCCACGGCGCTCGATCAGTTCAACAATGCGATGGCGTCGCAGCCCGCTTTCACGTGGTCGATCGACGCCGGCGGTGGGGGCGGAAGCATCGCCGGCGCGGGCGCCACGAGGGCCGATTACATCGCTCCGGCCACATCCGGCTACGACACGGTCCGGGCCGCCACGGGCGGCGTCAGCGGGACCGCCGTGATGATCGTCCCCGGGGCCGTTAACCTCGCCCCGATGATCGATGCGCTGGACGTGGATCCGCTGAACCCGACCACGCTTCAGCTCAGGGCCAGGGCCAGCGACGATGGCGGTGAGGCGGATCTCATTTACCGTTGGTCGGTCGTCAGCCAACCCGTCGGCACGCCGCCGGTGCGGTTCAGCAGCAACGGCGACCACGCCGCCCGGGACGCCGTCGCCACGTGCGGTGACGGACCCTTGACCTACACGTTCCGGCTTACGGTGACGGACAAGGGGGGATTGACCGGCTCGCGGGACTTTGCGCGGGCCGACGCTCCGGTTGCGAATTCCGTCAAGGTCACGCCCGCGGTCTCCACGATTGCCGTTGGCGGCGCCGCAATGCTGACGGCGGTGGTGGTTGACAAAATCGGACGGCCGCTGCCGTTGCAGCCGACCTCGTGGCAGTGGGAAATCACGGGCATCACAACCGTAAATGGCCAGAGAGTCAAAACCACGAACACGCAGACAACGACAACCGGCGTGTTCGCCTTCAACGACAGCTCCGAGCCGTTCGCGCACGACATCAAGGTGACCGCCGGCGGCGTGTCCGGCGCCGCAATCATCACGGTGGCTGACCAGCGCCCTCCGGTCATGGTCATCACCGCGCCGAGCGATGAAAGGGCGCCGGCGCTCATCGATCACGACACCGAGATCAAGCTCGTCGTCGACGATCCCAACGATGATCCCGTGACTTGGTATTTATGGATTCGCTTAGAGGGAACGACGACTCGTACCTTGCTCGCGACGGGCGATTCGGAAGTGGGCTCTGCGCCCTCAACTGGTGCTTCGGCAGCAATTCTAGGACCGCAAACGTTTCCCAGTGGAAATTATCTGCTTGAACTGACGCGGACCAATTACGCTGACGGAAGCGATCAAATATCCGACACTCGCGCGATCTACTTTCAATGGCGTGAGAGTTTGGCATCGCCCGCTAACCTTCGGGCGGGAATCGCGAGCGAAAGTCAAATCAATCTCGAATGGGATGATAGTGCAGAGCCAAATCTCCGATACAAGGTCTACCGTGGGACGAGTCTAGATTTTACGCCTTCACTGCAGACACTTCTTACTCCCAGCCCGATTTCCGCGAGTGCGTTCGTTGACACAATTGACTCCGCAACGACAGGGTCCGGCCCTTTCTATTACAAGGTTGTCGCATTGAACGATCTGAGACAATCATCTATCGCCACCAGCGGAGAAGTAAACCCCTTAAACCCCATCTCAGCTCCGGACGCCCCCGCCACTGTATCGGCAGTTCCCGTTACTGACGGATCCATTCGAATTCGATGGATAGACAGCTCTCTCAATGAACAAGGTTTCCGTGTTGAACGTGCTCTGCAAGGGGATGCCAACTGGTCTTTGGTAGCACTTGCGGATGCGAACCAGAGTACTGTTATTGACGATGATCCTCTTCTCGAGGCCGGAAGCACCTATATCTACAGAGTGGTGGCTTTCAACAGCGAAGGACAACTGCCTCCCACCGTAGCAGCACCCACAACTACCCCTACTGTGGGCTCAACCCCGTGGCCGAGCCACCTGACCGGAACGATTGAGGGTGATCAGCTTACGCTGCGGTGGTTCCCAGCAGCGACTGAAGCGTCCTACGCTATCGAACACCTGCGGTACAGAATTAATACTCACGATCCATTTTGGGAAACGATTGGAAGCGTGCCTGCAGGAACGCACAAGTTCAAGGTTGGGACCGTTGGGGGAAATGTGGTGAACTCATACCGGATCACTTCGAGCGGTAACTCGTCGGCGCCCGCACGAGTTTACTGGAGTCCAGATATCTTCAACGTGAAGAAGAAGGCCTTTGATGCTCTAATTCTTGAAGAGGCAAAGCATTACAATCAACCTTATTATACCTATAACATGAACGGATTTGCTGGCTTAGGATTGCGTGGACTGTTTGATCGCTTAAGTCTAGCGCTAGACCAAGTGGCCGTGATAATTGATGATGGGATGGGTCCAGTCGGGCAATATCGAGCCAACACGGATACGCTCGCGCTTCACTCAGTAATGGATGAATACACCGTAACGCACGAACTCGTTCACGCTGTGGACGACCTCAACAGTTGGCATATCAATGTTGGTGGTGTGGGTACCGAGGCACAAGAAGCATTCGCTTATGCCGTGGAATTGATGCTGAAGAGTGTGAGTGATCAAGTTTTTATCCCGCCATTGCCGCCAACGCCGAATTCGAAGCTGCTGGATAAATTTACAAAGAAATCCTTCGCTACTGCTGCTTCGGCTCAAACGGCTTGGAATAAAGCGTGGAACGAAATCAACAACACGATAGGAAATACCATCTTCTACAGATTTTTGAATCCTTTCAAGGATGACAAGAGGCCGTTGGCGAGTGCAGATATCGCGGATGTGAAGAGCAAGCTTAGATTCTTTTTTTCGAGTTCTGCGCTTCTGCCCGTTTACAATCAATACTTGGTGGATCAGGGATTACCCGCCGGAACATTGACAAATGCTTTCACTTTTACGCTTGATCCTGTCTTCGCTTAAGACGACACCAACAGACTCGTCGGGACAAAATACTTCAGGATCATGGCGCCTTAATTACTGGCGAACTTCGGGCCACAATCAACGATCCCCATGGATCCCTCTTGTGGCACTACTGGCCGCCATCTGTTCGTTGGTTGTCGGAATTCAATGCGTATGGTTCGGCCCCGGAAGAGATCTTGAGCGGTTTTGGGGTTTGCTTTTATTGGTACTCGTCAGTTCAACGTGCGGCTTAGCTGGCGCGGCGCGCGGATGGGGGTGGGATCGAGGTGGCGGTGGTCCTGCTCGGCTCGCTTTGCGTTTGATGGCAATCTCCATAGGCGCTACATTCCTGTTATTTCTTTTTAACAGTCATGGTAGTCCCCGCGCAATGGAAATTAATCGACGAAAAACATGCAAGGAGAACTTGCAACAAGTTGGCAACTCACTTCGCGAGTATTCTAAAGTCCACGGTGGCCGATTTCCTGACTCGCTTCAAGAACTGCTCGACTTAGGTAAGCTGTCGCCTTCTTTGTTGGTGTGCCCATCAACAAAAGATCTCCCATTGAAGAAATGGACGTGTGGCACTCCGCTGCGGCGCCATATTTCGTATTGGTATCGAGGTTCGCAAGTTCGCTCAGCAGACTCTATTCTCATGTACGAGTTGCCGGAAAATCACGATCATGACGGCATTCATGTGTTGTATGCTGACGGCCACGTTTCGTTTGAACCATTCCCTTACGCCGAGAAGATTCTCAGCGATGTACAATCCGGCGAAATTGCCCCCTGAAGAAAAAACCAAAGGGGACGCAGTTCGGTTTGCAGTACGACTCGATCGCGCATCGACACGTCCTCGAGTCGTTTCGGCCGTCCCGGCGGACGGAGCGTGGATTCGATGCCGAGATGCTTGGTGCCGGGGATAAGGGGACGGCCGGGGATAAGGGGACGCGATTCGATTCGTCACGCGGACCTGCGAAAGGAGCGGCGACACAGCCATCGCCCCAAGAGTTTTCTCGCCGCAACGGGGGGATCCTCTCACGGACGCTCTCCTCGCCACTCTGTCCTTCCCCTATTCAAGCCGCCGCACGCTGTGAATGGTCACCAGCCCCGAAGTCGCGCGATCGGCCGTGAATGCGGATATCCGGGGCGTTGACATGGACGCCAAGTCGCGCGAGCCGCGTGCGCCCGCACGGGCCGCGCCCGCTCAGGCCATACGTCATCCAGCTAACGTAATTCTCCGCCGCATCACGTCGTCTTTACAAGTGTCTCCTGCCCGCGAAGATTCAGGTCACATGCGCTTTGCCCCGGGGACGCACCTCCTTCTCGCTGTTATCCTCGCCGCCTGCGTCATCATCCCGCGCTCAATCCTCATCACCCGCGCCCACTCCGACACGCTCGACGAGGAGTATCACCTCATTCGAGGCCTGCAATTCTTCGACCGCGCTACCTACGGCTCCTCCCGCCTCAACGATCCCCCGCTCGGCGAAGCGCTCTCCGCTCTGCCTCTCCTCATCGCCCAGGTTAAGCCGGATCCTGTCACCAACTCCGTCCTCTACAACCAACGTCACTCTCCAGACGACCTGCTTCTATGGGTCGCAATCTGGAAAGGGCTGCTCTTTCTCCCCACGATCCCCATCGTCTTCATCTGGACACGGGCCTGCTTCAACACGAAAGCCGCCTGGCTCGCCACGCTCCTGCTGATCTTCGATCCCAACTTCGCGGCTCATATCCCCCTCGCCTCCATCGATGCCCTCGGTGCCGAAACCATTCTCATCGCCTGCTACTTCGCCTGGCTCTATCTCCGTCACCCCAGCAAGAAACGCCTGGTCTACGCGCTCATCGCCACTGCCGTCGCCCTTCTCACCAAACACACCGCCATCATTCTCCCCGTCGTCATTTTCACCTACGCCATCACGATCGTAATCCACCGCCGTCTTACCCGCTCGGGAGACGGTGGGGTTAAGGGTAGAATCGTGCCCGTCGCCAAATTCTTCCGCCACTCCCTGCTCACTCTCCTCGCCTTCCCCCTCATCTTCTGGTCCCTCACCGCCTTCAACATTTCCAAACCCAAACTCTCCGACGAAGTCGCCCCCACGCAAAAAGAACTCCTCTCCCACCCCTTACCCGCCGGCACCTACATCGCCTCCTTCGCCAACGGGCTGGCCCATTCCCGTCGAGGTCACGCCGGCTACCTGTTCGGCGAAACCCGCATGACCGGCTGGTGGTATTATTTCCCCGTCGTCGCCGCCTACAAGATCCCCATCCCCACGCTTCTCCTCCTCGCGATCACTCTTCTATCCCTATTCGCCATCCGCCCGCGCTTCATCGAACTCTCTTTCGCCATCCCCGCCCTCGCGTGGATCGTCTTCCTCATGCTCGCCAAAATCGACATCGGCATCCGCCACTTCCTTCCCGCCTACCTCTTCCTGATTATGCTCGCGAGCCGCGTCATGCTCACCGCCCCCCGCATTCGCGCGATCTCGTGGTCCCTGTGCATCCTCTCCGCCCTGCACGCGCTGATGTACCACCCCGATTATCTCAGCTACTTCAACTTCCCCCGCAACAAACCCTTCTACGCCATCAACGATTCCAACATCGACTGGGGCCAATCCCTAAAACAGATCCGCCGATACCTCGACACCCACCCCCACCCCAACCGCTCGATCTACCTGCGATACTTCGGCCGCCCCGGCGCGCCCAACATCCCCCACTACCTCGGCAACCGCGTCATCGTCCTCACCGATGAAAACAATCCCCCCCGCACCGGCATCCTCATCATCAGCCCCTTCCATGAAGCAGGCATCTGGGATCCATCTAACCGCTACCGCTTCCTAAAACCCGCTGCGCCCCTCGCGACCATCGGCCACTCAATGCTCGTCTACGACCTGGCTCAACTCCGCCCCACCCGCAAACGCTAACCCCAAAAAGGCCAAGCCCAGCGGCTTCAGCCCTGGGTCCCCCCCTCACACCCTCCGACAAATCACCACGGTCTGATCATCCTTCGGATCCCCCGCTCCCTGCCACCGCGTCACCTCATCCCGCAACCGCGCAATCGTCTCCCCCGCCGGCGCCGCACACGCATCATCCAACAGCGCCAGCACCCGCGGCATCCCAAATAGCTCCCCCTCCGCATTCGGCGCCTCAAAAATCCCGTCGCTCACCACGATCAATCCCCCGCCCGGCAAAAGCTTCACCGGCTCCGCCGACTCCCCGGCCAGCTCCCGCATCACGCCCACCGGCGCGTGCGTCGTCTCAAGCTCCCGCAATGAATCCCCCTTCCCCCCTCGACACAACAACGGCCCGTGTCCCGCGCTTGCATAGTGCAGAATTCCGTCCCGCGAAAGCATCCCCACAAAAGCCGTCACGAACCGATCTCCCTCGATGTCCTCCGCCACGCGCAGATTCGCCAGCGCCAGAAGTTTCCCCGGATCACACTCCCCATCACACAGCGCCCGCACGAGCGTCCTCACCTGCGAAACAATAATCGTCGGCCCGATCCCATGCCCGGATGCATCAGCCAGGAAAATCCCCAGCCGTCCATCCTTCATCTCCCAGAAATCGTAGCAATCCCCGCCCGTCACCGAAGCCGGCCTCGTCCAACCCATCACCTCAATCCCCGGCACCTGCGGCATCACCTTCGGTAGCATCGCCTCCTGCACCCGCCGAGCCAGATCCATTTCCTTCCGCAACGCCACCACCGCCATCGCCTCCACCTGCAACCGATAACGCTGAATCGCAACCCCCGCCTGATCCGACAACAACTGCACCAGCGCCATGTCCGATGAATCAAACGCCCCGTCCTGCTTATTGATCGCCTGAATCACCCCCACCGCATTTCCATCAATGCTCTGCATGGGCGATGACAGAATATTCCGCGTCCGAAACCCGCTCTTCCGATCCGGCTCACGATTAAACCGCGGATCCGCATAAGCATCCGGCACCAGCACGATCGCATTCGTCGTAAACGAACACCCCACAATCCCCGCGCTCGCAGGCACCCGAATCTCCCCCGACCCCAGCGCCACCTTCGTCCAAAGCTCATCGGTTGCCGGATCATGAAGAAAAATACTCGCCCGCTCGCAAGACAAAAGCTGAGTCGCCGCCTGCGCGATCCGCCCCAGCAGCACGTTCAAATCAATCGTCAGCGCCAACGTCCGCGAAACCTCCAGGACCAGCTTCACCTGTTCGGCCGACAGCGATTTGGTTTGGGGAACGACGCTCATCTGAAACACCCTCCGGTAGTGGCGACGCCTGCGTCGCGGCGACGCGTAGCGTCGAGTCTTGATCGAAAGTCTCGCGGCTATCCCGCGACCGCGACGCAGGCGTCGCCACTACGATGATGACATGCTACTACACCAACCCCAAATCCTCATAAATCGCCCCATCAATTCCCCGCACGCGCTCATCATGTTTCTTCTCCCCCGCCATCCCGTTCACCACCCACGCCACCACCAGGCCCTTCTCCGGATCGGCAAACCCAGTCGAAGACTGATGCCCGCTATGCCCGAAAGTCCGCGGCGACGCGTGAGGCCCGAATCCGTAAGGCACCGTCGCCGCCCCATGATAAGCCGAGTTGAGAATGAACCCTAATCCCCAATCCATGTCGTGCTTGAACGTATGATCGTACAACCCCACCCGATGTCGAGCCGTCATCGCGTCCACCGTCTGAGACAACAGAATCTGATTCCTCCTCGCCCGCCCTCGATTCAACATCATCTCGTAAAACTTCCCCACTTCCCGAATCGGCCCCCTCCCGTTCGCCCCCGGCCGCACCAAGGCCGCCCCCTCCTCCGTATCCAAATCGGTCACGCGAACAACGTCCTTCGAAGTATCCAACACCATCCCAATGCGCTCCCCATACGCGCGATAAGCGCTCCCCGGCATCCCAATCCACGAATCCCGCATCCCGATCGGCAAAAAGATCTCTTCCCTCACATACGCATCAAATGCCTTCCCACTGATCCTCCGCACGAGTTCCCCAAGCACATACCAACTCGTCACCTGGTGATACCCTGCCTTCTTCCCCACTTCCCATCCCGCCTCCACGCGCATGCGATTGATTGTGTCAATGACCTGGTCCCAAGGCTGCTGTTCCCACTTCCCCACGATCCCGCGAATCCCAGCCGTGTGGGTGAGCAGATGCCGGATCGTGATCGCTTCCTTCCCATTATTTCCAAACTTGGGAATGTGCTGCATCACCCGGTCATCCAGCTCCAGCTTCCCCTTCTCCCACAACTGAGCGATCGCCACGGCCGCGATCGGTTTGGTGCTCGACATCCAGACCATCAGCGAATCGATCCCCATCGCCACCCCCGGCCGCGACTCCCCCACCGCCGCATCCGCCACCACCTGCCCATGCAGAGAAACATAAAGCTGCGCCCCAGGATGCAGCCCTTCGACGATGCCGTGCCGCAAAACGTCCATGGTCCTGGGCAACGCCTGCTCCATCTGGCTCATACTGGGAAACCATAGCAGACCCACCCACGCTGGTGTACGCTCGCCCCTCGTGACAGGCGTCGGCAATCTCCTCGTGGTTCAATCCGGCGGTCCCACCGCAGTCCTCAACGCCATCCTCGCCGCGATCGTCGATCAAGCCCAAAACCAAAACATCCCGAAAATCCTTGGGGCGCTTCACGGGATGGAAGGGCTCACCCACAACCGCCTGACCGACCTCACCGCGCTGAGCAAAGCGCAGCTCGACCTCCTCGCCAACACACCAGGTGCCGCCCTCGGTTCTTCACGAAATAAGCCCTCGGATAAAGACCTCACCCGCATTCTCGCTAACCTCAAATCCCACGACATTCGCCACCTCCTCCTCATCGGCGGCAATGGCTCCCTCCGCGGCGCCCTCGCCATTCATCAAGCTTCCGAGCGGGAAGGCGATGACCTCCAAGTCATCGGCATCCCCAAAACCATCGACAACGACGTTGCCTCCACCGACCGCTGCCCCGGCTACGCCTCCGCCGCGCGATACGTCGCTCAATCCGTCCGCGACCTGGGCATGGACGTTCGAGCCCTCCCCCAGCCCGTCTCGATCTTCGAAACCATGGGCCGCTCCGGAGGCTGGCTCGCCGCCGCCAGCGCCCTCGCCAAGCTGGATGAACAGTCCGCCCCCCACCTGATCTACCTCCCAGAGAAACCCTTCGACATCGCGCGCTTCATCGCCGACGTCGACCGCATCGTCACAAAAGTCGGCCATTGCATCGCGGTCGTTCCCGAGGGCTTGAAGGACGCGACCGGAACACCTATCCACGAAACCTCCCACGAAGCGCAGCGCGATGCCATGAATCGCCCGCTCCCAGGCGATATCGCCATCCGCCTCGCCTCCCTCGTCACCCAGGCGCTGCGAATCCGCTGCCGCAGCGAAAAGCCCGGCCTCTGCGCCCGCAGCTCCATTCTCCACGTCAGCCCGCAGGATCGCATCGACGCCGATCTCGTCGGACGGGCCGCCGTCCACGCTGCCGTCGAAGGCAAGCGAGGCGTCTTCATCTCCCTCCGTCCCCTCGACGCCGCCTGGCCCTACGATCTCCTTCCGCTCTCGCGCGCCGACGGACCCGAGCGCGCGATTCCCTCTGAGTGGCTCAGCGACTCCGATCTCTCCGTCAGCGACGCATTCCTGGATTACCTCAGCCCCCTCGTCGGTCCCTTGACCGATTACGCCATCCCCTTCAACTAATCTGCCGTTATTGTGCAATCCCGACGCCTGCGACTTAACTATCTTATTCATAAAAACTTATGACGAAATGATCGAGTTTTTCACCCTGTCCCGGGAGCCGCCGTTTCCTTGACATCCCCCTGCCTTACCACGGATCATCCCCCGTCCGATGAGCAGTGCCATCATTCTTCAGCATGTCCCGTTCGAAGGCCCAGGTCGCATTGTTCCCGTCTTTCGAGACTTTGGAATTCCTTGTGAAATTCGTCACCTATACAAAGGCGATGAGGTTCCCACGGATCTCGACGAGCTGCGCGTGCTGGTCATCATGGGGGGACCCATGTCCGTCACCGACATCGGTTCAGAAAAGTACCCCTTCCTCGCCAACGAACTTGAGAGCCTCAAGCGCATGATTCGCTTCGATCGCCCGGTCCTCGGTATCTGCCTCGGCGCGCAACTCCTCGCCCATGCAGCAGGTGCGAAGGTCTACCCCAATGTGAAACCCGGCGCCACCCCCGAGCAAACGTCCACGCCCCTGCCCGAATACGGATGGGGCGGCGTCAGCTTCCCGTTCCCCGGTGGCACTGATCCGATCGTCTTCGGCCTCTCCGACGCCGCCCCCATGTTTCACTGGCACAACGACACGTTCGACCTGCCCAAACTCCCCGCCCCCGCCAACCCCGCACCACCGCCCGCACCACCCCCGCCCACGGGCAGTTCTCTCCTCTCAAGCACGCGGACCTGCAAGAACCAGGCGTTCCGTTTCAAAAACCGCTTGTATGGCTTCCAATACCACATTGAACTCACGCCCGAGGGTATTTCCGCCCTTCTCGAAGGAGACAAAGAATCCGCCCAGCGTGTCCTCGGTCCCAACGGCATCAAACAGATCGTCGATGAAACCCCAAAACTCTACCCCCGCTACCAGCGCTTAGGAGACCGCATCCTCAAGAACTACGTGCAGTTCCTAAAAGCATATTGATCCCGGTACTTAGCCCCCGGTCAACACACCGGGGGAGACCGCCATCGGATGAAATCCGACCCAAGAGATATGGACGTCATCCACGAACTTCGCGCATACCTCACCAAGCCCCACGTCAGGCCTTGGGCTCTCGCCGCGCCCATTCTCGTCCTCCTCTTCTGCCTGCCCCTCCTGCGTCCGATCCGCCATCCCGACCCTTCGCAAATCTCCGATGATGAGCTCGCCCGTCTCGCAACCGTACAATCTCTCGTCGAACACAATTCCCTCTCCATCGACCACTCCATCTTCGTCCCCACCCACGGCACCGTCCGCGTCGGCGACAAGCTCTACGCCGAGCAGACCCCCACCCTCGCGATCCTCCTCGCCGGCCCCTACTGGCTCATACACCGCTTCGGCTTTACGTTCTCGCACAACGCAAATGCCATCGAGTTCTTTCTCACCCTGCTCGGCGTCACAATCCCGGTCTCCATCGCTGCCGGTCTGATTTACCGCATGGGAAGATTGTTTGAACTGCCCCGCTGGAAACGCTCAGCGCTCGCGATCATTGTCGCCTTCGCAAGCGGTCTGGTGAGCTACGCCGTTGTGCTGAACGCACACGCCCCCGCCGCCGCCTTGGTCATCGCATCCGCCGCCTGTCTCGCCCACGTCGCAAGTTCACGACGCCCCGCTGTCACCGGCGGCTGGCTGGCAATCTGCGGCCTGTGCGCCGGCCTCGCCGCGACCATCGAACCCGCGGCAGGCATCTTCACGATCCTGCTGATCGCCGTCATCCCCGCCATGCGCTGGAGGCCCTCCCTCCGCGCCGCAGGCGTCCTCATGTACCTGCTCGGGCTCGCGCCTCCCTTGCTCCTGCACGCTGTCCTCACCGTTCCCATCACCGGCGACATGCGCCCCATTAGCTTCCACCGCGAGTTCTACTCGCGCGTCGACGCGAAAGTGACCGCCGCGCCCGATGACGATGAAGACACCTCCCGATTCGCCTTCATGACCGATGGCCTCGCCCGGATCTCCCAAGGCACCCTCGGCGAGCACGGCGTCATCTCCCACTTTCCCATCCTGCTCCTCGGCATCCTCGGCATCTCCGCCGTCATGCATCGCCACTGGCCCGCCACCACCAAGATCCTTGCCGGCGCCACCGCCACCGCCGCCGTCGTCATCCTCGTCGCCTACTGCCTCGCGACGAAAGTCGGCGCCGGTTCCATGTTCGCGGCCCGGTACTTCGTCGTCTTCATCCCTCTTCTCATCTTCTGGTCCGGCGCCTGGCTCCGCCGATCACACCACCCCGTTACCTGGACCCTCGCCGGCCTGCTCCTCATCTTCAGCACCACCGTCTCCCTCGTCGGAGCCACCAACCCCTTCCCCCGCGAAGGCTACGACACCTACTCCGCCACCCAGGCGCTCAACGACCTCGTGAACCCCGCGCCCGCGCCACAACCCACCATCCTCGCCGGGGCTGGCGCACCAAACCCTTAAAAAAGCCCAGGAATTGCAATGCCACATCTTCCTACTTTCTTCGCATTGGGAGATCGGGATTAGACCTCACGCCCACCATGTAGTTTGGGGCACTACAGCCGCATGTGAGCGTTCCATGCATCTTTGACGCTCTGCAGATCTTCGCCAGCCAGCGCGCCGATCCGCAACTTGAGCAGCGATTTCTCCGCCGTCAACAGCCGCGTCAGGCGAATGACCGAAGGGCGCTCCAGTCCCGCTTCCCGCCACTGCCGCACAGAGATGTCGAGGTTGCCCGAGTACGGTTTGGAGGTGATTCGACAGATCAGACAATCGGCATCGAGATCGATCAGCACGAGGACCGACCGCGGCTTGCTGGAACGTCCGGAGGTGAACGGGAAGGAGCAGACGAAAATGTCGCCCGAGCTAAGGCTTGTACTTGTCATACACCGCGTCTTCCGGGTCGTCCTCGCGCAATAGATGTTCGTACGCGGCCTTTCGCCAGGCATCATCGTCCCCATCCTGCTCGAACAGCACGATGACCCGCGCCTTGCCGGATTGCGGCAACCGTTGCGCGACGTCTTTAGGAATCGGCAGGGCGTCGCAGCCTTGAAGGTTGGTTTCAAATTCAATGGCTCGCATGCAATTCACTGTACGATTCGCGCCGCCACCCGTCAAAACCTGACGCCCACGCCGGCGCACTTATTGGCCTGCCCCCTGCTATCTCGGTCACTGCGGCGGATGATCTCTCGAGGAAACGAATGTGTCAGGTCCTACGTCAATTCCACTTCACTAAACAGCAGCTTCTTCGACCGGCTGCTCCAGTAACCGAACCCGCCCGTCGATCCATCCGCCGTGATCGTCGCGCTGGTAAATCGCCCCGCCTTGCTCGCGAGCGAAACCGCCGTCCATGCTCCCGTTGATCCGTAAAGGTGCATCAGACGATCCGACGTCGCATTGTAATAGATGATGTGCGCCTGATTGAGCGGATCGAAAAACAGGGTGGAATACTGCCCCTGCACGCCCTTGCGGGCCACAACTTCCTTCTCCCACCCGCTGCCGAGTGTCGCGAATTTCAGGTCCGCGTTCTTCACATCGAAGTAGCTGATCGAAGGCGTGTTGCCGTTGAACGCGATCGAGATATCCGACACGCCCGTCAGGTTATCGACCACGCTCGTCGTCCAACTGCTCCCATCAAACGTCGCATAGTTCAGATCCCCCTTCGTCACATTCGAGTACGCGATCCCAATCGCGCCCAGGCTCCCAACCGCCACGCTCGTCGACCGTCCGACATCGCCCGCACCGTCAACAGCCGTGCGCGTCCACGTCGTTCCGTCAAACGTCAACACCCGCAGATCACCGCTGGTCTTGCGATAATAAGAGATGAAGGCCTTGCCATCCTGGTTAAACGCCAGCGACGGGAACTGCCCCACTGACTTGCTCGAATCCGCCTTCTGCGATGTCCACTTCTCACCGTCGAAATGCGCATATCGAAGATCCGCGTTGGTCGCATCGAAATACGCAATCGAAGGCTTACCTGTTGCATCAATCGCCAGCGACAGATACGCGCCCACATCCCGACCCGGCTTCTCGATCGTCTGCACCGCCGACCACTGCCCGCCGGTCGAGCGGGTCGCATATTTCAGCGTCTTAGCGCGCGCATCGTAAAACGCAAGATGAAGCACGCCGTCCTTGTCATAGGCCACATCGCTGACCACGGCGTTCTTCCCAAGACTCGCATCCGTCCTACCCACGCGAGCGCCCGCGAGCGAGATCGCCTGCTTCAAATCCAATTTCGAATAGTTATCAACCGTCGTATTTCCGAGGAAGGTCGTCGACTCCGACAGCAGATCGCCGCTCGCGCGGAGGATCGACATCAGATCATCGCCCCTCAAGCTTGGATCCACCTGCTTCAGCAGCGCAGCGCCGCCGGTGACGAACGGCGTGGCGAAGCTGGTCCCCTTCGCCGCCGCATAGCCATTGCCCTTCGTCGTCGTGGGAACTTCTTCTCCCGGCGCCAGAACATCCAACTGCGACCCGCGCTCAGAGAACGAGCTGATCTGCCCGCTGGTATTCAGCGCCCCAGCCGCGTAGACGTTCTTGTCCGCCGCGGGATAAGCTACCCCGTTGCCTGTGAAATTCGTGCCCTCGTTCCCGCTGGATGCAACGACCAGCATCCCGAGATCCCGGATCTTCTGAAACTCATCCGACAGCAGCCCATTGAACAAAGGCGATGTGTATCGGCCCGACCCGAACGACACGTTGACGATCGATATCCCATACGTTTTGTAATTCGTCTCAATCCACTGCAGCGCCTTCTCCATCGTGGAATCCGCGATTCCCCCGCCGTCCTTCGCGATCCGCAGCGCCACAATCTCCGCGTCCGGTGCGATCCCTGAATAATGCGCCCCGCCAAAATCAAACGGCTCCCCAGCCAGGATCCCCGCCACATTCGTCCCGTGACCATAGGTATCCATCGGATCGGCGTCGTTATCCACGAAATCCCATCCCCCTTTGACCTTAAACCCCGGCCCAAACCCTCCGCCCAATCCCGAATGCGTGTAATCGACCCCCGTATCCACCATGGCGATGGTGACGCCCTTACCCGTGATCGTCGGATACGTAGCCGCAGCATCATCCTGATGCACCGCTATCGCTGTCGCTCCCCATGCAAACAACTGACGCGCTTCCAAACTCTCCACCGTCACCATGCGAACTACAGTCTTCTTCATCACTCAACACTCTCCAAACAGGCTTGTCGGGCTTATAGGGTTGCACGGTCCTGTCGCGGAACAGGTGCACGATTAAGGGATTAAGACACAGCGATACCGTTTCGTCCAAAGCAAAAATAATACGCCCACCCCACGCGGCGGGATCAGAACATCATCTGTTTCTTCGAAATTTCATGCGCAATGACCTGATCAATCCTAGTCTCCCTGCCCCGCCCGCTTTGCCTCCTTTCTCGCAATTTTGATCTGTCCTTGCTGGTAACTGCCCGCCAATTTGACCAGATCCGAATAACCGGCCCCAACATTCGCATTGCCTGCTGGATTGGAGGGTTTGGGTAAGCGCCGCGACGGTCCGGAACTAGACATTCGCCGTGCCCCACGCCAACCTTACCCTTCATGCCGCTTTACTCCCTGGGTTTCGATTTCGGCACCGAATCCGTCCGAGTCCTCATCGTCGATATTAAAAACGGCGACATTGCCGCCCAATCCACCACCCCCTACCTCCACGGCGTCATCGACAAATCCCTCCCCGACACCACCCCCCAACTCCCTCCCGACTACGCCCTCCAACACCCCCAGGACTGGCTCGACAGCGCCGCCTCCGCCTGCAAATCCGCGCTCCAATCTTCATATCTTTCCGCCACCCAAATCATCGGCATCGGCGTAGACTTCACCAGTTGCACCATGCTCCCCACGCTTCGCGACGGCACCCCCCTCTGCCTCCTCGATCCCTATAAAAAAGAACCCCAAGCCTGGCCCAAACTCTGGAAACACCACGGCGCCAAAGCCGAAGCCGACCGCATCAACCAAGTCGCCCGCGCACGCAACGAACCCTGGCTCCCCCGCTATGGCGGCACCATCAGCCTCGAATGGTTCTTCCCCAAAATCCTGGAAACCCTCAATCGCGCCCCAAACATCTACGACGCCGCCAAAATCTTCCTCGAAGCCGGCGACTGGTTCGTCTGGCAACTCACCACCGGTCCCTACCCCCACTCCGAATCAACTCAACTCGTCCGCTCCACGTGTCAAGCCGGTTACAAAGCCATGTGGAACCGCAAAGACGGTTTCCCTTCTGAAGATTTCTTCGAAGCTATCCACTCCAAACTCAAAACCGTCGTCCGCGACAAACTTCCCGGACAGATGAATAGTCCCGGACGGAAGGCCGGGGTTCTCTCCGATCGCGCCGCCACCCTCCTCAATCTCATCGCCGGAATCCCCATCAGCACCGCCATCATCGACGCCCACGCCGGCGTCCCCGGCGCGGGGGTCGCCGAGCCCTCCACCATGGTCCTCGTCATGGGCACCAGCAGTTGCCACATGATGAACTCACGCATCGAGCAACTCGCCCCCGGCATCGCCGGCGTCGTCGAAGACGGAATCCTGCCCGAATACTTCGGCTACGAAACCGGACAAGCCGCCGTCGGCGATACCTTCGCCTGGTTCGTCGATCATTTCAAACTCTCCCACGAAGAGCTGACGCGCGAAGCATCCAGGCTCCCCCCCGGCGCCAACGGCGTCCTCGCCATCGACTGGTTCAACGGCTGCCGAACCCCCCTCATGGACCCCCGCCTCTCCGGCGCGTTCCTCGGCCTCACCCTGCAAACCACCCCCGCCCAAATGTACCGCGCCCTCCTGGAAGCCACCGCCTTCGGCACACGATGGATCGTCGACACCCTGAAAGAAGCCGGCATCCCCGTCAGAAGATTCGTCGCCTCCGGCGGTCTCCCCGCAAAGTCCCCCCTCCTCATGCAAATCTATTCAGACGTCCTCAACGAGCGCATCGCATTAGCCGCCAGCGACCAACCCGTCGCCCTCGGTGCCGCGATCTTAGGATGTCTCGCCGCCGGACCGGAGGTCACCGGCTACGCCGCCGTCTCCCAGGCCATCCAAGCCATGGCGCATCAAAGAGAAGATATCCTCTACCGCCCCGACCTCACCGCCCGCAAGAAATACAACGATCTCTACCCTCTCTATCGCATCCTCACCGCAGGAAACGGTCCCGTCGCCACCACGATGCGCAAGCTCCGCGACCTCACTCACGACGCCGCATCGCTGTCATCCTGAGCGGTATCCCGCGAAGGATCCACCACCGTCACCGCAAACCCCTCCACGCTCACTCGCTTCTTTCGATATACCGCGCTTCCACACCATTGATCATGCCATGCCTGCTTATCATCATTCGATGCGAACAACGACCCCAGTGCCACGATGAAGTTCATGAATCCCGAAACGACTCGCAAGCCTGATATTCCACCAATCCAGAACAACAACCAGCAGATCATCCCCGACTGCTTCGTGGACCATCGCGCAAACAGTCTCCACCGGTCCGCTTCCCTCCCGTCCGCCGAATGAATGCGCAGTCCCAACAGAAGCTTTCCCGGAGTTGCCGCAAACGCAATCTCAGTCAAAGTATAAATTAAATAAACCGATGCGCTCCCGATTCCCGCCCAGCGCTCCATGTTTTCATTCGAGTGCCCGCCTGCAAACACTTGTCCTGCAACCACCCCTCCCAGCATCGCTGGAACAACGAGCGCTGCGTCAATCACCGCCGCCAGCGCCCGAATCCAAAACCCGGATCGTTTTGTTTCACCCATCTAACACTCAGTCCTTTCACGTATGGGTCCGCTTCACCGGACCGGTTATTCTCGTCTTCTCCATCGCAAATAAACACTGCCGCCTGCTTCCCAACACTCGCTTCCCCCCACCACAAATCCTGCTACCATCCCCCTCAGAGGCGTATCATTCACCATGTCGTACACCGTCTTGGCCCGCCGATACCGTTCCGCAACCTTCGACGATGTCGTGGGGCAGGAGCACATCGCGCAAACGCTTAAAAAAGCCATCGCGTCCGATCGCGTCGCACACGCCTATCTTTTCTGCGGCACACGCGGCACCGGGAAAACCTCCACCGCGCGAATCCTCGCCAAGGCCCTCAACTGCGAATCCTCCGACAAGCCCACGCCCACCCCCTGCAACAAATGTGAATCCTGCAAAGCCATCGCCCGCGGCGACGACATTGACGTCATCGAAATCGACGCCGCCAGCCACACCGGCGTCGACAATGTCCGCGAGCTCATCTCCAACGCTCAATTCATGCCTGCCCGCTCGCGATTCAAGATCTACATCATCGACGAAGTCCACATGCTCTCGAAGCAGGCATTCAACGCCCTGCTCAAGACCATGGAGGAACCTCCCAGCCACGTGAAGTTCATCCTCGCCACCACCGAGCCCGAAAAAGTCCTCCCGACCATTCTCTCCCGCTGCCAGCGCTACGACTTCCGCAACATCCCCGCCCGCGAAATCGCCGGCCACCTCAAAAACATCTGCAAGCAGGAGAAGATCGAGGCTGACGACGAAGCCCTCCTCCTCATCGCCAAAGCCGGCGCCGGATCGATGCGCGATTCCCTCTCGCTTTTAGACCGCCTGCTCTCCATCGGCGAAAAAGAACTCACCATCGACCTGATCGAGTCACTGCTCGGCCTCCCCAAGAGCCAGTTGATCTTCGACCTCGCCCAGTCAATAGGCCTAGGCGAGGTCAAAGCAGTTCTCACCCAGACCGACAAACTTATTCAGTCCGGCCTCTCCACCGACACGCTCATCGCCTCCATCGTCGATCATCTCCGCAACCTCCTCATCCTCCGCACCTGCGGCCCCGACTCCGACATGGTCGAAGTCCCAGGCCTAAACCCCAAAGACCTCAACGCCCAAGCCACCCAGTTCGACCCCATCGCCCTCGCACAAAACATTGCCATCCTCGAAGAACTACGCCGCAACATAAGAACCAGTCAGGCCGGCCGAGCCATCCTCGACGCCACCCTCGTCCGCCTGGCCCTCTCCGATCAATTCACCTCCATCGCCGACCTCCTCAACAGCGACGGCGCCCCGCGCACCAGCGCACTCTCTGTAAAAAAAAAGTGCCCTGAGCCGCTGACTGCCGCTCCTCCTCCTGTAGAGGCGACGCCTGCGTCGCGGTCTTCTCTTCCTCCCTCGCCCAGTGAAGATGAGGAAGATGACCTCCCCGCCCCCGGCAAAGTCTGGGACAACTCCGGCCCCAGCCTCAAAGAACTCCTCGCTGCCCAATCCGCAAACGCGCAAGAAACAAGCTCTCCAACCGCCGCCGTTCCACCGGAAAACTCCGAGCCCCCAAACTTCGAACCCGTCGCCGTCACCGATCTTCCCCAAGTCTGGCGACAACTCCTCACCCTCCTCGCCGAACGTGGCCCCTCGATCCACTCGCTCGTCTCCCAAGGCAAACTCGTCGCCATCGAAGACGGCCAAGCCATCATCCACTACGCGCAACAGCACGAAACCTTCGTGAAGCTCCTCGACAAGAGCAACACCAAGCGCGACGTCGTCCGTGAAGTCTTGACCAAGGTGGTTGGCTCCCCGCTCGGAGTATCGTTCAAGGTCAGCGCCGACTCCGATACCGCCGTCGTCATTGCCGCCGTGCTTCCAACCGTCCGCTCGCTACCGAAACCCGTCCGCCGAGAAGTACATCGCCCCCCGGAACCCGCCCCCATCGCAGCCGCTCCCACGATCAAGCTCACGCAGGAACTCGAAGACTCCCTCAAACAATCCGAGCCCCTGATCCGCGCCCTGATGGAAGCCTTCGGCGCCAAAATTGTAAAAGTAGAAGAAGCCTAATTTCTGTATCACGTTTCACGTTTCACGTTTCAGGAGCCCCATGTTCGACGCCCTCAAAAACCTCGGCAACATCGGCGACCTCATGAAAACCGCCCAGCAGATGCAGGAGCAGATGAAAACGCTTCAGCAGGAGCTGGCCGCCCGCACCATCACCTCCGACGCCGGCGGCGGAATGGTCCAAGCCACCGTCAACGGCCGCCTCGAGCTGATCAAGCTCAAGATCGACAAGACCAAGATCGACCCCACCGACACCGACATGCTTGAAGACGTCATCGTCGCCGCCGTCAACGCCGCCCAATCCCGCGCCGCCGATTTCGTCAAACAAGAAATGCAAAAGAAGGCGGGAGAGATGGGGCTGCCTCCAGGAATGCTGGGTGGTTAGTTTTGACCCGTGACTCGCGACCCATGACGGACTCGTGAAGCGTGACCCGTGACCAGTCCCTTCACGCCTCACATGTCACGAGTCACGCCTCACGGGTCACCTTATCGGCCCGCCCCCCCATTCCCTACATCCCTTCCGACCCGCACCTCATTTGCCCCCGCGCGCGATCATATCGTACGTTTCTCCGCTCGAAGCACGCGCCCCGTGCCGATGCTCACGACAGGAGACCCCGTGTCCACCGACTTGCGCGAACCCAAAAACTCCGCCGACGCCTGGCCCGCCGAGGTCGATCTCATCCTCTCCGCCCTCGAAGCCGGCGGCGCCCACGAAGAGCGCCGCCGCGTCAAGCGCATGAAGTATCAGGTCAAAGCCGACCTGCGCCTTTTCTCCGACGCCCCTTCCGCCGACTCCTGGACGCTCTACACCCGCGACGTCAATGCCAAGGGCCTCGGCTTCATCACCCAGCACCGCCTGCCCCTCGGCTACGGCGGCAAACTCCTCCTCCCCAGCCCCACCGGTCAAATCATGACCATCCATTGCACGCTCTACCGCTGCCGCGAAACCGCCCAGGGCTGGTTCGAAGGCGCGCTCTACTTCAACCGCGATCAGTGGACCTTCTCCCTGCAATAGTCAGTTCTTTGAAGCACCAGCAAAAGGTTCGGGCGATGCGTACTCGCCCTCCATCTTACTCGGCAGCCGCCAGCACCTCCCCCCGGAATCCGCGAAGTATAAGCGCGACTCGCTGAACCGATCCGAATCACCATCCGCCCAAAATGCGTAAAACGGATCCGTCGCGCCAAGCGGCCGCCGCGCATAAGAATGATTGAATCTGCTGCCACTCGTGATGTCCTTCGCCTTGCGCCAACTCTTCCCCTGATCCTCACTCACCCACATCGCCATCTCCCCGCCCGTTCCCCATTTCTGCGGGCTCACTTCGGTCGGTCCGATGATCGTCCACTGCGCCTGATCGGTATAAATCGCCCCCGTGTCATAGTCATGATCCGAGCAGCAAACGTCCGACGTCTGCCACGCCGATCCCGTCCACCGAGTCACACGCCACGTCCGAGGATCACTCCCCGGCCCCGGCTCCGCCCCCCGCGCCGTCAGATAAAGGATCACCGGATTCCCCTGCTGATCGAAATTAACATCATGGATGTACACGTTCTCCGATCGCGCCTGGTAATCGATAACCAGTGCGACATTCTTCGGGTTGTCCAATGGGATGGAAAGAACCGATCCCTCGGCCGTCGTCCAAGCCTTTCCATTGTTTCTACTTTTAATGTAATACAAGTTGGTTCGCTTGTTCACGTTGCCCGCCGGGTGATACATAAACGCGGTGCCGATGGTTCCATCCGCGGTGCCGGCACTGACTTGGTAATGGCCGCCAAAGCCAACCAACTTCTGATCTTCCGTCCAATTGCGCCCGTCAGCGCTGGTGGAAAAATACAGTTCCCTTCCCCGCGTGTACTTCGTGAAAAGGTGCAGAAACCCCCTGCCTTCTGCATAGTGAGGCTGCGGATAAGTGATCTCCCGCTCGCTGATCTGCTCAAACGCCTCAACCTCGTACGGCTTCGTGCTGCGATAGATAAACCCCGGCCGCCCGCGAGCCCGCCCAGAAACAAACACCCAAACGTACCCCTCCCCATCAACCGCCAGAGATCCATTATCGTGCGGATCCGTCACACCAAGTTTATCGTGAACAACCGTCGGCCGGGGCACCTGCTTCGTCGCATGGTCATAGCACGACGCCATAATCAGCAGATGACGCTTTCCCTCGATCGTTCCCCCATAAGTGAAGAACGTCTTGTTGGCTTTCGCGGAGTACACCGCAATCGGCACATGATTCGCCGTGTACGTCGCCAGCCCACCAGAATACTTGTCCCCATACTCATACTTCTCTCCCAGCTCAAACCAGATCCCACGATAACCATCCGCCTTCGTATTCGCCCCCGTATTCACCCCCGTCGTCGGCGGTGATGAAGGCGCATCCGCAATGTGCTCCTTCACCCGCCGATCAAATTCCTCTATCAAATCCTTCGGAAACGCATGACCCATCCCCGGCCGCGGGATGATCTTCTTCTTGGCGCTGATGCTGTTGTACGCCGCATACACGCTGCTCGGCGCGCACGTCTGATCCATCAACCCAACCGTCATCATCACAGGGCACTTGATCCGCGTCGCGAAGTTCATCGAATCAAAATATCGCGCCACATCCCGCGGCATCTTCGCCCACTCCACCATCCGCGGCCAACCCGCCGTCCGCTGCACAACCGCCGCAGTCTGATCACACATCGCCGGAACATTCGCCAGGCACAGCGTCACGCGATCATCCAGCCCCGCGGCAATCAGCGCTTGCCCGCCCCCCTGTGAAGAACCATACATGATGAGATGCCGCCCATCCCACTCCGGACGATTCGTCATAAAATCCACCGCGCGAATCAGTCGCAGATACATCCCCAGAAAGTACGATGTCTCCCGAGAGCCTCCCCCAATTGCCGAATATCCCTTCAGTTCCCCGCTCTCCAGTTGCGTATAAAATGCCCCCGGCTTCCCGTTCGGCAGCCCGTGCGCATTAAAGTCCAACGCAATGCACCCCATCTGCGCGCCCTTCACCGCCTGATTTAACTGCGACCCGCGAACCCCCGCCGAATGCGGAAACAATATCGCCGGGAGTAGCTTCCCCTTGGCCCCCTTCGGAACCGCGAGATACCCCGAGAACCCCTTCGTCCCCGGCACCGCAACCTGCACATCAAACGTCGCAACCTTCGGATCGGGCGACTCCACCTCCGTCACCACCGCCTCATCTCTCGACCCCCGCACGGCGCGCGTCTTCTCATTCCAAAACTTCCAGAAATCCCCTGGCACCGGCAAACTCGGCTTCACCTGCTCCAACTCCGCCACCGTCGGAACAGCCCTCGTCGCGGGCTTCGGCGCAGCCTGTGGGTCCGCTGCAACAACAACCGCTCCCATGGCGTATGAAAGCATGAAAAACGATACAATCACGCATCGTTGCATCGATCGCCTCTGTAGGGCCCGCTTCAGCATGCCGTGAGCGCAGTCGAACGGCGGACCAGTTATTTTTCCGGGTCGAATCCCCGACCACAATCGTTTGAGGGCACAGCTTTGTCCACCCGCATCGCCAACCTTCTCTCCACCACCTTCGCACTCGCTTGCGCCTTCGCCGCCACCCTCGCGGCAGAATCCCCGCACGTCGCCCCCGTCCGCGAAACAGGCACCAAAAAAATCAGCTACCTCCAACAAGTCCAACCCATCTTCCAGGCCCACTGCGCCAAGTGCCACCTCAACGGTAACAAGAAGGGCGGCCTCTCCCTCGAAACCCGCGAGTCCATCCTCAAGGGCGGCGAGAGTGGTCCCATCGCCGAGCCTCATAAATCCGATGAATCTTCTCTGATCACGCTGCTGACGATCGACGATCCCGATTCCCGCATGCCCAAGAAGGCCCCACCCCTCCCCGCAGAAAAGATCGAGGTCCTTCGGCAATGGGTGACCCAGGGAATGCCCTTCGACGGCGCCGTCACGACCACCGCCTACAAATCCCCGCTCTCTCCTCGCGCTGTAAAACTTCCCGAGGTCGCGGGCCTCTCCAATCCCATCGATCGAATTCTCGGGTCTTATCTCACGAAGCATGAAGTACCCATCGCCGCCGTCGTGGATGATCGGCTCTTCGCGCGACGCGTGTATCAAGACGTGATCGGATTGCCGCCCTCTCCGCGGGATGTCGCCGCTCTTCAATCCGATCAATCTCCGGATAAACGCGAAGAGCTCGTCAACAAACTCCTCGCCGACAAGTCTCGCTACGCCGAAAACTGGCTCAGCTTCTGGAACGACGCCCTGCGAAATGACTACGAAGGTCCCGGCTACATCGACGGTGGCCGACAGCAGATCACCCCCTGGCTCTACGATGCCCTCGAGACCAACAAACCCTACGACCAATTCGTCCGCGAGCTCATCGCCCCGCCCAATCCCGCATCCGAAGGCTTCGTCAAAGGAATCCTCTGGCGCGGCGCCGTCAGCGCCAGCCAGATCCGCGAACTGCAAGCCGCCCAAAACATGTCCCAGGTCTTCCTCGGCATCAACATGAAGTGCGCAAGCTGCCACGACAGCTTCGTCTCAGAATGGAAGCTCTCCGATGCCTACGGCCTGGCCGGTGTATTCGCAGAAAAACCGCTCGCGATGTATCGCTGCGAAAAAGATCTCGGCAAAATCGCGCCCATCAAGTTTCTCTACCCGGAGCTCGGCAAGATCGACGCCAAAGCGCCGCGCGATAAGCGCCAGCAGCAGCTCGCCACCCTGATGACCACCGAGAAGAACGGCCGCTTCACCCGCACCATCGTCAACCGACTCTGGTCCAAGCTCATGGGTCGCGGCATCGTCGAACCCGTCGACGAAATGGATCACGAACCGTGGAGCGCTGATCTCCTCGACTGGCTGGCAAACGATCTCGCCGCCAACAAGTACGATCTCAAGAAAACCCTCGCCACGATCATGACCAGCCGCGCCTATCAGATGCCCGCGGCAGCCATGAAGGAGCGCGACGACCATTACACCTTCCGCGGACCCGTCGTCCGCCGACTTTCCGCCGAACAGTTCTACGATTCCCTCTCCACCCTCACCGGCATCTGGCAGGAAAAGCCCGCGCCCAAAGCCCTGGAATGCCGACCCCTTCAGCTTCCCGCCCGCTGGATCTGGTCCACCCCCAACGCCAGCGTGAACGCCGCCGAGGAAACCATCTACCTCCGGAAAACCATCGAACTCCCCAGTATTCCAGAGGAGGCCCTCGCCACCATCGACTGCGACAACGGCTACGAACTCTTCGTCAACGGCAAGTCCGTCTCCAGGGGCGACGACTTCACCAAGCCCAGAGTCGTCGACCTGACCAAGCACCTCGTGCCGGGCAAAAACGTCTTCGCCGTCATAGCCCAAAACTTCAAGCCCGATCTCAGCAAACCCACCAAGAGGAATCGCAAAGGAACAACCAAGGCAACCTCCAAACCCGTGATGCCAAAAATGCCGAACCCCGCCGGCCTGCTCTTCCTCGGAAGCGCGCGCGTCGTATCCAATGGTCAATCCAACCTGATCAACTTCGACTCGGATTCCTCCTGGAAAGTGTCCCCCGATGAAGTGGATGCGTGGACCTCCCCCGCCTTCGACGACACCTCCTGGAAACCCGCCGCCGACCTCGGCCCCATCGAAATGGGCCCCTGGGGCTTCACCCAAAAACTAGCAGGCGTCAAAAATAAATTCACCCTCCGCTACGATCGCCTCCGCGCCGTCTGGGCAAGAAGTGACGCCCTCATGAACGCCCTCGGCCGCCCCAATCGCGAGAGAGTCGTCACCCACCGCGACTCCCCCGCCACCATGCTCCAACTCCTCGAACTCACCAACGGAGCCACCATCACCCGCATCGTCTCCGAAGGCGGAAAACGCTGGACCGCCGCCGGCTCCCCCGACGAAATCATCACCCAGATTTACCTGAAGGCCCTCAATCGCCGCCCCACCGACAAAGAATTGAACCTCGCCCGAAGCCTCATCGACACCCCCACCAAACCCGAAGGCGTCGCCGATGTCCTCTGGTCCATCACGATGCTTCCGGAGTTCCAGCTTATTTATTAGTGGCATGGGCATCTTGCCCATATCCTCCCAATGAAAAACACGGGCGGGTCGCCCGTGGCACATTGCACAAAAAGTGAGAGGGCGGGTGAGAACATTCTCACCCGCTCGCCCTGTTCGCGATCCCTCTCACTTGTTTCGTGTCACTTATTTCGTGGCCCCTTCCCCTGAACCGCTATCTTCGGCTTCGTCTGCGTCCGGACCTTCACATCCCCCAAGTCACGCGTCGCCCCGGCAGCCACATTTAAGTCCCGCTTCACGAGGTCGTGTTGGTCTTTCACCCCGGCTTCACTTCACTAGACGTGACGCTTGCCACCGAACTCGCCGGCGCACTTGGCGAAGATCCCACGCTCGCGAACAATCCCTGAAGTTGCAGAAGCGCCCGATCCACCCGCTTGCGCGCCGCTTCTTTCGTCAACCCAAGTGCCGACCCAATCTCCTCATGCGACTTATGCTCATAAAATCGAAGTAGAATCGCCTCGCGGTCTCGCGCCCGAAGCGTGTCGACCAGATCGTCCAGATCGCCCGACAACTGCTTCCAAACGTCTTCCCGCGCGTCCTTGGGATTGGGTCGCATCGCCGCCTCCCGAGCCAGGCGCTTCTGGCGATCTTCCATACGCAGAGCCGCCCTGGATGTCAGGCCGCGTCGTCCCAAAAAGCCACGGACCGAGACTGGATGAAACTTTGATCGATCCCGCTTTGCGTGCGAGAAGTCTGAAAACCGCCTGCGCCACATCCTTCGCCAGCTCCGAATCCCTCACCTCCCGCCGCGCCACCGCCAGCACCCACTTGGCGTGACGGGTATAAAGCTCGGCAAAGGCCTGCTCTGACCCCTTGGTGTAGTCCTGCAGAAGCTGGGCATCGGGGAGTGACATCTCCACATAATCCGCTGTTGCGGCACGAAACGGACAGATTTTTCCCAACCAGCCGTTTACGGTTTAGCGCTCATGTCTTTCTCCCTATTGAACTTGAGGTCACCGAGGTGAATCTGCTCTGCGGGTTTAGGATTGAGCTTCGCTGACACGGTTTCCACCCGATTGGCCAAGGCGCTGCTGCGGGCTCCAATAGAGTACTCGCCGCCGGGGATTAGGGTGCAGGTAAAGCGACCCTGGTTGTCGGTTTTAGCGGCCAAATAATCAGGCGTTCCCTTGCCCAGGGTCGTTTCGATCGCGACGCCGGCCAGAGCTTTTCCCTCCTCGTCCAGCAGTCGGCCGGTCACGCTGGTGAGCTTGTCCAGCTTGATCGTCACTTTTCCGTCGCTCGCAGTCGCAAGACTCACCCGGCTGATCTTGCCGAGCTTGCGCGGCGCGTTGCTGACGGTGACCAGCCGTTCTTCGCGTTCGCTCAATCCGATGATGTCGAAGGTTGCCGGATTCTGCTGGCTCTCATCCTGCTCCTTCCAAACCATGAAAGGCTGCGGCGTGTTGCCCGAATACGAGCAACCGGGGCATGGCTTTCCTTCATCGTCGACAACCGTTGCCGCCAGCGTCTGTCCCGGATCAACTTCCAGATCGACGCGATACTCTTGAGCGTTTGGCGGAACGTCGATCTCCTTGACCACCGTCATGCCGTCCCCGATGTTGAATGGGTGATAGGTGTCGGGGCCGTTCTTCATCCAGTTTTCTGACTTGATAACATCCGCTCCCTGGCCCGTGCGATACCGATCACTCATGCTCCAGATCGCCACAATCGCCCGCCCCGGAATGCCCACCATTCGGTACGTCCCATCAGCCTTCGTGCTCCAGCGCGTGATCTCCCAGTCCATCGTCCGCTGCTTCTGATGAAATTCCGGCAGTGCTTGCGAGAATGAGTTCGAGAGAAACGGCGAATACTCCATCCGCCCGGCAATGGGAGCGTTGCTTCCCTTCTCCGTCACCTTCCCGGTAATCCACACGCCGCGATGAAGCTCCATATCCAGCGTCACCGGCTGCCCATCCTTTGAAACCGGAACCTTCATGCCCCGCATCAGGTAAGGCTGATCATCCCTGGGAATGGCAAGGATCTCATTCCCCTTCACCGCGGGGAAGGCGTCGAGCCGGTAGTGTCCTTGCGCATCGGTGACCGACTCGATCCTCTGCTTGCCATGAATCACCCACTGGATGATGCCGCGCTGCGATTCCTGAACCCTCACGCCGGCGACCGGCTGGTGAGTCTTCGCATCGCGCACCGCGCCAACAACCGACTGCGCGGCATGGGCTTGATATTCGAACTTCGCGCCGAACACCGTGAACTCGCGCTTCTCCGCCATCGACAGATCATCCATATAGCGCTTTGACGTCGGCACATAACGCGTGATTACTTCAAGTTCGGTGGCGGCAACGGTTGGACCCGTAACGCCAAGATAGATTTTGCGATCGCTTCCAAGGCCCTTGATGGTGAATCGACCCATCGCCTCAGTGAGGATTTCATCCGGCAGGCCGAGGAGCGGGGCCGCGCCCCAGAGAATTCTGCCGCGCATGTCCTTTTTGAAACTCTCCGGCACGCTCTCACCCCCGCCATCAATCCAGTTCTGGATCTGAAAAATGCTGATCTTCGCGCCTGCGGCGGGCTTGCCGGATGCATCGACAATTCGTCCCTCAATCGGCGCGTTGTCGGCCACAAGTTGAAGAACCAGATCCCCCTTCTCGTCAACCTGATCCCAGCCTTTCCAGATCAAGCCGAAGCCCTCAGCGGCCGCGGCGACCTTCACCTCTTTCCATCGGTACTCCGCGGGCAGTTCTCCGACCGCCCACGAGGAAGCCTGCGACTTGCGGTAGGCGAATTCGAATCGGCCGTCGCCACCGCTCGAGGTGCCCGCGAGGAATCCGGATTGGATCGGGTTCGGCGCGCGAACCTTGGCGCCGGCAACGGGTTTGCCTTGTGGATCCAGAACAATGCCCTTGATGTGGATCTCATCTTGATTCACCGCCGGCGACGCGACAGGCTGCGTTCGCAGCACCGGAGGGACGTCCGGTTTTGTACCCGGAGCGTCGATGGAAGGAACGGGAACCGCGGCGACTGCGACGACCGGAGATGCCGGTCGCGCGGCTGGCGCCGAATGGGCAACAGTTGCGGACGAAGTTCGACTCGAAGTCCCTCCCATTAGCTTCGTCCCTGCCCCGATGCTCCCCCCGATGATCGCAACCGCAGCCAGCGTCGCCGCGATCTTCGTCGTGAGCAGCGCCAGCTTCACCGAACTGACAATCTGCCCCGCTCGACGGGTGCCGCCAATGGCTCCATTTCGAAGCAATTCTCCCACGAGCGCAGTCGAAGCGGCACCCGTGCTCCCACTCTCTCCACCCGTGCGCACCAGTGCATCCCCGATCCCCGCGGTGCTCAGCACAACACCTCTTCGCGCAAAGAGCCCCTGCAATTGCGTCAGCGCTCGATCGACTCGCTTGCGCGCGGCTTCTGAACTCGTTCCCATCGCCATACCCACCTGTTCATGTGTTTTTTGTTGATAGAACCGAAGCAGGATCGCATCTCGGTCCGTCGGGCGCAGCTTGTCCACCAACTCATCCAGCGACCCCGCAAGCTGCGGCCAGATGCTGTCGCTTTCGTTGAAGGTTCGCTGTGTCATCCCCACCTCCCGCTCGCGACGTTTCCGCCGGGCTTCGACTCGAAGCGCCGCTTTCGATGTGAGTCGAGTGCTGGTAAAAAGCCACGCCCCCAGCGCCGTCCCGGAACGAATTTTTGAGGCCCGCTGCGCGAGCAGCAGAAACACCGCCTGCGTGACGTCCTTCGCCAACTCCTCGTTCGTCACCTGCCGCCGCGCCACGGCAAGAACCCACCCCGCGTGCCGCCGATAGATTTCCGCAAACGCGCCTTCGGATCGGCCCGTCACATAATCCGCCAGAAGTTGGTCATCGCTTCGCATCACAGCGACCCTAAATGAACACGGCAGCCCAAACCGGACAAGTTTCCCTTGTCTCCACAAGTAATTTTCGGAACAGGACTTACGGTCTCGCTCAACACACGCCGCCCATTCTGCTACATTACCTTGTGGGGACGAACCGGGACCGCCCGTTTTACGTTGGACGAAGATGCTCGATCTGAGATCCGTTAGCCGTCGCGATTTCCTGAAAACCGCGAGCGCGGCCACGCTTGCCGCTCTCGCGGCGGGTGCACCGCGCGCCTTCGCCGCGCCATCGCCGCATGCCGAGAAGATCCACCGCACCGCCGACACCATCATCCTGCTCTGGATGGGCGGCGGCATGGCCCACACCGAGACCTTCGACCCCAAGCGTTATAACCCCTACGAGAAGGGTCTCGCTTCGGAAAAAGTCCTCTCGACTTTCCCTTCGATCGATACCGTTGTCGACAACATCAAGATCAGCGCGGGCCTTGAGAACATGGCCAAGGTGATGGATCGCGGAACGCTCATCCGATCCCACACTGTCGGGGACCTCGGCAAGATCCTCCACTCGCGACATCAATATCACTGGCATACCGGTTACGCGCCGCCTCAGACCGTGGCCGCGCCGCACATGGGCGGGTGGATCGCCAAGGCCGTCGGACCCAACAACCCCGTCATCCCCGCGTTCATCGATATCGGGCAGCGCCTTGACCTCGGCGAAGGCGAAGAACTGAAAGCGTTTCACACTGCCGGCTTCCTCGGCTCCGAGTACGGCCCCTTCTTTATCCCTGAGCCCGCGCAGGCGATGGATGCCGTGCGCCCGCCTAAGGGAATGTCGCCCACCCGTTTCCAGAATCGCGAGAAATTCTACAAAGACCTCGTCAAAAATTCGCCGCTGGCGGATGTAGCCGGCGATTACCAGAAGGAATCGCTGCTTCGCTCGATCGATCAGGCCCACCGCCTGCTCAACGATCCCTCCGCCAAAGCTTTTGATCTCTCGCTCGAGCCGAAGGAAACCTACGACGGTTACAACACCGGTCGATTCGGTCTCGGTTGCCTTCTCGCCAAGCGACTCACACAAGCCGGCGCGCGATTTATCGAGGTGACAACCGAATACATCCCCTTCCTGAACTGGGACACCCACGCCGACGGGCACAAGGTTCTCGTCGACATGAAGAAGCAGATCGATCGCCCGATCGCGCAGCTCATTCTCGACCTCGAAAAGAGCGGCCACCTCGATCGCACGCTCATCGTCCTCGCCAGCGAGTTCTCACGCGACCTGATGCTCGAAGGAAAACCCGAATTGAAAGTCCCCGACCAGGTCGTCGTCCCCGATCTGATCACCGAAACCGCACACTACGGCATGCACCGCCACTTCACCGGCGCCGGCTCCGTCCTCCTCGTCGGCGGCGGATTCAAGAAAGCCCACCTCTACGGCGAAACCGCCCCCGAACGACCCTGCACCACGATCAAAGATCGCATCACCATCGAAGACCTGCACGCCACCATCTATCGCGCCATCGGGATCGCCCCCGATCTCAACTACAACGTCGAGCAACGCCCCTTCTACGTCACCAGCGACGGCAAAGGGAAGCCGCGGATGGAATTGTTCGCCTAAGATAAACTTCGTTCCAAGGATGCTTTCCATTTCTCTCGCCCCATGCAGCACGTGCAAGACATCAATGCCGCCATTGATGGCACAGTAGATCACCAGGTAATTCTAATAACCTGTCACTGGCCAAGACCTCAGATCCTTAAGCTTCGAGGATTCAAACTGTCGCAACGGTCCCATCCCCGGCAGGTCGCGTAAGTAGTCAAGCGCACGCTCCACCGCCTCATACCCTCGCCGCGCAGCGCCGATGTTGTCCTTGGCAATGTAATCGGCAATATCATTGATGTCATCGAAAGCAGGATCGCGAAGAATCAGTCGGCCCATTGGCTTTGCTTCCCGGCATGCCGCTCTTCAAACTTGCGACGCATCTCTGCCCAGTCAGCAGGCCCCATCTCGCGAGCGGGTGAGTCTAGGGCTTCCACGAGCTTAGTCTCCAAGGCCGCTTTCGCGCGTCTTCCTTCGATCTCGGTACTCACCAGAGATTCCACATAAGACCTGGCGTCTGTGTAACCGCGTTCAGCCGCCTGCGAATCCGCGGCGGCCTTCACGTCTTCCGCCAACAATATTTCTAATCGCGTCATGATTCTCATGATATCATGGATCCCCCTCCGGTTGACTCCCCTGCACTCGCCGGTACTTTCACTGAATGACCCTTCCGATCCCAAACCGCCTGCTCCTCGGCCCCGGTCCCTCCCCAGTTCCGCAGCGGATCCTCGACGCGCTCGCAAAACCCACCATCGGCCATCTCGATCCTGTTTTTCTCCGGCTCATGGACGAAATCCGCTCGATGCTCAAACAAATTTTCCGCACACAAAACGAAATGACGCTCGCCATCAGCGGCACCGGATCGGCGGGAATGGAGACCATCTTCGCCAATTTGATCGAGCCCGGCGACCGCGCGCTCATCTGCATCAACGGCGTATTCGGACAACGCATGAAAGATGTCGCCGAGCGCTGCGGCGCGGAGGTGCATACGATCGAGGCGCCGTGGGGAACGGTGTTTGATCAGGATACGGTCATTGAAGCGGCCGAGCGAATCCGTCCGCGCGCGGTCGCGATTGTGCATGCCGAAACGTCCACCGGCGCCCATCAACCGGTCGATCGGCTTGGTGCCGCCCTACATCGACTAGGCTCCCTCTTCCTGCTCGACTGCGTAACCAGCCTTGGCGGAGTTCCGGTGGAAATCGACAAGTGGGAAGTGGATGCGGCGTATTCGGGAACGCAAAAATGCCTTGCCTGTCCGCCGGGTTTATCACCCGTGACGATGTCGCCGCGGGCGACCCAGCGGCTGGAACAGCGCAAGCAGAAAGTTCAGAGCTGGTATCTCGATCTCACGATGGTCCGGCAGTATTGGGGCCAAGAACGCGCCTACCACCACACCGCGCCGATCAACATGCTCTATGGCCTGCACGAGGCGCTGACCATCGTCCTCGAAGAGGGTTTGGAACCTCGTTTCGCCCGCCACCGCAAAGCCCACGAGCGACTGCGCGCGAACCTCAACACCCTCGGCATCGATTACGTCAGCCAGGAGGGCCACCACCTACCCATGCTCAACGCGGTGAGAATCCCGGATGGCATCGAAGACCTCCCCACACGCAAGCGTCTGCTCGAAGAACACAACATCGAAATCGGCGGCGGCCTCGGCGCCTTCAAGGGCAAAGCGTGGCGCATCGGGCTCATGGGCCACGGCGCCACCATCGAAAACGCCGACCGCGTCACCGCCGCGCTGAAGACCATCATTCAATGAAGCGTTATTGCCCCGCGAGCTGCTGCACAATCTTCAGAACATCCTCATGCACCGCCGCCACCGGCCGATCCGCCTGCACAATCCGATAACGCTCGGGCTCGCGCCGCGCCTGCTTCAGATAATTCTGCCGCACCTGCTCGTGATAATCGCGCGAACGTTGTTCGATTCGATCCAGATCCATGCCGGCATTCGGGTCATCAGGAAACAGCGAAAATTTCGGCCGCACGCGCGCCCACGACGCTTCCACCGCAAGATCGAAAATCAAGGTCATGTCCGGCCACCGCTTCTGGATTGCCACATCCGCCACCGCCTTGATTTCCTCATACGTCAAACCCTCGCCGTTCACCTGGTAAGCGAGGGTTGACGAAACGAAGCGATCTGAAATCACACATGAGCCTTTCTCCAGCGCCGGCTTGATGCTTTCGCTCATCATCTGGGCGCGTGATGCCATGTAGAGCAGCATCTCGCATCGCATGCCCATGTCCGTGTTTTCGGGATCGAGCAGCAGCTTGCGAATGTGCTCGCCGATGCGCGTTGCACCCGGATCATGAACCGCCAGCACGGGAATGTCGAGGCTTTCAAGGTGCTGGCGCAGCCGCCGCGCCTGCGTGGATTTTCCGCAGCCTTCGTTGCCGTCGAAGACGAGGAACTTGCCGCGAAGGAAGTCGAGGTTCTGGATCATGATGCAATTCGCCGAGCCGCTGCCAGTGTATCGATCATCGCGCGGAGGTCGAGTGACAGAAGGATGATTCCCGATTCGGACCGCCTCGCGTCGGCTGCGGAAGAATTCCTCACCTTGACCCCTCTGCCCCCCATTCTTAAAGTCGCGCGGATGGAGAACGCCAACGCTGAGCTGAAGCGCCGCTTCCACGAGACTTTCGGGCATGGCGGAAGGACCCACATCGTCCGCGCGCCCGGCCGCGTCAACCTGATCGGTGAACACACCGATTACAACGACGGTTTCGTGTTCCCCATGGCCATTGAGCCGGACGTCAAAATCGCCTGCCGAAGCCGCGAAGACGCCCAGGTGCGGCTTCAATCAACCGCATTCCCCGGCCAGCTCATCGAGTTCTCGCTGCTGGAGAAGATCCGCGCCGGCGATCCTGAATGGGCGAACTATTCGCGCGGCGTCGCCGCCGAACTGATCTCCGCGGGAATCCCGCTCGTGGGCATGGATGCTTTGATGGACAACACGCTGCCTATCGGCGGAGGTCTGTCGAGCAGCGCGGCCGTCGAAGTCTCGACGGGTCTTGCATTGTTGACACTCGCAGGCGTCGAGATGCAACCTGACCGCCTCGCCCTCCTCTGCCAGAAAGCGGAGCTCGAATACGCCGGCGTTCCGGTCGGCATCATGGATCAAACCATCGTCGTCGCGGGAAAGCCCGACCATGCGATGCTGCTCGACTGCCGGGATAAGAGCAAGAAGTTCGTGCCGATGGATTCCAAAGAGCTGCGCGTGGTGATCGCCAACAGCATGGTCAAGCATCAGCTCACCGGCGGAGAATACGCCGAGCGCCGCCGCCAGTGCGAAGAAGGTGTGAAGGTCTTTCAGAAAGAGCACCCCAACACCCGGGCACTACGCGATGTTACTCCCAACCAGCTAGAGCAGGCGAAGTCGAAAATGCCGGACGTCGTCTGGCGGCGATGCCGTCACGTCATTACCGAAAATCTTCGAACCACCGAAGCCGCGACAAAGCTCGGCCAGAAAAACTACGAAGAAGTCGGCGAGTTAATGCTCCAGAGCCACAACTCCCTGCGGGATGATTACCAGGTCAGCGTCCCCGAGCTCGACTTCCTCGTCGAGCAGGCAATGAAAGTGAAGGGCGTCTACGGCGCCCGCATGACCGGCGGCGGCTTCGGCGGCTGCATCGTCGCCCTCGCGCAGCCCCGCGCCGTCGCAATGCTCGAAAAACACCTCACCCAAACCTATCACCAGAAATTCCAGATAACTCCCCAGGTCTTCGCCACCACCGCCACCGCCGGGGCAGCTCTGGAAGAATAGTATCGGATTTAGTGTATGATCACCTTCAATGACCTAGCGTGGGAAAATTGTCGGTGGCGTAGTGGTGCTCGATTCGTTCATGTGGACGAGCACCTGTTCCAGGCAGCGCTCGATCTGTTTCCGGCGCGCAGCGACAAGGGATGGTCTCTCACCGATTGCATTTCCTTCACCGGCATGAGCCGGATCGGCGTCACTGACGCTCTATCGACGGATCACCATTTCATTCAGGCAGGTTTTCATCTCGTGCTGGAGCAACAGGGACTCCCGTGACTATCAAAATGCGCGATATCCTGCTCAAACTCTCCCGCCGCGAAGATCTCACCCGCGATGAAGCCCGCGCCGCCTTCGACACCATCATGTCCGGCCAGGCCTCCGAGGCGCAGATCGGCGGCCTTCTCGTCGGCATGGCGTCCAAGGGAACCACTTCCGATGAACTGATCGGCGCCGCACTGGTCATGCGCGAGAAAGTGATTCCCGTTTCCTGCGGCAACCGGGCATCCGTCATCCTCGACACCTGCGGCACCGGTGGCGACGTCAAGGGCACCTTCAACATCTCCACCGCCGCCGCGATCATCGCCGCCGCCTGCGGAGTGAAGGTCGTCAAACACGGCAACCGCTCCGCCTCCAGCAAGTCCGGTTCCGCCGACGTCCTCGAGCAACTCGGCGTGAAGCTCGAAGTTGATCAGCCGGTCCTCAGCAGATGTCTCGATGAAGCCGGAATCTGCTTCGCGTTCGCGCGATCGCATCACCCCGCGATGAAGCATGTCGCCACCGCGCGCACGAGCCTTGGCATCCCCACCATCTTCAACCTCCTCGGACCCCTCACGAACCCCGGCCGCGCCCGCCATCAACTGCTCGGAGTCTTCGCTCCCGAACTCACCGACCGTCTCGCAACCGTCCTTCGCGCCCTCGGCAGCGAACGCGCCTGGGTGGTGCACGCCCAGGATGGACTCGATGAGCTTTCCACCCTTGGCCCGACGCGCGTCAGTGAATTGAAAAATGGCGAGATCAACACCTGGAGCTTCGATCCCGCCGCCGCCGGCATCCACTACGCCCGGCTCTCCGATCTCGTCGTCAGCAGCGTCGCCGAAGCCGCCAGCGCCCTCGCGCGTGTCATCGCGGGTGAACCCGGCCCTCAGCGCGACATCGCCGCGCTCAACGCCGCCGCCGCGCTGGTGGTCGCCGGGCGCGCCAAGGACATTAACGAAGGAATGATCCTCGCAATTGAAGCGCTCGAAACCGGCCGCGCTCAGCTCACGCTCGATCTGCTGATTAAGTGCTCGCAGTCATAGCCCAGTCACGCCCGGGCCGTCGCTTTGGTCAGCAGCTTCTGCAACGTGATGAACAGCAAAAGCAGCGCCCCCACGACAATCTTCGTCCACCACGAGATCAACCGACCATCAAGCGTCAATCCCGTCTGAATGATCCCGAGAATCAGCACACCCAGGATCGTGCCGAGTACCGTTCCCACGCCGCCGGTAAGCAGCGTCCCGCCGATCACCACCGCCGCGATCGCATCGAGTTCCAATCCCATTGCCGCCGACGGCTCGCCCGCGCCCATGTCCACGCATGCGACAATCCCCGCCAGCGCCGAGCAAAACCCACTGATCGCATAGATCGCAATCTTGGTCCTGCCCACGGGGAGTCCCATCAGAAGTGCCGACTGTTCATTCCCGCCGAGCGCATAAACGTTCCGACCAAAGCGCGTATAGCGCAACGCGAGCGCCGCAATCACCGCAATGAACACGAAGAAGATGCCGATGAGTCGAATGCGCGCGTGCCCCATCATGATCGCGTGCGTCGTGGGCCAGACGAAGAATTCATGGTTCAGCGTGATGCGCCCCTCGTCCGGCGCGATCGTCAGCGCCAGCCCGCGCAGCACGAACATCCCCGCCAGCGTCACCAGAAACGGCGCCAGCTCAAACACGTGAATCAGCACGCCCGCGAGCAGCCCGAACGCACATCCCATCGCCAGCACCGCCGGCACCGCCAGCGCCGGCGACCAGTGCCAGCGCTCCACCATCATCCCCGCCAGGATGCTGACAAATCCCACCATCGATCCCACCGACAAGTCGATCCCGCCCGAGAGGATCACAAACGTCAGCCCTACCGCGGCCACGCCCAACACCGCGTTCCCCGCGAAAAATTCCGAGAATGTGCTCGCGTCGAAAAAGCCCGAGTAGCAGATCGATCCAATCGCGTAGAGCAACGCGCAAACAACCGCTGTCGAGATCAGCGGCAACTGCTGCGTCAACGATGGGAACCGGCGCGACAACGGTGTTCCGTAAGACAGCGTCATGCGCGCCTCCGTCCGAAGGGCGCCATCACCGCACGCCTGAACTTCGTGGAATAAAGCAGACAAACGCCGATCACCACGATCCCCTTCACGACCTGCGTCAGCTCAGGTTTCAATCCGCCGGTCAAGATGCTCGTCGTCACCGCTTGAATAATCAGCGCGCCGATGACCGAACCGACCAACATAAACCTGCCGCCCGCCAGCGCGGTCCCGCCAATCACAACTGCGAGGATTGCATCCAACTCGTAATACAGCCCGACTTTATTCGCATCAGCGCCTTTGATCTCACCCGCCGCAACCAGACCCGCCAGCCCCGCACACAATCCCGATACCGTGTATGCCATCACCTTGACGAGCCGTTCATTGACCCCCGCGAATCGCGCGGCGGTAGGATTGTTTCCAACCGATTCGATGAACAATCCCGCCGCCGTCTTCCGCACGAGCAGCCCCACCGCCGCAAGCGTTGCCAGCGCCAGTACAACCGCGAAAGGGAGTCCCCAGATCGAACCGCTGCCCAGAAACACCAGCGTCGGATTTTCGAACGTGATGATCTGCCCGGTCGTGATGAGCTGCGCGATGCCCCGCCCCGACACCATCAGCACCAGCGTCGCCACGATCGGCTGGAGCTGAAGCAGCGCCACGAGAATCCCGTTCCAAGCCCCCGCCAGCAAAGAAAGCACAAGCCCCACCCCAATCGCCGGCGCCGGACTCCAATGATGCTCCACCACCAGCGTCGCCGTCGCCGCGCCGGAGACCGCCATCACCGCGCCGACCGACAAATCCACGCCGCCGGTCGCGATCACCAGCGTCATCCCGATGGCCAGCAGAATCACCTGCGATCCGCGGCGCACAATGTCGATCGTGATTCCGTAGAGCCGCCCGTCCTTGATCTCGATGGAAAGAAATCGCGGCGTAACGATGAGATTAAACAGCACGATCAGCGCCAGCGCCGCCAGCGGCCAAAGCAATCGCCACCGCTCCGGGCGCGCGGTCTTCACCAGAGGCAAGGGCGCCGGCTCGATCGTCGTGCTCATGCCGCGCCCCCGGCGATCGAGCGCATGATCTGTTCTTCAGAAATGTCGCCGCGCAGCTCATCCACTTTCCGCCGATCGCGAAGCACCGCCACGCGCGAACAGCATCGCACCACTTCTTCCAGCTCCGAGGAGATGAAGAGAATGCTCATGCCCTCTTTCGCCAGCGACAGGATCAGCTTCTGAATCTCCGCCTTCGCTCCGACATCGATGCCGCGCGTGGGTTCGTCCAGAATCAAAAGCCGCGGGTTGGATGCAAGCCATCGCGCCAGGATCACCTTCTGCTGATTCCCGCCGGACAGATTCCTCACCGGCGTTTCCGCATCCCGCGTCGCAATGTTGATTGCCTTGATAAATCGATCCGCCAGCGCCCGCTGCTTCGCCTTCGACAACGCGCGGATCCATCCCTTCCCCGATTGCAGCGCCAGCGCCACGTTCTCCCGAACCGAAAGGTCGGGGATCATCCCCTCCGTCTTGCGATCTTCCGGACAGAATCCAAACCCTTCCCGGATCGCCTTCCGCGGCGACGACAGTTTTGTCGGCCGACCATCAATCACAATCTCGCCCTCGTCCGGCTTATCAATCCCGAAAAGCAGCCGCGCCGTCTCCGTCCGCCCCGATCCGAGCAGTCCCGCGATCCCCACCACCTCCCCAGGCGCGACATCCAGATCAACGTCCTGCACCGCATGCTTCCGCCCCAGCTTTGTCGTCTGCACGAACGGCGTCGCCCGAGCCGCCGGCGGCTCATCGCCCCTCTGGCGCAGTTCAAATGCCGCCAGTTCCCGCCCCATCATCGCCTGGATCAATTCCAGCTTCGGCAAATCCTTCGTCAGATACTCCCCCACCAGCTTCCCGTTCCGCAGCACCGTGATCCGATCCGTGATCTCATACACCTGCCCCAAAAAGTGCGTGACGAACACGATCCCCAGCCCCTCCCTCCGCAACTGCATCAACAAATCAAACAGCCGCCGCACTTCATCCGCATCCAGTGAACTGGTCGGCTCATCCAGAATCAGCAGCCTCGCCGAAACATCCAGCGCCCGCGCGATCGCCACCATCTGCTGAATCGCAATGGAATAGGATCCCAGCAGCCGCGTCACGTCCAGGTGAACATTCAACCGCGAGAGCGCCGCCGCCGCGCCACGCTGCATCGCAGACCAATGAATCCTCCCCCACTTCTTCGGCTGTCTCCCCAGAAACAAATTCTCCGCCACCGACAACGTCGGAATCAGGTTCACTTCTTGATAAACCGTGCTGATCCCCAGCGACTGTGCATGAGCCGGTGAGCGCGGTGAGATCGCCTGCCCCTCAAGCAGAATCTCGCCGCTATCGCGCTGATACGCGCCCGTCAGCACTTTCAACAAAGTCGATTTCCCCGCCCCATTCTCCCCCATCAGCGCGTGAATCTCCCCTCGCCGCACGGTGAAATCAATCCCATCGCACGCGCGCACACCCGGAAACACCTTCACAATCCCACGTGCCTGCAAAACTTCAGTTTCGGTCATCTTCATCCGTAGCATGGGCATCCCGCCCATGTCTTAAAAAAACTGCGACATGGGCAAGGTGCCCATGCTACGGTAACTATCTCACCCGCCATTCCAAAATCCCGCCTGAATACTTCGGCTGCAACTGCACCTCAACCCGCAGCGCCCCCGTCCTCACGCCCTTAAACTCCACCCGATTGTACTGATCCACCGCCACCGTGTATTCCCCCACATTCTGCACCGGCTTCCAGGTCTCGCCGTCCTTATACAAAACCCGCCAACTCTGCGGCGGCCGACATTCTCCGCCAACCGACACATCATCAAACCAATAAACTTCCACGCTCGACACCGTCACCGGAGCGACAAAATCATATTGCACCCACTCCTTCTTCCCCTTGTGATCCCACCACGTAAACCGCGAAATATGCCGGTCCTTCGACGATTCAATCTCCGTCTCATCGTTCAGCGCCTCGATCGAATCGCGAACGTAGGACGCGGACGCCTTCGAGGTATTTGCCACCGTCGGCGTCGGAATCGCCTTCGCAAGGCTCACATCCTCCGCCAGCCAAACCGCCATCTCCCCCGGCTCGCGATCATCCCACGCGAAATACGGCACCGCCTGAAACTCAACCGCCTTCTCGCGCTCCCCCTCGCGCTGCCGTGCGAGAGCCCTCCCCTTGATCACCGTCACCCCGCCCAGCAAATCCGCCCGATGTTCCGCACGCAGCTCCCCATCCTTCGGCAGCGCCAGATTCGCCACTCGCCCGCCAGTGTCTACCGCCTCCACGCAATACACCACGGGCCCCCGCCGCACCGCAACCCGACCCACATCCGCCTTCACCTTCGGATCCGCGTACACCCGCTCAACGGGCATCATCAATTCAAACTCGAGCGAATCTCCTCTTCTCCATTTCCGCCGAACCTCCGCATAGCCCGCTTGCGCCTTCGCGGAACCCAAACCCCGAACCTCCTTACACCACCCGGGAATCCGCACCTTCAGCCCGAACTCCCCCTCCTTCGCCGGGTCGACAACGATCTTCACCTTTCCATCCCACGGATACTTCGTCTCCTGTTTCAGCTTCACTTCGTTGCCATCGACGATCACCTGCGCCTCGTTCGCCGCATAAGAACTCACATAGATCGAATCCCCCGAAACCGCATAAACCATCCCCGCCAGTTGCGGCAGAAACCGCGCCACGTTTGGCGGGCAGCACGCGCACCCATACCACGTTTCACGATGATGCTTCCCCCGACTCGCCAGCGGATTCACATAGAAAAACTTGTCCCCGCTCAATCCCCACCCCGACAAAAACCCGTTGTAAACCGCCTGCTCCACGACATCCGCATACTTCCCATCACCATGCAGAAGGCTCATGCGATGGCTCCACAGCGCATTACCGATCGTCGCGCACGTCTCGCTGTAAGCCGACTCGTTCGGCAGCTCATAGGCCTCCCCAAACGCCTCCCCATCGTGCCGCGCGCCAACACCGCCGGTGACGTACATCTTCTTCGTCACCATGTCATCCCACAGCCGATCCACCGCCGCGCGATAAGTCTCATTCCCCGCCATCACCGCATCGGTCGCCGCGCACATCAGGTACATCATCCGCACCGCATGCCCATGCACGCCCCGCATCCCCGGGATCGGCTGATCGTCCTGAAAATAAGGCCCCCACTTCTTCCGCCCGTTCTCCGTGCCTCGAATCGACAGGAAGAACTCCCCAAGCTTCCGATACTTCTCATCCCCCGTCGCTGACGCCAGCTTGAACAGCGCCAGCTCAATCTCCTCATGCCCATCCACTTCGTGCTTCTTGTCCGGACCAAAGATCGAATCCAGATAATTCGCGAGCTTGATCGCGACATCCAGGAAGTTCCGTTTCTTCGTCGCCTGATAATGCGCAACCGCCCCTTCGATGAGATGCCCCGAGCAATACATCTCGTGCATGTCTTTCAGCTTGCTGAACCGTTGATCGAGCTCTTGGCGCACGGTGTAGAACGTGTAGACATACCCGTCCTCGCGCTGCGCCGCCGCGATCTTCGCGATCAACCCGTCGACATATTTATCCAGCTCCGGATCCGGATGCAGCGCCAGCGAATACGAAGCCCCTTCGATCACTTTGTAGACATCCGAATCATCAAAGAAGAACCCCTGATGGCCCCCACTGACCGCTCCCGACGCCTTTTCAAAATTCGTGATTCGCCCGGTCGTCTCGCACATCTTAAAATCGTGCGGAATGGTGACGGTTCGATTCCGTTCCAGCCGCGGCGCCCAGAACTCATCCGTAAACTTCACGTCCGTAAAAGGCACCGGCGTGAGCTTTTTCATGGCATCATCCGCGAAAGCGATCGCCGCCAGAGCGCCGATCAACACGGGCAACAGCAAATTCTTCATAGGGTTCTCAATCTCTGATATGTCTGCTATTCCGCCTTGGTCACCTTCTCAACCATGCGCACCAGTCCGACATCGATATACTGCCCACCCGTCGTCTGCTTGCAGTGTACCGCGAGAAAATTCTTCCCCGGCTTCAGCGTCTTCATCGCATCCACTGAGATCGCCCGTTCGCCGTAGTCGCTCGTAACGCGTCGCGCCTTGTTCGCCAGAACGCCGTTGATGTAGATCTCGCAATCCTCATCGTGATGCACGCTGAATCGCAAATCATCCAGCTTCCCCTCCGGCAGCGCGATCTCTCGCCTTAGCCAGATATTCGACGTATTCCACGTCGTGTTCACGATCGCCCCCGGCGTGCCCTCGGTCCCGAACCCGCTCTTGCCACTCTTCCACTTCGCGGCATCGAACTCCGACTTCTCCCACCCCTCGCCAGGCCTCTCCGTCGTGTACTGCCACAACCCCGGCTCGGTCTGCGCCGTCGCCACCACCGGCGCCACCATGTAGCGCTTCCCCTTGCCCAGATTCGCCGTTCGTACTCTCTCCGCATCCACCTTCAGAACTTCGCGATCATAGGTAAATAACCCGTTCGCCTCCGTTTCCACATCCGTCGTCTGCGTATACACGCCCGCGCACAGGCCCTCCGTGTCATGCAGATCCCACATGCGCCCCAGCAGGCGCACATACTTCTCCGTCAGCTCCTCTTTCGAAGCCATCCCCTGATATCCCCACGCTTTCTCCGCCCAGGTATGTCCGTCGACCCCCAGCCCCAGGCCGCCGAACTCGCCCAGCACGATCGCCCGTTCCTTCTCCTGCTTCGGAACCGCAGGCCCGGGATACGCATGCATGTCATGCACGTCGCCCGCGCCAGAATCAATCCAGCCGCTCGCATTATTCACCAGTCGGGATGGATCCCAATCTTTCACCATCTTCGTCACGCGCTCCGTGTCATACTGCCCCCATCCTTCATTGAACGGCACCCACATCACGATGCTCGGCGAATTAATGTGCTGATCCACAAGCTGTTTCAGCTCTTTCTCAAACTGCTTCTGTGCCTCTTTGTCCTTCGACCCCGCCAGATACATGCTCGGCATATCTTGCCAGACAAGAATTCCCAGCTTGTCGCAATGGTAATAAAACCGCTGCGGCTCCACCTTCACATGCTTGCGAAGCATGTTGAACCCAAGCTTCTTCGTCTCCTCAATATCAAACTTCAACGCCTCATCCGTCGGCGCCGTGTAGTTTCCATCGGGCCAATAACCCTGATCCAGCGGGCCGACCTGCATCACCGATTTCCCATTGAGCAAAATGCGCCGAACGCCATCCACCGTGCCGATAGCGATCTTCCGCATCCCGAAATAACTTTCGACGGAATCCAGAGTCCGCTCCCCCATCCGAATCGACACCGTCACCTCATACAAATTCGGCTGCTCCGGCGACCAAAGCTTGGGATCGGGAATCTTAATGTCGACGTCGCCAAGTCCACTCCCGCGCGCAATCTCCTTCCCGCCCTCTCTTACGATCACCTCCGTCGTCGGCGTCTCATCCACCATCCCGCCAAGTTCCGTTTTCAGCACGACGCGCTTCCCATCAACATCCGGCGTCAGCATCACTCGCTCAATCCGCGTCGCCGGCGCCGGCTCCATCCAAACCGTCTGCCAGATCCCCGAGCACGGCACATAAAAAATCCCATGCGGATTATCGATCTGCTTCCCCCGCGCCTGCTTCTCATCCGTGGTGTCCATCACCCCAACGATCACTTCCTGCTGCCCGTCGGGCTTCAGAGCATCGGTGACATCAAAAGAAAACGCGTCATACCCGCCCACATGTTCCCCCAACTTCTTCCCATTCACCCAAACCGTCGCGCGATAATCAACGGCTCCGAAGTGCAGCAGCACCCGACGATCCTTCCAATCCTTCGGCACCGCGAACGTCCGCCGATACCAGCTCTCATCATGATGCTCCCCCACGCCCGACAACGCCGACTCCATGCAGAACGGCACGAGTATCTGCGACGAAAGCTTCTTCCCCATCGGCGCATCGCTGAGCGACGTCGCCGCCTCATATTCCCAAAGCCCGTTCAGATTCACCCAATCCTTCCGCACCATCTGCGGCCGCGGATAATCCGGCAACACCCTCTCCGGCGAAACTTCCTTCGCCCACCGCGTCACCAGCGGCGACTTCGCCGGCTTCCATTCGCCTGCCCAAGCCATTCGACAGATACACGCCAGGCACAAGATTGCAATGACCTTCACGCAAGGCTCCTCTTTGGGTTTTTCGTCCCCCATCGAACTGATTACTCAGGCAGCTTTTTCGCCCAGTCGCGCACTCGCCGCACCAGTGACCCCTGATCCATCTGCCCGTACTTTTCAACAAACTGCTTCAGATCCGCTGGACGCAGAAATGGCATCGCGACACTGTAGTCGGAACGTGAATAGATTTCGTGGGAACCTAGCGCTAACACCTCAAGCGTCTCTTTTTCGAAGTGCCACAGTTCCGGGATCCCCAAAGCTGCATACACCGCGCGCTTATCCATCGGTGTTCGCCTGAGGTCAATCTCAATGCACAGATCCGGCGGTGGGTCCACAAGCAGATCAATCTTCCGCTTGCCCCGCATCTGCGGCTCATGCTGGATGTAAAAGCATTCATCCGGCTCCAGCCCGCGCTTCAAATCCTTCCGCTTCCACAAAGTTTGTCCAAATGTGCTGATCGTGATGCCGCGCTCATCTGCAATTGCTTCTACGAAGCGCCCCAGCAGCGATTTCCATTTCTCATGAATCGGTAACGGAGACACAATCGCCATCCTTCCCCGGTCATAGGTCAGGCGCTTGTGCTGCCCTGAATCTTCCAGATCACGAGCGAACGACATGAACGTCCGCCAGGAGATATCCTCCAGCACCACCGGCTGATCTTCAACCTCTTCTTCAATACGTTCAGCCACTGTCATAACATCACCTCGTCCGTCCCATTATACTTTCGCCACGCCCCATTCCTTCTGCAACTTCCGCAATCTCTCATAAGCCGGCTTCGGTGTCATGTCCTTTCGCAGCAATCCCCCGAACGGCCAGAAATGACCCGGCCAATCCGTGAAATCCCACCAGCCCACCGCCTCAAACTCCCGCTTGCTGTAGAGAAGCGTGTAAATCCCTTCCACCCAATCCGCCTGCGTCGCTTCGCTCCAGACTTCATGCCAGCCCGGCGCATCATTCTTCGGCCGCATGCTTTCCAAATCAAAACCGGGCTGCGAAGCCGTCGCGATCTCCGTAATATGCAGCGGCTTGTTGAAGACCTTGAATCGATCCAGCATCCGATCGATCTCAAACAGATCAAACTGCGGATAGTAAAGCTGCAACCCAATCGTTTCATAATCGATCCCATGATCGAAGCACGCCTTCACAAACTGATAAGGCGACCATCGCCGCGACCCGTCCCAGTTCCGATCCTTGGCATATTCGCCCCACATGCAGCAATGGTTCATCTGCCGCTTCATCGTCGCCGATCCCCGCCGCGCCGCCGCAAACGCCATCTTCGCCATGTCCAGCACCTGCTCGTGCGTCATTCGCCACAGGTTCGCCTTGTCGTGCGCCTCGTTCATCACCTCAACATACGGCCAGCGACCGTCATACTTTCGAACCGTCGTCTCAATGATCTTCGCGTACAGCGCCTTCACTTTCTCATAAGGCCAATCCGCATTGAACTGCCGCTTGGGATCGAACGGACCCCGTGCTCTTGGATCAAACGGCACCGTCGCCGGGTTGGTGGCGCCGCTTGTGTCAATCGGCCGAATCCACTCCGGCGTCGCCCCGCGCGCCATGTACAAATACCCAAATCCCTTCGGCACAATCTTCTGGCTCAGCAGCCAGTTCGTTGAACCCTCCATCCGCGCATAGTCCACCGGAAACAGTGGATCTCCCGGATTCTTCCACGTGTACCACGTCCCGGTCGAGAAATTAAACGCCTCCGTAAACTGCTTCACAAACGCCGGCCCGCGCGCATCCCAACCCGCGCACGCCGCCCCGAACATGAAATCCTTCCGCGGCTCCTTGAATCGTGAAATCCGCTGCTTCGCGACATTCACCGCCACGCGCTCCCCCGCGTGAAGTGAATTGGAAAGCGACTCATACGCCGCCGCGATCCGCGCCGTACCCTGCTCGTTCAAAAAAGGCCGCCGCGCCAGCGCCAGTCTCCGCTCCAGTTCCGGATCAAGCCCCACCCCCATCCGCCGCGCCGCCTCCGCCGCCTCCGTCACCCGCCGCAATCGAGTCTGCGCCGCCCCCACCACAAACTCCACCGTCTCCGGCTTCGTGTATCCCCGTCCCCCATTATCCGCATAGCAATAAACCTCCCCAAACCCCGGCACCTTCAGTCGCCCACACAACTGGATCGGCTCATCCGGAATCCCCACCCGCGCCCGTCCCTCCGCATTGTGCACCGCCACCGGATACGGATCGTTCGCCAGATCCCGCGCATAAAGCAACTTCACCCGGCTCGCCTCCATCGGCGACCCATCCGCCTCATGCAACAGCGCCCGCACAAACTCCTTCTCCCGCCCCTCCGTCGGCGCATTCCGCTCCTCCACCCCCAGCCCCCCTCCCACTTCCTCCTCCTGCGTAGCATGGCCTTCTCGGCCATGCCTCGCCCCATGAAATACATTGCATCCTCCCAGCGCCGCCGCCCCAACAACCGCCGCACTCTTCTTCAGAAAATCCCGTCGTGGAAACTCCATCACCAACTCCTCTCAGCGTTTGCGTCTATCCCACGTTCTTGAAACGTCCTTCGCCCCAGCGTCATTCTGAGCGGTACTCAGCGAAGAATCTTGCTTATATAACCGCTGGGCTAAATAACTAGGCGCGACCGGGCGCCTCTTATCCCCTCGCTCGGTGCTCCGGGAGAGGGCTGGGGTGAGGGTCTTCGAGCGCTCGGTTGCGCACGCTGATTCTAAATGGCTGTGCGTGATTCGGCGCTGATTGTCATCCTGAGAGTTTGTGAAGATATGAGTGTAGCACGGGCATCTTGCCCGTGTCCGCATCGCAAACACGAGCAAGATGCCCGTGCTACGGGAAAAATTCACACGCTCTCAGGATGACAACGAACATCGCGTGATCTTGCACAATGATATAGATCGCTGCCAAGAATGAGCATTACACTCCGAACCTATACGCTCGTTCACCACTTCGCCATCATCTCCTTCGCTTGCTCCAACATCAATTTCTCCTCGATCGGCTTCGCGCTCGCATAATGCAAACTCGTCAGCGTCATCTTCGGCCCCGTGATCCTCCCCTTCATCGTGATGACCGCCATCCGAGGATAGATCAGGTTCACTCGCGTCTGCTCACCGACGCTCCGCGTGATCTCAAAGCTGTCGAAAGCACGGCCCTTCCATGTAGCGACCAGCGCCCCGCGCTTCGCGGATCGCAAGAGCATCCGCTCGTCGATACTGTTGCTTGCCACTTCCTCCCCCTCTCCCAAGCCCATCGGATACGAACCCTCCATCATCTCGATCCCCACCGCTCCTTCAGGCGCCTCGATCTCATGCACGCGCTCCTCGAACTCTCCCAGGATCCGCAGTCGGGTCCTCACTTTGATCGCGTGCTCGCCCAGCTTCGCCGTCCACTCCGTCAGCGCGCCGTCTTCGGTCAGATCCCCGAGATCACAACTCAACCTCCCCGCCCACTTCTTCGCATTGGGATCGTAAAACACCAGCATCTGATCCGCCGGCACCTGCTCCTTCCCTTGCAGCGTGTTGAACGGAAACGCCGACGAAGCCACAAACTTCATGTACTTGTCGCGGTATGTCTCCCGCCGCGCCGCGGGAAATGCCTGCAACCACTTCACTTCCCCCGTCCGTTGATTCCCCATCACCCGCATGCGCGGCCCCTTGAACTCCACCGCAAAGTCCGCCTTCTCCACCGGAAGCTCCTCCTCCTCGCTCGTCCAGAACGCATCGGTCTCGGGAATCCCAAGCATCCCAAACGCGGGCATGCACCAATAAGGATGCCCGTTGTCGATGTAGTTCTCCCGAATATCCGCCGTTCCGCCCGGCGACAGCGTTTCCAGAAGCTTCCCCTTGTCTGCATCAAACGCCCCGACATCCCAGTGACATTCAATATTCTTCCGCACCATTCGCCGCAGCAGTCCGGCCGAGTGGGGCCACAATCCCTCCTGATACCCCACGATCGGCCCCGTCACCAACGTCCACCGGTAAATCAGCGACCTCCCATACAACGGATGCCAACCATCCGCCCCAAAGAAGTACGGCGTCTTCTGCAAAAACTCCTTCACCCGCCCCCGAAACTTCTCATCCCACTCCGGATATCGCTTCCCGATAATCTGGCTCCAGTACAGGCTGAAGTTCGGGAACACATAAAAATTGTAATAGTCGTAAACCCCGGCATCCGGCGAATCGCTGTACCACCCATCGTTGTTCGGCTTATACAGCGCATCTAGCGCCTTCAGGTCCTCGATCATCCACGCTTCATCGCCAACGAATTCCTTCCACTTCCGCCCCAGCTCCAGACGCATCGCCTGATTGTTCGCCGTGAACCACGCATGATTGCTCGTCCGCTCCGGCACCTGCGTGCAACTCGACAGCCAAGCGTTAATATTCGTCCGCTGCTCGCTCGGAATCCTCTCCACAAACGAATCGCCCAGCCGCCACAGCGCATACGCAACAAGCGACGCCTCCACGCTCAATTGTGTCGGCTTGTTATTCGGCGCATACCCCCAGAAATCCGGCCGCTTCGGATCGAACGCCTTCGAGTAAATCCCGAGCAAGATCTCTTCCACCGCCCCCGGCTGCACTTCCGCCGGAAGCCCCTTCGTATCCCGCTTCACCCGCGCCCACTCCGCCATCGCCGGAAGCATCCGCGCAACCGACACATACGTCTTCCCGCTCGGCGTGCAACAACTCTTCAGCTTCGTCCCCTCCGGATAATCACAAACCACCAGGTCCGCCGAAGTCGCCCGCGCATTCTTCAAAAACCCCACCAGCATCGCCAAAAAATACTCGTCGAAAACTTCATGCGCCGCCGCCGCCTTCTTCGAGGCCGCCCCCGCCTCGCGCCATAAAAGCCCCGCCGCCATCGCGCCCGCCGACACCTTCAAGAAGTCTCTGCGCCGCATTTGTCTCCGTAACATGGGCGTCTCGCCCATGTCTTAAGATGCATGGGCGAGACGCCCATGCTACGCATAAACTACTTCTCATACCCCTCAAGCTCCGCACAAGTCACAAACGAACGCTTCGGCCGTGCCCCGCTCGCAGGCTTCCCGATCACCCGAATCGCCACCGCCTCCACCGCCTGTTCCGCCTTCACCTCAAACGCCTGCCCGCTTTCCAGCTTCGGATCATCCTTCGTGTTCGTCGCCGGATAAGTCGCCAACTCCCCCAGCTTCTTCCACTCCCCATCCGCCGTCGCCCGGTACTCAATCCGCGGCTTCCCCGCCGAAGTATCAAACCAACCCCCATCCGGCCGAACCGTCCCATGCCGATACACCACCCGCCCAATCTTCACTGGCTTCTCCATCTCCACCGCAAACCAATCCTCACCCGCCATCTGATTGTTCCGCGTCGACCGAACCGTTTCCACGCGCAGATCATTGATCGGCCCCTCATTGGGCATACCGCCTGGACGCGACTGCGATTCCTTTCCGCCGAAAGTGGTCGGCGCCTTCCCTGTTGGCAGCTTGTCCGGCGTCAAAAACCAAACACGCGGTGATGCCGCATCAGCGAAAGGCACGAGCTTTAGCACTTTCTTCTCACGTTTGAATTCCCGAGTCTGCGGATCGATCGTCGAAACGATGCAGCCCATCTGCCCCTTGTCATTGATTTCTTCGAGTGCCACAAAGGACGGGAGCAACAAATCCGGATACTGCGCGGCATCCACGCATAACACCTGAGCGCCATGCTTCACCGCCACATGATCGGGATAACTTGTCCCTCCATCCAGTTGCTCATAGCTCCGCTCAATCTTCAACTCCATCGAGTCTTGGCCATCAACGCGCCGATAGCCATGCAAATTGGAATAATCAGGCAATCCCATCTCTCCCGCCCAATCTGGGGTTCTAAGAAAATGCAGCGTCGCTCCCTTAACCGTCAATTTCATGGTTCCTTCCCCCTCCAGCTTCACTTCGGCCCTTCCTAATTTTGCCTCCATCGGCTCATACAGATTTACCACCGGTATTCCATCCCTCCAGCTTCCCACCGCCGCCAGCGGAATCATCGAGATCCCCCGCGGCTCACTCGACAAGCAGCAATTGATCTCATGCACCGGCTTCTTCGTCCCCATCAGCGGCGTGAAATAACTGATGTCGCCCGAACTCTTCTCCTGTGCCGCCAGAAGCTGGTTGTAAATCGTCCGCTCCAGTTGATCCGCAAACTTCGCCTCCCCCTTCAATCGAAGCAGTGAAAGATTCAACTGCATCCAAGTCACCGTCACGCACCCCTCCCCCACATCATCGCTCTCCCCGCCCGGCAGATGTCCATCATCGTGAAAAAACTCGTGCGAGCTCGTCGTGCCCGTCACGTACAGCCGGTGCGCGACGATGTCTTCCCACCCGTTCACCGCCGGCACCAGAAACTTTTCCTCGCCCGTCAATCGGTAAAGCTCCACGAGCCCCACCAGATTGGACAGCATCTCGTACGCCTTATTATTCGCAGTCCCGTAAACCTTCTTCGTCTCGGTCAGCGATGAGATCACATGCGCGTTCTTCTCCATCGACCGCGTAATGTACAAGCAGAAGTCCAGATACTTCTTCGCCCCCGTATGTCGATACAAATTGCACATCGGCTCCAGAACCGACGTCGCCGCCATACCCATGTGCTCCCCCGCCTTCCCAATGTCCTTGCCCTCAATCATCCCCTGATCCCCATCCCCAAACGTCTTGCACAATAAATCCCCCATTCCACGGCAAACTTTCATCGCCTGGTCGTCCGAGGTTGCATCGTAGTACGCCAGCAGCCCGATCAAATTGTACTTGTGCGACCAGACATCCCAGCTCGTCCACCGCTTCTCCTCGCTGTACGTCCCGAGATACCCATCCTCCATCTGGCACTTCATCAGTTCCTTCGCCACGCGATCGATCTTCTCCTTCAACCGCGCATCCTTGGAGTACAGCCAGGTGTTCACCCCCGCATGCAAAAACTTCCCCACATGCTCCCCGATCCACGGATGCGTCCCCGGCCGCTTCTGATACCCCCCCAGAATCGCCCCCTCATCCACCTTCAGTAATCGCCCCTCCAGATTCAACTTCATTCGCTCCCCCAGTATCCCCCCAATCTTCACATCCCCCAGCCGCGCCGGCTCATAAACACTTTGAACCTTATCCTTAATCACCACTCCATCGCAGACACCCGCCAACACCAGCACACTCACCACCGCAACGAACCCATTCCAATTCACTTCGTGCTCCCTTCGCGCCTTCGTGCCTTCGTGACTCCCTCAATCCTTCCGCACCGGAAAAACAGGCTTCCTCGCCCCTTCCGGCTCCTTCAACTTCTCCTTCCCCCCACTCGCCAAAAACGCCCGCAACTGCTCGAACGGCCGATGCACGTTCAAATCCTGATTCTCCCGCCGAATCCAAGTCTTGCGATACCATCCCTCAAACGGCGGATGCTCCGCCCGCGCGATCTCCACCTCCAACTGCTCCAGCGGCTTCATCGCGCTCTCGCACAACGACCAGGGCGCCCGCTCATCCTTCTCCTGAGCCGCCTTCGCAAGCACGATCGCAGCCTGCACCGGTCGCCAATCCATCAGCATCGGCAACTCCACATGGTCGAAGAAAAACTGCCGCTGCTGCCGATCCATCTTCGCCCGCGCCTTCTCGACAATCTTGAACGTTTCAGCAAAGCGCTGGTTCCGTTCCGCCAGCCCCGCCGCATTAAGTTCGCCGCTTCCCTTCATCAGCAGATCGATCGCCGCCTGCACCTGATCTGAACCGTACCACGCCTTATCATAGCTATTGAGCAGCTCATAATTCCGATGATACACCTGCTCGGCCAGCATCCCCGCCTCTTCCCCAAAATACTCCCGGCACCACCAGCTCACATACCGATCCGCCGAGTCTTCATGACTCGGCTGACTCGCCGCCACCCCTGCCACCCGCGATTCCTTCGTGCTCGGCACATGTCCCAGCAATTCCCTCGGCCGCTCCTGCCTCGCCGTATCCGCCAGCGCCGTCTTCGCATCCCAACCAATTTCCGCCAGCAGCCGGGCCTCCATCACAAACTCGCGCAGCTCCGAAACATTAAACAGCAAATACTCCGTCGCGCCGCAATCGACAATCTTCCGAAACTCCGTCGTGATCGTCGCCGGCGTCACGATGGGCGCACTCTGCTTCGCCACCGGCCCCAGATACGCCAGGTGGTAATACACCCCATGCTTCCACTTCCCGAGCTTCTCCGGCAAATACCGCATCCGCCCATCATTGTCATCCACCCAAACAACGATCACATTCTCCGGCAACCCAAACGCCTTCGGGTCCTTCAAGTACTCATTGAGCACCTCGTGATACATCGTGAAGTGAAACACCGGCGTCTTGTCCTTCGACAACATCTCCGTCGTCATCTTCACCTGCGTCTCAATCACCTCAGCGAAAATCTTCGCCTTCTCCGCCGCCCCCATCTCCTTCGGAAACGTGTACCCCGCATCATCCGTCCCCCGCAGCCCCACCGGCCAAACGCAGTTAAAGCCCTTGTTCTCCTCCACCCCCCCACGCCAGAAATTTAACATCCCCTCCCGATTGCTGATCCAGTCCCAGGTTGTCCCGGCGCGCCGCTTCTCCCCCAGACCGTAACGCAGAATACCAAACGGATTGCTCAGCAGGATGTCATAGTGATGCGATGTGTAAAACAATCCCCACTCGCTCGCCGTCTTCTGCACTTCATTCCGTCGATGCACCCGCGTGTACGGCGCCACCATGTTCATCCGCAGCCGCAGCGCCGTCTCAAAATATTTCTCATACCACGCCAGCGGCACATCCCCCAGCCGAAACGGATACCCGCTCATCTCGAACGGCCGCGGCAAAATATCCTCATCATCATGAAACATCCCCCGATACTTGATCGTCGGCGAAGGAAAAAACGCATCCGTCTTCTTCATCACCAACGTCCCCCGCCGCTCCGGCAGATATCCCGTCCACAAATACAGCGGATCAATCCCCAGCCGCTCGCACAACGTGTATGCCGCAAACGCCGTCCCACGAAAATCCGACCCCATCAGAAGGACATGGTCATGAGCGGTTTGAATCTGATACGACTCCCATGCATCGGTTGCTTTGGTCAATAGCCGGATCGCTGGCTTGCCTTCGCGCCACTGACTCAGAATCGTCGGCTTCTTTCCCGTGATCTTCTCGATATCCGATGCCAGACATTCCCCCGCCCGCTTCACCGCCGAGTTCTCCCCCTCGCCAACGACAATGTCGACAACACCCTTGTCATCAACAAGCACCACATCCCCATCGCGAGCTTCCCCCACTCGAACCCAAGACCCCCGCACGCGATCCTTCCACCCCTGCCCCCACGCTCCTCCGCACACCCCGCCCATCACCCACAACACCGCCAGAACAAAATTCACGCTCCGCATCCCAAGAACTTCCGCCATCTCCCCACAATCCGCAAGGCCCCAACATCCCATCGCCGATCCTCCGCCATCGCTTCCGCCTCAAAGAGAGAAAAGAATGTGAACACAGAGACACCGAGACACTGAGGAAAGACGAATCAAAAGAGCCTCTTCTCGGTGCCTCTGTGACTCTGTGTTCAAATCCAGTCTTCACTCCGCCACCAACGGACCCCCCAGCGCTCGCGTAAAATAAAACCGCCCCGCCAGCGTCGGCATAAACGTGCTCGGCAACCAGGCCGTCGGCTCATGCTGCAAGGTCACACAAGTCGATAACCCCTGCCACTGCGCCCCATACTCCGGATACGCCCCCTCCGCCCCCCCGATGCACCAGTCACTCTGCAAAAACAACCCCGGCCCAATCGTGTTCGCCCAGCACGGAATCAGCGTGAACCGGCTATTAAACGAGTGCAAAGAATTCTGCTCAATCGTCAACGGATGCAGCGCCACACCAATCCCATGCGTCTGTTTCTTCCATTCCGCCAGCGAAAACTTCTCCGCTAAATAAGGCTCCCAGAACGCAATATGACACGTCCGCCCCACCCCATACACCGTCACCAACTCGGCCCCCGCTTTCTTCAAAGCAGCAATCTTCTCCCCATACGTCGGCAGATTCTCTTTAACCGCAAAATTCCTCTGCCCCTTCGGAACCGTCAACCTCCCCAGCGGCCCAAACAGCGCCTTCCCCATCGTAAACTCAAACCCCCCCGCCTGATCCCCAGGCATCGATCGCCCCCGACGATCCGCCCACTCATCCATATTGAACGTCGTCACGTGGTCGCACTTCACTTTCCGCTCCCGCAACATCTTCACCGCAACCGCATACATCGACACCGGCCCCACCGGCAAAATCATCGCAAGCCGTCTCCCACCCTTCCGAGCCTTCTCAATCACCCGCGCCATCTCCAACCCCATCGGCAGCGCCATCTCGTTCACCGCCACCGCCCGAAACTCCCCATGCCAATGATCCGCGGGCTTCGTGATTCTTTTCAACCCCATCCCGCAACACGCATCGATCCGCCGAAGATCCCACCCCCGAGGATAAAACCCCTCCAGCATCGACCCCTTCATCGTATTCAACATGCTCAGCGCTTCACGCATCACGATATCCTTGGCCAAATCTTCCCCCCATCTTAACAGGCACGTCTCGCCCCCAATCGAGACCTAAAACTCTAAGCGGCGTGGTCGCTTCACCGACCATGTCTTTGGGTTTTTCAACGGTCCCAATCCTTAATTGGCCAACTTTTTATCTTGAATTTCGACTCTTTGCCGGTACACTGGGATTACGCACGTCAGGTAGGGCCTCTCTCAGGTAGGGCATTTGTACTGTGAGCACGGCTTCTAACGCCGGAAATTAGGCCCCGATCACCTCTGCGAGCGATTCTTTTTGGGAGATGGAAATGAATTTGAAACTGCTCCAATCGATTGTGCCTTCCCTCATCGCCGTCGCCCTCCTAATGCCGCGCCTCGCGACCGCTGCTGTGATCCTCGCCGTCGATTTCAACAACACCACCTCCACAGACGTTCCCGACACCGAGCCCGGATTCACCGGATTTAACCTCAGCAACAACGGCACCGCCGTCAGCGGCATCACCATCTCCATGGCCGCCGTCCAGGGCACCAGCGAGACCAGCCTCCAGTTGCTCAGCCGCGATCGAACCACTCCCGTTGAAGCCGGCGCGCTGACCTACGATCAGATCTACGACGATTTCATCTTCGTCTCCAGAGCCCTCACCAGCCAGCCCTACACCAACGGTGGCGCCGACATCACCCTCAGCGGGCTCACCGCCAACACCCCTTACACCATCACCCTCTACGCGTTCGATGCCTCCAGCCCACGCGTCCGCACCGCCAACTGGACCGCCAACGGAAACGTCTTGCTGAACACCGTGTTCGACGGCAGCGTTCCCCCCACGTCCAATCAGCAATATGCGTTCAGCGGTGTCGGAACCACCGATGCCGGCGGCGTCCTCCTTCTCTCCGGACGACGCAGCTTGTCCAACACCACCGGCGACCCCGCCGTCTTCTTTAACGCCCTCACCATCGACACCTCGATTCCCGAGCCCTCCTCTCTCGCCTTAGTCATTGCAGCCCCCCTGATCCTGAACCGCCGGCGAAAGACCCTCTGATACGGATTCCCCTTAATTCCCGCGACGATGGTTAGCCGCCCCGCTTGCAGAGCGCGGGCTTCCAGAGCGAATCAAGCGCGAGAATAAAGTGGGATCCGTACGACATCCCTCAGCTAACCTGATCTTCGCCCCCCAAGCCCCTAAGTAACTTTCTCAAAAAAACTAGCCACCGAGAGGGCACCGATGAAATGCATTGAATTATCGGTGTGTATCGGTATCCCATCGGTGACAAAAACCCTTTTTGAGATTGGTTCTCGCCGTGAGGATGTCCCTCGCGGCCACCGCTCGCGCGTATTCCCCCGCCGGAGTTCCAAATTAGGGACGTTCCACCAAACCAGAAAATTCCAAACGCATCGGCGCACCGCTCCCCGCGCCGCGATTTCCGCTTTCTCCTTCGCCCCCTTTCCGCCTGCTTACTTGCAGCTTGGAACTTCTGTTTTTAAACCTTCGCCCTTCCCACTGCGATTGCCCCCGCAAGAACGATTTTTCGGACCGCCCCCGCGATAGCGCGACGCGAGCAGTCTTATCGGAAGCATTTTTGCCACAGCGATCCCAGATCCCACGGAGAGAAGCCCATGGAGCCACAGGCCAACGCATATGAAATGCCTTGGGAAGACGTTGGATCGTGCCGAGGCCGTGGGTTGTTCTGTTCTCCTTGATCCGGTTCTGTTCTCCCGGCGAGCGTGATACAATCTGAGGATGGATTGGCCACAATACATCGAGCGCGTACCCGGCGTGATGCTTGGAAAACCCGTCTTTCGCGGTACGCGAATCACGGTCGAGTTCATCCTCGAACGGCTCGCCCAAGGCGCGCGGCCGGAAGATCTGGTCCGCAGCCATCCCCCACTGACCGCTGATCACGTGAAGGCAGCGCTCGCGTACGCGCTGTCGGTCGTCCGACAGGACGAGCTGCTCGAAAGCGCCCCGTGAAGTTCCTCGCCGATGCCCACATCAGCGTCGAGATGGTCGCGATGATCCGCGAGCTTGGTCACGATTGTGCCGACGCCTCAGCCATACCATCCCGCATGCCGGATGTGGATGTGCTGCGCCGGGCGGCGGATGATGCCAGGGTCGTCGTCACATCGGACAAGGATTTCGGCGAACTGGTCTTCGTCCACGGCTTTGCGTGTTCCGGTGTCGTGCTGATCCGCGTTGCGCTGGCTGATGAATCCGACCGCGTCGCCCACGTGCGGTCCGTGTGGCCGACCGTGCTGTCACGGCTGCCGGCATCGTTCGTGACGATTACCCCATCCGGCGTTCGCGCAAGGCCGCTGCGGTAAGCGAACTGCGATCCTCAATGTGCGAATGTCCGCGTTCAAGGGCTTGAGATTTAGAAACGATTCAGAGCCGGGGCGTCTGCCCCGGGACGCGACGGAGTCGCGTGTTCCACTTGGTCTACGAGACATCGAGCTTCGCTCGATCCCGGACCGACACCGTCCAGTTCTGATCATTCAGTCGACCGTGGCGTTACCCAAAACTCGTTCACCCCTTCGTCCGATCCGCAAACTCCCTCACCACCAGCTTCGTCTGATGCTCCGGCGCCTTCACCCCAGGACCGAACCCCTGCAAATATTCCTTCTGCCAGCTCTTGGCGATCGCCCAATCCGCACCCTTCGCAAGCTCGGTATTAAATTGATTCCGGCTCTCCGACCACTTCTTAAATCCCTCCGCAAGCGCCGGATCCGAACTCAGCGCCCGCATCTCCGGCACAAACCCCTCCACCTCCCCCCGCTTCACCGGGCAGATCATGCAGATCGGCTCCCCAATCTCGAAATCCACAGGCACGTTCACCGTCGTCAGCTTCCAGTTCATCGTGAACGTCGCCACCGACCAATCGGTCTCGATAATCCCCTCCAACGCCGTCACCCCATCCTTCGGATAATTGGATGGACCGCGCGCCCAAAGATTCCACCCCGGCGGCGTCCGAAATAAATAGTTCAGATTGAACGTGAGCACTCCCGAGCCGAAATGACTCTCCGCCGGACACGGCGCATCCCGCGGCCCACCCTTGCAGATCACCGTCACTGCTTTCGTATCATCCTTCCCATTCCACACCGCCCGAATCTTGTGCGTGTTCAACACAAACCACCCATGCTGATTGGCAATATTCAAAGGCAGGCACCGATACGCAAACTTCTCATGCGTCCGGCTCATCCACTCCCGCTCCACCCGCGCCGGCACAATCGCCATCGAGGGATAATCGTAAACGCGGTACGCAATCAACGACGCTGCCACTTTCTCATCGCCCATCACACGCTCCGGTATTCCTCTTGTCCCCTCTCCCTCTGGGAGAGCTTTAGGGTGAGGGTCTGGTGCATTCTCATTTTCCCTCTCCACCCGTCAACGCTATCCGGTATCCTCTATAGCAATGCGTGCCGTGTTCTTGACGTTCATCGTTTTCTTCCCCGCCATTTGCGCCTTCGCGGAAGTTCCCAACCCTGATGTCACCACCATCCGCGTCCCCGCCCAAGGCCTCTCCCCCCAATCTCAACCCGACAGCGCCGGTCGCCTTCACCTCATCTACTTCAAAGGTGATCCGGCACACGGAAACATTTTCTACACCACTTCTTCAGACTTCGCCCAGACGTTCGCTCCTCCCATAACGGTCAACTCCACTCCCGAATCCGCTTTGATCATCGGCACCGTCCGCGGACCGCAGCTCGCGGTCGCCTCGAACAACATCCCGCACATCGCGTGGATGGCCTCGCCAACCGAGTTCTCCTACACGCATCTCACGCCCAACCATGCCTTCCAACCGCAGCGCAATCTGATTCAAGCTCGCCCCGGCCTCGACGCCGGCGGATCGATCACCGCTGCGCCCGATGGCACGCTGTACGTCGCCTGGCACGCCCCCACCCGCGCAAAAGATCCCGCGGAAGCCAACCGCAGAATCTGGATCTCCCGCTCCACCGACGCCGGATCAACCTTCTCCCCCGAAACCACCGGCGATTCCCCCGCGCTCGGTGTCTGCGCCTGCTGCAACCTTCGCGCCTTCGCCACCAACAATCGCCTCTACGTCCTTTACCGATCCGCCGCCAACCACATTCATCGCGATATTCACCTCCTCACGTTCTCCAAAGACCTCATCTTCAAAAACGACCTCACGCTTGCCACGCTCGAAATCAACAAATGTATCATGTCCACCGCATCCTTCGCCCTCGCCACGGACGGCCCCCTCTGCGCCTTCGAATCCGACCGCCAGGTGTTCCTCTACAACCTCAGCACGCGCGCGATGGAATCCCCACCGCCCGGCCCCGCCCGCACCCGCAAGCATCCCACCCTCTCCGTGAACAAGGACAACATCATCCTCCTCACCTGGACCGAAGACACCTCCTTCAACAAAGGCGGCTCCGTCGCCTGGCAACTTTTCAATCCCGAACTCAAACCCCTCTCCAAAATCGCCCATGCCCCAAACCTCCCGCCCAACTCCATCCCCACCACCTTCGCCAAACCCGACGGCTCCTTCGTCATCCTCTACTAACGCGCAACCTCTCCCCGTAGCATGGGCATCTTGCCCATGGATTCCCGTTCCCGCACGATCTCACGTTTACTTCTCGCCTTCATCCTCCTCTCTTCTTTCCTCCTCAAGCTCCATCACCTCGACCACCCCGCCCTCAAAGGATTAGACGAATCCTTCCACGCCGTCGTCGCCAGGAATCTCCTCAAACATCCCCTCACCCCCACACTCATCGACCACCCCTACCTCCCTTACGATCACCGCCACTGGCAAGCCAACCACGTCTGGCTCCACAAGCCCCCGCTTCCCCTCTGGCAGATCGCCATCTCCTACGCACTCCTCGGCATCACCCCCTTCGCCCTCAGGCTTCCCAGCGCGCTCCTCGCAACCGCCACCGTCTATCTCACCTACGCCATCGGCAAACACCTCCTCTCCCGCCCCGCCGCACTCCTCGCCGCCGCGCTCCAGGGCTTCCTGCCCGCGCTCATGACGCTCGTCCAAGGCTACATCTTTTCCGATCACATCGACACCGCCCTTCTCTTCTATACCGAGCTCGCAATCTACTTCCTCGTCCGCGCCGCATTTCCCCTTCTCCCTCCGGCCAGCGGTGAGCGCAGTCGAGTCGGAGAAGGTCGGGACAAGGGGGCGCCCCAGACCAAACCGCGCCACTCCCAATCCCTTTTCTCCCTCGCCTGCGGCATCGCCACCGCCCTGGCCTTTCTCTCCAAAACCTACCCCGCACTCATCACCCTCCCCCTCGCCCTCACCCTCCTCTTTTTAAGGACGAACTTCCACCCCAAACACTTCATCATCCTCCTCACCGCAACCCTCGCCGCCATCCTCCCCTGGACCCTCTGCGCCTACCTTCGCTTCCCGAATGAATTCCTATACGAGAACGTCCAAATTCTGAGCCACCTCACCACAAACGTGGAAACCTTCGCCGCCCCCTGGGACCGGCTCATCTTCGACTATTTCCCCAATACCTTTCGCTTCCTATTCCCCGCGACAATCGCCGCATTGATTCTCCTGCTTCCCGAAACCATTCGCACCCGCAACCCACGCCTCATCCTTCTCTACGCCTGGTTCCTGGGCGTCCTTATCCCCCACCTTCTCGCGACCAGCAAAACCCCCAGCGCCACCCTCATCGGCTGGCCCCCGCTTCTCCTGATTCTCGCCGAAATGATGACCCGCGCGTTCCGGCGCGACTCGGCCTGTATCGCCGCGCTCATCGTGACAACCCTTCTTCCTCTCGTCTGCCGTCCCGCCCTCGCCCCCAGCGGCTTCGGCTATCCCCGCTCCTCCCTCGCGTTAGAAAACATTTGGATTGTCTACTACATCCTCATCGCACTCACTGCCGCATTGCTCTTCCGATTCATTCACGATCGCCTCCCAAAACACTTCATCACGTCGCTCGTCATCCTTGCCGCTTGTTCCACCGCCGTCCTCTTCACCCAATTCATCTACACCACTTGCAAGATCACCCAGAACAACATCCAGCAACCCGCCTTCCCTAAACTCGCCGCCGTCGTCGAAAAAAACCTCCCGGACAACGCCGTCCTCCTGATCGACCAGCGCCAAAAACTCGAATATATCATCGCCATGTTCTGGACCGACCGCACCGTCTACCCGCTGGGCACCCATAACTGGCAACAGCTCGTCACCACCATCCAACAAAATCACGGCGACCCCTACATCATCTCCTCCCGCGCACTCCCCCTCACCCCCCTCTTCTCCGTCCGCGAAGAACGCCTCATCATCTACTCGCCCACTGGCCACGACCTCTCCAACCTCTCCGCCACCCACCCCACCGAACTCCCCCTCCCCCCCTGACCCAAGAATCACGACCCACGACCCACGACCCACGAGTCACGTTTCACGTTTCACGTCCCACGTCTCACGTCTCACGCTCACATTCCCCCTCCCCCCCATTTCCGATTACCTTCCCAACCATGCCCCTCCTCTCCCAATCCCCTCCCTCCGCCTCGACGCTCTTCTACCTCACGCTCATCGTCATCTTCCTCACCGCCATCATCACGACCGTCCTCACGAAGTGGGCGCGCGACAAATGCCTCAAGTACTTCAACCACTACCATGTCACCCTGGAGCGCAGCCGCGGGCAGACCATCTGGGGCCAATGCAAAATCTTCTCCAGCGGTATGGAGATCGTCTTCGATCACCCCTTCACCGACACCCGCGGCCGAAAAAAAACCTCCTACATGCTCTACGGACCGGAACTCGACACCCAACTCCTCTGCCTCCTTCGTTACCACAATGAGCTGACCGAGTCCCAGCAGCAATCCCGCCTCCTCCAAATCCAGCGCACCTTCAACCCCGGCTTCTTCCGGCGACTCTGGCGCGGCTTCCGCAACTTCATCAACACCCTGCGCGATGCGTTTAATGCCGCCATTGGCGCCGTCGTCACGCAATACCAGCGCACCAACCCCGCCACCGGCGCCCTCCTCTCGACGCAGGGGTCGTCTGTCCAATCCATCGGACAGACGATCCTCGGCAGATTCGCCAACGCCTATGAGCCGCTCCTCGAGCAATACATCGGGCAGCCCGTCATCCTCGAAGTCGCCGACCCCATAAACCCCAACAATGCCGCCGTCGAATTCACCGGCTACCTCGCCGACTACACGCAGAATTACATCGCGCTCTTCAACGTCAAGCACGCCTGCGAGCAAACGGTCGAGCTTGCGATCCCGGATGAAGAATCCGCCCCGCCACTTCCTCCGATGCCCGCTCCGCCGCCACCGGGCGCGCCGCCCCCGGCATTTCCCCCCGCGCTGAAAGAAGAGCACCACCTCGCCATCCGCCTCGATGGCCTGCGCTTCAAAATCCAAAACGCCTCGAAGGACCCCATCGCCATCCGCCGCCTCGAACGCGAAGGCTTCGAGCCCGTCAACTTCGGAATGGTCCTCCCCCCCAGCGCCACCCTCGATCTCCCCGCCCGCGACGCCCATGGCGGAAAGCTCATCCTCGACCAGATCCGCACCGCCGATGTCGTCGCCAATCGAAAGTTCGCCACCATCAGACACGCCGGTGAACTGGTCGATCGCCCCAGCTTGTTCGATGAGTTCCCCATCCAGCAATTGCCGCTGGTACCCAAGATCTTCCGTAAAGATCACCGATCAAATTAAGCACGAAATCCGAAATCCGAAACAAATCTCAATATCCAAAGCTCAAAATCTCCAATGCGCCTCAATCCACCGCTTCTTCCGTGTGGAATTTCCCCATTGCAATTTTGAATTTGTTTCGGATTTCGTGCTTCGGATTTCGGATTTACCAAACCTACCTCTCCGGTCGCACTTCCGGCTCCGCAGGCCGATTAGTCGCCGGCCGAGTCACCGCCGTTGTCGGCATCGTTGCCTCCGGCTCGTCCACAGGCTCCGTCGTCGCCATCGACTCCAGAGTTCGCGTCGAGCGAATCTCCCCATCGATCCGCCGCACCAGCGACCAGTCCTTCTTATAATCCACCGGAACAAACTTCGTTTGCCCGCTCGGACCGAACGCTTTTTCTAACCCCGACCCCTTCCAGTCAAAGCTTGAAAAAGCTTCCTTAAGAGACTTCGCCAGCGCCGGCTTAAGGTTGTAAACATACCCGAACGCTGCCGTTGGAAAATCCTCTGACTTGTAGATCGAGCGAAACTGTTCCTTCTTGATCCGGCCCGCCGTCAGTTCCCGACTCAACACGTCGTTCGCCACCGCCGCCGCTTCATACTGCTTGCTCGCGATGCCCGCAATCGATTCCTCATGTCCGTTCGAGTACCGAATCTTAAAATCTCGCACCGGCTTCAAATCGTGATCCTTCAGCAGCACCAGCGGCGCTTTGAAGCCTGAGTTGCTCCCCGGCTCAGTCAGCGTCAACTCATGACCGCGGATGTCCGCGATTGTCTTAATAGGACTGTCGGCCGGCACGATGACTTCCATCTGATAAACACTCATGCCGCTGTCTGAAGCCAATCTGCAGAACGGAATCAACCCGCTCCAACACACCGCCTGCGGCAAATTCCCCGTGCTGAATCCGGCGAGATGGAGCTTGCCCTCGCGCATCGCGCGCAATTCCGCCCCGGGACTCTTAAACAGAACATACTCAACCGGCTTCCCCGCCGCCTTGCTCAAATGCGCCATCAGCTCCGTAAATCGCCCCTTGTATTCCTCAGGATCCTCCGTCGCCACGTACGACAAGGTAACCGTGGCCGGATCAAGTTGATCCTTCGGATCCTTCGGAGAGTCCGGCAACAAGTCTCCGTCCGCATCCTGATACCGCTCATCAAGCTTCAGCGGATGCGCATCGAGCAAGCCAACGATCCTCGTAACCGTTTCCTGATTCAGTTCCTGATTTTCCGCCATTGGCTTCTTCACCTGGATCAGCCAATATCCCAGCGCAAACACGCCCACCGCGATGATCGCAAGAACCAACAGCAACAGCGGGTTCGTCTTCTTCTTCCGACGATTTGAATCCATTTGCCCCGGAGACGTCTGCGTCATATTTGCCGCTCCTCACGATGCCTCACGCTATCCTAGCGATTTCTTCACAGAATCCACTTCTATTCTTTGCAGCCGACATCTGCCCCTTTCCAAGGTTTCAAACGTTTCACGAGACCCCGCCCGCCCGGTTGCGTCAGGTTCACCCCATTGCCAGAACATCGAATTCCGTTAATTTTGCCTTCTCAAATAGACTTTCGGTATACTCAGAGTCGGCAATTCAGTCTCGGTGATGTACACCGACCCACGAATCGATGTTGCCTCAGGCCTGAAAGGCTAAGCGAATGGCTGGTGGTCTGCGCGAATTCTTCAAAACCAAAGGCGGACAGATCGCCGGCATCGTCGCCGCTTGCGTGATGTTGGTCATTTGCGCTTATGCCCTTTGGAACGTCTTCGGTCCCAGCGATAGCGAGGCCGCGTCATCCAGTCGAACCTTCATGGATGCCTCTTACTCGCCGCCCAAGGCATTCAAGAGGACCCTGAAGCCAGGTATGACCGTCCCAGTCGAGGGCCCCAGTGGTAAGCAAACCGGATATCCCGCGGAGATGTGTTACTGGACCAAAGACGGCGGAACAAAGAAAGATCCGACACCTGTTTTGCTTAATGAATACATCGGTAAAGCGCCCCCCACCTTTTGCCCTGACTGTGGACGACTGGTTCGTCCCCACAATCCCGCGCCGCAATCGGGAGGCAAGCCCCCGCCAACGAAACAGGAATATGAGGCTAATCGTCGTCCGCATTCCGATGCCAACACCGAAAGATGAACTGATCCCAGGAAAAGCAATCAACCAGAACCTTTGCCTGTCCGCAACCGTCAGGAAATAGATTACCAGGGAGAATGCCATGCACAGTCGTCATCTCATGCGTCGCTGCGGCTTTACGCTGGTCGAATTACTCGTCGTCATCGGCATCATCGCGCTGCTGATCTCGATCTTGCTCCCCTCCCTCCAGAAGGCCCGTCGCGCCGCCAACGCAATCACCTGTGCCGCCAATATCCGCAGCATCCTTCAGGCAATGAATATGTATGTCGCCACCAACAACGGCGGCATTCCCGGTGGTATGTCCACCAGCGGTCGCGTCTTGTTTGATGCCAAAGGAAGGGCCAAAACCGGGTATGGAGAGGCGAAGTTTCCTACTCTTCTCGCCGGTTGGGATTGGATGACGCCAATCGCCAAGCAAATGGGGATCAAATTCGATGAAGGAGAGACAGCCGCCAACCGACTGGCGCGGTTCGAACAACTTCGGAAGCAGAAAGTGTTCGTCTGTCCGGACAACGATGTCCTCGGTGGTCCGTTCGCTAGCTCCTTCCCCTTGAACACAAGCATGAAGGTGGATGTCATTCCCTCCTATGACCTCGCTGGAGCGTTCTTGCTGTTTTTCAACGATGGATCTTACACCGATGGAAGTAAGCCGTCGGGAACGATGTTCGGCTTCAGTACCCAGAACAATGCCCCAAGCTACGCCCCCAAGATTACAAAAATTGGAAATGTCGCGAAGAAAATCTATATCGCCGACGGAGCCCGATTCTCAGCGGGAGACGTATTGCCTGACGTTGATCTTGGAATAGCAAGTTCCGCTGGAGGCACCGGCGGCGACGGAGGAATGTGCGCCTGTACAAACGGACCGTGGTTCGGTGCCAAGACCAATCACTCCTATGACCGGAGTTGGGCCCCCAAAAACACCCCAGTCGGCACCGTCGATGCTCGGATTTATGCCTTCCGACACGGCAAGCGAACGCCAAAGGGTTCAGCGGACCTATTTCGCTTCAACGTCGGTTTCTACGATGGTCATGTAGAGACTATGGGAGACCTGCAGGGCGCAAATCCGGAAATGTGGCTGCCCAAAGGGTGCGTCCTCGACGGATCAATCATGTACAAAGATTGTCAAGACGCCTACGGCGGCAACGTCAAAAGAACCATCAACTAGCGGCGAGTCTCATGGAGCAGGCGCGACCCAAATTCTTCGAGACCACACTCGGCCGCGTCACCAGCTTTCTGGCTGCTTGCATCGCTCTCGCTCTCTTGGCGTACTTCGTCGTCCCGCTTGTTGCTCGGTCCGGGTCGGAAGCCGCTGCCGCCAACGAACGGATTTTCGTAGACGCCGCCTTCGACCCCCCGCGCCCCTTCAAGGTGAAGCTCCAGGCCGGAATGCAGATCCCCGTCCTCTCCCCCCTCTCCCAAAAGCAAACCGGCTATCCCGCCGAACTCTGCTACTGGACCAAAGACGGCAAACCCAAATCCGACCCCACCGCCGTCCTCCTCAACGAAACCATCGGCAAGGACGGCCCCACCTTCTGCCCTGACTGCGGCCGACTCGTCGTCCCCCACAACCCCACCGCGACCGGGGAACCCCCGCCCACCCAACCAGAATATCTTGCCCTCAATCCCCCCACCCAAGCGACCACCGCCCCGGATCAGAAATAGCATTGACACGAGACCTCAACCCCTCCCAACTGCTCGCCGTCAACCCGATCTGCTGAGCCGCGACCGCGGAAACGCTCCCTGCGCTCTCATCTTATCAAAAAATTGATCCCCCCCGCTCGGTCCTTCAGAATCCCACACCGTCGCATTTTACATTTTCCTATTGAACATCACCCTAACATATGCTATCCTTCCCCTCCGCGCCGTTCTTTGACAACTGAAGACTTCCGTCCATGACCGCCCCGGTCATATTGCCCCCTCCCGATTTGCAACATAATGCATCAAAATGCATCGCTTTTGACGATTCACTTCCGCACAATCCCCGGCCCTTCGCGTATTGCTGCTGACATGCGATTTTTCCGCCCCCGCTCTCGTTAAACCGGTTATATTCTCATTGGGAGAACATTAGTGAAAAAACGATTCTTAGTTCCCAGGGCAGCCGCCCTGACCGCCCTGGCTTTGTCTGCCGACGCCTACGCGCAATACCAGGCGCCTCTCGCCGCCTATGCGCCGCCTACCACCTACTACAACGCCGCCACCGGCACCGGTTTCACCCTCCGCACCAACCTGCGAAGCATCATTTCCACCGGTTTCACCGGCCGCTCTTATGGGGAGTCCCGGTACGCGATGGGCACCGGCCAGCTTGGGGGGACCCCCACCACGGGCGGCGGTGAGGACCTTGATCCCAACAATCTCACCACCATGCTGTTTGCCTACAACCGTGGCTCGAACAACGGAAAGTGGGACGGAGGCACAACCTGGAACCGCGAACACGTCTGGCCGAAGTTTCTAATGGGTCTCAGCCCCAGTCAGAACGGCGGCGCGACCATCGTCGATAACGCCTACGTCGGCGTCGGCTCGGACGCATTCGAACTCCGTCCCGCCACCGTCTCCATCAACAGCAGCCGAAGCGACAACGGGTACGGCTTCTACATCAACAACAGCACCCCCAGCGGAAGCTACGGAAACAATTCCAACGCCGGCACCACCTACTTCTATCCCGGCGATGCCGACCGCGGCGACGTCTCCCGCTCGATCTTCTATATGGCCACTCGCTGGTTCGATCCTTCTAATCCCAGCCGAGGCACCAGCGCGTCAAACCTCGATATCAAGAACGGCGTGCCCGCCGTCTTCAACTTCGGCGACCTGAATTCGCTCCTCCACTGGAACTACGTCGATGGTGTGGACAACTTCGAACGCCGCCGCAACCAAGTCATCTACGGCAGCTCCGGTGATCTGACGAACCACGCCCTCAACCCCACCTACTACCAGGGAAACCGCAATCCCTTCATTGACCACCCCGAGTACGTCTGGTCCATTTTCGGCGCGCCCACACAGGGCAACAACTCTTCGGCCATCTTCATCGGCACCGGCACGCTCGCGCCCAGCGGCGGCGTTTCATCGACCACGCTGACGCAGCGCATCATGAAGAACGGCGCGTTTGCCGCGAGTTCTTCTGTGGTCATTGCCAAGGCGGGCTCCACGCCCACCACCTACGACATCACCGTCAGCGGCTCTGCGACCACTCCCGACGCCGGCACCGGCCAGCCTTTCGATTTCAACGCCCAAACGCGCACGCTGAGCGTCGCCCTCTCCGCCTCCACCGCTACCACCGGACTGAAAACCGGAACCGTCACAATCAACAACACCGACCTCACGAGCCTTTCGGCCGGTCAGGGATCCGCCGACGGCAACGACACCATCACATTGAACGGACAGGTCCTCGATAATCGCGTCATCACCGCGACCGCTTATACCGGACGGGTGATCCGAAATACCGCGATCGGAATTCCCGTAGCGCTCTCCACCGTCGGCAGCGACGACAGCAATACCCGCCCCACCGTCAAAGCCAATGCCTCGCCCGCCGACGGCAATGGTTCATTCGTCCCCGCGGGATCCGATATCCTTTTCAACGCGCCGGTCACTCTGGCAAACGCCCGCTCCATCTCCGCCAATTTCCCCGGTGTCGGCGCCAAGTCCGGCACGCTCAACTTCACCGTGCAAGCCGAAGGCGGCCTCACCGGTGAAAGCGTGAATCCCGTCGCCGTGACCTACAACGTCACCGCGGTCGATCACTCGGAAGGCTCGTTCTCTGCCGCCACCGACACCGATGCCAAAAACGTGGACTTCGATTATGTCCCGCAGACCTTCACGCGCTCGCAGGCGTTCGCGGTTTTCAACAAGCCCGCCGCTTCCGGTCAAACCGCATCGCTCGATATCACCTCCGTCAACGTCACCGGTGACGCGTCCAGGTTCGTCACCGGATTGGCGCAAACGGTTACGCCGATCGCCCCCGGCAACAGCAATAACTACAACATCGTCGTCAACACCTCCGCCGTCGGTGAATTCTCCGCAACCCACAACGTGAACGTTTCGGATGAAGTCATCCCCGGCGCGACCAGCGGCGCGCCGCTGGTGCTCTCCACTGCCGCCAGGGTCACCGCTGGAGTGTTTCCCTTCACCGGCTCCCTGAATCTTCTGCCGGGTGAGATCTGGACACCCGCTTCCAGCTCGATCGCGGGCGGCGTGACTCTGACCAAATCCGGCAGCGGCACGCTCGCGCTCAGCGGCGCCCAGTCGCACGTCGCCAACTCAACGCTCGCCATCTCAGCCGGCACCGTCGTCCTCGGCAGCGATGCGGGAAGCCCCTCCGCCGCGCCCCTCAATCTCGAAGTTGGAATCCCCGGCTCCTCCGGCGTCCAGGCCATCATCAATTCCACCCAGCACCTGCGCGATGTGAAAATCATCGAAGCCAACCGCGCGATCGTAAACCCCAACGGCAACATTACCCTTCACACCAACACGCTCTCCATCGATGGCGTCAGCACACTCGATCTCAACGACAACGATCTCGTCGTCAACGGCGGCAATTTCGCGACGCTACAGGCGCTCGTTCTCGGGGGCTATCGCTCGGGCCCCGATTCCTCGGCGACCGGAATTATCTCCACCTCCAGCCAGACCGTGCACAATGGCGCCACCATTCTCGCGCTCTTTGACAATGCTCTCGCCGGCTTCATCGATTACCCCTTTGGGAGCGGCGACACCATCAGCGCGAACGCGATCGCCGGCAAATACACCTACATCGGCGACACCAACTACGACGGGCAAGTGACCGCCCAGGACTACACGGCAACGGACGCGAATATCGGCACCAGCGCCAATGTCGGCATCTCCTGGTTCTACGGCGACACCAACTTCGACGGAAATATCGATGCAACCGACTACACCGGCATCGACGCGGCACTCGGGCTCGGGCAAGGCAATCCGCTGGCCGTAGCCGGAGCACCCGCCGTGCCGGAGCCGGGCGCGATCGGGATTGCCGCGGCCGGCTTGCTGCTCGTCAGACGCCGACGGCGGTAATCATTTGGCGGAGGAGGGGGGATTTTCGGGCCAGTCGTTGGCATCCCTCAGCGATTCAATCTGCTCCTGACTGAAGCGCCGTCCCGTGGTGTTCATGCCCGGGCAGCGTTCCGCGGCCGCATCCCAACTTTTGCGGCTGGCGAGGTTGCCGTCCCAGAACGGCCAGGTCCGGCACTGGAGCGGCCGGACCGAGTAGATCGAGCAGATGCGCTTCGTGTAGGTAATGTCGCGATCGGCCCCTTCGGGGCGTCGGGTGGCTTGGATCTCTTCGAGGAAAATGCAGTCATATCCGCCGCGCCCGCGCTTTTCCTTCAGGCTGATGCGCGAGCCGACTTTGCGGCAATACTTGTCGACCACCTGCTCGGGCGCGAGTTTGAGGTGATCACCGACGCGCCGAATTTCCTCGCGCGTGAGAAAGACATAGCCCGGGCCGCCGGTGCAGCAGTTGCCGCACTGCGAGCAGGTGAAGTCGAGGCCGTCCGCGTACCAGGGCTCCGGGGTGGCCAATACATTCAACGGAACGGGCAACTTCATGGCTGGAATTGTACGCGATGCGAAGGTCGTGGAGCGATGTCGGAATTTTTCATTTGCAATTTAAGACGTTCCGCGGAATAATCGTTGGCTCGCCGGCGTTGTGCCGGAGAAGGAAAGTTATGTTTAAGCATTGGTATCAAAATCCGAAGGCCTCGTGCAAATCGATGACGCGACGCGTCACCGATATTGCGCTCGGCACGTGCGCATAACTCCCCGCCTCACCGCCGGGAGTTCTTCCCGGCAAAAAAACACCTGAAAAATCAGCGTTTTTGAACCGGGAAAGAGAAATCCGACTTAGGGTCTGGTTTCTTCGACTCGCGTTGACGCGAACGGGCAGCTTAACAAGTCAGAACGTCTGATCTGGAAGCGGAAATGGATGTTCGCGTGTTACAGGTGTGTTGGGTCTGGAAGTGATTGTATTTAATAGGATTGCATAAAGGTGGTGAATCGTCATGGAACGGGTGATCAGTTTGTTTCAGCGGCCGGAGGATTTTGAGTTTGCGCCGGCGAGCGAAGAAAAGTTGCTCTTCGAGCTTGCGCCGAATGGCGAGCCGGAATACTTCCAGCAGTTGATGCAGTATCTGCGGGAGCAGAGGAAAGAAGTCGTGCGCGAAGGCGCGGAGTAGGTCGTGATCGCGGCATCGGTGATGTGTCCACGTGAGCGGTCCGGACACAGGCAAGATGCCCGTGCTACGAAAGAGGTCGGTCATGAACTGCGTGGTTGAGATGAATCGAGAGTTGAGCACGTTGGATCGGATGTTGCTCCGCATGGCCCGGCGGATGGTCCCGGCGGTGAATCGGCGATTGATCCGAAAGGTCATCCGTGGACAGACGCAGACTCGAACAAGTCGTAGCGAGGGAGCGAAGTTATGACAATTCGCGCAGGTGAATTATCCGACGCGACGGGCTTGGCGGCCGCTCATGTCGCGTCGTGGGAAGAGGCGTATCGCGAGATATTGCCCGCGGACGCAATCGAGGAGTGGAACCAGAAGCGGCCCGCGCAATGGGATGCGTATCTGAGAGATCCAACGAATCCGGCAAAGAATCTGGTGTGCGAAGTAGACGGTGAGATTGCGGGATTCACGAGGTATGGGCACTGTCGCGATGACGGGATCGATCCCAAAGTGAATGGGGAGTTGCACGCGATTTACGTCACGCCCAGGTTCTGGGGGCGCGGTTGTGGGTATGCGTTGTGGCAAGCGACATTGGAGCGACTGCGGGACGCCGGTTATGCGGACGTTGCTGTGTGGACACTTCAGCAGAATGTGCGGGCGCGATGTTTCTATGAGCGGATTGGATTCGCGTTGCAGCCGGGCAGGGTGAAATTCTTTGAGCGAAACGGCGAACGCTTCCCGGAGGTGCGCTATTGGCAGGCGATAGAGCTTGCGTAGGATGCTTCGGAACAGGAGTTCGAATGTACAAAACGCTGTCGCCGCACGCGATCCACGTAAATCCTCCAGACCTCAAAGCGGCGCTGGCCGCCGCGAAAGCGGGGGCATTTGAGGGATTGGAATTCTCGGGTCCGGCGACGGCAGATCTCATCGATCGCGTTGGCGCCGATGCGGTGAAGAAAATGTTCGCCGATCGCGGGATCAAGCCGGCCGGATGGGGATTGTCGGTGGAATGGCGGCAGTCGGAAGAGAAATATCAAAGCGACATGAAGAACCTGGCGCGCTGCGCGAAGGCGTCGCACGCGCTTGGCGTAACGCGGTGTTTTACGTGGGTGATGCCTTGCTCCAATGAGCGCGCGATGGAAGCGAATTGGAAGTTCCACGTGGAACGGTTTAAGCCGATCGGGCAGACGCTGGGAGAATTTGGGCAGAACCTGGGGCTCGAGTTCATCGGACCCAAGACGTTGCGGGATACGCAGAAATATCCGTTTATCTGGACGTCAAAAGCCATGCTGCGCCTCGGGCGGGAGATCGGTTCAAACGTCGGGCTGCTTCTGGATTGCTGGCACTGGTACACCTCCCACGGCACGCTCGCGGACCTGAAGGCGCTCAAGGCCCAGCAGGTGGTTTACGTCCACGTGAACGATGCGCCGCGCGGCGTCAAGGTGGATCAGCAGATCGACAACGTGCGCATGCTGCCGGGGGAGACGGGGGTGATTGATATTGTGGGATTCCTGAAGGCTCTCAAAGAGATTGGATATGACGGGCCGGTGACACCGGAGCCGTTTAAGGATGAGTTGAAGAATCTGCCGGATGATGCGGCACGGACGAAGGTGGTGGGAAAATCCATGGAGAATATCTGGCGGGAGGCGGGGTTGTAGCCGGCGATGCTTCGAGCCCACTTCATTTTGCCGCGTTGAGCGTATAAGTCGAAGCCTGCACGATCGCTTTGAGCCGGTCCTGGTTCACCGCTTCCACGTGTCCGTCCAGAAACAGCACCGGCACCAGCCCGGCGTGCTCGTCCGACCCCTTTTCGTACGCCAGCGCAACGGTGCTCCAGTCCCCCTTGATCCCATCGACTTTTGCCTCGGCAGTTCCCAGGTAGTTATACGAGGTATTCTCATTCACCCATTGTGCCGTCGGTTTCTCTGGCGTGTGCTTTGCCTTGGCATCCTCCGGGCAGAGATAGCTTTGCGCTTTCTGGGCATCCGTCCGGTGCCGGTCCAGGTTCCCCTCTTTCAGGTCGGATGGGAAGAACCCAAGCGTGCCGCCCAGATCGCGAGGCAGACGACCGCCATTCGCATTTCGGTAGGAATTGATCGCCATGTCAACATAACGAAGGTTGCTCATGCACGCCTCGATGGAATCCGGCGTCCGCGCACTGCCATTGGTTCCGCCGGACGTCAACGGCATTGTTACGGATTCCATCCCTGTCGTGCTGAAATAAGCCAGATCATACTGCTGCACCAGGCGAATCAACCGTCCCGAAGCATCATGGTATCGCGAGAACGGCATCTCCGGATTGGCCACGCCGAGCGAAAGAATCGTGCGAGGCCTCGCCGCGGCGGGAATTGCGGCAAGCTTCTTTTCCAATTCCTCCCACGATATCGGTTTATCCCCCAGCCGCATGTCTTGGCTGGCGAGGACGATGTGAAGTGTTTCCGTTGCATCTTTTGAAGCGGCTGTCGCTGGCTGAGATGCAGACTTGGAACACTGACTCAGAAGCAACGGCATTGCGAGAATCCCCAGCGCCATCACGGCGGCGCTGAGGGAACGAATTCGCGTCCCCCGCGTTCGCTCAGGCGCCCCGAGCACTCGCCGCACGCGCGAGACGAGCTTTCCGCCCGTGGCGGCAAGCGCCAAGCCCCCCATTAAGCCGCGCTGCTCTTCCAAAGCCATCAGCGATTCGACATACATCGCCGGATCTCCGCACAGGCTCGCGGCAATTTCATCGCAGCAGCATTCGCGCTCCTGTCGAATCTGATTGCTGATCCACCAGACGGCCGGGTGATAGAACAGCAGCGTCTCGATCGACGCCTGACCCAGGTTGACGAGGTAATCGTGGCGGCGGATGTGCGCGAGCTCGTGTGCGAGAATGGCCTCGACCTGTTGCGGGGAAAGATCGTTCAAGAGACCCAAGGGGACGAGGATCATCGGCTTAAAGATGCCGACGACCCAGGGACCGGTGACTCTTGCGGATTCGATCAAGCCGACGGTGCGGCGAAGTTTCAGCTTTTGCGCAAGCGCTTGCAGCGCGACGTGATCCAACCGGGAAGGAATGTTGCGAAGTTGTTGAAGCCAGAGCCAGCCTCCGACGTGGTAGAGGGAGAAGCCAAAGACGCCAAGGATCCAGATCGAGACGATGAGAGGAGAGAGAAGACGTTGCGGTGCGGGCATGTCCGCGAACGAGACCGTGTGGGAAGGCGTTGGAACGTCGAGAGGTTGATTCAGTTGAACGGGCAAAACGGCAAGCGGCGCCGTACCGGCGGGTTTCGTGCGGAGATCGCTTTGACTGAAAAACGTGATGAAGCAGGTGATGACGATCAATGCGAGTGCGGCGCAGCTTACGATGTAGCGAACATTGGGGCGGCGAGTTGAAAGGGAGCGCAGCGTAATCGCAAGCACGAGCGCGATCAGACCCCCCTGCCAGAGAGAATGGAGCAGTGTCCTGGCGACTTGCTCGGTAGCGGGGGATTGGAGCCACGGAGTGAACGGGTTCATTTCAGACCTCCTTTGTATTCATCGAGCAGGCGCTTGATCTCGTCAACTTCGTCGGGCGTGGATTTCTTGGCGGACAACGCGGCGACGATGAGCTTTTGCGCCGATCCGCCGAAGGCTTTTTGGAGAAGATCATCAACGATCCGCCGTTGCGTGTGCGCCTCGTCGCTGGTGACGCGATACACGTGGCTGCGGCCGCGCTCTTCGCGCGTCAGCAGCCTCTTTTCCGTCATGATCTGCATCAGTTTGAGAATCGTGGTGTAGCCGGTGCGGTCGCCAAGCTCGGTGTGAATTTCCCGGACGGTGCTTGGGCCCCGTTCCCAGAGCACAGCGAGGATGGCAAGCTCGGCTTCGGTAGGTTTGGGAGCGCGTTTTGCCGATCGAGCCGAAGTCATGAGGACATTGTTACGAAACTCTTCGTAGTTGTCAACGAAAAGTTTCGTAGATGAATTCGATTTATTGCAGTGGCAGGCGGGTTTCGCATACAAACCCTTGAGAATGCGGACCCTTGCGCACATTTCAGACATTCACTTCGATCTCATCGACCCGGCGGTGGTGGAGGCGGTGGTGCAGGACCTCAATGAGCTGAAGCCGTCGCTGGTCGTGATGAGCGGGGATTTTACGCAGCGGGCGCGGGCGGGCCAGTTCGAGCAGGCGGCGGCGTTCATGAAGCGGCTGCCGACGCCGCAGCTCGTCATTCCGGGTAACCACGATATTCCGCTGTTCAACGTGATCCGGCGGTTCTTCTTTCCGCTCGGGCGTTACCTGAAATACATCACGCACGATCTGCGGCCCGTGTACCAGGATCCGGAGCTTCTCGTCATCGGCATCAACACCGCGCGCTCGTTCACCTTCAAGTGGGACGGGTTCTGGAAGGATGGCCGGATCTCGGAAGAGCAGTTGCTGGATGTCGAGCTGCGCGCCAAGGACGTCGGGGCGGAGGTGTTCAAAATCGTGGTGACCCACCATCCGTTCATTCCGCCGCCGAAAGAGCGGCTGCATGGGATCGTGCATGGCTCAAGGCGGGCACTGGCGGAAATGGAGCGGCACAACATCGACATGCTGCTTGCCGGGCACCTGCACATGGGATACAGCGGCGACGTTCGAACGCACCACGAAGCCGTGAAAAGATCGATCCTCTCCGTGCAGGCCGGCACCGCGACCAGCACGCGAAGGCGCGGCGAGCCGAACGCTTATAATGTCATCACGATTAATCCCGATCATGTGGATATTCTGGTGCGCAAATGGGGCGGAAGTTCGTTCATCGATGGCGCGAGAACGAACTTCTCCCGTCTCGACGGCATTTGGCAACGAGAAGGCTAACGGTAGCATGGGCGTCTCGCCCATGTCTCTTCACATGCATGGGCGAGACGCCCATGCTACGTTAACGATGGACAACCTTGATCTAACACAATTGATCGTTCGCGACGCGATGCACGAGGACCTCGACGCGCTCAATGTGCTGCGTCCCATGGGCGTCATTCATGCCGATCGCATTCGCAACGCCAGTCCCGACCGTTATCGCTACCTGCTTGCCCAGATGGACGACGAGATCATCGGCATGGTGATGCTCTACTTCCGCCCTGAGATGGGCTGGGATCGGCAGCATCAGATGCCGCTGATGATGGATCTCTTCGTGATTCCAGCAATGCGCTCACACGGAATCGGCGCCGCGATGGTGACGGCCGTCGAGGAATTCGCGATCGTGAAAGGCTACGGGCATCTGTATCTGCGGGTTGAGCCCGAAAGGAATCCCCGCGCCTTCGCGCTCTACAAACGCCTCGGTTTTCAGGCTCTTCAGTCAACACCGTACGAAGATGCCTACCGCTTCGTCGATTCCTCAGGCAAGGTTTCAGAAGGGGTCGAATGGGTGGTGGATATGCGAAAGTGGCTTGCTTAATCGCCGCGACGCAGGCGTTACGCAGGCGCCGCCCCTACATGGGCAGATGCGCCGCGAGTTGTTCCGCAAGCGCCGTCATGCGATCAAACTCGATCGGATCAAATTTCCGGTCCGAAAAATCCAGGATAAGCCAGGGGCCGTGCAAGAGCAGCCCGACATCGCGCGGCAGCAATCCTCGAATCTGACTCTTCGACAATGCTTCCGCCGATTGGGTGTCGGTGCCGTAAACAACAAAGCGTTCTACGTTCCCGAGCGATGGGTAACTCGACAGCGAAAACAGATCGAGCCAACTCATCGTCGCGTGCGCCGGGCGCAGGCCGGTGGGTTTCCATTCGCGACCAATGTTGCGCAACAGCACATGCCAATTCGGTGCGCTGGCGACATCAGTCTCCACCTCAAGCAGCCATGTCGACTCATCGCTGATCGCGCGGATGACGCGTAGCGGGGTCTTGGGATTCCGCGGCAGCGCCGGCGCCTGCTCTGGTGGGACGACATGGAAACCTCTACCCTTGGCCCAGTCCGATAACACGACGCGGTGGCGTTGCGTTGTCCACCGCCGAACCAGTGCGGCAAAAGTGGCGGCCGATATCAACAGCACGAACAACAGTGTCAGGAAGACTCTCCACGAGAACGGCTGCGGAGCGGGTTCGAGAAATGCGGCGTTTGCCAGCCAGGTCATGCGTGAAGCATGTTACGTCAAGACGGCGTTACATCGCCATGCGTTCTACAGTTGGCCGCGATCGTGCCGATGAAACATGGCTCATGCATGATTACACCGACATCGTCGAGAGGATGAAGACGCTCTACGACATCCGCGTGCGCAAATGGCGCCGCAACATGAGCGGCTGCGCCTGGAGCGTCTACTACCACGACGGACGCACTATTAACTGGATCGAATCACCTGTCCCCAAGACGCCGATCTCCCTGGCGATTTTCCTTCACGAAGTCGGCCACCACGCCATCGGCTTCAGCACCTACAAGCGCCGCTGTGAAGAAGAATACCACGTCTGGCAATGGGCGATCTCCATGATGCGCAAGCTCGGCGTTGAACCCGATGAAAAAGTGTGCCGACGGGTTGAGCTGTCGATGCAATATGCCGTCGACAAAGCGCTCCGCCGCGGCATCAAACAGCTTCCGCAACCCCTCCAACGCTTCATCCCCCAAGCCGCTTAAGTACGCCGGAAGGTCTAGCCGCTGCCGGAAGGCCGCGGTTGGTTCCGGACGGCGAACCCCAATCGGGATAGGGGGCGGCGTCGCCGCCGCTCCCCTCCCACACCACCGGACATGCGGGTCCGCATCCGGCGGTTCGGTTGATACCCGGTCAGCGGACACCCGCTGACAACTTCGGCAATCCCAGACGCTCCCACAGCCGG
>JBBRYX010000002.1:0-398338 GCA_038237225.1 Tepidisphaerales bacterium | reverse complement strand
GTTGCCATCGAAGTTGGTGTCGCCGTAGAACCAGGAGATTCCGGGATCGACGCTGGTTCCGATGTTGGCGTCGATGGCGGTGTAGTCTTGCGCGCTCACTTGGCCGTCGTAGTTGGTGTCGCCGATGTAGGTGTATTTTCCCGCGATGGCATTCGCGCTGAGCGTGCGACCGCTATCGAATGGATAGTCACTGAAGCCAGCGAGCGAGTTATCGAAGAGCGCCAGGATGGTGGTGCCGGCGTGGAGGGTTTGGCTGGTGGTGGAGACGATTCCTGTTGCGGAGGTGTCGGGTGCGGCTCGGTAGCCGTTCAAGACCAGGGCTTGGATGTCGGCGAAGTTGCCGGTGTTTACGACGAGATCGTTGTCGTTTAGATCGAGCTTCGCGCTGCCCGCGATCGAAAGCGAATTGACATAGCTCACACCGGCGTCGGTTCCGCTCGCGGTTACCTCAACGGCTCCCTCCGTGATCGAGAAGGCATCCGCACGAACGTGCTTCACCTCGAGCGTGCCCGCGCCCTGCTTGATCACGCCCGCTCCCGCGGCAGCGGTCATGTCTCCCGAAAGCACCAGCCGATTCGCGGCGAGCTTTACATCGAACACCGTCGTCTTCTGAAGCGTCAGCGGCGTCGCGATCGTGTGATTCCCATTCCGCACTTCCACCCGCGCGTCCCCCGATGCCACATCCATCACCAGCGGCCCGGCGCCGGCAATCGTGTAACGATTGGCATTGTCGAACGTCATCGCGCCCAGCGTCCGCTGCCCCGCGAGCGTGACGGTCCGATCCGCCTGGATTGCCGAGAGAAACTGCGCCTTCACGCCGGCGCCGTCCGGAATATCCGCCGACCAGTTCCCCGGCGTCGCCCAGTCTCCACCCGCATCAACGGCCCACTCCGGAGCGAGCGTGATCGTCACCGGCGTAATCCCCGCGGCAAAGGTTCCATTGCCCGGATTTTTCGAGGGAGAAAAAACTTCCTCAAACCACTGTGCCGCGCTCGATGAATTCCGCGGCGTGAAGTTGATCTGCGTCGCCTGCGCCTGTGTGGAACCCGCCGTAAACGTCAGCGTCCCAAGCTGCACGCGATACGATGCGACATTGACCGTCCCATAAGTTGAAGGCGCGACCGCTGGATCGGAATACCCGTTCGGCGACTGGGCCGCGGTCGATCGCGCGAGCCAGAATCCAGCGGTCGATGCGGAGTTGTTGCTACCGACGTCGAGGTCCCCGTCGCTGTCCAGATCCGCCTGCGTTCCGGCGGAGGATGCTGCGCCGTTGAAAGGCGTCGCCAGCCCGCCCGCCAGATTCCCCGCCAGAGCGCCGGTGCTTTTGAACGATCCCGAAGCCGCCTGAAGTCCGTCATCCGCCCCCGTGCCGTTGGCGCCGGTGACGATGCCATAGACGTTGATCTGCACCTGTTGCCCGGCGGCGCTGACGGTCGCGCTCCTGGAGCCGTCCGCCAGTTGCAGATCGATCGAAAGCGAAGCCCGCGTCTGCCCCGCGATGAGCATCGCCACGGCCGCCGACGCCGCACTCAGGGACCGTTGATACGCACGAATCACGTCTCGCCCTCTCGGTTCACACTCTAGCTTGCCCGTCTCTTTAGCGGGATGGTCGGAGTATACCCGATGGCGGGGAATCGAGACTGGGAAACGCCCGGATTTCGCCTTGAGAGGAGTCCCCTTCGGCTGTCGCTTTATTGCCACGCAATCGGCAAACTCAGCGCTTCATCCGCCGCCGGCGGCCGAGCAGGCCAATGGCGGCTGCGCCCATCAAGCCGATGCTCGCGGGCTCAGGGGTAAAGAAGGTTACGCCGAGGCTGTTGTTGAAGGTATCCGCAAGACGGGCCGCATTGTTGCTGGCGATGCTTGTGGCGAGGTTGTCTACCCGACCGACGATATAGGTGACTCCAATGCCGCCGCTGGCGAAAGGCTTGGTCGAATTGAACGTCGTCACGGGGGCGAAGCCGGAGCCAAGGGTGTTCACAGCAATCGTGAGCGTCGCCAACTGGAATTCCCAGGCATTGGCGCCCACGGCCTGCCCGACGCTCGGGCCCGTTTGAATACCATTTGCACGGGTGAGGATGTAGCCAGGATCTGAAGACGCGGTGGAGGTTCCGCCCCAGTCAACAATGCCGTCGGCGGAAATGTTGTTTGAGGTTCCGTTCGAGAACAAAGGCGTCGTGCCGCTGAACGTCTGAAACAGTGGCGAAACCGCCACGCTGGTGATTCCACCCAATCCAATGGCTCCGCCGCTGGATTGTGTGCTGACGATGCTTGTCAGTGTGCTCTGGAGACCTTCATCCAGATTGTTGCCGTTGGTGCCGCTGACACGGACCCAAAGCTCCAGAGAGTAAGAACTTCCCGCCGTCGGAACTTTCCGGTGCGAGCCATCGGAAAAACGAAGGTCATAGATAATGCTGGCCGCGTTCGCAGCGCTCGTGGAAACTAGTCCTGCTCCGAAAGCGACGCCTGCGACCGTTTTGTAAATCGATGTGCGTGAAAGCTGCATGGCGATCTCTCCCTCTTCGATCTGGGCCGGGTCTACAACGAGACCGGCTCTTGCTGCGTCAGCCCATACGATACCCCCTGGATTGCCCAATACCATATAAAAACCGCCGGCCGCCCCCCTAAACCTACGGTCCGAATGGGGCGCTGGTAGGGGCGACGCCTGCGTCGCGGTCGCGACATAGCCGCGAAACTGGCGGTTATTCGACGCTTCGCGTCGACCGCGCCGCAGGCGTCGCCACGACGAGCGCCCGAACCCGCTTACAACGCACGCCCGTTGGCGCACCACCTCCGCCACATCGCGCGCAGCGCATGGCCGAGATCATTGGCAAATTCCAGCCCGTTCATGATCGGTGAACTTTGAAGCTTCGATCGCAGTTCCTGCCGGAGGTTCTCGAGCCGGTGGACGTCTCCGGCCAATCGCGCGGCGATGTTTAGATAACTTTCCTCGTCCTCGGCCACCAGTTCCGGCAGACCGATGTTGTTCATCACCGAAACCCCCGCCCGCCGGGCGGCGCTTGTCCCCGCCAGCGAGACCACCGGGACGCCCATCCACAAACAGTCGCAGGTGGTTGTGTGCCCGTTGAACGGATACGTGTCGAGCGCGATGTCGATCGACGAGATGAGGGCCAGGTACTCCGCATGCTTTTTTCGGCCCATCACATCCACGCGGCGCGCATCAATGCCGTGCGCTGCGATCAGCTCCGCGATTCGGCCGCGCGCATCATCCTCCACCACCATGATCAGCCGCGAAGTGGGCGCCCTCTCCAGCAGCCGGCACCACAGATCGATCATTGCCGGTGTCAGCTTGTAAACCATATTCACGAAGCCGAACGTCACGTGCCCCGAGCACTTTGCGGGCAGCGCCGAAACCTCCGGCGCATTGGCCGGCGCGCGATAGCACGCAAATGTTTTCGGCAGGCGCAGCAGCGTTTCTGTATGCAGATGCTCGGTCATGCCCGGCGGGTCCGCCCATGCATCGGTGATTCGATAATCCACGCTGCGCACGCCCGTGGTCGTCGGAAATCCCAGATACGTCGCCTGCACCGGCGCGGGCCGCCGCGCGACGGCGGCCAAACGGTTCCCCAGCGTCAGACCCGACATCTCGACCAGCACATCCACCCGGTCCGCGCGGATCTGCTCGGCGAGCGCTACATCCGATAGCGCATGCACCTCGCGCCACGCGCCCGCCAGTTTTCGCACGCGAGTTGTGAGGTCGTCTTTCCACGGGCCGGCCATGTAGCAGGTCACGTCAAACTGCCCGCGATCCAGATGTTCGAGCACGGGCTCGATGAAAAATCCCACGGGGTGCTCGATGAAATCCGCTGATAGAAAACCCACTCGGATCCTTCGATCCGGCTCGCGCCCGTTCTGATGCGGCCGGACAGCGTCCGCGAATCCGTCAAACCGCCGGCCCCATGCAAAATGCTCTCGAGTCACTTCTTCCGGCGACAAGCTGGCGCTGTAGTTCATCGCCAGGGCGAGGATCGCGTGCGTTGCCGCATCCGATGGATCCAGCGTCACCGCGGCACGGTATGCGGCGATGGATTCATCGACCATGCCCAGCGCAAACGTATCCATCCCCAGCCCGCACTGCGCATTTGCATGAGTTGGGCGAAGCTGCACCGCTTTCCGGTGGCAAGGCAGCGCCTCAGCATATCGGCGCTGCAAATAGAACGTCAGGCCCAGGTTGTTCAGCGCTTCGACATAATCCGGCCGCAGCGCCAAGGCCGCCCGATACGCCTCTTGTGCGGGACCCAGCTGCTCCATCGCCTGGAGGATTCCGCCGAGACTGAATTGCACTTCCCCATCCTGGGGTGCGAGGCTCGCCGCCGTTCGAAGTTCAATGACCGCGCGGTTGAGATCCCCCAGCGCCTTGTGCACGTTGCCGAGGTGCATGTGCGCCATGGCGAAATTGGGGGCCAGCGCGGCCGCTTCTTTCAGGTGCGCTTCCGCTTCCTGGAATTGTCCGGACTGTGCGAGTGAAAGTCCGAGTCGATGCCGTGCGGCTGGATTGGCAGGCTCCAGCTCCACCGCTCTCTCGAAGTGGGCGCGTGCTTCCTCGAGCCCTCCCCGTTGCTCGAGCGCCGCCGCAAGCAGCAGATGGGCGCCGGCCAGTCCCGGCTCCCGCAGGATCGCCTGCCGCAGAGCGGCGATGGCCTCATCCTCGCGACCGAGGGCTGTGAGCGCCCTCGCGAGATTCATGTGAAATTCCCCCACGGCTGAATCGCGCTCGATCGCTTGCGAGATCAATCGAAAAGCGTCGGCAGCCCGCCCTTGGTGCAATCTCACAACCCCCAGAAGATGCAGCGCCTCCGGGTCCTCGCGGCCAAGCTTCAGAGCCTGCTCAGAGAGCTCCGCCGCGCGGGCGAGATCACCTTGTGCGTAATGACCCACGGCGGCTTCCAGGAGTTGGTCGAGGTCCATTCGCACCGATTCCCGAGGTAGCCACCGGCAGACGGGCCGGATGGATCATTCCGGGCTATGGCACAAAAAATCACGGCTCGCGCCGATTAAGCGCGAGCCGTGCAAGCTGTCGTAGGATTCAAGCTTAAGGGTAACTTACTTCGTGCGACGGCGACGGCCGAGGAGGCCAACCGCTGCGACACCAGCCAAGCCGAGGCTGGCCGGTTCAGGCACGACGAACGTTACGCCGCTGCTGTTGTTATAGGTGTCGGCAGTCCGGATCGCGTTGTTGCTGACGACGTTATACGCCACGTTGTCCACGCGACCGACGAGGTACGTGACGCCGATACCACCGCTCGCGTTGGGCTTGATGGAGTTGAACGAAGTGGTTGCACCGGGACCGGTGCCCAGAGTATTGACCGCAATCGTCAAGCTCGCGATCTGGAATTCCCAAGCTTGAGGACCCACGGCCTGCCCGACGCTGGGGCCAGTCTGCACGCCATTTGCACGGGTGAGGATGTAGCCCGGATCCGAAGACGCAGTGGAGGTTCCACCCCAGTCCACGATGCCGTCGGCGGTGATGTTGTTCGAAGTACCGTTCGCGAACAACGGCGTCGTGCCGCTGGACGTTTGGAACAACGGCGTCACAACCACGCTGGTGATTCCACCAGTTCCGATGGCTCCACCATTGAACTGCGTGCTGACGAGGGTCGTCAGGGTGCTCTGAAGACCGTCATCCAGGTTGTTACCGTTGGTGCCGCTGGCGCGGACCCACAGTTCCAACGAGTATGAGGAACCGGCGGTTGCCACCCTGGTGTGGCTGCCATCGGTGAAACGAAGATCATAAACGAGACCGGCATTCGCAACGCCCGCGGAGACCAGTCCGGCTCCAAGAGCGACGCTTGCGACTGCTTTGTGAATCGATGTGCGTGAAAGACGCATAAAATCTCTCCCTCTACGATAGCGCCAGATCTTCAATTGAGACTGGCTATTCCTAAGCTTGAATCCAAAAGGCACTCAGACCTGTTCGAGCCCTACTGTGCCCTAGTATAACCGATATACCAATAATGCCAAGTAAAAAATATTATCGACCTCTGCCCGGACTCTTCATGAGCCCGGGCAGGTGTGTTCTCCTTATTTAGACCGACGGCGACGCAGCAGCATTCCAGCTCCTGCAACAACCGCCAGACCGATCGAACCGGGTTCCGGGACAGACGCTAAACCCTGTGCAGACAAAGGATTGCCGGCACCAAGCCCGAGCGCCGAGTCGACGCCGGTGTAGTCGTTGGCATCGATGTTTCCATCGAAGTTGGTGTCGCCGTAGAACCAGGAAACACCAAGGGGAACGCTGGTCCCGATGTTCGCGTCGATCGCCGTGTAATCCTGAGCTGAGACCTGTCCGTCGTAGTTTGTGTCACCAATGTAGGTGTACTTACCGGCGACGGCGTTGGCACCGATCGTGTTACCGCTGTTTTCGGGGAAGTCAGCGAATCCGATCAGCGAGTTATCGAACAAAGCGATGATCGCGGTGCCACCCGTGTTCTGGCTGGTGGTGGAGATCAGACCGGTGACGTTGGTGTCCGGCGAGGGACTGTACCCAGCCAACACCATTCCATACAGGGTGTTGAAGTTGCCGTTATCCACGACCAGATCCTGATCGTTCAGGTCGAGCGTGCCGGTGCTGTTGAGATTGAGCGTACCGGTCTGGAGGACCCGGTTGCCGCCCGCGGTCATGACCATTTTCTGTCCGTCGGCGACGGTGACGGCCGAACTCTTACGGAAGTCGCCGGTGACCTCAAGGATACCCCCGGTGACGGTTGTCGGTCCGGTGTAGGTCTGGGCGCCGGTGAGCAGGAGCCTGGTGGCGTTACCCTTCTTCGTCAGACCGCCGACACCGCTGATGGCGCCGAAGATGGTGACGGTGTTGGGGGCGACGGTGACACCCTGCTGGATGTCGAAGGTGCCCCCACCGGCATCGAGCTTGACGGTCTTGCCGGCGCTGAAGCTACCAACGCCGTTGGTGCCGCTGCTGTTGACCGTTTGACCGATGGTTTGGACGGTTCCGTTGTCGAGTTCGAAATACGGGATACCGACGCCGGGGTCAACGCCATTAGACTGGCTGACGGTGTATTGAAGGGTTGCGCCGCCCTTGACGAGGTGACCTCCGCTGAGGCCGTTGTTACCGGTGGGGTTGAAGGTGCCGCCGTTGCCGTCGATGACCAGCTGGGAGCTGCCGGTGATCGTGCCGCTCCAACCGAGGGTGACACCCGGATCGACGAGGATGCCTGCGGCGCCGCTGTTGACCGCCAGGGCGTTGGCCATGGTTGCATTGGCAGTTCCGCGGACAGCACCCCCCTGCAGGCGGACCTGCGTGGTGGAGAGTTGGCCGGCGGCGGAAACCGCAATATTGCCGGCGGAGATATCGGTCGTACCGGTGTAGCTGTTGCCCGCATTGCCGAGAACAAGCGAGCCTGCGCCGGTCTTGGTGAGGACGCCGGCGCCGGTGACTTGTCCAGCGATTGAGAAATTCGTGGTGGAGGTGGGTACGTCAATGATGTTGCTGACCGGAGAGATCAACTGCACGCCACGGCTCGCGTTCAAGCTCGTCGAAGCAGCGCCTTGCAGGGAACCACCGTTGAGAATGACGGGGGCATTCGCCACGCCCAGCGCATCCACGGTCACCGCAAGCGTTCCTCCGTTGATGACCGTCTGGCCCACATAGGCGTTGGCGGTGTTGGTGAGTTTCAGCACGCCGCCGCCCGACTTCACGATGCCAAGCTCGCCTCTGATGTCGGCATTGATCGTGAGATCCGCGCCGCTGGAAACGTGGATGATTCCTTCCGCCTGGGGACTGCCAATGGTTTCGATATCTTCGAAGACGGTATACATTCCAAAGCGAAGCCGGCCGTTGATCACCTCATTGGCGCCGGTGGCAAGGAGCGCACCGGATTGAAGGTCGATAAATCCAGCGGCGGTGTCGATCGTGGTGCCGCTACCGCTGATTTTCAGGGCATTGAGTTGAGCGATGGAATTCGGCGTGACGAATGCAGCCGGGCTGCTGCTCACACGAACGTTCAGGAAGGAGGTGCTGCCTTCGCTGAGCGTGCCATATTCACCGCTGCTGAGCGAGCGAATGGCGCCGGTGCCGTTGCCATCACCGATGGTGATGAAATCAGTTCCGCCACCGGTGGGCGACGCATCGGCAACGCCCCAGGGCAGGATCTTAAGGTCCTGGTTACCCGCGCCGGTGGTCTGCCCGACGAGGATTGTGGCGCCGGCGGCGTTCATGACGCCGTTGGTGCCGTCGAGACCGCGGACGAGCAGTGTGCCATAACCTCCGGCAGTGCGATTGAACGCGCTGGGAGACAGTTCGGTGTGCTGCCCGACCGGGGCGATCGAGATGGTCGATCCGCCTTCAATGTTCACAGCGCCGAGGATTTCGGTGATGCCGTTGGTGGCGTTGCCTTTCAGCGCCAATTCCGCCGCCTTGAGGGTGACGGGGGACGTGTCACCGATACGATTGCTGACGGCGGTCGCGCCGTTGTCCAGGGTGATGGTGGTTCCGATCTGGCCGAGGAAGGTCATGTTGCCTGCCGCCGCCATCGTGCCCGCTCCACGCAACGTGAGCTTGCCGCCGGTCACGTTAAACGTGCCGGTGGTGATCGGCGTCATGACACCGGGGGTTGTGTAGAGCAGCGAATCCACCGTCGAGTTGTCACCCGAGAGGATGAGCTCGCCCGTTCCCTGCTTGGTGATGAGGCGGGCTGCCCCGGTGGTCGTGCCGCCATAGACGTGACCGCTCAGCTCGAGCGAGGAAGTCCCGGTGGCGCGAATGATGAAACCGACGCCGGTATTGATATCGCCGAGGCGGATATCGCCCGCGAAGGTATTGTTGCCGTTGATGCTGTCCACATAGCACCCGACGAATGGCGTGGTGGTCGGGGAGTTCGTCTGGAAGGCTGGGACGTTGATGTTCTCGTAGGTGGTGTAGTTCACGTTGTTGGCGAACGTGACACCCGGAGCCGTGTTGGTGCTGTAGGGATTGAGCAGAACGTTTCGGTCGGTAATGCTGTTGCGGGAGCCGGCGGTTCCGAACGCGCCGTCGGCGCGAACTTCGACGTCGCCGTTGCCGATTCGCACGAACGATCCGGCCACTGAACCAAAGGTATTGGTGTTGGCGAGGACCAGCTTGGCGGCACCGTTCTTGCCCCACGTCTGTGATGTTGAGGTCGTTCCGGTGCTACCGATGACGCCAGTCACGACGAGCGTGCCGGCAGAGCCACCAATGGCGCTCAGGTTGGAACCCGAACCTGAAAAGGAGCTGAGAATGTCGATATTACCGGCCCACGTGTTCGTGCCACCGGTGTTCCAGATGTTCCCGAAGCCACCTTGGAAGTTACCGCCGCTAACGACGGTGGCGTTTTTGTTGACGCTAAAGCCGCCCGGCAATTCAACACGGGCGTAAGTCTGGTTGAGAGTGGCGCCGGTGGTGAACTTCAGTTCGTTGCCCACGCCGCTGGCGCCGAGCGCGTTATTGTGCCCGATGATGACGCGGACGGTGCTGGAGGTCGAAACGGTCGAGGTCGCGTTATTCAGCGTCACCACGCCGGTGAGACCGGAGTTGTCGCCGCTCACGACCGTGGGCGCGGCAAAGGTGTTGGCAGTCGATGTAAAGGTCAACCCGTTGGTGCCCGTCAGGCTCGAGCTGATGGTGCGGGTAGCGCCGCTGGCATGCGAAATCGTGGGGGCTCCCGCGGGAGCGCTCAGGTTGATCGTCCCGCCGGCGAGCGTTACGGTGCCTTCCTTGAAGAGAATCCCGTTCGCGTTCCGCGTGCCGGACACGGTCACGGTGTAGGCGCCGGTCGCGTTGGATCCCGCGGCGAAAGTCGCGATGTTGAAGTCAGGGCTCGTCGCGGAGCCAGGCCAGGCAACCGTCGGCGAAGCGCCGCCGGAATCGGTGGTCCAGTTCTGGGTCGATGCATCCCAGGTTCCGGCGGCAGTCGTCCCGCCCGATGACCCGCTGGTTGTGCCGTTGATATCCCAATAGTAAGGAGTCGTTATCGCGCTTGCTGATCCCACGAACAGCAGCGCCGGGGAAGCCATTACAGCCGCCCGAAGAATATTCCGCGACGTTTTGGACGTTTTGCGATTACCACTGGACTTGATCACGATGCTCTCCCGCCCCGTATTGGGGCATTAATGCTGAACGAGTGGCCGGCCGGCCGTTCGTGCTCTTGAACTCTCACTCTTTAATGACTAACCGCCGCTCAAGCGATCACGCTCAAACGACGTTTGCTCTTTAACTCTTGCTAAATGACGTGGTTGCAGCCCTCACTGCGCTCACTCTCTCTTGCTCTTCGCAGTTTCCCTCACCGGCCTTAGCCTGAGATGAGAAACTGCATCCCAATCATGGCAACCGTGCCCGACGAAGGGCACCGCGCCGCAGAACTGTTCACATAGTTTTTATATCTCAGCTAAGCTGCAATGCAAGGAAAATTTGGAGAAAATATCCGTTTGGTTAAGAAAACCTTTGCATCGCAGCTACCGAGACTAAACGCATCTTCCAGCAATTTCGCCACGTACCGCTAGTAAATTCCCCGACTTCCCTATGCGCCTTATCCAAACCCATCGACCCGTTCTGTCGAAAATGGCCCATGTTCACAGGGAACAATAGTGAGAAACCGCGCTTTATCCAACATGACGACTGAGCGATCGAGGCTGCTCTCCCGCATCCACCGGCGGTTTCAGACTATTGATACGGTCTTCGCGATCGCCGGTTCGCGCATCCCGTTCACGCGAATTGCTGATCCGAATGTGGTGCTGGACGCGGTCGCTCGAGAGGAGGAGGACCGCTCTAAGGTTGCCGCCCCCGAAGCGGCCAAACCCCTGCATCTCCCCTACTGGGCGGAGCTGTGGGAGAGTGCCATTGGCATCGGTCAATATATATGCAGCCAGCCCGGATCGATCTTGATCGGTCAATCCGTCCTTGATTTAGGCTGCGGCATGGGATTGGCGGGATGTTTCGCCGCCCACCTTGGCGCCCAGGTCTGCTTTGCTGACATGGTGCCCGATGCGCTGCTCTTCGCTCGCCTGAACAGCCATCCCTATGCTTCGCGCGTCCGCACGCGTCAGCTCGACTGGCGAACCGACCGGCTGGGCGAACAATTCGACCTGATCCTGGGCGCGGACATCCTTTACGAGCGCTCGCAATGGGAATTCCTGGAGCCCTTCTGGCGGCTCCATCTCGCCCCCAAAGGTCGCGTGCTCTTGGGAGAACCCGGCCGCCAAACCGGCGACCTCTTCATCCCCTGGATCCAAGCCAAAGGCTGGATCCTCACCCCACACACCGAAACCGTCCCGACCCGAACCGTCCCCATCCGTCTCTTCGAACTCACTCCCGAACCGTAACCCTAACCTGAACCCCTGAACCCCCGACCCCAAAAAAGAACCCGCCACCCTTTCGGCCGGGCATGAATACGGACAGATCCATGGTGTCGTGTGAGAGCGTTTAGTCAAACCCTATAAAAATAGGTGGGTGATAGCCATGTCGGAATTTCTTCCGCCAATCCCGTGCTCCACTTCCCGTCTCGGCCACCCAAAACATCAGGCAGCGCCGCAGGCATGCGTCACACCAAGAGGCTATCCCCTGGGGTTGCTTATCGGTTTAACCAAATAGTGCTCCCAAGCTCGAACACCGCAGAACCGATCCGTAACGCACATCCTATCGGCCGTTGTGGTCGAGGACAATCACTGTATTTCTACGTTTTGCATCCACCAAGGTGCGCCGATTCCATACGGGAGCCCAGCGGCTCGACCCGACCGCCTTCGGCTCTGAGGCTCCCTTCGGGTCTGAGCCTCAGGGTCGAAGACAGGCTCGAAGAGAACTCGTCGAAGTCTGCCGCGGGACCAAGCTATGTCCCGCATTAGAACGGCGCACTATCCCCTCGCTTCCACCAATCCGCATCATCTTTCTTCTTTTTGCGCGGCTTGTCTTCCGACTCTTCGTCGAGCAGGGCCCCGTGATCATCCTCATCATCCCCCTCATCCTCGCCCTTCACGCTTGAAGCGAGCGAAGTCGCAAACACCGGGCTGATCATCTTCAGCGCTGCTGCATCCTCTTCATTAAACGGCACCTTGGAATCCCGGAACAGCACGATCGTCGCGAGCACCTCGCCCAGGTACGTGCAGTTCACGCCGAGCACCGTGCAGTCCTTCATCTCCTTGAGTTCCGCAGGGGTCAGCTTCTCGCGGGCTTCTTCGGCGCTGAGGTGCACGAACGCCTCGCGGTTGATCATCGGCACGAGGCCCTTGCGGATTGCCTCAGTCAGCGCCGGCTCGCCCGGGATTGTGTACTTCATGTACGCGCCAAGCTGGAAGTCATTCTCATCGCCCGCCAGCCAGATCGCGACGTTGCTGTAACCAATCTGCCGGAGCATCCAATCCATCGCGTGACAGAGCAATTGCTCGAGATCCTTCGCCTCGTGAAGTGTTTTTCGGAAATTCTCCTGCGTGCGAACGGTATCAAGCTGGCGCGAAAGTTCGCCATACGCGGTGATCAAGTCGTTGCAGAGCAGATCGACCTTCTTGCTCACCGTTCGGCGCGCTTCGTTCAGGCGCTTCACGGCATCGCGAAGCTTGAGGATCCGCTTGTCTTTCCTGGCGCCATCCGCCTGCGCCTGAAGCGCGGCGCTCACGCGCTCAATCAGTTGTTCCGCATTGAAAGGCTTGGGCAGAAAATCCACAGCCCCGCCGCGCATTGCATTGATCGCCCCGCCCATGGTCGGCTTGCCGGTGATGACCAGCGCCCGCGCCGACGGTTGAAAATACTTCAGGTCCGCGAGCAGCTCGGTCCCCTGCCCATCCGGCAGATTCACATCCGCAACCAACAGCTCAACCCCCTGCGTCTTCAGCACCTTCTTTGCCGAGGCGATGCTGTCCGCCTTGATGATCTCGCAGGCGATTGAGCCGCCCACAAGGTCATCGACAAGCCCGACCACGCTCGGCTCATCATCGACGACGAGGATCCGTGGGCGGAAGTTAGTGTGTTGCGCTTTTTTGGTAACAATCGCTGCCATGCTTCTCTCCCTGCGTGCCACGGTTTCTTCTTCCTCTTGCCTCTTGCGTCTTGCCTTTTGCCTTTTTCCTCTTGCCTTTTTTCCTCTTGCCTTTTTCAAAGACTCACGGCTGAAGCCGTGGGCTTGGTCTTGCCTTTTCCGACTCACTGCGCCGCGCGATTGCGCCGGTTACTCTGCTGCTGTTGCGGCTTGGCCGCCGGCAGCAGAATCACAACCCGCGTCCCGTGGTTCGGGCGGCTCTCCAGCTTGATCGTGCCGCCAGAGGCTTCGATCCAGCGCTGCGCCTTCGGCAAACCCATGCCTCGGCGCCGACCCGCCGCCCGCATGCTGAAGAACGGGTCGAACGCGCGACGGAGCGTGTTCTCGTCCATTCCCATGCCGTTGTCCGTCACCGTCACCGCGACACGGAATGAGTACGCGTCGAATGCGGCGTGAACATTGAGGTGACCCTTGCCTGGATCCGTCGCATACAAGGAGTTTTCGATCACCTCGAGCAATGCCGCGATGATCTGGTCCTTGTCCACAATGACATTCGGCACATCGCCGATCGTCACCTCAATGCTCCTATCGGCTGAATCGTTGTGAAGCTTGGCGTCATGCATCGCACGATCGATAAGCTCGGCAATATCGTGCTCGCCCGGCCTGGGTGGAATCGGTTTCGCGAAATCCATCAGTTCAGTAATGATGTCCGTGAGCCGATGCGCCTGCTCCGCGATCAGATGCGCCGCCGCCTTTTGCTTTGGGTCCGCTAATTGACTGGCGAGCAACTGTGAGCGGCCACTGATTACCGCGAGAGGATTGTTCATCTCATGCGCGGCGCCCGCCGCCATCTCACCCACGGTCCCCATCATTTTGGCCCGGATAATCTCAGCTTGAGCGGTCTGAAGCCGCCGATTTGCTTCCGCCAACTGCTCTGCCAGTAAAGTCGCCTCTTGGCGAATTTGTGAAGTGCGTAGCGACAGGCTCCACCCGGACGCGATCGCAGTCAGTTCCTGAACCTGCGGGCCTAATCGGCTCGACTCCCCCGCCATCGCGCCCCACACCACGCCGCCCACGCAATTGTTTTCGCCTTCCAGGGAGATCCAATAACGTTGGTCAAACGCCAGCCGCGGCGAAATCGCCGCCAGCAGCCATTCCAGATCCGTCGCCGCCGGTAGAACCGGGCCTTCGCCCGGCAGCGGCTTGGCGGGTCGCTTCAGGCAATCCACCAGCGTGGTCTCAAAGACGTCGCCGTTAACATCGAACAACATCACTTCCGCGTAATCCTGCCCCGGCATCAGCGAGAACACGCAGGCGCTCGTCACGCCGAGAGAACTGACCGCCGTCTGACCGATCGCGCGCATCACGGTCTCGGGCGGCGCATCCGCCTTCAACCCGCCGTGGAATTCGCTCAGGTCGTTGAAGAACTTGGAGCGGATCGCCAGGCGTTTATTCTTGGTCTCAAGCTGGTTGCTTACGCGACCCAGCTCCGCATTCGCCTTCTCCAACGCCTGCTGATACAGCTCGCTGCTTCGCGCCTGACCCAACCCCAGAGCCAGCGCCCGCGGCTCGATCCGATCCACCAGCTTCGTCGCCGCGTCATTCACTTGCTCGATCGTCAGTCCAATTGCATCCGCCAGCGACTGGCGCGTTTGATTGAAGAGATAATTCCCGCTGTAGCCGAGGTGCTGTTCGCGCGCGATCAAGTCCGCGAGCGTGATCAGATTCACCAAGCGCGGACGACGCACCGACGGCGGCAGCGCCTGCGGCAACTGCCCGTGCAGCCAAACGCAATCACGCACCGCCGGCGGCAACTCCCAACGCTCCGCCAGACGCTTCCCCACCACCAGATGATCAATCCCAATTACCGCGCGTTCAACATCGGCGATATTTCCCCGCAGCATGTCAACCGCATCCACCACCCGCGCGAAACTCTTCGGCAGCGCTACATCCAGCGCCACCTTCCCCAGATCATGAATCAATCCGCACAAGAACGCTTCCGACGCCCGAATGTCGCAATCCTTGCCCCACGTCGCGATCATGTGCTCGGCCAACAGCTCCGCACAGCAGGCCACCGCAATGGAATGCTTCCAGAATTCGAGTCGACTGAAAGTCCCTTGTTTTCCCGGACCCGCTTGAAAGTTCTGGAAGACCCAAGCCCCCAGATTGCGCTCCCCCTCTTCCGAGCTCATCCCCGCCTTCACCGAATCCGGCAACGGAGGAATTCCCTCCAGTTGCTGAAGGATCACCTCCGCGCGCTTGTCGCGCATTTGGTCGGCCACTTGAGCCATTCACGTCTCTTATAATAACGGCTAAGCCCAGGGGTTCAGCCCTGGGCCCAGCGCGCGTGTCCACCAAACGACCGTTACACCGCGAGCAGTTCCCCAATCCGCTCAATCAACTTCTCAATGTTGAACGGCTTCTTCACAAATTCATCAGCCCCGCTCTTGAGCAGATCGTTGATCTCGTCCTGGTTCACAACACCCGAGACGATGATGATCTTCGTGTGCTCGAAAGCCGGATTCTTACGGATCGTCTGGCAGACGACGTTTCCGTTAATGTCGGGGAGCATGTAATCCAGGATGATCAGATCGGGCTGAAATTCCTGGGTAATCATGCCCGCGTCGTAGCCGGTGCCGGCGGTTTTGACCTCGAATCGGCCATCGCGCTCGAGCACGTCTACAAACAGCTCCACAATTTCCGGGTCATCATCCACGACCAGCACCTTGGTCTTGCCCGAATCCAACAGATCCGGCGGGATGTTATTGTCCTTCATGAAGGCGATCAGCGCGTCGCGGGGGATGCGGCGGAATCGGCTGCCCGGAACCCGAAAGCCCTTCAATCGACCGCTGTCAAAGCAACGGATAATGGTTTGCTGAGAGACCTTGCAAATCTCGGCCGCCTCACCGGTGGTAAATACCATCTTCATGACGATCCTCGTTTTCCCAAAGCCGCGTTACCCACATTAACGGGAGCGGCGTCCGAACTGACTGGCAACGTTAAACTCGGATAGACAGGCACACGCGGTTTACGTTAGCGGTGTTTCCCATCTTTCCTAGATAACCATCGGTTCACCATTTTGGCAACTTGAGAAGGATGGGCAAGAGGAAATTCAGCCGGGGTAGGCAGAACTCCGGAACTACGGTTATCGGACCTTCTCGTCAGGAACGAGGCCCATACAACCACACGTAACCGTAAATCACGATCGCCCCAACAAGTGCCAGCCCCATCCCCACCCGAACCTGCACCCGCTGCATCGCCAATCCATCCGCCAGCGGATGCGGCTCTTTTCGCATCTGCCAGAGAACGACGATCCCCAAAAACAGCACCACCGTGATGCCATAGATGGGCACCGGGAGAAAGCGATCCTTTATCGAATACGCAGCCTGATGCTGTAGCTCGGCAACTGGATTTCGACTGCCTGGCAGCAGCACGAACACGACCGAGGCGACCAGCATCAGCATGCCACCCCAGGCGGTTACGAAGGCCACCCAAGCGGGCGCCACCGTCAGCTTCCTCTCTTCGTCCAGTCCTTTCAGCGGGAGTTGGTCCACCCGCTCAAGGTATCACATACCGCGCGCCTTCCCTATTGCAGTGGTAGAATCAGAAGTCTAGAAAACGCAGACGTTTAAACTCTGCAGCAGATAATCTTCATTCATGCTATAATACCTCAACGAACCGTCTCGTCCGCGGATATGTATCTCCAGAAGCATGCCCCACTTCAGACAATCATGAACGTTAAAGCTTTCCGCTTGATCGCTCTCGTTTTCGCCAGTTCGTTCGTCTGCGCGTTGACTCTCCGCGCCGAACCTGCGCCCGCCCAAGCCCCGGCCTTCAAAGCGCTAGACAAACAAATCGACTTCAACCGCGATATCCGCCCGATCCTGTCGGATAACTGCTATTTCTGCCACGGCCCCGACAAGGGCCATCGTAAGGGTGATCCCGCCCTCCGCCTCGACACCAAAGACGGCCTCTTCGGCGAGCGCGAAGGCACCCATACGATCGTCCCCGGCAACCTCGAAGACTCCGTTCTCTACCAGCGCATCACATCGGACGATCGCGACTTCAAGATGCCGCACAAAGACTCGAACAAGAAGCTCACCCAGCAGCAAGTCGACACGCTTAAGCACTGGATTGAGCAGGGCGCGCCTTGGAAAGATCACTGGGCCTATATTCCTCCCACCAAACCCCTCGTCCCCGAAGCTGCAAAGAAGAGGGACGGGAGCCCTTCTACATCCTCAGAGAAGAGGGACGGGAGCTCTTCTCCATCCTTCGTTCGAAATAACGTGGATCGCTTTATTCTGGAGAAGCTGGAACAGCACAAGTTGGTTCCCGCCCCAGAAGCCGATCGCATCACGCTCGTCCGCCGGCTTTACTTCGATCTGCTCGGGATGCCTCCGACGCCGGAGCAGGTCGACAGCTTCGTCAACAACACCAGCCGCAACGCTTACGAGTCGCTCGTCGACCAACTCCTCGCCAGCCGCCACTTCGGCGAGCGCATGGCCGTCTACTGGCTCGATCTCGTTCGCTATGCCGACTCGATCGGCTACCACTCCGACAATCCCCGCGATGTCTGGCCTTATCGCGACTGGGTCATCAAAGCCTTCAACAGCAACAAGCCCTTTGATCAGTTCACGGTTGAGCAACTTGCCGGAGATCTTCTGCCCAACGCCACGCGCGATCAGAAGATCGCCTCCGCCTACAACCGCCTGCTCGAGACTACGGGTGAGGGCGGCGCCCAAGCCAAGGAATACATCGCCAAGTACCAGGTGGATCGCGTCCGCAATGTCTCGAGCGCCTTCATGGGCTCGACCATGGGCTGCTGCCAGTGCCACGATCACAAGTTCGATCCGTTTACGGCCAAAGACTTCTACTCCATGTCCGCATTTTTCGCGGACATCCAGGAACCCGCGATTTCGTTGCCGACGCCCGAGCTGCTTCTGCCGGATGCGAAGCAGGAAACGGCGATGAAGAAGCTCGATGAAGCGATCCTTGCTTCCGATGTGAAGCTTGCGACAACAACTCCCGAAATCGCTTCCGCCCAAGCCGAGTGGGAGAAGAAGTATCACGCGCTTAAGCAATCGGATCCGGCTCAGTGGACCCCAATGAAAGTCGTCTCCGCGAAATCGGAAGGCGGCGCGAAAATGAACATCTGGGAAAAAGATCCCTCCTACGTTCTCGCCACCGGCACCAATCCCGAAACGGACGTCTATACCGTCAAAGCAACGACCAAGTTGAAAGACATCACCGCCATCCGCATGGAAGCCGTTCCCCACCCATCGCTGCCCGGCAAGGGACCCGGACGCGCCCCCAACGGAAACTTCGTCTTCACGGAACTCGACGTCCAGGTCACCAAAGGCGCCGGCCCGACCAGCCAACCCGTCGCCTTCGACAGCGCCAGCGCTTCGGTCGAGCAGAAGCTTGTCGCGGAGACCACGCCCTACCGCCGCTATCCCGCGTTCGCCGCAATCGACAATGACAAGTACGGCGACAAGCAGGGCTGGGCCATCCTCCCGCGCACCGGCGTGAAGAGCTACGCCGTCTTCCAGACCTCCAGCGACATCGGCTCCGGCGAAGAGTTCGAGCTCACCTTCACGATGAAGCAGAAGTTCGGCTCGCAGCACAACATCGGCCACTTCCGCCTGAGCGTCACGAGTTCACCGCGTCCGATTCGCGCCATTCCCGATTCCGACATCCCTGCCGATATCACGGTCATTCTGGACACGGAACCCGCCAAGCGCACGAAGGAGCAGAGCGACAAAGTCGCCGCGCATTACCGTTCGCTCGCGCCCGTCCTCACGCCAGTGCGCGAAGCGCTTGTGAAGCTCAATGCGGACAAAGCCGCGTTGATCGCAGCGCTTCCCAAGACACTGATTTCCGTCAGCGGCCCCCGCCGAACGGTTCGCGTGCTGCCTCGAGGTGATTGGCAGAACGACACCGGTGAAATCGTCGAAGCCAACATCCCCGCGTTCCTTGCCAAGGTTGCTCCGATCGCGCGCAGAGTCGATGGCGTCGCTTCGGCTGATCCCAAATCGGCTGCGACTCAACCCGCGCTGACTCGGCTTGATCTCGCCAACTGGCTCGTCTCCAGGCAAAACCCACTTACCGCCCGCGTCTTCGTCAACCGACTTTGGAAGCTCTTCTACGGCCAAGGCCTCGCCAGGCCTCTCGACGACATCGGACTGCAAAGCGATTGGCCGACGCACCCGGAACTGCTGGATTATCTCGCCTGCGAATTCCAGGACTCCGGCTGGGACGTCAAGCATATGATCCGCTTGCTCGTCACAAGCGGCACCTACCGCCAGTCCTCCACGACCGACAAGAAATACGCACAGCAGGATCCGTTCAACAAGTATCTCGAGCGTCAAGCCGCTTTCCGCCTCGATGCCGAGTTCCTTCGCGACAACGCCCTCTCGATCGCGGGCTTGCTCGTCTCCAGGATCGGTGGACCTCCGGTCAAACCCTACCAGCCGGAAGGCTACTGGGATTTCCTGAATTTCCCTAAACGCACCTACCAGAACGATCACGGCGAAAGCCAATATCGCCGCGGCGTCTACACGCACTGGCAGCGCACGTTCCTGCATCCCAGCATGAGCAACTTCGACGCCTCCGGCCGCGAGGAATGCGTCGCCCAGCGGTCCCAATCGAACACGCCTCAGCAAGCGCTTACGCTTCTCAACGATCCGACCTATGTCGAAGCCGCAAGAGTGTTCGCTGCAAAAATCATCAAAGACGGCGGCGACTCCTCCGGCGAAAAACTCACCTGGGCGTATCGCCACGCCCTCAGCCGCGAGCCTCGCCCGCAGGAAATCCCGGTCCTGACTCAACTCCTGGACAAGCACAAAAAGGAATTCGCCACCACGAGGCCCTCTGCGGAGAAACTGATCTCCGCCGGCGAAGCGCCTCCAGCGAAGGACATCGATCCCGCCGACCTCGCCGGCTGGACCAGCGTCGCGCGCGTGATCCTCAACCTCCACGAAACCATCACCCGCAATTGACCAGTTAGGGTGGGCATCGCCGACCTCTTCGTTTGAGGTATCCGTCACCCTAAGCCAGTTGCTTTTCTTCACCCGCACCCACCACTTCTCCGTCACTCCTCCTGAAGAGCTTCGCGCTCTCGCGCACATACGCCATCATCCGTTGCGGGCTGAGGCTGCGCCACTGGAGGAACTGCTTCCTTACCTCAGTCAAAAACGTCTTGTTCATTCGATACCACGAGCGATCGTCACCGCTCAGTCGGCGAAGGATGAGTTGCACTTCATAGATGTCCGGAAACTCACCCGGGTGAATGATGAGCGTCAGATGTTGTCGCACGCCCAGGTCAAACGGTGTGAGCCAGACCACCGTCTTAAGGCCGCGGCCTGTGCCCTTGTCATTCGTAAATGCGAAGGTTTCGATCTCGCCCGCGGAGAATTTGCCGATGGACCCTTCGCGGTGCGCGTCGAAGTACTCCACCAGGTACGCCAGCGCACCGTCCGCCGCTGTTTTGTTAATGGTGAAGGGCATCACCGCCACGATTTCATCGCCCGTGGGCAGGGGAACTTTCCAGGTACGCTCAATGCTCGGCGCCGCAAGCTGGCTCGCCAACCGCGCGGGCGCCAGCGCGCTTAGGAGCACGATCAGCAGGATCAAACCCATGGTCGTGATGGCGCTGGTTCCGGAATAATTCAGGGTCACATTGCCGAGCCATCCAAGGTGCAGCAGCGCCGTCCCGACCCCCTGTCCGATGACGTAGCCGAAGACGGCGCCGATGAGCCCGTACGTCATCGCTTCCGCGACGAAGAGCGCTCCGACATGCATCGGCGCGAGTCCGAGTGAGGTGTAAATGTGAATCTCGCGCTTGCGCTCTGCGATGGAGCCCATCATAGTGTTGAAGATGATGAGTCCCGCGATTGCCAGCGGGATCGCCACCTGCCCCGCGCCGGAAACGCTGGATAAATTCGACGCCGAGACCATCCGCACACCGTCGGAGAAACCCGCGAACATGGCGATGGCAAAGCGCCGCGACAGCTCATCAGAATACGACTTTACTAAACCGTCCGTTTGTTCCGTCGGCGGACCGTCGGCGGCTTTCACCGCCACACTGCGCAGCGTACCGGAGGGCAGAAGCTTCGCCACGCTCGCGGGTACGATCACAAATTGCGAACTGGGCAGATGCTCATACACGTTCCCCAGTTCCGCTCCCGCGCCGGATGCGTCGAGATCGAACGACTCCACCGCCGCATCGCTCATCGCCCGGCCACCAGCATCCAACTCGCCCGGCTGATATCGCAATGGCGCGATCGGATCGCCTGACAGCATCTTGACCCGGCGATCGAAGTCGTCGCCATCAAAAACAGAAGCCACCTCCATCTCCAGGCCGCCGATACGCACCTGATCGCCTTCCCCGACCTTCAACTGCTGCGCGACCTCTTTCGAAATGAAGACGATCTGATCTTCACCTTTTTCCAACCTCGCGAACTTCGTCCCGCCGATCACGCTCGCCAGTTGCGGCGACACTTCGCTCTCGCCGGGCGATAAGCCGAGAATCGCTTGTGCCGCGAAGATCCTGAGCTTCTCGCCCGGATTTTGCGCGACAACATTCACCTGATCCTTGGGATCAAATGATGCGACCCACCACCGCTCGACCACCCGCTTGCCTCCGACGATTGGGCGGATGTTGTCGACAACCCCAATCGGCATCGGCCGCCAACCGCGCTGCCTGAGCATCAGACCGGGGTGAGAGCTTACCGTCCCTGTCGGCAGCGTCGTGGTGTCGAGGTAACGCGTGGAGCTCGTGAAGCACAGCACGACGAACGTAATCAGGATGATGGTTACGCTCGTGAGAACGGTGCGGAATTTCCGCCGCCGCATGTTGGCGATCCCGAGCAGCACGGCACTCGACAGCACGCTCGCGCGGGCGAAGTTGGTCTCCCCTGCCCCAGCCATGCCGATTACTCTTCCGCTCTGGATTCGTTTCAGCTCGGTGTCGAATTTTCCGTACACCACGAACATCACCGACACCGACATGAAGATGATCGCGAAGGCGAGAATGATGATCAGCGGACTTGAGGAGATCTTGAACGCGGGATGAAAGCTCCAGAGCGCCGCCGTCATCACGCCAAAGATCGCAAATGCTCCCGCGATTTGTTTGTAGATATTCGGCGTCCCCACGATCAGCCGCTCCATGGAGAACGAGAACGGCACACACAAAAGCAGCAGGAAGATCGCGCCGCGGATGACGTCGTTCGCCATATCCTGCGATGCCGAGTAAACGCGTGCCGAGTTCGCCCAGGCTCCATTGGCCGCCTTCATCATTGCGGCGCCGTCATTGCTCTTCTCCGCCGCCCGCGCGCCCGCGATCTGCTCCTTCGCCTTGCCGTGCAGATCATCGATCAAGGAACTGAACACCCCGGCTTTGCGATAATCCGCCAGCCGCTCATCATCCAGATTCCAGAAGTCCCGCGATGTGGCCAGTGCCAGCGGCTCGATTGTCTTCAGCTCTTCGCTGCTGAATCCGCGGCCTTCATTGCGTTCACGATCCCCATTGCGCGATGCGAGATCGTCATCCTTGTTGATCAGAATCAACCGGTTTCCCACCCGCCCGTAGCGAAACAAGAAATGATTCCTCGCCCCCGGCTCAACAAAGCCTGCGAACATTCTCTCCGCCAGGATCGCGTTGAACCGCTGCGGCTCCGCATTCCTGCGCGCATCGAGCAGGATCAACTCGCCGAGTGATTGGAGGAAGCGCGGATCGTAGATGCCGCACAACGTCACCTCTTCGCAGGGGAACACCACGCATCGCCAGGGATCGAGATCGGTTTTCAAATCGACGTAAAATCTGATGTCCGACGCCTGCCGGCCGAGGTCCGTCGCGCCAGTGATGTTTCCCGTACCGGGAGTCACCTTGAAAGCCTCGACCGCCATCGCCCATGCGAGATTAGGATCGCCGAGCTTCGCAATGCCTTCGATCCGGTAATTTCCCTCCGCGTCCGTATCTACGACTTCATTCCGCCGCACGCCCATCGACCACGGCAGCGGCTTCACCTTCGGAATCTTCGACGTCATGTCCGGCACAGACCAGTACGTCACCAGGTAATCATCCCGCGGCAAGTCCGGCACCGGCCGCCCCGCCGACGTCGTCACCACCTGCCCGGTGAAACCCGTCCGCTGCCATTTCAGATCCGTCTGACCGACAAACTTCGAATCGTCCCACGCGTGCCACAGCACGTTCCGCACGGCCTCGAGTTGCTCAACGATTTTCTCAATCTTCAGATTCGCAAGCACATCCGTCGGCGTATCCCGCCGCAGGCGCAGATCATCCAGCGTCACCATCGAAAACCCAGGCACGCCCCAAGCCTGGCACAACTCCGACCCGACCGCGGTCGGCGCGCACAGGAAACTCGCAGGCGAGCGCGACGCGTTTAATGGCTCCAGATCGATCAGCCTCTCCACCCCGCCCCACCACTCGCTTCCGCGTTTGCCTTCTTTGAAGTTCCGCTCACTCCGCGAGAACCAGTCACGGTAATCCTGAATCTGACTGATGTTCGACAGCCCCAGAAACCTCCCCCAATACATCGGCCCGCACCGCACGCCGCCGTCGGTCAGATCGAGTGCGATCAGCAACTCGATCAACCGATTCTGGTTCGACCGATCATCCGCCGCCCGCTTCTTCCCGAGCCGTTCGGACAACCATCCATACAGCGCCACACGCTCCTTCAACTCGCGCTCGCGCTCCGCGCACTGTGCGATCAACCCGATCTTTCCATCGGAGCCTTCCAACTGTGCAATCGCCCGCTTCACATAGAACTTCGCCTGCTCCGTCAGTTCCCCCTGCAACGATGCTGGCCTCTGCATGAACGAATACCGCAACTGATTCAGCGACACCTGCCGCCGCGACAACTCCTCTTCTTGCCCCCTCGCCCGGTACTCCGGGAGAGGGTTGGGGTGAGGGTTTGGCTGTTCCCCAACTTCCCTCCTCAACCGAAACAACTCATCCTGCTCGCTCGCCAAGTCCTTCTCGATGAGCGTCACGATCCGATCGATCTGCTTCCGATCCCGCGTCGCATCAATCTTCCAAGGCTCCCCCGCCACGTCTCTCAACCGTTTTTGATCAATTGAAATCTGCCCCTGCTTTACCGCAAACTCTTTCAACTCCTTCTCCCAATCGGAAGGCAGATCCGAAAGCGCGAGGAACATCTTGCGCGTGCCTAGCATTGCGATCGAATCGGCGCCGCTGAAGAACACCACCACCGGCCGCTCGAGCGGTTTCTTCGAGAGCGCTCTTACCAGCGCCATCCCGCCTGCCGTCTGCGCCGCCTGGCTGGCGCCGTTCGCGAGGTCCGGCACTAAGCCGCTCGCGTCCATCGGCACCGATATCATCAGCGCGCCGGGAGGATTCTTGTCTTCCCATCCCGCAGGTGTTAAACTCCTCGGTCGAATCAGGGCGTACAAGTTGACCGCGGTTTTCCGTTCCCAACTGACAGCAGCCGTTAGCGTCACCTCTTCTGTGATCGATCCAGAACGTAACGCATCGGCCAGTTGTCCGGGTGGAATGTAGAATCGCGGCAGATTGACCGGGACCGTCAAGTCGTGAAATCGCAACTCCGCGTTGTTCGTTTCAGGTGAACCGAGGATCAGGATTGCCTTGGCTCCGAAGTAGGCGGCGTTATCCCAATAACTGCCCGCCGACGCTTCGACCACCGCGATCTGTCCCTTTAGTTCTGCCGGGCGAATCTCCTCGTAGCGCGCCCGGCCGACGTAGATGGGTCTTCCCTTGAGTCCCTCCGCAGGCGTTGCATTCAGCCGAATACCGGCTGGCCAGAATGGGTATACCGCTTGCGGAGTTGTGAACTTGGGATTGTTCGGGAGTGAGAGTGTGGCCGAGCGGGTGACCGGGACCATCACCGGAAACTCCTGCCGGCGCAGTTCAACGTTTGGGAGTTGCCGGATTGATTTCTCGATGTAGCTTGCGGCGTGGAAGTATCCTATACTTCCGACGGCTCGGGGCTCATTCGCGATCGCTTCCAGATCATCCCGATAGTGTGTCTGATCGATCTGGCCATAGGCGCAAAGCTGCTTGGAGAGCAGCGTGCAAAGGATAAGGAGTATCCGACCCGCGGGGTGTTTCGGGCTTACATTCCGCACAGAACACCGACTCCATTCAGGAAGAGTTCCATCCCGGTAGTTAGCCCCCGGTGAACACACCGCCGGTGGCCGCTCTTCTCTCTCCGGTGAACACACCGGGGGTGACCGCGATGAAACAATTCACCGATGCCCGGGAATTTCGCATTATCCGACCCAATCCGAGATTGGCAAAGCTTTTGCGACTGTCGGCGAGTCCGAGGAGTTCAGGACCGATCAAGCCTTTAGGGATAACACGACGATATGAAATCCATGACCCCCATTGTCCGTCCCCCCGTGACGGTCGCGCTTTCGACCTCAGACCGTCGCCGGGATGCGCGTAAGCCGGTTCAATCCAAAGCCACGATTACTGTTTTGGACGGCGCCAACGCCGACAGCAGGTACGAGATCCTCACGCGGGATCTTTCGTTCAGCGGGCTTTCGTTCCTGCTCAAGGACTCGCTGCATGTCGGGCAGGAATGCATTCTCAAGATTGAAGGTCCGGGGCCGCGCAGCACCCATCGGTGCGAGGTAATCCGCAGCCGGCCGGTGAGCAACGGGCGGTATGAGATGGCCGTGCAATTCCGGGAGAAGCTTTGACGAAATAGGGGCGAGCGCGGCTCACGCATTTTCTTTTACAATCCCATCATGTTCAGCCGTCCCTGGTATTCGCCCCAGTTGAATTTGTTTGCGATGCGTGTTGCGGGCGCATGGCGACCGCCAACAGGGTAAAATACCGCTTGGAGGCCACAACGATGCCGGCACCGGCGCTAACATTGGGAGGCAGGCGATTCGTCCTCCTGCCCAAGGGGGAATACCGAAAGCTGAGCGGGAAGGGCGGACGCAAGCGGTGAAGATGACGGGGCGCCCGAACCTGTGGCGGGTGCGCGTGGGGAATTACCGGATCGTGTACGAGATTCACGATGGCAGGCGCATGGTCGTCGTCATGATTGTCGCCCACCGCCACGAGTCGTATCGGGGACTTTGATTTGCAGAAGTTTTCGCGGATTGTTTTTGCAGTGGCTTGCCGGGAGGGAAGCTTGGGCCCGGTTCAATTCCCGGGGCATCGCCTGCGAGCGTAATCCAGCCCACGCTCGCGTACGTTCTTGCCACTTGCCACCCGGTTTGGGATCAAGGTTTTTTTGTTGTTTTGTGCATTTTTGTGGTTAGGATCGGGGACTCGTTGTTGGGGGAAGGTCGCTTCCTCACTTCTGGCTCATTTTTTTTGATCGCGTGGAGAGGGAAGCATGGAAGCCACAAAGTTCTTGAGTTCTGATCGGGGTGGGGATGGACGGGGACGCCGCAGGCGGGTGGCGCGACTGTGCTCGGCGGTTGGAGGGGCGGTTGCCTCGCTGGCGATTGTTTCGCAGCCTGCTGCTGCGGAGACCAAGTTTTGGATGCCCGTTTCAGGAAATTCTAACGGCTCGTGGGGGCAAGCGGGTCACTGGTCGCCGTACGGGGTGCCTGTGCCGCCAAATGATATCGCTGTGTTCAGTTTAGCGACGGACGGCCATACAGCGCCCGGGTACACGGTGAACGGCTGTTCCGGTTTGAACGGCTTCCGGGTGGGCTCGGACAAGCTCACCCTGAACCTTGCGGGATCTTATGCGAACCTGTCAGGGGATCTCATGGTCGGGCGCGGTGATTCACAGGCGGGGTATTTGACGATCATCAATTCGGCCAACTCAGCTGGTCCATTTGTGCTTGCCGTCAATGGTTCAGTATCGGGCGGAACCAGTGCTTACGGGCGATTGCAGGTGAACCCATTCGTGGACGTGACTTTCACGAATAACCTACGCATCGGTGATGCGGCGAACGCAACGGGCGCAATGCAGATCAATGGGGGAAAGGTCAGTGTAGGTTACTCGCTGGGCGTGGGCTTCTTCTACAACGGCACGTTGGACGTGATCAACGGGGGATCCATTACGGTTGGAAACTACGTGGACGTGGGTAGTGGGCATGTCGGTGCGATCAACCTGGCCGGGGCCTCTTCGTCGATGGGCGTGACGGGCGCGATGTACCTCGGCGGCGGTCTGAATGGAGTTGGCGGTAGCGGAACCGTGACCATCGCGGACAACGCGGCGCTGAAGGTGACGGGAGATCAGTTCGTCGGCTACTCAGGCGCGGGATTTGTGACGCATACCGGGGGTACGCACACCGTTGGCCAAAGCCTTTACATCGGCCGTATAAGCGGCTCCAGCGGCAGCTACAACCTCTCGGGAAGCGGGAGCCTGAGCGTGAGTGGGACTGAGTACGTCGGCTATTCCGTCCCCGCCGCGTTCACGCAGACCAGCGGGACGCACACCGTCGGCTCCACCCTTCACGTCGGCTACAACTCCGGCTCCAGCGGCAGCTACAACCTCTCGGGAAGCGGGAGCCTGAGCGTGAGCGGAGCCGAGTACATCGGCTACTCCGGCACCGGCACCTTCACCCAGACCGGCGGCACGCACACCGTCGGCCAGAGCCTTTACCTCGGCTATAATTCCGGCTCCAGCGGCAGCTACACCTTAAGTGGAGGGCAGCTCACCGCGGGCGAGGTGCGGTTCGGCAGCGGCGCTGGCACTCGGATGTTTCAATTGAGCGGCGGCACGCTCAGCGTGAGCCGTGGATTTGATGTGACCAACGGCACCCTAAACGGAGCGGGTGGCGCGGGTGTCTTCAACGCGACGGGTGGAATCGTAAACCTTGGCGGCGGGACCCTAGCCAACACCGGCCAACTGACGCTCAACGGTTCGCCGTCAACCCTGGTGATCTTTCCGACCGGCTTTAACCCGGCAACGCAGTTGGCGGGGTATGTGAATCCGGGGGTCACGGCTTACCGCGGTTCAACGATCGTGATTCCCGCCGGCACGTCGATCGTCGGGGGCGCGACCACGTTGCAGGACCCAGTCGATGTGGCGGGATCTTTGACTACGAGTAGCGGAGGATCGCTCGCGCTGACGAAGGGGATCAGCGTCAGCGGGGTTGCACAGGTTGCCCGACTGTATACAGATGGCTTTCATTCTCAGGTCACCGGCAGCGGAAGCCTGAGCGTGAGCGGAACGGAATACCTCGGCTATAACGGCAGCGGCACGTTCACCCAAACCGGCGGCACGCACACTGTCGGCTCCACCCTTTTCCTCGGCTACAACCCCGGCTCCAGCGGCAGCTACAACCTCTCGGGAAGCGGGAGGCTGAGCGTGAGCGGAACGGATTACGTCGGCTATGACGGCACCGGCACCTTCACGCAGACCGGCGGCACGCACGCCGTGCAGAGCCTTTACCTCGGCTACTACTCCGGCTCCAGCGGGAGCTATAGCCCCTCGGGGAGCTATAGTCTCTCGGGCAGCAGCAGCTTGAGCGTGAGCGGAACGGAATACGTCGGCTATTACGGCACCGGCACCTTCACGCAGAGCGGCGGGACGCACACCGTTGGCCAGCTTTACTTAGGCTACAACTACCTCTCCAACGGCTCCTACAGCCTCTCGGGCAGCGGCAGCTTGAGCGTGAGCGGATACGAATACGTCGGCAATGTCGGCACTGGCACCTTCACGCAAACCGGCGGGACGCACACCGTCGGACAGAAGCTGTTCGTCGGTTACAACTCCAGTTCCGTGGGCAGGTACATCCTCTCCGGCGGGACGGTGTCGGCGGGTAGCGCCTACATCGGCGGCAGCGATACGGCTGCCGGTGGAATCGGGTCCGTCACGGTCGCTGGCGGGACGTTCACCGTGCCTGGATTGCTGAAAGTTTGGAACACCGGCGCCGCAACCGATGGGCTGAAGATCAGCGGCGGGGCCGTTGAAGCGGGAACGCTGGATCTTGCCGGCAACACGAGCCGGTTCATGAACAACTGGACGGGTGGAACGCTGCGGCTGACGGGGGCCAATCAAACCGTCTCGTCGATTAACGCATCAGCGCTGGGCGGCAGCGTCGGGATCGAAGCGGGGCGAACGCTGGATGTCGTCAACTCCTTGGACATCACCAGCGGGACGTTGACGGTTAACGGCGGGACGGTGAATGTCGGCGGCAGTTTCGTGGCGACTACGGCGGACAGCCGGGTGAATTTGTGGGGTGGCACGCTGTCGATGCCGACGCTGAACAGTGGGAACATGCAACCGTCGCAATGGAACTGGAGCGGCGGGAAGCTGGCGGTGACGGGAAGCGGCGGGATCGTGATTGGCAGTTCCGGGCCGATCGGCACGAACATCAGTTTGGGTGCGGGTAAGACGCTGGATATCGCAGGCGTGACAACGGTGGCCGCGGGGGGAAGCTTGACGGTGGCGGATGGAAGCCTGCGAACGGGGTCACTGGCGAACAGCGGGTCGTTCAGCTTTACCGGCGGGTCGGTCGCGCTGACGAATTCGGACCTGAGCGTGAGCAGCGGCGGGTTGCTGGGCGGCACGGTGCAGTTGCCGGCGGCGAAGAGTTTATCGGTGAGCGGGGTGACGACGATTGCGAGCGGGGCGTCGGTGCAGGTGAGCGGCGGATCGTTCACGACCGGGTCGCTGGCGAGCAGCGGGAGCTTTTCGTTTACCGATGGCTCGCTCGCGCTGACGAACTCGGACCTGCTCATCGGCAGTGGCGGGATGCTGGGGAGCGATGTGAATTTGCCGCCGGGGAAGAACTTGAGCGTGAGCGGGACGACGACGGTTGATGCGGGGAGCGTGCTGACGCTATCCGGCGGAAACTTTGTCACCGGGAACCTGGTGAACAGCGGATCGGTGAACCAGCTTTCCGGCACGTTCAGCAACAGCGGGACAATCACGCACAACGGCGGCACGCTGCAATTCGGCGGCGTGCAAAACTGGGCGGCGGGGTCGGCGCTCATCGTCAACGGCGGGAGCGTGGCGTTCTTCAGCGATGCCGGTCAAGGCGGCGCGAACCTGGCGGTGAACGTGCAGAGCCCGGGCAGCGTCGCGTTTAACAGCAGCCAGCACCTGGCGAACCTTTCCATCGGTAATGGCGCAGCGGTCACGCTGGCCCCGGGTGGGGGAAATATGCTAAGCACCAAAGGCCTATCGATCGGTGCGGGCGCGAAGCTGGATCTGAACGATAACGATGCGCTGTTCGAGAACGTGCCGTTCGCGCAGATTCAGGCCTGGGTGTTAGAGGGGTATTCGGCAAGCGGGGATTCGACGAAGACAGGGATTGTCTCGGGGAGCGGACAGGGGGCTGGGGGGACGACGATTCTCGCGTTGTTTGATAATTCTCTGACGGGGTTCCCGGATTATCCCTTTGGCAGTGGTCAGACGATCGGAGGCAATGCGATTGTTGGAAAATACACGTATATTGGCGACGCGAACTATGACGGGCAGGTGACGGCGCAGGATTACACATCGATTGATGCGAACATCGGGACGAGTGTGCCGCTGGGGCTGGCTTGGTTTTATGGGGATACGAATTTCGACGGGAGTATTGACGCGACGGACTACACCGGCATTGATGCAGCGCTGGGATTGGGGCAGGGGAATCCGCTGGCGCTGCATGCGCTGGCGGTGCCAGAGGGCGGAAGCATTGTCGGGGTGTTGGGAGTCGGGGCGGGAATGATGGTACGACGGAGAAGGATCCAGGGCTGAAGCCGCTGGGCTGGGCCTTTGTTGTGCAACTGTTTTGGAGGGATTGCGTCTTTCGTTGGCGGGTATTCTCTATCGCCGAGGCTGGGATTAACCTTTGGGTATGCACATTTCCGCGCTGAGTCCGTTTGGGCCGATCTTTGGGAAGGAATTGCGGACGGCGGCGCGGCGGAAGCGGAATTATCTGCTGCGGGTTTTTTATCTGGGGTCATTGCTGCTGTTCCTGCTTTTTGCGTATGGGACGGCCCATGAGTGGGGGCCGTCGAGCGTCGCGGCGCGGGCGCGGGAGCAGGAGGCGCTGGGGTGGGCGTTTTTTTTGTGCTTCAGCTTTTTCTCGGTGAGCGCGATGGCGCTGATCGGGCCGATCCTGACGTCGACCGCGATCAATGGGGAGCGGCTGGCCAAGACGTTTCATGTTTTGCTCATGACGCCGATCAATGCGTGGCAGATCGCGGCGGGGAAATTGTTTTCGCGGTTGCTGACGGCGCTGGTGCTGCTGTTGCTTTCGATGCCGGTGCTGGCGCTGGTTCGGCTGCTGGGCGGGGTTGAATTGTCGGACATGTTCGGGGTGATCCTGCTGGCGGCGACGACGTGCCTGGCGACGGCGACGCTGGGGCTGCTGCTGTCGACGCTGATCGATCGAACGTATGTGGTGATTCTTCTGTCTTACGCGATTCTCGGGTTTTTTTATCTGCTGGTTCCGTTCATGACGGTGATGATGATGCAGTTGGCATCAGCCACGCCGGGGCGGCGGGCATGGATGTTTGACTGGATGCGGTGGATGTCGAGGACGAATCCATTTTTCTGTGTCGGGTTTATTGTCGCCGAGCGGACGCGGATGCTGAATCTGAGCTGGTATCCGTGCGTGTTTGTGCATTTGGGGATCACCGCGGTGCTGCTGCTGTTCACGAGCTTGTTGCTGCGGCGGATTGCTCGGCGCGAGGGCGGGGGCGCTAAGCCTCGGGCGCAGGATGCGGTTGCGCCGGCGCTGTCGATGGCGGCGCCGCCTCTTGCGGGGGTTGATCTCGTTGATGGCGCGGCGGTGGATGACGTTCCGCCTACCGCTTCGGCACCGGTTCGGACTCGATCGCGAACGCGGACGGTGGGGGAGAATCCGATTCTGTGGAGGGAGATTCGCAGGCCGCTGATCCCGCGGATGTATCACCGCATCCTGTGCGTGGTGGGTCTGGGCCTGCTGCTGGGTTCGACGTATGTGTTGATGCAAAAGATGAAGGAGCTTCATGACCCGGACACTCATGTCGGTTACGGGTTCGTATTTGACACGTTGTTCCTGCTGATGGTCTGCGTTTTATCGGGGACGGCGATTGCGCAGGAGAAGGAGAGCGATACGTGGACGACGATTCTGTCTTCGCCGCTGAGCGCTCGGGCGATCGTGTGGGGGAAGTTCATGGGGATTTTGGTGCGACTGTTCTGGTGGTTCCTGCTGATCGCGGCGCACTTCGTGGTCTTCGCGTTGATCGGGTTTATTTCGTGGACGGCGGTGGCGATCACGCTGGCGGTGATCATTTCATTTAACTCCGTCTGGCTGGCGACCGGGGTTTACCTGTCGCTGCGGCTGACGAAGGTGACGGCGGCGGTGATCGTGAACCTGCTGCTGCCAGTCCTGCTTTACGGCGGGGTGTCGCTGGCGCTGGTGACGATCGAGAGCCTGTTGAATTGGCACCGCGCCAGCGAGCAGGCGATGTGGTACCTGCCCTACTTTTATCTGGTGCAGGCGCTGACGCGATTCCGCGCGATCGGACAGGGATACAGCCCGAACGTGAACGGGCCATGGCAGGCCACGATGCCGGGGACAAACGTGCCGATTCCGGCGGGGGATTGGTATGCGGTTGTGACGCAGATGTGCGTGATCCACCTCTTGCTTGCCCTGCTGATCCTGATCTGGACGACGGTCAGGTTTAACCGAATCGTCGGGCGGGCGCCGGAAGCGGGGCCGGCGGAACTGTTCAAGGTTTGATCGGTAAGTCCGATAAAATGAGCGAAAACGCGGTGCGCAAGGCTTTTTTTAATCGGTCACGACAGAAAATAGTGGACGCGCGAACCTTGCGGGTTCTGCTGACATATGTTCTTTCAGAGGCGGTTCACTTCAAACACGTCTGTTTGGGCAACAGGGCCGTCGGAATTTTATCAACAGGATGTACCATGTCGGACAAGTCTCACCCCAGTTTTGACGTGAGCGTGGTCGCTCCGGCCCTGGAGAGCTTGCACGAGCATATCACGCGGACCAAGGGGCGGATCGAAATCTCCCGTCGTGGCACCGATGATCGCTGTGTGCTGATCAGCAAAGATGAACTGGCGTGCCTGGAGCATGCGATCGAGCTTTTGAGCGAGACGGATTCGTATCGCGATATCGCGGGGCAGGTTGCGGCGGTGGCGGCGGATTGCGTTCAGGCTTCGTAAGATATGCCGGATCGCTCGCCGAGTGCGCTTTCGGTAGCGCATATCTGTAATCGCTGAATAAAGACATTGCAGCCGTACACCACTCGGCGGGCATCACTGCTCATGAGGATTCGGCGTCGCGTCGTGCGGCGCAGGCGTCGTGCTTTTCTCTCTCTAAGGCCTTACCCAGTTCATCGTCAGTCATTCCACTCTCTAGAAATCGTTGATAGATCGGGCCACTGATTTCTTCGAGCGACTTGGGAGCTTTAGAAAGCTCCTCAACGACTTCGGAAAGGTAACTTGATAAATCTGATCCCCGACCGGCGGCTCGTTGCGCAAGCTTCAGGCGCGCCTGCTTTGAAACATGTAGAGTAATTGGAACCTTTTCCGACGGCACGGGCACGAACCGATCATACCATTCAACCTATTGCTTGTGGATGTAAATCACTTCGCCGTTGGTGTGTCGGAGGTCGCCTTGCAGGCAGTCGGCGACGAGCTTGGCGACGTTCTCCGGGGAAAGCGCTCTTTCGGTGGGGTATTGGGCGTGGGAGACGATCTGCCGGAACATTTCGGTCTCGACGGCGGCGGGGGCGATGGCGTGGGCTTTGACGTTGATCTCGGCGCCTTCGGCGGCGAGGGCTTTAGTAAGTAAGTTTAGACCGGCTTTGGCGGCACCGTAGGCGCCGAGGCCCATGAAGGGGTCGCGGGATGATTCGGAGGAGATGTTGACGATGGCGCCTGAGTTTTGCCCTCGGAAGGTGGGCCAGCAGGCGTGGGCGAGATAGACGGCGGAGGAGAGGTTGGTGTCGATGATCTGCCTCCACTTCTCGGGCGTGATGTTTTCGATTTTGACAACGGGGGCGTAACCGGCGTTGTTGATGAGGACGTCGATTCGGCCGAAATGTTTGAGCGCGGCGGCGATGATGCGGTCGGCGGAATCGGGGTGGGTGATGTCGGCGGGGAAGGCGTGGGAACCGGCGCAGGATGAGGATGTTTGCTTAAGGGTGGCTTCGTTGCGGCCGACGAGGAGGCAGGCGTAGCCCATGCGGGAGAGTTCGACGGCGATGGCGCGACCGATGCCCGTGCCGGCGCCGGTGATGATGGCGGATGGAGTGGGCGTTGTTTGATTCACCAGGTCTCCTTGCCGACGGGAGCCACAGAAAGCCATTCGCGATTGCGGCGGTGATACGCGTGCGGGTTTATCTGCGCAACAATGATGCGGAGCGAACGTCGCGGACGGGGAGGATTCTTGTGGCAAATTTTCTTGCGGGAAATGCGCACGGCTTGTTTGTTATACCGTGATTCCTTCCCAATCGCGGTGGCATTTGAATCTGGAATTGCCAGGTACGATGCGTGTTTGCGCTGCGACTCTGTGATGATTTCGTTGTAGCACGGGCATCTTGCCCGTGTCTGTGTCGCCAACACGGGCAAGATGCCCCGTGCTACAGGAAAAGATCACAAGCTCTGCGCCTGGATGAAGCTTATGGTTGTAGCCGCGTTCTTCCCCCTCCCGGGCCCTCTCCCCCGCTGGGGGAGAGGGAGAAAGGCGCGGTTATGCGAGCGGGCGGGCGCCAATGATCGCGGTCAGGGTGTGGGTTTCGTTGGGTTTCAGGGTGTAGGCGTTTTCTCGGGCGTTGCAGGATTCCACGCAGACGAAATGTTTGGGATCGGTCGAATCCAAATCCGCGAATTCCCCGTCGGCGATCTCATGGGGGTTCCAGACAACCGTCGTCGCTGAGTTCTCTTTGGCGATGGTGATCTGGCGATTGAAGCCGGGGTCGCGGATGACTGCGGGGCCGCGGGCGTCCCGGTACAGACGGTCCACGCGCTTGGAGAAGGTGATGATGTCTTCTTTGTCGAACTGAGGATCGGGCATGACGGTTCGGTCGCGGTACGCGTGGCCTCGGAGGCCGTGGACGGAGACCTTGGCGATGTCGGAGACGGCGAAGTAGGTGTGCAGGCCTTCTTCGAAATCGAAAGGTTCTTTGGACGTGTTGCGGATGCAGAGCGAGAGCTTGAGAAAGGGGCCGGCGGTGATGGTGTATTCAGCGGCGTAATCGTGGGGCCAGATCGCTCTCGTCTCTGGCGCGCTTTGGGTGGCGAGGGTGAGCGAGGCGGAGTCGGGGGTGACACTTGTCGAAGCGACGGACCAAGGCAGGCATCGCACGAAGCCGTGCATCTGGGAGCGATCGATTCCGTGGCGCGGCCCGAACCAGGGGAAGAGTACGGGGATGCCGCCGCGAATGGGTTTGTCTTCGGCGAAGAAACTTTTGCCGCTTAGGAAGAGGAGATCCGGTTGGTTGGTTTGCTGATAGTGCGTGACGTGGGCGCCGTGCAGGTAGACATGGGCGGTTGAGGTCGGGGTGGTGAGGATCGCCTGGGGGAGGTTCGCGTTGCCGGCGATGAAGCGGGTGTGGGGATTGGCAAAGTGCGTGTTGAGTTCTTCAAGCGTGGGCAAAAGGGCTCCTTCCGGGATGCGCGAACGAATCGTGGAAAGCATTCCGTCGCACGATTTCTGTTAATTCAGAAGCGCGTTTCAAAGGCGAGGCGGAAGTAGGGTTCATCCGAGATGTCGGCGATTTCATCAGACTCGCGGGAGTCCCAGCCCCGGGAGAACTCACCGCCCCACGCATAACCAACGGCGGCGGTGAAATTAGTTTCTTCCCATGGCTGGAATCGCGCGCCCAACTCCACCCGGCGCTGCTCGAAGAGGAGGCGGTCGTTTCCCGGGATTTGCTCGACGTGGAAAGCCTGGCGATCGTTTTCAAGCTTGCCGAAAACGACGAAGTGGGGGAACAGCTCGTAGTCGATGTTGGCTTCGAACGTGTCGTAAAAGAGATAAGTCAACTCGATCTTAAGCGGGTCAACGGGATTCCATCGGATGGAATTGACAGGGATGCCGACGGTATAGGAGATTTTGTCATCGTACTGGTGGACGAACGCGAAGCCGGGGAGCGGCACATCGGGGAGGAACGTTCGCGAGCCGTCGTAGTCGAGGACGAGGGCGAGTGTGGTGTATTTGTTGATGTCTTTGCCGAAGATCGCGGTGGCCTTGCCGAACCACGCATCGCCCTGGGCGAAGGGCTTATCGCCCGCGTAGCCGAGACCGACCGTGAGCCCGCCGCGCCAGCCGCTGACGGTCGGAAGCTCGAAGCCGGCGGCGATGGAGGTGTCGAGGAGTTGGGCGGGGAGGTTTTCGCGCGTGGTGATGTCGTAGAGAGAAAAGTCCCAACCGACGCGGGGGATGAAGTTTTCTCTCTGCTCGTGGATTCGGCCGGAGGTGCGGTAGAGGGACATCTTGAAGTCGTTGTTGGTGTCGGTCGAGCCTTGGTTGAAGAAGAGTGCATCGCCGCGGGCTTCGAAAACTTCCTTTTCGGAGAGATTGGGGTTTAAGAGAAGTGCGGCGCCGGTCTGGGCGCGGGCTTGGAAGGAGATCAGGAGCGGGAAAATAACGGCAAGAATCGTCGGTGACTGAGTACGCATGATCGGGAGAATGTAGCGGGGAGGAATCGATGAGCAAGTTGATTTGGAGATCGGGATCGGAATCACTCGCGCTCGATCCCCGTTAGGGGAGGGCGGTTAAGAGCCGAAACGACGCGCAGAAATGGCCGCGCAATCGCGAGGCACAAAAAAAATTTATCGCCCCTGCTAAAGCATGAGGCGGGTTCCCATCTATTTTTTGGCTAAAAAAGTGGTTTTGTAGCTGTCACTTCCGATAAAAAAGATTGACGCATGGGGAGAGGCTCCTAGAATCGCCTTCTGCTTTGACCGCCTAAGTCCTCGAGCGTCTCGAGGGCACGGAGAACCCAACGCGGCTCGAAAGGGTGCGAAAGTCGAGTGGTTTTTGAGACCGCTCGGCATGGGCGAATCGGGTGACCAAAACCTGAGGGAGACTTTCAACTCCCAGCCCGTCAGCTAACTCCGTCGGCACATGAAAGGGCTCAACGCGTCATCCGCGTTCCGACCCTTCCAGTTTTTCATCTTGCTGCTTTTCTGTGCAGGCTGCTTAATCGCGCCGGCGGGAAAGTTCATCAACCGCGCCCGAAGTGCTATGGGGCGCAGAGGAGAGGTCGCGATGTCTCAATTCGCAGAACACCTGCGCAAGGCGATCGAAAATTTGATCGACGCCAAGCTAAATGACGCCCTCCGGCCCGGCGGGCTGGATCGGCTTCGAGCCCACCGCGTGACCGGTGTGGGTTCGATCGATATTCGCAATGCCGAGAGGCGTCTGGATGACGCCCTGGCGAATCTGCCGGTGGACGATCATGTCCTGGCGGATGCTTGAGGTTTGAGCCTTTAACTCTATGACGGAACCCAAGGCTGAACCCTTGGGCTTGGCCGAGATGGTGGCGGGGCATTCGGTTAGAGGCAGTTGGTTTTGTTTGTCCTAGCGAGAAGCCGCCCGGTTGAATCCGGGCGGCTTTCTTTTTTCGCTTCGGGGCGATCTGCAATAAACTAAGCCGCTCCTCGAAAACGTGGATAGAGGAGCGTTGATGTCGAGTCGTCGAATCGTGATCTGGAGTTTGATCCTTGTGTGGATCGTGGGGTCGGCGCTGGTGATTGCGCTGGTGGCGGCGCCGTTCAGCCGGAGCGTGACGATTCGGCAATTCTCGAAAACGGCGAAGCTGTCGCCGTTTACTCGGGTGGAGATTGTGGACGATCAGGCGCGGGTCGAGTTCGAGGGGAAGACTTGCCGGCTTCTGAGCATTGAGGGGATTCAAGTGGACGGGATCCTCGCGTTTTGTCGGGCTCAATACGGCAACGCGTGGGAGAAGCGGTTCGCGGAGGATCTGGTCGAAGTGCTGAACGCGATGGGACAGAATCCGGGACGGGAGGTGCGGCTGGAGATGGTGGAGGTGCAGAGCGGGCGGAGGGTGACGATCGATCACGCGCCGATGACGGAGAAAAACCGGATCGCGGTTTGGACGGCGCGGAATCCGGCGGCGCCGCTGAAGGTTCAGTTGATGCCGGGGCAGATGAAAGCGGCGGTGGATGATTTTCAGAAAGCGCTCGAGGAGCGGTGGGCGTATCTGGTGCCGAGCGATTTTGATCATCGGAAGTTGCTCGACGGGATTCGCACGCAGATTGACTCGGGTCTGAAGTCGGATCAGCTTCCGGTGGAGCTTCAGAAGGTGATTGCCCGAGGGATCGATGGTCATGCGGGGGTGGTTGAGGTGGAGCGATATTTTCCCCTTGGTTTTCTGCCGGTGCTTCTGGAGCCGAAGGGGGATCAGATCGTTGCGATTTTGCCGGACCGAAGCGGGTTCGTTCGCAACACGTCGCCTTATTTGCATGAGATTGATGGGAAGCCGATTGCGGAGTGGATCAAGGCGGCGGCGGTGTTCTCGCCGAAGGGTTCGCCGCAGTACGTGAGGCGGGATGCGCTGCGGATGCTCCGATTCCTTCAGTTCATGCGCGGACAACTCGGCGTCAAGCAGTCGTCGACGGTTCAACTGGCACTGGGCGGTGCTGATCCACAGGACAGCATCACGTGCACGCTGCCTCTGCTGGATCGGATTCCGACGTACGGTGTCTGGCCGCGGGAGGATGTCGCGCCGAAGGTCCCTACTGGGGTGGGATATCTTCGTTTGGCGGAGATGCGCGAAGACAAGGGTGTTGCGCAGATGGCGACGGCGATGAGAAAATATGCGAAGTCCAAAGCGCTGATTATTGATGTGCGCGGAAATGGTGGCGGGAGCCGGGCGCCGCTGCGGAAGCTGGCGAGTTTTCTCATGAAACCGGCAGACAAACCGCGCGTGGTGAATGCGGCGGTGTATCGGCTTCACCCGGAACATGATGCGAAGATGATGGCAAGCCGGTTTCTCTATTCGGAGAAGTGGGACGGGTGGAACTCGGAGGAGCGCGAAGCGATTGCTGAGTTCAAGAAGTCGTTCAAGCCCGCGATTTCGCTGCCAACGGATCAGTACAGCGACTGGCATTACATGACGCTCAGCCACGCGGTGGGCGATCCGACTTTTGATAAACCCGTCGTGGTGTTGATGGACGGAAAATGCTTCAGTGCTACGGATATTTTTCTGTCGGCGTTGAAGGGCATGGCGAATGTGACGCTGATCGGTACGTCGAGCGGCGGCGGGAGCGCGAATTCGGAAACCGTTCAACTGGCCAACACGCCATTGCGCGTGCGGCTGGGGACAATGGTTTCGTTTCAAGCCGATGGAAAGCTGTTCGACACGAACGGGGTGGCGCCGAATGTGGTGGTGGAACCGGTGCCGGAGTTCTTCATTGGTGGAGCGGATACGCAGCTCGAGGCGGCGATTGCAAAGCTGAGATAGAGAACGAAAAGCGCATGGGCGGCTCGCCCGTGTCACGCTTGGCGTGCCTGCAATTGATTGTGAGTTCCCCATTCATCCCCCGTCTTTTTTGTCATGCGAGTAAGGCGTCAATGGCTTTCCCTTTGCCGTTGTTGGTGACGTAGAAGGGTCGGCCTTCGGTGACGTAGTTGTGGTTGGCGGGGATGCCGAGTGCTTTGTAGATGGTGGCGTGGGCGTCGCTCAGGGTAACGGGATTTTCGATGGCGAGCATGGGGTGCTGGGGCGATGTTTTGCCGTGGGCGTAGCCTTTTTTGAAACCGCCGCCGAAGAAGAGCATGTTGCTTACGCTGCTGAAGTGGCCGTGGAAGCCGTACATTTTTTCGTTTTCGATGGTGAGTGTTTCGCCGGTGGCGGTTTCGGCGAAGCCGTCGGGTTCACCGCCGGCGGCGGGTTGGTTGGCGATGGTTCGGCCGAATTCGGTCGCGACGACTACTAATGTCTTATCGAGCATGCCGCGCTGCTGTAGGTCTTTGATCAGGGTGCCGATCGGTCGGTCGATCTGTTTCTTCATGTTGACCATGCGGTCGCGGCCGTTCTCGTGCGTGTCGAATCCGCCGAAGGGGGCGTATTGATATTCGACCTGAACGAAGCGTGCGCCTTGCTCGACGAGTCGGCGGGCGAGGAGGCAGCCGTGACCGAAACGGTGACCGACGTCGTAGGCTTTGAGAGTTTCGGGTTTTTCGTCCTTGGTGAAGTCGAAGGCTTTCTTCACGGGTGAATCCATCATGGCGCGGGCTTCTTCCATGGTCTTGATGTACTCGGCGGCCTTCTCGGCATCGTGAAGTTCGACCGGGCCGGCGGCGTTAACGTCGCTGAGATATTTCTGGCGACGATCGAGGCGGTCGCGCTTCATACCGGAGGCGGTTTCAAGCGTGACGAGACCTTGCGCGGGTTCGGGGATCATGAACGGCGCGTACCGCGGGCCGTAGAAACCGGGCCCGGAGTATTCATTGATGAAAAGGAATTCCTGGTTGCTGGTGTTGATGTCGCGTCCAATGTCGATGTAGGCGGGGACGAGAGGATGCTTTCGGCCGAGCGAGCGGGCGACGACCGCGCCGATGGAGGGCGCTTTGACGCCGGCGGGGAAGAGGTAGCCGGTCATCAGGTAGTACTGGGCTTTGAGGTGAACGGCCCCGAACTTGGTCTGATTGGTGAGTGTGCGGAGGACAGCGCCTTTGTCCATCTGCGATGCGATGGTTTCGAGACCGGCGCCAAACTGGATTCCATCCGCGGCAGTGGGAATGGAGGAGCACGTGCCGAGGATCTGGGAGCCCTTCATTCCCTTGACGTAGGGGGTGTGTTTTTTGGGATCCCAAGTGTCGGTCTGGGCGATGCCACCGGGGAGCCAGATGAAGATGACGGAGTCGGCGGTGCCTTTGGTCAGGTCGGAGGGCTGAGTGCCGAGTGCTGAGTGAGTGCTGGGTCCTGCGGCGCGAGCGGACCGAGACCAACCGAGCGCGGCAGCGCCGGCGGCAGAGGCGACGGAAGATTTGAGGAATTGGCGTCGGTTCATGTATGAATGCTGCGTGTAAAAGTAATGGTGGGTTCGGTTGGGGTCAATTTTACTACGTTGAATGCGGCTGAATGTGGAAAGTGAGGGACATTTTGGTTGCCGAATGCGCGGGCGAATGGGAATTTGGGTAGGGCTGGAGGGAAGCTGCGGGAGGGAGGGGCGTGAAAGTGTGGTGGTTTGTAGCGTTTTGTAGCGGATAGGAAATGGGTGGATGGTAGAAAGGGGGAGGGGGGGACACGGGCGGGTCGCACATGGCACTCTGGGAATTGAGTTGTCGGTTGATCTTCCAGGGGTCCCCTCTTTCTTGACCCGCGTATTGTACCGGCGGGTCGGGGGGATTGCGGCAGGAAAGTTTGGAGATTTTGGGGATGGAGCGGGTAGGATGGGCGGGACTTGGCCGATGGGGCTGAGCGGGATTTGAGTTCTGGTCGCGGGTGAAATATGGAAGCAAAGCGAATCGATTGCGGGAAGGGTTCGGGGGTGGGTGTGCGCATGGAGGGATTAGAAGCGCGGCGGATGTTGAGCGGTGTGGGATTGGATGCGACGTTTGGCAACGGCGGTCGCTCCGTTTTGTCGTTTGAGGGAGGTTATCGGGTTGCAGCGGTCCACCCTACAACTGAGGGAAAAATCGTTGTTGTTGTGGCCCGGAGCGATGGCGGAATCTCGTTGGTGAGGGTGAATAGCGATGGATCGATTGACAAGGGTTTCGGATCGAATGGCGTCGTTTTGGCGAATATTAGTGCTTCCGATACTAAAAAAAATAACTTTTCGATCGCAACCGATGCGCGCAGCGGACGAATCGCGGTGATGGATGGTGAAGCAGTAACGATGTTCGACTTTAAGGGAAACCTTGACCGCGGCTGGGGCGGTACAGGTTCAGTTCCGCTGCACGCCGGCGCGATCGGCGGCTTTCAACCTGATGGACGTCTGCTGGTTGTGGTGCCGGAAAGTGTGGCGATGGAAAAAGGCGTATTGGTCGAGTTGTTGAAGTCGAATGGTACGATGGATGACAGCTTTGGCAATTTCGGAAGCGTCTTGTTAAGCGAACGAGACTCCAGGCGTTCTGTTTCAAAAGTGAGTTCAATTGATTCGGTGATCGTCGATGCACATGGGCTGATCTTCGTCGCCGCAAAACTTTATTACCAAAGCAGCGCCTATGATTCCGGGTTGGATAGTCTCATATGGCGATTAGGCGCGGATGGCAGCGGAAAGAAAGTAATTGGATCCAGCGAAGTTGCTTCGATGGCCGCGGACGGTCAGGGTGGTCTGGTCTATGTTTCGCCTGATGGATTTTTCCAGTCGAATCCAGTTCTTCTCTATCGCGTGAAGGCTGATGGGACTGCGGCGTTTAAGCCCATAGCAATTCTCAAGGGTAATTCGGTAGCGGTTCAGCCGGACGGAAAGATCTTGCTGACTACGACCGGGTTTACTCGCCTTGCAATCCAACGGCTGACAGCCGACGGACTTGTTGATAAGAGCTACAATTTCTATGCGTATGACCCCCATTTCAATGACGTGTGGGGTTTACAGAACGACGGCAAAGCACTGGTCGCCGGAATCGATTTCAGCGACGGAACCTCGAAGATCATAATTGAACGACTGGAGCGAGGACCGATCGATCCGGGAACGATCGAGAGAAGCGTCAAGGGAGTGGTTACCCTTACGGGGACGGAACGGGGAGAAAGCATTTCGGTCTCGATCCGAGCCCGCGATGGACGGGTAGTGGCACGAGTGGGTGACAGTTCGCGATCCTTCGCGCGATCGGCGATCAAGAGCATTGTGGTAAGCGCAAAGCAGGGGAATGACAGCATCAGCATTGGAATGGTTGTGGGGGCGATGGTCGATGGCGGGGATGGCGATGACACGATCATTGGCGGAGATGCGAACGACGTTCTCATCGGCGGATGGGGTAACGACAGGCTCGAGGGCGGCGCGGGCAATGACAAGCTGGGGGGAGGAGTGGGGAATGACTACCTGCTGGGCGGGGCGGGGAAGGATCTTCTCGCTGGAAATGGCGGCGCGGACGTTCTCAAAGGCAGCGGGGGAAACGATCGGCTGTTTGGCGGAGCGGGGGTGGATCGGGTTTCGGGAGGGGCGGGGAAGGATGTTTCGGAGAAGGATTTGATTGATCGACTGGAGGAGGATGTGGAGGGAGTTGTTTGAGATTGACGATTGGGTGGTTGAGTGATTGACGATTGAGAGGTTGGTTCGCAGGGTCGCGATGGAGGGGGAAGGATCTGCGGTGGGAGAAGCATGCGATATGGGATAGAATTCCTGCCGGAAGCAAGCCGAGCACTGGCAAAGCTCTCGCCGGAGGTATCGAGGCGAGTATTGGGAAAGATCGAGCGGCTGCGGAATGATTTGGCCGGTGACGTGAAAAGGCTGACGGACTATCGTCCAGGTTATCGACTGCGCGTCGGTGATTGGCGCGTGCTCTTTGAGATCGACCGCGGCGCCATCGTTATTCACCAAGTGCTTCATCGTTCCAAGTCGTATGATTAAAGGAGTAGCCGATGCTGAAGCTTAAGCCGGAAATTTGGTCTAAAGATGGAAAAAAACAATTCGTGGTGCTCTCGTATGAGCAATACGAGGCGATTCGCGAACGACTGGAAGACGCGGAGGATGCGAGGTTGCTGCAAGAGTCGAGAAAGCGGCAGGCAGGCGCGCCGACGATTTCTCTGGCGGAGATGAAACGGCGTCTGGGTATCGCAGGGCATCGTCCCTCGCGGCGCGTACACCGGGTCGGAAAGTCGCGCTGACGCTTGTCTGTCCCGAAAGAGCGAGAGGCCGGAGGCAGCGGGCGAAGATTGGTGCCAGCGGCTACACTTGCAGACGATGTCGATTGCCGCTTTACAGAATATTGAGAAGTCCTTCGGGCAGAGGATCTTGTTCGATCACCTGAACTTCAACGTGGAGAAGGGGGAGCGGATTGGGTTTATCGGGGCGAATGGGTCGGGGAAGACGACGTTGTTTAAGCTGCTGGTCGGGGAGGCGGGTGCGGAGGCGGGGGCGGTATCGGTCAGCGACGGGGTGCGGGTGGGATACCTGAAGCAGGATCCGGTCTTCACCGAAGAGACGCTGATTGATGAGGCGGAGATGGCGTTTGCGGATCTGCATACGCTGGCGCACAAGATGCGGGATCTCGAACATCTGATGGGGGAGAAGGAGGGGGATGAGCTGGAGAAGGTGCTGGCGAAGTATCAGGATGTGCAGCACGACTTTGATCTGGGGGGCGGATACGTCTGGCATCATCGGGTGGAGGCGACGCTGCTGGGGGTGGGGCTGCCACGAATTCTGTGGGAGCAGAAGATTACCACACTGTCTGGTGGGCAGCGGTCGCGGCTGGCGCTGGCGAAGATTTTGATCGCGGAGCCGGAACTGCTCTTGCTGGATGAGCCGACGAATCACCTGGATCTGGCGGCGATCGAGTGGCTGGAGGATTACCTGGAGTCGTTCAAGGGGGCGGTGGTGCTGATCAGTCACGATCGGTTTCTGCTGGATCGGCTGACGACTCGGATCGTGTGGCTGACACAGGCGAAGATTAAGAGCTTTCCGGGGAATTACTCGGCGTTTGTCGAGCAGCGAGAATTGCTCGAGCTGACGCAGCAGCGGCAATACGAAGAGCAGCAGAAGGACATCGACAAGCAGAAGGAATTCATCCGGCGGTTCGGCGCGGGGCAGCGATCCAAAGAAGCGAAGGGGCGGGAGAAGCGGCTCGAGCGGTTGCTGGTGAGCGATCAGATGATCTCGCGCGTGGAGAATCAGAAGGAGATCAACCTGCGGCTGTCGACCGATCAGCGCGCGGGGGATCGGGTGTTATCGGTGAAAGAGCTATCGAAGCGGTATGGAGAGAATGAGCTTTGGAGGGAGTTGAAGTTTGAAGTGAAGCGCGGGGAGCGGATTGGGATTATTGGGCCGAACGGATCGGGAAAGACGACGATGCTGAAGGTGCTGCTGGGGGAGGAGCAGGCGGATCGGGGAGAGCTTCGCTGGGGAGCGAATCTGAAGATTGGGTATTACGATCAGCGGCTGGATCAGTTTGATGACGACAAGACGGTGTTTGAGCAGGCGAGCGAGGGGAGGACGCAGAAGCCGCAGGAGATTAAGGACCTGCTGGGGATGATGCTGTTTCGGGGGGTGGATACGGACAAGCAGATGGGGATGCTTTCGGGCGGGGAGCGGGCGCGGGTTCGGCTGGTGGAGTTGCTCCTGGATAAGCCGAACGTGCTGGTGCTGGATGAGCCTACGAATCATTTGGATATTGCATCTTGCGAGGCGCTGGAGGGGGCGCTGAGAAACTTTGATGGGACGATTGTTTGCGTCAGTCACGATCGGTATTTTCTGGATAAGACGATCGGGCGGCTGATGGTTTTGAATCCGCCGGGGATGGCGGATTTCGATGGGAATTATTCGGCGTGGGTTGGGAAGCAGAGGGAGATCGAGAAGGCGCGGCGGGAGAGTGAGGGGAAGAAAAAAGACAATCGGGGGAAGGCGCCTCCCCCACCGCCGCCTGCGCGATCGGAGAAGCAAGCGCAGAACAAGTCGAGCAAGGATAATCCGTATCTTCGGCCGTTCGGGAAAATGGGGATGAAGGAGTTGGAGAAAGAGATTACGCGGACGGAGGTGGCGCTGTCGGAGTGTCAGGCGGCGTTTGGGAGCGCCGGGTCGTTTAAGGATGCGGGGAAGGGTAAAAAGCTTCAGAAGGAATATGAGGATTTGCAGGGGAAGCTGAAGCAGTTAGAAGAGGAATACTTTGCGAGGACTTCGGAGTAGAAGACATGGGCGAGACGCCCATGCTACGTGAAAGAAGGAGACATGATGACGAAGTGGATCGTGGTTTTGGGTGTGGTGCTGGGCGTGGGATTTGTGCGGGGGCAGGCGGCGACGCCCGCGCCTGCGCCGGCGAGCGCGCCGGTGCAGAACAATCGGGCGGACCTGGCAGATCCGACGGTGGCTGCGGCGAAGCTGGGGAAGAACGGGGATCCCGATGCGGGATTCATGAAGCGGCATGCGCAGTATCTGGAGCGCGCGAAGAAAGGGGATGTTGGGCTGCTGTTTCTTGGGGATTCGATCACGCAGGGATGGGAGAAGCCGAAGGAGATTTGGGAAGCGGCGTTTGGGCAGTACAAGCCGGCGAATTTCGGGATTGGAGGGGATCGGACGCAGCACGTGCTTTGGAGGATCGAGAATGGGGAGCTGGAAGGCATCAAGCCGAAGGTTGCGGTGATCATGATCGGGACGAACAACCTTTCATCGGATAAGCCGGACATGATCGCGGAAGGGATCGAGAAGATTGTTCAGACGACTCGGCAGAAGACGGGGGCGAAGGTGCTGCTGCTGGGGATTTTTCCGCGTGGGAAAGATCCGGCGGAACCGAATGTGAAGATTGCGCGGGAGAAGATCGCGAAGATCAATGAGCGGATCGGCAAACTGGATGATGGGGGGAAGACGATCAAGTTCATGGATATCAAGGAGAAGTTTTTGGAGCCGGATGCGACGATCACGAAGGAGGTCATGCCGGACTATCTGCACCTGTCAAAGGACGGATATCAGCGGTGGGCGGATGCGCTCAAGAGCGAGCTTGAGGAGATGATGAAGGAGTGAGACGCAACTCCTGAGCGGGTTGCGCATTGGAATTGAGGAGACGCACGGGCGACCGCTGTTAGGGCGGTCGTTTTTTTTGCTAGGTACGCACGACAACGCGCCCCGCAAGCGGGACCGCTTAACGCAGCAATGAGCATTGAACTTCAGCAACTTCGCAAGCGGTTTGTGGCGCCGGATGGGTCGGTGGTGCCGGTGATTGATGTCGGAAGATTTCGGGTTGAAGACGGGGAGCAGGTGGCGCTGGTGGGATCGAGCGGCGGGGGGAAAACGACTTTGCTGCATTTGATCGCGGGGATTCTGATGCCGGATTCGGGGAAGATTTTGTTTACGGTGGAGGAGGGGACGAAAGATGTGGCGCAACTGTCTGAAGCGGAGCGGGATGTTTTTCGAGGGAGGTATCTGGGATATATTTTTCAGACGCATCATTTGTTGCCGGGATTTACGGCGCTGGAGAACGTGCTGCTGGGGATGAGCTTTACGGGGAGGAAGTATGATCCGGCGTGGGCGGAGCATTTGTTGCGGGAGGTGGGGTTGGGGGAGCGGTTGAATTATAAGCCGGCGAAGTTGAGCGTGGGGCAGCAACAGCGGGTGGCGGTGGCGCGGGCGCTGGCGAACAGACCGAAGGTTGTGCTGGCGGATGAGCCGACGGGGGCGCTGGATGTGGGGAATGCGAACCAGGTGATGGAATTGATTCGGAAGTTGTGCGGTGAGGTGAAGGCTTCGCTGATTCTGGTGAGTCATGATCCGGGGATGACGGGGAAGTTTGGGAGAGTGGTGTCGTTGTCGGAGTTGAATCGAGCGGCTACGGGGAAGGTCCTTTTGTAAAATGACATCTCTCACGTTCGGTGATTTCGCCCCTCACCCCGCCTCTCCCCTCACGGGGAGAGGAGTGTGGTTTTTGGGAAATGGCGCATGAATCTTTTCCAACTGGTTCTCAAGCAGATGCGGCAGCGGGCGTTGTCTACATGGTTGACGCTGTTGTCGGTGCTCTTGGGCGTGGCGTTGGCGGTGGCGATTATGATTCTGCGGCGGGAGGCGGGGGCGCTGTTTGGCCAGACGGATTATGGATATGACGTGATCGTGGGGAAGAAGGGATCGCCGCTGCAATTGGTGTTGAACACGGTTTATCACATGGGGGCGAGCCAGGGGAATATTCCGTACACGTTGTTCGAGCAGTTGCAGCGCGGGCCGCAGTATCGGGGGATGGTGAAGATCGCGGTGCCGGTGGCTGTGGGGGATTCTTATCGGGATCATCGGATCGTGGGGACGACAAATCGGATGTTCAATAGCGATGATCAGGGGAAGCCTCTGACTTATGTGAAGTTTTTGAAAGACGTGGACGGGAACAGCGAGGGGGATACGGCGGGTTTGGGGGCGGACGAGGCGAAGAAGTTTATCGATGCGGGGGCGGCGGAGGTGGATCCATCGGGATACTTTGAATATCGGCCGGGGAAGCGCTACGAGATCGATCGGGGGCGGATGTTTGTTTCGAACAAGTTTGAGGCGGTGATCGGGGCGGATGTGGAGCAGGAAACGGGGCTGCGAGTGGGGGAGGAGTTTCAGGCGGTGCACGGGATGCCGCGGCCGGGGGAGACGCCGGATATTCATAAACCGAAGTGGAAAGTCGTGGGCGTTTTGAAGCGAACGCACACGGCGCAGGATCGCGTGATCCTGATCCCGCTGATCAGCTTCTATACAATTGCGGAACATGATGTGGGGCTGGTGGCGCAGGATGCGATTCGCAAAGGAGGCGATGCGAACGCAGCGATCAAGAAATTGCGGGAAGGAGGAGAGCCGGGGCACAAGGAAGGCGGAGACGAGAAGGATCATTTCACGGTGAAGGAGGATGGCACGATTGATTTGCAATTGCCGAAGGATGTGTGGGGGCTGAGTGCGATCTTGATCAAAGGGCGGAGCGCGCCGATGGCGATGACGTTGATCTATAACATTCAGAATGGGCTGACGGCGGATGCGGTGAATCCGGCGGCGCAGATGCGGGAATTCTTTTCGAACTTTCTGAAGGGGCCTAGCTTGATCCTGCTCTTGATCGCGCTGCTGGTGACGATCGTGGCGGGGGTGGGGATCCTGGTGAGCATCTACAACTCCGTGTCGGCGCGGTTGCGGGAGATTGCCATTCTGCGGGCGTTGGGGGCGACTCGCGGGAAGATTCTGACGCTAATCTGCGTGGAGGCGGGATTGATCGGGCTGCTGGGCGGGGTGCTAGGATTGGTGGTTGGGCATTTGATGGGAGCGGTGGGCTCGGTTTTTTCGCAACGGACGCTGGGGGAGCGCATTAATTGGATGAGGGTGGGGAGCGAAGAATGGCTTTATCTTGGTGTGGTCGTGATGATCTCGGTTTTGGCGGGGCTGGTGCCGGCGATGAAGGCGTACCGGACTCCGGTGGCGACGAACCTGGTTGGGGGGTAGAGGGTATAATGGGATTGACGATTGGGTGATTGAGTCATTGACGATTGAAGGCAAAGGCATGTGGATCAAAGGCTTAGGGTTGATGGTGCTGGCGGCTTTCGTGACGGCTGTGCCGGCGACCAGGCCGGTTGCAGACGCGAGTGCGCTGGAGTTGCGGGCGGTGGCGGCGCTGAATACGGGGAGCTATTCGGAGGCGTTGCCGCTTTTGGAGAAGGTGGCGGCGGAGCAGAAGGATGAGTCGAAGAAGGGGCTGATCGACGAACAGATTCGGGTGTGCAAGGCGCAGATTGCTGCCGCGGCGACGCAGCCTGCGGGGACATCAACCGAGGTTGCGACGAGCGGGGATAAACGGAAAAAACACGAGGCGCCTAAGGCGGGGGAAGTGCGGGAGATGGAGATCAAGGAGCTGGGGAATTTTGATTACGATGCGGACAAGGGTGGGAACATTCCATCCGATGTGAAGGCGATGACGGGGATGAAGATCAAGCTCAAGGGGTTCATGATCCCGATGGATCAGGCGGACAAGATCACGCAGTTCGCGATGGTGCCGAGCTTGTTCGCGTGCTGCTATGGGCAGCCGCCGCAGGTGCAGCACACGATTGTGTGTGGGACGCCGAAGGGGAAGGCGGTGAGCTATTATCCGGATGAGATTCAGGTGGAGGGGACGCTGACGGTGAAAGAGAAGAAGGAAGATGGGTTTATCGTGAGCATTTTTGAGATGGATGTGGGGAGCGTGAAGCCGGCTGTGAAATGAGGAGAGAGTTGCCAGTTATTGGTTGCCAGTTGCCAGTGAAGGCAGGGCGATCGCTGGCAACTGGCAACTGGCAACTGAGATTTGTTATGGAAGCGACGTTAACACATGTTCCACTGACGCAGCGGGTGAACTTGCGAATGGTGATTTTCTTTCTGATTATCGGGACGATGATCGGGTATCCGGTTTATCAGTTTGTGCATGAGTCGGTGACGGGCGGGATCAGCAATGCGGGGGGTGGGTATACGCATATTGAGCTGAAGGCGATGAGCGGGTTTTTGTTCGATCAGAACAATGGGACGATCAATGATGTGCCGGCGAAGTGGCGGGAACTGGATGGGAAGAAGGTGGTGATGGAGGGGGAGGTTGCGCCGACGCGGGAGGCGGGGCCTTATTTGACGGCATTTCAGTTGTGTTATTCGATCGCGAAGTGCTGTTACAGCGGGCCGCCTCAGGTGCAGCATTTCGTGAATTCACGGGCGACGGGGGGGAAGAAATTTGAGTCATTGTACGGGCTGGTGCAGGTGAAGGGCGTGCTGCACGTGAACGTGAAGAAGGAAGCGGGGAAGGTGCAGAGCGTGTTTGATATGGATGTGGAGAGCGTGGAGGCGGTGCAGTAGGCGGGGGCAATCGGGCGATCGGGAACGGGTTCAATTATTTTGTAGCACGGGCATCTTGCCCGTGTTGAGGGAAATAAACACGGTCAGGATGCCCGTGCTACGGGGGAGGTTAGATCACTTCGTCGTCGTGTTCGATCTCATTCAGGTAGGTGAGGGCGCGTTCGAGTTCGCTATTCATGTGGCGGACTCTGAGCAGGCTTTTGACGCGGGTGAGGAGTTCCAGTTTGTTGATTGGTTTGCTGACGAAGTCGTCGGTGCCGCACTCGCTGGCTTGTTCGATGTCGCCGAGTTCGTTGAGTGCGGTCACCATCAGGATCTGGATATCTTTGGTCTTGGGGTCGGTCTTGAGATTCTTGCAGACCTGGAAGCCGCTCATTCTCGGCATCATCACATCGAGCAAAATGAGGTCGGGGTGATGCTCAGCCACTTTTTCCAGCGCGTCGATACCGTCGATGGCAGTGACGATGCGCAGGGGCATGGATTCGAGGAAGGCCTGGAGCAACTCGATGTTCTGGGCATTGTCGTCGACGATAAGGACGGTCGATTCCGGCAGGAAGGTGTCGGTGCCGGCGCTTGCGGGATCTGGATTGGTTTCGGTCATGGATGAAGCTCCGGACAACCGGTGTAAGCGGGGTTGCCCAATCAAGTTCAGTATATCCGGGCGGGGTGCGCTATGCGATCAATCGGAAGTGGTTTGAGGAGTCCGGGAGTCAGCGAAATGGCGAAATCGGTGATTGGGTGGTTTTTCGGTTCTCTGTTCCCTTGTCCCTGGCATCGGCAACGACTACCATGGTTCCTCCCAAGTACCCTTGTTATACGGAGATTTTTGCGTGGCCAAGAGCGAGCCGATTGAAATTGAAGCGACTGTTTCCCAGGCGCTGCCCAACGCCATGTTCAAGCTGAAGCTGGATGGGAGCGACCGGGAGATTCTTGGCATTGTCTCCGGCAAAATGCGCAAGCACTTTATTCGAATTCTTCCGGGAGACCGCGTGAAGGTGGAGTTGTCGCCTTACGATCTGACCAAGGGGCGGATTGTTTTCCGGCAGAAGTAAGCGCTAGAGCGTTCGCGCCAAGGCGTCTTCTTTCGCCTGCACGTAATAGTCCTTTACCCCCCTGCTCCGCAGCACCACCATCAAAGCGATCGGATAGAGAAGCGCCAGGCTGGTGGCGATGAGGACACCCATGGCCATGCCTTTCTCGGCGCCGTAATCGGACGTGGGATTCAGGCGTGCGGCTTCGCGGTAGGCGGACCAGAGGCGGGCGGTGGCGGCGATGGCGAGCAGCGCGAGGGGGATCTTGATGCAGAGGTATATCCAGTGGAGCTTGCGGCTGGCGAGGGTGCTTCGCAGGACGAGGATGCCGGCGACGAAGAGATAAATCGCAAGCGCGCCCGCGGCGAGGGCTTCGAAGAGGAGGAAGGCGGCGAGGGACTTCTCCTCCTTCACGGTTGCAGTGTTCGGGGGCAGGGCGGAAAACACCGGGGGGGCCTGGTTCTCCCGGTCCAGGTCAACTTCATTGGCGCGAACGCTGACGACGTCGCTGGATCCGGTGGGACGGAAGACGGCGTGATCGTCGTAGATTTCGATTCGCCCGGTGCCGATGATGTAGAAGGTAGGACCGTCGGCGCCGGCGGGGTTTTTGGAAGAGGGGAGCCTGCCGCTTTCAGTCACGTTATTTCGGATGAATTTTGCATCGGTGTTTTGTCCGGCGCTGGGAAACATCAGCCGACCGGATCGCGACAGGAGCGCATCCATCTGCTTCATGTGCTGGGGCGCGAGGGAGCGGGCGCGGATAAGCCCGAGCAGCACCGTGCCGCGCTTCTTTTTTGAGAGACCGTCGAGGGAGTCTTCTTGCAAATCCGGGGCAGCGGTCTTGACTTGAGATTGCATTGGAATGGACCGCACGGGGGCGGGCGCTGTCCGCGAAACAGCGCTGGCAAGCATCACGAACGACCAGATGATGACGACGAGACAGGCGACGGACGTCAGCATGGCGACGATGATGCTGATCACACCCAGTGCGGTGACGACACCAGGCCGCCGCTGATGCGACGATGGGCTGATGAAGCTTATCGGCAGCACCGGTCGGGGAATTCGCGGCGGGGGGTGCGACATGATCCGTATTATCGCTCCACATTCACTTCCGCCAAGTCGTCGATCGCGGGAAGAGGCAAAGTGGGATGGTTCTACCGGAGGTGAGCCACGACCGAAGGGAGCGATCTCGCGAACGCAAATCGCTCCTTCGGTCGCGGCTCAACTGAAAACTGACCGATTGATACCTGCTATACTCGAACGCTGAAAACGGAGTGGCACCTTTGGGCGAATCGCGGCTGGAAGTTTCACGCACGGCGCTGCTGCATAACGTTGCGGTCCTGCGCCGGCAGATTCCATCGACGACGAAGCTTTGCGCGGTCGTCAAGGCGAATGCGTACGGGCATGATGCGGGGCTCGTGGTTGACACGTTGTGCAATTTCACCGGGGGTGGAACTGAAGCACCGGCGGTGGATGCGCTTGCGGTGGCGACGATCCCTGAGGCGCTGGCGCTGCCTGCGGTTGATGTGCCGGTGATGATTTTTCAGCCGGTGGAGAATGCGCTGATCGGCGAGGGGCGGAAGCTTGTTGAAGAGGCGATCCAGCGGAATTGGATTCTGACGCTGACGAGCAAGTCTGCCGCCGATGATCTGGCGCGGGTTGCGACGGTATGGAACACACGCGCGAATGTTCAAGTGATGATTGATACGGGGATGGCGCGGGCGGGAATCGGGGTTGCGCGGGCGGCAGAGTTGCTGGAGAAGGCGACGAGCTGGCCGAGCCTGCACCTGGTGGGAACGCTGACGCATTTTGTGGAATCGGAAGTGGAGGGTTCCGCGGTTACGGCTCAGCAGCTTTCGGATTTCAAGACTCTCACGGAGTCTGTGGAGGGGAAGATTACCCGCCATGCGGCGAATTCGGGCGGAGTGTTCTTCGTTCCGGAGTCGCACTTCGATCTGGTTCGGCCGGGCATTTCACTTTATGGCGTGGATCCGACGTGCAAGCCGCACCTGGATCGGAAGCTGCGCCTGGCGGGGAAATGGATCGCGCCGCTTGCGGGCATCCGGGACATTCCCGCCGGCACGGGCGTGGGATACAACCACACCTGGAAGGCCGAGCGCGACACGCGCATCGGGCTCGTGCCGATTGGATACGCGGATGGGTATCCGCGGATTCTGTCGAACTGGGGCACAATGATCGTCAACAACCGAACCGCTCCGGTTATTGGCAACATTTCGATGGATCTGATCACGATCGACCTGCGGAACTGTCCGAATGCCAAGATTGGCGATGACGTAATCATCATGGAGCCGGATCCCTTGAGCCCCGCGAGCGTGTACCGGATGGCTGAGCTTGCGCACACGATCCCTTATGAGATTCTCACGAAGATTGGGAATCGGGTGAAGCGGGTTGCGGTTGATCCGACCGAGAAGGTTTCCGCGGCGGTGGGACCGGCTTAGGGCGGCGGGCGGCCGGAATAGACCGCTGCGACGCACGACATAAACCGCCGTCCCTATGACTCGTACAGGTTTCCCCTACGTCAATTCAGGCGGTTTACCGGGACTGCGACGATTTGCGTATCAGGATGTTTTTTTGCTTGAACAAGCGGCCTTTTTTGCTTGTACCGCTTCAGCATACGTCCCATAATGCCCCGTCGCCGTTTGGGGCTCATTTTAAGATTCTGGGAATCGATGTGAGTCTGCGAAGAGTTTAGGAATTGTAACGACATCGCGCTGTTCTTGAGGGCGTCAAGAAAGAGAGCGGGCGCGTTCTCCGTGGCCTAGTGAATTGTCTGCTGATTGGTGATTCGATTGGCAGCAGGTGTTTCCAGATCGCCATCGTTCTGAAGTTAGGAAAAGCTGTTCAGCCATGTTTTTCGCTGCCCGCTCAAGCCGTCCGAGGTCCGTCGTCTCCTCGTGTAAGGATGGTCGCCGAGCGTCGTTGATCGAGCGCCTGGAGCGGCGGGCGCTGTTTGCGGCGGTGGCATCGGTTTCACCGGCGGACCTGGGGATCGGGGTCGCGGTTAACGCGCATGTGAGCATCAAGTTCGGGACCGCGATGCAGCGCGCATCGCTCGACAGCACGACGCTTGACCTTCGGCAGAACCTCACCTCAATTCCGGCGCGCATCAGCTACAACGCAAACAGCTTTGTTGCGACGATCGATTCGAGTACGCCGCTGGATTATTCCAGCACTTACAGTGTTGTCGTGAAAGGCGGGGCCAACGGCGTGATCGATTCGGGCAGCGGTACGCTGACGTCCGACTACACCTTCAGCTTTACCACCGCGGCAAATCCCACGACTGGGCCCGGCGGGCCGATCCTGGTCATCACCAAAGCCGCGAATCCGATCAACAGCTATTACGCGGAGATTCTTCGGGCGGAGGGGTTGAATGAGTTTGCGACGGCGCGGCTGTCGACGGTGACCGCTGCTTCGCTCTTGAATTATAAGGTCGTCATTCTCGGCGAGATGACGCTGACAAGCGCGCAAGCGACGATGATCAGCGGCTGGGTCACGAACGACGGGGGCAAGCTGATTGCGATGCGGCCGGATGCGCAGCTTGCGGGACTGCTGGGACTGACGGTCACCGGGGCCACGATCAATGACACTTACCTTTCGGTCGACACGTCCACGATCATCGGCGGCGGGATCACCGCGGATTCGATTCAGTATCACAGCACCGCGGATCGTTATACGTTGAGCGGCGCCACCAAGCTTGCGGACCTGTTCTCGAATTCGACGACGGCGACCGGGAATCCGGCGGTGACGATCCGGAACGTCGGCGCCAACGGCGGCCAGGCGGCGGCGTTTGTGTTTGATCTGGCGAAGAGCGTGGTTCAGACCCGGCAGGGGAACCCGGCGTGGTCGGGGCAAGAGCGCGATGGGAACGGGCCGGTGCGGTCGGATGATTTGTTCTTCGGCGGCGGGTCAGCGGATTGGGTGGACCTGACGAAAGTTCAGATTCCCCAGGCGGATGAGCAGCAGCGCCTGCTGGCGAACATGATCAACCAGATGACGGCGCCGACACTGCCGCTGCCGCGATTCTGGTATTTCCCCAACGGGAAAAAAGCGGTCGTCAACATGACGGGTGATGATCACCTCAATGGCGGCACCGCGTACCGTTGGAGCGCGTATCTGTCGCTTGGCAATTCTGGCGGGCAGCCAATTCTCGGCACTTCGTATATGTATCCCGGGCCCGGCGCGATCACCGACTCGACGGCGGCGTTTTACCAGGCGGTCGGGTTTGACCCCCAACTGCACGTTGACGTCAGTGACGCGAATGACGTCCCGAGGAACTGGACGAGCTACGCTGATCTCGATTCGCTCTATTCTTCGCAGGTCGCGGCCTACACGGCTTTCTATTCTTCCATCCCCACGCCTACCACCAATCGCACGCACGCGGTTGTGTGGAGCGATTACGACACCCAGCCTCAGGTTGAGTTTGCGCATCGCGTGCGGCTCGACACGAATTATTATTACTGGCCCGGGAGCTGGATCGCCAACCGGCCCGGCATGTTCACCGGCTCGGGGATGCCAATGCGGTTTGCAAAAGCCGACGGCACGCTGATCGACGTGTACCAAGCCGCTACACAAATCACTGACGAGAACGGCGCTACCGAGCCTTATCACATCAACACGCTGCTGGATAACGCGACGGGTTCGAAGGGTTATTACGGGGCATTCACGATCAACGCGCACACGGATCTTCCGAACAGCGCGGTTTCCGATGCCGTGATTGCCTCGGCCCAGGCGCACGACATTCCGGTGATGACGGCCGAAGATCTGATGGAGTGGACCGACGCGCGGAACGGGTCATCGTTCAGCAACCACGCTTACAACACGAGCACGCACATGCTGACGTTTGACATCAGCACGGCGGCGGGTGCGGCGGGATTGCAGGCGATGGTGCCGGTGGTGGCGGAAAACAATCGCAATGTATCGGCGATCTCCGTGAATGGATCGCCTGTCGCGTTCAACGTTCAAACAATTAAGGGCGTCGACTACGCGTTTTTCAATGCGGCCGCAGGCGCGGTTTCGGTGAGCTACGCCGCGGACACGGCGGCGCCGACGATAACGGGTAAGACGCCGGCGGCAGGCGCGACGAACGTGTCGGTCATCGCACGGCCGACGATCACATTGTCGGAAGACGTGAACCCTGCGACGACGACGTTCACGTTAACGGACAGCCTGACGAACGCGGTTTCCGGTGCGGTGAGCTACAGCGCGGGCACGCACACGTTTACATTTACGCCTACGTCCAACCTGACCGCGGGGGGAACTTACACGCTGAACCTGACCGGCGCGCAGGATCTTGCCGGTAATGCGATGGCGGGGACGACGACGTGGACGTTCACCGTTGCGGGGACCGGTCCATTCACGATCTGGGATAACAGCGTGAGCCCGCAGATGCCGTATTTCGCGGACAGTCCGATTGAAGTGGGCGTGAAGTTCAAAGCCGACTACAACGGTTTCATCACGGGCGTCCGGTTCTACAAGAGCGCGCAGAACAACGGATTGCACGAGGGGACGCTCTATAACACCGCGGGGTTCGCGCTGGCGTCGGCGACGTTCAGCAATGAGACGTCATCCGGTTGGCAGACGGTGACGTTCTCGTCGCCGGTCGCGATCACCCCGAATACGACTTACATTGCCGCTTATCACACGGACACCGGGTATGCCGCGGATCCATCGTACTTTGATCGACAGTTCGACAGCCTGTATCTGCATGCCGTTTCGGACTCGACATCCGGTGGGAACGGACTGTATCGCTACACGACGACGCCGCTGATGCCCAATTCGTCATTCCATGCGACGAATTATTGGGTGGATGTCGTTTATACGCTCTCATCGACCGACCTGACGCCGCCAACCGTGACGTCAACGAATCCGATCAATAATGCCACGGCAGTTGCATTGGCGTCGACGCTTTCCGCGACGTTCAGCGAGGCGGTGCAGTCCGGGACGATTAACTTCACCTTGAAGGATCCGGCCAACAACGTGATCGCGGGCTCCACGTCTTACAACAGCGGAACGCAGACAGTGACGTTCACGCCGGCTTCAGCGCTCTCCGGCTCGACCACATACACCACGACGGTTTCGGGCGCGCAGGATGCCGCGGGGAACGCGATGGCGGCTCCGGTCATCTGGTCGTTCACCACGGTCGATAACACGCCACCGGTTGTCACGGTTCATTCGCCGTTGTCGGGCGCGACCAATGTCTCCGCCGGCGCGACGGTGACCGCCACCTTCAGCGAAGATGTGCAGGCGGGCACGATCACGTTTACGGTGAAGGACGCACTGAACCAGGATGTGACCGGCGTCGTTGCCTATGACGCGCCGACGCGCACGGCTACGTTCACTCCGTCGGCGCCGCTCAGTGGTTTCACCCCCTACACCGCTACCGTCAGTGGCGTACAGGACTTGGCGGGCAATGTGCTGGTGGCGCCGGTGACGTGGTCCTTTACCACTGCGGACGCCACGGCCCCTTCAGCGGCCGCGGGATCTGAGGTTCCGACCGCGGGCGGAACCGCTTTCGACTTTACGGTGACTTATACCGATTCGGGCTCGGGCCTCGACGCCTCCACGTTCGACGGCAACGACATCACGGTAACCGGCCCGAATGGATTCTCCGCCGATGCAGCGTTCATCTCCGTCAACGCGCCGGGCAACGGGTCGCCCCGAACCGTGACCTATCGCATTACCGCGCCGGGTGGGTTGTGGAATGTGCTCGACAACGGCAGCTACTCAATCAACCTGAATGCGAATCAGGTGAAAGACATTTCGAACAACGCGATCGCGTCGGGGGCAGTTCGCGCGTTCAATCCGGCGCTGCCGTTCGCTTATCAGACGGGGGCCATCGTTCACGTTGATTTCTACGGGACGGTCCCGGCAATCACGCTTGGCGCTGGCGGCGGTGACATCACCGCCGGCGACGGCACGACCACGCTGCCGTTCTCTTCGGTCACATCAGTCGTCGTCACCGGAACCGCGAACGCAGATACGGTGGACTTCAATGGCCCGGTTACCCCCTCCATCACGTTTAACGGCGGTGCTGGCACCGACGTCCTGAACGTGAATTCAGGAACGTATGCGTTTGATGCGGATGCTGGGTCCGGCACGCCCAATCTCATGGTTCAAGTCAATGCAGGTCAGGTGCTCTTCAATGCGACGCAGCACCTCACTACGTTAAACATCGCCGGCGGCGGTCGAGCGACGTTCTCTGCAAACGGCAACCGCACCCTTTACACAACCAACCTCAGCATTGGCGCATCGGGCACGCTTGATCTGAACGACAATGATCTCGTGGTCCAAAACGGCAGCTTTGCCACCCTGCACAACCTGGTTCTGGAAGGGTATTCGCCAAGTATCGACTTGGCCAAGACGGGTATTATCTCCACGCACGGGCAGGGTCAGGGGGGCAACACGATCCTCGCGCTCTTCGATAACGCCCTGGCGGGGTTTGCGGAGTGGCCTCCCAACAGCGGGGAAACCATCGGGGCGAATGCCATCGTGGGCAAATACACCTACCTCGGCGACACCAATATGGACGGGCAGGTTACGGCACAGGATTACACGGCCGTGGATGCCAACATCGGAACAAGCGTGAATGTTGGGATCTCGTGGTTGTATGGCGATACGAACTTCGACGGGAATATCGATGCCACGGACTACACCGGGATTGATGCGAGCCTTGGGTTGGGGGCTGGCAGTCCTCTTGCCGCGTTGGTCGCCCGCCCGGCAAGTCCGTTGACCGGTTCGTTCTTCTCTCGCAAACGCATCGACACATCGGCAATCGACAAAGATTAAGGCACGTCCAATTGCCTATCACCTTGCCCTCATAATCGGTATTTTTTACCCGGTTTGACTTTTCCCCCCCGCATGACATCTTTATCGCCTGACCGTTGGCGCCTTTTTACGCGTTGAGACCTCTGAATAACTCAAGAACATGGTCGCTGAAGCGACCACGCCGGATCGGAATTCGATTCGGATGTTCCTGTTCCGGGTAGCGGCACCAACGGGCACGGAAGCCTGCCATGCGATTGCCAGTTTCTCGGTTACGACGCCCAAGGCGCGCCCGCGCCGGTTCTTATCGCGCTTGCTGCGATGCGCTTGAGCGGCGGGTGCTGTTTGCGGCTCTGACCATCGCCCAGGAAAACCAACTCGCGGGCACGCCGCGCAGCCAGTGGGACATCACCGGGGTGGGTGATCTGAACCTTCTGGGTTATGCCACCGACATGAGCGTGAACGTCGGGCAGGCGGTGCAGTTCAAGATCGACGACAAGACGCTGGCCCCCTACCACATCGACATCTATCGGCTGGGGTACTACCAGAACCTTGGCGCGCGTCTGGTTGCCACGATTGCAAACGCTTCGACCCTCGAACAGGCGCAGCCTAATCCGATTATCAACGCGACGACGGGTTTGGTGGATGCGGGGAACTGGACGATCTCGGCATCGTGGTCTGTCCCGGCGGACGCGACGAGCGGGATTTATTTCGCGAAGGTGACGCGGGAGGACAATGCCGGCTCGAGCCATATCTTTTTCGTCGTTCGCAACGATTCGGGGAATTCCGACGTTCTCTTGAAAACGAGTGATGCAACCTGGGCGGCATACAACCAGTACGGCGGCAACAGCTTGTACGCGGGCTCGTCCACGGCGGCGGTGCCAGGCGGGCGGGCGGTGGCCGTCAGTTATAACCGCCCGATGCTGAACCGCGGGCAGCCCTTTGGCACGGGGTTCAACAGCCAGCCGTTTTATGCCGAGCACGCGATGGTGAAGTGGCTGGAGCGCAACGGGTATGACGTCAGTTATTTCACGGATGTCGATACCGATCTTCGCGGGAGCGAAATCCTGGAGCACAAGGTCTTCATGTCCGTCGGCCACGATGAGTACTGGTCGGGCAATGCGCGAACGAACGTGGAAGCGGCTCGGAGCGCGGGCGTCAATCTTTCGTTCATCAGCGGCAACGAAGTGTATTGGAAGACTCGATACGCGAGCAGCACGGCCAACACCGACGGCACCACCACGTCCGGGCGCGTGGTCGTCTGCTATAAGGAGTCGTGGGCGAACGCGGTGATCGATCCGGCGGATCCCCCCGATTGGACGGGGACGTTTCGCGATCCGCGGTTCAGCCCCCCTGCCGGCGGCGGCGCCCCCGAGAACTCGCTAACCGGCACGATCTTTCGCGTGGACGCCGGGCCTGTGTTGTTTGGGACGCCGATCACCGTCACCGATCGCGATGCCAACTTACGCTTCTGGCGCAACACTTCCGTCGCATCGCTCCTTGCGGGTCAAAGCGCAACGATCGGGCAGTTCGTGCTGGGGTACGAGTGGGACGTGGAATTGGATAACGGCTTTCGACCGGCTGGATTGATGAGCATGTCCACGACCACGCAGACGGTCCCGGGGCTGCTTTACGATTACAGCGTCACCACCGGGCCCGGCAACGCAACCCACAGTTTGACCTTGTATCGCGCCGCCAGCGGCGCGCTGGTGTTCGGCGCGGGAACGGTGCAATTTTCGTGGGGACTTGATGGCGGACATGATGGCCCGCCGACCACCGACGACCCGAGGATGCAGCAGGCAACGGTGAACGTGCTTGCGGATATGGGTGTGCAGCCGGCGACGCTGCAAGCGGGACTTGTTGCGGCCACGTTATCCACGGACGCGCTCGCTCCGACGGCCGCCATCACCTCGCCGCCGGCGACCGCAATCAGCGGCACGCCGATTACGATCACGGGCACCGCGAGCGACGCCGGCGGGGGCGTGGTGGCGGGCGTGGAAGTTTCCACCGATGGCGGGATCACCTGGCATCCCGCGATCGGACGCAATTCCTGGAGCTACACCTGGACACCTTCGTTCACCGGATCGGTGACGATCAAAACCCGGGCCGTCGACGACAGCGGGAGGCTACAGATTGCTGGCGCCGGCAACGGGGTTGCGGTGAGCGCGCCGTCTCAGCCGCTGACAATTTTCAGCGACTCGGCGATCCCGCGCGTGGTGGATTTCAACGATGCTACGCCGCTGGAACTGGGCTTTCGTTTCAAGAGCGACATCTCGGGTTACATCCTCGGGATCCGGTTTTACAAATCCGCCGCCAATACCGGAACGCATATCGGTAATCTCTGGTCCAACACCGGCACGCGACTCGCCACTGCCACGTTCACTAACGAAAGCAGTTCGGGTTGGCAGGAGGTGACGTTCTCTGCGCCGGTTGCGGTCACCGCGGGCACGATTTATGTCGCCTCCTATCACACCAATGTCGGTCATTACGCGGCGAACATTGGTGATTACGCGGGTTATGCTGATCTGAGCAACGGCCCGCTTCATCCGCTCCAGGATTCATCCGCGGGACGAAACGGGCTGTTTGCGACGGGGATCGCCAGCGTGTTTCCGAGCACGCCAAGCCCGAACTCCGCGAATTACTGGGTCGATCTTGTCTTCGACAGCACGCTGGACACGACTGCGCCCACGGTGTCGCCGGGAGCGCAGCTGCCATCGGCCGGCGCGAGCACGTTCGACTTCTCCGTCACGTACACGGATGTGGGCTCGGGGATGGACGCATCGTCATTTGACGGCAACGACATCACGGTGACCGGTCCAAACGGCTACATTGCCAACGGGAGCTTGATCTCCGTCGATTCGCCGGGCAGCGGTTCGCCGCGCACGGTCACCTATCGCATCAGCGGACCGGGCGGGATCTGGAACGTGGTGGATAACGGCACCTACACCATTCATCTCAACGCGGGCGAAGTGAAGGATCGGTCGGGGAACTTCGCCGCCTCGGCGGATCTGCGCACATTCAATCCGGCGCTTCCCTTCGCGTACAAAATCGGCTCCACCGTCTTCGTCGATTTCTATTCGCTGGCGTCGACCATCACGCTTAATAGTTCCGTCGGCGACGTCACCGCGAACGATGGATTGACCAACCCCTCGTTCACTTCAGTCACTTCCGTCGTTGTCACGGGCACGGCGGGCAATGACGTGCTGAACTTCAACGGTCCGATCACACCTTCCGTCACCTTCAGCGGCGTTGCCGGCGCGGACATTTTGAATGTGAACGCTGGCGTGTACACCTTTAATGCTGATGCGGTGGCCACCACGCCCAATCTCACGATCAACGTGAACGGCGGGTCGGTCGTGTTCAACGCCAATCAGCACCTGACTGCCTTGAACATCGCCAACAACGCGCGAGCTGTATTTGCAGCGAACGGCAATCGCTCTTTGCGAACGAATACGCTCGGCATCGCATCGCTTGGAACGCTCGATCTCAATGACAATGACCTTGTGGTGAATAGCGGAAGCTTCTCGGTTCTTCAGGCCTGGGTGCAGCAGGGTTATTCGGCGGGCGTCAATTCAACGAAGAAGGGAATTATCTCGACGCTTAGCCAGCAGCAGGGCGGCGTGGCGATTCTCGCACTTTTCAACAACGCGCTGACCCACGTCAGCGACTGGCCGCAGGGCAGCGGTCTGACCGTGCCGGCCAATTCGATTATCGGGAAATACACCTACCTCGGCGACACCAACATGGACGGGCAGGTCAGTCCGCAAGATTACACGGCGGTAGATGCCAATATCGGAACCAGCGGCATCGATCCCGGCATCGCTTGGTTCTATGGCGATACCAACTTCAGCGGGAGTGTCACAGCGCAGGACTACACGGGTGTGGACGCGAGCCTGGGGCTCGGGATCGGAAATCCGCTGTCGCCGGGATCCCTCCAACATCCGTCTTCCGTTGTCACAAGACGGTCGATCCAGCCTTTGGTTCTGTCACGACGTCGCGATGAACTTGAGCTTTGACAATGACTTGGATGCGTTTCGAAAGGCGTGAAGGTCCCATAACGCGGGCCGTTAATGTCGTCGTAGTCCCGGCAACCCCATCCAATCCCCTCTCTCTCCGCTATTTCCCCTCACTCGCGCCCCCTGCCTATTTGCCCCCTTGGCCATTTCATCGCCGGTCGTTTATTATTCCCCCGCATCGGGATCGGCGGCGAGCCCGTCCGGTCAACCTCAGGTAACGCAGAAAGCAGGAGAGCAGCTGAATGGATTTGCTAAAGCAGTGGCGTCGGCCGCTTTGTGTCGTCGCCGCGATAGTTGCGGTATCTCTTGGCGCATCCCCGGCTTCCGCATCGGAAGCGGAACTGATCCTGCCGGATTTGCGCGCCGTCACATTCCACGGAATCAGCGGATATCACATCCTTCTTTGGGGACTGCTGATTTGCATCGCGGGGCTGGTGTTTGGTCTGGTGATTTATCGCCACCTCAAGCGTCTTCCGGTTCACAGCTCGATGCTGGAAGTGTCAGAGCTGATCTACGCGACGTGCAAAACTTATTTGCGGACGCAGGGAAAGTTCATCCTGCTCCTGTGGGCGTTTATCGCTGTGATCATGGTGGCGTACTTTGGATTTCTCCAAGGGGCGCCCGCGCATAACGATCTGCCTAATGCGCCGATCCAGTATTCAACGCCGGTGCGCGTGGCCGTCATCCTGTTCTTCTCGCTGGTCGGCATTGCGGGTTCGTATTCGGTGGCGGCATTCGGAATTCGGATCAATACCTTTGCAAACAGCCGCACGGCGCTGGCATCGCTCGCGGGGCGCGCGTTCCCCTGCTATTCCATTCCGCTGATGGCGGGGATGTCGATCGGGATGGTGCTGATCAGCATTGAGCTTCTGCTCATGCTCATGATCCTGCTGTTCGTGCCGGCGACGCTTGCCGGGCCGTGCTTTATCGGATTTGCGATTGGCGAATCGCTGGGCGCGGCAGCCCTTCGCGTGGCCGGTGGCATTTTCACCAAGATCGCGGACATCGGTTCGGATCTCATGAAGATCGTCTTCAACGTTAAAGAAGACGATGCCCGAAATCCTGGCGTGATCGCGGACTGCACCGGTGACAATGCCGGTGACTCGGTCGGTCCCACCGCTGACGGGTTTGAGACTTATGGCGTCACGGGCGTCGCTCTCATCACGTTTATCCTTCTTGCCGTCACCGGCAAAACGCCGGCTGATGTCGCCACCATTCAGGTGAAACTGCTGGTCTGGATCTTCGCGATGCGACTGGTCATGGTCGTCACATCAGGCGTGGCGTATTGGGTGAATGAGCGGATCGCAGTCGCGAAGTACAGTCACGCGCGAGATATGAACTTCGAGCGGCCCCTGACAACGCTGGTCTGGCTCGCATCCCTGATCTCAATCATCGCGACGTTTATCACCAGCTACGTCCTGATCGCGGAAATCGGCGATGGAACGTTGTGGTGGAAGCTCGCGAGCATCATTTCCTGCGGCACGCTTGCCGGCGCGATCATCCCTGAGGTCACCACGTTCTTCACTTCCACGCATTCGCGCCACGTGAAGGAAGTCGTCACTGCCTCTCGTGAGGGCGGCGCTTCGCTCAACGTGCTTTCCGGGCTTACCGCCGGTAATTTTTCGGCATTCTGGATCGGTTCCATCGTCATCGTCGGTCTCATGTCGGTCGCCTACGGGTTCTCGACGCTTGGCCTGGCGCAGCTGATGAAGGCTGAAGCGATCTTCGCGTTCGGCTTGGTTGCGTTTGGATTTCTCGGAATGGGGCCGGTGACGATCGCCGTCGACAGCTATGGACCGGTCACCGACAACGCCCAGTCGGTTTATGAACTGTCGCTCATCGAATCGATTCCCAACGTCGGTCAGGAACTGAAGCGCGACTTCAACATCGATGTCGATTTCGTGCGCGCCAAATACCTCCTTGAAGAAAACGACGGCGCCGGAAATACATTTAAGGCGACCGCCAAACCGGTTCTGATCGGCACCGCGGTCGTCGGCGCCACCACCTTAATTTTTTCCATCATCATGGTTCTGACGCGAGGGCTTGAGGACAAGGTTGCGCTGAGCCGGCTCTCGATCATGCACGCGCCGTTCTTTCTCGGGCTTCTGTTTGGCGGCGGCGTGATCTACTGGTTCACCGGCGCTTCGACACAGGCAGTCATCACCGGCGCGTATCGCGCGGTGGCTTATATCAAACGGCATATGGTGCTCGATGGCGCGAAGCGGGCGTCGACGGAAGATTCGCAGAAAGTCGTGGAAATCTGCACCAAATACGCGCAGGCGGGGATGTTCAACATTTTCCTTACGGTGTTCTTCATCACCCTTGCCGCCGCGTTTGTTGAGCCGTTCTTTTTCATTGCATACTTGATTGGCCTGGCAATTTTCGGGCTGTTCCAGGCGATCTTTATGGCCAACGCGGGCGGCTCCTGGGATAACGCGAAGAAGATTGTGGAAGTCGAGTTGAGAGAAAAGGGTACTGAACTTCATGCCGCCACCGTGGTGGGCGACACCGTGGGTGACCCGTTCAAAGATACGAGTTCTGTCGCGCTGAACCCGATCATCAAGTTTGCGACGCTCTTCGGACTTCTCGCAGTTGAGCTTGCGCACGCGATGACGCCGGAGCACCGCGGGCTGACGATCGTGCTGGCGGCTTGCTTCCTCGCAGCGGGGCTGTTCTTTGTGTACCGCTCTTTCTATTCGATGCGGATTCAGTCAATGGGCGAAGACGAAGCCTCGGAGCACAAGGTGAGCCGCCAGACTGTTGAACCGGTAGCGACCCGCTGACGCACCGCACGTCCTTCTCCATTAAAAGCGGCGACGAAAAAAATCCCCGGCGGTTCGCGCCGGGGACTTCCTCAATCCACATCTCTCGCTAGTTGTTGTCTAACGGCCGCCGCCGGACGAACCACCGGAGCTGGCGCCGCCGCTGGATCCACCGGCGCTTCCGCTGCTGCCTGCGGCACCGGTCGATGATCCGCCGTTACCGGCGCTGGACCCGCCCGTGGCGCCGCTGGTGCTTGTGCCGCCGCTGCTCCCGCCCGTTGGAGCGACCGAACCACCGGCCGTTTGAGCGCCGCTTGCTCCCACGGCGCCGGCATCCGTGCCGGTTGCGCCAGAGGTCCCGACATTCGCGCCTGTTCCTCCGCTCGCCGCTCCGGTGCCGACGGAGCCAGTTCCAGCGCCTGCGCCGGTTCCGGCAGTGCCACTGGCTCCGACCGAGCCTGTTCCTGTTCCACCGCTGCCGGCGGCTCCCGTTCCACTTGCTGAGCTACCTGAGGCGCTGGTGCCGGGTGCGCCCGCACCAGCCGAACCGGATGCGGTTCCGCTTGATGTTCCGGATGAGGTGCCGGGGTTGGAGTTTGCGCTCGTCCCGGTGGAGTTGATTCCCGGCTGTACCTGGATGGGTCCACTTCCTCCGGAATCGACTCCAATCGCGCCGGTGCTTCCGGTGGACGATCCAGTTCCGCCTGCTGCGGCACCGATTGTACCGCCGGCGCCAGTTCCTGTTTCTGCCGTTGCGCCGATGCCGCCAGTCGTCCCGGCAGCGCCCGTTGCGGTTGCGTCGCCGACCCCGGTTCCGGCGGGGAGACCTGTTGTGCCGATACCCGCGCCTGTAGATGCGCCGGTGCCGGTTCCCGCCGCTGCGCCCGTTCCGGGGGTCCCGCTGGCGCTCGTACCGGTGCCGGTGGGAGTTCCCCCGTTGGCGTTGACGGTGCCTGCGGCACCCGGCGTGTTGGTGCCGCTGATATCAGCGCTCCCGCCACCGCTGGTTCCGGTGGCCGCGCCGGTGCCGGTTGCGGCGCCGGTGCCGACCGCGGTGCCGCTTTGTGCGGCCGCGCTGTTTCCCGCTGTGGCGCCGTTGTTCAATCCGGCCGCGGAGTTCACACCGCTGCTGGAATTCTGACTGTTGGCATTGCTGCCGGCGGCTGCATTTGCGCCGTTTGCATTGTTTGTTGCATCATTGCGTCCTTGGGCGCCGGTTGCGGATCCCGCGGATGAGTTTGGATCGGTCGTCGTTGGTGATGCGCTGGACCCGGTGGTGTTAGCGCCGCTTGGGGCGTTAGACCCTGCGGTTGATCCCGCCGCGGGGGCGGCTTGTCCAAACACCATGCTGGTCGTGGTCCACAGTCCGAGAGTGCTGCCTGCGACTGCCGCGGCCAGGATGCGCCATCGTTTTGTCATGACTGAACCTCATCAATTGTGAAGAGTTACGCGGACGGCGCAACACACGTCACGCTCAGCCGCAGTTGTAGGTTGTCGCAAGCGCCGTTCCATTGGCACGGAACCGCGGGCTTTTATAAATCGGTTCCTGTTTGCGACAAGCACCTAGCGGCAGGCTGAACTGTTATCGGACCTCGCCGACGAATCTTTCTGCAACGTAATCCTCGTTTTACTCAATAGCCTCTTCCATCAAACCGATTGCGAATCCAGAGAGACATCGTTCGGAGTGATGAATGATTGTCGCCGCACCCCTATGAGCAAGACCTCAGCTACATCTCCCGCCGAGCTCGTTGAAGGTCCCGCGAAAGCGAAGGGCCATGACGAACTCCCTGGTTCCAAGGGCACCGCAGGCGTGGTGAGCCGCCGGCTGCTGGCGCCCAGCGCCCTGGTGCCGGGGCTGATCGGTGCTTTCTGCTATTACGCAAACCAGCGCGGCTGGCTCGGCCAAGATGGCGCGATCCTTGCCGCCATTGCCGGGTCATCGCTGGTCCTCATGCTGTTGGTCTGGAGCTGCGCTGCCCGACTCCGCCGCGTGGATGACGAGCGCATGCAGGCGGAGGATCTGCTCCGCACTTCGCGTGATGAGTCTCAGGTCGCGAACCGAATCAAGGGCGCGTTTCTAGCCTCGATGAGCCATGAAATTCGCACGCCGCTCACCGCGATCGTCGGGTTCTCGGACTTGCTCCTGGGCCGCCCCCGGTCAGCGGAGGAGCACGAAGAATTCATCCGCACCATCAAACGCAATGGCGAGCATCTTCTGACTATTACCAACGACATTCTCGATTTGTCCAAAATTGAAGCCGGCAAGATGCGTGTCGAGAACGTCGTCACCTCCCCCACTGAAATTGTCGCCGAGGTGTGCTCGATGCTTCGCGCCCCTGCCATCGAGAAGGGTTTGAATCTCGAGGTAACCTACGACGGTCCGATCCCAAAAAACATTCGCACGGACCCGACGCGTCTCCGCCAAGCGCTGATTAACCTGGTTGGAAATGCAATCAAGTTCACGGAATCCGGCGGGATCTCCATCGTCGCGGGCCTCGCGACGAGCGCCCAGGACAAGAACCCCATGCTCCGGATCAGCGTCACCGACACCGGGATCGGTCTGACAAGCGTACAGATGGGGGATCTCTTCGTCCCATTCCTGCAGGCGGACATTGAGACCAGCCGAAAGTTTGGCGGAACAGGACTGGGTCTTTCCATTACAAAACACCTCGCAGAGCTTCTCGGCGGGGATGTCTCGGTGATCTCGGAGATCGGCAAAGGCTCGACCTTTACGATGACCATTCAAACCGGTTCGCTTGAGGGTGTCCCCATCCTCGTGAAGCCGACCGAAGCCGGCGTGCAAGGCTCGGCAGCTCTGCCCGAAAAGTTCACGCTCAAGGGCCGTATTCTTCTAGCTGAAGACGGCGTCTCGAATCAGAAGCTCATCAGCACCTACCTGCGCGAAGCGGGATGCTCGGTGGATATCGCGCCGAACGGCCAGCAGGCGATCGAAAAGGCGATGGTCAATTGGCGCGGCGGGCTGCCCTATGACCTGGTCCTCATGGACATGCTCATGCCGGTCGTCGACGGGTATCAGGCGACGGCCCAACTCCGCCAGCAGGGCTACACCCGTCCGATCGTGGCGCTGACCGCGAACGCGCTGGCGAGCGATCGCAACAAGTGCCTGAACACCGGCTGCAACGACTTCATGACTAAGCCGATCGAGCCCCTCGCGTTCATGAAGATGGTTGAGAAACAGCTCAAGCTGGCACAGGGCAGCGCGGTGACCCGGCCCAACGCGGCTTGATTCCTAAACAGCATTCACGATCGACGCCAAATAGAAGAAGGGCTGGATCAAAAGATCCAGCCCTATGTCATTTCTGCGGATGAATAAAGCGAACCACCGCTAACCCAATGTCTCACCATCCGGCCAAGCCCGAGGCTTCAGCCTTGGGTCAGTTTCATTAGCGGCTATCAGGCAGACTTCACGTCGCGCTTGCGACGGTTGATGCCCAACACGCCGGCAACGGCGAGCAGAGAAAGCGTTCCGGGTTCGGGGATTCCGAATCCGCCGCGGCTGTTGGCGATTGCGGTGTAGGGGACATGCTGACCAGCGACCTGCCAGCCCTTCTTGTTCCCATTGCCGGCCAGCGCGTACTCGACCATCCAGTGATTGCCGCTGCCGACCACGAACTCCGTTTGCGATAACGAGTAATTGCCGATCTTGGACGGCAGGGTAATCGTGTGGCTTGCTTCGTCCATGTTGCTGATCAGGACATCGAGTTTGCCAAGATCGAGGCTGTACGCGCCGGAAAAGAGAGCGCCGGCCTGGTCGATATTCTTTTTCACGCCGTCGACAACGATGGTGGTGTTGTCGCCATACTTCCCGCCCTGCACGTAGCTGCTGTTGTCAGCCTCCTGGCCAACCAACAGTCGACGATCGGATTGACCGAAGATCTGGTTGAGGCTGAAATCACCGTTCCAGCCGGTCGCCGCATCATCTTCCATCTGATCGGTGGTCACGCCGCTGATGCCGGACTCGAGAAGATGAACGCTCTCGGCGCCGCGCATCCGCATGTGAGTGACCATGGTGGCAAAGTCGCGGCGGCCGAGGAGCTGGTCGGTGGTCTGCGCGGCAGACAGCGCGGGATAGTTGGTTCCGCCCACGGTGCTGGCGAGCATCGGCTGGCCGGTCGTAAACCGATAACCGTTGCCGGCGTTGCGGTCGTTATCAAGGCCGAGGTTGCCATAGTTATTGAAGTTGGATGTCCAGGGGATGTTCGGGTGGCTGCTCAAACCCATTGATGCCTGGCTCGCTTCGACACTGCTGACGCGCCATAGGGGCAACACAAACAGGGAAGAGCGAATGTTCGGATAGATCCCGCCACCCGCCGGCGTATCGCCCGCGGCTTTGTTCCGGAAGCTCGGGCTGCCGGGATAGGCTTCCTCGTTGCTCATGTTCAACCGAGCGAATCCGTATTGGGATTGGCCATAGTTAGAGAAGCTGTGCTGCCCGGTAAAGTGATAGTTCGCGGGGGCCTGGTTGTTCGAAGTCTGCGAGGAGAATCCGAAGTTGCCAACATACGCGTTGGTCGACTGAGTCTTCTGCGCGGGATCGTTCGAGAGATAGCGCACCTGCTTGGCGAGTTGGGCGGCGGCGTTGGTGGCATTCGCGCCTTCCAAATCCCCGAAGACATAGCTCACATGGTACGCCGGATTGTTGAAGATCTGGGCCGCGGTTGCACTGCTGATCCCGGGGCCTTCGACCTTGACGGCGCGCACCGCGCCGGCGGGAAGAGACGTCAGGTAGGCATTGACTGCCGACACATTAGAGTCACGCAAAAAGGGTGTGCCGATATACATCGGGTTTGAGGGTGCCGGCGTACCGGTCTCGAACCACGAGAACAACTGATTGTTTACGGGGGTGACCGCCGGGCTTGGCGGAGGGGGAGGCGGGGCGGACGTGTGCGGCTTAGCCCACACAACGCCGGGAGCGCCGGCCATCAAGGCGGCGACGGCAGATTTCGCGAGAAGCCGCGGGGTAACTCGAGCATAAATACGAGAAAGCATTTGAACCCTCCTGGGTTTCTGAGAATTTCCGGCAATGGTCGGGTGAAACACAGCCCTCACCGCATCGCCGCAAGATACCCATTCTTCTCTATCGGTGAGAACGGGTAATCCTGAAAATTTATTCGATCGGAACCGGCGCTCTAATCCCACTTGCCGGCAGCTCTTCAGAAGCTCAAAACGATGAGACTGGCTGATGAGGTCCGGGCAATGATACCTCGGTTGGCGAAAGATTCAAGCAAAGATTGCGCGTGGCACCATTAAAAGAGAAGGCCGGGTCGATTGACCCGGCCTTCCAGCTCGTATTTGCAGATTAAACCAGCGAAACTTTATCAGACGTTCCGCTTACGACGGTTCAGGCCGAAGACACCTGCGACCGCGAGCAAGGAGAGCGTACCGGGTTCCGGGATACCGAACCCGCCACGGCTATTGCTGATGGCCGTGAAGGGGACGTGCTGGGATGCGACGACCCACTTGTTCTTGTTGGCACCCGAGGTTGCCAGCGAGAAATCGACGAGCAGGTGGTCCCCGCCGGGGATGGTGAACGTTGAGGTCGCCAGCGAATAACCACCGATCGCGGTGGGAAGCGTGATCTGGTGGGACACATCGTCCATATTCGAGAGCAGAACATCCAGTTTCTTGAGGGTGAGCGAGTACGCACCCGAGAAGATATTACCGGTCTGATCGACGTTCTTGGTGGCACCGTCAACCACAATCTGGGAGCCACCAGAGTAATCGGCACCGGAGTAACCGTTGCCCTGGGCCAGGGGCGTGGTTCCGATCAGGAGACGCTTGTCGGCTTGGCCGAAGATCGCATTCACGCTGGATTCGCCGAGCCAGCCGGTGGCTCCATCCTGCTGCATCTGGGCTTGGCTGAAGCCGTCGATGCCGTTATCCAACAGATGGAAGGAGTCGGCGCCACGGAACCGCATGTGCAGCATGCTGTTGGCGAAATCGCGTTCGCTCACCATCTGGTTCGCTGTCTGCGCCCCGGTCAAGGCGGGGTAGTAGTGACCATCGACGGTCGCTGCGGGCATTGGAGCGCCCGGGATGAACTTGTAACCGTTCAAGGGGTTGCGGTCGGTATCCAAGGCAGGCTGGTTCCAGTTATTGAAGTTGCCGGTCCAAGGAATGTGCTGGTGGTTTACGATGCCCAGCTCCGTAACGCTGTCAGACGCTTGGCCGACGCGCCACAGTGGAAGCACGAACAGTTGACCTCGGATGTTGCTGTAGGTTCCGGCACCCTGTGGCGAATCGCCCGCCGCCTTGCTGCGGAAACTCGGCGAGCCCGGATAGGCGTCTTCGTTGCCCATCGACAAACCGGCCTCGTTCCACTCGTTGTACTGGTGGTTCGAGTAGCTTTTTTTCCCTTTTTTATCAATGTAGTACGGGGGCATCTGGCCGTTATTGGTCTGGGTCGTAAAGCCGAAATTCCCGACCCAGGCGTTGTAGCTCTTGTTCTTGGTGGTGTTGACTGCGGCGTTGGTCCACTTCACCTGCTTGGCCAGGTTTGCGGCACCCGTATTCGCTATTGCGCCTTCAAGGTCGCCGAAGACGTAGCTGACGTTATATGCAGCGTTATTGAAGATCAGGTTGGAGGTGGTGTTGCTGATCCCAGGATTCTCGATCTTGACGGCGCGGATCGAGCCGGCAGGCAGACCCGCGAGATAACCGCTGACCGCCGCCGCGTTCGCATCCGTCAGGAAGGGAACGCCGACGTAATTCCCGGTCGTCGCCCCTGAAGGGTACGTCGCAACGGGATAGCTGACCGGCGTCGTGTCGTACCAATCAAAGAACTGCGAGCCGTTGACCCGTGTAGCTGCCGGGGGCGCCGGTGGGGATGGGGGTGGTGGGGGCGGCGGTGGCGGTGGCGGGGGTTTTGCGAAGGTAAAAGCAGGAACTGCGACCAATGCAACGGCGGCAATCTTGATTGCGCCGGCAAGTTTTCCAGAGTGAAGTTTTCCAGTCATGTCTCTCTCTCCGAACATCAGACCCTCCGATATGTCCCCGCGGAATAATCCCTCAATCGTGATTCGTAAATCGACTCTAACGGCCCTGCCATGCAAGTGAAATGAACCTTTAGCCCGTTGGGCAATTACAGCCCGACGCCACAAAATACCGCAAGTCCCATAAATGTCAAACCGGAACGGCAATTTTTTGCTGGAAAGCAGAAAATTCCGGGGCTCTTGTAACCAAACGACGCTAACAACAAGAAGTTCTCACTCAGGCGTGACAAAATACTTCGGCCGCCTCCGCAGATCAAGAGAAATCCGGCTCCGCACCAGCAATTCTTTTTCAATCGCTAAAGTCTTATAAACCCCTGAGAACACTCATACTTTGAGCGATGTGGATTCATCGAGCTGCCCTTGGTAGTGCTGCCTCACCGGCTCCACAACCTGACGTAGAAATTGCTCTACCTGGATGGCTGCGCGACCGATGAATCGGCTTGGATTCATAACCTGCGCCAAGTTGGTTGCTGCGAAAAGCTTGTCCTTTTGGAGTCGCGCCAAGAGATCATTGCCGCGTCCATGGCGTTTGACCTCGTCTGCCGCCGCCTGGGAGTGCGCACGGATCGCTTCGTGCAATTCTTGCCTGTCCCCCCCTGCCTGCACCGTCGCCATCAGGATTTCTTCAGTCGCCATGAAGGGAAGTTCTGCCATGACGGCTGCTTCGATGGTCTTGGGATAAACCACGAGTCCACGGGCAACGTTCAGGATGATCAGCAGGCACCCGTCCGCGGCGAGGAATGCTTCCGGCACCACCAGTCGCTTGTTGGACGAATCATCCAAGGTTCTCTCAAACCATTGCTCGGCCGCGGTTTGAAGGGGGTTCGCGACGAGGGACATGAGAAAACGCGCCAACCCCGTCGCCCGTTCGCAGCGCATGGGATTCCGTTTGTACGCCATGGCACTTGACCCCACCTGCTCGGGCTCGAACGGCTCTTCAATCTGCTTCAGTCCTGCCAGTAAACGAATGTCATTGCAGAGCTTATGAACGCTGGCTCCGATGCCGGCCAGGCTTGCGATCACCTGGACATCGACCTTTCGCGGGTAGGTCTGCCCGGTCACCGGAAACGAGGATGCGAAGCCAAAACGATCGGTCACCCGTCGATCCAGCTCATCGACCCTGGCATGATCTCCTTCAAACAAGGAGAGGAAAGACGCTTGTGTGCCGGTGGTTCCTTTGACGCCGCGGAAGCGTAGGGTGTGGATCCGATACTCGAGTTCTTCCAGGTCAAGCACGAGATCCTGGGCCCAGAGGGTTGCGCGCTTACCGACGGTGGTAAGCTGGGCGGGTTGGAAGTGGGTGTAGCCGAGTGTGGGCAGATCTTTCCACTGCATCGCGAAGCTGCCCAGAGTGTCGATGGCGCCGGCTAATCGTGCGGCCAGCAGCTTCATCCCATCGCGCATGATGATCAGGTCGGCATTGTCGACAACGTATTGGCTGGTCGCTCCGAGGTGGATGATGCCCTTGGCAGCGGGAGCCGCTTCTTCGAAGGCGTGGACGTGGGCCATCACATCATGTCGAAGGCGGCGTTCCCATGCTTCGGCAGAGGCGAAGTCGATCTCGTCGACTTTCGCTTCCATCTGCCGGATGGCTTCTTCGCTGATGCGCGTGATGCCCAGTTCGCGCTGGGCCCGCGCCAGTTCGACCCAAAGTCGCCGCCAGAGGCCGAATTTTAGCTGTGGCGAGAACAGCCGAAGCATCTTGTCGCTGGCGTTGCGGGTCGCCAGGGGCGATTCATAGGTGTCATAGCGCATGATGCGATTGATTCTATGAATGGCGCCCGGCACGTCCATCGTAAACGTTGAGAGGGTTCCCCGCCGGGACGGACCGATAGAGAGGTCCCTCTCCCAGGGTTATTCCCGAGAGAGGGACCGACTTCACTTTGGATGTCGCGGATTCTGGCGGATGCCGCGCGATCAATGGCCGTAGAACTGCTGGACGTTGAGGTTGTAAAACTCCGCCTCGAGGTATTCGAGGGCGAGGGCGAAATTGAGAATGGCGACATCGTTGGTGTCGCTCTCCATGGGGTCGTATGACACCGCCGGACCGCCATTTAAGCTGGCGATGAAGCCACCGGCGGCAGCGCCCACCTGGTCTGGGGTCAAGGGAAAGTAGAAGCTCGTCCCTACCTTATTGTCTTTCTCCGTTGCATCGGAGTCGCCAGTGATGGGGTCGCCGCTGATGACGTTCAGAAAGCCCGCATGGCTTGCCTCGATCAAAGCGATTGACGCGGCGGCGGCGAGAAAATCAGGGTTCTTCAGATAAGGCGAAGCGCCCAGATACGCGCCGACACCCGTATTTTCCAAGGCCTGCGAGACTTTCACGAAGTCGGCATAGTTCTTTTGCAGAAGCCCCTTGAAGGTGGGTTTGGGTCGTGCGGCGGCGCCGAGGGCGCCGGCCAGGAACTCAACATGGTTGTTTTCGTGACGCCGGATCTGCTTGAACTCATCGCGGGTCCCGCGTCGAGCCTGGTGGGTGGCGTGCGCAGGGGTCGCCGACGCAAGCAGCACCGCCGCTCCACCGGCAACCGTGATTGCGGCAGAGTTCCGCAGAAATGATCGTCTTGATTGATCATTCCCGAGCGATTCCTGCTGCGATGAAATGACTTGAAAAGCCGGAAGTTCTGATCTGTTTCCCATTGCAACTCCTTGAAAAATTGAATCGTCTTAGACGTTCTACGGGGCTAACCGATTATTGGATGTCAGGGTTTTCCGAATCGTCTAAGGATCAGCAGGGCAAAGTTACCGGTTTTCGGCCCTGAGCCGGCGTGCCGCCTCGACTTCGTTTTTCAGCTTCTCATATACCTCATCCATGCTCACCTTCGCGGCCGATCCGGGCGCGAAGCCGCAATCGGGATTGAGTGTGATCCGCGCGGCATCGAGATGCTCGGTCGCCTTCTTCACCCGTGCATAAATTTCATCCGCGGAATCCACCTTCCCCGGTTCCGTCCCCACGCACCCGAGTCCAATCTCAAAGTCGGGCCGCAGTTTTTTCAGCACCGATAAATCCCCGGCACCCGGCGTGGTGAATTCCATCGTCAGATGATTCACTTTCAGCCGATTGAGCTGCTTCAAGATCGGATCGTATCCGCCCGCGTGCTGCGCCTCGCCGCGCGCCCGCGCGCCCGCCCGCCGGCAGAGATGGACGGCGAGCTTTAGATCCGAAAACCCATCCACGACGGCATTCAGCATGTCGACCGCGAAGTCAGCCGCCTTCTCCGGGTCGTCATATTTCGCGCGCACTTCCGGGTCCACGAACAGACACAAATGTGGGTCATCAATCTGCACGATCGCGGCCCCCGCATCGCGCAACAATTCCAATTCCCGACGCAACACCGGCACGCAATCGCGGACAAAATCATCCCGCTTTGGGTACGCCTTTCGGCTCTTCTCTTCTTCCCACATCCGCTCGCCCAGAAGCGCCGGCGCCGGCAACGTCGCCTTGATCTTCCGCGTTGTGATCTTCTTCAAGAGTCGCACTTCCTTCGCGATCGTGCCCGGCTTCTTCGGCGACAGTTTCCCGGTCACCACGGTCCATGGCCGACCGTCGGCGGGATTGGTTCCCAATTCGAACCCGTGCGCCAGCTCCGCGATGACGCCGATGTAACTTTTCCGCCACCACTCCCCATCGGTGACGACATCAAGGCCGGCGTTCTCCTGCATGGCGACCACGTAGCGGACGGCGGCCTCCATCCGGCGCTCATAGTCTTCTTCGGAAATCTCCTCATTCGAGATCAACTCGCGCACGAACTCCGGCCGAGGCACCGATCCCACCACGCTCGTCGGAAACAAGACGCCATAATCATTTGTCGCCATGGTTGTTCTCTCCCGTAGCATGGGCGTCTCGCCCATGTTTCTTCAAATGCATGGACGAGACGCCCATGCTACGTCCAATCCCGATTCGCCAGCGCATAATCCTCTTCCGTGTCGATCTCCATGTAGTCCCCATGTGTTGCAACGAAATTCACCGTGACGCCACTCTCAATCATTTCCTGAATCAGCAAAATCAAGTACGCCTTCTCAAACGCCTTCGCCTCGCGCCAAGGCTTACCCGCAAACTCGTGTTCGATGCGATGATAATGTTCCCGAAGCAGCTCCGCGCCCCGCGCCGAAAATTTCGCGACGCCGATGTACTCCCCATCCGCCTCATCGGCAGACATCTCCCGATGCACTCGCACCACCCGATCCCCGTCCACTGAAACCTTCTCCGCATCGCCCTCCGGATGCTGCGATCGATCGGCATAACGATCCCGCCAGCGCGTATCCACGCACAGCACGATATCGCCGGGATGCGCCAGGGCATCCCGGACGACGCTGTCGCGGAACAGGATGTCGGAGTAGGCGCAGATAAATCCGCCGCCCATGAACTCTTCAGCGCAGAACAAGGATGCGAGGATATTGTTGTTCATCCAGTCCGCGTTGTGCGCGACCCGGAACATCGGATAATCCCGCCGAATCTGCTCGATCTGATACCCGCCGATAAACACCTTTTCATCCCGCGATCCCGCTCCATCAAATGCTTCGATGGTCCAGTCCAGAATCCGCTTCCCGCCCACGCGCGCATAACACTTCGGCTGGGTTTCCGTCATCGCCTTCAGCCGGCTTCCGCGTCCCGCGCCAATAATGATCGCTCTCACGCACCAACCTCCTCATTCTCGCGCCCAACGGGTGCAGCCATTCGCGGCGCCGTCGCGGGCATCGCGTTCCATTTGGGCAACAGCATCAACCCTCCCAGGAAAACCATTCCTCCCAGCAATCCGAATACTCCGCCCCAGCCCCACTGCTTGTTGAAAAAGCCGGGCAGCGTCCCGCCGAGAATGGCGCCGATCGATCCCATTCCGTTGATCACGCCTGATGCGGTGGAAGCGCCTTTCTTGGTTCCGAAATCCACCGCTGCGGTCCCGGTGATGATGCTGTCCGGCCCGAACAACAACAGCCCGATGAGAAAAAAGCTTCCGCCGAGCATCCATCGGCTTGGCGGTAAGAAGTTAAAGCTGAACAGCACCACGCCCAAGGTCAGCAATCCCATGACGCACACCGGCATCCTTCGAGTCTGGAATACTTTATCGGACAGGAATCCGCACGCCACCGCGCTCGCGGGGCCTGCCAGCTCGAACATCGCGCTGAGAACTCCCGACTCGGCCATACCGCTCCCGAGTTTTGCATTCATGAACTTGGGGCCCCACAATAGAATCGCATATCGCGCCGGCTTCACCAGCAAATAGACCATCGACAGCAAGATCACCATCGGGTTGGTGATCACCTGGCCAATCACCCGCCACGATCCGTCATGGTCAACGGACTGTCCCGGGGCCAGGGTCTCCGGCGGCTCTTGATGATGTTCCTCAATCGTTGCAAGACCGACGTCCTCCGGACGATTTCGCTGGAACAGCATGAACACAATCCATATCCCGAGCAGGACCATTGCCGGCACAAAGAATGCGAACCGCCAGCCGAGCCACTTCCCTGAAAACCCCACGAGCACCGAAGCGATAAAAGCCCCGAAGGAATAATTGGTGCACCACGCTCCCATCACGCGCCCGCGCTCCCGCCGGGAGAAAAACGCGCTCATGTTTTTCGTCAGCGGTCCCCAACCGCTGAACTGGCACAAACCCTGGATCAGGTAGAACGTGCCGAACAGCACGATCCCGGTAGAGGCCCCCATCGCCACGCCCGCCAGGACGGAGAGGAGCATTCCCGTGCCCACAACGATCCTTGTCCCCAGTCGATCCCCTGCGATTCCGAAGAGAAATTGCCCCAGCGCATAGGCAGTGAGGTATGCGCCATCGGCCCACGCAAGCTGCGCATCAGTCCATCCCAGCGCCGGATCGTGTTGAATCCCGATCTTCGCCACGGGAAACGACTTCCGCGTCAGATAGAACCCCGCATACGCGAGCCAGGTGACAATAAAGATCTGCCAGCGCCATCGCCGGTACGCAGACGTCTCAAACTTCCGCGGCGAGATGCTCATGTCCCCGCCATGATACCGCCTCCACCCGTTGCGTTTCACGTTTCACGTTTTACGTTTCACGTTTCACGTTTCACGTTTCACGCGCGTGTTGATCCCCCACCCCCCCTCCCGTACAACACTCGCGCCTCCGATCGCAGTTGAACAAGGACATCCATGCCCACCAACGTCGACATCCCCGCCCTCGGCGAATCCGTTCAGGAAGCCACGCTGATTAAATGGCACAAGAATGATGGCGATTCGGTTTCCGCCGCCGAACCGTTAGCAGAGCTTGAAACCGACAAAGCCAATGTTGACATCCCCGCCCCCATCGCGGGTGTGCTGAGGCGCATGAAGAAGGAAGGCGACACGGTAACGATCGGCGATACCATTGCGCGCATCGAAGAAGGGAACGGCGGCGCCGCCAGGGGTGTCGCCAAATCCGCAGGCGCGACCACCCCACCGCCTGCGCCGTCGCGGGCGCCCGAGGCTGCAAAGACATCCCAACCCGCGCCTTCCAAACCCGAAGATCTTCGCCCCTCGGTGCGCAGAATTGTCGAAGAGAAGAACCTCGACCCTTCGAGGATTCAGGGCAGCGCCAAGGACGGACAAATCACCAAAGAGGATGCCGAGCGCGCCACCGCCGGCGCTGCGGGCTCGGTCGAAAGGGCGGTCGTCGCGACGCCGGCTCCAACGCCTCCCGCCACATCCACGGGTGGCATCCGCCGCGTTCCCATGACGAAGATTCGCAAGCGGATTGCGCAGAACCTTGTGCAGGCCCAGCACACCGCCGCCATTCTCCACACGTTCAACGAGATCGACCTCCAGGCGGTGTCCGATCTCCGCACCAAATACAAAGAGACGTTCGAGAAAAGACACGGCGTCGGCTTAGGGTACATGTCCTTCTTCGCCCGCGCGGTTGTTCTTGCCCTCCAGCAGTTCCCCAACGTGAACGCCAGCATCGACGGCGAAGATTTCGTCTATCACGATTACGTCAACCTCGGCATTGCCGTCTCGACTGAACGGGGTCTGGTCGTCCCCGTCCTGAAGAACGTTCAGAACATGTCCTTCGCGCGGATCGAGAGTGAGATCAAGAGAGTTGCCGCAGCCGCCCGCGACGGGAAGCTGAACCTTGAAGATCTTTCCGGCGGAACCTTCACCCTCACCAACGGCGGCGTCTATGGCTCGCTCATGAGCGCCCCGATCCTCCTTCCCCCGCAATCCGGGATCCTCGGCATGCACGCCATCAAGAAGCGCCCCGTCGTCATCGACGATCAAATCGTCATCCGCCCGATGATGTACGTCGTCCTCGGCTACGACCACCGCATCATCGACGGGCGGGAATCGGTCAGCTTCCTCATGCGCGTCAAAGAATATTTGGAAGACCCCGCACGGCTGATGCTGGAAATCTAGAATCCTTTTTTCACCGCGGAGGCGCAGAGGACGCAGAGGGAAGAATGAATCTGAACGAGTTATCCGAAGCGGTGATTGGCGGAGCGATCGAGGTTCATCGTCACCTCGGTCCCGGTTTGCTGGAATCTTCATACGAACAATGTCTCTGTCGCGAGCTCTCGCTACGCAACATTCCATTTGAGTTCCAGAAATCGCTCCCCATTTCCTACAAAGGCATGTTGCTCGACTGCAGCTACAAAATTGATCTTTTGGTTGCGGGCATGCTTGTGATAGAAATTAAATCGTTCGAAAAGGTTCTTCCGATTCACGAAGCCCAACTCCTCACCTACTTGCGCCTGGGCAACTGGCGGCTCGGCTTGCTCATGAACTTCAACGTCGAAGCGTTACGGCTGGGTATCAAGCGTTTGGTTAATAACTTTCAAGAATGACCTCCGCGCCTCCGCGGTGAAAATTCTTTATGGAGACGACATGAACCCAAAACCCACCCGTCGCACCGCCCTCGCCGCCACTGCCGCGACACTTGCAACTGCGGCGCTCGGTCGCGTCACGCTCGCCCAGGAAACCTCCTCCGCGAAAATTGTGAGCAGAGGCCGGCTCAACCAGTCTGTCTGCCGCTGGTGTTATCAAAAAATCGATCTTGAGACCCTTGCCGTCCACGCCAAGAAAATCGGCCTCGTCGGCATCGACCTCCTCGGCCCCGGCGACTTCGCTACCGTCAAGAAGCATGGTCTTCTCTGCACCATGACCACCTCCCATGGCATCGGCGAAGGCCTCAACCGAAAAGAACATTGGGAAAAGTGTCTCGCCATGATCACCAACAGCATCAACGCCACCGCCGACGCCGGCTACAAGAACGTCATCTGCTTTTCCGGCAACACCGCCGACATGGATCCCACCGAAGGCATGAAGAATTGCGCCGAAGCCCTCAAGAAAATCATGCCGCTCGCTGAAGAAAAAAAGATCACCGTCCAGATGGAGCTTCTCAACTCCAAGCGCGACCATGGCGACTACATGTGCGACAACTCCAAGTGGGGCGTCGCCCTCGTGAAGATGGTCGGCTCCGAACGATTCAAGCTTCTCTACGACATCTACCACATGCAGATCGACGAAGGCGACGTCATCGCCACCATCCGCGCCAACAAAGACTACTACGGCCACTACCACACCGGCGGGGTGCCGGGTCGAAATGAACTGGACGAAACCCAGGAACTTCAGTGGGCCACCATCGCCAAAGCCATCATCGACACCGGCTTCAAAGGCTACTTCGCCCACGAGTTCATCCCCAAGCGCGATCCGCTTAAGAGCCTGGATGAAGCGGTCAAACTCTGTGATGTGTAATGGAAATCATTTTAGGGGATAAACCGTTACCCGCGCGGCACTCGCCCACCGCGGTCGCCAGCCGTAGAATTCCCGGCTTATGTCTCAGTCCACCTACGATCTTATCATCATCGGCGCCGGTCCCGGCGGATACGTCGCCGGCATCCGCGCCGCCCAACTCGGTCTCAAAACCGCCTGCGTCGAACGCGAATTCCTCGGCGGGACCTGCCTCAACATCGGCTGCATCCCGTCGAAGGCGCTCCTCGATAGCTCGGAGCGCTATCAAACACTAAAGCACGGCCTGGACCGCCACGGGATCTCGGTGGGCAGCGTCTCGCTCGATCTGAAAAAAATGCTCGTCCGCAAAAACGACGTCGTCAAAAAAAACACCGACGGCGTTGCCTACCTCTTCAAGAAAAACAAGATCGACCACCTTAAAGGCACCGGTCGTATCGCCGCGCCGGGCACGGTTGAAGTAATAGCCCCCGACGGAAGTCGGGGATTGCATCCTACGAAAAACATCGTCATCGCCACCGGAAGCGCCCCCATCCAAATCCCCTCCCTCCCCTTCGACAACAAATTCATCCTCTCCTCCACCGAAGCCCTCTCCCTTTCCGAAGTCCCCAAGAAAATGATCGTCGTTGGTGGCGGCTACATCGGCGTCGAGCTCGGCAGCGTCTGGAGCCGCCTCGGATCCCAAGTCATCGTCTTGGAGTTCCTTGACCGCATCCTCCCGCCCAGCGACGGTGAAATGGCGCTCGCCCTCCAGAAGCTCCTCCAAAAACAAGGAATCGAATTCCGTTTCAACACCGTCGCCGAATCGGCAACAGTCGTCGGCGACAAGGTCCAGCTTAAATGGAAAAGCGGTGATCAGACGGGCACCGAAGAAGCCGACAAAGTCCTCGTCTGCGTCGGCCGCCGCCCGGTCACCGACGGGCTCGGGCTCAAGGAAATCAACGTCACTACTGATGCTAAAGGCTTCATCCCCGTGAACGAGCGATTCCAGACCAACGTTCCGAATATCTACGCGATCGGCGACGTAATTGGCGGCGCGATGCTCGCCCACAAAGCCGAGGAAGAAGGCGTCGCCGCCGTCGAAGGAATCCAAGGTCACTCGATTCACGTCAACTATCACGCCTGCCCGAGCGTCGTTTACACGCAGCCCCAGTTGGCTCAAGTTGGATTACGCGAAGAGGACGCCAAGGTTAAGGGCCCCATCAAAATCGGCAGGTTCCCCTTCAGCGCCAATGGTTACGCCCGAGCGATGGACGACACCGATGGCATGGTCAAAGTGATTGCCGACGCGAATACGGATCGCATCCTGGGAATTCACATCTTAGGTCCGCACGCCGCCGACTTGATCGCCGAAGCAACGTTAGCCGTCGAATTCGCCGCCAGCGCCGAAGACGTCGGCCGATCGTTTCACGCCCACCCAACACTGTCCGAAGCGCTCAAGGAAGCCGCCCTCGGAGTGGACAAGAAATCCATTCACATCTAATTCCGTTTGATGTGGCGCGGATCTCGGATCAAGCCCTTGACACTTTGCGACGAAACCCCGCGGCGCAAATCGCTCAACGTCGCCGCTTGTGCCGGCGGCTCAGTGGAATCTTCGATCCGATCGTCAACGGCCGTGACCGCAACGTCACCTGCGGACGCGCCGGAACATTCTCCGGCCCGCCCGACGCTCCTGTTCCCTGCGGCGCGCCCGGCACCGTCACTTCGACCGGCCCGGATCCCGATCCCGACCTTCCCCGTCCCCCGGGCCCATCCGCGTTCCAATCCGAAGGCGTCGGCCGGGCCACAAATCCCTCCACGTTTCCCTGCGGAATCACCATGTTGATCAGCGTCTCGATCTTCGTCAGCTCGTCCCCCTGGTCCCGCGCGATAAACAAAAACGCCTTCCCTCGAGCCCCCATCCGCGCCGTTCTCCCCACCCGATGCACGTACACCTCCGGATCATCCGGCACATCAACCTGGATAATATGAGAGATGTCGGCGACGTCGATCCCTCGGCTGGCCAGGTCGGTGGCGATGAGGATGTCGAACTTGCCGTTGCGGAAGTTCTTCATCACCCGCTCGCGTTTGTTTTGGGCGAGGTTGCCGTGAATTTCGCGGCATTCGATGCCGTCGGTGGTAAGGCGGTGGGCTAGTTTTTGAGCGCCGTGTTTGGTTTTACAAAACACGATGGCGAGATCAGGGTTTTCTTTTTCTAACAGCATCTTGAGCAGTCGGTACTTGTCCCAGGGCTGGACGGAGAGGTAGTACTGCTCGACACTTTCGACGGTGGGCTTGTCGTCGGCGCCGGGGGCAATCAGTTTCTCTACCGGCTCGCGCATGTAGCGCCTTGCCAGCTTGTCGATTTCATCCGAGATCGTGGCGGAAACAAAAATCGTTTGGGGATTGTCCGTGGTCCGTGGTCCGTGGTCCGTTGCTTCGGAATCCGAATCGGAGGTCCCGCCCTCGCGGGCATCGGGGGTGCGCTTAATGCCCTTCACTCTTCCAAGGATATTTCGAATGTCATCCCGGAAGCCGATGTCGAGCATGCGATCAACTTCGTCGAGGACGACGAAGCGGATGTTGTCGAAGTTGATGATCCGGCGATCGAGGAGGTCGATGACTCGGCCGGGGGTTCCGACGATGATTTCGGGGTGGTGTTTGAGGAACTTCATCTGCGCGGAGATTTTCTGCCCGCCGTAGACGGGGACGGATCGGATCGGGGTGAACTGGCCAAGGCGTTTGATTTCATCTTCGACCTGGACGGCAAGCTCGCGGGTCGGGACGAGGATGATGGCCTGGGTGGGGATCCCTTTGTTGGCGCGCTGAAGGATCGGAATCCCAAACGCGGCAGTCTTCCCGGTTCCCGTGCGCGCCTGCCCAAGAATATCAACCCCGGCCAGCGCGCGCGGGATGAGAAGCGATTGAATCTCAGAAGGCGTCTCGAATTTCGCCTCGGCAAGGCCGCGAAGAATGGATGGCCGCACGCCGAGTGCCGCGAAGGCCTCGGGGGTGTTGGGGTGGGGGGATTTGTCGGTCAAGCGGTTCGAACCTTTGCTGGCTGTGAGGAGACTTGAGAATTCGTGAAGAAGGATTGTATATGAGGGTCGAGGGGCGCTCAAGCGAGCAAATACCCAGAACGTCCAGCCGCCGCCTGGATGTCCACTATACCATACCAAGGCGCCTTGCCTGTGGGCACAGGTCTGTTTCTTTGACGCGACCGCGATGGAAGAGATAATCCGAAAAAACAGGTGACCTTATTCTAATGGAACTGAACGCACTTCATAACATTGATTGCATCGCCGGCATGTCCCAACTTTCCGAGGGCAGCGTCGATCTGGCATTCGCGGATCCGCCGTTCAACATTGGCTACAAGTATGATGTTTATGAAGACCGGCTCGCTGCCGACCACTATTTGGCATGGACGAAGGAATGGGGCGCGGCATTGGTGCGTACGCTTAAACCCACCGGCACGTGCTGGCTGGCGATCGGTGACGATTTCGCGGCTGAGCTGAAGCTGATTTTCCAGCGTGAGTTGGGGCTCTACTGCCGCAGTTGGGTGATTTGGTATTACACGTTTGGCGTCAATTGCAAACACAAGTTTAGCCGCAGCCACACCCATTTGTTTCATTTTGTGAAAGACCCCAAATGCTTCACGTTTAACGCGGATGTCATTCGCGTGCCGTCCGCGCGGCAGCTCGTGTACTCCGATTCCCGCGCTCACTCCAAGGGCCGATTGCCGGATGACACTTGGATTCTGCGTCCGCAGGATGCGAGCGGGAGCTTCACCCCGGAAGAAGACGTGTGGTACTTCCCGCGCGTGTGTGGGACCTTTAAGGAGCGCGCCGGCTGGCATGGTTGCCAGATGCCCGAGCAATTGCTCGGGCGAATCGTCAAGGCATGCAGCAACCCTGATGATGTCGTCCTGGATCCGTTCGGCGGCAGTGGAACCACGCTCGCTGTGGCCAAGAAGTTGAATCGCCGTTTCATTGGGTTCGAGCTGTCGAAGAATTACGCCGCCCAAATCCAGGCGCGGCTCAGCGTCGCGGTTGCGGGTGGGGCGCTTCTGGGATCCGAAGATCCCAAGTTGCTGGCGCTTCCCACCCGGGTTATGCGAGAAAAAAAACCTCGGTCTCCAAAGCCCCCGCGTGTCGCCGCGGCGAAGGGAAGCGGGGACGCGGAGTTCAACCGAATTCTGATCGAAGCCTTTCACTCCAGTCGGGACGGGTTTCCCGTTGACCGTGTGATTGCAGACCCGGAGCTAAACGAGCGTTTCATCGCGTCATGCACTCAACTCGGCCTGGCCGGGCGCGCTGTCGATTGGAATCATGCCTTGATGAATTTACGGAAGGCGGGCCACCTCAAGGGTATGTCCCACGCAAAGCCGACGGTTTTTAAATTCGAAGCAAACGAGTTCGACCGCTATCGGTTTGCCTGCGAGATTGGGATTCAGCATTTCGAGCAGGACGGTAAGACGACATTGGACCGAGTGCTGTGTGATCCGCAACTTGCGCGCGGGTTCGACCGCTACGTGCTGGCGATGCTGCCGGATCAACCCGATCCGCTCAAGATCCGCTGGTTCGCGTTGCGAATTCGCAAGTCGGCGAACTATATCTCTAAGGCATCCATTAACCTCGTTGAAAGACTCCCGATGGCTCGAGGGGCAGAGAACCCCTATTCGTTGACCCGGTCGCAGATCCCGGCAGAACCCGGTCTGTACTGGCTTTCCAGCAACTCGACGCATCTCTATGTGGGAGAAACTGACAACCTTCGCAATCGCTTCGAGGTCCAGTTCGGACACCGCAAATTTGATTTCTGGGGAACGCCGCTCGACAAGCTGCGTCTCGCCTTTCGCGCGGTGGCCGCGCCCGAATTATCGGCGCTGCCCAAGCATCAGTCACGATGGATCTCGGAGTGGAGGCCCATCGGGAATTACCAGAAACTGGGAATGCGGCAATCCGAGATCAGCGTCTAAACGAAGTGAAGAGCATCGCCCAGAAATCACTTGAGATAACGAGTCTGTTCGAGGCCGAGATTCTGGTTCGGCTCATGCTCTGGCGCTGGGGGCACCCGTTTGCTGACGATGCGGAATTTGCCGACGGGCTGCTGGAAGATGCTTCGAGAGCACTCACCGAGGCGGTTGGGGGCGTGCAGTTGATTGAAGGGGTGCCTGCGACGGAGTTGAATTTTGTAGCCGCGGTCTGGTACGCCGAGAATTGCGCCGTGGGGCAGGGTGGAAACGAGCCGGACACGGTCGAAAGAAGAAGGGCGTGGATTTCCGCGGTTCGACGCGCGCTTCCCTCCTGCTTCTGTGACCCCGCCGACCTTGATTAGGATGCTGCGCAGCGGCACGCCGGTCGTCATGTGGAGGGTCTTTGAGGTAGAGCCGCGGGGGTCGTTGGGGAGCCAGTAGCCGTAGATAGACCAGATGAGGGGGTAGGCGATGACGATGGATGGCATGAGGAAATGATGATCGGGGACCGGCGGTTCGCGAAGCCGCGAGCGGCTACTCGGTGCTAAGCGGCGTGGCCTCCGGTTTGGGGGCGAAGAGCTGCCGTTCATAGAGGTTGGCGTAGGTTCCGCAGGATTGGAGGAGCTCTTCGTGTTTTCCCTGGCCCACGATCTGGCCTCGTTCCATCACGATGATGGTGTCGGCCGAGAGGATCGTGCTGAAGCGGTGCGCAATCACGAACGTGGTGCGCTCGTGCATCAGCGCTTCGATCGCGGTCTGGATGAGGTGCTCGCTCTCGGCATCCACCTGGCTGGTGGCTTCATCAAGGATCAGGATCGGACTGGCGCGATAAATGGCACGGGCGATGTTGATGCGCTGCTTTTGCCCGCCGGAAAGTTGACCGCCGAGACCATCGAGCAGGGCGTCGTAGTTGTTGGGTTTCTCCATGATGAAGTCGTGGCAGAAGGCGCGCTTGGCGGCGTGGATGATGCGATCACGCGAGCCGAGTGGATCACCGTAGGCGATGTTCTCGGCGATGGTGCCGGGGAAAACGACAGTGTCCTGGGTGACGATGCTGATCTGCCCGCGCAGGCTGCGCAGGGTTGCGTCCTTGATGTCGATGCCGTCGATGGTGATTCGGCCGGACGAGGGATCGTAGAAACGCGGGAGCAGGGCCATGAGCGTGGTTTTGCCTGAGCCGTTGCGGCCGACGATGGCGACGCTGGCGCCTTTCTTCACTGTCAGGCTCACATCCTTCACCGCGGGCTGCGTCGCCTGGGGATAGGAAAAGCTGACGTCCTGAAACACGATATCCCGCTGGATGGAGGGGAGCTTGATACGCGCGGCGGTGTCGTTGCGCTGCCTGAGGCGGAGCCGGCGGCGCTCCATGGGGAGATCGATAATTTCAAAGATGCGCTGTGCGGCAGCGTTGCTGCGCTGGAGCACGGTGTTCACTTTGCTGACCCGGCGAAGCGATTCGCCCATGCCCGCGAGGCAGCCGAAGATGAGGAGGAACTCGGCGGAGGAGAGCAGGTGCGAGACGAGGACCTGGTAAGCGGCGAAGACGAGGACGATGCCGATCACCAGCATGGCTACGGTTTCCATGGTCGGTGTGGCGAAGGCTTCGTAACGCGCCATCTTAAGCTGCTCGGCCTTGAGCTTGTTCATGACCGTGGTGTAGCGGCGGCGCTCGAAGCGCTCGGCGCCGGCGGATTTGACGACGCGGATCCCGATCAGCGTGCCTTCGATCTGCCCGAGCATGTCGCTGGAGCGCTGCATCGCGGCGCGGCTGGCGCGGCGCATCTTCTTGCCGAATTTTTTGATCGTCACCGCCATGAGCGGTGCGAAGATGATGATGACGAGCGTCAGGCGCCAACTAAGCGTCATCGCGACGGCGAAGAAGAAAAACGCCTTGATCGGTTCTTGAATGCTTTGCCCTAGAACCGTCTTAAACCCATCCTGAAGATTCTGGCTGTCGCCGACGAGTCGGCTGGTGACGTCGCTGGTGCCCTGGGTCCCGAAGAAACTGAGGGGGGTGTGCAAAACGTGATCGTAGAGGTGACGGCGGATGTCGTTGATGGCGCTGATGGCGGCTTTATCGGAGAGGTATTCCTGGAAGAAGCGGATGATGCTGCCGACGAGCGAGAGGACGAAGATGATGAGGTAGCAGACGGCGACCGCCTGGACTGGCTTGGAGGGAAGGGGTTGAACGATGCGGCGCGCGGTGCCCCAGGCAAGGGCCCAGTACCACTTCATCGGAGGAAGCGCGAGCGCGACGGGGCCGTGGCGCGTGGGAATTGTGCGCGAGACGGCGGTGGTGGGTGTAAGCGTGTCCAGTGGGGAGAGATCGTCGCCGAGCTCGAGACCTGCTTTGGCGGCGGGGGAATCATCGTTGAGCCGGGCGATTTTCGGCGTTCGCTCATCGAGCGAGAGGTTCAGTCGGTGTTGGACGATCTGTCGATCGACATAACCCTGGAGCGTGTCGCCGCTGAGGAGGACGCGGAGAATCGGCAGCATCGCGGTGAGACCGATGGCGGTGATCAGGCCTACGAAAAAGGCGCAGATGATTGAGATCGTGACGATGCGGCGGTAGGGGCCAAGGTAGCCGCAGGCGCGCCAGAAGCTGGTGTTATTGCGGGATTTACGGAGTTTGGGGAACACGTCTGAGCTCATCGAATCGGTGCTTTCCCTGGGGAGGAATTTTTAGTGCGCGAAGGGTTTGCAGTATAACCGTGAAGGCTTGTTATGGCACGGCACTGAGGCTGCCACTTTGATTAGAAAAGGAAGACATGGGCAAGATGCCCATGCTACGTAAAGGCAATGGACGACTCGATTCCCCTCTCGCAGCCGGATATTACGCAGCGCGAGATTGACGCGGTGGTGGATGTGTTGACCGGCGGGGTGCTGTCGCTGGGGCCGAAGGTGGAGGAATTTGAAGCGCGGTGCGCCAAGATCGCGAGGCGACAGCAAGGGATCGCCGTTTCTTCAGGAACCGCGGGATTGCATGTGGCGATGCTGGCGGCGGGCGTGGGGCCGGGAGATGAAGTGATCACCACGCCGTTCTCATTTGTCGCAAGCGCCAACGCGGCGATGTTCGTGGGCGCGACGCCCAAGTTCGTCGACATCGACCCGGTCACGATGAACATGGATGTGGACAAGGTGCAGGCCGCGATCACGCGGAAGACGAAGGCGATCCTGGCCGTGGAGGCGTTCGGGCATCCGGGTGGCATGATCGAGCTCGAGCAGATCGCGCAGAACAATGAGCTGATGCTGATCGAGGATGGTTGCGAGGGATTCGGCGGGATGTTCGGGGATCGGCCGATCGGCTCCTTCGGCCGCGCCGGCGTCTTTTCCTTCTTCGTCAACAAGCAGATCACGACGGGTGAGGGCGGCATGGTCGTCACGGATGATGATGTCTTCGCCGCCGCCTGCCGCGCCTATCGCAACCAGGGCCGCGAAGGGATGGCGTGGCTCGCCCATCAACGCCTCGGCTTCAACTACCGCCTCTGCGAAATCTCCGCCGCCCTCGGCGTCGCGCAGATGGATCGGCTGGACGAGATCCTCGCCAATCGCCGCCGCGTGGCGCAGCTGTACGTCCGGCGATTGATGACGAATCGATATCTGATCCTGCCCACGCTGCAGGATGACACGCACATGAGCTGGTTCGTTTTCGTGGTGAAGTTGAACGACCTGTTTGAGCCGGGGGATCGGGATGATGTGATGCGCGAGCTGCGGGGCGAGGGAATTGGCTGCTACAACTATTTCCCGCCGATTCATTTGCAACCTTACATAGTGGAGAAATTCGGCCACCGTCCCGGCGAATTCCCCGTCACCGAATACGTTTCCGCCCGCACCATAGCCCTGCCCTTCTTCAGCACGATGACCGAGCAGCAGGTGGAGCGGGTTTCTGATGTCCTGGAGAAGGTGCTGGATCAGACGATGATGGAGCGGAAGGGGCGGTTTTAGCGGACGTTCTGATTCGGATCCGCGAGCTTGCGAATTTGTTTCGAGTTTCGTGCTTCGTGCGTCGGATTTCGTGCTTCCGCCGTTCACGCCTGCCCCGGTCCGTCGGCTTTGGCGACCTCCTGGCTGGCGGGCATGATGAGGACCTGGCCTACTCGGCGATGTTGAACGCCCAGGACGCGGAGGGTGTAGTTGTCGCCGAGTTTGGCGGCGTCGCCGACGCGGGGCCAGCGGTTGAGTTGTTGGATGACGTAGCCACCGATGGTGTCGACGTCCGTGGGTGGGAGGTCGTCGAGTTTGAGGCGTTCGCGGAGGGCGTGGAGGGGGTAGAGGCCGGAGACGCGGAAGTTTTCGCCTTCCTTGATGAAGTCTCGGGTGGCGCCGGCGGCGTCGAATTCATCTTCGATGTCGCCGACGATCTCTTCGATGACGTCCTCGAGCGTGCAGAGCCCTAACGTCGCGCCGCAATCGGCGTCGACGACGATCGCCATGTGGGTGTGGCTGGTTTGGAATTGTCTTAGGAGTCGAGTGACGGGGAGGAGCTCGGGGACGTACAGGACCTCGCGCTTGATGGTTTTGAGGTCGATGTCGGCGGAGCCGATGACGTGGACTTGGGAACCGGGCAGACCGTCGGCGATGGCGACGGCCATGCCATCGGGGGTTTTCGCATCCGCGAAGCGAAGTTTTCCGGGGACGAGCTTGAGTTGATTGAAGATGTCCTTGATGTGGACCATGCCGACGACGTGATCGATGTCGTCTTCGACGAGGGGGTAGCGGGTGTATTCGCCTTTCTTGATGGTGCGGAGGATTTCGCCGATGGGCTGGTTCAGTTTCAGGGAATCCACCTGCGGGCGCGGCGTCATGATCTGGCGGACTTTGAGGTCGCCGAATTCGAAGGCACCCATGAGAAGTCGGCCATAGCCTTTGGCGATGGAGCCTTGACTGATGGCTTGTGCTAATAAGGCGCGAAGCTCTTCGCGCGTGTGGGGGAGGTCGCCGTGGATCGAGGAGCTTGGGCGGATGCCGGTGAGGGAGAGGACGGCGTTCGTCGCCCAATTCAGCAGCCAGATGAAGGGGTAGAAGATGTAGGTGAAGATGACGAGCGGCGCGGCAACGGCGGGCAGGACGGTGTCGGCGAATCGGATCGACCAGTTCTTGGGGACTTGCTCGCCGATCACGATGTGCAGGCAGGTGGAGATCGCCAGGGCGACGACGAAGGCGATCCGGTGAATGTCGTGCTCGGGGAAGTGGAAGAGTTTCAAGAGTGGAGAGATCAATCCCGCGACGGCGGGCTCGGTCACAGCGCCGAGGCCGAGTGAGGCGAGTGTGACGCCGAGCTGACAACTGGAGAGATAGAGGTCGAGGCGTTTTTTGACGTCGAGGGCGAGCTTGGCGATGACGCTGTTCTTGGCGGCAAGTTCGAGGCGCGAGACGCGGGCGCTGACGGCCGCGAATTCCGCGGCGACGAAGTAAGCGTTGGCGGCCACCAGTGCGAGGGTGGCGAAGATCATCCAGAGGTAGGTCACGGGAGGCGTTGTACCGGGGTGGGGTTTGGGCGGCAACTTGGGCAAGGGATGGGCTGGGGCGGGAGCAGAATGTCGCGGCTGTCGCGATGGGCAACGCGGGTGTGGGGGTCTGAAAAGTGTGGTGGTTTGTGTCGTTTTGTGTCGGAATGGGTAATGTGGTCGCGCGGGGGCCGGAGGTGTTGGTTTTCGGAGGGTAGAAACAGGAAGATTTGGGAACATTTTGGAACATGGGCGTGGGAAATGAGGAATGGGGGAATGAGTCAGTGACGGATGAGGGGCGGCGGGAGAGGGAGCACGGGCGGGTGGGCCGTGGGACGTGGAGAATGCGGTTTTGGAGCGGTGGAAGTTCGTGGTTGTCCTCCCCTGTGTCTGCGGATAGGAGGATAGCAAATGGGCGGGGGAAAAGGGGCGGAAAAATGTTGGTGGAGGGGATAAAGCTTTGGGAAGGGGCGGAAGGAGATTACGGAAAGCGCTAACCGGAAGGTACTCCGCGCCTACTCACCCGACATGATTCGCCTTAACAAGCGCAAGCCGCGAGAGACAAAGCGTCCCGGAGGCTACATCATCAAGGAGAGCTTTGCCGACCTGAACACCGGCGGATCGATCCCGCCGAATGTCATTGAGGAAGATGCGGCAGAGGACATGTTCCGCTTCGGCAACAATGCCGCGAACGACCAATACACGCTGCGCTGCAAGGAAGCGGGAGTTAAGATTCACCCGGCGCGATTTCCTGCTGCTCTGCCCGATTTCTTCATTCGCCTTTTGACGGACCGGGACGATATCGTGCTTGATCCGTTTGCGGGATCAAACACCATGGGGATGGTTGCCGAAAAGCTAGGGCGGCGGTGGATCGCAATCGAAATGGAGGAGGAATACTTGCGGGCGAGCAAGTTTCGTTTCGAGGACGTCGTTTAACGAGAGAGTGGGAAACCAAAGGGGTCGCAGGGGAACAGAGGCGGCGTCTCTCACAATTTTTCCGCACTTTTTTCCGTTAGTCGGAGACGGCGCGGCTGGTGCTGGTTGCTGGGACAGCGTGCGCGGGGACGGAGCGGGGGCTGATGGCGAGGGCGCTGGCGACCAGATCCTTCTCTTCGGTCTGATGGGTCTTGGAGCTGCCGACGGCGGGGCTGGAGGATGCGTCTCTGCCGAAGTAGGTGATCAGTTTGTCGGGGAATATGGCGCGGAGGCGCGGTTCCATGAACGTCCAGGCACCGCGATTCTGCGACTCTTCCTGAACCCAGGCGATTTCTTCAGCGCGGGGATATTCCTCGATGATCTCGAGAAGCTGCTGCTGTGGGAAGGGATAGAGCTGCTCCACACGAATGGCGGCAATCTCATTGGTCGGCTCTTTCTGCCGAGCGGCGTCGATCGTGTAAAACACCTTCCCCGTGCAGAGCAGAACCCGGCGGACTTTATCCCGATCACTTCCCGCAGCCTCCCCTGCCCTCCCTTCCACACGGGGGTCGTCGATAACGTTCTGGAACGAACTGCTCGTGAATTCTTCGATGGTGGAAAAGCTCGGCTCGTAGCGCAGCATGCTCTTGGGACTAAAGACAACGAGCGGCTTGCGGAACTTGCGGTTGATCTGCCGGCGAAGGGCGTGGAAATATTGCGCGGGCGTGGTCGGCGTAATGACCTGAATGTTCTCATCAGCGCTGAGGCTGAGCCAGCGCTCGACGTAGGCGTTGGAGTGCTCCGGGCCTTGGCCTTCGTAGCCGTGAGGGAGGAGGAGGACCAGGCCGCTCATCAGTTGCCACTTGGATTCGCCGGGGGCGAGGAACTGGTCGATGATCGGCTGGGCGCCGTTGACGAAATCCCCGAACTGAGCTTCCCACATGACAAGCGTCGATGGATCGGCGAGGGAGTAGCCGTATTCGAAACCCAGCACCGCGAGTTCGGAAAGCATGGTATTCGTGATAATGATGTGACCCTGATCCGGCGAGAGGTGCGCGAGCGGGACGTAGCGCTTGCCGGTGTTGTAGTCATAGAGGATGGCGTGTCGGTGTGAGAAGGTGCCGCGCTCGACGTCCTGACCGGTGAGGCGGACCCAGTGTTTTTCGAGCAGCAATGAGCCCATGGCGAGCATTTCGGCGCAGCCCCAATCGACGCCTTTGCCGGTTTCCATCATCTGCTTGCGCTGATTGAGCACGCGCGTGATCTTGGAATGGGGCGTGAAGTCCGCGGGCGCGGTGGTGGCGGCATCGATGACTTGCCTGAGGATTTCTCGAGGAACCGACGTCTGGGCGGACCAGTCTTTGCCGGCTTTGCTGAAGCCTTTCCATGCAGGGCCGAGGGAAATGTGGCGCGGGCGCGGCTTCATTTCCTTGGCGCGTTCCTGCGCGCTGACGAGGCGCTCGAGGACGACCTGCTTCATTTCGTCGATCGCCTTCTGCGAAATCCGCCCTTCGCGGACAAGGCGCTCGGCGTAGAAGTCGGCGGTGGTTCGATGCTGCGCGATCTCCTTGTACATCAGCGGCTGCGTGAAACCCGGCTCATCAGTCTCATTGTGCCCGTGCCGGCGGTAGCACCAGAGGTCGATCATGACGTCGACCTTGAACTTTTCGCGGAATTCGATGGCAAGCTTGGCGGCATGCACGCAGGCTTCGGGATCGTCGCCATTGACATGGAAAATCGGCGCCTGGATCGATTTGGCAATGTCAGTCGGGTACGGCGTGAAGCGTGTCTGCTTCGGCGTGGCGGTAAAACCGATCTGGTTGTTGATGATGATGTGGATTGTGCCGCCCGTGCGATACCCGGGCATTTCGGAAAGGCCCAGCGTTTCCTGAACGATGCCCTGACCGGTAAAGGCGGCGTCGCCGTGCATGGTGATGGGGACGACGCGATTGCGATCCTTGTCGCCGATGAGCGTTTGCTTGGCGCGCACAATCCCCTGCTCGACGGGATTGACCAGTTCCAGGTGAGACGGATTGGGCGCGAGCAGAAGATGTACGGATTTCCCGGTCAGGCTTGGCCGGTCGGAGGAATACCCGAGGTGGTATTTCACGTCGCCGTCGCCCTCGTCGGTGTCGGCTTTGATGGTGCCCTCGAACTCCGAGAGGATCGTCTCGTAGGGCTTGTTCATCACGTGGGCGAGGATGTTAAGTCGGCCCCGATGTGCCATTCCCATGACGACTTCTTCGACACCCAGCTTGACGCCATCCTCGATGAGCGAGTTAAGCATGGGGACGAGCGCATCGCCTCCTTCGAGACTGAACCTCTTTTGTCCGACGTAGCGCGTGTGGAGGAATCGTTCAAATTCCTCGGCAGCGAGCAGCTGAAATAAAATTGCCTCGGCTTCGTCATCCGAAAGCTGCGGCTGATTGTGCGTGGGTTCGATTCGATTGATGAGCCATTCCCGCTGCTCCTTGTCGGGGATGTCCATCATCTCGATGCCCATGGTTCCGCTGTAGGTGAGGCGGAGTTTGTCCACGAGATCGCGAAGTGTCCCGTCATAGGGACCGACGAATCCCCCGGCGTAGGCTTTTTTATCGAGGTCCGCGGTGGAGAGGCCGAACTCGGAGAGGTTCAGCAAGGCATGGCTGGGGCGATCGTGCCCGAGGGGATCGAGCCGGGAGACGAAGTGGCCGAGCTCGCGATAGGAGTGGACTAAATCATGAACGCCGGTGGTGAGGAGTCCCTTCTTCGGGGGCGGATCACCCTGGGTGCCGCCGGGAGTCGCGCCGCGGTTGGCGCCTGCGTCAAAACCGGCGAAGAAGGCCTGCCACTGCGGCGGGACAGACCGCGGGTCGCGCTGGTACTCCTGATAAAGTTGATCGATGTACTCGGCATTTTCGCGATTAATAATGTCGAACGATTCCATCGACGAAGAGTTGGTGTTTTGTTCCATGCAAAGACAACGTTAAAGTCGCCAGACGTTAAGGTGAGCGAGGCTGCTTGCCAAGGGGAGAAACGCTCAACCGAATGGGGTCCCGCGGTGCTGACCGCTCGGTGTAAGGACAACGCAATCCACTACTTGTAGACCGATTGATCATTCTTGACTGGAATGATAGGTCGCTCGGGCAAGGGAGAGAAGTATTAGCAGCGGCTTCGGTAAAAACGGTTCAGTCACGTCCAAATGGAGAAGTTGGTGTGTGCCTTTGCCCGAATGAGGGGGATGTGCGGAAATATGGAAAACATGGGGTTAGGGGAGACGGGTAGGGTTCGGTTGGTACATCCGTTGCAGCCTTAAGATAAAGAACGTTCGGGCAGGACACTTCGCCGGTGCGGTGTCGATGTGGGCACCGTTGAGATCTGGCGGAGCCCCGGTCGTTGGTTAGACCGGCCGTCATGGAGGCGGACCGGCGGGGACCTGAATTAAGGGAGCAGTTATGCAGACGAATACCAGTAATCGCGGCTTCGCATCGATGAATCAGGAGCGTCAACGTGAAATTGCGCGCAAGGGCGGACGCGCGGCTCACGAGAAAGGCAAGGCGCACGAGTTCACACCCGACGAAGCCAGGAATGCAGGCCGGAAGGGCGGCGAGAAGGTCAGCGTCAATCGCCAGCACATGGCGGAAATTGGCCGCCGTGGCGGAAAGAGTTCCGCGGAACGACGCCGGGTTGCGGCGACCGAGCGTCGCGGTGAGCATCAGAACCCGGAGCAGCAGAACGGCAACGGGAATCCGTCCGCGGAGGAGCCGGGTCAGGGAGCTGTGTAAGTCTTTACCCTTAGAAAAAAACCGGCATCAAGCGGCGCAATAAATCATAAGAGGAAACTCGCCGAGCAGCGGAGAAGTTGCTCGGCGATTTGCTTGAGACACTTGAGACATGGTCGCGGCGCACACCGGGGTAGTTACGTCCCATCGTGTGGTAATTCATCACGCGTGGACATTATTTTTGAAGGTAGACGCAGATGCCGGCTTCCGGGCTGCTAGACAAATATCTTCCCAATAACCTTGCGAGCTCGGACGAGGGCGAGGCCCATCAGGCAGCTTAACCCGGTCCATTCGCCGGAGGGGAGGGGGATCAGGGTTTGCTCGTTAGCGCGAATGATCTGGGTGCTCGAATCCATTCCTGACACCGCGGTAGAATGGATGGATGGAGTGGCGACGGTTGCGGTCGGGAACCAGAGTTCAGGGGGAAGGCGGTCGGTTACAGCCTGATCCCGGCATAGTTGGGCGTTGAGGCCAGCGAAGTCGGTTCGATCTTCTTGCTTGGCGGACGCCTCGCCAGCCATGAGCAGTGCGAGGCATATGGCCGCGTATATCGCACCTACCCGAAGATTATAACCTTGCGACAGCATTTTAAGCGTTCCAGCAGTCACTGTTCAGACATGACACGTTCTGCGAGCGATGGAACCCGCATCCCATTGCAGCGGAACTAAAGCAACGGTAGTGCCATTCGGTGGGGCGGGGGGTGAAATTGAGACTGTCAAAATGGGGTAGTGTCAGCGTGGCTAAACGGGTGTCAGGGTGTCCGGTCGTAGCCAAGGCCGTAGGTGGGAATGGGGTAGAGCGGGGAGAGGGGGGAGATTTGGGTGCATGCTCATTGGGCGGAGGCTCGTACGGTTGCTCGCAGGGAATTAAGCTCCTGCCGCAGCGGCGGTGAGAGATCCGTGTTTGCTTTGATGAGATGATCGATCTGAATCAGCAATTGGGCAGCGGGGTCTTTTTTTCCGCTCGCGGAATAGATGGAGGCGAGACCGATGAGGGCTTGAACGTTATCGGGATCGAGCTTCAGGGCGCGCAGGAAGGATTCGGTTGCGGACGGGTAGTTTCCGGTTTTGGCGTGGATGCGCGCGAGCGTGTCGTGGAATTCAGCAGCATCCGGCGAAAGGGCGAGGGCCTGGGTGGAAAGATTCTTCGCCTCGGCGAGATCCCCTGAGCGGACAAGAATCAGGTATGCGAGGTTGTTCAGGGGAAGCGATTGGTTGGGATTGAGCTGAAGTGATCGGCGGTAAAGAGCTTCGGCGGTCGTGGCGTCGTCAGATTGTTCAGCAGCCAGGCCTCGGAGGGTGAGCGCATCGGCGGAAGCATCCGATTGGGCGACCAGCATGTCGAGGATCTTGACTGCGTTGTCGTGCATCGGCCGGGATTGCAATCGCCGACCGGCGGTGTGCCAGGCGCTGGCGAGGGTGTATTGTTCGGCGCGAGCGTCGGCGGGGACGATTTGTGCGGCTTTTTCGATCCATGTGCGGGAGAGGTCGGCGGTTGGTAGATCGGTTGCGGCAACGCTGAGCCAGGCGAAACGACCGGCGCGATCTTGGAGCAGCGGCTCGAGGAGTTTTTGGGCGTCGTCAGTGCGATTGACCGCGACGTAAGCGCGGGCGGCGGTGTTGCGGAGCCCAAAATTTTGCGCGGGATCCACTGAGGATTTCCGGAGGTGGGGCTCGAGGATTTTAATGGCGCCGGCAGGGTCCTTGAGATGGAGCTTCGCATCGGCAAGGAAGATATCGGCTTCGAGCGGGTTGTTCAGCGTGCGATCGCGCCACTGCTGCGCGGCGGCGGCGGCGAGATCCCACTTGCGCATGAGGCGGAAGACGTTGGCGGCGATGCGCGGCGCAGCAGCGCTTGCGGGGAACTGGTCGACAGCGCGAGAGGCAAGCTTGGCGGCATCATCAAGATGATGCAGCGTCACGTTCCACTGCACCGCGGCCAACTGGAACTCCACCAGGCGCGGGTATTGATCGACCACCTTGCGTGCCGCCGCGAGCGCGTCTTGGGGAGATAGCTTGCGCAACTGTGCGTCCGCGACGGCATCGAGAAGCTGCTGGACGGCGGGATGATCGGGAGCCGTGGCAAAGGCGCTGGTGAGGGAGCGGAGGTCGATCGAGGTATCGGGTGAGTTTGCAAGTGCAGCCGCGACGGTGCTCAGGGACTTGAGCACGCCGTTGGTCGGAAGTGCCTGGAGCGCTCTCTGCGCGGAGGTTTGAGCGACAGCATAGCGCTCGGTACGAAGCTGCGAGGCGATCAGAGCGCGCCAGGCTTCTGGATCAGATGGAGCGGCGGCGACTGCCGCATCGTAAAGCCGGACGGCTTCCGCAGGCGATCCGTATCGCTCTTCATAGCCGGCACGCGCCAGATCGGCCCAGCCGGGGGGCAGGTTCAGCTCGTTGAGGCGCGTGAGGAGCTTCTTCGCATGGTCGACGTTCTTCTGAGACCCGTGGAAGCTGACGGCGGATTGGAGGGAGGCGATCGACAGCGGTGTTCTGGCTAACAGCTTTTGGTACGTCGCGTCCGCGTCGGCGATTCGGTTGACGCGCCAGTACAATTCCGCAAGCAGCAACTGAGCGGGCTGCGTAGGGTCGGACATCGGCTGAAGGACTTTGATTGCGCGATCGTTGTCAAACTGCTGGGCAAGAAGCACGGCGGCCTGCTCGCGTAACGCGGGAGCCATCTCTTTCGTGGCGAGCGCTTTTTCAACGAAGGCGCGGGCGTCGGCGAAGCGGCCTTGAAGATGGAATATGCGGGCGGCAGAAAGCGCGACGGCGGGCGCGGGCTGAAGGTCGCTGGCGAGTTGAAGCTCCTTGCCGGCGGCGGTGAGATTGCCGACATTTTCATACGCTTGAGCAAGCAGCATGTGCGGATCGCGCTCGGGTCGCGGATCCGAGAGAGACGGCGAAGCACGAACAACATCATTGAGGATGGTCACCGCTTCGGCGGAATCCTTGTCGCGAGACTCGGAAGCAATAAGCCAGCGCGCGCGTTCGATTTTCCAGATCAAGCCATCGGGTCCGGTAGCATCGCGCAACCGATCAATGGTTGTTCCAATGAACGGGCGATCCGCCCGGATGGAGTTCGCGGAGCGGAGAATCATCGTCTGGACATCGAGATCGCTGGGATGGGCGTCGCCGACGGCTATCCAACTCCTGGCGGCTTCGGGATGCTTGATCGCTTCGCGGTACTGGCAGACGGCGAGCTGCCACTGGACGGGTTGCGTGGAAGCGTTCTTGGACTTGGATTCGAGAAGGGTCATACCGTCGTCGGGTTTTCCGGCGAGGGCGAGTTCGGTGGCTCGTGCGAGGACAGCGCGAGGCGTATCGCCTTCGCTGCCGGCGGCGGTGAGCAGTTCGGCTTCGAGTCCGAGCTTCTCCTTCTGACTCACGCCGGCGAGTCGCAACAACGTGCTCTGATCGTATTTGCGGGGATCCTGAAGAACCGCCTGGATCGCTTCGATCGCTTGATCGCGCTGGCCCGCGCGATTGAGCAGCGCCACGTACGCGGGAAGCGATAGCGGCTCCCCCGGGGCTGACTTCTGGATTTGCTCGATGGCGCGGAAGAGCTCCTTGCTGGCGGCCTTGTCAGGGCTCTGCTCAAGCTGCGCGAAGCGCACGGCCACCCAGGTTGCGATGGGAAAGACTTGAGCCGGCGCGCACTTCTTCGCCTGCTGCGCTTCCGCCACCGCATCCGCATATCGCCCCCCTGTCGCCAGGGCCAGGGCAACCTTGGAATGAGGCGTCGCCCAGCTGGGAGAGAGTTCGGTGGCGCGGCGCCAGGATGTGATGGCGAGCTCGAACTCCCCGAGCTGGGCGTAGGCTTCACCAAGCAGGTAGCGCGCGACGGCATTGTCCGGCGCACGGCTGACGGCGCCTTGCAGTTGCGTCACCATCTTCCGCGGATTGACGGGCGGCGGCGCGAAATGCGCGGACAAGGCCGCCGACCATGCCAGCGCCTGCGCATCATCCTTGCGCTCATCAAGTTTATTCACGATCGCCCGCGCATCATCGCCGCGCTTCGTTTCGTAGAGGGCGAGCGCTTTATACGCAAGCAGCGACGTATCCGCCGCAGGCGAGGCAGGATCGACATCGCTCAGGCGCTTGAGAACATCGTCGGTCTGACGGTTCTGCCAAAGACGCTGGATCAGCAGCCGTCGGACCACCGGATCGTAATTCCTGGATCCGCGTTCCAGAACGGCTTCCGCCTGGGCGTACATCTTGATCGAGTCAAAGAGCCGAACCATTTGCCGGACGAAGTTGGCATCGGGCGCAGGGCGCGTGGCGGCCTGGGTGAGCATGCTTTTCCCACGCTCGGAGTCGCCCGCGTATCCGTAAGCCATGGCGAGAATCATTTCGAAGCGCGGGTCACCGGCGTGGGCCTGCTGCTGCTTCTGCGCGCGTTCCAGCAACTGCTCAGGAGTCTGGCCGAGCTTGCGAAGCAAGTCGTAGCTGCGCAGGTGCTGATCGATGTCCGCCGGATCGAGCTGGTTGAGACGATCGGAGAGCGCGAACGCTTCCTTGAAATTGTGGCTGCGATCGAGCGCGATTGATTTTGCGCGCAGTGCGCCGACGTCGTTGGGATCTCGCCTCAGCAGCTTGTCCGCCAACTCCACGGTTTCCGTGTTGTAAGCGCCAGAGGCCGTGTACAGGTCGAGCAGTTCGCGCCGGGCGGGGATGTGATCGGGCTTCAGTTGAAGCACCATCATGAGCAGGCTGCGCGCCTCGCGCATGTGCTCCTCGCTTTCCTCAAATCGAAAGCGGGCCGCGCCGTATGCGTAGAGCGCATCGGGGTCAGTCTGCACTTTGCTGATGTAAGGGCGAAGGCGGGTGATCGCGGTGACGTAGTCTTTCGATTGAAACGCCGCGACGCCCGCGGCGCGGTCGGCGGCGAGACGAGCCTTGCGAACGTGATTGTTTCGCCAGTACAGCCCGAGGCCGACGCCCACGAGCACCGCGATGACCGTGAGGATAATGGCCAATCGCCGGAGCGTCTTGGGGCGAAGGCTCATTGACGGGTACCCTTCCTAACCATGGTGAGAACGGTCTTGTAAATGATCTTCATGTCGAGCCACCACGTGCGCGTCTCGACGTATTCGATGTCGTAGCGAATCCATTCCTGGAAGTCGGAACCGGCGCGCCGCGTTCGGCGGACCTGCCAAAGTCCGGTGACACCGGGACGCACGCTGAGCCGCGCTTCGCGCCATGCGGGGCAGAACTGATTCTCTTTACGCGGGCTGGGGCGCGGGCCGACCACCGACATGTGCCCGAAGAGCACGTTCCAGAACTGGGGAAGCTCGTCGAAATTATACTTGCGGAGAAACTTGCCAACCCGCGTCAGGCGCGGATCGTTTTCGATATAAAACTGCGGCCCGTCCGCGCGGTTGAACTTCTGCAATTCCGCTTTCACCTTCTCGGCATCCTTCCGCATTGAGCGGAACTTCAGGCACGGGAATTCCAGCCCGCCGATCGTCTCGCGATTGTGCGCGAAGAAGAATGGCCGGCCGTCTTCGATCCAGATCGCGATCATGATGAACGGATAGATCGGCAGCGTGAAGATAACCGCGAAGAACGAGAAGACCATGTCGAAGAGGCGCTTGAGAATGCGCTCGGTCGTGGTCGTGTCCTTCGGGAGCGGATCGGCGGGCGGCTCGGTGGGTTGGATGTCGAGCCATTGAATGGCCTCGGATTCCGGGCGGGCGGCGGGATCGTCCCAGATGACGGCGGGGCCGATTACCGGGGCGCCCGCGGGAAGTGTCCGGCCCGCGCCAACCCAGACGGGCCCGATGGCGCGAGCGCCGAGTTCGATCTGCGATGCATCATCGCGCCAGATATCACCTTCGCGATGTTTCTGGGCGCGGGCGATGGTGGAGTTCGGATGTTTCCAGACCTGGAGCAGATCGTGAACGAATTCCGCGACTTCGCGCGGGTTGGATTCGTCATAGGCGTTTCCATCCACGCCGCGGAGTGTCATGCGATCGATTCGCGGCGTGAATCGCCGCAAGCGCCGCCATGCGGACAACGGATCAGATGCGGATTGCCACAGTTCGGCGACCTCGCGCTCCGGCGTCAGCACCACGCGCGAAAGCTGGCTCGAGACGTCGTAGATTCGTTCGAAGCGCACAAAACGATCCGCCTCATCGGTGACCACCCGCTCGCGATAAGTTTTCTCTCGGGTGTCGTGAAGCCGGAGGAAGAGCACCTGGGGATTGACCCAGTTCAGGACATCCATCACCGGCGCGAGCTTGAAGAGCGCGAGCGATCGCGGATCAGTAAGGAGGAACAGTTCGGCATGACGTACGATGGGTGAAGGTTCACCCTGCCGCACGACCTGAACGCCGTGCGCCGCCCAGAATCGCGTGTGGAGGGCGAAGGCGTCCAATCCCCAAATTGTGCGCGCGGGAGCCGATGCACTTGCTGTGCCTGTCGTCGTCGGAGCGGCGGCAGTGGCGGTGACCATGTACGGACCCTCAGTCTCAATTTCGGCAAAATCGAAGATCGTCAGCGAGGGATTTTTGCCGGTGGATTGAGACGTCAGCATGGTAACGGATCCGGGCGGTTACGGGAACGGTTTGGCTGCAGGAATTCATGTAGAGGCGACGCCTGCGTCGCGGGTCGGCGCAGCCGACAAGATTTTCGGAAACGATTCGACGCTTCGCGTCGACCGCGACGCAGGCGTCGGATCTACGAAGCGCTGGCCCGCGCCCAGCGCGGCTGCTTTCACGAGTTATCGGACGAATCAGGGCTCTTAACGCTGCTGGCGACGGCGCGGGCAACCGGGCCGAACGCTTTGCCGCCGGCAGCATCTGATTTGCGGAAGTTACCGCTGCCGTTCCCGTTGCCATTGGCATGACCGCCTTTGTGGATCGTCTCGTGCTGACGGGCGATCGACCGCAAAGAAATTCCGCTGACGGATTTTTCGAAATCCTTCGCTTGAGCGCGGTTGAACACAACACCGGCGAAGCGAGCGCCGATGCTGCGCAGGTGCTGCATGGCTTTTTCGACCATCGGACGGGGGGTGAGCCGTGCGACGGTGAGGATGACGCCATCGGCGGTTGCACAAGCCGGCGTGGCTTCGATCGATCCGAGGATCGGACCGGAGTCAATCAGCACCACATCAAAATGCTTGCGGGCTTCATCAAGCACGCGACGCAAGGCCGCCGGCGAGAACATGCTCGCGTGATGGGCCTGCGCGGTGCCGACCGGAAGCATCGCCAGATCAGCGACATCGGTGGTGCGAACGAACGGGAGCAGAGCCCGTTGCGACATTGCCTCGAGAACGCCTTCTGGACCGTTCATATCCAGACGAGCGGTGAGGCCCGCGCCGACGAGATCGCAGTCGATCAGCAGCGTTCGAGATCCACTGGCCGCGAACGAGAGGCCTAGCGCCAAGGTCAGGCTGGTCTTGCCATCGCCCGGGCGGGCGCTGGTGACGGCATAAATCTTTCGTTCATCATTGGAATTGATCTGCAACATCGTGCGGATCTGATGCACGCAGTGGGCAGCGGTCGCCGCCTGCGCCGGATCGGTCAGACGATCGGGCAGGTTCGGGAGGATACCGAGAAGCTGCATGCCACCGATGTCGTCGGCCGGCTCTTCGCTGTAACGATAGCGGCCATCCATCACGCCAATCAGCAGCAGGAGGCAGATCGGAAGCGCGCCGCCGCCGACGAAGCCCACGAAGGCCATCTGCTTGCGCTTATCCGGCGCGACAGCGGGCATGGCGCCTTCCTCGACGATCGAAAGTGTCCCGCCGAACGCCGCCTCGGCGAGCTTCTCATCATAGGTGCGCTTGTGCTTTTCCAGGTCCTGCTCGCACTGCTTGATCTTCTCTTTTAGTTTCAGGATTGAAGAATTGTCCTGGTTCAATTCATGCGCGCGAAGTTTCAGGGCATCAGACTGCTTGTGCATCATCTCGGACTGTGCGCCGAGATTGGCGACCTGGCCCTTGGTCAGGCGAAGCGTTTCCAGCGTCTCGGGCGAGATGATCTCATGACCAGAGAATGCCCGCCGCAATTCGGCGGCGTAGTTGTCGATCCGCTGCATGTGCAGCTCGAGCTCCTGCTTTTTCTTGCGGACCAACGGGCTCGCGTCACCCTTGTCGAGCATCACAGTCTTGATTTCGAAATGAAGGTCGTCAGCAGTCTTGAGATATGCCCGCATTGTGCCATCCAGCCGGGCGAGCTCCTCCAAGCTCATCTCCTCTTGGGCCGGTTGAGTCGCGGCACCGGCAGCAGCACCGCCGCCGCTGTTCCTGGCGGTCTGCATCATCATGTCGGAGCGCTGAAGCTTTTCTTCAAGATCCAGCAGGCGCTTCTGCATGTTGGCGTACTGCACACTGAGGTCATCAGATCCGTAGCGCTCAGTGATGCCGTCGATCTTGGCCTGGTAACCGCGCTGCTCGAACGTCTTATCCTCGATCATCTTGGTGACCAGCTCGAGCTGGCTCTTGGCGTCAATGCCGTTAATTTCGCCATAAAGGAAGTAATAAGCATGGATCACCGCCCGAACGACATTCTTCGCGACCTCGGGCCTTTCATCAACGTAGGTCACGCGGATATGCTGCGTGCCGCGGAGATATTCAATTTCGAGGTTGTTCTTCAGCTTGCTCAGTCCGTCAGTGCCGGTGGGGAGTTGAGTATTTTTCCAATCTTCGCCTTCGACCGCGCGGTTGAGCACATGCTCGGAAGCGATCACGTTGACCTGCGACTGGACGAACTTGTCATAGAACGGAACGACTTTTTCACTACTGGATATCGAAGGGATGACGGGCTTAATGCAGACGATCCCGTCGGAGCTCCACTTCTGCTTCTGCGTGCTCCAGCCGAACATCGCGCCGGCGATGGCGCCGAGGACGCCCAACGCCACCGCCCACATATATTTTCCGCGCAGCAGGCGCTGGACCTTGCGCATCGGCGACGCCGGGTTCCCCATGGATGGCCCCAGGGCGGTCGAGCCGTTGCCCCACCCATCATCCTGGACAGCGGGCAAGTTGGGGTTGGAGAAGAGCTGGATATCGTGGCTCATTGGAGCCCTCCCGACGTTAATGTCTGGATTAAGGTGAGATTCGGCGTCAAAAGCGTTGCAAAAATCTCATCATGCCCGGCCTGCGAGAGATCCTCGCTGGCGAGCGACGTAAACACGACCTGGAACTGAGCGGCGCCGTAATACCGTTGCTGATAGTCCTCAGCGGCGTCGGCAATCCCCTGCATATCACGGACCATCCCTTTTTGGGGAACGATAAAAAAGTTGTAAACCGTGGTTCGCCAGAATTCTCCATGCCGGCGATGGGTGAACCGATACTCGACGCCGGGGATTGTCTCGTTGCCCACGGGCCAATCGCGCCAAAGGCCGGCTTCCACCTTTGCTGAACAACCGGGGAAGGATTCCGCGGTCATTCCGTGAGCGCGGTAGCAGATCGGTGGAAAGTGACCGACCATATCCCGCGAATCCCGGCACTGCACAATCAGGAGGCTCGCCTCGCGATGGAAGCGGCCGGGCGGCGTCTGGTAAGCGCGGTTCAGGATCGCATTCGGACGAAGCAATTTCTGGGCGGCGGGCGTAATCTCGTCGTCCCTGCCCGTCCACTCACCGATCACATAGGGCACGGCATCCATGGCGGCCTTGGCGCGGGCGTGATAAGGCTCGACGTCCGCGGGCTTGATGTGCCGTCTCTGCTCGTTGACAATTCCAGCGAGCAGCGTCGCCGCCAGGATTGGCGGCGTGAGCACGAAAGCGAATTGTCGAATCCGTCGAATCATGAGTTGCTTACTTTACACCATAAAGCTATCGGCAGCCAATACGCAAATTTTTACACCTATTGCGACGCCAGCGGATATCGCGTGACCGGCAGCATCGCCCAGCGCAGCAGCTTGATGATCGCCATGAGCAAAAAGAACGCGATCGGCAGCATCATCCAACCGCTCCACTCATGGAACGTATCGGCGACGTGCCGGCTTCTGTTTCCATACAGCCAGATCGTCGGAAGCGTGCGGAGAACGTTACAAGCCAGCGCGGTTAACGGAGAGGCCAATAACACGAGGAACCGCACGCTGTTACGAAGGGGAAGTCCGAAGCTGAACGCGTAAGCGATCAGGATCAGCGGAAACACCATTCGCATGCCGTTGCACGCCTCGGCAACGGTCACGGGTTTCCCATTGATCGATAAGACGTTACCGGAAACTTCGGTGTCGATACCGAGGATTTCCAGCCCGGTCTGGGCAGCTTTGGCGGTCCAGGTTTGCAGCGGCAGGGAGATATCCTGGCGAATGCGCCCGGGCACCGGGACGAGAAAGATCAGAACAGCAATGGCCGGGAAGAATCGAAAAATGACGTTTTTGCCGAGAATGCTGAGCATGCATCCCACGACGACCAGAACCGCGCCGCCGTGCCAGAGCGCCTGGATCGCATGCTTGAAACCGTACCACCCCGCGTACCAGCCGATGGCGACAATGAGCGGACCGACGATGGTTGCGGATGGCTTGCAATGGCGGAAGCGCATCCGCCGAACCCAGATCATCCAGATCGCAACGATCGGGACGAGGAAGATGTGCGAGTACTCTTCATCGTTCTTCGCAATGGTGTAAATGTCTTTCCACGCCCCGAATGTGGCGGCAACCCCGAGCGCAGCCACGCTGAGCGCGGCGGCAAGATGCCAGCCGGTCAGGCGGTCGGTTCTCCAGGTTCGAGACAGTCTCATTGCACTACTCCAATCAACTCATCCATCAGTTACTGTCATCCTGAGCGGTACTCCGCGAAGGATCTTGCTGGGTCGTGAACAGTGCCAGATCCTTCGGGAGTACCCTCAGGATGACACCCGCTTGCAGTTCGTGGTCATTTCAAAATCGGGCACACGAGTTGATCGACGGCCTGGCGATCGCGCTTCACCACACCGCCGGGGCAGACGATCGAGCGAACGACAACCGCGCCCGCCTCGACGATTCCGCCGCGCAGCACGACCGAATCGTGCACGTGGGCGCGGGGATCCGCGGTTGCTCCCTGCTCGACAATCGAAAAAGCAGGCAGCCAATCTTCAGCCAGCGGATCAGAAAGCGTCGGCTTTCCGGAGCGCCGGCTGTGATAGTGGCGCAGGGCCATGACGTAATCGTTCTGCGTGCGCACGGGCAAACCTGTCGGCCGCCGGCGGTGAATCACCGTCACTTCATGTTCGCTCGCGATCGCCGGCAGCGCCTGTTCCTTCATGTCGACAAACCCGGAATCGGGAATCACGCGCAGCGTTTTGCAAGTGATGAGCATCACCCCGCTGGGCGTGCCGTCGTTGTGCGAGATCAGGGTGACGTCGCCGTGCTTGCGATCGAGCGCCGTCGCGATCGCCGCGAGCGGATCGACCAGCACTTGTGATCCGTTGCAGACGAGAATGAGATCGTCATCCGCGTAATCAACGGCAAGGTCGCGAAGGATCCCGCCGGTGCCGCGGTATTCGGATAGATCGCGCTCCACGCGGAACGCGCCGTAATACGGCGCTGTGGCGCTCATGGGCTCGGGCGTGTTGCGATTGACCATGACGCGAACGGGAAGGCGTTCAAGCCCCGCGTGCCGCGCCAGGTCCGCCGCATGGGCAAGCCAGTGATTGAAGATCGAGCCGTTCGCATCGAGCGGGAGATCGAGCAGCGAGCGGTTGATTGATTCGGAAAGCGGTGTGGCGCGAACGGATCCACCGAGAAGCACCACCGCGCGAAGCCGCGCGAGGTTTCGCGGATGCGATACTGAAGAGAGCGGCGCATCGGTGCCGACGTTATTGGCGCGATCGCCAGTGGCTCGGCGGTTGGCCACGCGCGGGCGGATGCCGCCGCGCAACAGCGGGGATGTTTCAGGTCGCGCGTGACCGTTCCCGTTGGTCGGAACGGTAATTGTTTCCGTCAGGATCTGATTGACTGTAACCGGGCGGCGAAAGCGATTTGTCAGACCCCGCGCCGCTGATTTCCCGAGGAGTTTCGTTCCGAATGGCAGGCCCACCATGATATAGCGGTGGAACAACCGTCGCGGCTCCTGCGCGAAACGGTGGATCCACTCGAGCCCGATCTTCTGCATCCAGCGCGGGGCGCGCCGAACGTCGCCGCAGAGAAAGCTGAACGAGACGCCAACGCCGAGCCACCACGCACTCGGGAGGAATTTGCGGATGCGCTGAATCAGGTATTCCTGCTTCGGCGAACCCAGCGCCACGAACACGATGTCGGGCTGCGCGGACGCGAGCAGATTGACGATCCTGCCGATCTCGTGGTCGTCTTTTTCAAAACCGAACGGCGGGCAGTAGTGCCCGGTGATTTTGAGAGAGGGTTCCGCAAACTGAAGAATCTTCGCCGCGGCTTCCGCGGTTCCTGTCGCTCCCCCAAGCAGAAAAATCGAGCGGCCGCGCTTGGCCGCGCCGGCGCTCAACGAGGAAATCAGATCTGACCCCGCGACCCGCTGCGGCAGCGGCGTCCCTTGAAGCCGGCTCGCCCAGATCAGCGGCATGCCATCGGCAACCACCAGATCCGCTTCGGCGACGAGCGCGCCGAAGGAAAGATCGCGCGTGCAGCGCCTGAGATGGTCGAGGTTCGGCGTAACAACCACCCCGCCCTTCCCCGCATCCAACTCATCGAGAATGAACTCGATCGTTCGCTTTTCAGTGACTGCGTGGAGTTCAACCCCGAGAAGCCTGACCGTTGAAAAACTGGTGCGCTCCCGGCGCGGAGCGGATTGCGACCGACCGGGCGCCTTGGGGCGCTCCGCGACCTTAACGGCGGTGGCCGCCGCCTGGGCACTGGCTGCCTCCGCGCCCTCCCAGGTGATTTCGCCGTAACGGCGGTACATACGCATTCCACCCTTCCTCAACAACCGGATGGACTGTCGGCCAAACGTCGGCGGACTGAGCTACGGTCTAGCTCATCATCGACCAGATTCCGGTAAAAACGATAGAGACAAAGCGCCAGACCATCTTTTGACGAACTGGCCATCACTTCCTGGATGTAACGACACGGTGGCTTTTGTGATGTTCGGCAGACCCACTGATATAAAAACTATCACAAGCAAAGGCCGGGAAATCAAACTCGCCTCCTGAGGCGGCACACATTCTAGGGGAGCGCCGTCAGCCCTATAAAGTCCGAATATGCCCCAAGGGAAAATGAAATCACTCGCGGGAATTCCGTGTATCACTTGATGCCATCAGGAGATAACGATAATTCTTAGAACTCCATGAGAGTTAAATTCCTCGCGATGACGCTGCGATCGGCAGCGCTTCGGTATCAAAGAAGCTGTTGCGACGATTCTGGAAGAGACGCATTTTTTGCGCTACTTTCCTCGGAGCTGTGGCTCTGGCGGTCGTTCAGTTCCGCCGTCGCCCGGCTCTTCCCTTTGCTCAGGCAAGCCCACTGATACTGCCGGAGGAACTTTCGAAATGCGGGGTCCTGATAGCGAGGCCCGTGGCTGAACACCGACTTGATGAAACCCCAGAGCATGGCGATCCCGCCGATGACTAACGGCGGGCGGGTCATGCGGAACAGCGCGCTCGCAAGCATGTAAGGGAACGTTGTCCCCATGTAATACTGCCCGACACCGTGACGCACGCGCCCGGTCCACCAATTCTTATGGCTGGTGCCCATCGGGCGAAGATGCTCGAACCGAAGTTCGGGATCGTCCCAACTCGCGGCAACCCATCCCAGCATCCGGCAGCGGTGCCCATCAATCCCATCCCACATCAAATAGCGCACGAACCCGCCGATCTCTTTGAAGCAACTCGTGCGGTAGAACTTGATCATGCCGACGGAGTTCTCATCGCCGCATTTTTCAGACACGAAACCATCGTCCGCTTCAATCGGATATGCGGTGTGCTCCACGGTCCCCGATAACCCTGCCGGAGAGCGGGAGGTTATTTCCCCGTTAAAAAAATACGGCTTCCCCGAACACGTCCCCAGCCGCGGCGTCTGCTCCATCCGCTTGATCAGCGATTCGAAATAATTCGGCGGAATGTCCAGATCCAGGTCAAATTTGCAGACATACTCAAACTCATCGGGATCGATGGTGTCGTAGCCCGCGTAGAACGCTTCGATCACGCCAGCGCCAAGGACTCGCTGCCCGCGGTCAGAACGCCGAACCAGACGGATGTACGGAAAGCGTGCCGCGTACTCTTCGACGATCTTTGGCGTCTCGTCCTTCGACCCATCATCCACAATCACCCACAACGCCGGCGGCACCGTCTGCGAAGTGACCGCATCCAAGGTGCGACAGGCGTAAGTCGCCTCATCGCGGCAGGGCGTAATCAGGCAATAGCGACGGTCGGTGCTCATTCAGTGGGTGCTCGCTCTTCTGAGTGTATTGTCGTCAAAACGCCGGGACGAATCGCATCAGCGGGCGAGATTGAATCATAGAAAACAAGAACCGGACAGCGCGGAACATCGGGAGCTGCACGGTCCCATAATGTCGACACGCAAGCAGTCGAACAGCGAGTGGAAACCTTATGGGGATTGCATCCAATTTGCACCGGCCGCTACAGAAGCACGCCGTGCCGGTGCGCCCACCGAATTAGAATGTACAAGGCCCACGCGCGCGACCAGTACATTCCCGGCGCGTTGGATTGGAAGCTTTGCCACAATCTCGAAACCGCGTTCCCGTTAAGCCCCACAGACCGCGCCAGCGATTCATCGCGCATGGTCTGATCCATCTGCTGGCCAAGATTCCGCCGAATCCATTTATCGAACGGCAGCACGAACCCGCTCTTGGGACGCTCAAACAGATTGGGATCCAACCCCCGTAGTCCGATGTTGCGCAAGATCTGTTTTCTCCCCAGCGGCTGATAGCGCGCTTCATCCGGCAGGCGCATCACATGCTCAAGCAAAACCTGATCGACGAGCGGCACGCGAAGCTCCAGCGAAACCGCCATCGATGCCGCATCCGTATCCCGCAGAAGCCGCTCGGCGAGAAAACACCGCTGCTCAAGGACGGAAATCGACGCCAGAGAGGAACGGTTCTGAATTTCACTCCGCAACCGCTCGCGCATCGCAGCGGGCAACCCAGACACCACGCTCCCATCCAGCCGGCCAAGCCCAGGGCTTAAGCCCTGGGTCCCTCCCCCCAACAGCTCTCGCTGAAAATCCGGCAAAAACAGCGCGTAAGCAAGCTGGTACAGCCCCACCATGTCCGCCCCCGCCCGCACCATGTCCGGCAGCTTCGCCCACCGCGTCTGCGGCGACACCGCTCCCTTGCCCCGCCCACTGGCTACGGCGCGAACCGCTTGCGCCGCCAGCATCTTCGCCGGCTCCGGAATCAGTCGTGTTCGCGCATTGAACCGATGCAGCGACGGAAGATCGCGGAACGATTTGTATCCTCCAAAAAGCTCATCGCCGCCCGTCCCAACAAGGGCAACCGTAAGCCCCGCCTCGCGCACCGCCTGCGACATGAACCACGAGTTCAGCCCGTCGAACGTGGGCTGATCCAGCGAATCGATCGCGCGATCGAGATTTGAGACGAACCGCTCTTCCGTCAGCGGAATTTCCCGATGATGGGTGCCGATGGCCTTGGCGATCTGCGCCGCCGCGGCGCCTTCGTTGTAATCCGCTTCCTCGAACGTGAGCGTAAATGTGTTCAGCGGTTCATCCAGCGATTGCTGGGCGAGATTCGCCACCGCGCTCGAATCGATTCCGCCGGAGAGGAACACGCCCAGCGGAACATCGGAAGCCAGATGAAGTCGAACGCATTCCTTCAGGACATGATGCAGCGACTCTTCGGTTTCGCTTTGCTCGCTGCCTGGAAGCGACCAGAAAAATTCCGCCGACCGCTGGCCGGACTGTGGATCGAAAAATCGATACTCCCCCGGCCAGAGCGATTCGACGCCCTGCACGATCGTGTCCGGCCCCATGACGAAACCGTTCCAGACCACCGATGCGACGGCAGTGGGATTCAATCTTGGATTGGGAACCAGCCCCGAAGCAAGAATCGCCCGCACCTCAGACGCGAACAGCAGCGACCAGTTCGCTTTTGCATCCGGGTTCCGGCAGATGTAGAGCGGCTTGATCCCCATCGGGTCGCGCGCCAGCATCAGCGTCCGCGCCTTTGGATCCCAAAGTGCGAACGCAAACATCCCCCGGATCTCGGGCAGCACCCGCGGCCCATTCACCGCGACATGACGGAGTAGCACTTCGGTATCGCCGGTGGATGTAAACTGCTCGCCCTTCTGCTGAAGCGAGGATCGCAGCTCGCGGTAATTGTAGATTTCCCCATTGAAGATGATCGTTTGGCCCGTGCGGGAATCCGTCATCGGCTGGTCCGCGGCTGTCGAGAGATCGAGAATGGATAGCCTGCGATGCGCGAGAATGCATCCGAATCCTTCCTCATCCGCGGTCGACTCCCAAGTTGCCGCCGAGTCCGGCCCGCGATGCGCGATAGCGCGTTCCATCCGCCCGAGCGCCCCCCGGTTCGCGTCATCCAGCCTCCCGACTATTCCGGCAATTCCACACATCCGTTACGACTCCTGTCCCGGGCGCGGTGGTTCAGGCTCATCCACAATCTCACCTTCATATGCCGCGGAAGAATCGATCGGAGGCGCCGGAGGCGCGAATTCCGCGGAATCAAGTTCAAACTCCGTCGCCACTTCCACTTCAGCTTCCCCATCGGAATTCGGATCAGGAGGGATCAACGGCCCAACCGGATGAATCAACTGCGGAATGCATGTCGGACACTCGTTCTGATCCGGTAGCAGCGCCTGTCCACAGGAAAAACATGTGCGTCCCAATTCCCGCGCCCCCGCTTCCCGCACTGCGGCCTTGCCCGTCGAAGCACGGCCGATGAACGCGACGTAGAACACCACCACGAACAGGAACAGCAGCCCCGGGATCAGCAGCACCGCCGCGAGAATCTTCATGTATTGAGCGGGATCAAAGTCCATATTATTTCCCCGCCGATCGCAGCAGCGCCATGCTGGCGGTGTGCCCGTGAATAAAGTTCTGTCCCCCCACCGGCCCAAGCTCGCCCGCGGCGAAAAATCCTGCGAACGGAGTCTGCGGCAAGAGCTTTCGCGCTGCCGCGACATCATGACAAGGGGCATCAAACAAGTTCGTCCCACGTCCGTTGCAACTGAACAGCAGCCCAGCCGCCGGTGGGGCTGAGCGATTCTGTGACTGCAACATCAGATTCAGATCTTCATCCGCGGTCCGAGCATCTCGAACATGAAACTGCACCGTCTGCCCCGCTCGAACATAATCCGCCAGCGCAATCGTGCCGGCTTGCTTGTCGGCCCCGATGAGATTGCGGACCAGAAAATCCCCGCGCCCAAACCGATCACGATATTCACTGATCGCGCGCCCGAGCAGAAGCCCCTTCGACAAAAGTTGCTGGTCCTCCTCAGATGCGCCGTCGATCGTGTCACGCACTGCGTGCAGCGCCGGCTTTCCGCCAAGCTGTTCGATCACATTATCGTGCGCTTTGGTAATCACGTAAGGCTGCCCGATCGGCCGGCAACCCTGGCTGACAATCGTCTCCACCTCAATCGGCCCCGAAAGCGTCAACCCCACCATTCCCGCATCAAACACTTCATCATTCCGCACCAGAATATTGTGCCCCGGCTGTCGCCCGGCGCTTGCCATTCCACCAATCAGCGGCGCCTTCGGCGCGATCCGATCCAACAGCGGCAAAAGCTGATTGATCGGCGTCGTGAACGGATCGCCAAACCCGATGATCGCCCGCGTCTCATCCCCACAGCCGATCCGCTCGAGAAGATCATCCGGCGCCTCGAATAGACTTCGCCAATCGTCCGTCCCCACATGAAACGGATGAATCCGAATCTCCGGCAGCGCCCCAATCAGGATCGCAAGACCCGGCGACCGCTCAATCTCCTGATCCGCCCCAATCACACCCTCCGCCGAGCATCCCACCGCAACTTGCGGATCCAGTTGCAGCCAAAGCTTCTCGATCATCCGTTCCGCTTCCGGCACATGATGACCCGTGAAAAACGTGAACAGCACATCCGGCTGCAATCCCGCCTCGCGCGCCGAAGACAGCACCTGCTCCACCGCGGCGTCGGTGGATTCGTGGGACGAGACAAATGAGGCGAACCGCATTCCGCTCATTGTGGACACGCAGGCCTCACGCTGGCAAGGGCCGCGGGCGAGAACGCGGAAAGGAAACGCCGAATCAGCGTCTGCTTAACCGATTTCATCGACGGTGCCGCTGCTCCAAGTGCTCGCTCCATGGAAGTCATCGCCCGATCGACGAGTCCGCATGGCACGATCAGATCAAAATACCGCAGATCAGTGGTCACATTCAACGCAATCCCATGCATCGAAACGCCGCGGCGGATTCGCACACCCACCGCGCAAATCTTCGCGAGCGTTTCCGACTGCGATTCTCCATCGCGCACCGGCACCCAAACGCCGACAGCCGTTGGATCGCACCGCGCACTCACCTCAAACTCGTTGAGCGTCGCAATCACCGTCTCCACCAGCCGCCGCACGTAAGATCCCACCAAGAGACTGTGATCCGCCAGCCGCACGATCGGATAAGCCACAAGCTGTCCGGGCCCATGAAACGTAATGTCGCCGCCCCGATCCGATTGCACCGTCTCAACACCCAACCTCGCCAACTGCTCATCCGATGCAATCAAATGCCGCTCGACATTCGCCCGCCGACCAAAGGTAATCACCGGCGGATGTTCCACCAGCAACAGCCGCTCTTCTCCCCCTCCCACGACCTCCGCGTGAAGCCGCTCCTGCAGCGCCCATGCTTCCCGATACGCCATCCTTCCAAGATCTTCAACCCGCACGAAAGAAGTCTAGGATCTTTTGCCGGCCCCGTCTCGCTCGCCTGACACGGTCAAGCGAATCTCTTATTCTGCCCGCATGCGAATCGTCCGATTTCTCTCCGATGGCAGGATTCACCACGGCCAACTTCTCGACGATCAAGAGCACGCGCGTCTGATTGAAACGCCCCTGTTCCTCCGCGAGCCGCAAAGCCTGATGCCTCGCCCGGACGCCCCGGTGCTGAAAATTGAGAAACTCCTGGCCCCCCTCATTCCAACGGACATTCTCTGCAAAGTGGCCCCAATTCCCGCGCGCCAAAAGCGTTTTCTTCGCAAAAGTCGACGCCGGATGCCCCGAAACCAAATGGGCAGAAGATGGGCAGGATGATATGATCGATGCGATGCCACAGCAACCGGCCATTCAGGTTGATCCCGAAGTTCAGGGCGGCACGCCCTGCTTCGCCGGCACCAGGGTGCCGGTGAAATCGCTGTTTGATTCTCTCGCGCGGGGGCGTTCACTAGACTACTTTCTTGAACAGTTTCCAAGCGTCACTCATGAGCAGGCGAAGACCGTGCTCGAACTGGCGGGAGAAGTAATCGGTTCCAAAGGGCGCCCCACGCAAGCTGCATGAAGGTGCTGCTGGACGAAAACCTTCCGCACGAACTTCGCCACAGGCTTCCCGGCCATGACGTCTTCACGGTCCAATATCTTGGTTGGAACGGGTTAAAAAACGGAGCGCTGTTACCGTTGGCCGGTGCGGAGGGCTTCGATGTCATGCTTACACTGGATAACGGGGTCGCTTACCCGCAAAGTATTCCGACCTTGCCGCTTGCCGTGATCGTGCTGGCGGCTTCGTCCAATGACATGACGGACCTGGAGCCACTCGTTCCCGCGCTCATCGATGCGCTGCGATGGGTGAAGCCGAAAACCCTGATGCGCTTGAAATGAACTTCACATCAATTGAAGTCGCGAGCGCCAGGCGTAGGATGTCGCCCGTCGTTTTTCAGGAGAGGCTTCGTGTCAAACCCCGTGAAAATCGCATTCATCGGCGCCGGCGGCATCGCGCGCCACCACATCAAGTACCTCAAGCAGGTCGGTCACTGTGAGGTCGTCGCCGCCGCCGATGTCTCGCAGATGTCGCTCGATCGTCTCAAGCAGGATTACCCGGAGATCAAGCAGTTCAACGATTACAACGAGATGCTCCAGCAGATGGACAAGGACATCGATGCCGTCGATGTCTGCACGCCTAATTCGCTGCATTGCCCCAATACCATTGCCGCCCTGCGCGCGGGCAAACACGTCATGGTCGAGAAGCCAATGGCCATGAACGCCAGGGAAGCGCAGCAGATGATCGATGCCGCCAGGAAATCCGGCAAGCACCTCATCGTCGGCTTCCAGCATCGCTTCGATCCGCGCACGAAACTGATTCGCGACCAGATCGCCGCCGATTCCTTCGGTAAAATCCTCTATGTGCGCGCCCAGGCCCTCCGCCGCCGCGGAATCCCCAACTGGGGCGTCTTCGGACGCAAAGAGCTTCAAGGCGGTGGCCCGATGATCGACATCGGCGTCCACATCCTCGAGACCGCGCACTACATGCTCGGCAGCCCCAATCCGGTCTCGATCACCGGCGGCGCCTGGACTTACATGGGCAACAAACCCTCCCAGGTCGCGATGCCCTGGCCCAACTGGGATTACAAAACCTACAACGTCGAAGATCTCGCGGTCGGCATGATCCGTTTCGACAGCGGCGCGATCCTGACCATCGAATCCAGCTTCGTCGCCCACATCGAAAAAGACATCTTCAATGCCACCCTCATGGGCGAAAGGGGCGGCGCCACCTGGGACACCAGCCACATCTTCACGGACCACAACAACTACATGATGAACATGACCCCCGGCTTCTTAGGCGCCTGGGACATCTTCGAATACAAAATGAAACACTTCGTCGAGGTCTGCCAGGGAACCCGCGAAAACGAAGCGCCCGGCGAACACGGTCTCATGATCCAGAAGATGCTCGACGGCGTCTACGCCAGCGCCGAACAAGCCAGGGAAGTGCGAGTCGAATAAATCACCGCGTCAAAAAAATCATCCGGATCACCATTTCTAAATAAGAGAAGCCCCCACCATCCTGGTCGGGGCTCCTCGTCTCTTCTAAAATTTAGCCGCGAGACCTGCCCCGCGTCCACTCGCGACACCTCAAGCGCTCATCGCATCCACATCGCTCACAGTCTCATTCTTCTGCAGCGACTGAATCACATCAGCAAACGGCGCATCCACATTGCAGACAATCCAATCCTGCCCGCCGTTGCCCGAGAGCGAATCCACCGCGCCATCGTCAAACGCCGTCACATCCGGCGTCACGAAGTAGCTTCCGTTCGCCCGCGTCGCCGAGCCGCTCCCGTTGATCAAGTTGCTCACGCGCTGGGTGTAGGATCTGCCGCTCGTCCACTCGGCCATGATCGCTTCCAGCGCGGTCACATTCTGATCCCACGACGTCTTCCCCGCGACCAGAATGTCGTCGCCCGAATCACCGATGACGACATCAGACCCGGTTCCGCCGATCAGCAGATCGCGCCCGACATCGCCAGACAGCGTATCGTTCCCCGCGCCGCCGATGAGGATGTCGTCGCCGTGCCCGCCGTTGATCAGATCGTTGCCGTCTCCGCCATCGATGAGCAACCCGTTCGCGACGGACGAGCCGACGTTGATCGTATCGTTCCCCGCCCCGGCCAGAATGATAATTCGCCCGCTCGCCGTAAAGCTCTGCGAGCCGACAGTAATCATCCCACCGCTACTGCGACCAATCGTGATCGTGTCATTACCGCTCGTTCCGCCCACATACAGATCATTCCCCACCTGTGCCGTCGAAGTGACCGTCACCACGAGCTGTGAGCTGGAGGTCGCCCCGTGGCTGTCCGTAACCGTAAAGGTCACGGTATAATTCCCCGATGCGCCATACGCGTGCTGCACCGTTAACGGCCCCTCCGATCCCGTCACGCTGTTCCCATCCCCAAAATTCCAACTCACGCTTCGCGGATCCACCAGCGCCGAATCCTGATCCGTAAACGAAGCGCTGAACGCGAGCGACTGCGAAGAAACACCGGAAGTCGGCCCGTTAATCGCGCCCGCAACCGGCGCCTGATTCGTTGGGGCAGGCGCCTCTGGGATATAAACATACGCCGCCCCACTATCGATCGCGCTCCCATCATCTCCCGAAGCGCCAACCAGAAATCGTCCGCCCGGCAGCGCCGCAACGATCACCCCGAAATCATCCGGGTTCCCCTGCACGTCATCGCCAAACACCGGCGTCGGATTATCAATTGTCTGGATCGACGCGCCCGTCGATGCATCAAACACGTACACCGCCCCCTCGACCATCGCGTAATTAATATCCCCGGGGAAATTCGGATCATACTGAAACTTCCTCCGGGCACCCACCAGCAACTGATTCTGATCCGTCACCGCCGTGATTCCGAACGAATCGCTCTCGATTCCATCGGGATTCACATACTGCCGCACATAGCTTCCGCTAGCCTGATACTGATAAACCCTTCCCGTGGAATTCGAATCCAGCCCCAGGATGAAGATATCGTGCGTCACCGGCGACACCGATATCCAACTCCCAAATGCACTCCCCTGCCTCGGCGACACAAATGTCTGCGTGATCACCGTTTCCTGCGCATTGGCGGGAATTACCGAACCATCCACGCCAATTACCGATCCCAGATTCTCCGGCACCCCGTCGACGGAGCTCGAATAGATTGTTGATCCATCCACCACGACGATCTCCCCGAACAGATCCGACTGCGTTCCATCAGGCCGCGGGTCCTTGTAGGACCCCTCTAAAGCGCCCACGCTGCTGTACCGGTAAATCGTCCCCGTCCCATCTCCGCTGATCGGCGCGCCCACCAGCAGTTCCCCGTTCCCAATCGTCGCGAGCGATTTGCCAAACAGCTGGTCCCGCTGGGGCGAATCCACTTCGATGGGCGCTGCATTGACATCATTCAGATCGTAAATCCAGACGGTTCCCGTCTGTCCTGACGGAGCGCCGATGGCAATTTTGCTGTCGCTCAAAAACGTCATCCCACGCCCGAACTGAATTGACGATCCCGATCCCGGGTTCTCAAACGTCCGCAGGTGCGTCGGCGTTGTCCCCGACAAATCGTAGAGCTCCACTTTGCCCGCAAGGCTGTTGCCACCCACCGTCGCATCGGGTGCCGCCACCAGCGCCAGGTTCCCCTTCGTCACCACCATGGTCCCCAGCCCGTCCCCTTCCGCCGGCGCGGAGGCGTAAAGCGTGGAGGCCAGCGTGCTGCTCAGCATCCGCCGAAGCTCCAGCCCCTCGAGCGCAAAATTTACCGCCGCGCGAAGCGTGTTGTTGGGACATCGAAGACCACGGACCCCATTGGGGTGAACAATCGATTGACGAATCACGACACGACTCCTTATGTGCGTGGCTGAGCCGCACGCACTTGGGTAAGAAAAATTAGATATGCCCGATGCTGATATGGTGAAACAACGACCGGCTTTGCCCGAGCCGATACTCTCCCAACAGCCTCCACGTCTCTACGCAATTAACGCGCTAATCATGCCTTGAATTTATCGGTAAGCAAGCTCTTTCAGCACAAATCATAAGGCATTCCACCCGATACCTTGCCGCTTTCGGCGACTTCTGCTAGATTCCCCGCCCTTCAGCGATTGGAGCGAGCCCGCCTTTCTGTGGCGCAAAGCTCGATCTGCTCTAAACGTATGAATCATTGGTCCGGCTGACGTTGGAGCATCTCCGCCTCGACGCACGTTCCGACCGTTTGTTGGAGATTGACATGAAATCGAAAATTCATCCCCGTTACGTGCTCTGCACCGCCCACTGCGCGTGCGGCAACACGTTCCAGACCCGCAGCACGGTTGCAAAAATCAGCGTCGACATCTGCAACGTGTGCCACCCCTTCTTCACCGGCAAGCAAAAGTTCGTCGATACCGCCGGTCGCGTCGAACGTTTCAGCAAGAAGTTCGGCGGCACCTACTCGTTCCAAAAGAACGCCGCCCCGGCTGTCGCCGGCGCGAAGAAGTAGTCTTGTCACGCCTGCCGTAGCGCATCCACCTTGTAGAACACCGCCGAGGGTTGAGCCCCGTCAATACTCTCATCGGCGGTATTCTTTCTTGCGCATGGGATTTCCGTTTCTTTGCTCCGCCTTGCCGGAAGCCCGCGGTCTGATCGCGCTATTCCGCGGCCGCGCTCAAAATCCATCTTTGCGTCACCGTTCAGTCCCGCCTCCTGCCCCCTGCCCCTCGCGGTCATTCAAAACTTGAAGCTCAACGAGGATCGAGTTCCTTGAGTAACAAACGTAGTCGCCTTCGGAAGGAACCCGTGAGCACACCGATCTCTCGCCGACGTTTTATTCAGTCATCCGCGATCGCGGGCGCCGGCGCCGCGAGCATGGCGCTTGCCGCCACCGCCCGCGCCCGCGCCCGCGCCGCGACACACTCCCAGCCCACCGTCTGGACCGGCGCTGGACATGACCAGCTCCAGATCGGAATCATCGGCACCGGTTGGCGCGGCATGGATCATGTTCGGGAATTCAACGTCATCCAGAACGCCCAGGTGGTTGCGCTGTGCGATACGGATAAGAACTTTCTCGCTGAAGCGGGGAAGGCCATTCCCAAGGCGGCGCCGTATGAAGATTTTCGCGAGCTTCTCGCCCACCCGAAGCTCGATGCCGTCGTCGTCGCCACTCCGGATCACACGCATGCCGCGCTCACGGCGGCGGCGCTGCGCGCGGGGAAGCATGTTTATTGCGAGAAGCCGCTGACGCACACGGTTCATGAGGCGCGGGCAATCGCCAACCTCGCGAAGGAGACGAACCGCGTCACGCAAATGGGCATTCAGATCCACGGCTACGACAATTACCGCCGCGTGGTCGAGCTGATTCAGTCCAATGCCATCGGCCCGGTGCGCGAAGTCCACATCTGGAACAACCGCAATTTGCCGAAGGTTGAAACCGCCACCGCGCCGGTGCCGCCGGAACTGAACTACGACCTCTGGCTCGGACCCGTCGCCGAGACGCCCTTCCGGCCGAGCTATCACCCCAAGTGGTGGCGACAATGGTCGGCGTTCGGGTCCGGGCTGCTCGGTGACATCTTCTGCCATCTCGCTGATGTCGCCTTCTGGTCGCTCAAGCTCGCTCACCCCACCCGCATCCACACCGAGGGTTCGGCCGTCTCAGACGAGCGAGCGACTGACTGGACCATCGCCCACTTCGATTTCCCCGCGCGGGGAAAGATGCCCGCGCTCAAGCTGCACTGGTACGACCCGCCCAGGAAACCGGATGCGCTTTCGAAGTGGAACCTCGACCCCAAGTTCGCCCATGAAGCCGTCGTCTTCATCGGCGAGCGCGCCATCGTCGTCACCAACTATGGCGAGCACCAGATCATCCCCACGGACAAAGCCAGGCCGATCAAGATCCCGCCCAAGTCCATCCCCTCCACACCCGGCTTCGGTCAGGAATGGGTCAACGCCTGCCTCAAGAACGATCCCACCGCCGTCACCGCCCCGTTCTCCTACGGCGCCCTTCTCACCGAAGCCGCGCTCTTGGGCGTCGTCTCCTTCAAAGCGCAAAAGGCCCTCGATTGGGACGCCAAAAACATGCGCTTCCCCAACGCCCCCGAAGCCGAAAAGTTCCTCAAGATCGACTGCCGAAAGGGGTGGACGCTCTGATCCCATGAAACCACAGATGAACACAGATTCACACAGATTGAATCTCCAAATCCGTGTTCATCCGTGTTCATCTGTGGTTGGGTTCAGCGAAGTTCTTTGATGTAAACATTCTTAAACCAAAGCGGGCTGCTGTGGTTCTGCAGTTCGATCTGCCCGGTCGCGAAGATCGGCATGCTGCGAATCCAGTAATTCTCCAGCGTCACGTTGTCGACGACCAGTTGCTCGTTCAGCCACACGGTGACTTTGTCCCCGATCATCTTAATGTGGAACGTGTTCCATTGGCCGATCGGCTTATCCGCCACGATCGATGGCTTGCTCGGATTCTTCTGATTGTTGTACAGCCCACCTGAACCCGTGCCATCGGCCGCTTTGTTGGCCGGGTCCCAGATCTGCACCTGCGGGCTTCCGCGAAGATAAATCCCGCTGTCGCCGGCGGGGGTGATCTTCCAGTCAACATACATCTCGAAGTTGCCGTAGTCCTTGATCGTACACAGGCTGTCGCCCTTCCCGTCGAAGGTGATGACCCCATCTACGACCTTCCAGTGCGCGTGCATGTTCGCATCCGCCTGCAGTTGCGCTCGGGCCTGTTCCTCAGGCGCGAGCTTGGCGCGAATCGCCGGGTTGTCCAGATGCTTCACCGGCGACAGCAACCCTTTCCAACCCGAAAGATCGCTGCCATTAAAGAGCGCTGTAAAACCTTCCGGCGGCGCGTTGTCCGCGCTCTCCTGCTTCTCCTTCTTGTCTTGCGCAAAGCTCAAACCCACAGCCAGCAACACGCTCATCACCATCACCATTCGAGTTATCATTCCAATCTCCTTTGACCTGCTATCATAATCGAGATGATCCTCCTGATCGACAACTACGATTCCTTCACCTACAACCTCGTGCAAAGGCTCGGCGAGGTGGGCGGAACCGACATGAAAGTCGTCCGCAACGACAAGATCACGCTCGACGAGATCGAACAGCTCAAGCCCACCCACATCGTCGTCTCCCCCGGCCCGTGCACGCCCAAAGAAGCCGGCATTAGCAACGATGTCATTACGCGCTTCGGCCCGAGGATCCCGATGCTCGGCGTTTGCCTGGGCCACCAATGCATCGGCCATGTTTCCGGCGGGATCGTGGAGCGCGCCGAGCGCCTCATGCACGGCAAGACCGACCAGATCCACCACGACGGCAAGGCGATTTACCAGGGAATGCCCAACCCCTTCACCGCCACAAGATACCACAGCCTCATCATCCGCCCCGGGACATTGCCCGCGGAATATGAGGTGACATCGTGGACCGCCCACGATGAGATCATGGGCATCCGCCACAAAACCTGGCCGCTGGAAGGCGTCCAGTTCCACCCCGAAAGCTTCCTCACCGAACAGGGGGAAAAACTGCTGGCGAACTTCCTGAAGAAGTGAAGGACGACAGCCGTACGAAAACAGGATCGGATTCGGCTTAAGTCCGCGTGCGATCCTGGCGTTTACCGCTGGAACGGCCCGGGTCTATAATGGAACCGGCAAGGACATCTCCCATGGCTCAGAGAACCAAACGTGCGCCGCCGCCTCGGGCGGGAAAGCGAGCGCGCATCAAGCGGCCGCCGGTGGAGATGTACAGCGATCGGAGGGTTGCCGAGTTTCTTCTCTCCAACACCGTCGATGCCGCCGATTACAGCCGCGCGGTGAAACTCGTCCGCAAGATGGGGTTGGATCCCGAAAAGATCGACCACGACAGGCCCATCGGGGTCACTTAGATGGATCGGCCCTTCCTCGACGCCAACGTCCTGTTCTCGATCGCTTATGATCCTTCAGCGCGGATCGCGCAGCTGCTGGAACTCCCGGACGTGCAGCTTGTCACTTCCCGGTACGCGGTCGCTGAAGCGCTGCGAAACATCGATGTCAAAAGCCCGAAGCAACTCGGTGAGCTGTCCGATCTGTTTCGGAGTGAAGCAACCTGCCCGATTCATTTTTCCCGGCTGCTTTGGAACAAATCATCCTGTCCGGGCGATTTTGCCCCCTTGTTTCGTTGAAGCGGACCGTTGCAAAAGAGAATCGTCCCCCTGATGCAGCCCGGCGTGCCGGGGTTTTCTCGCCACCGGAAGGTAGCAACGCGAATGCAGGGGCGAGGAGACGGCCCCCTCCCGTCCCATCGCGGCAAGTCAGGGTTGCAATTTACCTGTTGCACCCCCGTCGATTTGAGAGACTGGCTAGCGGGGCGTCTTTTTGTTAGCGCGTTTTCGGCGTGCAGCCTGCGATTTGCGGTGTTCGGTGGACAGATAGACGCGATAGGGCGTTCGCTTTCCCGCGCCGATCTTCGCCCAGTCAATGTCTTTGGAAGTTCTACCCATCGCGCATACTACTTTCGCTTTTTCGTCGTCCGCTTGGCTTGCTTCGCAATCTCCCAGAGTCCTTGGAACGGCCCGTCAGGTTCGACGAGCCGATAGACTTTCTGCGTTGGGAGGTGGCGATACCAGCCCTCAGTATGGCCGACGTTCGAATAGGGCTGTCCCACGGGCACCTCCTCGAAGTCCTTGCTGAGTGAGATGCATCGGGCGAAGTAGGCGAAGTCCGCTGGGGCACGGAAGCGATCATACTCGGCAGTGAGGCTCTCCTCTGGCATGGGCATTCACTTTAAACCGGCACCGGGGAGGCGGTGGCGACTTTGCTCGCGATCATCTTCTCGCTCGGCAGTCTGACCTTCCGCGCCAGGCCGCCGCCCCTCAGGTGAATGGATCTGCGACTTGGGGCCTGATGGGTCTTCCTCTCGCCTTCGCTCCAGTCTGCGTCTTTCTTCTCGCCCTACTGCCCGCTCACTTGGTTTCGCTGGGTTTGGGGGAGAACTGGTAGGGGCGGGCGGCGGCGGCCATCCATTGGCCGTCTTTCTTGACGAAGACCCAGACGACGTGGTGGGGGTAGTCGGGGGCGGCCGAGCCATCGGGGGCGTGCACACCTGAGATGTTGGCGGTGATGTCGACGATCGCGACATCCGCTGTGACCTGCTGGACCTTCACCTCGCTGGCCTCGTACCGGGTGGCCTTGAATGCGTGGGAGTGCTCATCGACGAAGATCTTCTCGATCTCGGAGCGGCCGTGGGCGGTGGCGCCGAAAGGGTTGACCAGGCTGCCGTCCTCGGTCCAGAGCGCAGCCATGGCCTTGGTGTCGTCCTTGTTCCATGCGGTCTGGAATTCATTGACGCGGTCCTTGAGGGCCTGGTCGTCGGCGGCAAGCAGGGAGGTGGAGAAGAGGGAGAGCAGTGCGAGGGAAGTGATGAGAATCCGCATGATGGGCTCCTGGGTTCGGGGATGGCACAAGGCTAATCAGCAGGCTGGGGGAAAGCAAAGGATGGCCGTGATCCGCATGCGGCGCTGAAGGTAACATTGGGCTGCATCGTCCCCATGTTTGTTGGCTTGGCCTTGATCGGTCTCATCCCGGCGATGATGCGAAGCGGTATGGCCAAGGGCTTCGCGCCCGGACATTAGCTCGCAACGGCTTCGGGCGCGGGGGAGGCGGTCGCGACTTTGCTCGCGATCATCTTTTCGCTCGGCAGTCTGACCTTCCAGACTAAGCCCATCGCCTGCATCGCGCGGATGACGATCCAGCTGATGTCGATCTGCCACCACTCCAGGCCGTGTCGGGCGCTCGTAGGGAAGGCGTGGTGGTTGTTGTGCCAGCCTTCGCCCCAACCGAAGAGGCCCATGAAGGGGTTGTTGCGGCTTTGATCGTGCGTGCGATACGGCTTGTTGCCCCAGATGTGGCAGATGGAATTGATGCTCCAGGTCATGTGGTGGACGATGAAGATTCTCGCGAAGCCGCCCCAGATCAGGCCGAGGGCCGCGCCGGTCCAGGTGCGGGTGACGAGGCCGCCAATCGCGGCGGGGATGGCGAAGCCGAGGAAGACCCACAAAGGGAAGAACCGGCTGACGAATCTCGTCACTCGGTCTTCGGTGAGGTCCTTCGCGTACTTGGTGAGGTCGGGGATGTCGGGGTCGAAGAGCCAGCCGATGTGGGAATAATAAAGACCGTGGAGCGTGCCGGCCCCCCCTGCTTCATCGTGACCGGTGTGATACGGGGAGTGGGCGTCGCCTTCTTCATCCGAGTGCTGGTGATGATGGCGGTGGATCGTCGTCCACTTGATGACCGGGCCTTCAACCGACATCGAGCCGAGGACGCCGAGGATGAATTTGACCGGGCCGGAGGTTTCGAAGGCTTTGTGGGTGAACAGGCGGTGGAAGCCGATCGTCACCCCGAGGCTGGTGGTGGTGACCATCACCAGAAAGACGGTGAGGTGCAGGGCGTTGAGACCCCACCCCCCCGGGCCCCAGAAGTAAATCGTCGCCGCGATGAAGCCGGCGAAGGGGAGGATGACGACGAGCGCGTTGAGGAACTTCACGTAAGCCGGCAGCGGCGGCACCGCGCCGGCGGTGTCGCGGGTGGCGGAGAGGTTGTCGGTCAGGCAGGTGGGCATGTGGGTTTCACCAAAACAAAGTAAGCGACCCTTAACATACAGTTACGGCGCGGCATGGGTTCGCTCAAAGACGCCTGTGACACGGGCATCTTGCCCGTGCCGTATCGTCGGCACGGACAGGATGCCCGTGCCACGGGGTCGATCAGAAGAGCTGATCGAGGACCTGCTCCATCGGCATCTGAATGCACGTGAAAATCGGCGTGTCGCGCTGGGTATATTTGCTGCTTTGGGTTTCTCTCAGCTCCATCACCAGGTCGAGGAAATCCTTCGGCTCATCGGTCTCAAAGGCGACCACAAAATCCTGGTCATCCAGGCCGAAGCTGTAGGTGGTGTTGAGTTTGATGCTGGGATATTTGTTGCCGACCTTGATGTGGGCATCCATGATCGCCTGCCGGTCTTCGGGTGGGAGCAGGTACCAGTCCCGCGTCTTCACGAACGGGTAAATGTGCAGATACTTTCGCTTGCCGGGGATGATGACGGTGCGGCTCTCGGCGGTGTGGAAAGGATCGAGCTTGTCGATGTACATGCTGCGCTTGGTCATCGACAACAGCGAGTGCGGCGTCGACAGATACGCGCCGAGACGGGTCTTGTTCATCGCCTGGGTTTGTTCCTGGAACGCGGCGGGATCGAGGGCGATTCTCCAGAGCAGGAAATCGGTGTCGGCCCTGAGCCCGACGGTGCTGTACGACAGACACATCAGGCCTTCGCGCGGGCGCTGGAATTGTTTCAGGAATTCGCTGCGCGCCTGGATCTTGTCGTGGTCGTCGAGCCGGCGGAACGCGGGATCGAGCTGATAGAACGAGAAATGCACGAATTGCCGCTGGATCGGAATGGGTGCGCCGGCGGAGGCGGGGCGACCCACGGGGGCGGGTCCGGTTGCAGATGTCGGGGTTGTCGGTTGACTCATCGATTGCTCCTGCTCCCCGCCTACCGGATCGTACACCAGGCGATCATGCGAGGCGAATCGCTCTGGAGGTCGGAGCCGTCGTAGTTGCCGTAGAGCTTGCGAATCCTGAGGCCGTTTCGATCGAGGAGCAGCTCAAGTTCGCGGGGGAAAACGAACGCGAGATCGAAAACATTTTTCTCGCGGTGCTCAACGCCGTGCTCGTCGAAGAACTGGTAATGGAACGTGATTCGCTGGACCTGCCTGCCAGGATCGCGGTCGATGTCGGTCCAGCTACAGACGGTCCGGCCGAGACCTGGGACGAAGAAGAAACGCGGCTCCACCCTTCGCTGCCTGGGCTTGGCGAGGCGGGCGAGATCGGGGTTGAAGATGTCGAGCCAGAGATTGCCTTTCGGTTTCATGTGGCGGCGGACGTTTTGCAGGAACTGGTCCTGCTGCCGAAGGGTGGTGAAGGCGAGGAAGGTGTTGAAGAAGATGCAGACCCAGTCGAATTTTTCCTTCGCGCGAAACTTCAGCGCATCGGCTTGAATCAGCTTCAGGTCACTTTCCCTCAGACCAACGGCGTCACGCTTCTGGCGGGCGAGTCTCAGCATCCGCTCGTCGATGTCGAAGCCCGCCACTTGGTGGCCCGCCTGCGCGATGGGGATCGCGCAGCGGCCGGTGCCGACAGCGACCTCCAGCACCTTCTGCCGCTTCTTCGGCAGGTGATCGAGGAAGAATGCCACATCGTTTTGCAGCATCTTCATGCCGTCGTATTCGGCATCGTAGAACAGCGGGTTGGCTCGGTATTGGGGCATGACCTTTCAGGCGCGTGCGGTGACGCGCTCGCCGTCGTAGGCGAGGCGCATTCCATCGGGCAGGGCTGCGTTGGTTTCTTCGTGGCCCAGGCCATGGGCGATGTGGGTGAAGAGGGTCTGACCGGCGGCGATTTTTTGGGCCGCGTCCACCGCTTCTTCGAGATTGAAGTGGGTCACATGTTTCTTGTGCTGGAGCGCATCGAGAATCAGGACGTCCAGGCCGCGCAACAGGCTCCAGGATTCGTCCGGGATTCGGCTGACATCCGTGCAGTACGCGAGCCGGCCGATGCGGAAGCCGAGCACGGGCATCTCGCCGTGAAACAAACGCACGGGCTGCCAGGTCTGACCGGCGATCTCGAAGGGGCCGTCGATGATTCGTCGCACCAGGTGGGGGCGAAAGACTCTTTCTTCTGAGTTCGGTTCGCGAAAGGCGTAGTCGAACATGCGGCTGAGCGCGGTATGGGTCGGCTCATCCGCCCACGCATCGAGAGAGCCGGGCTTGAGCGCATTGAACCTTCGCACATCGTCCAGGCCCATAATGTGATCGGCGTGGGCGTGGGTGAACACGATCGCATCGATCTTGTCGACGCTGTTCGCGACGCATTGGAGACGCAGCTCGGGCGAGGTGTCGACAAGGATGCGGATGCCGTTGGAGGAGATAACGACCGAGGGTCGCGTGCGCTTGTCGCGCCGGTCCGGGCTCGTGCACACCGGGCAGTGACATCCGATCATCGGGATGCCGGCGCTGGTGCCGGTGCCTAAAAACAACAGTTCAATCTCAGACATCAGCCGTCCTTATATTCGTTGCACGGGCTGAATGGGAAGGCAACTTGCGGCGGATGGCATTCCTCGCCATGATGCTCGCTCAAAATCACGGGAGAAAAACGCTCATGGAACTCGGCTACAAGTTTTCGTTCGGCCCCTGGAACATTCACGAAGGGGCCGATCCGTTTGGCCCCACCGTCCGCCCGACGGTTGCGTATGCGGAGAAGCTGAAGGCGTACAAAACCCTCGGATTCGACGGCGTTCAGTTCCATGATGACGATGTTGTTCCGGATATCGAAAAGAAGAACCCGTCGCAGATCGAATCCGAAGGCAAGCAGATGAAGAAGCTGCTGGACGATCAGGGCCTGGTCGCCGAGTTCACGGCGCCGCGGCTATGGGAAGATCCACGCGGGGTGGACAGCGGGTTCACCAACAACGATCCAGAGATTCGCAAATGGGCGATCGATCGCTCGAAGCGCTGCATGGATGTCGGGCGCGCGGTGGGGACGCGGTTCATGGTGCTGTGGCTGGCGCGCGAGGGAACGTATATCCGCGAATCCAAGAACGCGATCGAGGCGCACAAGCATCTGCTCGATGCGATCAACCAGATGCTGGATCACGATAAGGAATTCAAGATCGCCATCGAGCCGAAACCGAATGAGCCGATGGATCATGCGTATATCCCCACGATCGGGCATGCGCTTTCCATTGGCCAGGCTTCGAAAGATCCATCACGCATGGGCGGGTTAATCGAGACGGCGCATGCGATCCTCGCGGGGCTGGATCCTTCGGATGAGATGGCGTTTGCATTGGCACAAGGGAAGCTCTGGTCGGTCCATCTCAATGATCAGAACGGGTTGAAGTACGATCAGGATAAATCCTTTGGCGCCGCCAACCTCCGCGTCGCTTTCAACCAGGTACGCGTGCTGGAACTGGGCGGGTATCCCAAGACCGGCTACTTCGTCGGGCTGGATGTGAAAGCGATGCGGACGCAAAAGGCGGACGTCGCGACGAAGCATTTATCGAACTCGAAACGGTTTTTCCTTCGGCTTGTGGAGAAGGTGCGGACTTTTGATAAGAACGTCGAGCAGCAGTTCATCAAGAGCCGGGATTACGAAGGACTTGAGGCAGCGGTCATGGAGCATTTGATGGGGAAGTGATACGCATTTCACTTAACTCCTGCGCCTCTGGTTAGCGGCCCCGCTTGCAGGGCGCGGATTTCGAATGGGAATCAGGCGCGAGAATTAAACAGAATCCAGATGATTGCGTGGCATGGGCATCTTGCCCATCTCCGAATCGCTCACACGGGCAAGATGCCCATGCCACGGGTTAGCTGCTTAGCATTTCGCGGAAGCGGGCGTACGCGGATTCCCATTCTTGCGTGTTGGACGGCTCATACTTTTTCACGTCGAAGCTGTTTCGCACGATCGTTCGGGCATCAGCGAGGGATTTGATGTCGCCGGTGGCCATGCCCTGCACAAGAATGTTGCCGATCGCCGTGGCTTCGACGGGGCCGGCGATGACGGTTCGGCCGCAGGCGTCGGCGGTCATTTGCGACAGGAGTTCGTTCTGCACGCCCCCACCGACGATGTGGATCACCTTGATCCTGCGACCGAGAACTTCTTCCAGGCCGTCGAGGCGGTAGCGATAAGTGACGGCGAGGGAGTCAAGACAGGCTCGCACGAACTGGCCTGGGTTTTCCGGGACCCGCTGCTTTGTTTTTTGAGCATACCCGGCAATCTTGGCGGGCATGTCGCCGGGTGATCCGAAGGGGGCGTGATCGGGATCTATCAACGTGACGAGGCCGGGGGATTCGCTCGCCATCTTCGTCAGCTCAGCGTAGCTGAATTCATTCCCTTCTCTCACCCACTGTCGGCGGCACTCCTGCACGAGCCAGAGGCCCATGATGTTCTTGAGGAAGCGAATGGTTCCACCGACCCCGCCCTCGTTGGTGTAGTTGTACTTGAGGGATTTTTCATTGATCACCGGCCCGGGGAGCTCCGCGCCGAGCAGCGACCACGTGCCGGAGCTGATGTAGCACCAGTCATCGCCCCCCCCTGCCGCGGGGACGGCGGCAACGGCGCTGCCGGTGTCGTGCGTGGCGGGCGCGATGACGGGAACGTCGCCGACGCCGCATTCTTTGCGAATGTCATCGCAGAGAGGGCCGATGACTGTGCCGGATGGGACGATCTCCGGAAAAATTCGCGTGGGGATGCCGAGCTGTTCGAGCATCTCCATTGCCCAGCTTTTGGTTCGCGGATCGACCATCTGGCTGGTGCTGGCGATGGAGAACTCGATCTTCTTGTTGCCCGTGAACAGATAGTTGAACAGGTCCGGCATAAAGAGCATCGTGTGCGCGTTCTCGAGCGCGGCCGACTTGCTCTCCACCATGGCCATCATCTGGAACAGACTGTTGAGCTGCATGAACTGGATGCCCGTGGCCTGGAATATTTTCTCGCGCGAGAGCTTGGCAAAGGTGCGCTCCATCACGCCGTCGGTCCGTGAGTCGCGGTAGTGGAACGGATCGCCGAGCAGTTGCCCGTCACGATCGAGGAGGCCGAAGTCGACACCCCAGGTATCGACGCCGATGCCGTCCAGCCTTATGGCGGCGCTTTCGCGGAGGCCGGTCTTAAGCTCTTCCCACTGGGCGAGGACATTCCAATGCAGGTGCCCTCGGATTCGGCCGGTGGGGTTGGCGAAGCGGTGCTGCTCGACCAGCGTAAGCCTTCCGGCATCCAACGTCCCCAAAACGCTTCGCCCGCTTTCGGCACCGAGATCAAACGCCAGAAAATTCCTGCTTGCCATAGTGGTCAGATCGTCCCACCCGTGGCAGGGGTTTTCAACCCGTGCTAGCATCTCTTCGTGGCGCGGACGCGAATCAAGATTTGTGGGGTCACTCGACTCGGGGACGCGATGTCCGCCGCCAGCGAGGGCGCGGATGCGATTGGGATGATCTTTGATGACCAGGTGCCGCGGTTTATTGAGCCGGACGTTGCTTATCGGATCGTGAGCGCGCTGCCGCCGTTCGTGGTTCCGGTTGGGGTTTTTGTGGATGCGGATGCGGATACAATTGTCGAAATGGCGGCAGACCTGGGGCTGCGCACGGTTCAACTGAATGGCGATGAATCTCCTGCGATGATCCGCGACCTTGAGGGGCTGGCGGTGATCAAGGCGATTCGCGTGGATCGCGAATCAATTGAAGATGAGTTCAACACGTGGCGCACCGCGATCCTGGAATTTGAGCTGGATAATCTCGCGGCATTCGTTCTGGAACCCGCGAAGACCGGGCAGCCCGGCGGCACCGGAATCGCTAACGATTGGGCTGCCATTCAGCAATTCCAGAACGAAGGAATGTTTGAAGATCTTCCGCCGATCATTGCCGCGGGAGGGCTGACGCCCGAGACCGTCGCGGATGTGGTTGGGAAAATCCTTCCGTGGGCGGTGGATGTTTCCAGCGGTGTGGAGCAATCGCGGGGGATCAAGTCGGCGGATAAGGTTCGCGCGTTCATCGACGCCGTCCGCGCGGCAGATGCCTCGATCAACCGTTAGCGATTCGCGGGCGCGGGTCTGCTTCGCGAATCCGTCGGCATCTGCTCGCCCACCTTGTTGAGAGGTCCCACTTCCATCTTCACAATCTGCGGCACAAGAAGCAGCACAGTTTCCATTCGCTCGGCAGCGCCGGCATTCACGAAAAAGCTGTTGCCGACGCTCGTCGGCCAAGTCGCTTCCCCGGACGGAGCGACGACGAAAAAGGTATCCAGGGGCACATCCACACGAAGATTCAGATCATAAAAATGTTCCGGCGCGGCGTACTGGATCTCGCCCTGCTCCTTGTTGCGCGAGCTGTATTCCAGGCGCTTCCGCAGCGAGCGCACGACCGGGCACATCGTCAGCCGCACCGTATCGCGCTTGCGCGGCGCCGGCTGCAAGACCAGCGTCATCAGGTTCTCGCAGCCGTCGAAGCTCCGGCCGTGAACCGTGTTCTCGTTGTCGAAGTAGAAGATATCCTGCCGCTGCACTTCTTTTCGCATGGACAGTTCGACGGTTTTGCCGTCCATGCTGACGAGGGAATCAACCCGCGTGACGGCGGGATTTTCCTCCATGATGTTCTTGAAATAATCCCACTCGCTCGTGGGTGCTTCGCCGACGCGGATGCCGTTCTTGAAGAGCGTTTCATTCGTCGTGACGTCGACGACGGTTTCGTCGATGCGCTTCCAGAATTTTTCGTTCCGGCTCACGGTGCCGTAGGGGACGGACAGTTGATAGATCGTCACCTGCACCGCGGTGGGAATGTCGCCACGCGCGAGACGCGGGACGGCCGCGAACGGCTCGCGCGAACGCGCCTGCTCAACCATTGCATGCTTAGGCGCGGCATCCTGCCGGGGATTGCTCACGCTCAATGCAGCCGGATGCTGCTCGACCGCGGCAGGACTCGCAGCCCTGTTCGCGCATCCTCCCGCGATGATGACGACGATGATTGCGATCAGCGGGCACTTCAACATAACACTCCTACGCGGATGCCAGCGTTTGGATCACGGCATCTAAGCCTTCGTCCCATTCCTGGGCGGAAATGTTGATGGGCGGGGCAAGACGAACGACTTTTTTGCTGGTCAGGTTGATGACGACCCCGTTCTCCAAGCCCTTTTCAACCAGCTTTTGCGGCTCTTCTTTCATTTCGATCCCAAGGAACAGGCCTTTGCCGCGGATCTCCTTAATCTTTCCGGAAATCCTGGGATCGCCGCGCAGACGGGCAACGGCGTGCTCGCCAAGCGTCGCCGCATGCTCGACTCGTTTTTCCTTTTCGATGACGTCAAAAATCGTTCGTGACACCGATATGCAAATCGGATTCGCGCCCAAGGTGCAGCCGTGCTTGCCGGGTGCGAGGAGGGCGGCAATCTCCGGGCGAGCGAACATCACGCCGACGGGCAGTCCGCCGCCAGTCGCCTTGCCCAAGGTCATGATGTCGGGCGCGACGGGTTTGCCTTGCGCATCCGTGAAATATTGATGACCGAACCAGCGCCCGGTGCGACCGCAGCCGGTCCAGACTTCATCGAAGATCAGGGTGAGATTGCGCTCGTCGCAGATTTGCCGAACGCGCCCGGCGAATTCCTCGGGGTACAGATTGATGCCGCCTTCGCCCTGCATCGGTTCCATCAGGATGCCGCAGGTTTCGTGATCGATGGCGGCGAGAAGCGCTTCGATGTTGCCGCCTTCGATGTTCATAAAGCCGGGGACCGCAGGCTCAAAACCTTCTTTGACGGCCGGGTTTCCCGTGGCCGAAATCATCGCGAGCGATCGGCCATGGAAGCTCTTGTTGAAGGTGATGATCTTCCATCTTTTGGGCGTCAACATCCCACCGCGCAGACGCGCGAGCTTCACCGCCGCTTCATTCGCTTCCAAACCGCTGTGACAGAAAAACGCCTGGCCCTTAAAGGCGAACCTGTTCAGCCGCTCCGCCACTTCGATCTGCGGCTCGGTATAGAAGGTATTGCCAACATGCCACAGTTTATTCGCCTGCGCCGTCGCCGCGGCGATGAGCGCGGGATGGCAATGCCCCAGCACGCAGCCGCCGAATCCCGCGAAGAGATCCAGATATTTACGCCCTTCCGTGTCCCACAGGTGCGATCCCTGCCCGCGCTCCATTACCACCGGCAGCCGGGCGTAGTTCCCAATCAGCACCTGCTTGCCCCGCTCCAGAATCTCTTGCGTCTTGGCCATCATCCGCTGTTGCCTTTCTTGCCAAGGCGAAGAATATCACAACGAGTTCGCGGTTCCCAAAGGATTTCATGAATGAATGCTGAGCTGCTCTGGGGGATTCTTGGAACAGGCAACATCGCCCGGCAGTTTGCCGACGGCGTCTCGGGTTCGCCGCGCGCCCGCGTCATTGCAGTGGCGTCGCGAACACGCCAGGCCGCCTGCGAGTTCGCTTCCACGCGGGAGATCGCGCTTGCTCACGAATCTTATGCGGAGCTGTTGAAAGATGAGGCCGTGGAAGCGGTCTACATTTCCCTTCCCAATAACCTGCACCACGAATGGACGATCCGCGCGCTCGAGGCCGGGAAGCACGTGCTGTGCGAGAAGCCGATCGCGATGAATTTACGCGAAGCGCAGGAGATGTTCGAGGTTGCCCGCAAGCACAAGCGCGTGCTGGTGGAAGCGTTCATGTATCGCTCGCATCCGCTCACCCACGCAGCGCTTCATGCGGTGCGATCCGGTGAGATCGGCGAGCCGCGGCTGATTCGCACCAGCTTCTGTTACCGCACCACGCGCATGGACAACATCCGCTTCAAGAAGGAACTGGGCGGCGGCGGTCTCATGGACATCGGCTGCTACTGCATCAATTTCTCCCGGCTGTTCGCCCGCGCCGAGCCGCTGAGCGTTCACGCGGTCGCTCACGTTGGCCCGACCGGAGTCGATGATGTGCTCAGCGCGTCGATGCGCTTTCCCAATGGCATCCTCGCGAGCTTCACCTGCGGCATGGATCTGCATGCCGACAACACCGCAACCGTGAGCGGGACGGAGGGATACCTTCAGATCCCGGTCCCCTGGAAGCCGCCGGCAACTGGGGCGGAATATGTGATCGCGCGTTCGACGCCGCCGAAGATGGATCACGCGGGGAAGCCGTCGCCGCCCCCGCGCGAGTCGCGGGCTATCGATGCGCAGATGGAGCTGTACGCGCTGGAGGCGGCGGATTTCGCGGCAACGGTGCGGGGGGAAAAGCCGCCGGCGGTGTCGGAGCAGGATTCGCTGGGCAACATGGCGGTGATCGACCAGATGCTGCGGCAGATCCGCGATTGATGATTGTTCATTGTCAGTTGTCCGTTGTCCGTGGTCCGTTGCTCAGACGGGGGGATGGGGGAGTCGCGAAGGCGCGGAGGCAAGGCGGAAGGCACTGAGGCACGAAGGCACGAAGTGAGGGTGAAGGGGGAGAGGGGGGGGAAGTGAATTCACTCGCATCCTCTTTGCCTTGTCCCTCACTTCGTGCCTTCGTGCCTCCGTGCCTTCGTACCTCTTTTCTTCTCACCCGACCGTCCCACTCACCGGCACACCCACCGCCTGCACGATCGCCGCCGGCTGCGAAAGAATTCTCCAGTCGGTGAACCCATTGGACCCGATCCCCACATCAATCACGTTCGCATTCACCTGAACTGGATCGCTCGCCGGGAACCACAGATCATCCGCCGCAATGCCGATCTCGATCGCAGAGACATCGCCGCCGCTGAGTGAAACGCTCCCGCTGAACGTGAAGCGATAGACGCCGTCTTCGATGCCGGTGACGCTGATCACGGCTAACGGTCCCGATGGCGCGGGCGCGGGCTCCGCTTGCGGGGCGCGGGCTCGACGCGTGAAGGGCTTGCGCGGTTGGAAGTTGGAGAGGATCAAAGGGGTCAAGAGGATCAAAGGGGTCAGGAAGGTTTTTATGAAAAAACCTTCCTGACCCCTTTGTTTTGTTTGACCCCTTTGTTTTGTTCTCACCGCCGCTGCGCAGGATATCATCCCAACCGCGCCCCTGCAGGGCGAGGAACACAATCCTTGTGATCGAACGGCTTATGACGATATTAGTCTAGGGTCATAGCCCCGGGCATGCTAAGTGGTGCGTCCGGTCGGTTAATTCAGTAGTTATGCCGCGGGGAGGTGCTCAGCGGATGAGACGACTTGTGCTCAATCTGACGACGCTGCTGTCAGTGGTGGTGTGCGTGGCAATTGCATCACTCTGGGTGCGGAGCTATTCGGCGGGTGACAGCATGGGTGTGCATCGCTTGTCCGTTGATCTTGCATACAGGACCCAAGTCGAGCATTCGGCAATTGGAATCGCGACGGGCAACGGTCGATTGGCCTTTGGCACCTTAACAAACGGGGCCGTCTCCGGATCTTCCGTGCAGAGATATCCGAGCCGATGGTTCTGCGACTGGGGCGGCGGCGGACTAGTTCGGTATCGAAGCTTCAGCGGACTGAGTCCAGGTCCGTTCGACCGCCAGGGCCCCCTGGGGTTTGACTTGGTGGTGATGCGACACAGCCCGTCGGGATGGCTGATGTTCGTGCCGTTTTGGTTCCTCGTCTTGGCGTTCGCGCTGATGCCCTTGTCTCGCGGCCTCCTCGCCCGGCGCGCTCAACGCCGGACCCGGTTGCGTCAAGGACTGTGCCCTCAATGCGGTTACGATCTACGTGCAACGGCCGATCGCTGCCCGGAGTGCGGGCTGTTGAAGAATGACGGCCAGACGGCCGCTGCATAACCCGCGGACCGCGGCGGCGGTATACTTCACTTGCGGTCGAGCGTCGTGCGTGCGCCGCCGCGGCCGCTCAACGGCCTTACGTTATGCAGCGGCACGGCAGGACGATCATGCGACTACTGCTCAACATACTCTCTACCCTGTCGCTGCTGCTGCTTCTGTCCTTGTTGTTCCTGTGGGGTCGCAGTTACTTCGTACTGGACATGTTCACCGCCCAAAGCGGCGGGGTTCAGCGGATGTGGAGTTCGGACAGCGGACGGATCGGTTTCGGGCTGTTCAACATCTCGCCGGACAATGGCTACAGTCATGCCTGGACATGGAACCGCAACATGCAACCCGGCAGTACCGGCCCGGTCGCCGGCGGGACATTTTGGGAACATCAGCATTTCGGGGTCGGCTGGGACGTGCGCGGCTCACTGCCCTACACGGACCGTGGTGTGCGCTATCGACAGTCGGCTCGCGAATGGTGGATCGCAGACTGGCTGCTCGTGCTACTCGCGATGCCGCTCTCGACGATCGTTCTGCGGTGCATCATCCGGTGGACGGCCCTCCACGCTCGCTTCGCTGTCGAGCGGCGCCGCGACAAAGCGCGCGGGTTCCCTTTGAACCTGCCGCCGCAAAACGCCTTGTAGACGAGCGAAGTGATACCTGTTGATGTTCGCGGTCCGGTGATGCGCCGGTCGCTGATCGGCCTTATGCGGCGGACACTCTTCTCATTGATGACTGGCCTGTCGCTGCTGCTGTGCGCGGCGGCCTGCGCGTTGTGGGTGAGTTCTGGCTTGACGGGTTGGCGGTGGGCTGGCGGCTCAGCCACACTGACGGGGACGCACTGGGAACTGCTCGTGGGCCGCTCACTGGTGATCGAGTGGCAGGAAGTGCTGTTCATCCCGCCGAAAGACGGCCACGTTCAATCGTTTGGTAGGTTCTCGGACGCCGAGGAGTTTCCGGGCGTGCATGTGATGCGGCAGGAGTCGCTCACGCGCCCGCGCCTGCCGGGCGAAGAGCCGCCGTTCAGGGCAAACGCGCCGGCGCGGCTTTATCACAAGTCGTTGAAGCTGAACGTTTCTTATCTCTCGATCGCCGCCGCATGTTCGGTCCTCCCGCTCCTGTGGATCTGGCGGCGACGCAGCTGGCTGCGAGATGCGCGCATGCGGGCCGGCCTTTGCCCCGCCTGCGGTTACGACCTGCGGGCGACGCCCGGGCGCTGCCCCGAATGTGGGACGACTTCGCCTGAGGAATTCTAAGGGGAGGAATTCTAAGGGGACAGGATTCGTTTTGCCTGGCTGGGCCGCACCGACTGGATTAGCGCGCGGATAAGGGGACGCGCGCGGATAAGGGGACGCGATTCGATTCCACTTGGCGTCTTGGCGACCTTGGCGCGCCGTTCCCATTGTTCAGCGGACGCGGGAAGGGGACAGGGACAATTTCGAAAACACACTCGAAATTGAGCCACTCCCCATCAGCCGCGTTCATCCCCGGTTACACCGACGCTGTCGCTTCAATCAGGCACTTCGCCACAGACTCCACCTGCTGTTTCTCCAGCTCCGGGTAGATCGGCAGGGCCAGGATTTCTTCGCAGGCGCGCTCGCTCTCGGGGAAGTCGCCGCGATTGTGGCCGAGGTAGGCGAAGCACTCCTGGAGGTGCAGGGGGATCGGGTAGTAGATCGCCGAGGCGATGCCGCGGGCCGCGAGCTTTTCCTTGACCTGATCGCGGTTCTGGACGCGGATGCAATACTGGTTGTAGATGCTCTGGTTGCCGGGCTCGATCCTGGGGCGGATGATGTTGGAGCCGGCCAGCAGGTCATCATAGAGCGCGGCGTTCCTGCGCCGGCCCTCGTGCCATTGATCGAGGTACTTCAGCTTCACGGAAAGCACCGTCGCCTGGATCGCCGCGAGGCGGAACATGCCGCCGATGAGCTTGTGGTGATAGGCATGACCCGAGCCGTGGACGCGAACCAGCCGGCACGTTTCGGCGAACTGGTCATCGTTCGTGCAGATGGCGCCGGCGTCGCCGAAGGCGCCGAGGTTTTTGGTGGGATAGAAGCTGAGACAGCCGGCCAGGCTCATCGAGCAGGCGCGCCGGCCATGGCGCTCGGCGCCGATCGCCTGCGCGGCATCTTCAATCACCCGCAGATCGTGCCCCGACGCGATATCGTTGATGGCCTCCATCCGGGCGACCTGCCCGAAAAGATGCACGGGCATGATCGCGCGGGTGTTCTTCGTGATCCGCGCCGCAAGCTTCCGGGGATCGAGATTGAACGTGTCCGGCTCAATATCACAAAACACAGGCGTGGCGCCGGAGCGCGCGATGCAACCGGCGGTTGCAAAGAACGTGAAGCTCGGGCAGATCACCTCATCGCCCGCCTTGATCCCCATCGCCATCAGCGCGCAGAGCAGCGCATCGGTGCCGCTGGAAACGCCGATCGCGTGCTTGGTCCGGCAATAGGCGGCAAGGTTTTTCTCGAACGTCTCAACGTGCGGGCCGAGGATCAACGCCTGCTCATCGCAAACCTGGTCCATCGCCCGCCGGATCTCGTTGCGGATGGGGAGATACTGCGCCTGAAGGTCGAGCATTTTGACGTTCATAAGCAGCAAAATAGGCAAGGCTGCTCAAATGTAAACGCACGCCGGTTCAGCCTGCGCCATTCCGCTGCAACCGTCCTGGCTGCAACGATTTGAGCGTTTTAAGGTATAACCATCGGGCGAAAGTTCTCGTCCCTCGGGCTACCGGTGTCGAAACGTCTCTCATCCATCCTCCTTCTCGGGCTCCTCGGCGCTGGCTGCAGTGCCGACGCTTATCGCTATTCCGCGGACCGGCAGGTCCAGCGGCTGGTGCGCGAGCGCGAACAGCAGACTCTGGATTACACGCCCCAGGTGGATGCCTCCACAACCGTTCCCCAGAACCCCGCCAGGAGCGCCTACGCCAAGGTCCCGCTGACGCCGAAGGCGCCGCCGACAACGAGTCCGATCGAGACCGCGCGCGCGGTCACCCTTCCGTATGATGAACTGGGACCCCGGCAACTCCTGCCTTCGGGGTCATCCAACAATTACGACAATTCAGAGGCGATGACGCTGCTGGAGGGCGGCCGCGGCCCGCTGCAACTCGGGCCGCCCGTGCCAGGCAATCTCGCCCTGCGCCTCGATCTGTTCAACTCGATCGGCTACGCCGTCCAGCACAGCCGCGAATACCGCTCGCAGATGGAGGACCTGTATCTCCAGGCGCTGGGGGTCACCCTTCAGCGGCATCTCTTTGAGCCGCGCCCGTTCGCCCAGACCGGGCTTCAGTTCACCGGTGGTCAGGAAAACGCGCAATACAAATCAGCGCTCGAAGTGACAAACTCGGTCGGCATCCGCCAGCAATTGCCCTACGGCGGCGAAGTCACCGCTCGGGCGTTGGTGAACTTCGTCAACGCGATCAACGGCAATGTCGCCGACAGCGAACCGGCCTCCCTGGCGCTGAGCGCCTCGATTCCGCTGCTTCGCGGCGCGGGCATGGTGAATCTCGAGCCGCTCATTAACTCCGAGCGCCGGATGGTTTATCAGGTGCGCGCGTTCGAAAGCTTTCGCCGGACATTTGCCGTCTCGGTCGCGACCCAATATTTCCGCCTGCTCACGAACCAGGCCGCGATCATCAATCGGCGACAGAACCTCGCCAGCCTGGTCTCGCTGACCGAGCGCACCTACGCTTTGTATGCCGCGGGTAAATTAAATTACATCGACGTTCAGCGCGCGCTTCAGGAACAGCTTTCCGCACAAAATGATCTCGTGGAGGGCGAAGCCCGCTACGAATCCGCCCTCGATAACTTCAAGCTGCTTCTCGGGACGCCGATCGAGCAGCCGATCGAAATCGTCTCGCGCGAGTTGGATGTGGATGTTCCCGTCTATGCTCCGGATGATGCGGTCCGTTTGGCCCATCAGTTCCGGCTGGACCTGCGGACCGTTCAGGATCAGATCGAGGACGCGCAGCGCGAAGTGCAGGTTGCGAAAAACGGCCTGCTGCCCAATCTCGATCTGACGGTGAACGGGCAAGTCGGTAATCAACCCGGCGCCCCCGCCGGCCATCTCAACAACAACACGTCCACGTATTCGGCCGGTGTGGTGCTGGATCTGCCCATCGATCGCGTCGCCGAGCGGAACGCTTATCGCCGGTCGCTCATCGAACTCGAGCGGGCGCAGCGCGCGTACGAGCGGGTGAAGGACCAGGTCGCCGCCGACGCACGCGATGCCTTGCGGTTAATCCTTTCGGCTCAAACCACCGTACGGATCCAGGCGCAGGGCATCGAACTGGCCAAGCTGCGCCTTGAAAACGCCAACGAGCTGCTCCGCCAGGGCAAGCGCGACAGCCGGGATGTGACCGAAGCCCAGACCGCTTTGCTCAGGGCGCAGGACGCTTTCGAGCAGGCCCGAAATAGTTTGCAAATCCAGGTGCTGCAATTCCTTAGAGACACCGGAACGCTCCGGATAGACCCCGATTCCGGTAGCCTCGGCCACGCCTTGGACAGAAAACAACAACTGACTGCAAACGCACGACCCCTAAGTGCGATAATAGAGACAGACAACCCGATGAAGACCGCCGCTGCCCAGCCGCCAGGCGCCGCGGCAACTACTGAGATCAAATGAGCGTCGTTGCCATACCAACTCCTGTCACCGTTCGAAGGCGCATCCCATGGGTGCTCGCCCTTTCAGTCTCCATCGCCCTCGCCGGCGCCCTGGGGCTGATCAACGCGTTCGTGCTTCATCGTGGCGGGCCGGTGAGCATTGGCGACTTTTATACGATCGTTCCCCTGAATCTCGACGTGACCATCGCCAAGGATGGCGAACTTCAGGCTGTTAACAATGTCGACATCGTCTGCCCGGTGGAAGGCCAGTCGGTGGTGCTCGATATCGCCAAGGAAGGCAGCTTCGTTCACAAAGGCGACGTCATCGTTCGCATCGACTCCACCGACATCAAGACGAAGATCGAGACCTCGCAACTGGAAGTGCAGAAGTCTCAATCCGATTTCACTGCCGCCCAGGAATCCAAGGCCATCCAGGACAGCAAAAACGCCGCCGATCTCGAAAGCGCCCAAGTCGATCTGACGGTGGCCAAGCTGGATCTGCTTCAATACACCGATGGCGATTTCCCCGCGGATTTCGAGAAGGCCAAGATCGCCGTCAAGATGGGCGAGACCACGCTGAAGAATAAGGACGATGACCTCGCTCAGACCAAATCCCTCTTCGGTAAAGGCTTCGTCACCGCTTCGGACGTGAAGACCGCGGAACTGGCCCAACTTCAGGCGAAAAACGATCTGGCGACCAAGCAGAGCGACCTGAATGTTCTCGAAAAGTATCAGCACGAGAAAGAGTTGGCGCAGAAGACCAGCGCGCTCAAGCAGGCGGAAAAGAAGCTGATTCGCGTGCAGCGAGAAAATGCCTCCAACCTCGCGCAGAAAGTTTCCGCCCTTCAATCCAGTGAGCAGACCCTGGCCCTGCGCAAGCAGCAGCTCGATCACCTTCAGGAACAGATGGCATCCTGCACTATCAAGGCCCCGAGCGACGGCATGGTCGTTTACGGCTCCAGCGGGCCCATGTCGCGGCGCGATACGCCGATTCAGCCTGGCGCAACGGTTCGGCAGCAGGAGCTGCTTGTCCGTTTGCCCGACACCAGCTCAATGAAGCTGGTGTGCAAGATCAACGAGACCCAGGTGGCGCGTCTGAAGGTGGATCCGAATGAGCCGATGCGGGCGCTGATTGAAGAGGTCCCCGGTCAGACGGCGGGGCTGACGGGTTGGATCTCCAACATCAGCGTGCTGGCGGACAGCAGCCAGCGGTGGTGGAATCCGGATGCGAAAGATTATCCCGTCGATGTAACGCTCGACCAAACCCCGCAGGGGCTGAAGCCCGGCATGGGCGCGAAGGTGCGCGTCTTCATCGATCGCATGAAAAACGCGCTGGCGGTGCCGCTGAGCTCCGTCTATGCCGCCGGCCGCGACAGCTATGTGTTCATCCGCGAAAACAATTCCACCCGCCCGATTAAAGTCGCCATCGGTGAAGTGAATGAAACCCACGCCCAGGTTCTCGACGGCGTGACCTCCGGGCAGCAGGTCTTGATCCTTCAGGCCGGCCAGGGTCGCGAGCTTCTGGACAAGGCCGGCATCAAGGTTCAACTGGCGAAAGAGAATGATCTCTTCGCCAAGAGCAACAACAAGCCCGGTCGAAAGACCAGCAAAGGCCCCGGCAACAGCAGCGAACCACGCCCCGCGGCGCCCGGCGCCACACCCGCGACAACGGCGCCGGCGCACGCGCCCGCCACAGCGCCCGCGGCGCGCCCCGCCCCGCAGGCGAAAGCCGCGTAGTTACGAATTCCATTTAATTCCCGCGCCTAGGGTTAGCGGCCCCGCTTGCGGGGCGCGGGGCTTCCAGAGCGAATCAAGCGCGAGAATTAAACAGAATCCGCATGAGTTAATGAAAGATCATGTTCTGCGCCATGGCCCCCAGCACGAGCCAAAGGGCAACGAACACCCCCAATCTCTGCCATGCCGAGCATCGCGCAAGTTCCATCCCCACAGGCAACATGAGCAGCGGCAGAAGGAAGTTCCAAACCCGCAGCGTTTCTGCCTGAAGCAGTCCGCTCACCGCAACCACCAACAATTGCAGAAGACAAAGCACCACGATGCGGGTCAGGCGCGACCTCGGATCCGATCGCAGCATCGCGACAACACACATTCCCGCCAGCATGAAGCTCATCCAGCCCGATCCCAGCGCGAAATCCACCAGGTCAAAGACAAGGGTTCGCGGATAGGGCCTCACTTGCAGCGGGCTCATATCCATCAATCGCTGATTGCGGCAAGCCGCCACGAACGTGCTGATTGGGTTGTAGCCGGTGAAAGCGCCAAGCAGCAGGTATACCACGAGAGTCACGCCAATCATGACAGTGCCGTGTCTCGCGAAGCGGAAGATCGTCGCGGATGGCGAGCGGCCACCGGCAAACAGCGCGACGCCAACCATGAAGAACCCGATCACCAAAAAGTTAAACATCATCAGCGATGCCAGCGTCAGCACGAGCGCCGCGACCACGGAGATCCAGACCCGATTCCGTTCGATCGCCAGCACCCACAGCGCGCACAGCGGGGCAACGAACAGCGTGTACAGCGGATCAAACATCGGGAACGGCAACACGAACCCGGGGCACATCGCGAAGTAGCACGAGCCATAAACCGTCACGCGATCGCTCCGGCTCAGCACCCGCAGCAGGAACGCGCATGCAATCACCGAAGCCGCCTGCAGCCCCGCCAGCACAAGCCCCGCGATCCGTGCGGTTTCCTCCGAATTCCCCATCAGTTTGATAAACGCGGAATAGAAAAGAATCGCCCCCGGCGGCTTGTTGCGCGAATGCACGTTCAGCCCCAGCGACAACTCATCATAATGCGCCAGCCAGCCCTTCACGTGGGTCAGCGAAGCCGCATCAACATAGAAGCTGGTGATGTAAGGATGCCTCACCGCGTAAGCGAGGTAGGAAAGATCCAGCGCTTGAGAGTGACCACAAACCCACCCAATTCTTTCGGCGAATGCAGTCAGCGTTGCAAGTTCGATGGCTGCCGAAAGTGGGATCTTGCCCCGTTCGAACAGAATCAATCCCACGAAGAGCGGCACCGCGGCCAGCGCCAAGCCGCCATAAATCCCAGCGGCGGGCAATCGCGTCCACCACCATTTCCAATAATACGTCCCCATCAGCCAATCCGGCCAATGCGCCGCAACCCCCGCCGCCAACGCGAGCCCCACCACAATCACCAGCGCCGCACGCCATCGAGGCACTGCCGATTCCGATGCCGCGTCCGTCATCCCCTTCATGATATCGGAAATGTCTAAGCGATCTGCTTCAATCGCTGCGCCTTGCGCGCGCGCTGAATCCCCGGGATCACATAGTCACGCGCGACCGCATCCCAACTCATCTGCTGGGCGAGCGCGTACCCGCGTTCGATGTACGCCTCAAACTCCCGCGGCGTGCGCGGAAGCCGGTCCATCAACTGCTTCGCGACCTTCTCGGCGACGACATCTTCAATCTGATCGCGCTGCGGCTGGCCGATCCCCAGAAGCTGCTCGGGACGCAATGTCTTCGTCGGCAACTCCGTGTAATCCGCGACGATCACATTCGGCGTCGGCAGCCCTCCCGTCGCCTTGTTCACAAAACCCGCGCACCCGCAACACTCGCTGAACACACAGATCCCGCCAAAGCTGATCGGCTCCACCTGCGCGATGCCGAATGGCTCGTAAATGCTCTGCCCAAACTCCGCGTCCGAGCCTTTGCGAATATCCATGAATTCCATATCCGGCGGCATCCGCGTGCCGCAGAACTTGGGCTCAAACCCGAACTGGTTGATGAAAACAACTTTCACATTCCGGCTCGTCGCGTTGAATTCCTGCACCCCCTGGTAATACGCCGCCTCACCAGTCGAAAGATCCGGCAATCCCTCCCGATGCGCAACCGGCCAGTGATAGCGCGCTTCCATCTCCCGGATGTCATCACCCCGGCGCGCGGGCACTTCGGTGCTTAGCGTGAACAGAACCGCCGTCTCGTTCCGCTCACGAGCCAGTTTCTCGAAATGCTCCAGCACGCGCAGATCGCGCCACAATCCCTTGCTCGGCACCAGCCGCGTCACATGGCTGAATACATAGTCCGGCTCATACTGCAGAAGATTCTTGCAATACTCGCGAAGCTTCTGCCGGCTTCGCATCTTGTCATCCACGCTGATTTTCCAGCACGGAACGCCATTATAAGCGAGCTGCGAATCCACATGGACAAACTCCGGCCCCAGAAATCGCATCTCCTTCTGCGTGTAATCACCCACGCAGAAAACCGCGTCGCAATGCTTCGCCGCCTTCACCAGCGCGTGCTTGTAATACCCTGACTGATCGCCGAATACATCATCGACATGATGCCCCTGCGTCATCGCGCTCCGGAGCACGTTGTAGAACATCGTGTCGTGACCCGGATGCCCTTCAACGATCCGGCGCATCGTCGCGCACTCGTGAGCATAAAAGATCGTGCGGAAGTTCCCTCGATCCTGTTCCATGATCGCCGCGAGCGCCGTCGGTATGCCCATGTACTCATGGCTCAACAGCACGCAAGGCTCCGAACTGCTCGCCGCCCCGAGCGCCTGAAGCGCCGCAATCGCAGGCTTGGCCAAACGCATCCACTGCTCGAAATCCCAGTTGTTGCTGTCGTACCTGCTCGATTCGATCCCGAACGTCTTCCACATGTCGAACTTGAACTGATTAATCTTGTCTTTATCAAACCGGCTGACATCAATCAGCAAAACTTCCGGCACGCTGGTGACGCCCGTCTCTTTGTTCACGTACTTCCGCCGCCCGTAAACGATGCCGACATCGAACGCTTCCTCGATCTCGCGAAACCGCGCCGCCAGCGGCGAGCGATAAAGATGATCGAGACTGGAATAAAGCACTTCCCCCTGAGGCCCAAGGCGCCGCTCGCCGCGCTCATCGGAAGGCCAGAACGGCCCGACCAGAATATTCCGCGCCGCGCTTTCAAGATACACCCGGCTCGTCAATAGCCCGTGAAGAACCGCCCCAATCCCACCGATCTTCTGAATCGCTTCGTGCGTAACGTGAACCACCGTTTGCATGCGTAATTCCTTGGTGACTTCCGTACCTGAACCGGTGCTCGCGCCGGTCTCCCTCTACACCCTATCACAGACATTTGGAGAATTGATCAGTTAGCGTTATCGGATGTGATTCAACCGAATAAAGCGCTGACGTTCCCGCCGTTTCCGAGCTATGGGACGTCAATCCTACGCCGCTTGCGCAGCAGCGCCCAGCGGAGGCGCCGGCAGCGCACGCCGCGGGCGAGTCATCCAATCCAGCGCCAGCGGAACCGCCGCGATGCACACCTGAACGACAATGCCTGCGTTGGATTGCCGCATATCGTCATTCCAGATCGAGACCATCGCGCCAATCGGCCCGCAGCCGCTGATCCAGGAAAGCGGTTCGACCTCCCGATCCGCGCTGAACGCATAGCGTAGACCATCGATCATCATCGGCACGATCCAGGTGAAGAAAATCCACAAGCCGAGCGCGAAACGCGCCGTCGAAATCGCCCGATAGCACCAGCGACAAAGGAAATAGATTGCCGATAGCGACGCCACAACCACCATCGCCGTGCGCAGCACAGCCTCGTTCTGCCGGTGCGGACGAACCTGCGGCGCGGAGCTGATCGCGATGACCAGCATCGTCGCAAACAGGATCACGATCCCCCATGGCAACGGCCGCCGCAGCGGCGCCGGATCGTGAAGTGCCACATGCCTCCGCCAGCGGATCGTTTCCATCGCCGCCGCCGAAACCGGCGCGATCGCGATCAGCATCGCGATGATGATGGACGCGGTGATCTGCACGTTCATGTCCATGTGCATGCGCAGCCAGCCCGGCCGAAACTCTTCCCACTGCCGAATGCCCACCCACGACACGCCCGCCCACCCGAGAAGAAGTGCCAGCCCCAGGATGACGCCCAGACCCGGCGCGTCCACGCGCTGGTATTTACGCATCGCGCCGATGAAGCAGATGCCGCCGAAAAACGCCTGCGCCGTCAGCGCGGCCGCATACGTCCAGGGCACGGCGAAATTCGCGCGGAACTGAAACACGCTCGGCCCGATCATCGGGCTGAGCAAAACCGTCAGCCCCGGCAGAATCCCCATCGCGCCCCCCTGTCCAAAGATCGGAATCGCCACGATGAACCAGATGATCCCGCCCGCCCCTTTCGGCAGAAACCCCGCAAAGACCGCGATGCACCACAGGAACACCGCGAAGGTGAACACGACGACGTTCGCCATCGCCCAGCGCTCAAAGCTGATGCTCGCCCCGGCCGCCGTGAACGCGCCGATGATGAACGTCACCAGCGCAAGCATGATCCCCTGCGTTGTCCCGCCCATGATGTAACCCGCGACGGCGTGCGCCGGCGGCGTGGGCATGAGCCGGTGCGATTCCATCAGCCGCGACGTCGTGTCTTGTCGAATTCCCGCCGTAAGGCGACTGCACCCGTAGATCACCAGCAGCGCCGACTGAATCGCCAGCAGCGCCGTCGTCCACCCCAGGCAGACGTCGCCCTTGTACTTCGGATTGAACTGAACGCTGAGCATGATCGCGATGCCGATGACCGCGGCATAGCCGATCAGCAGCGGAATCGTCTTCCGCCACCCGCCGCGAAGCGCGAACTGCGCCCATCCGATTGCATTTTCAGGAGGAAACAAGGGCATAGCCGATTCTTCCGTAGCATGGGCGTCTCGCCCATGTATCTTCCAAAGCCATGGGCGAGACGCCCATGCTACATCAATCCACCTGCGCTACGTCCGCGCGCAGATAAGCCTCTTCCAATCCCGGCGCCTCAGCCGTGAACGCCGCCACCGGAACCTTCCGCTCGATCAACTTCGCCAGCAACTCCGCCGCTTCATCCATCGAGCTTCCATATTCAAACGTCAGCTTCGTCGTATCCAGTCGAACGTCCGTGATCGGCCCAAGATCTGCCAGCGTCAGATCAATCCCCGCAAACGGCCTCGCCAGCACCAGCGTATACCGCCGCCGCGTCCCATCCCCCATCTGCGAGATCTCATTCACCGTGCCCACTCGCACGAGCTTTCCCTTGGACATGATGCCGATGTGCGTGCAGTATTCGGCCATGTCCAGCAGGATGTGCGATGACACGATCAGCACCTTCCCCTGCTCGCGAAGGTTGACCAGCAGTTCGCGAAACTGAACCCGCCCCGCCGGATCGAGTCCCGCCGACGGCTCATCCAGCAACACCACCACCGGATTCGGCATCAGCGTCCGCGCGATCCCCACCCGCTGCCGCATGCCGCGCGACAGATCCTTGATCTTCACATCCACCTTTTCCGTCAGCCAGACTTTCTCCAGCCAAAACCCAATCCGTTCCTCCGCCTCGCGCGGCGGAATCTCATACCCCTTCCCGATGAAGCGAAGGAACTGCCGAACCGTAAGCTCCTCATACATCGGCGGCGTGTCCGGTGTAAACCCAATCCGCGCCCGCGCCGCCGAAACCCCCGGCACCAACGCCTCCCCCAGAATATGAACAACCCCCAAAGTCGTCGGCTGCAATCCCGCGAGCGCCCGGAGCAGCGTCGTTTTCCCCGCCCCATTCGGACCAATCAAACCCAGCAAATCCCCGCCCCGAAGCTGAAGCGAAACCCCTTGAACCGCCGAAAATGCGCCGAATCGCACCCACACCCGATCGGCTTCCAGAACGACTTCGGAACTCATCTTCCGTGACTGTAACAGGGAGTGCTCGACGCAGGAAATGAATTCCCAATCGATGAGCCAAACCGGGTGCGTGACAGTTTTGGCGGGGGACGTTTGTGGCGGACAAATCCGGAGCACGAAATCCGAAACAAGCAGGAATGACTGAAGGGGAAATGCTCCAAACAACCCGTTTTTTGGTGATTGCTTCTTCGTGCTTGGGGTTTGTTTCAGATTTCGTGCCTCGGATTTCGTCCTTCGGCGCCACGCCTTTTGCCGCCAGAATTGCCACGCACCCAGCCGAGCGATGCCAATTGCGTTCTGGAAGACGGCCTACAACTGCTCCCCCGGATCCCGCCTCACCAGCGCCGGCGGCGCACTCCCCGTCAGCTCCTTCATCGCATTCGGCTCCGTCGGCTCCACAATCAAATGCACCACATCCGTCGGACACACTTCCACGCATTCGCCGTCCAAATCGCACTTGTTCAAATGCCGGAGGTCCACCATCGCCTTCCCGTCAATCATCCGAAGCACGCCGCGGTCGCAATGCGCGACGCACACATCACAGCCGATGCAGTCGCGGACATCGATCGACAGAATCACCTTCAGCGACTGCCGGGTCCGCGGATCTTCTCGGGTGAACTTCCCGATCGTGCTCGCCGTCTCCCGGCTGTCAGGAATATCAAACCCCGAATCGTGCCGATCGAACGTCGCCTGGCTCTTCACTTCCACCGGCCCCGTGCGCCGCATTCGATAGATCGGTTGATTACACGTCGTGCAAAGCTGCAACTGCTCCAACTTCTCGAGGTATTTGATCGCCGTGCTGACGACCGTTGCATGACTCCACGTTAGCGGACTCACGCTGATCGGCTGATTGGTATACGGATTCACCTGCTCCGCAAGCACGCCGCTCTCCAGCGCATGCGCAGCCGTCCACTCGAAGATCGGCAACGCCATCTTCAATTCCCCAGGCGTCTGCGCGCGGGTGATGATGTAATCCGCCAGCCACAACGTGCAGATGAACCACGGGTTGCCCGGCACCGAAGCAATGTCGTTCGACACCCGATGGTAATAATCATTCTCATATCGCGCCACGCCCCCGACGCGCGTCTTCACCCAAAGCTTTTCCTCAACCGCGCGCATCGTAGACCGCACGCGCTCATCCTCAGGATCAAACAAGTGAAACTTGTAAATCGCAAACAGCGAAGCATCAATCACTTCGTCCACTTCATACGGATCATCCTGTAGGGGCGACGCCTGCGTCGCGGCTGCTTCACCATTCGATTGCGGTGCCACCGGATCCACTTGATCCTTCGGCACCAACCGCCTCACAAACCTTCCAAGCTTCTCGCTATACAAATACTTCGCCGCCCCCGCCTTAATCTCCTCCGCAGCCTTCGCGTATTCATCCGCGCGCTCGCGATCCCCAAAGCAAACCGCAAAATTCCGCGCCGCTTTTAACCCGCCATACACCGTCGCAACCGTGAACGCATGCACCCCCCACCGCTCTTCCCAAAGGTCATAGCTCGGCAGCGGCAACCCCGTCTTCGGGTCGCGGTATTTGCACATGAATTCCGCCGCCTTCTGCACGACGTCCACCCACAGCGGTCGAATAAATTCAATGTCCCGGTAATGGTAATAGTGCCGCCAAAGCGCCCACACCACCAGCGCCGTTTCATCTTCCTGAATCGGAAGCGCGCTCTTCCCCTTGATCACCCGCGGATGCCAGCTCGATGCCGGCGATCCATCCGGATTGTACTTGTGCAGAAAATACCCCTCCGGCGTAATCGTCCGCTGGCAGAACGAATAAAACGACCGCGCCACGTCCGGAAACCCCGCCAGATCCAGCGCATCCGCAACCAGCGCCCCATCCCTCGGCCACACGTACGAATACGTGTCCCGCGAGAACTGCATGATGTCCGAATCGTTCGCCGCCACGATCGCCCCGCCGTTGTCGATCTGCGTCCGCATCACCAGCAGCGAACGCTTGAAAATCTCCACGACCTTCGGCGGCAAATTGCCAAAGTTGATGTTCGTGCCGTTCACCCACAGCCGCCAATACGCGCTCGTGCGATCGATCACGCCCTGCGGCGTCATCTTCAGCAACCACTTGTGAAGCTCAACCAACTCCTCGCGCGAGTTCCCCGCGATGATCGCCATGTAACAAACATGCTCGCCATCCGCCGCAAGGTCCGCGTGATAAGAGATCGTCGAGTCCACCGCACCCTGCGCGATCGCATTTCCTTGCAGATGACCGTCCTCCGCATCCCGCCACGTTCCCTCGGCGCCATGAAACCCACTCGTCCCCGTCGCATATTCGTTGATCCGCTGCTGCCAGGTTTCCTTCCCATCCGCCCCCACCGTCGGCGATTCAAAGAACGTCACCATCATGTATCGCTTCCCGCGATAGTGAACGATGCTGTTCAGCTCCGGATCGAAGTATGCCGTGTCCCCGATCTTCGTCCCGAACATGTTGAAATCCTGATGGTGCATCAAACGCACATGACGCTCGTGCGCTGCCATGTTCTTGATCTTGATCTTGCGGATCATGATCGGCCGATGGAAGTCCACCACATCATTGCAGTACATCGCCATCCGCAGATCAGGATGATCCATCGACACACTGGTCGTCAGCGTATCCCGCAAATACCGCTGCCGAATGTTCCACCCCGGATCGTTCGTCCACGCAAGCTGATTGCGATGCCGCCCCGGCACATCCGTCCAAACCCCAAACCGGCAAGGTCCGTTCCCCGCATGATTCTCCTGCCCCACATGCGGAAAATAAAAGTCGCGAATCTGGTACTGATGATCAAACGTAACCAGCAGCCGCCCATTTCCAACCGGAATATCTCGTGGCATAGGTCAACCGCTGTAAACAGGGACTTCCCCTGCCTGTTTATTCGGCACGATCCCCGCAAGTCTTGAGTCGGTCGATAGTTTGCCCCCCGCGCAGGCAATCTGAGCAATGATATGAATCGCCGAGAAGAGTGTGCTCGTCGGGCATGAAGACGCGGCGGCCTTCGGCGGCGGGGCCTTGAAACTTTTGCTTTGAACCTGGAAACCTCATCCAATCGTATGAATCGCACGGTTCGAAAGGCTTCCAGCGCTTAAACTGCGCCGCCATCGGGCGCAAGCCCCTTGCATACAACGAACTAGGCTATATTTTCGGGATGCAGGCCCCGGCCTTTACTTAGTCAAAAACGCGTCCGCGCGCTTTTTGCTCGCCGATTCAACAGACTGATTTATGGCAACGACCCTAACCGCACCTCAGCCCGTCGAAGCAGTCCCTACTCCCGTCGCGGGCTCCACGTGGATTCGCACCGCGATCATGATCGCGATCATCGTCGCCTTTACCGGCGCCGCATTCTGGCGCGTTTGGCTGGGGTCATTGAGTTCCGAACGGCGGTTCGACTTCGTCGATTGGGACGATCCCAAGACCATCGCCGCCAATCCCGATTTCAATCCGCCAAGCATCGGCGGCCTGATGAAGTACTGGAAAGAGCCGTACCTCGATCTTTGGATTCCCGTCACCTACACCGTCTGGACCGGCGTCGCACACGTCGCCAAGCTCGAGGTGCCCGATGAACGCGGAATCGCCCTCGATCCCTACCCCTTTCACGCCGCCAACATTCTCTCGCACATCCTGAGCGCGGTGCTGGTGTTTGGCATTTTAAGAATGCTGGTCGCGCACGAGTGGGCAGCCATGCTCGGCGCCCTCGTCTTCGCCCTGCATCCCGTGCAGGTCGAGCCGATTGCCTGGGTATCCGGATTCAAAGACGCACTCAGTGGTCTCTTCACCCTCGCCGCCATCTGGCAGTACCTGCTCTACGCAACGCGCCGCCAAGCTGGCGAAGAAGGACGCGCTTGGCAGGTCCCCTACCTCCTGGCAACCATCTTCTTCGTCCTCGCCATGCTCTCCAAACCTTCAGCCGTCACCGTGCCGATTATCGTCGGCATCATCGACCTGTTCCTCTTCCGACGATCCTGGACTGAAGTCAGCGGCCCCCTGTGGATCTGGCTGCTGATGGCGCTGGCGATTCTCGTCGTGGGGCGCATGGCGCAGCCCGCAACCGCGCTCGATTACATTCCCCCGCTCTGGTCCCGACCCATCCTCGCGGGTTACGCGATGGCGTTCCACCTGTATCACCTGGTCTTCCCCATCGCCCTCGCGGCAGACTACAGCAAATCGCCCGATCGCCTCATGCAGTACGAAAAGCTGGCGACGTTAACGCTGTGGCTGATCCCCGCCTCCATCATCGCCATCGGCTATTACTACCGAAGAACCGCAAGCTGGATCATCGTTGCCGGCGGCGTGTTTGCCGCCGCGCTGCTGCCCGTCCTCGGACTGCTTCCCTTTGACTTCCAATACTACTCCAGCGTCGCCGACCGTTACCTCTACGTCGCCATGCTCGGACCCGCGATGGTCGTCGCGTATCTCTGCTCGCGATATCCCAGGCCCTGGGTTGCCGGCATCGCCGGTCTGCTCGTCATTACCCTCGGCATCTTGTGCTACCGGCAAACGGAATTCTGGCGCGATACCCAATCCCTCTTCGCCCACACGCTGAAGGTAAACCCGCGCAGCATGGTCGCGCATCAGATGCTCGGGAACATGGCCGAACGCTCCGGCAATCGCGACAACGCGATCTATCATTACAAGGAAGCCCTTATCACCAAGCCCGGTGATCCCGAGACCGAATACAACCTCGCCAATGTTTACGTGGCGGCAGAGAAGGTCAAAGAGTCGCTCCCACACTTCGAGAACGCCGTGAAACGCCGGCCCAGTGACGCGCGATTTCACAATAACTTCGGCGACGCCCTTCGGCGATTGAACCGTTTGGACGAGGCCAGCAACAAGTACGCCGACGCCGTCGCCGTCGCCGGACCCAACGACCCGCTCCAAGCCCAGGCGCGCACCAACCTCGCCCGCGCGCAGTTGCAGATCGGCATGAACCTCTCGGTCGATCAGAACTGGGCCGGCGCCATCCCCCACTTCGAAGCCGCCATCAAAGCCGACCCCGAAAACGCCGACATGATCGCCGCCCAAACCGGCCTCGCCGAAGCCCGCCGCCGCCTCGGCTCGCGAACGCAGCCGCGATAACCACACTCTTCAAGAAAAACTTCTCTGCCTCCCGGGCGGTAGAATCCGCCAATGCCTGATTTCGTCTCCCGAGCAGGACAAAAACTGGATCACGCCCTGAATGCCTTCGCCCTCGACGTCACAGGCCTCATCTGCGCCGACCTCGGCTCCAACGTCGGAGGCTTCGTCGATTGTCTTCTCCATCGCGGTGCCGCAAAGATCTATTCCATCGACACCGGCTACGGCGTCCTCGCCTGGAAACTGCGCAAAGATCCCCGCGTGATCGTGATGGAGCGCACCAACGCCATGCACGCCACGCTTCCCGAACAAATTCAGCTCGTGACCATCGACGTCGCGTGGACCAAACAAAAACACATCCTCCCCCCGGCAAGAAGAATGCTCGCTGAAAACGGAATTTGCGTCACGCTCATCAAGCCCCACTACGAAGCCGACCCCAAGCTGTTAAAACAGGGCGTTCTCCCGACCGAAGAACTCCCCGGCGTGATCGAAGCGTTAAAACCAGAAATCGAAAACGCCCGATTCTCGATCGACCAAATCACCGACAGCCCCATCAAGGGAGCAACGGGAAACGCCGAGCTCCTGGCCCTCCTGCGGCCTATGCCTTGATCCGAACTTATCTCGTCGGAAACGCCGCAGCCAGTTCAGAGTTATTCAACAGCGATGCGAGCGTGTCCATCACATAGTGATCTTTCACTTGCGACTCCACAGCGTTGTCGTCAAACGGACCCCGATAACGAAGAATCCCCGTCGGCGCAATCACCGCGATCTGCGGCGTGGACTTGATCGAATAAGCCGTGGCCGCAAGAGCTTTTTCATCGATCACAGTCGGGAAGGTCCGGCCGATGATCTTCGCATCGACGCGCACCTGAAGTGCATCGGCGGCAGGATCAATGTTCACCGCGATGAAGCGCACGCGCGGATCGCTGCGATAGCGCTGGGCAAGCGATTCAATGCGCGCGTTGTACGCGCCGCAGTCGGGGCAATTGACGGAGGTGAAGTAGAGGACGGCTACGGAGCCCCGAAGATCGTCGAGAGAAACAGACCGGCCTTCACCATCGTGAAGGTTGAAGTAAGGAGCTGGGTTTCCCGGTTCAGCAAAGGCGATCGGACGCTGGTCGAACAGGGGACGAAGAAAGATCGTCACCATGGCGGCGATGAGCACTGTGACGGCGGAAGCAAGACCAAGTTGGGCGGTGCGACGCTGGGAAAACATGGCGTGCGGGCCTCCAAGCCCTAATTCTCGTCCGAAGCGGCATCATCGGACTGTTCTTCTCATCCAAATATAACCCAGGTTTTGAACGGGGCCACTCGGATGCAAGATTTGTACGGGCCGGAACTTAAGAAGTTCCCGTAGCGATCGAGTTATTAACTATTTCAAGCGCCTCATTCAGAAAATGCAGGTGGGGAGCCGCGATATTAGCGGACCGGGCGATTGCCAGCGGACGGACGAAGATCGCTTCCAGTTCCAACGGACGGCGGTTTCGACGATCAAGCTGCGTGCTGGTGAGGTATGGACCCATGGACTGGGTCAGGCGAATTTGATCGGCGGCAATGGTGTCCCCAAGGTGAATGCCGGTGCTGGCGGCGATGGCACGGACTTCCTCAATGATCGCTTCAATCAGGTGGACTCCGGCGGGAGTGGCAATGAGGACATCCGTGGAAACGTCGAGGAGGGTGGTTAAGCCGTTGAAAGGAATGTTCCAAGTGAGCTTGGCCCAACGGGCTTCGAGGAGATTCGCGATGGGGGTGGTTCTAATTTTGGCGCGGGTGAAGAGGTGGGCGATTTGTCGGGCGCGGTGGGTTGCGGAGCGGTCACCCCCGGTGTGTTCTCCGGGGGCTAAGTCCCCGGAGAAGTCACCCAAGTGGATGTGACCATGGTCCTGGTGGTGAATGACTCCTGGGGAGAGGCGGTTGATGCAGGTGAAGGCGATGCCGCCTAAGACTCGGTGCGCGCCGAACAGGTGGGCGAGATGGTCTTCATTTCCGAGACCATTTTGGAGGGTGAGGATGGACGTGGTCTCATGAAGAAGGGGCGGGATCAAGGTTGCGAGGGAAGGGTTGTCGGTTGATTTGAGCGCGATGATCACCAGGTCGACCCTGGGCATTTCGGAGGTGGAGTTGTAGGCGTGAAGGTCGCCGGCTGGAATGGCGAAGTCGCCGTTGATCGAGCGGATGGAGAGGCCGTGTTGTTTGACGTGTTGGTAGTCGGAGCGGAAGAGGAAATGAACGTCAAGACCGGATCGGGCGAGTTGGGCGCCGTAGTACCCCCCTACCGCGCCGGAGCCGAGGATGGCGATCGACGGACGATTTGGAAAATGAACCATAACAAAGTTTAGTCCGCGGTTAACTAATCTGGCGAGGCGAACGGTGAAATGGACGGGCGGTGCACTTAGAGTGTAGGAATGCCAGTGTCGTTGCCGGTTCATGGGCGGGGGGCGGCGGAGAATCCGACCAATCGGTTTGAGAAGATCGATGTGGTGATGGATCCGGATGGCGATTGCGCGCCGGCAGAAGATGGGGTGAAGACGATTTATCTGCGGGATTCGACGCGGAAAGTGATTGCGCATAATGATTCGCCGGATGTGGGGTTTGATTGGTCGATCAATCCGTATCGGGGATGCGAGCATGGATGCATTTATTGTTATGCCCGGCCGACGCATGAATGGTTGGGTTTCTCGGCGGGGTTGGATTTTGAGACGAAGATCATGGTGAAGGTGGATGCGCCGGAACTATTACGTGAGGAGCTTTCTTCGAAGAAGTGGAAGCCGGCGACGATTTCGATGAGCGGGGTGACGGATTGTTATCAGCCGGTGGAGCGGAAGCTGGAGATTACGCGGAAGTGCATTGGGGTGATGAGCGAGTTTGGGAATCCGTTTGGGATCATTACGAAGAGCGCGCTGGTGACGCGGGACATTGATATTTTGTCTGAGGCGGCGAAGCGGAATTTGTGCGTGGTGATGTTAAGCGTGACGACGCTGGACGAGGAGGTGCATCGGGTGATGGAGCCGCGGGCGTCGACGCCGCGGCGTCGGCTGGAGGCGATTGCGAAGCTCGCGTCGGCGGGAGTGCCGGTGGGGGTGATGTTGGCGCCGGTGGTTCCGGGTCTGACGGATCATGAGGTTCCGGCGATTTTGAAGGCGGTTCGGGAGGCGGGAGCGCTGAGCGCGGGGTATGTGCCGGTGAGGTTGCCTTATGGTGTGAAGGATTTGTTTGAGGCGTGGCTGGAGCGGCATTTTCCGGATCGGAAGAGCAAGGTGCTGAATCGGATCATGGAATTGCGCGGGGGGAAGTTGAATGATCCGGAGTTCGGGTCGCGGATGCAGGGGAAAGGGGTTTGGGCGGAGCAGATGAAGAGTATTTTTGAGGTGGCGAGGCGGAAAGTGGGGATTGATGAGGGGATGCCGGAGCTGACGAGGGAACATTTTCGGGTTCCGAAGTCCGCGCGGAAGCAGATGGAGTTGTGGTGAGGGGGATCCGGGTTCGAAACCAGAATTACGAAACCAGAATGACGAGTGAAATCCGAATTTCGAATGACGGGCTCGGGAAAGTTCCCAATCGTTTTGCAAAAGTGGGAAGAAATGGGAAGTTTTGGGAAATGGTCTCGCGGCGGCGGGTTGTCAAAGAGCGTGAGGGGGCGTTTTGCTGATAGGGAGATTATGCACCCTCTACCTTTTGGCGCGCGCTGCGCGCGAAAGTGCCGGGAGGCGCAGCGCGTTTTAAGGAATCTTTGATTTTGAGGTAAGGCGAGGGAAAAGAATTTTACTTTCGGGGATTTTGTGGTCTTGCGCGCTGCGCGTTGGGCGCGCTTTTCGCGCAGCGCTGGAGTTATGAGTGGATTGGTAAAGGCGAAGAGAGCGCGAAGTCGCGAAGGCGCGAAGAAGGCGCGAAGGGAAAAGGAGAAATCCGCGCCCCGCAAGCGGGACCGCTAAACGAGGGCGCGGGAAGTGAGTGAAGTGCTTATAACAGGTTGAAACGATGAAGCGTGCGGTGCGGCATGTGCCGGTGTTGCTTGATGAGGTGATGGGGGTGGTGGGGATGCGCGCGGGGATGGTGGTGGTGGATTGCACGGTGGGGTTGGGCGGGCATTCGGCGGAGTTGTTGAAGCGGGTGATGCCGGGGGGGAAGTTGGTGGGGATTGATTTTGATGCGGGGAATCTGGAGCGGGCGCGGGAGAATCTGGCGTGCGTGGGAGGGGATTTTGAGTTGGTGCAGAATAATTTTGCGGCGTTGCCGACGGTGCTGAGGGGGCTGGGGATTGAGAAGGTGGATGGGGTGCTGGCGGATGTGGGTGTGGCGAGCCCGCAGATCGATGATGCTTCGCGGGGTTTTTCGTATCGGGGGAGTGGGCCGCTGGATATGCGGATGGATCGGTCGCGGGGGAAGACGGCGGCGGAGATGCTGGCGCGGATGAGCGAGCGGGAGATCGCGGCGGCGCTTTTGGAACTGGGGGATGAGGAGGATGCGGGGCAAATCGCGCGGTTGATCGTGGAGACTCGGGAAGAGAAGACGATTGAAACGACGCAGGAGTTGGTGGCGATTGTTTGCGCGGCGCGGGATTTCACGTTGAAGCGGGCGGCGGGCGCGAAGCTGCATCCGGCGGCGCGGACGTTTCTGGCGCTGAGGATATTGGTGAACCGGGAGCTGGCGAATCTGGAGCGGCTGCTTACGGTGTTGCCTGAGGTGCTGAAGGAGGGCGGGGTGGGGGCGATCATTTCGTTTCATAGCGGTGAGGATCGGCGGGTGAAGGGGGCGTTTGCGGAGGGGTTGAGAGATGGGGTTTATGAGGCGGTGAGTCGTGAGCCGGTGGTGGCGGGGGAGGCGGAGCAGAAAGCGAATCCGCGTTCGCGGTCGGCGAAGATGAGGTGGGCGAGAAGGGCGAGTTGAAGGGGCAGACCCTCACCCTAACCCTCTCCCGGAGTACCGGGAGAGGGGATAAGAGAGAGTGCCGGGCGAGGTGAAATGACGCGGGTCGGGCGAGGGGATCAGCGGTTGCGGGGGCGATTGCGTTGGGTTGGGGGGAACGGTGATAATGGCGGGATGAACAAACGAGGTGGTCCAGGGAAGGTGAGGAATGGGAAGGGGGCCATGGGGGAGAAGACGCTTCCCGTGACGGCGCCGCTGGGGTCGGGGGTGGAGGCGGAGAAGGCTTTGAATCAGAGGAATGTGGGGGCCAGTGTTTCTCCGGTGAAAAGGATTTCGACGGCGCAGATTGTTCGTCAAGTTTTTCCGGAGAAGGACAAGGGTCCAGAACCGATCAAGTCAGTTCCCGTGATTGCTCCATCCGCGAAGGCGCAAGCGGCAGATGAGCGACTTCGTGCTGGGGCGGGTGTTGGGGCTGAGGTTGTGGAACCGGCGAAGCAGGAACCGGAGACGTCTCCCCCACCGGCTCCATTACCTCCGCTCTTATTTGAGATTGGATGGGAGGTTTGCTGGCAGTTGGGGGGGATCTATACCGTGCTCCGCACCAAAGCGGATGCGATGAAGGACCAGTGGGATGATCGTTATTGTTTGATCGGGCCGTATAATCCGGCGACGGCGGCGCTGGAGTTTGAGGAGAGGCCGAGCGACGGGGTGATTCGGGAGGCGCTGGATCATCTGCGGGATGCGGGGATTCCGTGTCACTTTGGTCGGTGGCTGGTTCCGGGGCGGCCGCGGGTGATTTTGCTGGATTACCGGGCGCGGTATTCGCGGCTTCATGAGGATAAGTACCTGCTGTGGGCGGATCATGGGATTTCCACGGTGGCGAATGATGGGGAAGTGAATGATGTGGTGGCGTTTGGATTTACGGTGACGGAGTTTTTTCGGGAGCTTGCGCGGGTTGCGGGCGGGCGGACGATTTTGGCGCATTTTCATGAGTGGATGGGCGGGGTGGCGGTGCCGCGGATCGCGCATTTGAAGCTGCCGATCGCGACGATTTTTACGACGCATGCGACGCTGCTGGGGCGATACCTTGCGAGCGGGAACCCGGAGTTCTACAACCATTTGCCGTTTACGAACGCGGATGAGGAGGCGGCGCGGTTCAACATTTTTCCGCGGTTCGCGATCGAGCGGGCGGCGACACATGCCTCGACGGTTTTTACAACGGTCAGCGAAGTGACGGCGTTTGAATCGGAGAAGCTGCTGGGGCGGCGTCCGGATGTGATCCTGCCGAATGGATTAAACCATCGGCGGTTCGCGGCGCTGCACGAGTTTCAGAATCTGCACCGGCAGTACAAGGAGCGGATTCATGAATTTGTGATGGGGCATTTTTTTCCGAGCTACTCGTTTGATCTGGACAACACGCTCTACTTTTTCACGAGCGGCCGGTACGAGTATCGGAACAAGGGGATGGATCTATTTATCGAGGGGCTGCATCGGCTGAACGAGCGGATGAAGCAGATGCCGGCGATGCTACCGAAGCCGACGATCGTGGCGTTTGTGATTACGCGAGCGCCGATTCGGAACATCAACGTGGATGTGCTGCGGAACCAGTCGATGTTCAACGAGATGCGGAACACGTGTCTGGATATTCAGCAGCAGATGGGGCGGAAGCTGTTCCTGTCGGCGGTGACGAGTCGGACGCCGACGTACGGGGAGCTGATGCCGGATGAATCGCAGGTGAGGTTGAAGCGTGCGATCCATGCGTGGCGAAGCGGGCGGCAGCCGATGATTGTGACGCACGATCTGGTGGATGATGCAAACGATCCGATCCTGGGGCATTTGCGGGCGCGGAAGATGTTCAATTCGGCGGATGACCATGTGAAGGTGGTGTTTCATCCGGATTTCATGAGCGCGACGAGCCCGCTGATCAACCTGGATTACGAGCAGTTCGTGCGGGGGTGTCATATGGGGATTTTCCCGAGCTATTACGAGCCTTGGGGATATACGCCGATGGAGAGCATCGCGCTGGGCGTGCCGGCGGTGACGACGGATTTGAGCGGTTTTGGGGCGTATGTGCAGCGGCATATTCCTGAAGCGCCGGACCAGGGGGTGCTGGTGCTGAACCGGCGGTATGCGGGGTTCGATCAGGCGGCGGATCAACTGACGGATTATCTGATGTCGTTCGTGCGCATGAGCCGGCGGCAGCGGATCGAGCTGCGGAACAAGACGGAGCGATTGAGCGAGGTGTTCGATTGGTCGGCGCTGGTGAAGCATTATCATGAAGCGCATCAGATGGCGATGGAGCGGGTGGGGGCGGCGAGGCCGGGAAGGCTTGAGGTGCGGGTGGTTTGATCATGAAATGCAACCGCGGAGACGCTGAGGCGCGGAGACGGACGCGGAGGAAGAATGAGATTTGATGAGTTTCATGCTCGGGATATTGAAGAGGAATCGGATCCATTGACTGAAGTGGTGATTGGGGCGGCGATCGAGGTTCATCGGGCGCTGGGGCCGGGGTTGACGGAGAATATGTATGAAGAGGCGCTGTGTCATGAACTGGATCTTCGGGAGATTCGTTATCGGAGGCAGGTGCCGGTTGCGGTGATGTATAAGGGAAAGTCGGTGGGAGACAGTCGCATCGATTTGATTATCGAGGGACGGCTGATTGTGGAACTGAAAGCGTGTGAAGGATTGTCGGCGATTCACCGCGCGCAATTAATTACGTATCTGCGAATCATGAAGCTGCATGTGGGGCTGCTCATCAACTTCAACGTCGCGATCTTGAAAGACGGAATTAAGAGAGTGATTCTCTCGAATTGAATTCTCCGCGTCTGTCTCGGCGCGTCGGCGTCTCCGTGGTTGCATTTGGTACGAGTCCGTTATCGCCGCTTCCATGGGACTTTGGCGGAATGGCGGGCGGAGGTGAAGGTGCCGAAGAGTCTTACGGCGGCGCCGTAGAGGGCTGGGTTGTCTCTTCGGATGGATGAGTCGGCGAGATTTTGGCCGTGGCGGTGCACTTGTTTGAGGGCGGTGATGACTTCGGATTTGGTCCAGGATCGGCGGCGGCGGACGGAATCGGGGTCGACTTTCGCGGCGCGCAGGGCGGTGTCGTAGCTTCCGAAATGTCGGACGGCGGCGGCGTGCAGGCCGGAATCGTCGCGCTGGATGGCGCCGCTGTTGAGCGGCTCCTGATCGGATGCACGAGAGCGAAGCTCGTAGACAACCGAGTTGCGGTCCCACTTACGATAGCGCGAGACTTCATTGGCATCGAGACCGGCGGCATGGAGCGCGCGGTCCCATTTGCCGAACAGGCGGGGCTGGAGCGATGCGAAGGCGGCGCGGCCGAGATCATCGCGGCGCCTGGTGACGGCGGACCAGTGCAGATCGTGGCCCTTGCGTTTGGCATCCTTGATGAGGCGGATGATCAATAACCTGGTCCAGCGCGGGCGGCGCACGACCGAGTCATAATTAATTCCCGCGGCGTCAACCGCGCGGCGATACGATCCGAAGTGATAGGCGGCGGCGGAGACCAGCGACTGCTTTCTCTTTGCGAGCGCATTGTAGGAAAGATCGGTGCCGCGACGATGCAGGCGTCGGAGTTCTTCGGTGATTCGTGGCTTGTCCCAGATCATTCGACCTCTTACGGCTAGGCTTAAGTTACTGTTTTTGATGAAATCGCTCAATGAAGAATCGCGAGTTTGATCGTGTTGAGAACGCGGTCGCGCTGGAGCGACTGATACGCGATGGCATGGAAAAGCATCCGCGGATAACATGAAGGCCATGAAAAATCGGCACGGGTGGGTCATCGGGATGGTGATTCTCGCGGGGATGCTTGTTGCTGTCGGCGAAGAGACGCCGGCCTGGCGGGAGAAGTTTGATCAGGTTTATCGGTTGGAGGATGAAGAGGTTCTCAGGCGCATTCCGCCGCCGTTTATTCCGGAGCGGATGGATTACTACCGGATCGAGAATTCGTCTCAGGCGCAGCAGATTCCTAAAGGGCCGGATTATTTCTGCTTCCACTGGACGGGCCAATTACGGAAGTGGGCGTCGGGGTTTTTGAATGGTAATCCGCTGACGCTGGCCGGGGTATTGGAATCGGTGTTGGATCTGGAGAACTTTGAGTTTGAGGGACCGAAGCAGTTGCTGTCGGCGAAGCTTGCTGGAGATTGGATCGTCAACCCGGACGTGGAGCGGGAGAAGAAGTTGGAAGCGCTCGCGGGGATTTTCGAGAAGGCAACGAAGCGGAAGATCGAGTTTGTGCCGGAAAAGGTGGAGCGGGAGGTGGTGGTCGCCGGCGGGGATTGGACGTTTGATTGCAACAACGGGAAGGGGACCGTCCACCTCCGTGCGGACGAAAGTGATCCCAATGAGGGAGGCGGCGGGGGCTCGGGGACCATGGATGCGTTTTTCAATCGTCTGGGGTCGCTGATCAATCTGCGGGTAGTGGATGAGACGACAACGAAGGCGCCGCAGAATTTCCAATGGCGGACGCATCACTCAAGCTATGTTTCGAGAACACCCGCGGGCGCCCAGCGCGAGGAGAAGGTGAAGAAACTCCTGGAAGTGGCGTCGGAGCAGACGGGCGTGAGCTTCGTGATGGAGAAGCGCGAGGTAGAGGTGTGGATGGTACGGGAAAAGAAATAAAGACCCCTATGGGGTCCCGCAGCGCTTCACATGATTCGTCATGCTGCCTCGTTTGGCGCGGGGTAGAGGCGTCACCTATAATCGCGCGGCGTTAAGCTCTGACGGGCTGGGAAAGGAATTGCGATTGTGACGACGGCGGTTGGCTCTGATTACACGGTTCCCGTGCTTGGCGGGCGATATCATTTTCTCCTGCGGCGGCTGCACTCGCTGACGGGGATTATCTTTGGCGGTTATCTCGTCGTTCACCTGATTGTCAATGCGACGCTTGCCCAGATGGGAACGCATTACCAGGTGCAGGTGAACAAGATTCACGATCTGCCGGTCCTGTGGGGACTGGAATGGGGGTTGATCTATATGCCGATCCTGTATCACACGGTGTACGGGGCGTACATTGTGTTCACGGGGCAGCCGAATGTGGATCGATATCCATACGCCAGGAACTGGTTCTACCTGATGCAGCGGATCAGCGCGTGGGTGATCGTGGCGTTTATGATCTTTCATGTGTTTGCGTTGAAGTATGGGTGGTTCGGACAGACGCTTTCGTTCGATCCGCATCGGGCGTCGGAAACTATCGGCCGGCACATGCAGTCGCACTGGTGGGTGCCGGGAGTTGTGTATCCGTTGGGGATTCTGGCATCGTGTTATCACCTGGCCAACGGATTCTGGACGGCGGCGATCACGTGGGGTTTGACGATTAGTGCCGGCGCTCAGAAGAGGTGGGGTTATGCATGTGCCGGGTTGTTTGCATTGACGTTCATGTGCGGGATTGTGGCGATGGTATCGGCGAGTCGGATTGATGTGCCGAAGGTGATGAACGCGCCGGTTGTGGTGGATCATCCGGGGGTGGGGTAGGTTGCGATGGATAAATCGATTCTGGAACTGTACGAGGCCGGAGGATCGAAGCTTCGGCAGGCGATTTCGAACCTGACGAAGGAAGATCTGCTGACCAGGCCGCCCGGCGATTGGGATGTGGGCAAGTGGTCGATCCAGCACGTGGTCATGCACCTGGCGGATTGCGATGGGGTGTTCGCGGATCGAATCAAGCGCGTGATCTCAGAAGATAATCCGACGCTGCCCGCGTTTGATGAAAACAAGTGGGCGGCGGCGCTGAGCTATGATGCGCGGTCGGCGGCGGATGCGGTGGATTTGTTTGATCTGACTCGGCGGCAATTGGCGACTGTGCTGAACGATCTGCCGGAGGCGGCGTTTGATCGGGCGGGGATGCATAGCGAAGCGGGTCGCAAGACGCTGACTGATCTGGTTAAAACGGGTGTGAATCATCTGGAACATCACTTGAAGTTCATCCACGCCAAGCGAACCAAGATGGGCAAAGACATGTGGTAGAGATTTTTGTAGCACGGGTTAGGACAACGAAAGAAAGCAATGGCCGCATCGAAAAAGCGTGTGATCGTGGTTGGGGGCGGACTGGCGGGGTTGGCTTGCACGATCAAGCTGGCGGAAGAGGGCGTGAACGTCGACTTGTTCTCGATGGTTCCGGTTAAGCGCTCGCACTCTGTGTGCGCGCAGGGCGGGATCAATGCCTGTAATGAGATCGCTCGGCAGCAGGGCTATAGCGAATGGGAACATTTTGACGAAACGGCGCTTGGGGGCGATTTTCTGGCGGATCAGCCCCCGCTGTTGGAAATGGCGAACTGGGCGCCGAAGATTATTGATTTGCTCGATCGGATGGGGGTGCCGTTTAATCGGACACCGGAGGGTCAGCGGGACCTTCGGCTGTTTGGTGGGTCACTGTTCAAGCGAACCTTCTTCGCGGGCGCTACGACGGGGCAGCAACTTCTTTATGCACTGGATGAGCAGACGCGCCGGCGGGAGAGCGAAGGGTACGTCAACAAGTATGAGTTCTGGGAATTTCTCTGGCCGGTGATTCATGATGGTGCGTGCGTCGGGATTATTGCGCAGGACATGCGGACGATGCAGATCCGATCGTTCGCTGCCGATGCGGTTGTGATGGCGACGGGGGGGAATGGGCTTGTGTTCGGGAAGAGCACGATGTCGGTGATCTGCACCGGCGGGGCGGCATCGCGCTGCTACCAGGCCGGTGCGTGGTATGGGAATCCGGAGATGATCCAGGTGCATCCGACGGCGATTCCCGGTGAAGACAAGTGCCGATTGATCAGCGAATCCGCCCGCGGCGAAGGCGGACGTGTTTGGGTTCCGCGCAAGCCGCACGATACTCGAGCGCCGAACTCGATTCCGGAGAGCGAACGTTATTACTTTCTGGAAGAGCGTTATCCGAAGTACGGCAACATCGTGCCGCGCGACATCGCCACCCGCGAGATTTTCGAAGTCTGCCAGCAGGGCCTGGGGGTCGGGGGCGGGAACATGGTGTACCTCGATCTTCGCGATGAGGTGAAGAAGCGTGGGCGAGCGGCGATCCTGCACAAGCTGGAAGGGATTCTCGAAATCTATGAGAAGTTCGTCGGCACGGATCCGTTGGATGAGCCGATGAAGATCTTCCCTGCCGTTCACTACACGATGGGAGGATTGTGGGCGGGCTTCACGAAGGATGAGAAGACGGGTGGGCTGAAGGCGGGCGCGCCGAACAACATGATGACGAACATCCCCGGACTTTATGCGATGGGGGAGGTCAGCTTCGCGTATCACGGCGCGAACCGGCTCGGCGCGAATTCGCTATTGAGCTGCATCTTCGACGGTTTGTTCGGCGGACCGTGCATCAAGACGTATATCAACGATGTGGTGAAGACGGCTGCGGCGGATGTGCCGCAGAGCGTCTTTGACGGGTACGTTCGACAAGAGACGGAGAAGCAGGGCGCGTTGCTCAGCAACACCGGCGACGAGAATCCGTATCTCCTGTGGCAGGAGATGGGGCGGGCGATGACCGAGAACTGCACGGTCGTGCGCTACAACGAGCGGCTGGAAAAAACGCTTGAACAATGCGCCCAATGGAAAGAGCGCTACAAGCGGGTGAAGCTCAGCGATACCGGGATGTGGACGAACCAGAATCTCTCGTTTACGCGCGCGCTGTGGGACATGATCCTGCTGGCCGAGACGGTGCTGAAGGGCGCGTTGTTGAGGAACGAAAGCCGCGGCGCGCATTACAAGCCGGATTTTCCGGATCGCGATGACGCGAATTTCCTGAAGGCGACGATTGCGAAGTATGATGTCGCCAATCGCGCCGCGACGATTGAGTACGTTCCCGTGGATGTGAGCCTGGTGCTCCCGCGAGCGAGGACGTACGGGAAAAAAGCTGACTCGATGTCGAAGGCGGCGCCGGGGTCTGTGGCTGCATCGCCCGCAGCGGCGCAAGCGAGCGCGTGATGCCTCAGACGCCGGCGGGGAAGTCATTGACCGAATCCACTCCCGGCGCGCGCGGCGCGTCCAACGCGACCGACAACCCCGGGGTTATGTGGATTGCGATCTTTGCGTTGATCCTGATGACTGCATTCGTACTGCGGCTGTACCATCTGTCTGCGCAAAGTTTCTGGTGCGATGAGTTTCTGACGGCGGAGTTGACGGTTGGGCGAGGATACGCGCATGAAGCGATCTTGCCGGGGAAGATTTTGGAGCGCGGCCCGCGGTTGGCGGATCTTGCGGGGCGGGCGGACTGGTGGTCGGTTTGGCCGAATCAAGTTGCGGAGGGATATCCTCCTTTTTACGTGCTGATGGCGCGGTTCTGGCGGGCGAGCGTGGGGGAAAGCGATGTGGCGCTGCGGTGGCTTTCGGTTCTTTCGTCGATCGGAACGCTGTTGTTTCTTGTGGACGCGGTACGGATGATGAATGGACGATCCGCGGCGCTGTGGGCTGGAGGGATTGCGGCGCTGGCGGGGCCGCAGATCGAGTTCGCGCAGGAAGCCAGGGGGTATGCGATGCTGCTGATGTTTGGAACGGCGGCTTGTTGGGCCTTGGCGCGCATGGAGCGATGGGGAGCGAGTTGGCGGCGCGCGACCGTGTTTGGATTCTCTCTGGGGGCGCTGCTGCTGATGCATTATTATGCGTGGGGTTTTGCGGTTGCTCTCGGGCTTTATGCGGTGTTTCGTCTTCGCGGGAACGCGCGGCGACAGGCGGTGGGTGCGGCGCTTTCGGCGGCGGTGATTGCGGCAGCGCTTTGGGGCCCCTGGGTGCTTCGGCAGGTGAATCAGAGCCATGTGAGCGTGACTCGGATTTACTTTGGCGATGCGCGGCCGGGGCAGGTGGTGCGTTGGGCGGATCGGATGGGGCGGCTCCCGGTGCGGTACTTTTATGAGCCCATGAAGCGGTCGCGGCGGATCGCGGTTTTGGGAGGCGTCGCATATGTGATGCTCGCGTGGGTGGCTTGGCGACGGCGCGATTTGCGCCTGTGGGTCGTTGCGGTTATCGGAGTTGTCGGGCTGGTGGGAATTGTGGATCTGGTGGCGAAGACCCGGCAGCTCGATCTGATGCGCTACACGCTGCTGGCGAGTCCGGCCGCATATGCGCTGGCGGCGGCGGCTCCGCTTCGCATGTGGCGTCCTTGGCCAACGGTGATCCCCTTGATGGTGCTGATCGCTTGTGGGTTATCCTTAAACACTGCCTATGAGATCACGAAGCCGAACTGGCGCGCTGTCGCGGCGGATTGGGGGAAGGTCGCACACTCGGGAGAGGTGACGATCTTTTCCGGATCCAACCTGGCGGGGCCATACTCCGCGAGCATGACGTACGCGAGCACCTCGTTTTATCGCCGATCGACCGGACCGGTCGTGCTGCTGGATCGGCCGGCTGACACGCAACTGCTCGAGCAACTGAGGCTAACTCCTGGGGTGATCCTGGTGGCATCGGCTCTTTCGCCGGAGGCGTCCGCGCTGCTGCCGGGATGCGTTCTAGAGCGGGTGGGTTTTGAGCCGTTCGTTGCGAAGTTATATCGCGTGAGATGGCGGAACGAAGCGGAGCAGCCGATCAAATACGATCACTTTGAAAACCCAGTCCACCTCTCGATTGAGAAGTGGACTTGGATTGGGTCTATTGAAGAAGATTGAGATTCGGTGTCATGCCGGGACGGCCTTTTGCAGGCGCTTCGTCCAGCCTTTGATTCGATCGGTGATTTTTCCCGAGGCGCTGGTGATCGGCAAGCGGTACTTTTTGAAGATTCCGTATCCCGCTCCGGCGACGGCGAAGACCACGAGGGCGACCACCCAGTTGAACATCAGCAGGCCGGCGGGTGTCGCGACGCCGCCCGTGTACAGGAGCTCGCGCATCCAACGGCCAGCGTCGGCCAGGAACTTGTCGCGGTTTCGGGTGGACACGATCAGGTGCGTCCGACCCGAGCCGCCGATCGCGCCGGATTCGATCACTCGGCCGCAGACGAAGAGTTGTTGATTGGGCTTGAGCACCTTCTCGTACACCTTGAAGATGCTGTTGGGGATGGCCTTCTTGATGTTGATCTCGAACTGGCCGAAGGTGTAGGTGTTGGACTTGGCTTCTTCGAAGGCGCTGAAGGACTGGAGCAGCTTGCCGGCGCCTTTGGATTCCTTGAAGGTTTGCTCGAGGTCAAAGAGCCCGCCGTCTTTGGATTCGAGCGTGACCGGTCCGCTGCCGTCGTCGATGGAGAAGTTGACGCCGAGTTTCTCGCCGGCAAGCGTGACTTCCCTGGTCTCGGTCTTGTTTTTCTGCTCCTGCTCGTCCCAGACTTCTTCCTTCCAGGACTGCTTCACCTCGAAGTCGTAATACAGGCACTCGGTGTTGGTGATCGGCGACATGAGCGTGTTCTTCGCCACGACGGCGCCTTGGACCGCGATGGCGCCCTTCTCTCCGGCGACGGCGGCGCCTTGGTTGGCGGCATCGCCGCTCTTCACCAGCGGCGAGCGAAGAACCTGTTCGGTCAGCATCTGCTTGTAAAGCCCGTACAGCAAAGCGAAGAAACCCGCGACCGACAGAATGATGCCTAGATTTTCCATGACATGCTCCTCAGAATCCTGGGACGTTTCAGAAGGGAAGGATGATTATCAAGCCGGCACACACTGCCGGACCACGCAAACTCGCATGGCATGATCATGATTCCCAGAAATGTTCAGCGTCAGGTCGTTTTTGGTTGATCCCTTCGCTGTCCGACTCTTCTACGGGGGGTGTTACAGTTGCCGGGGCAATCGCAAATTCAGCGAACACGGAGAAGAGGCCCTCACGCCAGCCCTTTCCCGAGGCAGGCGGGCGCGGGAGAAGGGCGGGAACGCGGCTGTTCCGGTTATCCTGAGTCCATGGCTTCCAAAGCGGTTTGTTTATTGAGCGGCGGATTGGATTCCGCAACAACGCTTTTGATGGCGCGTGCCCGGGGATTTGACGTGTACGCAATGTCATTCCGATACGGGCAGCGCCATGTGCATGAGCTGGACTGCGCGGCACGACTCGCGACGGCGGGCGGCGTGGCGAAGCATGTGGTCGTGGACATCGACCTGCGGACGTTCGGGGGATCGGCGCTGACGGATGATTCGATCGCGGTGCCTAAGGATCGGGCGTTGGAGTCGATGGCCGAGGGAATACCGGTGACGTACGTCCCGGCGCGGAACACGATCTTTCTGTCCTTTGCATTGGCCTGGGCGGAGACGCTTGGGGCGCAGGATATTTTCATTGGGGTGAATGCGCTGGATTACAGCGGCTACCCGGATTGCCGGTCGGAGTACATCGAGGCGTTTGAGCGGATGGCAAACCTGGCGACGAAGGCCGGGGTGGAGCAGAACCGCAAGTTGAGAATCCATACTCCGCTGATTCGGATGACGAAAGCGCAGATCATTCGCGCCGGCATTGACGTTGGCGTCGATTACGCCATGACGAGCACTTGTTATGACCCGACGGCGGACGGAGCCGCCTGCGGGAAGTGTGATGCGTGTCAGTTGCGCTTGAAGGGGTTCGCGGAGAATGGGCTGACGGACCCGGCGCGGTATGCTTGAGCGCATGATCGCTCCACGCTGGCTCGTTTACGCGCTGCTCTCCGCGCTGGCGGCATCCTTCGTCTCGATCTTCGGCAAGGTGGGAATGAAGGGCGTCGATTCTAATATGGCCACCACTGTTCGCAGCGTGGTGATGACGATCTTTCTGATCGGCGTGGCGATGATGACGGAGCAATGGTCGAAGCTCGAGCAACTGCGATGGAAATCGGTCTCGATGATCGTGCTTTCCGGGGTGGCGGGGGCGGTTTCGTGGCTGTTTTATTTCAAGGCCATTCAAGCCGGCGAAGTCTCGCAGGTGGCGCCGATCGATAAGTTGAGTATGCCACTGGCGGTTTTGCTTGCGGTGATCGTTCTGGGCGATCGGCCGAGCGCGATCAACTGGCTGGGGATTGTGTTGATTGCCGGGGGCGCGTATCTGGCAGCGAAGCCCGCAGCGGGCTGGTGAGGTGGGATTCAGTAAGGAACGACTCCGGTTTGCATCCATTCGGTTAGCGCGTTCAGGTTCAGAGGCTTACTGAAGATGGCATCAGGCTCGTAATCGGTTAGCTCGGCAATCTCCTGCGGATCTTGAACCCCCGTAAGAATCGCCACGCGCATCGGCAGGCGGCGGGTTCGGATTTCCTGAAGCACGGCAATGCCCAAACCGTCGGGGAGCATGATGTCGAGAAGGACAATCTCGGGATGTGTATCCAGTTTCGCAAGCGCTGCCCTGGCGCACTCGGCACCCTCGACCTCATGACCGAGCCGCTTGAGCAGGACCATCAGCGCTTTTCGGCTGGCGGGATCGTCTTCGACCACCAACACGCGTAGGGGATGATCGCTGCGGGGTGGCGGCATGGAGACCTTTCTCATTGGTATGGACTGCACAATTCATGCCATACTTTGCTCCGGCCGGGGGTCATACGGATTTCATTTAATTCTTGCGCTTGATTCGTTTTCGGAACCCGCGCCCCGCAAGCGGGGCCGTTAAACCATAGGGCGCGGGAATTAAGTGGAGTCCGTATAAGAAGCCGCGAGTTTGAGGAGGTGGTTGCTTTGCTCAGCCGCCGCCGACGAAGGTGACGATTTCGACCTCATCGGCTTGGTTGAGGGGGAGATCGTACTTGTCGGTGCGGATGAGGCGACGATTCAGCTCGACGGCGACTTTTTCTGGCTTGAGTTGATGCTGCTCGATGAGCTGGCGGACGGTGGTGCCTTCGGCGACCTCGCGGTGGTTGCCGTTCACTTTTAGGTTCATGGGGGCCTTTGAATAACTCAAAAAGACATGGTCGCTGAAGCGACCACGCCGCTCGGAATCCGCGGGTTGAGGACGGTTATTCTAAGGTCCCATTGGGGGATCGTTAGGTGGCCGGGAAATTATCGATAGAATTCGATGATGAGGTTCATGTTGACTTCGAAGGGGACGTCTTCGGGAGTGGGAAGCGCGTTGACCTTGCCGGTGAGTTGGGCGGGGTTCCATTCGAGCCAGTTGGGGACGTTGTGACCGGCCATCATTTCCATGTTGTCCCGGAGGACTTTGTGGATGCCTTCTTTGAAGGTAATGGTGTCGCCGGGCTTGACGATATAGGAGGAGATGTCGGTTTTGTGGGCGTTGACGATGACGTGGCCGTGACCGACGATCTGGCGTGCGGCCCAGATGGTTCGACCGACGCCGAGTCGGCGGATGACGTTATCGAGGCGGGTCTCCAGGAGCGTGATCATGGAGTTGGCGGTGTTGCCCTTGGATTTTTTGGCGATAGTCATGAAACGGCGGAATTGCTTTTCGAGCATGCCGTAGTGGAAGCGGAGCTTTTGTTTTTCGGTGAGACGGACGCCGTATTCGGTGTTTCGGCGGCCGCGGTAGCCGTGCATACCGGGAAGTTGGAGTTCCTTGGCGGTGTGCTTGGGGATGTCCGCGATGGGGACGCCGACGCGGCGGGAGAGTTTGACTTTTGGTCCGGTGTAACGGCCCATGGGAGAACGCTTTCTACCCCTCGACAAAGCTCGGGGTCTCAGGACGGGCGAGGCGCCATTTGGCAGAGGAGAACCCAGGGCTGAAGCCCTGGGCTTGGCCTTGCGGGGGCGGCTTATTCGCGGGTTCTGGTGGGGATGGTTCTGAGGCATCCGCAACAGGTCTGACGCGCGGGATCGATGGATCGCCGCTGGAACGACAGGGGGTGGGGATTATAGCGGGAAATGGAGTGGGAACAAGGGGTGACAAAGACATGAATGTTTCCGGCTTCGGCGGGGGGCGGGGGTGGAAATCCATTTGCCATTTACCGGCAATTTCCACTTGCTTAGCGCCGTCTTCATCACGCTTCGTTGCTCGAAGATCAGAATCGAGGGTGCGGATGTTCAATCCGGGCCGAGCAATGAATGAGACCATGTTGGAAGCAATGCAGGCACGCGCTCAGGGCGCAGCGCGCTCGACGAATCCCTATGGCGATGCTCGCCGGAAACGGGATTGGTACGCGGGTTATGACATGATGGATGGGCACGTGCGCCAAGTTCTGGAGAACGCCGACAACACGTTGCGAGCGTTGCGCGAGATGAAAACGCTTTCGGGTAATGCAGCGCACGCGAATCAGGACGAGACGTCGCAGTACTCCACGATTGTCCCGGCCGCGGGGCACCATGGTCGTCCCCGGCGGCGGCGTCGGCCTTAGGTGTCTCCGGAGTGGACGGCGGGGATTGGATGAGGCGCGATTGTTGGCGATGGGCTAGCACTTTAACCCGTTCTTCACGTTACCGCGCGGCCGGCAGATTTCTTGTCGTCGTGGAACCTCGGCGCGAAGCGAGAGTTAGCTTCAAAGGCGCGCGCATCGGCCGCGTGTTCCCCGGCACCGGGGGATTATCTCAACATTCATTCTTCGGGAACTTCATCCGCGCACGGAGGAGGTTTAGTACGTGCAGGCGGACATGCCGCTCGATTGGGGCGCATCGACCGCGCCGAAGACTCATACGGGAAGGAGACGCGCATGCGTCATCGGAAGAATTGCAAAGGTTTCACGTTGGTGGAACTGCTGGTTGTGATCGGGATCATCGCAGTTCTGATCGGGGTTCTGCTGCCGGCGCTCGCTCGGGCGCGGGAATCGGCGTACGCCACCAAGTGCGCCGCGAATCTGCGGGCAATTGGCCAGGCAATTCACGGATACGTGAGCGAGAACAAGGGGACGTTCCCCGCATCGTACATGTACGAGGGCCAGGGCGCCGGCGCGACCGAGCCGACGAAAGGGTATATCCACTGGTCGGCGATCATTTTCCGCAAGGACGGAATTAGCCGCGACCCCAAGATCTATAGCACCGGGCATGGATGGGAAGTGTTTCAATGCCCGACGATCGAGAAGGGGGGCCTTCCGCCGACAAACACCTTCCCCGCGAACCTCGACGAAGGTCAGGCGCCTGACGTGGATGGCGTGATCGATCAGCAGGCACCGCGGCTTGCGTACACGGCGAACGAAGCGCTGATGCCGCGGAACAAGTTCCGCGTGCCGTTCGACGGCAATTCGCGCAGTTACGTGTGGGTGAGAGCCGGTCAGGTCAAGAAGTCGTCCGCGACGATCCTGGCGACGGAGTTCCACCAGAACTGGCGAATTGTAAAGGACAAGGGCCGCTCCAGCGACGCGGAAGTGTGCAAGAGCCACAGGCCGGTGCATGGGTTCGCGGCGGTGGCGGGCGGGAATGAGCCGAACATGGACTCGCTCCCGAACGCAATTTTGGGCCGTCCGTCCTATCGCCGGGCATGGCTTGGCGATCTGAGCCCGGACCCCAAGGGCACCGGCGGCGAGGCGTCATCGACGCGGCTGGACTGGGTGGGACGAAACCACGGGCGCAGAAAGCTCGAGCGCGGCTTTGACACCCGCAAGAGCAACTTCCTCTATGTCGATGGGCATGTTGAAACCAAGGAAATCCGCGAAACGATCAAGCCTAACTTCGAATGGGGTGATCGGTTCTACAGCCTGAGTCCAAACACCGATATCGATCAGAGTCCGGATCCGAGCCGGTAAGACGCGAACATTTAAAGGGCAGTCAATTTCCCAAATTGCGGGGGATAACCACCGGTCTAAAGCCGGAGAAGGAGAGAATCCCAATGTTGAAGACGAGCAAAGAATCAAAGCGTGCGAAACATCCAATTGCGGTCCTTGCGATGCTGGCGGGGGCGGTCGCGGCAGCGACGCCGGCCGCGCGAGCAGCGCAAAGCGGCGATCAGGTGACCATCTCACTGAGCGGCGCGACCTTCATGCGGAATTTTACAACCAGCGCCGGCATCAGCCTGCTGACGCCGGGCACCGAGATCACACTCTTAAGCGGCAGTGCCGGAGCGCCGGTGGTGTACAAAGCGGCGTCGACCGCGGGCACGAGCGTGCAGTTGTCGCCGATCAACCTGGGCGGAACGATCACGGCGAATCCGAGCGGTGGATTTCCCGCCGGCGCCGGCGCGGGCCCGGTCACCACCGCCAACTACGCGGGCTTGCGGCTCGAATGGCACGAGCAGGGCTCCATCGAGGGCGTGCTCGAGCTGATCAACGATCAGGTCGCGACGGTGGCGTCGGTAGGACTGACCAATCGCAACCCGTCGGGCGGCAATCCTTCGTGGGTCAGTCGAAACTCCTTTGTCATCCACCCCAACACCATTAACGGATACAGCCTCAATACCAGCACGTTCGATGCGCGGCACAGCAGCGTCGGCGGCGTGACCTACATCGACTCAAACCTCGCCAGGCCCGGCGCCAACAATCAGGGCGGGCAGAACCGCGTGCAGATGGCGGTCTCGGATGTGAGCGGCAAGCAGGGGTTCGCAGTCGGAAGCAGTGCCAGCTCGGCGTGGTTCCGGCGCCCGGGTCAGGACGGGTACGGGCGCGGGAATCAGAAGCTGGGTCTGGCCGCGGGCGGCAACATCCAAGGGCTGGGCTTCGGAGGGGTGCGCCACGAGCTTAACGGCGGCGAAGTCGCCAACATGAACCCCGCCGATGTCAATCCCAACAGCGGCGCGACCTACGGCGCAGGTCCCTGGAACACCGGGGGCGTCGATAACCTCAACAACGTCACCGTCGCCAACGGTGGCTTGACCTTCATCGCCAACGCGGGCAGCGGCCTGACTCGCGTCAATCGATCTGATGCGGGCTGGCTGCATGCGACCGGTCGCCTTGCCAACGGCGCGGATTTCAACGTCGCCACCCGCGACGAGTTTTCCGGAACCATCAACACCGCCGTCACCAACATCGGACTCGACGTCTCGTGGGCGACGGGCGAGAACGACAGCGGCAACGGCAACGCCGCCAGCGGCTTGAACCAGACGCGCGTCGGCCCTGAGATCAAGTTCTGCAACAAGACGAGCGGCTCGAGCCAGGTGCGGCCGACCGTGCAGAACTCGCGCATGGGTTTCGGGCATCTGACCAGCAGCGAGTCGGTCGTGGAGAGCTTCAACAACCGCGCGCGACCGGTGCGCGTGATGGAATATCGCGACGACAACAATGACTTGGCTGACGGCTCGAACAATGCGCTTCCCGCCGATCAACGCAACAACGCCGCGTTCGCCGATCCGATCGCCGGCAGCGATACGGCACTGGACATCTTCGATGGCTTCACCCGCATGAGCGCCAAGTCGATCGTCGAGGGCTCCTATGTCCTGCGCACCAATCAGACCTACGTGACCGTGAAGGATCCCAAGGCCGCGCTGGCATCGCTGACCGCGGCGCAGTGGGCGGCACTGTCGGACGACATCTTAACCGGCAGCGGCATCAAGGGGGATAATCACAGCGTCATCAGCGGGACCGACTACGGCAACGACGTATACGATTTCCGCAAGAACATCCTCGATTCGGTGGCGAACTTTCCCGCCACCAGCGTCGCCAATCCCGCCGACGAGCTTCTGGCGCGCGGGTTTATCCTGCCGGCGTTCGTGAAGAGGACCAAGACGCTGGACGGGCTGAACCAGGACGGGACCAACCCAGGGTACAACGCCACGTTCTCGGCCGCCTTCCTCGGGAGCACGTACGTCAACGCGTTCAACACGGGTGATCCGCGGCTGGTCAAGCAGGGAATCAGCGGAACCTATGGGAACAACCAGACCAGCACCGGCGCCGCACCGGCTGGCGGCAGCATTCCCATCACCCTCAACAACTGGCTGTTCGGCAATTTCGACCAGACCAGCGGCGAGGTGCGCGACTACGCCGACTTGTTCGTCATGCGCCAGGCGCAGCAGGCGCTGGCCGCGAGCGCGCTGGGGACCGATTGGAACGTCATCGCGGGCTCGAACGCCACCGCGGTCGCGGGCACCGGCGTGACCGCGTTTGCCCCGACCAAGGGCGACCTGATCGCCCTCGGCGACTTCGACTCGGACGGCGACTTCGACGGGCAGGACCTCTATCGCTTCGCCCGTGGCGCGGCCCTGGCTGACAGCACTTCCAGCACCACGCTGACGAGCGCATCGGGGGCCGAGTTTGGCGATCGCGTCCGCAAGGGCGTCCTCCGCAAGAATTCGGCGCTGGACTGGCTGGCATCCAACGCCACCGCGCCGCAGAAGCTCGATGCCCGGGCGAACGCTGCGAATGACCCAACCGGAGCCAACGCGTTCAACAAACGCGACGTCAATCGCGACGGGCTGGTCAACTTCGTCGACGGTATCATCAGCGACAAGTTTTTCGGGAAAGATTACCGCAATCTCGACGACCAACTCGCGGCCACGGCTGACGTGCGCACCGGCGAAGCCCTCACCCCCATCAGCCTCGTCGATGCCGAGCTTACGGACACCGGCAACGTCAACCAGGCCGATCTCGACGTGATCAACACCGCTCTCGTCGGCACGGGCATTGAGACCTGGACGGGAACGCTGATCAAGAGCGGCGCGGGCTCGGTGTCCATGGGCTATACCGGCGGATTGTTCAAGATCAACAGCGCAGCCTCGGTGCGCATCGATGCCGGAACCGTAAACGCCGGCGGGACAGCGGATCCCTTTACTGACAACACCGCGTCAGCGACCGCCGGAAACCACCTTGATGTTCAGACGACCGGCACGTCAGCCTTCAACGTCACGGCAGGGGGGAAAGCCGTTGGCGCTTTGACCGGCACCGGATCCACCACCGTCTCCGCAGGCGCCGTCCTCAGCGCCGCCGGGATCTCCCAAGGAACTCTCAACGTCGCCGACGGCGCCAACGCCGCCGTCCGCGCTCGCGTCAGCACGCCGGCCGGCGCCAAGGTCGCCCGTCTCAACAACCTCAACCTCAACAGCAGCGGCACGCTGGATCTGAACGACAACGATCTGGTCGTCAACAGCGGAAGCTTCTCGACCCTGCAAGCCCAAGTGCTGGGTGGATATTCTGCGGCGGTGGATACGACCAAGACCGGCATCATCTCGACACATAGTCAGACGATTGCCGGGGGGACGACGATCCTGGCGCTGTTCGATAATTCATTGGCTAACTTTGCGGATTATCCGTTTGGGAGCGGAGAGACGATCGCGGCGGGCGCGATTGCCGGGAAGTACACGTACATCGGGGACACGAATTACGATGGGCAGGTTTCGGCGCAGGACTACACGGCGATTGACGCGAACATCGGGACGAGCGTCGCGCTGGGGATTTCGTGGTTTTATGGGGATACGAATTTTGACGGGAGTATTGACGCGACGGATTACACGGGGATTGATGCGGCGCTGGGATTGGGGCAGGGGAATCCGCTCGCGGTGGCTGCTTTGGGGATCGGGGGAAACCCCTCCCTTCCGGGAGGGGCTGGTGGTGCTGGGGTGCCGGAGGTGGGGAGTTTTGTTGGGGTGATTGGGATGATGGCTGGCTTGATCGGGAGGCGTCGGAGGGCGCGGGGGTGACGCTGGGGAGACCCAGGGCTGAAGCCGCTGGGCTTGGCCGGGTGGAGAGAGGGGGGGGCGTTCGGGAAGATGGGGGAATGGGGGGGGCGATTGGGGTCATCGGGTTTATTTCTTATTTGCTTGACGTTGCAGGTGTGCTGAGGCACACTCTTCGGCTCTGGGTGCTTAGGGCAATTTCTTTTCGCGGCACCATCTCTTAGCGGTTCATGTTGTTTTTCGCTCGTGCCGGGTGACGGTGCGCGGCGGCATTTCAAGATCGAAGGAGCATTGTCATGGGTTGGAGGAATCCCCTGCGCGTTTCTGCGCACCGTGTTTTGGGCTTGAGTGGGACGAAGCGGGCGATGAAGTTGATGTCGGCGATTGTGCCGATGACGCTGGGGGGCATGGCGCTGGCGGATACGGTGACGTATACGCCGCCGGGTAGCGCGGGATCGATACCCTCGGTGGACAGCGGGAACTGGACCGGGACGGCACTGGCGGCGGGGGCGGGAATTACGCCGACGTCGAATGCGAACACGCTGAGCGCGATCGGATTTGATGGAGCGACGGGATCGAACGCGGCGCTGAGTGCGAACAACTACTTCACGTTTTCGGTTGTGCCGGCGGCGAATTATTCGTTTTCGCTGACGGGTCTGACGGCGACGGTGTCGCGGGACACGGTGACGCCTGCGCCGGATCGGGCGCGGTGGTTTTATAGCGTGGACAATTTTGGGACGGGGCTGGGTACGGGGAACACGACCGTGGGGACGGCTGGTACGGCGATGAACGTGACGCTGACGAACATCGGCGTGACGAGCGCGGTGGAGTTCAGGTTGCCGGCGTGGGGCAGCGGAACGACAGGTTCCACGGCGTCGAGCTTCTTTGCGATCGGTCCCACGGCTCCGGTGGTGCTGACGGGGACGACGCTGCTGCGCAGCGCGGGCGCGCTGACGTGGGATGGCGGGCGCGGGACCGGGACGTGGTCGACGTACAGCGGAGCGGCGGGCAACCAAACGAACTGGAATCTGAACAATACGCCGACGACGGGATTGGCGGATGACCTGGTGTTCGCGGGGACGACGCAGCGGAACACGACGAACGATATCACGGGCGTGACGGCGAATTCGGTGGCGTTCTCCGGTACGGCGGGCGCGTTCACGCTGAATGGGAACGCGATTGCGCTCAATGGAGGCGTGACGAACAGCAGCACATCGCTTCAGACGATCAGCATGGATGTGACGCTGAACGGCGCTTCGACGTGGAACGCGGCGGCGGGGATCCTGCGCGTGAACGGGAACGTGATCAACGGATCGGGTTTGCTGACGGTGGATGGGACGTTTGATTCGACGTTCAACGGCGTGATCGGGGCGGGGAGCGGGGGCTTGCAGAAGGACGGAACCGGAACGCTGAGCCTGACCGGGAACAATACGTACACCGGCGATACGCAGATCAATGCCGGGACGGTGAACGTGAAGCAGATCGACAATAACAACTCGACTGCGCAGGGTTTTGGAAAGGCGACGAACGCGATCGGTCTTGGGAGCGCGACGTCGGCTGCGACGCTGGTGTATACGGGAACGGGCAATGCGACGCTGAATCGGGGGCTGAACATCGGCGCTGCCGGGGCGACGATTCGCACGACTGGCGGCGTGCTGACGCTTGGGACCGGGGGCGTGACCAGCGGGATCAATGGAAACGGCGGTGCGGTGACGCTGGATCCGAGCGCGGCGAACATCACGGTGAGCAGTGCGATCAGCGGGACGGGAACCGCAGTCACCAAGACGGGGGCGAACACGCTGACGCTGACGGGGGCGAACAGTTTTGATGGCGCCCTGAACATTGCGAGCGGCACGCTGAGCTTCAACTCGTTGAGCAACACGCCGACGGTTGCGCAGCCTCTGGGCGCGGGCACGGGTGCGATCACGCTGGGGAGCGCGAGCGCGGCGACGATGGTCTTTACGGGAAACAACGGGACGCTGAATCGCGGGGTTGCGGTCGGCGGCGCGGGCGGGGCGACCATTCGCGCGACGGGGAACAATTTCACGCTTGGGACGACGGGCGTGACCAGCGGCGTGAATGGGGCCGGTAACGCGGTGACGCTGGATGCGAGCGGCGCGACGATCACGGTGAACAGCGCGATCAGCGGGACGGGAACAAGCGTGACCAAGATCGGATCCGCGATGCTGACTTTGAAGGGCGCGAACACGTTTAATGGGGCGCTGGTGATCAACGAGGGGACTTTGAGCTTGAACCTGGTTGACGCGAACGTGGCAACGCCGCAGTCGGTGGGCGTGGGCGCGAGCGCGATTACGCTGGGCACGGCGACGACGGCGGCGACGTTCATGTATACGGGAAGCGCGGGGACGATGGGTCGGAATATTGCCGTGGGCGGTCTGGCCGGGGCAACCCTGGAATCGACGAACAACAAGCTGACTTTTGCCGGGAATATTTCGGCTGGCGCTAATCCCCTGGCGTTTGCGGGCGCGGATCGAGTGATCGTGAACGGCATCGTGAGCGGTTCGGGCACGGTGACGAAGCAGGACACGGGTACGCTGACGTTGTCCGGGGCGAATACGTTCAACGGGCCGCTGGCGGTGAACGCGGGGACGATAATTGTTTCATCGATTGATCCGGTGCCGACAAATACGCAGGCGCTCGGAACGCTGGACGGGCCGATCACCGTCGGGAGCGCAACGGCTGCGACGTTTTCATACAGCGGCGGGGCGCAGACAATGAATCGGCAAATCATCGCGGGCGGCGCAGGCGGCGCGACGATTTCGGCGACAGGCGGGAATTTCACGCTGGGTACGGCGGGAGCGACAAGCGGGATCAGTGCAGGCGCGAACCCGGTGACGCTGATTGCGAACGGTGCGAACATGGTGGTGAACAGCGCGATCAGCGGGACAGGCGCGGTCGCGAAGGCTGGGCCGGATAGCTTGACGGTTGCGGGCGCAAGTACGTTTACGGGAGCTTTGGCAGTGAATGAGGGGACGTTGTTGGTGCCGACGATCGATGTGGTGGCGGCGAATGCGCAGCCCGTGGGCGTGGGCACGGGGGCGATCAGCGTGGGAAGCGCGACGGCTGCGACGTTTACGTATACCGGTTCGACGGGAACGACGCTTTCCCGAGACGTCGTCGTTGGCGGCGCGGGCGGGGCGACGGTTCGAGCGACGAACGATCACTTGACGTTTGCCGGCAACATCGCGGCAGGCGGCAATCCGATCACGTTCGGCGGCGGCGATCGCGTCATATTGAATGGCGTATTGAGCGGATCGGGACCGGTGACGAAGAATGACGGCGGTATCTTGACGCTGTCAGGGCTCAATACATTTACCGGGCCGATCGTGCTTAATGACGGGACGACGAATATTTCTTCGATTGATGCGGTGGCGACGAACCCGCAGCCGCTGGGGCTGGGGACGGGCGCGATCAGCGTTGGCAGCGCGAGTGCGGCGACTTTGGTTTACACAAGCGGCGCAAATCGAACGCTGAGCCGGGCGATTACCGTGGGCGGCGCGGGCGGAGCGACGATCCGCGTGAGCAACGCGAACGCGGCGCTGACGCTGTCGCAGGCGATCAGCGGGAACGGGAATGCGTTGACGCTGGATGCGACGGGGACGATCGATGTGACCGGGAGCATCTCGGGGATCGGGACGAGCGTGAGGAAGATGTCGGCGGGGCCGCTGGTGCTGGCGGGGGCGAATTCGTATTCGGGGAATACGGTGCTGAGTGCGGGCGTCACCTCGGTGTCTGCCGCGGGAAATCTGGGGGATCAGAGTGCGACGAACAACATCGTCTTCGGGGGCGGCACGTTGAGGACGACGGCGGCGGTGGCGTCGGCGCGAAACGCGACCCTCAACGCGGGCGGCGGGACGTTTGACTCGAATGGCTTTGATTCCTCGCTGCGCTCGATCTCGGGCGCGGGGGATTTTACGAAGAGCGGCGCCGGCAATCTGACGGTTTGGGCGTTGTCGTCGAATAACGTCGTGATTGGCGATGTCAGCGGGAACCACCTGACGGTCGCGCCGCGATCGGTGACGGGGCAGAAGGCGATCGTGCGGGTGAACGGCTTGACCATCGGCACAGCGGCGGCGCTGGATCTGAACGACAACGATCTGGTTGTCAACAGCGGAAGCTTCTCGACTCTGCAAGCCCAAGTGCTGGGTGGATATTCTGCGGCGGTGGACACGTCCAAGACCGGGATCATCTCGACGCAGAGTCAGGCGGTCGAGGGCGGGACGACGATCCTGGCGCTGTTCGATAATTCGTTGACTAACTTTGCGGATTATCCGTTTGGGAGCGGAGAGACGATCGCGGCGGGCGCGATTGCCGGGAAGTACACGTACATCGGGGACACGAATTACGACGGGCAGGTGTCGGCGCAGGATTATACGGCGATTGATGCGAACATCGGGACCAGCGTCGCGCTGGGGATTTCGTGGTTTTATGGGGATACGAATTTTGACGGCAGCATTGATGCGACCGATTACACGGGGATTGATGCCGCACTTGGGCTCGGGCAGGGAAACCCGCTGGCCGCGCAAGGGCTTTCCGCGGTGCCGGAGCCGGGCGCTTTGAGTCTGGTGGCGATGGGTGTGGGAATGCTGTCGATGCGGCGGCGCAAGGCGGCGGAGCGACGCATCAGCCAGTCGAAGCGGAGTGGGTTCGCGGCGAATCGGTAGATCAGTGCAGGCGAAAGTGAGAGCTGCGCACGGGATGTGTTGGGCGAGGGTGGCGCTGGCGATCAGGACCGCTCTTTGCGCAGGGGTTTGATGCCAAGCTCGGCGCGGGCGTGGTTGACGTGGGCCCAGAAGGCGGGGTCGGCGTACAGGAATCGGGTGAGGGCGCTGGTGGTGGTGCCGAGCATGGCGGCAGCGCTGGCGACGCTCCACTTCAGGGCTTTGAGCAGGTCGAGGATTTCGGCGAGGAGGGTGGGGTGCAGCGGGTTCTTCTCGTTCATGTGCAGGCCGGGGTAGTCGGCGAGATAGTCGGGCGGGTTGTAGGCGAGGGTGTCGATGTCGTGGCGGAATTCCATGGCGAGCTTGTGACGAAGGTAGCGGATGGCGTGGATCTTATTTTCGCGCTGGGAGCGAGAATTCGTGGCGACGGTTGAGGTGCCGGTGGGGAGATACGTGATGCGGATGGCGGCGTTGGTCTTGTGGCGCTTCTGCCCGCCGGGACCGGAGCCGACAAAGGCGTCGATGCGGCAATCGGCGAGGAGCTTGGGTTCGGGCAGTGCCCAGGGGCGGGTGATCATGGGGAGGTCGGGAGATCGTGAAATCGGACATCTTGATTGTAGATCGCCAAGTTCTCCAAGACGCCGGGGTCGTCAAGGGGGAGGTGGTGATATTTGTTGGTAGGGCAAGTTCCATTTCGCTCCCGCCTGCCGCAGTTCAGTTGCTACCCCCCCACCTATCTCTAAAGTCATGTTTACGATGGTCGATGTGGTTCCACTCCTCAGGTATTGGCAGAGTGCGAGAATACCTCGTCAGATGAGTTTGGAGCGGATGGACACCGGCGCAGTGCTGACATTTGGCATGATGCCGCGGTGGGTGCGCAGTCTCTCGATTGGCGGGTCTATCTCCAATCTCCTGCTTGCAAGCGTCGGCGTGGCCGCACTTTTCACGTTGGCGCAGCAATTTCCCGGGAGTCTGTCCGAGAAGGCGCAATGGATGTTTCGAGCCGGGTGGGCATTTGCATTTGGGTCGGTGCTTTGGGCGGGGTTTACCATTCTGCAGTTGTATAGCTGGATCCAATGCGGGAATGAGCCGATGCGATGGGGATTTGATGAAGAGCATTTCGTGGTTACGCAACCTGGCTGGTTTGGAATCAGGCGCAGCCAGTGGAAGCTTGCAGAGTTAACAAGCGTGGAGGTGGTCCGGGTGAAGGGGCTTCTTGATCGGTGGTCGGCCGCGAGATTAGTGATTCGCATTGAACGCAGGCGTTTCGCAGTACGGGTTCAAGCGTACGGAAAGAAGATGATTGTGCTGAAGGAGTTTGGCGGGTTGTTGTCGGACGCTTGTGCGAAGCATCAAATTCGTGGGACTTCAGAATAAATCTCGCTCAGGGCCGTGGCAGTCGGGATGGTGATATGGGACGGTGTTTGGGTTGCTGAGTTTCGGGGGAGGGATTAGGCTTCGGGGCTTTGTTGTCTCGGTTAACTTTTTGGGATCGTTGAGGACCATGAGCATTCTTGTCAATAGAGAGACGCGGGTGATTACGCAGGGCATTACCGGGACGGCGGGGGCGTTTCATACCAAGGGGTGTTTGGCATATGGGACGAAGATGGTGGGCGGGACGACGCCGGGGAAGGGTGGGACGAAGGAGGGGAATGGGCTGCCGGTGTTTAATACGGTTGAGGAGGCGGTGAAGGCGACGGGTGCGGATGCGACGATGATTTTTGTTCCGCCGGCGTTTGCGGCGGATGCGATCATGGAGGCGGCGGATGGGGGGATCAAGACGATCGTGGCGATCACGGAGGGGATTCCGGTTCTGGACATGGTGAAGGTGAAGGCGTTTCTGAAAAGTTATCCGGACGTGGTGCTGGTGGGGCCGAACTGTCCGGGGGTGATTACGCCGGGGGAGTGCAAGATTGGGATTATGCCGGGGTATATTCACCTGGCGCCGAGAGATGCGAAGAGCGGGAAGAGCGTGGGGATTGTGTCGCGTTCGGGGACGTTGACGTACGAAGCGGTTTGGCAATGTGCCACCCGGAACATGGGGCAGACGACGGCGGTGGGGATCGGCGGGGATCCGGTGAAGGGAGTGAATTTTATCGAGGTGATCGAGCTGTTTAATCGAGATCCGAAGACGGATGCGATCATTATGATTGGGGAGATCGGCGGCGCGGATGAGGAAGCGGCGGCGGCGTATGTGAAGGCGAATGTGAGGAAGCCCGTGGTGGCGTTTATTGCGGGGAGAACTGCGCCGCCGGGACGGCGGATGGGACATGCGGGGGCGATTATCTCGGGCGGAGAAGGAAGCGCGGAGACGAAGATCGCGGCGCTGAAGGCGGCGGGGATCGCGGTGGCGGAGAGTCCGGCGACGATTGGGGAGACGATGGCGGGGGTGCTGGGGGTTTGAAGCGAGCGTGCAAAGACCTGTGCACTATGAGCTTGTTTCATTACACAGATAAGATTGGATGGAACGCGATCCGTTCACAGGTAGCGTGGGTATTCAAAGCCGGTCAACCGCCGCCGCAGGAGAATCCCTTCGGGGCCTACTTTACAGACTACGATGAGGGCGAGCCGAAATTGGCAAATAAGCTGCGACTTCCGCGAGAGAAGGTCGCTTATCTATTTGCCTTTTGCGATAATGGAGACCTACTCCCGTATCCTGGAGATCGCGGCAAGCGTATCTTTTACAGTCCAACAGATTATTCAGTGGCGCCGGAACGGCAAATTCGGTGCGGTGCGACTGGCTTGTGAGTTTTATGATTGGTGGTCACGACATTATTCTGAATATTGATTTGGAGCCTGCAGAGATGCTTGATGCCGCCGTGCGAGCAATCCTACGGCGATGGCGGCGAGCAGTGATTGAGAACGCGGATACCGCCGAAACATACCTGGCTTATGCGCGGGTGCCCTTTCAGTTTCTTCACGAGATCATGCTCTATAAAGATGCGGAATCTTTCGCGTGCTGGGAACGTTTGGGTGCAGATCCCTCCAATGCGAACACAATGATTCATCTTCTTTCATATCGCCGAGGACAGATCACCGTGGTTGTCGATGAAGCGGAGGAGCTCGAGATGAGCGTTCTGTTGCGCGCTATTCAGGCTTCGCTGGAAGATGCTTGCCTTCGCATGGGATTCTTAGAAGCAGCATGAGACTCATTACCGACGAAAGATTGACGGCAATCATCCACGAGTGTGGAGAAGATTGGTTGTTGCGAGCCTTTGGGGATGAGGCGCACTCGCTCGGCCACGTAAAACGGGTGATTGAGCAATCGATTTCCTCCTATGGTCATCGGTTTGCGGTGTCACGAATTGAGGTTGCGCTAAACGAAGAAGGAATTTTGGAGGAGTTGGAACAGAACCAACATAAAGTTAAAGCGTTTCTGCAAGCAGTTGGGGCGTCGTCTTCGGCGGAAATGCTATTGATGGTTTGGCGAATTCTTCAGGGTGATGCAATCAATTCCATTCATGTGACATACTTGCTTGAAAGCACTTTTCGTATTGAAATTGAGTTGGTTGATCAACAGGGCCAGACATCTGCATTCACTTCTGACGACATTGACGACGCGGCTTTATTGCGGCACTTTGGCATCATGAAAATGAAAGACCAGCCTTGTTTTGATGGATTTTATGCATTCCATGAATGACCGGGGCAGGTCGGCGTGGCGGGTGGGATGAAGACTTTATTGATTTGTCATGAAGGCGCGGATCTGGATCGGGAGGGGCTTGCGCGGTGGTTGGGGTCTTTTTCGGAGGTGGTGGGGATTGTGGTGATTCGGGAGAAGGGCGGGCGGAAGTGGAAGCGGATTCGGCGGGAAGTTCAGCGCGTTGGGGTACTTCGGTTTTTCGATGTGCTGGCGTTTCGGATTTATTACAGGCTGCGTTTGGCAGCGAAAGACCGGGCTTGGGAGGGCGCGAAGCTTGAGGACTTGCGCCGGACGTATCCGGGTGTCAGCGCGCGGGAAATTTTGACCGAGAGCCCGAACTCTGCGGAGGCGGAGCGGTTCGTGCGGGAGGCGGGGGCTGACCTGATCATCGCTCGATGCAAAACGCTATTGAAGGAGTCGGTGTTTCGGGCGGCGAAGACGGGGACGTTTGTGATGCATCCGGGGATTTGTCCGGAATATCGCAATGCGCATGGGTGCTTCTGGGCGATGGCGAATGGTGATTTGGAGCGGGTGGGGATGACGCTTTTGAAGGTCGACATTGGTGTGGACACTGGGCCGGCGTATGGCTATTACGGATGTGCGCTGGATGAGGTGAAGGAGTCGCACATTGTCGTGCAACATCGGGTGGTGCTGGATAATCTGGATGTGTTGAAACAAATGCTTTTGGAGATTCATGCGGGGGATGCGCGGCCGGTGGAAACGATTGGGCGTGAATCGCGGGCGTGGGGGCAGCCTTGGTTGAGCAGGTATGTGGCATGGAAGCGGCGGGCGCGGGCGAAGGCGAAACGATGATGCGGGTGATCTCGCTGATGTATCACGACGTGGTGGATCGGGGCGCGCAGGATGCGAGCGGTTTTGCTGGGCCGGAGGCGGGGATTTACAAGATTGAGCGGAGACGGTTTGAAGAGCATCTGAAGGCGATCGATGGCGCGGCGCATGGGCTGTGCACGAAGGTCACAGAGCTGTCGAATCATCGCGGGAATGGGGCGCCCTTCTGCATGACGTTCGATGACGGAGGCGAGAGCGCGGCGACGGTTGCGGCGGACATGCTGGAGAAGCATGGTTGGCGGGGGCATTTTTTTATCACCGCGGGGCGAATTGGAACGGCGGGTTTTGTGAGCGCGGCACAGGTGCGGGAACTGCACGATCGGGGACATGTGATTGGGAGCCATTCTTATTCGCATCCGACGCGGATGTCGGCGTGCACGAAGGAACAGCTGTGCGAGGAGTGGGGACGGAGCGTGGAGATGCTTTCGGAGATTGTGGGCGGGCGCGTGACGGTCGCATCCGTTTGCGGCGGGTATTATTCGACGGCGGTGGCGCGGGCGGCGGAGGAGGCGGGGATTCGGTTTCTATTTAACTCAGAGCCTACCAGCCGGTGCGGAAAGGTTGGGGAATGCCTGGTGCTGGGGCGGTGTACGATCAAGCATTGGATGCCGGCGTCGGTGGCGGCGGCGCTGGCGCGTGGGAGGATGATGGAGTCGCTGAAGCAGCGGGTGCTTTGGGAGGCGAAGAAGGTGACGAAGATGGTGGGCGGGAAAGCGTATGTGAAATTAAGCCGGGCGCTTTTGCGGAAGGGGAAGATGGGGGCGGGGGGGGGTGAATTGTAAACCTGGAGGGAAGATGGGCGACGCAGGCGTCGCCACTACAGGTATCGTGGGTCATGCTCTATACTTTGGACCTATCATGATCCGCAAAAAACTTTTGTCGTCGCTCGGGGTGATTTTTCTGTTCGTGGTGACACCGGCTTCTTCGGCGGGGTGGTACGAGCTTGGGGCGGTGAAGTTTCCGGAGCGGCGGGCGGTGACGATAGTGAACTCGGCGGATGTGCCGGTGGATGGGATGGGGGTGCGGATTGCGTTGAACAAGTTGGATGTGGCGGCGGAGGCTCGGGGGACGGCGGTGATTGTCGATCCGTCCGGAACTGCATCGCGGGAAGGGGAAGCGGGCGGGGCGCTGGTGCCGCACCAGGTGGTGAACGGGGTGATTACGTTTCCGGTGTCGCTGAAGGCGAAAGAAACGAAGACGTATTATTTGTATACGACGGCTCAGGAGATTAAGGGGGTTCGGTTTGAGCCACAGACATCGGTGGATATTCGACCGAACCATGCGTACCGGTCGTTTGAGAACAACAAGATGGCGTTTCGGGTTGAGGTGGGCGAGGGGGCGAATACGACGGGGATGTCGATTGATCTCTTTGGAAAATCCAAGGCCGGGCAGGCGATGGGGGCGATCCTGGCGAGCAGGATTTACAAGAGCGACTATCACGAGTTGCGGGATTGGGGGATCGACATTTTGAAGATCGGATCTTCGCCGGGATTGGCGGGGGTTTATGTGATCGACGGGGAGAAGATGGGGCGGAACAGTTTTGCGACGACTGCGTTTGAGATTGTGGAGGGGGAGAATGGGCCGGTGCTGAGCAAGGTGCGCGTGAAAGGGCCGGTGGAGGTGAATGGGAGGAAGGTGGAGGTCGTTCGCACGCTGACCTTGACGTCGGATGATCGGGGGATTGATGATGTGGTGGAGATCAAGGGAGATGCGAAGGCGCTGGCGGGGTTGCAGTTAGGGCTTGGGATTCGGAATCTGCCGAAGGAAACGTGGAACGAGGAGCCGAAGGTGGGGTTTGCGTATGTGGATGGGGATGGGAATCAAAAAGGGACGGATCATCTGGGGATGGGGATGGCGTATCTGCCGAGTCAGTATGTGAGGACGGAGCCGATCAAGACGGTGGGTACGGCGACGAGTCCGAGTGTGGAAGATAAGACGAACGGGGGGCATATTGTGGTGCTGACGCCGGAGAAGAAGGAGGGGGCGCTCGTGAGCCGGCACCATCTGGGGGCGTATTGGAATGGGGATGGGGAGATTTCGAAGAAGGAGGATTTTGAGAAGGTCCTCCGGGAGTGGGCGGTGGTGTTGGGAAATACGCCGAAGGTTGAGGTGGGGAAGGCGGAGAAGGGGAAGTGAGCTCTTATTTTTCGGGACCCAGGGTGCCGACGCGAGAGGCGTATGCGGAGGGAGGATATGAGGTGGAGCAGGCGCATTTATTCTATGGGAGTTTCAGGCCGCGAGTTGGAGGGCTCGAGATGCTTTGCGAGGAGGCGGCGCGCATCATGCGCGGGATGTGAAGATGCTTGGGCGAGACGGCCATGCTACGCTGAGAGGATGTGGAAATTTCTGATGGTCTGGTGCGTCTTGAGTGGCGTGGCGCGCGGAGCCGTGGCGGTGGAGAAGGCGCCAGAGGTGTTGGTGGGAGCTTATTATTTTTCGGGGTGGTGGGAAGGCGAGGGGGATAAGTATCAGATGTCGGGGCAGGATTGGCGCGAGCGGTATCCGGGTCGGATGGCGACGCTGGGGGCGTACAACGATCAGAGGACGATGGATCGCGAGATCGTCGCGGCGGCGGACCACGGCGTGAACTTCTTTCAGTTCCTGTGGTATTTCCAGGGGAATAATCTCAAAGCGCCCAATCTCGACAAACTGAATGCGGGAGTGAATTTTTTCTCCAGCTCTCCCGAAAACGGGCGGATGAAGTTCACGGTTGAGTACGTGAATACCCGGCCGTTCGGGATTTTCGATGAGAAGCAGTGGGAGGGCGCGTGCCGGGAATGGTGCGCGTTCATGAAGCACGCGAGCTATCTGCACGTGGATGGGAAGGCGATTTTCAAGGTGCACAGCGTGGAGGCGCTTCGTCAGCAGGTGGGCGGAGACGAGAAGGCGGCGGCGCGGCTGGGGAAGTTGCGGGCGATCGCGAAGGAGGAGGGGGTGGGAGAGTTGCTCATCAGCGGCGGCGTGTTGACCGCGGCGCTGCCGGCGGCGGAAGGCGTGGAGGCGTACGATTTCCTGACGACGTACATGGATGTTCCCGCGCTGCACAAAAAGCAGGACCCCTACCCGTACTCGGAACTTCTCGCGATGGCGGAGGGGGCGTGGAAGCGGTTTGGGGAGAAGTCGACGAAGCCGTACGTGCCGTATGTCCCGGCAGGTTGGGACCCGCGGCCGTGGCGGGATGCGCGGCCAAGTTTTTCTGGGCCGGATGATCGCGAGTGGCTGGGTGCGCTGTTGGAGGTGAGGAAGGTGATGGATCGGTATCCGGACAAGCTCGGCGTCCCCGCCGGGAAAGATCGGTTGCAGAAGATGATCCTGATCTATGCGTGGAACGAGTTCGGCGAGGGAGGGTACATCGCCCCGACGCAGGCGGATGGCGTGATGAAGCTGAGCGTGATTCAGAAAGTGTTTGGCAATCAGTGACGCACGCTCGCGCACGCAGGAATGGAATGTCTTCGTTTTCACGCATCACGGGCATCTTGCCCGTGTCCAGATCGCAGACACGGGGCAAGATGCCCGTGATACAGGGGAGATGCACGCTCTGATGCTACTCCGGGAGCACGGTGGAATCAGAGGTCGATGCGGTATCTGCATTTCATGCGCTCGCCGCGATTGTACATGTCTGTTTCCTGGGGGAGTGACACGATTTCGACCATGTGAGCACCGAGGCGTTCGCAGGTTCGTTTGGACGGGGTATTGTCGGGGTTGCAGGTGATCCAGAGGGGGTTGATGCCGTGGCGGATGGCGAGGGGGAGGAGCAGGCGGCAGGCTCGCTCGGCATAGTGGTGGCCGCGGTGGGCGGCGTCGACGCCGTAGCCGATATGGCCGGCGTATTGCTGGATGTGGGGCGTGTGACCGATGCGGAGGTTGATGGCGCCGACGTCCTGGTAGCGGACGCGCATCGCGAAGAAGTAGCAGGGGACGAGGTTGCGTGCGGCATCGGCGGGGGTTGTCTTTGTGCCGATGAGCGAGAGTTCGCGGTCGACGAGGATGCCGGGGTCGAAGAAGAGGAAGGGTGGGGTGGAGATGAGGGACATCCATGGTGTTTTATTCTGATGTTGGAGTTCTGGTCAAACATTAAACGCGCTTGGCTCAGTTTTCCCTGAATGCCGGGGTTGCAGTTTCAAATCTACGGCGGAAGTTATAACGCGGAGAGGCTTGGGGGATCGGGCAGCGCGTCCTTACAATACGGCCATGCGGGGAACGATCGTTCATCTCGTGATCGGGTTGCTCACGGGCATGGCGCTGCTCGCGGCGGGGCCGGCGACGGCGCCCCTGGCCGTGGTAACTACGGCGCCTTCGATCAGCGGCAAGTCTACCGTGGTTATCCCACTCGGCGGGAAGATCGACGACTACACCCGCGACACCATGATCAAGCGCTTTGCCGCCGCGCGAGCGCTGGGGGCACAGGTGGTCATCCTCCAGATCGACACCTATGGCGGTCTGGTCACCAGCGCGCTGGACATGTCGCGCTACATCAAGAACCAGTCTGACGTTCACGTGATTGCGTATGTGAACGACAAGGCCATCAGCGCCGGCGCGATGATCGCGATGGCGTGTGATGAGATTGTGATGGCGAACAACGCGGTGATTGGCGATTGCGCGCCGATCGCCGTGAGCGAGAATGGGAAGCTGCAGGAGCTTCCGCCGGCCGAGCGGGCGAAGCTGGAGAGCCCGATCCTGGCGGATTTTGATGACAGCGCGATGCGCAACGGACACGATCCACTGCTGGCGGAGGCGATGGTCGCCGTCGGGCGGGTGGTCTATTACGTTAGGAATAGTGATGGGCAGATGCGGTTTGTGGGCGAAGACGATTACAAGAAGTTGAAGGATGAGGGATGGACGGCGGTGGAGGGTGTGCCGACGCCCGTGGATGCGGCGGATCGGTTGCTGACGGTGCATACGCCGCTGGCGATGAAGCTTGGCATCGCGAAGTCGACCGCGGGGAATGTTGATTCACTCATCGGCGCGCGAAGCCTTCAAGTCGTGCGGCGGTTTGAGCCGAGCGTGGGCGATCAGATCGTCGAGCTGCTGGCGGGAAATCTCATGCGGTTCATCCTGCTGACGATTTTCTTACAGAGCTTGTACATCGCGATCAGCACACCCGGACATGGCGGGCCGGAGGCGATTGCGGTGATCAGCCTGGGGTTGCTGGTTGGCGCCCCGCTGCTCACGGGATATGCGACGTGGTGGGAGCTGGTGATTATCTTCGGCGGCTTGGCGCTGCTCGCGTTTGAGATCTTCGTCTTCCCTGGACATTTCGTCTCCGGCGTTATTGGCGCGCTGATGGTCATCGGCGGGTTGATCCTGACGTTCGTTGGAAAAGAGCCGGGTGGAACGCATGTGTGGCCGAACCTGGAGGGCACGTGGCAGGCGATGGGGAACGGCGTGATCGTGGTGACGGCGGGGCTTGGGTGCTCGCTGCTTCTGTGGATGTGGCTGAGCCGGTATTTGCCGAGGATGCCGTACTTCAACCGAATCATTTTGACGACGACCAGCGGGGATCTGAGCATGCTGACAAGTGGGCCGGTCGAGACTGGACCGGCGGTGGGCGATGTCGGGGTGGCGGTGACGGATCTGAAGCCTGGAGGATCGGCACGATTCATCACGGACAGTTATCCGGATGGCAGGCTTGCATCAGTCGTCAGCGACGCGGGGTACGTGCATTCCGGGGCGAGCGTGGTGGTGCGCGAAGTGGGCGGCAATCGAATCGTGGTGAGGGCGAATGTTTGACGCTTGTTGGTTGTCAGTTGTCCGTGGTCCGTTGCTGCTTGCCGAAGCGGTGATGTCGCCGGGTGTGTGGGCATTCGTTCTGGGATGCGCGGGTGTGTTTCTGCTGGTGGCGGAGCTGGGTCTGCCGACGCATGGCATCGTGGGGGTGATGGGTGTCGTCTCCATTCTCGCGGGCGTCGGGGCATGCTTCTTCATCAATGCCTGGCTGGGGCTTGGGATCCTGCTGGCGCTCGCGGCGCTGACGCCGTTTGCGTGGATGGCGTTTGTGAATCTTTGGCCCAAGACGCCGATGGGAAAGCGGCTGGTGTTGTCGGAAATCAGCGGCGCGGGGATGCCAGCGGGTGTGTGCATCGGTCAGGTTGGCGTTACGGTGACCGAACTTCGCCCGTGGGGTGAATGTGAATTCGAGGGTTTGCGCGTGGAAGCGACGAGCGAATATGGGATCATCCCATCATCCAGGCCGGTGCGCGTTGTGGCTCTGACCGATGGTCGGCCGGTGGTGAAGGAAACGGAAAAAGGAACGACATGAGAATGATGAATATCTTGGGCGCGGATGCCTGGCAGCCGCTGGCGGTGGGAATTGCGATCGTCGTGTTGATCGTGCTGCTGGTGGTGTTCGCGATCCTGTTTCAATTTCTCGGCTTGTATGTGCGGGCGCTCGTCAGCGGGGCGCGGGTGAGCATCTTCGACTTGATCGGGATGCGGCTGCGGCGCGTGCCGGCGGTCGTGGTGGTGGACTCGCGCATTCAGGCATATCGCGCGGGTTTGAACATCACGACAGCGGAGATGGAATCGCACGTCCTGGCGGGCGGCGACGTGCGGCGGGTGATCAACGCGATGATCGCGGCCCATAAAGCCAACATCGATCTCGGCTGGCAGATGGCGACGGCGATCGACCTGGCGGGGCGCGATATTCTGGATGCGGTGCAGACGAGCGTGAACCCGAAGGTGATTGATGTGCCGTCGGCGGCGATGGGGCGCGCGACGATTGACGCGGTCGCGAAGGACGGGATTCAGCTCAAGGTAAAAGCCCGAGTGACCGTGCGAACGAACATCAAACGTCTGGTCGGCGGAGCTGTCGAAGAAACCATCATCGCCCGCGTGGGCGAGGGAATCGTCACCGCCATCGGCTCGGCCACGGAATACAAGGACGTGCTGGAGAACCCGGACCACATTTCCAAGGCGGTGCTGGCGAAAGGACTCGACGCAAACACGGCGTTCGAAATTCTCTCGATCGACATCGCCGACATTGATGTGGGCGACAACGTCGGCGCCAAGCTTCAGGCGGATCAGGCCGAATCCGACAAGCGGCGCTTCCAGGCAGAGGCGGAAAAACGCCGCGCCCTCGCGGTGGCGCAGGAGCAGGAGAACGTGGCGAAACAGGCCGAGAACCGTGCGGTCGTCGTCCTGGCTGAAGCGGAAATCCCCAAGGCGATGGCGGAAGCATTCCGCGGCGGAAACTTCGGCATCATGGACTATTACCGGATGAAGAACGTGCAGGCGGACACGAACATGCGCGAGGCAATCGCCCGGCCCGGCGACAACAGCAAGGCGTGATGATGAGCGCAGCACTTCACATTCTCGCCCGGGGCGATGACGACTGGACGAAGGTCATCGGCGGCTTGGTTTTCATTGCCTTCTGGGCGATCAGCGCCATCTCGCAATGGGTGAACAAGCAGAAGAAGGCGGGCGCTGAGGCGCGACGGCGGGAGATGATTCGCGAGCAAATTCAGGCTCCGCAGCAGCAGCAACCCATCCCCCGCGTGCAGCCGAAGCGCCCGGTGCGGATCAGTGAATCCATTGCCCGGAGGTTCCCCGAAGTCCTCAGGCCGCCGCGTCCAGTGGCGCGAAAGCCGCTGACAATTCCGAAGACGCGAAAACAGAGAGCAACTCCCCCTTCGCTGCCGCCGGTTGTTGTTCGCGCTGCGGCTCCCGCGGCACCGGCGGCGCAATCCGCCGCCTTGACGTCCGTGGGATCAAGATCGGAAGTCTCCAGGCGACCGGCGGCACCCGGTGCGGGCGCCCCCGCCATCGCCAAGTGGCTCACCCCCAGGACCCTCCGGCAGCAGTTCATCCTGACGGAGATTTTTCAACCGCCGCTCGCGATGCGGGAGAAGCGCGTTTGATGCCTGCATAAAGCCGCCTGGCGCGCAGGACAATTGAAACGCATTGGCGTTGCGGATCCTCAACACGGGCAAGATGCCCGTGCTACGTGAAGACGCTTTACCGTCGACGTCGGGCATCCAGATGGACCGCGAGCACGGTCACATCCGCTGGTGTGATGCCGGAAATTCTAAGCGCCTGACCCAATGACCGCGGCGTGAACTTGGAAAGTTTTTGCTTGGCTTCGTTTCGCAATCCGGGAACCATCGTGTAATCAATTGCCGTGGGAATCAGCTTGTGCTCAAGCTGCGCGAAGCGGTTGATCGCTTTCGACTGGCGGGTGATGTAGCCATCGTATTTGGCGCGAATCTCGACCAGCCGCGCGACTTCATCGGGAACCGAGCCCAGCGCCGGGAAATCCTTGGCCAGTGCCGCCAGCTTCGTTTCCGGCCGGCGGAGCAAGTCAAAAGCGGATTGTCCGCCTTCAAGTCGCGCTTGCCGAAGAATCGCGAGTGTGGATTCAACCGTCTCTCGACGATTCGTAAACCGCGACCAGCGCGCATCATCCACAAGCCCCACTTCGCGTCCGATCGGTGTCAGCCGCTCATCCGCATTATCCGCGCGAAGATGCAGCCGATGCTCGGCGCGGCTCGTGAACATGCGATACGGTTCGGTCGGCGGCTTGGTCACCAGATCATCAACGAGGACGCCGATGTAGGACTGATCTCGGGTGAACGTGAAATCCGCGGCGCCGCTGGCGGCATACCTGGTCGCGTTGATCCCGGCGACCAATCCCTGCGCGGCCGCTTCTTCATACCCGGAGGTCCCGTTGATCTGCCCGGCGAGGAACAAGCCTCCCACCGCTTTCGTCTCCAAGGTGGCGCGGATCTGAGTGGGCCAGATCATGTCATATTCGACCGCGTAGCCGTAGCGAAGAATCTTCGCGTTCTGGAGCCCCGGGATCCGCGGAATGATCTGCTCCTGGACATCGCGCGGGAGCGAGGTGGAGATCCCGTTGCAATAAATCTCGTTGGTCTCCAGCCCCTCCGGCTCCAAGAAAATGTGGTGGGAGCTCTTGTCGGCAAAACGAACGACCTTGTCTTCGATGCTCGGACAATATCGCGGGCCTGTGGATTCGATCTGACCGGAGTACATCGGCGCGCGGTGGAGATTGGCGCGGATGATGTTGTGAACTTCCTCGGTGGTGGCGGTGATCCAGCAATTCACCTGAGCCAGGGGTGGATGCCAGCGGGCGCCGTCGTATTCGTTGAGATAGGAGAATGCCGATGGCGACTCGTCACCGGGTTGGGATTCAAAGACGGAAAAATCAATCGTATCTCGATCCAGCCGCGGAGGTGTGCCGGTCTTCAGTCGACCCAGTTCGAGCCCCAGGCGTTGGAGGCAGCCGGAGAGACCTTTGGCGGCTGCTTCGCCGACGCGACCGCCTTCGGTTTTGGTTTCGCCGGTGTGCATGAGGGCGCGCAAAAAGGTTCCGGTGGTGATGATCACGGCGCGGCAATTCAGTCGAGTCCCGTTGCCGAGGATTACTGCTTCGACAATGGCATGGGCGTCTCGCCCGTGCTGCATGGGCGAGATGCCCATGCTACGTGTTTCAATGTCAGCCACTTCGCCGGAGATGATGGTGAGATTCGGACACGTCCGCAGAAGCCGCTGGACCTCCGCCGCATATCGATACTTATCGCACTGTGCCCGCGGCCCCCAGACCGCTGGGCCTTTGCTCCGGTTGAGCATTCGAAACTGGATGCCGGTGTTGTCGGTTGCGATGCCCATCAGGCCGCCCAGCGCATCGATCTCGCGAACCATCTGACCCTTGGCCAAACCCCCGATGGCGGGGTTGCAGCTCATCGCCCCAATTTTGGAGGGATCGAGGGTGATCAAGGCCGTCGATGCGCCAAGGCGCGATGCCGCCCACGCGGCCTCCGCCCCTGCGTGGCCGCCGCCGATCACGATGATGTCGTAGCCCTGGTTCATGACGAGTGGTATGGGAGGGTATGCGCTGGATGGGGGGAATTCAAAAGCCACGCGATTCGCTTACACTGTGAACCACCATGAGTGCGACCGCTCCGACCCTCCACCCCCCCCTGCCCCTCGGCGTCTGCGTCTTTCCTGAAATCGGACCCAACCGCGCCCGAACCACCAGCTATCCGCACTACATCCACGAAGTCCTACAGCACGCCGGCGTTTTCTACACTGGTGTCGAGCTCAATAAACTGGATCTCGTGCTTGATTCGCTCAAGATCCTGGTCACCGTCGGTGAAACGGACCTGCATGAAAAAGTGAAGCACAAGCTGGCCGACTGGGTGAAGGCCGGCGGCGCGTGGATTTCCGTTGCGGGCGTTTGCGGGATGGACGAAGTGCTTGGAGCAAGTCTTCAGAAACCGGATATGTGGTCGTGGGGCGGCGCAGCGTTCAAATCACTGGGTGAAGGTTATCTCGTCAAGAACGAGACCGAGCATCCCGCGGTTGCGCATGTGAAGCGCCCGCTTCACACCTTTGGCGGTGTCACGGTAATCTCACGCGGCGCCAAAGTGCTCGCGCGGGTCGACGATAAGCACGGCCGGCAGACCGATCGCCCCGGAGTTCTCGAGCACGTCGCCGGCAAGGGCCGCGCGATCCTGATAGCCGCGGACATCACGGGAACGCTCGTGCGGATTCAACAAGGCATCTGCGTCACGCGCGACGGTGTGCCCGCGCCGGACGGCTCCGGTCCGGTGAACGATTCGGTGCTGAAAGCGGACGACGGCTGCGTTCTCGATTGGGAGCTGGATCGCGACTCGGTCCCGGGGATGAGCAACTTCCGCTGCTACCTGGAGCCAGCGGCGGATGTTTGGCGCGAGGTTTTCCTCCGCTCCATCTTCCACGCCGCTCGCGAGCAGAACGTCGCGCTTCCGATTCTCTGGCTTTATCCGCGAAAGCTCCCGGCCCTGGCGCACATGTCCCACGACACGGACGGCAATGAGCCGGAGAAGGCGCATCGTCTCGTCGCGCTTCTGGATGAAGCGAAGATCAAGGCGACGTGGTGCGTGATCCTCCCCGGCTACGAGCCTTCTCTTATCTCGAAAATCAAATCAGCCGGTCACGAGCTTGCGACGCATTACGACGCCATGACGGAAGGCACGATCTTCTCGGAAAAAGAATTTGACGAGCAGCGTCGCGAGCTGGTCGCGATGTTCGGCGAAAAGCCGGTCACCAACAAAAACCACTACACCCGCTGGGAAGGCGATGTGGAATTTTTTGAATGGTGCGCCGCCCGCGGCATCCAGATGGACCAGTCGAAGGGCGCGAGCAAAACGGGAGAAGCGGGCTACAATTTTGGCACTTGCCATCTCTACTTCCCGGTCACGTTCCGCGGGAGAAAGATCGACGTGCTCGAGATGTGCCTCCCCACCCAGGACCTCCACGTTTTCGCTCCGGTCGAGCTGTTTGAAGCGCTCCTCGCGACCGTTAAGCGCCACCACGGCATCTTCCACCAGCTTTATCACCCGGCCCATACCAGCAAACCGGAAGTCGGCGAATCTCTGCTGATGGTCGCCAGGCGAGCGAGAGAAGAAGGCATGGAATGGTGGACCGCGAAACAGATCAACCAATGGGAACGCGCCCGGCGGGATGTGAAAGTGGAATCGTTCGACGGAACGACGCTGAGTCTTAAATCCTCGGAGACCCTGACTGATGCCACGATCCTCGTCCTGAACGGCAAAATCGATATGGAAGCGTGGGGTTTTGGTTTTGAAGCGTTTGTTCAGACAATCGAAGCGGGCAAACCAACACGCATGCAGGTTCAACGGTAGTTGCAGTGTCGCCCTCTTTTCTTAAGCCAATCGGGCGACACAAATGTCGCCCCCACAGGAATGATGATGACCACTTCCACCATGCCCATCGACACTCCCGCGATCGCGGGCGGCAAACCTGCGAAGACTTTGCCGTACGGCAAATTCAAACGCTACGGCGACGAGGAGATGACCCAGCTTAAGGAAGCCATCGACCAAGGCTCGCTCTTCTACGCCCACGGGAAAAAAGTCTACGGGATGGAGGCCGCCTTCGCGAAGAAAGTGCAGGCGAAACATGCCGTCGCGAGCACGAGCGGAACCGCGGCGATTCATGCGGCTTGCATGGCCGCGGGGATTTCTCCCGGTGATGAAGTCATCGTTCCTCCGATCACGGACATGGGAACCGTTCTTCCGGTTCTTTGGCAAGGCGCGATTCCGATCTTCGTTGATCTCGATCCGCGCACCTACAACATGGATCCCGCCGCCGTGATGAAAGCGATCACGCCGAAGACCAAGGCGATTATTCCCGTCCACCTCGCCGGCAACGCTTGTGAGATGAATGCGATTTGGCCGATTGCCGTGAAGCACAACCTCTGGGTGATCGAAGATTGCGCCCAATCCCACGGCTGTACCTACCACGGCAAACCCGTCGGCACCATCGGGCAGATGGGCTGCTACAGCTACAACGAATTCAAGCACATCTCCTGCGGCGACGGTGGTGTCACCGTCACCAACGACGAGAAGCTGGCGACCAAGCTTCGCCTGTGCACGGATAAAGGATACAACCGCGCCCCCGGCGTCACCGATCGCAACCCCACCTTTCTCGCCGCCAACTATCGCATGACCGAGCTTCAGGGCGCCGTCGCTTTGGCGCAACTCGGCAAGCTTGATTTCATCGTGAACAGCCGCCGAAACTGGTGCGACCGACTGACGAAGCGCCTCGCAAACTTCCCGGGGCTGCTCCTGCCAAAAACCACGGAAGGTTGCGAGCCCTCGTACTGGTTTTACATGATGCGGGTTGAACCAAAGACGCTTGGCGCGACGGCCGATGAATTCGCCAAAGCGCTACAAGCCGAAAAACTTCCCGCTGCCGCCCATTACATTCAGCGGCCGGTGTACAAGTATCCGCTCTTCCTCAACCACAGCGCCTTCGATCATGGCGAGCACCCTTACAAAGCCGTGGATTACAGCTCGGTTAAATGCCCCGTTGCCGAGGAGATTCTCGACACCTGCGTCGTTGTCGCTGTTAATGAAGGCTACACCGATCAGGATCTCGACGAGACAGTGAAGGGGTTCGAGCGCGTCGTGCACTGGTTTCAATCTAAACGATAGAAAGGTTCTCACGTGCGAAAGTTGACTCATCTCACCGTAGCACGGGCATCTTGCCCGTGTTTGCGATCTGGACACGGGCAAGATGCCCGTGCTACGGGAAAGCCTCTCATCCTGATGATTCTTTTCGTCATCCTGACGACGCATTCTGCGAATGCCGACACGTGGGACTACAAGAAAGACTTCCTCCACTTCGTCACCGACGCCGTTCCGGGTCTCCTCGAAAAACAGAACAAGACCACCGGCGCCTGGGGCGCCGATCCCTGGATCTGCTCCGACCAGCACCCCATTTACACCCTGGCCGTCGCGTGGTCGATCAAGGATCCCGGCAACAAGTGGTATCACAACGATGAAGTCCTGAGCGCCATCATGCTCGGCGGCGACAAGCTCATCGCCGAACAAAAGCCGACCGGCAAGTGGATCTTCCGCAAGAAGGACAACTCGACCTGGGGCGACATTTATATGCCGTGGACGTATTCGCGCTGGATCCGCGCCTATGCGCTGACCAAGGATGCGATGCCCAAAGATCGTCGCGAGAAATGGGACAAGGCGCTGACGCTGGGCTTTGAAGGCATCGCCAGGGAAGAGATGTCCAAGCGCCTCGCCAACATCCCCTGCCACCACGCCATGGGCCTTTACATCGCGGGCAAAGCTTTTAATCGAAGCGACTGGTGCGAAAAAGCCGCCGCCTACATGCACAAGGTCGTCGACTATCAAAACCCCGGCGGCTTCTGGTCCGAGCACGCCGGGCCGGTCGTCATCTACAACACGGTGTACCTCGACGCCATCGGAACGTACTTCGCGATTTCGAAGGATGAATACGTCCGCCCGGCGCTCGAGCGCGCGACGAGGTTCCACATCGCGATGACCTATCCCGACGGCACGCCGGTTGAAACCGTCGACGAGCGCAACAAATACGAGGAGAGCATTCTCGCCCCGAATGTCGGCGTCTCGTTTACGCCGGAGGGGCGGGGATATCTCAAGCAACAGCTTGATCGACGAAGCAAGAAGTCCAAGCTCCTGCTGAACAACGATCAGGCCGCGTCATTCATGCTCTACGGCGAAGAAGGAGACCTAAAGGCCTCGGTCGCGACGGAAGTTGCAATGACGGGCGACCACAACGCGATGACCCGCCGCGCCGGCCCGTGGTTTACCTGCCTGAGCGCCTATCACACCAACGTCTCCCAATCGCGCTGGATCCAGGATCGGCAGAATCTGGTCAGTCTTTATCACGACAAAACCGGCGTGATCCTCGGCGGCGGGAACACTAAGCTTCAGCCCCTCTGGAGCACCTTCACCGTCGGCGACGTCTCGCTGCTGAAGCACAAGCCGGGAGATGAGTCTCCCAACTTCCTTCCTCCGTCAGGCCTCTGGCACACGCCCAACGACGCCTCACTCGATGTCGAGCAAACCCGCCTCCTCCTTCAGTACAATCTCATCAAATGCCAGGTGCATGTCGACCTTTCCGATCCCAACAAAGCGCGGTTGATCTATTCCACCGAAGGTCCTGTCATCGCCGACTCCGGCGAAACCGACCCCTCCGCGCGCGGCCCCATCGAAGCCCATGTCCCCTTCCTCGCATCCTTCGACAAAGCCTGGTCCACCGCATCCGACAAGACCGGAAAGCTCTCCGATCAAGCGATCAAGCTCACAACCGAAGACACCGGCGGCTGGTTCCAGCACGATGGCTGGCGGGTCAACCTGCCCGCAGGTGCGACCGTGCAGTGGCCCGTGCTGCCGCACAATCAATATGTGAAAGACGGACACGCCGAAACCAGGGAGGGACGCATCGTGGTGACCCTGCCGTTTTCGCGAGACGTGCTCCGGCAAGAAATCGTGGTGGAAGTCCCGTGAATTATCCGGACACGATCCGATCCATCGAGCAGCTTGAGGATCTCCTCTCCACCCCAACACCCGCCGCGATCGATGCAATGAAGCGGGTGAAGGGTGACATTTTGATTCTTGGCGTCGCCGGGAAAATGGGACCCACCCTCGCGAGAATGCTCGTCCGCGCCAGTCTAGCCGCGGACGGAAGTCCGCGGTCGCCCCGCAAAATCATCGGCGTCTCCCGCTTCTCCAACGCCTCCGAAGAAACGAAGCTCAACCAGCTTGGAATTCAAACCATCAAAGCCGACCTCCTCGATCCCGAGCAGCTCAAGCGCCTGCCGGACGCCCCGAACATCATCTACATGGCCGCGCGAAAATTCGGTTCCACCGGCGACGAGCCCCTGACGTGGGCGATGAACGCCGTCCTCCCCGGCATGGTCGCCCAGCGCTTCAAGAACGCTCGCATCGCCGCTTTCTCAACCGGCAACGTCTATCCCTTCACCCCCGTCACCAGCGGAGGCTCCCGGGAAACGGATCCGACGAATCCCGTCGGCGAATACGCCATGAGCTGCCTGGGCCGCGAGCGCGCCTTCCAGCACTACAGCAAAGAACACAACATCCTCGTTTCCATCATCCGCCTCAACTACGCCTGCGAGCTGCGCTACGGCGTCCTCGTCGATATGGCCCGGAAAGTTTTCGCCGGAGAGCCGATCGACCTTTCCATGGGCACCCTCAACGCGATCTGGCAAGGCGATGCCAATGCAATGTCCATCGCATCTCTGGCAGATGCAACCACACCCGCCTTCATCCTCAATGTCGCCGGCCCCGAGATTCTGTCCGTCCGACAAGTCTGCGAACAATTCGGGCAACTGCTTAAGAAAACCCCAAAGTTCACGGGCAGCGAACGTCCCGATGCCCTGCTCAGCAATGGCCAGCTTGGCCATCGAATGTACGGCCACCCGACAATCACCGCCGAGCAAATGGTTTCGTGGATCGCCCACTGGATCGCATCAAACCAACCGACCCTGAACAAACCGACCCACTTCGAAACCCGCGATGGAAGGTATTGAGGTTCACCCGTAGCACGGGCTTCCAGCCCGTGTTAGGAACCGTAAGAGCGCCACAAACTCTCATGTTACTATTCAACATTCACAAGTCCCTGAGCAACGGCGTCGCCATCCCCGCCCACCCGCTCGCCCTCACCGCGAGCCGAAAACTTGACGAGCGCCGCCAGCGCGCCCTCTCGCGCTACTATATTGCCGCCGGCGCGGGCGGACTTGCGGTCGGCGTCCACACGACGCAGTTCGAAATCCGCGGCAAGGACGTTGGTCTCTTCAGCCCCGTGCTGCAACTCGCCAAAGAAGAAATGGACCGAGCGGACGAAAAGCGCCCGGAAAAACTGATCCGGATCGGCGGCGCCTGCGGCAAAACCGATCAAGCCGCCTCCGAAGCCCGCCTCCTCGAAGATCTCGGCTACCACGCCGCCCTGCTCTCCCTCGCCGCTTTCAAAAGCTCAACCGAGAAAGAAACTCTCGCCCATTGCCGCGAAGTCGCCGGCATCATCCCGCTGGTCGGCTTCTACCTTCAGCCCGCGGTCGGCGGACGCTTCCTCCCCTACTCCTTCTGGAGAAAATTCGCCGAGATTGAAAACGTCGTCGCCATCAAGATGGCGCCGTTCAACCGCTACCAAACCCTCGATGTCATCCGCGCCGTCGCTGAAGCCGGCCGCGACGACATCGCGCTCTACACCGGCAACGACGACAACATCGTGATGGACCTCATCACCCCCTATCGCCTCAACGTCAACGGCAAAACAGTTGAGCGCCGCATCGTCGGCGGCCTCCTCGGTCACTGGTCCGTCTGGACGCAAAAGGCCGTGGCGCTTCTAAACCGCTGCCATGCCTTCGCAACGGACAACGGGCCACGGACAACGGACCTCCTTCGTCTTTCAGTCGAAGTCACCGACTCCAACGCCGCGTTCTTCGACGCCGCCAACAACTTCAAAGGTTGTATCGCGGGCCTGCACGAGGTCCTCCGGCGCCAGGGTCTCCTTGAAGGCGCCTGGTGCCTGAACCCCGGCGAAACGATGAGCGCGGGTCAGAGAGAAGAGATCGATCGAGTCTACGCCGCGTATCCGCACCTTAACGATGATGCGTTTGTCGCTGCTTATCGGGATGAATGGTTGAAGGGTTGATTCTTAAGCGGGGGGTCTCAGCGCTTGGAAAACCCCACCCTTCCGGGTGGGGCTATTGGTTCACAAAAGATCATCTAACCATGACGTAGCCCCCGCCCGGAAGGATGGGGTTATCGCCGCAGGCTACGTGTTCTGACCATTCCCGGATTCCGGCGCCGGAGGCGGTGTTGACTGCTCATCCCCCGCTTCCGTTTTCACCGCGTCCTCCGCATCCACCTTCGCCATCGCGACCAGCCGATCCCCTTCATCCACTTTGATCAATCGAACGCCTTGCGCGTTGCGGCCGGTCTCGCGAATTTCCGAGACTCGCGTCCGCATCAGGATTCCCTTCTCCGTGATCAGCATCAGCTCATCATCCGCGCACACTGCCTTCATCCCGACGACGTTGCCGTTGCGTTCTGTCGTCTTGATGTTGATGACGCCCTTGCCGCCGCGACGAATCAGCCGGTATTCCTCAACCGGCGTGCGCTTGCCGAATCCATTCTCGCAAGCCGTCAGCACCATGCAGTTTGGCATGCTCTCGCCGTGAGGGACGACGATCATGTCCACGACTTCGTCCATGCCGGTCGATTTTTCCTCAGGCTCATTGTGCTCCATCAGCTCAATGCCCTTCACACCGCCCGCGGGCCGGCCCATCGCGCGAACATCCGTCTCCTTGAATCGAATCGCCATCCCCTGCTTGGTGCCGAGCAGGATCTCGTCGTTGCCGCTTGTGATTTCGACGCCGATCAACGAGTCGCCTTCATCAAGTCCGATCGCGATCAACCCATTCGTTCGAATGTTCGAGTAAGCGGAAAGCGCTGTCTTCTTCACCGTGCCGTTCTTCGTGGCAAAGAGAAGGAACTGTTCTCCCTTGCCAAAATCCTCGACCGCCAGCACGTTCGCGACCTTCTCCCCCTCCTGGAAATCCAGCAAATTCGCGATCGACCGTCCCTGGCTCGTCCGGCTCATTTCCGGGACGTCATACACCCGGCGCTCATACACGCGGCCCTGATTCGTGAAGAACATCAGGTAATCGTGGGTGTTGGCAACGAACAGATGCTGCACAAAATCACCTTCGCGCGCCTCGGTCCCCTTGATCCCGCGGCCGCCGCGCCCCTGAGCGCGATACGTATCGGCCGGCAAGCGCTTGATGTACCCAAGGTGACTGACCGAAATCACGACTTCTTCCCGAGCGATCAACGCTTCCATATTGAACGCGCTCGCATCACCGGTGATCTCCGTGCGGCGGTCGTCGCCGTACTTTTCCTTCATCTCCAACGTGTCTTCGCGGATGATGTCGAGAACGAGGTTCTCACTGGCCAAAATCGCCTGGTAACCTTCGATCTCTTCAACAACCGCCCGATACTCATTCGTCAGCTTTTCGATTTCCAGCCCGACGAGCTGAATCAACTGCAATCGCCCGATCGCTTCCGCCTGCGCCTGCGACAGCATGATGCCGCGCTCGCCGCCGGCGCGAACCAGCAGCGACTCCGGGATCCGCGCTGCATACGGATGGTCTGTCGCAATTCGAAAGGCGCGCTCGCGCAACTTCTGGATCGCTTCATCCCGCGTCTTGCTCGACCGGATCAGCTTGACCACTTCATCGATGTCGCAGACCGCGAAAATCAAGCCTTCCAGGATGTGTCCGCGCTGCTGCGCCTTCCGCAAGAGGTGCCGCGTCCGCCGGACGATCACTTCCTTGCGATGCTCGACGAAATGCTGGATCAGCTCCTTCAGCCCCATCGTCCGAGGCTGGCGGTTCACCAGGGCGATGTTGATCATCGACACCGTGATCTGGCACGGTGTGTACTCGTAAAGCTGGTTGATGATCACGTTCGGGTCGGCATCCCGCTTCAGGTCCACCACGATCCGGCACTTGTGCTCGCGGCCGCTGTGATCGTTCACATCCGAAATATCCGTGATCAGATCCTTCTTCACGCACTCCGCGATCGATTCCACAATCGTCTTGCGAATGACCCCGTACGGAATTTCGCTGATGACGACGATGGGCTTCCCACCCTTGGGTTCTTCAAGCGCGATCTTCGCCTGAAGCGTGATCCTGCCGCGTCCCGACTTATATCCCTCAACAATCCCGTCTCTCCCGCGAATGATTCCCGCCGTCGGGAAATCCGGCCCCGGTACAATCTCCAGCAGCTCGTTCAGCGTGCACTCTGGATTGTTCATCACATGCACAATTGCGTCGCAGATCTCCCGCAGATTGTGCGGCAGCAGATTGCAAGCCATCCCGACCGCAATACCGGTGGACCCGTTCACGAGCAGGTTGGGAAACTTGCTCGGCAGAACCTTGGGCTCCTGCCGCGTCTCATCGTAGTTCGGGATCAGGTCAACCGTGTCGAGCTCGAGATCGTTCAGCAGCTCCATTGCCGCTGACGTCATGCGCGCTTCGGTATAACGCATCGCCGCGGGGGGATCGCCGTCGGTCGATCCAAAGTTCCCCTGCCCGTCAATCAGCGGATACCGCAGACTCCAATCCTGCGCCAGACGCACCAGCGTCGGATAGATCACCGCCTCGCCGTGCGGGTGATAGTTACCCGAAGTATCGCCGGCGATCTTCGCGCATTTACGATGCTTGCTCCGCGGCCCCAGCCCCAGATCGTTCATTGCGATCATGATCCGCCGCTGCGAAGGCTTCAATCCATCCCGAACATCGGGCAACGCCCGGTCCATGATGGTGCTCATCGCGTACGTGAGATAACTGTCTTGAAGTTCCGTTTCGATCTGCAGGTCTTCCACCCGATCGAACGGAGCCGGAGTCGTTTCAGCCATTTTTATTGCTCAATTTCAGTCCGTGAAGTGGACCGTTTCAAAGGTCCGATCAGCCCGAGAGTCAGATCATTCCTGACGCCCGATCCATCAGAGCGCCAAAGCGCAAAATGATAGGCGAAACACCCCCGAAGATCGACGCGCGGAACGCCGATTCCCAATCAAAAAATTGCCCAAATCGCTTCCCGCACAAAACCATGTGCTGTCCGCGTAAGGGATCAGCTTCACTGAAGGAAAGATTCCAACCCCTTGCCGCATCCGAAGCCCTCCCCTACCGTTTCCCACGCATCGTTTTTGCGACGCGCCTCACCATGCAGCGACTTCTTCCATCTCGTCGCCTTCTCGCCTTGGCGATCGTCCTCCTGGTGATCGGCTGCGCCCACACATCCCGCAACCTCTCCGCCCAAAGTCCACTTTCGGTCGATGGCCTTACTCCGCCAACCTTCGTCGCTACTGTTGACGCACTGGCGGTTCCCCCCGTCGGCTGGCGGCGCGACCCGCTCCGCAAGAGCGCCAAGCACACGCACGAGGTCTGGATCGCGCCATCCGGTTCCACGTTCTATGGCGTCATGCGCTTTTCGCTGCCCTTCCCCGTGGGCTCCGATCTCGCCGTCTGGGGATTCATGCGCGAGATGCACAGGAAGCAGGGCGAAGCAAAACTCATCAGCTCCGAAAAAGATCCGAAGCTCCCCGGCACCCGCTTCGTCGCCGAAGGAGGCAAATATCTCATCCGGGTAAACCTTTTAACGAAGGGTTGGGAGGGCTGGGCCATTTATGCAGGAACTTTGCGAGAACAGCCAGTGGATCAAAAAGAGCTTGATCTGGCCCAGAGAGCTCGTGAATATACGGTGACCGGTAAGCCCAGGGCAGCCGAAAAATCGGACTTGGCGCGAACGAGCGCCGGCAAGCGCTCGTTCTAACGAGCGGATTGGCTTGTTTCCGGCGGACTGGGCGGTTCGCCGGTTGGGTTGCCGCAGGTCTGGTCTGAATGGGATCAGTCAATAATTTCGAGCGCGGTTCTCCCTTTAGCCTCAAGTAACGCCGTAAGGAGAGGCCATGGGCTTTGTGCATGCACTCGGGCGGGTTGTGTTGGGTATTCTCTTCATTCTGCTGGGCATCACCATGTCCGGTTGCCAGTTGCAGTCCAGCGTCACCGCCGCCAGGCTGATCCGACATCAGCAGGTCATGAACACGACCGGGCTGCAGGATGTCGCGACGTTCGATGCGGTCAAAGCCCGCGCTGCCGCGCCCCAGAAGTGGGATCAGCTCAAGGTCAAGAAAACCGCGCTCTACAGCGATGTCCAATGGCGCAGCCCGACCCATCAGACCGCCGTCGGCATCGTGTACATCCGCATGCCGCTGCCGTTCCCGGCTTCCACCCTGATGTGGTTTGCGAAACAGGAATACTGCAAGCGCTCGGAAGACGGCAAGCTCGTTGACCAGTGGACCGACAACTTCGGCCGACCCTGGTTCGAAGCGGAGAGCAAGAGATACCACGTTCGCGGCTTCGTGATCACCAAAGGCTTCGAAGCCTGGATCGTTTACTCCGGCTACCGCACGGAAAAACCGCTGATTCCTGATGAGGTTGCCGCCGCGAAACGTGCCCAGGAATCGATCATGCCGACGCCGATTGCGCCGTCCGATGCGCAGACTCCCACCGCGACAGCGCGGTGAAAAAATAGCGCTGCATTGCGCGGATTTTTTCGACTCCGCTTGTTTTAAATTCCCGGACACCGGCCCCTTTTATTAGACGCTGCGGAGGTAGTTGAGAGAGTGCTCGAGCGCGCGCTTCTCGCCTTCCTCGGTGCCGTTGAAGTTTTCATCTTCAAGTTCCACGCTGACGATTCCCGAGAAGGCGGCGCTCTTCAGGATGCTCATGATTTCGGACCAGCGGGCGATGCCCTGGCCGGGGATGGTGTAGCGCCAGATCCACTGGCCCCAGCGGTGCGGCGCGGCGAAGGTGCCGTCCTGGGTGCCGAACTCGTAGCGGGCGTCTTCGTCAATCTCGGTGTCTTTCGCATGCGCGTGCTTCACGTAAGGCGCGAACTCCTTGAGGAAGCGGATATGATCGACCTGGAGGCGAATGAGGTGGGATGGGTCGTAGTTCAGACCGACGCCTTTGCCGATGTCCTTGAGGAATGTGCGGGTGGTTTCGGGTGTGCAGACGAGTGCTGGGAGGTGCGGCGGGCTCCCGGGATAGCCTTCCACGGCAAGGGAGGTTCCGGCGGCGGCGCACGCCTCGGCGATGGGCGCGTAGGACGCGACCGCAAGCTTGTAGTTCTCCGAGCGCTTCTTCGTTGCATCACCGGGCAGAATGCAGGTGAACATCGCCTTCGCCCCGAGCGCGGCGGCTTCTTTCACGTACGCGACATTTGCCTGGATCAGTTCTTTGCGCTTGCCCGCATCGTTCTGCATGATGTTCCCGAAGTCGAGCAGATCGGCGGAACCAAGCTTGACCCCGGCGCCTTTGAGCGCGGCAACATCTTCGGTTGTGGCTTTTCCGAGATCGATGGCGTCGAAGCCGGCTTGCCTGGCCCACTTTGCTTGGGTGGTGAGATTCTTCTGCCACTCGCCGCTGCCGCGACGGAAACCGATTGGGAAATTTCCAGTTCGTGTTGCCATGATCAAACCTCTCAAAAAACAGGGGATGTGGACTATGGTCGAAGTGAAGGACGATCTCAAGCGGTGGTCTCGGGACCCGCCGGAGCATTGGCCACCCTCACGCTCTCGCCGGTCCGGGCGGATTCATAGCACGCTTCAATGATCGCGATCGCCTTCCCCGCCTCGGCGGCAGAGAGGTCCGGCTCGCGTCGTTCTTCCAGCGCGGACAGGAACGCCGCGAGATTGCTCTGGTGATTGGCGTAGTTGAACGCCATCGGGTTGGATGAGCCGCCTGCGTGTTGCGTCTCGTCTTTAAACCGTCGTCGGATTTCCTCATCCCCCGGTTGCTCCTCGCGGAATTTGAAAAGATGAATGGTGTCCTCGACCAGCTCGGCCATGCCATCGCGGCCGGAAACCACCAGGCGCCGGTGTGAGCCGGGATACATGCTGGTCGTACCCAGGATCTGGCCGAGCGCGCCGTTCCGAAATCGCACGATCGCCAGCGCGGTGTCTTCGACCTCGATCAGTTTCGGATCGTGGGCGCGCTTGGCGGTGAACGCGAAAACCTCTTCGACGGGATTCACTCCCGCTGGCAGATCCTTCATCGCTGCCGACGCGATCCACTGGAGCAGGTCGACGGAATGACTCGCCTGATTCATCAAGGCTCCCCCGCCATCGAGCGCCAGCGTCCCTTGCCACCGGCCCCCGCCGTAGTACGCATCATCCCGCCACCACGGCACCGAGACGCTGATCAACGAGAGGTTCCCGAACCGTCCTTGCCGGCCGGCGGTGTGAACCGTCTGCATGACCGGATTGAATCGCTGGGGGAAGATTCCGCCGAGGATGATCTTCGCGCGCCGCGCTTCTTCGATCATTTTCGTGATGCGCGCCGTGGTCACTTCGATCGGCTTTTCGCACAGAACGTGAACCCCTCGCCGGGCGCAGAGCGTCACCGCCTCCAGATGCGCGGCGCTGGGCGTCGTCACCACGGCCACATCCGGCTTCTCGACTTGCAGCATCTCGTCGGTGTCGCCATACCACTTGCATCGATGCGCTGCCGCGAATTTCTCGCCCTTTTCCTGCGTCCGGCAACTGCCGGCGACAAGCTGGGCCTCAGGCAGCGCCTCGATACTCTGCGCAATCGCTTCCGCGACCGCGCCGATGCCGACAATCACAATCCGATGCCGCTGCTTCATTCGCTTAGCCTTAACTCGCTCGCTTATCGATCCGAGAGACACAACTTTTCCGCGGCCTTCACGATCACGCTCTCCTCCTCACGATAGCCCGCCGGCCGATCATAGAAGGCAAAAGCGTTCGGCTCATAACCGCCCTCCTCTTTTTGCTTTTCGGTCACCAGATATCCCACCTGATCGTTCGTATATCCGGTGGCCCAGACATCATCAACATCGCCGCGCCCTGCCAGACGAGTCTCGACGGCGAATCCAATTTCCTGAACCGCCTCGCCGGGAATGGTAACGATCATCAGCGGCCCGATGCGAACCGCCTGCATCACGCTCGTCACGCCGGGCGGCAGATCCTTTCGTCGAATTCGATCCAGCGTCCGCCGCGCCCATTGCGCCCGAATGGCGTGGCCCGGCGTCGATGTATCCTGCGCCAACTGCTCGAGCTCCGCTTCAGGCTTGGGCGACCCGAGCGGCAGATATAACTCCGACTCCTGCGACGACAGGCCTGCCGTGGGTCGGGTCGTGATGTAATGCGCTGCTCGACAGACGCTGCGCCCCAGTTCCTTCCCCACACCGTCGAGTTGCTCCTTCGTCGCCGATGCGAAGGTGCCGTTCACCTGGGGTCGGACATTGCCGAAGCAACCCGGCATGAAAAGCGCGGGGCATCCCATTGCTGATTCGATGTACCGGCGCGCGACGCCCGGATAATCGGATGAGATGAAACCTTCGGAGCCGACCTTCGTCGTGGGATGGCAGGAGAAATGGAAGAGGACCGCGACGGGCCGATCGTCCGGGCCGTCTACGCGCAGCACGCGCACGCGATGATCGACGACGCCGCCCCAGTTCAAGGAGAATTGGGTTTGTCCGGGGAGAGGTCGGCGGTTCACATTGAAATACGCGCTACCGCAGCCGAGGCCGAGGGTGACCGGGCGGGGATTTTGACTTGCCTCCACGGCCGACTGCACCGCCGCGCTTTCGACCTTTCGCAGAAAGGCAATATCCGGCGTCATCGCGAGATTGTGAAGCATCGAAGGCGCGCAATGCGTGTGGCTTGCGGCAACCGTGATGTGGTCTGGGGGGATGCCGGTCTTCGCGCTCACCGCCTGGCGGATGGAGCGGGTCATCGACAGGTCGATCCCGATGACATCCAGCGTGATCACGCAAACCGCCGCCTGGTTATCGCGGAAGATGACCGCCCGCGCCTCGAGTGGATACAGAACCGCATGAGACGGATTTTTGCTGAGATGACCCTGAAGGATCAGCCCAGGCTCCGGGGTGAAATCCACAGCGCCAACACCTGCGTACATTTGCTCTCCGTAGCACGGGCATCTTGCCCGTGTTTTGAATCCTCAACACGGGCAGGATGCCCGTGATACGAGCTACTTCAACTGCTCGGCGTTCAGCGCGACTTTTTTATATGCGGCGGCGTATTTCTCGATCTGCTCCCGACGGTCGTGTTTGAACCACGGCACGCCGAGGATTCTGTCGACCAGCGCTTCCGAATGCGGCAACGATCCCTTCGGCTGCCGCACATCCCGATGCGCAAAGGCAAGCCGGGTCGGCTTCCCATCGTGATAAACGTCTGCCTCATTCAGAACTGGATGCAGATGCATCGGAAAGTTCGCCGCTCGCCGTGAGCCGCCCCCTTCCGCCTGCACCGCCTCAATATATTTCCCAACCGGCAACCCGCCCAGCTCCTCGGGCACGTAATGCCCCAGCGGATTGTACCAGCCGCCCATCGTGCTCTCGCTCTTGGGATCAACGCGATGCGGACGAAGACCCGGCGTTCCCTCCAGCAGATCCCAGAAGCGATTCATCGCCTTGCGAATCTCCGCGCTGCGCGCCGGGTAGGCCTTAAGCTGAACCCGACCCATCGCCGCGCAGGTCTGATTCATCCGGCCCTTCATTCCGCCCAGTGGCATCCCCGTCGGAATCGAATCCGGCGCACAACTTTTCTTCAGCGCCGGATCGGTGATGTCAGTCTTCATGCGTTCATAATGCGCAAAAGCAACGGCGCGCTCGTAAATCGTCCGGTCGTTTGTCCAGAGCATCCCGCCTTCGCCCGCCGGCAGCGATTTTCCGGTCATCAAGGATGCCGCCGACACGTCGCCAAAGGTTCCGACCATGCGACCCTTGTACATCGTCCCGTGCGCGTGCGAGCAATCCTCGATCAGCTTCAGCTTGTGCCGCTTGCAGATGTCAACGATCGGATCCATGTCGCACGGATGACCACAGTAATGCACCACCATCACGGCCCTGGTTTGTGGCGTGATCCGGTGCTCAATGTCTTTGGGATCGATGCACACGCTGTGCGGCTCGATGTCCGCAAAGATCGGCGTCGCGCCGAGCGAGAACAGTTGCACCCCGCTGGCCCAGTATGTGAGCGACGGCATGATCATGTCATCACCGCGCCCGATGCCCACGCCAAACATCGCCTCGATCAGCGATGACGTGCCGTTGCAGCTTCCCAGGCCGAACTTCGCGCCCATCCACCGCGCGTAATCCTGCTCGAACTTCAGGGTGATGTCCCACCCGGACATCGTCCCGGCGCGGATGACATCAAGCACGGCCTGCTCATCCTCAGCCGTGACGATCGGCCACTGGAACAAGCTCTTGTCGTCGTGCTCCACAGCTTTCGACCCGCCATGAATCGCCAGGTTTTCGCCGGTCGCAATGGTCATGATCACTCCTCGTCAAAATCAGATTCTACCGCGAAGATCGCCTTAGCTTCCAATCCAAGCCAGCAACTTCAGCAATCCAAAGATTAATGCCGAGACCACTGCCGCCAAAACAAAGCCCCCCCAATGCACCATTTTTGGATGTTTCAGTTCCAGCGCATTCGCATTCGTGCTTCCGGCATAAACGATATGGACGCCCGCATCGATCAATTTCTGCTCCTGCCCAACCGGCGTGTTCAGCAGCATACGGAAATCATCCACCTGCTTCCGCGGCGGGGGCTTTGTGAGCAGCGACACCACCACCAGCGCCAACACGCCCGCCGGCACGTACATCACCATCAACTGCGGAATGTACTGCTTGCCTGCATACCGACCAACCCAGCTTGATAGCGGATCGTTCGGCTCTGAAGCGATCGCCATCCGCGTCGTCGTCGAAGTCGCCTTCATATCGCCCCGAACCTGCCGCTTCACCATCTCTCCCACAGGTCCAAGCAGGCCCCATGTCAGAAACAGCACCACCACCGCGGCCCACGCGCCCGCGGTATTTGCCCGCCGCCACAGCACGCCCCCCCACACCACCACGCCCATGATGGATGAGAACTGAAGCAGCGTCGTCAGCGCATCGGCGACATCCTTGAACATGCCCGCCAGATAGACTCCGATCGCGACGAGCACGAGACCGCAAATCCTCCCGAAGATCAGCACCTCCCGATCCGTCGCCTCCGGGCGAATCCCTCCCTTGTAAACATTCCGCGAAGCGAGCGCCGACGAGTTCACCATGAACGCCGACAACGTCGCCATCTGTGCCGACAGGATCGCGGCGACCATCAGGCCCAGAACGCCGCGCGGCAAGAGCGACCGCATCGCGTATCCAAACGCGTACTCGCGATGGGCCAGTTCCTTCACCTGCTCTCCCGGCACGCGCCCCTGCGCGACCATTGCCGCCAGAACGACGCCCGTGAACACCCACGCGATGGCGAGAATCCTTTTGATCATCGTGCCATACGTGTAGCCCACCCGGCCTTCAAGTTCCGTCTTTCCGGATGCGAACGCGGCGATGATCCCCGGCTGCGCAACGAAACCAATAAGCGCCGTGAGCGAAGCCGCCAGAATCCACATCGGCGTAAACTCGCCCGGCGCCTTCGGATCGTGCGGCAAGGTCAAGGAGAACTTTGACTCCGCAAGTGCCGCATGCAACCCATGAAACCCCCCCACCGCATACAATCCAAACGGCAAAAGCAGCAGCGACATCACCACGATCAATGGCCCCTGGATCGACTCGGTCACCACCGTCGCCCGTAAGCCGCCGGCAAATCCATAGATCACGAACACGATCGTCATCGCATAGACCGCCCACATCTCGGGAATCGTTCCGCCGCTCATGGAATGGACGATCGTCGCCGTCCCCTTCAGCACCACGCCCATCGACACGCTCATCTTGAGCACGCCGATAATCGAGTACAGAACCGCCATGCTCTGGTCGTAGCGATACCGAAAAAAGTCCGCCATCGTGACAAACCGAGTCCGCCGAATGTAAGGCGCCAGCAGCCAGAAGATCGGCGTCAGCGGCAGAAACAAATACGTGTACCAAATCCCGCTCAGCCCCTTCTCGTATCCCCCGCCCACCACGCTCACCGGCTCATCCGCATGACTGGCTGTCCCCAGCGCATGCATCATCAAATAAAACTTGTTGAACTTCCGCCCGCCCGCGTAATAGTCCCCGCTCGTCTGAACCTTAAACGACTGATACACCCCCACCCCCAGCGCCGACAGCAGGTAAACCACAATCACAAAGATGTCGATCCGGCTGATCTGCATGTCCCTCGTACCATGGGCATCCTGCCCATGTTCTTCAGTACCATGGGCATCCTGCCCATGTTCTTCAGTACCATGGGCATCTTGCCCATGTTCTTCCTACTTCACCCGCGCGACAGCTCCGACGACGCTTACATTCCCCTTCAAGTCCGTTAAATCCACCACCTCATTTTCCACCTTCACCTCCGTCTCTCCGACGATCGCTTTGACCACCTTATACCCCTCAGGAACCCTCATCTTGAGCAAGACCTTCTGAGGCGCCTTCTTCTCCGGCATCATCAACACCGCCATAACCTTCCCCTCATTCACCTCGCTCTTCATCCTTACCGACACTTCCCCAAAAGCCGTCGGCGCCCGCTCCACGACAATCTCCTTCCCCGCCTCCAACCACCTCCGCGGAACGCCATAACACAACCGCAACGTCTCCGCCCGCCCATCCCCATCCCGATCCCAATCCTGCACCAGCATGGATCTCAACTGCATGAGAAACCGCGCGTTGGCCGTGCTGTTCGGCGGTAGCGCCACCTGGCGTCCGAACCCATCCAACGGCTCAATCCCCGTGCTCTCGCCATCGTAAAAAGTATCCCGCGTAAACCCCTGCGCCAGCTTCCCATAAAAGGAGACCAGCGCCCGCTCGACCTCATCCCGATACAACAGCGCCAGCACATAGCGGATCCCGTAGAGGTCATCGATGTTCTGCGAGTTCACCCACGCGCCCGGCGCCGACTGCACCCGCGTCATCCCCATGCACAATCCCCCCTTCTCCTGAATCGTCCGCAGAATATTCGTCGCCGGCGCCGAATCCGGCTGGAAGATTCCCGACCACAGCACGCATGGAATCACCAGGTTCCAGTAGCTCCCGAGCCGCGTTGCCGTGATCGGATCATGCACCGGCTCTTCCCCTCCGAGCGCGACCGGGATAAAAGGCGGATCTTCCGTTCCCACCGTCGCGCTCTCCATCGAGCGCAAAATCACCCGTCGATATTCATCGCAAATCCGCGCGAGCTTGAGCGCCTGCTCGTTCTCTCCAATGTCCTCCAGGACCACTCCCATATCCCGCAGCCCACGCCAGCAGTTCGCATTCGCATTGAGCGAGATCACCGGCGTCGCGATGTCCGAACAATATCGCTCGCGCGGGAGCAACCCCGTTTCCCGTTGACGCAACGACAGAATCAAGTCGATCTCCCGCTGCCAGAGCGGCCGCATCTCGTCGATGAGCTTCCGATCGCGCGTGACAAAATAGTAATCGGCGAGGTCTTCGAGCTTGAACCCCGCATCGTGCAGCTCAATCCCCGGCCGCCGGTATCTGAACAACGGCGTCAGCGCGCGCCCCGCGGTGTCGGCATGGCCAAACAGGACCAGCGATCGAATCGAATCCCCCGATTCATTCGCATACTGCCGAGCATACTGGTTTGACGCGCTGTAGTTCATCTGATCGCCAGAGAGAATCTGATGCTGCTGCACGATCAGCGCCCGCCACGCGTTCTGCACCACCGCCTCCGGCACCGAAAGCGTCATCCCCCGATCGACGATATCCCTCCAAACCCTCTCGCAAGACTCGCGCTCTCGCTGATACCACTTCCCGTCGACCGCCATCTCTGACGCTCGCGTCGTCGTCGTCGAAGATGGTTTCCCCGCCGCCTCCTCTTCAACCTCCCCCGCCTTCTCCCCTGAACCCTGAACCCCAAACCCCAAACCCACCCCAGTGAACACAACCACCACCGCCGACCTCCCATGCTTTTCCTTGCTCGTCAGCGACGCCCGAAACGCATTGAATTCCCAGTTCGAGTCATACGCAATGAGAATTCTCCCCTTCTCATCCTTCACCACGCCGCCATCCCCCTTCAACTGCTCGTAACCCGTCTGCTCAATCCGCAGCTCGATCCGACCCCGATCCACATCCGGAAACGAGAACTTCGCCACCACCGCCCCGGCCTCTGCCGGATTCCCGTCAACGCTCGCGAAAACTTCCTCCCCATACTCCCCATCCTTCAGCTTCACGATCGGCATCCACCCCGCTTCCAGTTTCGGACCGACCACCCGCGCCAAATTCTTCCCAAACGCCTCCCTCTTCTTCCCCACCAGCACCCGCACCGGCGTCCCCATCTCGTTCACCCAGTTCGGCTGCCGAGCCAGCGCGTTGATGCACGATCCATCACTCACCAACCTCCCCTTCACCCGCGCCCCCGGCGCGCTCATCACAATCGGATAACACCTGAAATCCGCATCCACATACCGAATCGGCGGCAGCAGCTTCTCAAAGAACTCATACGATGGCCCGTCCTTTTCCCGAAGCGCCGCTTCCCCCCACCAATCGCGCTTCGACGCGATCGCTTCTCTCACCCCCTCGCCCGCTACTCCTGTAGAGGCGACGCCTGCGTCGCGGTCTTCTCTTACCCCCTCGCCCGGTATCCCGGCCTGTGGCGAGTTTAGTCGAGGTGGAGAGCGCCGGGGTGAGGGCTTCCCGCCAGTGCAACCCATGGCGATCAACATCAACCCAATCGCCCACCACCTCATCTATTTCCCCGCCTTCGCCACCACCGACACGTGCCCGCTCAACCCCGATAAATCAATCACCTCTCCCTCCACCTTCCGCGCCGCCCCACCCACCGTCGCCGACTGGATTTTCAGACCCTCCGGCACCCGCAACTTCAGCACAATCTTCTCCGCCTTCCGCTCCGGCAAATCAATCTCCGCCGTCACGACCCCTTTCCCGATCTCTGATTTCACAACAAACGACACCACCCCAAATGCCGTCGGCGCCTTCGTCACCGAAATCACTTTCCCCTCCGCCAGCCAGGCCCGCGGCGTCGCGAAGCACAGCCGAAGCGTCTCCGCCCGCCCGTGGTCGTCAAGGTCATAATCCTGCACCAGCAGATACCGAAGCTGCTGAAGGTAGCTCGCGTTCGCCGCGCTGTTCGGCGGGAGATAAAACTGCCGGCCCCACTTGTCCACCGCGCCGATGCTCGAAGCCTCTCCATCGATAAACGTATCGCGTGTCGTCCCCTGCGCCAGCTTTCCATAGAACGACACCAGCGCCCGATCCGCCTCATCCCGCTGAAGCAGGACCAGCGCATACCGCATCCCATAAAGATCATTAATCTTCTGCGTCCCCACCCAGAAACTCTTGCCGTAAGAGACCCGTGTCATCCCCATGCACAAGCCCCCCTTGGTCTGCAAATACTGCAACACCTCCGTTGCGGTGGATGAGTTGTACGGAAACACACCCGATCCCACGATGTAGTTGATCATCAGGTTCCAGTATCCGCCGATCCGCGTCGCATCGATCGGATCATGCACCTCCTCTTCGCCGCTCAGCGCCACCGGCACCATCGGCGGCGTCACCTCGCGCTTCTTCGCCTTCTCGATCGCATCCAGAATCACCTTCCGATATTCAGCCGCCGTCGTCCCCACCTGCGCCCCGCGCTCCTTCTCCCCGACGTCATCGAGCAGAATCGACATATCCCGCAGCGCCCGCCAGCAGTTCGAATTCGAGTTCAGCGAATAAACCTTCGTATCAATATCCCCGCAGTATTTCTCCCGCGGCAGCATCCCCGTGTCCTTCTCGCGTCCCGCCAGAATCACGCCCAATTCCTTTTCCCAAGCCGCCCGATGATCCAGCACCCACTGCTTGTCTCGCGTCAGCGCGTAAATGTGACACATCATCTGCAGCTTGAACGCCGCCTGATGGAATTCCAATCCCTTCCGCGTGAACGCGAAGATCGGCACCATCACCCGCTTCGCATCCTCACTCTGTCCCCAAAGCGCCAGCGCCCGCGTCGCATCACCCCCTTCCCCGATATACAGCCGCGCGTACTGGTTCCCCGCGCTGTAGCGCATGTTATCGCCGCTCATCATCATGTAGTTGGCGATGAGCGTCGCACGCCACGCGTTGTTCACCACCGCCTCGGGCGTGACCACGTTCATTCCCCGCGCGAGCAGCTCGTTCCACGTCTTGGCGCACAGCTCCCGCTGCGAAAAATAAGCCGCCGCATCAAGCTGCTTCGGAAACGGAGATCCCTCCATTTCTTTCGTGAACACGGCTATCGTCGCGCTCTCCCCCTTGTTCAAGAACGCCATCAGCGTCGTGCGATATTTGTTCCACACCCACTTCTCGTCAAAGCACATCCGCGCCGGCGCCTTCGGCCCATTCTCGGCAAACTCCTTCCCCGGCGTCGTCGCCGCCGGATTGGTCGTCGGCACCGGTCCGCGCACCACGCCCTTCTCCTTCACATCGCCAACCCCCGCCGCCGTCTCCTCTTCATCGTTGCTGGACCAGTAATATTCATGCCCCCCATCCATCTGCGCTTCCACCTTCCCATCCGTTCCCTCCAGCATGGTGATGCGCACGAACAAAACCCCCGACTCACTCAGCTTCGGATCCACCGAAGCAAACACCTCCTGCTGATAAACCTGCGCGCCATGTCTGTATTTCAGGATGACGATCGGCAGATACCCCTGATCAAACTTTGGCCCCTCCAGCCGCTCCAGATCATGACCGAACGGCTCCAGCTCCCTCCCCACCATCACATGCACCGGCAGCCCCATCTCCCCCCGCCAGTTCGGCTGATTCGCCAGCGCATTGATCGCCGAACCATTCGAAAGCACCCTCCCCTTCACCACCGCCCCCGCCGCACTCAAGTTGATCGGATAATGCCGAAACCGAGCATCCACATACCGCACCGGCGGCAACAGCTTTTCAAAGAACTCATAAGAAGGCCCACCCGGCAACTTCAGCGCCGCCTCGCCCCAAAGATCCATCTTAGACGTCAACGCTTCCTGCGTCGTCGCGACTTTCACCCCCTCGCCCGATACCCCGGGTGCGGGTGCAGGTGCGGGCGCGGGTGCGGGTGCAGGTGAGGGCGCGGGCGCGGGCGCGGGTGCGGGTGCGGGTGCGGGTGCAGGTGAGGGCGCGGGCGCGGGCGCGGGCGCGGGTGCGGGTGCGGGTGCAGGTGAGGGCGCGGGCGCGGGTGCGGGTGCAGGTGAGGGCGCGGGCGCGGGCGCGGGTGCGGGTGCGGGTGCGGGTGCGGGTGAGGGCGCGGGTGCGGGCGCGGGTGCGGGTGCGGGTGCGGGTGCGGGTGCGGGCGCGGGTGCGGTCGTTGCGACCTGTATCGATTGAGGCCCCGCAACAGTCTGCGAAGTCGCAACCGCTTTCGGTGTCACCACAACCGCCGCCTTCCCGCTTGCGCCTTCGCGGACACCCCCCTGAGTCGCGGGAGTCGTCCCCTGCCCAAGCGCCATCCGCGCGCACGCAAACACCACCCCGATCCCCCCAATCACCCACGCCGTTGCACGCGTCTTACGCATCTCTTACCTTTACATCAGTTAGCTGCAATCGTTTTCCCCCACGAACTGCAAATGATCCCCACTCCCGCCGCCGTTGCAACCCCTCACCCCGAAGCGACGATCGCCGCACGCGACATCCTGCTGAAAGGCGGAAACGCCTTCGACGCCGCCGTCGCCGCCATGCTCACCCTCTGCGTCGTCCAATCCCATCAGATCGGCCTCGGCGGCTTCGGCGGAAACCTCGTCGCCTACCTCGCCCCCACCTCCACAACCCTCGATAGCCCCGGTCGGAAGACCGGGGTTATTCCCCCCCACCCCGACACCTCCACCTCCAACATCTCCTCAGGCAAAGTCATCGCCATCGACTTCGACTCTCGAGCCCCCCACGCCTTCACACCGGAGCTCTTCAAAGACCCCACCGACCGCACCATCGGCTACAAATCCATCTCCGTCCCCGCCGTCCTCGCCGGCCTCGATCTCATCCTCAAAACCCACGGCACCCTCACCTGGACCGACGTCACGAAACACGCTATCGCCCTCGCCGAAACCGGCTTTCCCACCGATGAACCCACTGCCCGATTTCTTCAAGCATGGACCGAAAAAACAGATCCCGAATCCCGCAAGCACTTCTTCCCCGACCGCAACGACGTCCCCAAAGAAAACGAGCCGTGGATCCAGAAGGATTTCGCGAACCTTCTCCGCGTCATCGCTTCCGACGGTATCGCTCCCTTCTACACCGGCGACATCGCAAAACAGATCGTCTCCCACATCCGCGCCCAAGGCGGCATCCTCTCCGAACGCGACTTCGCCGAGTATCACGCAACACCCGTCGCCCCCGTCACCACCACCTACCACGATCACGATCTCTACGTCCCCCCGCCTCCCGCCGGCGGTATCACCACCCTACAGATCCTCAAAGTCCTCGAACATTTCGACATCCAAAACCTCCCGCGCTGGTCCGCCGAGTACTTCCACCTCCTCGCCCAGGCAATCCACCTCTGCTGGGCCGATCGCGTTCGTGCCTTGGGAGATCCGGACTTCATCAACATCCCGATCGACGAGCTTCTATCTCCAAACCACATCCAGTCGCTTGCACAACAAGTGACGCGAGTCGCGGCACCGCCCCGCGCCGCAAAAATCCCGCAAGACCACATGCCCCACACCGCCAACGTCACCATCCTCGACACGCTCGGAAACCTCGTCTCCACCACCGCCACCCAAGGCATGGTCTTCGGCTCCCAAGTCGTCATCCCCCGCCTCGGCCTCATCATGAACCACGGCATGTCCCGCTTCGACTACAACAACCCCACCGCTCCCAACTTCCCCGCCCCCAACAAACGCATGCACCACAACATGGCCCCGACTTTGGTGATGGCCCCCGAAAACCAACAACCCCACTCCTCTCCCCGCGAGGGGAGAGGCAGGGTGAGGGGCGAAGCGCAAGGACAACAAAAACCCCAGTCCTCGCAGCGAATCAATCTCCCCCGCTTCGCCTTCGGTCTCCCCGGCGGAACCAAAATCATCACCGTCACCGCACAACTCGCAATCAACTTCATCGACTACCAGACCAATCCCCAGGACTGCATCTCCTCCCCCAGAATCCACACCGAACCCGGCGCCCCCCTCAGCGTCTCCAGCGCCGTCCCCAACTCCACCATCGCCCAACTGGAACACCTCGGCCACACCGTCACCCGCGGCCAAGCCGTCGGCGGTAACAAAAACGAAATCGCCGGCAACGCCAACGCCCTCGCCATCCACCCAATCACCCGCACCCCCGCCATCGCCTCCCAAGCCTCCCCCGATTCCGCCCTGGTTCTTTAACAACGCACCGCACCAATATCTTTGCTATAATTTCCTCCACATGGTTATCCCGCGTGTCTCGCTCGCCAAAGAAGAAATCGAAGATGCCCGAAGTCTCTCCGAGTCCCAGAGACTGGAGATGGGCGGCGACCTCTTCGACGACGCATGTGAAGTCACGCTCTCGGGAATTCGTTCGGAAAATCCGGGTGTCAGTGAAAACGATGCGATCAACATCCTGCGGCAACGCCTCGAACTGGCTGAACGCCTGGAGATACCTCTGTGACGTCCAATGCGCTTGTCCTTCGTGTCATTCAATCTCTTGAACACTTTGGCATCGATTACATGCTCGTTGGATCCTACTCGAGCAACATCTTCGGCGTTCCTCGTTCCACGAAAGACGCGGACTTTGTGATCGAAGTCGGTGAAAAATCTTTGTCTCCGCTCTTCCAGTCTCTCGCCTCAGATTTAATCTTCGATTCCCAGATGCTTCTCGAATCCGTCACCATGACGTTGCGCTACGTCGGCCGACATCCCGCTTCAGGGTTCAAAGTCGAACTCTTCATGCTCAGCAGCGACCCATTCGATCAGGAGCGCTTCAGACGCCGCCAGCCAAAGTCATTCCTCGAAGCCACTGCACAGCTTCCGACGCCCGAAGATGTCATCGTTCAAAAGCTCCGCTGGTTTGAACGAAGCCAGCGGCCAAGAGACCGGGAAGACGTGAAAAATGTGCTCGCCGTTCAGCGCGGAAAACTGGATCTGGAATACCTGCGCGGCTGGGCCGATCAACACCGCACGCGAGCACTTCTTGACGCTCTCCTGCTTGAAGTGAGCCGACTTACTTAACTCTCCGGCTCTTTCCCCACCCAAAACACCCTCACCCCCAGCGCCCCAAGCTTCTCCTCCCACTTCCCCCCGCTAACCTTAACCTCCCCCCCACTCTCAAACGGCATCCGCATCGCCGCATCACCGAGCCCCTCCACACTCACCTCCGCCGACACCGCCCGCCTGTTCCCATTCGTCACAATCACCAGCCAGGACTCCCCCACTTTCTTCGCCCGCACCTCCACATCCTTCTCGCTCGCGATCGCCTTCTTCTCCTCTCCCTTCGCCAGCAACCACGGAGCGAGCCGATGGATGTCCCGATTGATCTTCCCCACCTCGCTCCAGGTCGCCGCCGCCTTCGGCCAATATGAAAAATAGAAAATTCCATTCGCCCGATGCACCAGCGCATTGAACGCCATCAGCCGCACCTCATCCGGCCGCGGCTGCGCCCACAATCCCCCGTCCGTCTCCGGCCCGCCGAACGTCTGCACAAACGTAAACACCGGCCAACCTTCCCCATGCACGCGCTTCGGCTCCCCCGCATAAATCCCCACCGCATTCAGCGGCCAATCCCGCTTCGCCGTCACCGGATATACATCCGTCATCGTGAAATCCCCCGAATCCTTATACCGCTCCGGCCCGCTCAACTGATTGTGCGTCACCCCAATCGGATGCGTCAGCTCCTTCTTCTTCAACGCGTCAAACTTTTTCTTCAAATCCTCCGGCTTCACATTGTGCTCCTCCGGCTCATCCTCCAGATACCACCCCAGCAGCGCCTTCGAATCCTTCCCCGCCGCCCTGAATTCATCCGTCGCCAGCGGGATCATCATCATTCCATGCTCTTCGATGACCTTCACATCGCGCGGATTGATCCCCCCGCCCACGATCGTATTGAACTGATGCTCATGCAGATCCGCCATCACGTTCGGATCGATCCCATAGACCCAAACCCCGATCGGAAAGAACGGCTTCCCATCGACCACCGCATTCCCCGCGGGATCAAACGACACAGTACTCCCCGCCCAAGCCCCCGATGCCGCGATCCAAACTCCCACCAGAAAAAACAAAACGCGCATACAAAACTCCTTCGTGCCACGGGTGACCCGCCCGTTTCCCACCGTAGCACATTTCCCCGGAGACGCAGTTAGAATTACACGACGCACCGCGAACTCACGCGCCAAGCCGCTCGCCGCCTATCATTGTCGACCATGGATTCCCCCCGCACGGACATCGCGATCATCGGCGCCGGACCGATCGGGCTCGAGCTTGCCGTCGCCCTGAAAAAAGCCGGAATCGATTACCTCCAGTTCGATTCGAAGCAGATCGGCTACACGATCAGTTGGTTCGCCCCACAAACCAAATTCTTCAGCTCAAACGAGCGCATCGCCATCGCCGGCGTCCCACTCGAAACCCCCGATCAGACCAAGGCCACCCGCGAGCAGTATCTTACTTACCTGCGCACCGTCGTCCGCCTGTACGACTTGAAAATCAACACCTACGAGCCCATCGTCCGCGTCGACCGCGTCGCCGACGAATTCGTCCTGACCACCCACCACCGCGAAGGTCAGCGCACCTATCGCGCCGGAAAAATCATCCTCTGCACCGGCGGCACCGATCATCCCCGCATGCTGAACATTCCAGGAGAGAATCTGCCCCACGTCCATCATTACTTCCAGGACCCGCACACTTACTTCAACCAAAACATCCTGGTGATCGGCGGCAAAAACTCCGCCGTCGAAGCCGCTCTGCGGTCCCACAATGCCGGCGCCCGCGTCTCCATGAGCTACCGCAAGAGCGATCTTCCCGCATCCAGCATCAAGTACTGGCTGATGCCGGAGATCACGGCGCTATTTAAGAGCGGCTGCATCGCGACGTACTTCAACACCGTCCCCCTGGAAATCACCGAGTCGCACGTGAAGCTTCGCCATGACGACGGACGCACCTCCGAAGTTCGGGCCGACTTCGTACTGTCATTGATCGGCTACGAACAAGACAACACCCTCTTCCAACTCACCGGCATCCAGCTCACCGGCGAAAACCACGCCCCCGCCTACGACGACCGCACCATGGAAACCAACGTCCCCGGAATCTACGTCGCCGGCACGGCAACAGGAGGCACACAGAACAAGTACACCGTCTTCATCGAAAACTGCCACGTGCACGTCGACAGAATTGTTGCCGCGCTCACCCACAAAGCCCCGCCGCCGGCCCCCGCCCCTCTAGCCCAACCCGAATCCTGACAACCAATTTTCAATTGGCAATTGGAATTTTCAATTGTCAATCGCCTCCCCTATCATCTATCACAAGATGTCGTTCGACCTGTTCAACCTACGCCCCACCCTCCCCCAGCTTCCCCAGCGCAACGAACGCCTCATCATCCAAAAAAACCTCCACCGCGTCCTCGCCTTCACGAACTTAACGATCAACGACGTCGTCAACTCCCCCCTCGCCAAGCGCAAAGTCCTCGGCTTCTACAAACTCCATCGCTGGGTCAATCGCGAATCCGAAATCCACGACCTCGAGCGCCAGTGGAACAATTAACGAGCGATCACTTTTCCGCCGGCTGCGTCGCCGCCACCCCGCCGATCATCTCCGCCGGCCCACCCTCCAGCGCGTCCCTTAACCTAATCTCCGGAATCTTCCCCGCCTGCAGCTCCTCCACCCACTTTCGAATCTGTCCATCCTCGATGTACCGATAGCAATCCTTACCCGGACAGCTCGTTTGCTTCGGCGCGCGATCCCTGTGCCCCCCGATATTCGCCGGATCGATCTTCAATTCCTCGCTCACCCACGCCGTCAGCTTCACCAGGCTCTGAAGCTGCGCCTCGCTCATCCGTTCCACTTCAAAGTTCCCCATCAACTCGATGCCGATGTGACCCTGCAGATCGTACTTCGTGTTGCTTTCCGGCTCGTACTCCACCGACCGTGCCTCGAAGATCCGCCCGTCCGGTGCAATCATGAAGTGATACGCAAGGTCCGGCCAGTTCTTCTCCCGCTGCCCCCACTTCTGCATGCTCTTGATGAACTTCGCCGGGTCGGTCCCATCCTTCCACTTCACCCCCGCATGGTGAATGGTGATGTACTTCGGCACATGCTTCCTCGAATCCGGAAGCGCCTGCGGCGCCGATCCCCACTGCTCCCGCGTCACCATCTCCGGCTTCGACACAACCGGCTTCTCCCCCGCGCCCAACATCACCACCGTCAGAATGATTGTAATTACTTTCATTGCTCTCCCCGTAGCACGGGCTTCCAGCCCGTGTCAACGATGCTCTACTCCAAAACCCTCTTCGCAAAAAAGAACGTCTCATCCCGCTTCTTCTCATAGTTCTGATCCGAAGAATCAAAACTCGAAACCTTCACACCCGGATCCGCCGCTTCAATCAGTTGATTCTCCCCCAAATAAATCGCCGTGTGATGAATCGTCCCCCGCCGTCCGATAAAATACAGCAGATCCCCGCGCCGCAATGATGATCGATGCCACCGCGTCGCCACCAGCTTCCCCACCAGCGACTGCTGATCCGCATCCCGCGGCATCATCACCCCCACCTGACCCATCGACCTCTGCACCAACCCCGAACAATCCACCCCCGACGCGCTCAGCCCTCCCCAAACATACTTCACACCCATCAACCTCTTCGCCGAAGCGATCACCTTCTCCACGCGCTCATCGGTCGCCTTGCTGTTGATCACCCGATCAAACTCCCCGCCCTCCACCCGCCGCACATCCGCATCATCAATCCACCCCACATACCCGCCCGGCCCATGACACAAAACCCTCCCCTCGTGCCCGTCCTTCAGCAGCCACACCCCATCCCCCTTGGCGCATTCCGTCAACGTCTCGCCCTTCCCGCTGGGACGGTCATACAAAAAAGAACTCTCCGCCGTCACCACCCCAAACTTCTTCTCCGAAAGCTCCGCCGACGGCAGCAATTCCACCTGCTCCTTCACGCCCTCCAGCTTCAAGTACTTCAGGAACTGGCCGAGCGACTCCCGGTGTTCCTCACACTCCACATAGCCTGTGACCGCACCACCATCGAGTTCGAGCGAAATCGCAAACTGCCGAGGATCCTCAACAAAATCCTTCTTAAAAAACTCCAGGTACTGCGCCAGCCGTTTCACCTCCCCCACCCCTTCCGGCTCAACCTTCCGCACAATCTGCTCATAAACCTTCCTCGTCCGCTCCTCCGGCGATCCCCCCATCACGACCCCCCGCCGAATCTCATCCGCCTGCCGCGTCGTCGGCGCCGTCGTCGACTCGGCCGCAAGCAATGTCGCGCACAGCGCGACAAGCACCCAATGCTGATAGGTCACAAACGAAATCTTAAATCTGCTCTTCAAAACAAATCCCTCCGAGCCATCAGCCCAAACACCCCGCCCGTATGCACAAACACCGGCAATGCTCCCCGCCTTACACCGCCACTCCGAACTGCTTCCACAAATCCCGTCATCGCCTTCCCGGTATAGGTCGGATCCAGACAAATCCCCTCCAAGCGCGCGACCGTCTTGATCATCTCAATCTCCGCTGGATACGGAAGCGCATACCCTTCCCCAATATACCCGTCCAAAAATTCCACCGGCGTCTGGTCCTCACCCAATCCCAACCCAAACTGCTCCACCGTCTTCCCCACCAGCTCACGCACGTCCTTCTGAAAATACGCCACGCTGTCACTCACCGGCACACCCACCATCCGCCAGTTCTTCAGCCCAAACAGCGACTTCCCCAGCACCAGCCCCGCATACGTGCCGCTCGAACTCACCGCCGCAAAAACATCCACCGCGGTCTCCTTCCCCAACTGCTCCACCATCTCCGCTGCGCACCGCACGTACCCCCAGCACCCCAGCGGCACGCTCGCCCCCACCGGAAAAAAGTAAGGCTTCCGCCCCTCCCGCCGCTCCTCATCCATCGCCCCCTCCATCAACTCCTTCCGCTTCCCGTTGTATTCCTCCGCCGAATGATGCGTCACGTCCGCGCCAAAAAGATAATCAAAAAACAGATTCCCCTCCCGCCGATAGCCCGCATGCAACGCACGCGCGGAGCGCTCCACCTCCAATACCTCCTCAGGACTTCGCAACAGCAACCGCACCTTCAACCCCAGCCGCGCCCCAATCGCCGCCGTCGCCCGGCAATGGTTCGACTGAAAACCCCCATGCGTCACCAGCGTATCCGCCCCCGTCGCGATCGCATCCGCCACCACATATTCCAACTTCCGCACCTTGTTCCCGCTGGTCTCAATGCCCGTCAGATCATCACGCTTCAGCAGCACCCTCTCCACGCCCATGTGCCGCGCGAGATTCTTCATCTCCACCACCGCCGTCGGCAGATTCGCCAGCCGCACCCTCACAGGCTCCTTCGCGTGCATCCCAAGAGTGATACACCCCCCGCCCCCGTTTGTCATGACCGGTCCCTCAAGAACGGCAACCAAATCCTGATCACCCAACCCCGCGCCTTCATCCTCCGCACCGGGTGCCTGAACCATCTCATCCACCACCGCGCCCAGCTCTGCGTCTATCTCAGACTCCTGAACATCCCCGTCCCCGCCGTCTACTTCAATTCCGCCGACCAACCCGAATGGAAATTCACCTGACCCCCCCCGACAAGTCACAAGCCACAAGTCACGAATCACGAATCACGTTTCACGTTTCACGTTTCACGTTTCACGAATCACGTTTCACGTGTCCCGAATCACCCAAGGCACCGCCAGCATCCCCCCGCAAACCACCACCATCGCCAACAGGTTCGGAATAAAATAAGGCACCACCATCAGCCCCACCCCCACCCCCAGCGGCACCATCCGCCCCGCATTCTTCCCATACATGAACATCCCCATCCCAACCGTCCCAAACACCATCGATACCATGATCAGATTGAAATCCATAATGTCACTCCCGTCGGATCAGCGCGATCTCCCTTCTCTTCCATCGACATCCGCCCCCTTTACAATCACAACCCGCCCATAACCACGCCCGTTTCCCCTTCATTGAGACGCGACGCTTCCGGTTATGCCTTTCGCAACGCCCTCCGTCGTTGCTAATTCGAACCGCCGACCCCTTCAATCGAAACGCCCCCAACTGTCGCGTCACACTCGACACCGGCGGATACCCCCTTGTTTCCTGTTGATTGCGAATGAATTAGGTTACCACGCAACTTGAACATCGATGACGATGCCGGGCTAAGGGAAGGGGACGGCAGTCATTAAGACTAACAGGCGCGGCAGGTGCGGGGATTTTCAAAGTCAGTAACATGCAACAAAGCAAAATGACTCCCGTCCCGTTGGTTCCACTCCCCTTGGTTCCACCCGGCGGTCGTCGATCGCGCATTAACGGAAAGAGAACTGGCTCGCGCCAACGAGGCATACCAATGGTTGCTCCAGCAATTCAACAAGTAGTCCGCGATTACCTCCGCGCCGCCGCCCAAGTCGGCATCCCCGCGCGCAAGGCGATCCTTTTCGGATCGCGGGCTCGCGGCGACGCCCATGAGCTGAGCGATATTGATGTGGTAGTGCTTTCCTCGGCCCTGGAACCTCCACGCACCCATGACCTGGTGGCTACCCTCTGGCGGCTGCGCATTGACACCGATTCCCGGATCGAGCCCGTCGCCTGCGGCGAGAAGGAATGGGAAACCGATGATTCCCGCATCATCCTCGAAGTGGCGCGCCGCGAAGGCGTGGTGATCGAAGCCTGACCGGTCGTTCTCCACCGATCCCGCCGGCGAGGCTTTGCGGTCAACCGCAGACGCGGTGCTGCGGGGAGGAAAATGCCGAAGGGGTCGATTCAGTTGGTGTAGCCGCCGTCAACGACGAGCCCTGACCCGTGATCTGGTGAATCGAATCCCGTCCCCCTAGTTTTCACTCGCGCCAGCGCCAGGTCATCCCGCGCCGGCGCCAGGTCATCCCGCGCCGGCGCCAGGTCACCGCGCGCTGCCCTTGGGAGAGGACGCTTTGATCTTCCCCTGCGGCCACGGCGCGCCCGACGCGCAAGATATCACGCCGCGCCGCCCCCACCCGTCGGGTTTTCATCCCGCGCGCACAACCCCGCTTCCGGGCGCAACGCCGTTGCCCCACAGGCGCTTAGCGTGATATCCTGCACCCAGCACCGCGGATGCTAAACCGCATCGCCGGTCAGGTTACTCACTAGTTATGTGCCTCGACATGCGTAGCACAACCCGAAGCATCTTCTTGGCTTGTTTGGTCGGACTGGCGTTCGCGCTGGCGTGGTTCGTGGTCTGCTGGTTTTTCTCGCGTGCGCCCGTCGTCAGCCCTGTCTCACTCGCGAACACATTTCAGCCCTGGTGGCGGCATTGGTCCGTGGCACTTGTGTTATTTCTACTTCCCCTCGGCGTCGTTGCGCTGGCGCACGGCAGGCGTGTGCTGGTTTCGGCCGGCACATAACCAAACGCTGCAATGGACCGGCCCCGCGTCAAGTGTTCTGGTAAACTGAAAATCGGTCGGCGCGGTGCCGGCCATTGAACGGCATTACGTTATCCCGCCATGACACTCGACGATCTCCTTGCCGAAGGCGAGCGGCTGGCTAAGCCGTCTCTGCTGCTGTCGCCGGAGCCGAACGGCCAACCTGTCGTCGCGTACTGGGGCGGGCAGGGACGACGCGGCTACAGCGGGCGAAAGGATGACCGGCACAAGATCACCTTCGATTGCTCTTGGCTCAGCTCCGTCGGGGCTGACGTTGAAGGGTCAATTGGCGTGTTTGATGTCGACAAGCACTGGGGCTGGGCCAAGCCCGTGCATGTGGACCACCAGCCGGGCCTGAAAGTGGCGGACGCCGGGTGCTCGGACGGCCGCGCGCTGTACGGGTACGAGCGCCGATCACTTGCTCCGCTCCAGGCGGTCTGCTTGTACGGCAGCGACCGCATCATGGACTGGCTGACGGAAAACGAGTGGAAACGGACCGACTACGACATCGCCGAGTCTTCCGAACTTGGGCAGGAATACCAAGCTGTGTGGAGCGAACAGTGGCCCTTGTATTCAAAGGAGTACGCTGCGGTTCTGCACGGATGGCATCAGCAGTGGCCCGAGGACGACTTCTACATGCCTGCCGAAATGAGGCTGTTGTTGTGGACGTTCTGGGACGCCGAACCGTGGCTGGAACTCTGGCACCGTCGCCCGAACTTCCGCGTCGAATTGCGAATTACGTGAAAAGGCGGGATAACCACGCACTGCAACGGACCGGCCGGGCGGAACGCTCCTTGTGATTCCAACGCGGCTCGGTGCCCGGCCGGCCGTTGAATGCTGATCCGTTATGCGGCCTACCTTCTCCGCGATGCACGTGCACCTGTTCGGGGCGTCGGGTGCAGGAACTTCGACGCTGGGCCGCGAAATCGCGCGCCAATATGGCCTGGACTTCTTCGACACCGACGACTTCTTTTGGCAGGCGACGGACCCTCCATTCCAGAAGCCCAACGAGCAGCCTGTCCGCCGGGCACTTCTCCTCGATGCACTGCGGCAGTCGGATCGGTGGGTGCTGGCCGGATCGCTTTGTGGCTGGGGCGACGATGTTGTCCCGCTGCTCGACCTCGCGATTTACGTGACGACCCCCACCCCGCTGCGCCTCCAACGCCTGCGGGAGCGCGAGGGCCGGCGCTTCGGTACCCGCGTGGCGGAAGGCGGCGACATGTACGAGCAGCACAAGGCGTTCTTGGATTGGGCATCGCAGTACGATGAGGGCTCGCCCGACATGCGCAGCCGCCAGTTGCATGAGCTTTGGATACTTCGTCTACCGTGTCGGGTTTGCCACCTTGACGGTTCGCGGCCTGCGGAGGAGCTTTGTACGCAGCTCGCGGAAGGGCCGGCCGCATAACCCGCCACTGGAGCGGACCGTGGCGGCGGTATACTTCACCTGCGGTCGAGCGTCGCGCGTGCGCCGCCGCGGCCGCTCAACGGCATTCCGTTATCCGGCCCGGACGATTACCTGGAGTGAGAGGCCGCATGAGTGGAGAGCCCCCTGTCATCGACTACGGAACGAAGCCGCCGCCACGCCGGACGTGGGGAATGGCCTGGCCTGTGTGGCTTCTCGTCGGCGCATTCTGTGGGAGCCTCGCCTGTCTCTATTGGCGTGCAATAGGACAAGCCGGATCCTTGCAGGCACGAGTTACCCTCTTGGCGCTGTTCGCGAGCATCGCCCTGGTCGCACTGATTAACGCTGTCCGCACCTTCTGGAAGGCCGGATAAACAGTAGTTATTCGGCGGCATACGGTGTCCCATGCGACTGCGAGCTTGGAATTTCGCGGTGGCGCTCTCGCTGCTGCTGTGCATCGCCGTCGCGGCACTCTGGGTCCGCAGTCAGGTACGCCAAGACATCATCGTTCTGTACGGCTGCGGCGAAGGCGGCAGGACGTTCTATGCGATCGCATCGGGTGATGGGCGAGTCGCGATCGAGAAGCGGGTTCGTCAGGGAGGCCCGTCAGACCTGCCCCGCCGACTCGTTCGCGCGACCGAGGTGGCAAACGAGCCGTACATGGTCAGCGGTTGGGGTTACGCCGGGAGATTCTGGTGGCAGCGCATGGGTCTTGCGTCGGTGCAGCGCATGATTCCCGCGCCGGCCGGCGGGTTTCCTGAAGAGCGTTGGGTTGGTCGCGGACCTTACGCCCTCGCTTGCCTTGCGCTGGCCGCTTTGCCGTCATTGTGGCTCAGCGCACGCGTTTGCCGCACCCAGCCGCAACGCAGCACTCGAAGAGCCGTTGTTCTTGGGGTGGTTGTCATACTGGTCATCGGCTCATTGGCGGACGCCTATGTCGCCCCGGCATCGTGGGGCTTGCAGCCGAGGGAGTGGGCGCTGGCAGCGTTGATCGGCGCGGGCGTCGGCGTCACCTGGTGGCGGCGGATTCACTTTCAAAATGTGTTGCGCGACCGACGGGAACACGGGTTGTGCGCGAGCTGCGGGTTTGACCTCCGTGCCACGCCGAAGCGCTGTCCCGAGTGTGGAGCATGCGCCAGCGACGGCGAAGCGGCCGCCGAATAACCCGCCAATGCAGCGGACCGGAGCCGCGGGGATCCTCTCTCGCATTCGGAACTGGCTGGGGCGCGGCCCCGGCCACTGAATGGATTTGCGTTACCTCCTTCCCTGCATCCGATGCGGCATCCCGTGCATTGAGCGTGGGATGGGGACGCAGCGGATCGTGGAACGGGGAGGATCGTGGAACGGGGACGCAGCTAGTTCTTTCGTTCGGCTGAATTAGAGCGGGTTTCACATCAGTGCACACAAAACGAAACACAAAAATCTTGCCGAAATCGGCAATTTTAAGCGGTTTCGAGTCTTCACTTGAGAAACGTGTATCCATTGATGTGAAATCCGCTCTAGCAGCAACCTTCGCGCCCCAATTCCCTCGCCGTCATTCAACCGATTCACCTCGCTTCCTCCGCGCCTTAGCCGCTCCGCGGTTGCATTTCCCTAAACCCCGCGCTGCGCGCCCGGCGCGCAAATCGCGCAGCGCCCCAAAGCTTAAAACCACACACCAAAAAAGACTTTTCCCTCGCCTCGCATCCCAAACCGCGTTCCCCCAAAAAGCGCTGCGCGCCAGCACACCTTTCCGCGCAGCGCCCCGCAAGAAGTAGAGCGCCCAACCACCGCGGAGGTTCCGCGCCCTCGAAAAGGAGGATCGATGCGACCCAAAACCCGCCCCCGTACGACCGGCTTCCAGCCCAAGCCCGCGCCGACACAACGTTCGCGCCCCCGCCGTTTCCAATCGCCCAACTTCCCAAATGATATAAAAAGATACAAACGGATATGCCCACGCCGATTTTCTTTCCCTGCCCGCTTGGCGTCTCGTCCTCCCCATCGCGAAAACCCTCCAAATCACAATGTTTTTTCGCCCTCACTCCGTGCCTTCGTGCCTCAGTGCCTTCTTCAACAGGTCCCAAATGTCCCCAACTCAAGTCGCCCGCGCCAAACACCTTCGCGCCTTCTTCGCGTCGTCGCGCCACCGCGGTCTCTGCCTCCCCCGCATCCCTCCATCATGGCCCTCCCCCACAAAATCCTTCCCCCCACCCTCCTCCCGCCGTATCATTCCAACTTCCGAGGGTCTTCCATGAAATCCGTCATAACTGCCGTACTTCTAATCCTGCTTCTCCTCGCCCCCGCGCCGGCCATGGGGCAGTCGAAGCCCGCAACCCCCGCGCCCAACAAGCCCGCATCCCTTCCCAAGTCCGAAGTCGATCAACAGGTCCAGTGCTTCATCGACGGCGACTACGTCCCCGGAATGGTCGTCGGCGTCATCGATGCCGGCGGATCACACGTTTACGGCTACGGTAAGCCCTCCAAGGCTGCCGCGAAAACGCCCGATGGGGATAGCATTTTCGAGATCGGCTCCGTCACCAAGCTTTTTACCGCAACCGTCTTTGCGCAGATGCTTGAGAAGAACGAGATCAAGCTCAATCAAACAGCTGAATCCCTTTTGCCCGGTATGAAAATTCCGGCCGACCTCGGTAACAAAATCTGGCTCACCCACCTTGCCGCCCATACCTCCGGCCTGCCCGCCAATCCCGCAAACCTCAATTCCACACACCCCGAAAATCCCTACTCCGGCTACACTCCGCGACAGTTCGAAGCCTTCCTCGCACAGTCAATTCTCCCCCGCCCGCCTGGCGAGCGCTACGAATACAGCCACGTCGGTTACGCGCTCCTCGGCCAGGCATTGGCGCGCAAAGAAAAGAAGAGCTATGAACAGGTCATCATCGATCGCGTCTGCACCCCAATCGGACTGACCAATACGCGAGTCTCCATCACCGATGCCGACCGACCCCGTCTCGTCCAGGGCTACGACGCCGACGGCAATGAAGTCGAGTACTGGGACTGCCCGCCAATGGACGGCGCCTTCGGACTCAAAAGCACCGCCAACGATCTCCTGAAATTTTGCTCGGCACATCTGGCTCTAACCCCCGTCCCCTTCGCCGATGCGCTCAAGACCATGCAGGCCCGCCAGATCGACGTCGATCGTCAGAACGACATGGGCTTCGCCTGGCAGATCGGACGCAAATACAACGTGCTCTGGCAAAACGGCGAAACCGGCGGACAGCACGCCTTCGTCGCCTGTCTGCCCAAACAGAAGGCCGCCGTCATCGTTCTCACCAACTCCCCCTTTCGCTACGTCGACGCGCTCGGCACCAATCTTTCCAGGATCCTCGGCGGCGATCCGGTCCTGCCGATGACCATGAAGATTCCCAAAAAGCTCGATGCCGCAACGCTCGACCAATACGTTGGCGAATACGCCCTCAGCCCCGATCAATCCCTCAAAGTCACCCACGAGAACGACACGCTCTACATCCAGGCCACCGGCCAATCCAAGCTCAAGCTGTACGCCGAGGACGAAAAAACTTTCTTCGGCAAAGCAGTCCTCTGCATGGTCGAATTCGCCCGCGAGAACGGCAAAATCGCGGGCTTGATCTTCCATCAAGGAGGCAAAGAACACCCCGCCCAACGCGTCAAATAAAAAGAACCCGAGCCGTTAGCTCGGGTTCCACAATTCGTCTTGACGAAAGGAATACGCCTGATTCGGCAACATCATCACTTCTGCGTAGCGGTCGGGCCGAAGGCCCACCCCTTCATTCAGCTGCGTCGCGAAGGCCGCCTACGGCATCATAATCTTCTGCCCAGCCTTAAGGTTGTCCGCTGACAATCCCGGATTGGCGCCGACGATCTTCTGCCACTGGTTGCCGTTGCCATAGTGCGCTGAGGCAATTTTCCACAGCGTGTCGCCCTTCTTCACGGTGTACTTGCCACCGCTCGCGGTCGTCGCCGAATTGTCCGCCATAACCGGCTGCACCGGAGCTTGCGCCGCAGGCGGTGCGTACGACGCCGGCGTCGGCGAAATATCCGTCACCGCCGGCGAAAGCCCGGGATTGGCAGATAGGTTGTCCGATTTCTTCCCCCGGTTGGCACAGCCCGCGGCCAGCGAGAGCACCGTCAATGTAATCAAAACCCGAACCATAAAAGCCTCCTTGCTTTGGAGTTATTGAAATCAGCCGGAATGCCCGAACCATCCGTGCTCAGGCGTCTCAATCGTTATCGGACGCTCCGGCCCAACGTCTTGAGCCGATTTTGCCCGCAATTCCGACAGAGTCAACGGTTCGCGACCGACCAAATCCTTCTTTATGATGACCCGCGATGCTTCCCTGGCTCTCATTGGCCCTCGTCCTTCTCGGCACCGGCGCGGCGCTCTGTGCCTTGACAATCTACATGATGGCCAAAATGCTCCTCACCCCGCCGCGGATGACGGATGGGAAGGCCCTCGTAGTCCTGAAAAGGCTCGCGCCTTCTGACCTGGCGCTGGGATTTGAGGATCTGAAATGGGACATCCGTGACGAGGCCTCAGGTGTGACGATCCGCATCGCGGCATGGTGGATCCCGGCACAACATCCGACCTCCCGCACGGTTCTCATCATCCACGGCTACAGCGACGCCAAAGTCGGGGGCATCGCGTGGGCGCCGATGTTTCACGCCATGGGCTGGAATATCCTGGCAATTGATCTGCGGGCGCACGGTGAGAGCGGCGGGCTCTATTCAACCGCCGGTTTCTGGGAGCGCCATGATCTGAATCAGGTGATCGACCGAATTCGCGCCGATCGGCCGCGCGAAACGAAAACGCTGGTGCTGTTCGGCGTGAGCCTCGGCGCCGCGGTGGCGCTGGCGGCAAGTGTTGGCCGGGATGACATCACGGCGATTATTTTAGAAGGCCCGTTCGCGGATTTTCGGGATGCAGTGGCCGCCCACGGAAGGCTCTTCGGCGCGCCGGGCGGGTGGATGCAGTCCGCGGCGCTGAAGCTGGCGCAGTCCATGGCTCGCGCGGATTTCGATGCGGTTCGCCCTGTTGATCTGATCCCGCAGGCATCGTGCCCGCTAATGATTATCCACGCCTGCGAGGATTGCTTTATGCTCAAGGGCGAAGCCGCCGCTCTGCGGTCGGCGCTGAACAAGCGCGGCAATCCCAGCGACAGGTTGATTGAATGTGCCGGTGCCGGTCATGTCCTTGGATTAGCCTGCGACCCGGTGCAATATTCCAAGAACATCGCGGCGTTTCTGGCTGCGGCGCTGCACGATGACACACATGCACAGGAGACGTCTCTTGCCCAAAATGGTTGATTTGCGTTACCGCCAGATTCATCTGGATTTCCACACCGGCCCGCGGATCGGCGATGTGGGCGTGGATTTCGATGCGCGCGAATTCGCGCGCACGATGAAGCGCGCCCACGTCGACAGCGTCACGGTCTTCGCCAAGTGTCATCACGGGCATCTCTATTACGACACCCAGCGCGCTGAGCGGCATCCGGGCTTGAAGAAGGAATTGAACCTCCTTGAACAGCAGGTCGAAGCCCTGCATCGCGAAAAGATTCGAGCCCCCATTTACATCAGCATCCTTTGCGATGAGTACGCGGCCGACCTGCACAAAGATTGGATCTCGGTGCAGGCGGATGGGAAGTATGTCGGCCGCGGGCCGCTCTCGAACCAGGGCGGCGGCTGGCAGATTCTGGACATGAGCAGCCCGTATCAGGAATTCCTGGCGGAGCAGACGCGGGAGATCCTGAAAAAGTTTAAGCCGGTGGATGGGATCTTTTTCGACATGACGTGGGATCAACCTTCGGTGAGCAAGTGGGCGATCGAGTCGACGATCAAAGAAGGACTGAATCCTGACGTCGAAGCGGATCGCAACAAGCACGCGCATCTTGTGGCGTTGCATTACATGAAGCGGTTCAAGGAGATGGTGTTGAAGTCGAGCGCGAATGCGAGCGTGTTCTTCAACGGCCGGCCGGTGAGCAATCTTCGCGAAGAAGCGCCGTTTCAGACACAGACGGAGATCGAGTCGCTGCCAACCGGTGGGTGGGGCTATATGTTCTTCCCGAAGAACGTGCGCTTCGCGCGGAACTTCCCTCTACCGTATATGGGGATGACCGCTCGCTTTCACAAAAGCTGGGCGGATTTTGGGGGGATCAAGCCGTATGCCGCGCTCGAGTTCGAGACCAGCCAGGCCATCGCTCACGGCGCCCGGTGCAGCATCGGCGATCAAATGCACCCTCGCGGCACGCTGGATAAGGCTGCTTATGAGTTGATCGGAAAAGTCTACGAGCGTGTGGAGCAGCGCGGGCCTTGGCTGAAAGACGCGAAGCCGCTCGCGCAGATTGGCGTGCTTGTTGGGCAGGATCATCCGACCGGCCAGGGCGGACGCATTCGCGTCAGCCCGGTTGACGAGGGCGTCGTGCGAATGTTGACGCAGCTCAAGCACCAGTTCGATCTGGTCGATCGTGCCGCGGATTTCCAGTCGTATGAGCTGATCGTGCTCCCGGATGGCGTGAACGTTGATGACGAGCTGGCCAGGAAACTGCGCACGTACCTGAAGCAGGGAGGCGGTCTGCTCGCCACGGGAACGAGCGGGTTAACCGCGGACGGCTCAAAACTCACGCTCACTGACTTGCCGATCAAGCCCAGAGGCAAATCGCCCTTCACCACCACGTACATCCGGTTCGGCAAAGAGATCGACGATGAAGTTCCACCGACCGATCACGTGATGTATGAACCCGGCGTGCGCGTTACACCGACTTCGGGTGCAACATCGCTCGCGCGGGTCGTCGAACCTTACTTCGAGCGAACCTGGGAACATTTCTCGTCGCACTTCCAGACTCCGCCGGGCAAGCTGAGTCGATTCGCGGCAGTGGTTCAGAAAGGCCGTATCGCATACATCGCCTATCCGATCTTCACCGCGTTTGCGGCGCATGGAAATATTCCGTTTCGTCTTCTCGTGAAGAACGTGATCGAGCGATTGCTTCCCGAACCGCTCCTGCGCGTGAAAGGCCCTGTCGCCATGGAAACAACGGTCACGCGGCAGCCCAAGCGGACGATCGTGCATCTGCTCCAGTACAGTGCGGAGCGTCGGACGGAAAAGCTGGATCTGATTGAGGACATCGTTCCGGTGTTCGATGTCCCGCTATCGCTGAAGCTGGCGAAGGCGCCGAAGCGGGTTTACCTGGCGCCGGAGAAAATCGCGGTGCCGTTCGAGCATCTTGTCGGACGCGTAAACGTGCTGGTGCCGGTGGTGAATGGCCATGCGATGATTGCGTTCGAGTAAACATGATAATAAGGGAATTGATAATGCGATCATGGATGATCTTAGCGGTATGTATATTGAGCGGATGCGTCGCTCATGATGCGATTGAGCCTGCCGTGCAGTCGAAACCCCGCGCAGCGCGAATGGGTATTCCTTCTGGAACCGCGAGGCCGCGCGTGACGGTGATCGGGAGTTCCGTTGAGAACCGCGCCATCCCCATGACGACCTTCGGCCAAGGCGATCGTCCCGTGTTGGTCATGGGCGGTATTCACGGCGACGAAACATCCAGTGTTTACGTGGCACAGCAACTCCTGCTTGAACTGCGTCACCATCCCCAAAACGCCGGCGGTGTTCCGGTCGCCATCATTCCGCTGGCGAACCCGGACGGATACGCCGCCAAGAAGCGGCAGAACTCGCGCGGCGTGGATCTCAATCGCAACTTCCCAGCCCGGAACTGGAAGAGGGGCCAAGGGCGCAGGAATAACGGCGGTGAGCCGTTAAGCGAGCCGGAGTCTCAGGCGCTGGCAAACGTGATCGAGACACTCCGTCCGCGTCTGATTGTCTCGATTCACTCGATCGACAACGAGCGCCATTGCAACAACTATGATGGACCGGCCGAGGGCGTCGCCCGCTTGATGAGCCAGTACAATCATTACCCGGTCGCACCGACGATCGGCTATCCCACGCCCGGCTCGCTCGGGAGCTTCGCGGGCATCGATCGCGCGATTGCGATGATTACGCTTGAGCTTCCGCGGACCGGATCGGGTGATCAGGCTTGGAAGGACAATCAGCAGGCGCTCCTCGCAGCCATCGCCGCCGCGAAGTGAACCACCTTGCAGCGGGCCCGGCATCGTCTTTGCTTCTTCAGGTGTTAGCGGAAGGACTTTTTCCATTCCCGACCTTTGAAAGGAGCATTGTTATGGCATACGACCGAGATCAAGATCGAAAGGCGACAGATCGTCCCGATGCAAACCCTGACGCGATCACGGGCGCACCGGGCTCACATCCTGTTGGGACCGGTGTTGGCGCTGCCAGCGGCGGCGCAGCGGGCGCGGCCATTGGCGCAGCGGTAAGCGGACCTGCGGCACCGGTCGGTGCCGTCGTTGGCGCGGTGATCGGGGCGGTTGCGGGCGGATTGGCCGGTAAGGGTGTCGCCGAAGGCGTCAACCCGACCATCGAAGACGAATATTGGCGTAACAATTATGCCTCACGCCCGTATGCGGACACCAACACCTCATACGATGAGTTCTCGCCTGCCTATCGTTATGGGTGGGAATCCAAGAGCCGCTATGCGGATCGCCGGTTTGAAGATGTCGAGACCGATCTAAGCCGCGATTGGGACAAGTCCAAGGGCCAGAGCCGACTCTCATGGGACCGCGCCAAACACGCCACCCGCGACGCTTGGGATCGTGTGGAGAACAGTGTCAAGGGCCGCAGCGGCCGCGACGCACGCTAGCGATGATGACAACGTGTTCTTTGTTGAATTGCAGTTGCAGCCCCGGATACCCCATCCGGGGCTTATTTTTTGGAGCAAGCGGGATTGGAAATCGGGAGAACAGGCGTGATTGCGGATATCCGTTTAACAGCAACGATCAATGCGATCGCAGTGATCCGTACAAATTGACATGTCGAATCCGATTATTCCGGGCACGTCCGGTAATGCCTTGCGACGTCGCGCCCTTTCGGCTCTCAAGCCGACGGGCGGATTTACACGCCGCTGCTCATGCCCGACCCGGAGCAGAATTTTATCTTCTCAACTTACCAATGCCGCTGGTCGCTCGTTCCGAGAAAAGGAGTGATGAGCAACCTAATCAATACTGGCAGCAACGGAATTACCGGCCGCGCATGCATGGAGGGGCTGGAAGATCGGAGGCTGTTTTCGACGTTGATGGTGAACAACACCAACGATTCGGGGACCGGATCGCTCCGGCAGGCGCTGCTGAACGCGAACAACAATGCCGGGGCGGACACGATCAAGTTCTCGATCGGCTCGGGCGCGAAGACGATAACGCCGTACTCGCAGTTACCGATCATCAGCGGGCCGGTTGTTATTGATGGCACCAGCCAGCCGGGGTACGCGGGGAAGCCGATCATCGAGATCAACGGCTCCAGTGCCGGCAGCGGATTCGTGAACGGCATCTGGCTGGATGGCGGGAGTTCCGTCGTCAAAGGACTTGTGCTCAATCGCTTCGCGGGCTCGGGCGTGTTCATCAACACCAGGGGCGGGAATACCGTCTATAATTGTTACATCGGGACGGACATCAGCGGCTCATATGCAAAGGGCAACCAGAGCCACGGCATGCTGGTTCAGAGCGGCGGCAACCTGATTTCGCACAACGTGATCAGCGGCAACGGGGGCCAGGGCGTCTGTCTGTATACGTCCAGCGCGAGTGGGAATCGCATCGAAGGAAACTACATCGGCACGAATGCGGCGGGCACCGGAAAGATCGGCAACGCCAAAAGCGGCGTGCACGTCTTTGGCGCGGCGAACACCACAATCGGCGGCGCGATTCCGGGCAGCGGGAACCTGATCTCGGGCAACCGCGAAGATGGGATCGTCATCAACCAAGGCGGCGCGACCAACAATTACATCCTTGGCAACCGCATCGGTCTGACTGCGCTCGGCAACAAACGGCTGGGCAATGGAATGTATGGCGTGGAGATTTCGCAGCCCAATAACATCGTCGGCGGCGGCGCGAAAGGCTGGGGAAACGTGATCTCCGCAAACGGTCTCTCGGGCGTTGTGCTTTGGCTCAGCAGCGCCAACGGGAACCAGATCATGGGGAACTATATCGGGACGGACGTCACCGGAAAGCGCGATCTTGGGAATCTCACGCGTGGGGTCGAGGCGACGAACGGCGCTTACAACAACATCATCGGTGGAAGCACCGCGCGCATGCGCAACGTCATCAGCGGCAACGACCAGGGCGGGATCGGGATCTATTCCGGATCGTGGGGCAACCGGGTGCAGAACAACTTCGTGGGTTTGACGACGACTGGCCACGCGCTTCCGAATGGTGTGCTGGGCGTCATCCTCACCGACAACGCCGGCACGAACACGTTGATCCTGCGCGCGGGCACGCAGACGACTTCGAACGGTGTGCTTCCGAACGACAAGGCGCTGTTGTAGATTTCCCCGTAGCACGGGCATCCTGCCCAATGGCATTAAGTTTAGGAAACCCAGCGCCGTTTGCGGACGGGAAACGCAGATCGAGGAAGCGATTTTGCCCTTATCTTTATGCCATTAGGCCTCCTGCCCGTGTCAGCGATTCGGTCACGGGCAAGATGCCCGTGCTACTTAAATACAATGAGCATTGTAATCGAAGTATTAACCACCGCTCCACAAGCGGACGCGGCTGGGATTGCGAAACAAGTTTTTCTTCCTTTTCCACCTTTTTGGGGTTGATCGACTTTGCTCGAAAACCTAAATACGCATTCTCAATTGTGGTGGGGAACGTCGTGCGGCGGCCAGTGCGGTCGTTGCAAATCAAACTTTTGTCGTTGTTGGCGCCAAGGATGGTGCCGCTGATTCCCCGGAAAGGGTCATGAGCAATTCGATCTCCACAAGAAACGTCGCCCGCATGGAACCCCTCGAAGGCCGCAGGCTCTTCGCCACCTTCATGGTCACCAATACCAACGATGCCAGCGGCGGCTCGCTGCGCCAGGCGATGATCGACGCGAACAACACCGGCGGCACCGACACGATCAAGTTCAACATCGGGTATGGCGCCAAGACGATCATGCCGACGTCGGAGCTGCCGCGCATCACCAGCCCGGTCGTCATCGACGGCTCCAGCCAGCCCGGCTATAGCGCGCGCCCGATTATTGAAATCAACGGCTCTCGCGCCGGCTCGGGATTCGTCAATGGAATTCGCATCGATGCCGGCTGGTCCACCGTCCGCGGACTGGTCATCAACCGCTTCGCGGGTTCCGGGATCTTTCTTTACAACCAGGGCAACAACACCGTCGTCAACAATTACATCGGCGTCGATTCCAGCGGCTCATATGCCGCCGGAAATCAAGCTCACGGGATCCTCGTCCAAAGCCCCAACAACACCATCGGCGGAACCTGGTGGCCCTCCACCAACATCATCAGCGGCAACGGAATCCACGGCATTCAGTTCTATACCGGTGCCGCAAGCGGCAATAGAGTCCAAGCCAATTACATCGGAACCGACCGCACCGGAAGCTTCGCCATCGGCAACGGGAATTCCGGAATCCATCTCAACAGCGCCGCGAACAACATCATTGGCGGCACCGATTACAGCGCTCACAATCTCATCAGCGGAAATAGATCGGACGGCATCGTCGTTAACGGCGGTGGGGCGCGGTTCAATTCGGTCTGGGGCAACTTCATCGGAACCAACGCGGCCGGCAACGGAAGACTGGGCAATGGTCAGTACGGCGTGGAGATCTCGCAGCCGGACAACTACGTCGGTGGCAACACGCAAGGCAAAGGCAACGTCATCTCCGCGAACGGTCTCTCCGGCGTCGTGCTCTGGCTCTCCAGCGCAAGCTGGTGCATCGTGCAAGGCAATTTCATCGGCACCGATTCCACCGGCACCCGCGATCTCGGCAACGTCACGCGCGGCGTCGAGGTCACCAACGGCGCCAACAACAACTGGATCGGCGGCAGCACCTGGGGCGCACGCAACATCATCAGCGGGAACGATCAGGGCGGGATCGGAATCTACTCCGGCTCCTGGGGCAACACCGTCAAGGGCAACTACATCGGAACCAATTCCAACGGAAACGGCCTGGTCTCCAACGGCGTTCTCGGAATCATTCTCACGGATGGTTCCGGTTCCAATACGCTGATTACCCAGTCGGGGTGGCACTCGATGTCCAATGGCGTGCTGCCGGATGACCGCACGTATTGACGTTTACGAACGCGGCACGCGGAACGCGGAGCAGATTTGCATTATGACAATTGCCAATTCTCAATTGTCAATTGCTTCTGGTTGGACCCGCCCTACCATTCCATTGTGACCTGCATCGACACTTGGCTGGACAGCTTTCCGTTGGACGCCTCCATCCGTGCTCGAACCGCGGAAGTTCTTTGCGCTCTCCCGCAGTCCATCCTCACTGACTTCATCGAAGACCCGTCTTTTAGCATCTGTGATTACGAGCCCGGTAAAATGTTTTATGTCCCGATGCAGCTCGGTCACCGCCGTCCGGGCCGCGCGGTGGTGCTGAAGCGCACCCTTCGCACGCGTCCGATCGACTTCGCCCGGTGGGTGATCGCCCATGAATTCGCACACGCCCACCTGCGCAATGGCGGGCGATTTCCGGGGGAAGATCCCGAGCACGCCGCCGACGCCCTTGCCGCTACGTGGGGATTTCCAAAGCCTTCTGGGACGCGGGCTGCCCTCTCGGGAGAACTTTAATCATGCGCTCGCATCCCATCGCTCGCGAACCGGTGAAGACGACGGAACGAAATCAGATCCTTGATGTCACGCCCAGCGTCCGGAAACTCATCAAACAACTCGGCGTCGAGGACGGCATGGCCATCGTTTACGTGCCCCACACCACGGCCGCCGTCACGATCAATGAGAATGCCGATCCCGATGTGAAGAGCGACATGCTCGAGAAGCTCTCGGCGATGATCCCCAAGAACGAAACCTACTACGACCACGATGAAGGCAACAGCGATTCTCATGTCAAAACCGCGCTCGTGGGCAACAGCGCCACCGTCTTGATCGAGCGCGGAAACCTGGTGCTTGGGACGTGGCAGGGAATTTACTTCTGCGAGTTTGACGGGCCCCGAAATCGCGAGTTGCTCATCAAGGTCTTGGACTTCCGCCCGAAGCAAGACTGACGCTTCCGGCGTAGCATGGAGGTCTCGCCCATGCGTTGCAAAGGCACGGGCAAGATGCCCGTGCTACGAAGACGCTACGGCTGCGGCAGTGTATCCAGCCACGCATCCAGGTCCCGCGCACGCTCAATCACTCATGGCGGAGCGCTTCGATCGGGTTCATCCGCGCCGCCATGATCGCGGGATACATTCCAAAGCCAATACCGATCAGCCCACTCACCATGAACGATCCGATGACCGACCACTGGGCGATACTGGTCGGGTAACTCTGAGAGCTGAACTTCATCGCCAGCCACGGGATCGATCGTGCCGCGCCGGCGCCAAGCAGGATGCCAATCATGCCGCCGGTCAGCGAGATGACCGTGGTCTCGATCAGGAACTGGAGCGTAATATGTCGACGTTTCGCTCCGAGCGCCCGGCGGATGCCGATCTCCTTCGTCCGCTCGGTGACACTGGCCAGCATGATGTTCATGATCCCGATCCCGCCGACGAGCAGCGCGAAGCTCGCGATGCCGACCATGATGAAGTTGAACATGCGTTGGGTTTGCTCGGCCGCGCGCAGAATCTGAATGGGCGCTTTGATCTCGAAGTCGCCGCGGTCTCCGTGTGAGGATTCGATGATGTTCTGGGCCACGGAGGCAAGCCGCTCGACGTCTTCGGTGTTCGCCGCCTGAAGCCAGATTTCCGAAAGCTCGATTTCCTTGCGCTCGAATGTCCCCGCCTGTCGCTTGATGACGGTGTCGTGCCAGATCGCCCGCGCCAGCGTCAGCGGCAGATAGACTCCTTGATCGGGATCCAGATGCACGATCGAAGCCGCATCGGACCCCGCCCGCAGACCCGTGGGCTCGAGCACTCCGATGACGGTCACCATGACCGATCCAAACGCCTTGGTCCCCAGTTGCACCGTCTGTCCGAGCGGCTCTTCATGCGGAAACAGGTGCTTCGCCGCCATAGATCCCAGCACGCACACCGCCTCCGCGCGGTCGTACTGCATCTTGTCGAAAAAATGTCCGCGGTCGGTGCGCAGGTTGATGATGTCGAAAAAATCCGGCTCCGTTCCCACCGCCGTTCCCTGCGGCAACTGGATTGATCCATGGATCACCCGCTGTTCCGTGTCCCGGAGCGCCACCACCTTCGTCAGACCCGGCAGTTCGCGCAGGCGGACGAGGTCTGTCCGCTCCAGCCCGTAATCCAAAACCCGCTGTTGCCGGCTGGAGGCATCGCTCGATTCGGGCGGCTTCTTCGAGCTGACCAGGATGTTTTTCGCCCCGAGCTGCTTGAGCTGCTCGAGCGCCTGCTGCTTGCTGCCTTCGCCGATGGCGACCATGATAATCACCGCGGCCACGCCGATGATGATACCCAGCGCCGTCAGCAGGCTGCGGAGCTTATGCAGCCGCAGGTTCTTCAGGCCGAGGACAAAGGTTTCGATCAGAAAATTGAACATCTTGTCGTATTAGTCCCTGGGCCGTTGTCCGTTGTCCGTTGCATGTGGAAGGAGAGAACCATGGCAGACACTCTATTCGCCAGGATCATCCGCAAAGAGATTCCAGCGAAGATTGCGTATGAGGACGATCAGTATATCGCGATTCACGACATTCAACCCGCGGCGCCGGTGCACCTGCTGGTGATTCCAAAGAAGGAGATTCCGACGCTGAATGATCTAAAACCGGGAGACGAAGAAATCGTGGGCGGTTTGTTCCTCGTCGCACAGAAGCTGATGAGGGAATTGGGGCACACCGACTACCGGGCCGTATTCAATTGTGGACCGGGGGCGCAGCAGTCGGTGTTTCAGCTGCATTTGCACGTGATGGCCGGGAGGAAATTTTCTTGGCCGCCAGGGTAAACGCGAACATCTTGATCTCGAACTATAAGCCGACCCTTTCGCGAAGGCGCTCCTGAACGATTTTAGGATTCAGGCCCTTGGTGGCCTTCATGATCATGCCGACAAGCGCGCCCATGGCAGCCTGCTTGCCGGCTTTGAGATCCTGGAGAGGTTTGGGATTTTGAGCCATCAGTGCGTCGATAGCGGCATCGACCGCGTGGGGGTCGCCGCTCACGAGCAGACCCGCATTGCGAAGATCATCGTCAGTGATGTGCTGCTTCTCCTCAATGAGATCAAACACATCGACGGCTCGGCCGGCGGCAATCAGGCCCTTCTCGATCATAGCGGCTATCTGCGCCACTCGGGCCGGTTCGATTGACGTTTCATAGACCGCCACTTCATGGCGATTTGCGACTTGCGTGAGTTGATTGATGATGAGATCGGCTACACGTTTCGGCTTGGGTTCAATTGCGATTGCCTCCTCAAAATAATCTCCCAACCGACGGTCCCCGGCAAGAGTGGCGGCATCCTTTGGCGACAAGCCCAGGACTTCGATGTATCGCTTGCGCCGTGCCGCAGGCAGCTCCCCAATCTGCGATTTCAGTTCCGTCAACCAAGCCTCATCCACTTCCACGGGCACCAGATCCGGATCCGGAAAATAGCGGTATTCGGCTGCATCTTCCTTGTCGCGTTGATGAAACGTCTCCTCGCGCGCAGCGTCCCAACCATACGTCGATTTCTTTCCGAGCGATCCGGTTTCCATCCATTGGTGAATCTGCCGGTTGATCTCAAACGCAGTCGCCTTTTCCAGCACGTTGAAGCTGTTGAGATTCTTGATCTCGGTAATCGCGGTCTTGTGGATGGCGCCGTCCGCATCCGTGATATGCACGTTGATGTTCGGCTCAAACCGCATGTGCCCCATCTGCATCTGCGCCTCTGAAATAGCCAGATGCTGCACCAGCTTCTGAAGCTCCTGCGCAAACAGAACCACCTCCCGCGGTGTCGAGAAATCCGGCTCCGTGACGATCTCCAGCAGCGGGGTTCCCGCGCGATTCAGGTCCACGATCGAGTGATCGATCGCAAACCCTCCCGGCGCTTCGTGCATCAGCTTCCCCGCGTCTTCTTCCAGATGCGCCCGACGAATTCGAATTTTCCGAATCGTCCCATCCTCGAGGATCAGATCGAAGTTCCCCTCAAAGCAAAGCGGCAGATCGTACTGGCTGATCTGGTAGTTCTTTGGCAGGTCGGGATAATAATAGCTCTTGCGGTCCCACTTGGTGTGCCGCGCGATTTGACACCCCAGGGCCAGGCCCGCCTTGATCGAATATTCCACCGCCTTCTTGTTCATCACCGGCAGAACGCCCGGCAGCCCCAGCACCTGCTCATCCACCAGCGTGTTGGGTTCGGCTCCAAAATGAAGCGCCGCGTTCGCGCAACCGGTGAACATCTTGGTCTGCGTCGCAAGCTGGACGTGAATCTCCAGCCCCACGAGCACCCGATAACTTTTGACGATCCGCTGGCTCACGCGAAAGCTCCGATAAAAACACGCCGATCGATCGAGTATAGCCCGCCTGTGATTTTGTCGCCAAGCGTCCGCGGTCTCCTCGAAAGTCGCGACTGGAATTAGCCGATAGTTCCTTCGGATGTCTGCAAACCCCGCAATCTCTCCCTACGTCGCCGGACCCGCCGCCGCCGAGTTCATCGAGCGCCGCCGGAACAACCGCCAGTCTCTCGAGGTCATCGGCACGCTCAGCGAAGACGCAAAGGCACGCTTCGGCGGCCACCTCCAGGTGATCGTGTTTAACGTCTCCCCGGGCGGCGTGGGTTTCGGCAGCCCGGTCGCGTTCCGGCCCGGCTCCGTTTACACCATGCGGATCGGCACTGGAACGGTTCATCTCAACGCGAAGCTCCAGATTGTTTCATCCAAACCCAAAACCGATGGCACCTATGCCGTCGGGGCCAGGTTTGTGTAATCGGCCCTGTTCGCCGGATCCATCAGGCCTGAAAAAGCACGGCCAGCTTCGCCGCTTCGATCGATGCGTTGTGCATGAGCGCTACTTTTTCCGCGCCGGCGCAAGCCATTTTGGAAAGTCGCTCGACCGGCGCGGTTAGCGCATCCCGCATCGCATCCACCAGGGGATCAAGGGCTCCCGCCGGCACCAGCCAGCCGGTCACGTTCGGCTCGACAAGCTCCGGAATTCCGGCGACAGATGTGCTGATCACCGGACGGTGGAGCGCCAGCGCTTCCATAATCACCACCGGCAGTCCCTCGGCGAAGCTTGGCAGGACCATCGCTCGGGATTGCTCGATCTGCTCGCGAACCTGCGCGTTCGTCATCCACCCCGTGATGTCCACCTGCCTTGTCAGATTAAGAGCCCGAATGTGCCTCTCGATCACGCCGCGCATAGGCCCGTCGCCAACGAGGGTAAGCTTGAAGTTCATTCCCTCACGAGCAAGTTGGGCGGCGGCTTCAAGCAGCAAAAGCTGCCCCTTCTGTTCCGACAGGCGGCCCACGCAAACGAGCTTCGGTTCCGTGGGGATGGGTTGTGCGGGAGCGCTCAGGAACTGGGCATCCAGCCCGCAATGGACAATCTGAATCTTCGACCAATCCGCCAATAGCGCCCACCGAAACAACTGGCTCTTACCGAAGGAGCTGATGGCAACCGCGAACTTCGAATGAGCAACTTTTTCATCGAGCGACAGCGCTGCTGGTCGATCAAATTCTTCCGGCCCGTGGCAAGTGAAGCTGTAGGGAGGCCCGCCGAGCACGCGCGTGAGCATCGCCACAGTGGCGGAATTGGTGCCAAAATGCGCATGCAGATGTTCCACCCTCCGGGCGCGCAGGAGGCGGAGAAGACAGCAGGCTTCGGCCAGGTACACGAGGTTAATCAACAAACCGCGGTCCGAGCGCCGGGCCACTTTCATCGCCAGCTTGAGCGATGATAAGAATTTCCCCGGCCGAGTGAAAAGCGCGGCAAACGTGCCGCGCAGCAGCGCCGGTGCCCGCAGCAAGACGTGCGTTTTTGGCTCTTCGGCTTTGTCCGCTTCATCGACCACTTCCGTGAATGGACGAATGGTGAAACGGTGGACCGTCAGACCTTGCGCTTCCAGCGCGTGAATCTCCCGCCGAATGAAGCTATGGCTGGCGCGCGGATACTGATTGATGAGATACGCGACAATCACAGAAGTGTTATCGGCACAACCGCCAACACGCGAAAGTCCAGATCCGAAAGTTCCTAATGAATAATCAGTGGCCTCAAGGAGCGGTCGTGGGCGCCGTCGTCGCGGTCGCCGGATGCAGAACGATGTTCAGCTGATCCGCCCTCACCTCCGCCGCGGGAGGATACTGACCCAGGGAATCGTCAATATCCGTGCGTGGCTGCACCGCCAGGTCGACCGTCGCATCCCGGTAACCCTTCTTCGAGAACCGAAGATGAACCTCCTCGGCATAACTAAAGATGAGCCGAAATATGCCGTTCGCCGGCTCCGAGCGCGAGTCGCGGATCGTCTGCGCCCGCGGAAGGTCGTTCCCGGTGGGGCAGAGGTAAACATAGTGTGAGGTGATCTCCACGTTCTGAAGCAAGTTGCCCCGCGGATCAGAGATCGTGCCGGCAACGATCACCCGCGCCTGCTGCGACCCGGCCCAGGCGACGTTGTTCTGAAAATTGTTTGTGGCCGAGATGGCACTGGCGCAACCGCCGCCGACGGCAAGCAATGCACACCCGCATGACCAGCAACAAAGACGAAAACAAATGTTCATGGATGCGCTTTCGTTCGCAGCTACGACGCCTGGGCCGCGGCGGTTTTATATTCGATGATCCGCGGTCGTCGTCCGAGCGAACGCGTGACGCGGAAACGGAGCTGGCCAAGGGCCTGCGGAATTTTTCCTAAGACGATGAAAAACGTGTACGGGCCGGCGTAGGAGCGAAGAGTCGGCATGACACGGCGGTGGATCTTGTAACCCAGAATGCCATAAGCGAGCGATAGGAACAGCATGCCGCCGATACCGCGCGTGAACAAGCCGATCACGATGGCGCTGGCAGGAACGGTAAACCCCCAGAAATCATTGCTGCGGACTTCCTTCACCCAGTGCTTCTCCGGCGGCGCCCCATGCATGGCGGCACCTTGCGCATAAGCGTGCCCCGCGCGGACGTTCCGCTTCCACCACTGCCCGAGATGCGTCATTGCCGCATCGTGCAGCGTCATCTCGGCCTCGATTCGAAGAATCGTATGGCCTTGCGCACGCAGACGAACACAAAGCTCCGGCTCTTCGCCGGCAATGACGGTTGCATCAAACCCCCCTGCCGCTTTGATCGCACTAGTGCGCATGAGAGCATCACCGCCGCAGGACCTCGCCTCTCCGATCGGTGTGTTCCATTCGATGTCGCAAAGCCGGTTATAGATTGAAGCGTCAGGATGGCGTTCGCGACGCCGACCACAGACTACGGCAATGTCAGCGTTGGCATTGATCGCGGCAAGAGCCAACGGAATAAAACTCGGAACGATCTCACAATCGCCGTCCGTGAAAAACACGAACTCTGTCTCAGGATGGAGTTCGAGAAGTTTGGAGAAGCCGGCGTTGCGCGCGCGGGCGGCGGTGAAGGGCGTCGAAAGATCGAGATCGCTAACAATCGCGCCAAGCGATGCGGCAAGCGCCGGGCTGCCGTCAGTGGAACCGGAGTCGACATAGATTACATGCTGCGAAACCAAGCGGGCGGACGCCAGGCAAATCCGCAGCCGCTCTCCCTCATTGCGCCCGATGGCAATGATGCCAACGATCGGCGACGCGGATGGTGCAGATTGTTCGGGCTCTTGTGACATGACTGGAAGCTATGCGGCTGCGGTTTTGATGATCTTTGCAGGCACGCCAACCGCTACGGAGTTTGGGGGAACATCTTTGAGAACAACCGCGTTCGCTCCAATCTGCGAATCGTGGCCGACGGTGATCGGACCAAGGATAACCGCGCCGACGCCAATATCGCAGCGCGCTTCGATCGTGGGCCTCTGTGAGACGTGGTCGTTTCTGCGCCGCACCCCGAACGTGGTGTTCTGCCGGATGTGCACGTCATCTCCGATTGATCGGCAGGAGAGAATCATCCCGCCATGGTGCCAAAGGTGGACCCGCCGGCCAGCCTTCGTGGCGTAATCGAGGCTGATGCCGCACGTCCACTCGACGAACTTGTAGAGGATCCTGTAGAGGATCGAGAACGGAGCGCGGAGGAGCTTGGGCCGGATCGACATCCTCGCGTTGCCAAAGCGATGCACGGCAAGCGCCCAGAAGCCTTGCGAAAGTGGATCATTTTCGTGCGTGCGAAGGTCTTCGCGCAGCAAGGCGAAGAACCCAATACCGGCGGGGTTCAAGTTCTGTTGCCCAAGCCGATCGGCTTCTTGCGCGGCGGCGTTGGATTCCCCCGCGGCGGCCGGCGCTCCACCAAAGGCGGCGGCGATAGCGCTGTCGGTCAGCCGTGTGTCGCGCGGCGCCGCGAGATTAGGTTGCGATTCTGCAGCGCTCATCGGTGACTCCAGGAGGTCATGTTGTATCGCACGAAGTCCCACAAGAGCCACGGCGGATCTGTTCGGGGCCGGCGTCGAAGCTTGTTCAGCAACATGTGCATGGCATAGCCGAACGCAAAGGCGCAATCAGCGAGGAGTGTTTTCGCCAATCCATAGTGTCGAAGGAAGAAGCGATGCCGTGAATCGAACCAATACCGAGGCCGGCGCTTCTCGGATCGCTTGGCGCTGGTCACGCCCGATGACGCGCCGACAAGATGCACGATCTGGCTTTCCGGAACAATCCACGTCGGCCAACCCGCCTGCTTGGCGCGCATGCAAAAATCAACTTCTTCAAAGTACATGAAGTATTTCGAGTCGAAGACTCCGATCACGTCGAACACCGCCCGGCGGACCATCATGCTCGCTCCCACGACCCAGTCCACTTGCTGCGCTCGCTCATGGACGCCGCCGGCCACGACATAATTCTTCAGCACGCGCGAAACCGCGCCAAGACGCAGACCGCCCTCAAGCTCTCCCAGAACCGTATGAAATCGGAACCCCGAGCTTAAGGGGATGCCGTCGCCGTTCACCGAAGACCCGCCCGCGATGCCGACCTGGGGATTGACATCGAGAAAATCGACCAGGGCACGAATGCCGCCCGGCTTCATGATCGTGTCGGGATTGAGAAGGTAAACGTATTCGGGCGCATTTCCGCTCTTTAGCGCGGGCTCGATAGCGGCGTTGTTACCCGCGGCAAAGCCGCCGTTGCTTTGCAGCGGCATCAGCGAAACCCACTCGCCCCAGCCGTTCTGCTTGATCGCAGTTCCAAGTCGAGCGACCGAATCATCTCCCGAGGCATTATCGATGACGACAACCTGAACGCCGAAAATCGCCCTGATTTCATCGACGAGCGAGCGCAGGCAAGCGATCGTGAGATCTGCCGTGCGATAGTTCACGATGACGACCAGAACCTTCATGACTTCTTTTGCTTGTGGAAGTTGAGCGTGCATCAACCGGCGCGGCGCATTGCCTGCGGCTCGCGCAGCCCGTGCGTCGCAGCGGATGCCGACGCCGCCGCTCGATCCTGCAGCGCAAGATAAAGTTGCGGGACCGGCAAACGCTTCGGCAAATGAAAATGCGCCGAGCACACGCCGCCGACCGCAAGCATGAAAATCGGGTTGACCATCGCGTTAAGCAGATGGTCAAACATATAAAGCATACTGATCATCGAGAGCACCACCGCCGGCGCCACCATCGGATGCGACCACAACTCCACCCGGTAATCCTTCAGCACGAGAATCATCGGCAGCAGGAGCATCATCGTCAGTGCGGCAAGGTTGATCATTCCGGCAGTACCGAACGTAATGATCCAGAGCGAGTCGGTGATGTAGTCAACGCCGTCCTGGTTCTGAACGCGATTGCGATTCCAGCCGCCCCAGCCGAACCAGGGCGCTTCGCGAGCTTTCTCCGAAAGTGCATTCTCGGCAAGGACGCGTGTTTCAAACGATCCGCCGCGCTCCGCGCCGAAAATTTCATTCGCAAGCTTAACGGCGTAAAGACCATCAACCGTCGCAGTAGCGCGAACCGCGATGAACGTCGGGGGAATCAGCAGCAGCGCCGCCACGATCCACTTGGTGCTGAACCACTTGGCGGTGAAGAGCGCGAACAACCCCAGGGCGAGCAATCCCGCGGCATAGGTCGATCGGCATGCCACCGCTGTCAGCAGGAGGACGGGAACCAGCAGGTTCAGCGGCATATCCCACAGCTTCAGGATCGTCCACGATCGCAGCAGCCAGATGCCGATCAACCCGGACATCGCCATCCACATCGCGACCATCAGACCATGCTGCATGAACACCATCGGCCGATAGCCACCGAAGCGAATGGTTTGGCTGAAGTCGTGCTGGTGGAAGCCGTAGAACCAGTTGTGGAGCTGTGGGCTCATGCGCATCTCGACCCAGCAGAGCGGCATGTAGATGATCCCGCCGATAAAGATGCCGATCGCCAGTTCCTTCAGACCTTCAAGGTCATCGAAATAGGCTCGACCGATGAAATAAGGCAACCCCCAGGAAACAATCACGTTGAGCGATGTGGACAGTCCATCGTATATGCCGCTCCCGTTGATTTCGTTAGCCACCGACGTGACGAACGGCGACAGGCAGAACACGATCGCCGGGATATCCACCCAGTGCGGACGAAAGCGAAGCAGACGGTCCAGGTCAAAGATCGAGGCCGCCAGGACCACGCCAAACACCGTCGCCGACATTTTGGTGTAGTCGGGAAGCCCGGGAACTTTGTATCCCGCCATCGGGAGAAACAGCCATGCGATCAGAAACGCCGCGATCACGGCGCGCCGGGGCGGCAGCACCATGAAAAGATAGATCACGACGGGGATCCACCCGAAGAGCGACAGAGGAACAAGGAACGTCATAACAGCCTTTTAAATCCCGATAGCCCGCGGTCAACGACCGCGCGGAGCGTCTACGCTTGGATTTCGTCCTGCGCTCCGCGCACGCTTTGCGTGCGGGCTATTCGAGCACGATCCACCGCAGTTTTTAGTGCCGCCTCTAATAGATCGGCAGCATGGTCCCAAGTGAATGCGGCAACTGTTGCGTACGCTTTATCGGACATCGCCCGCCACGAACTCTCGTCCATCGAACATATCCGAACAATCGCGGCGGCCATACCCTCGGAATCGCCGTGATCGACAAGAATCCCACCCCCCTGCTCAAGCAATTCCGGAGCTGCGCCGGCAGGCGTTGCAATGACCGGAGTGCGGCAAGCCATCGCCTCGAGGATAGGCAGCCCATAGCCTTCTTTGGCAGGCCCGAAGAGCCACGCATCGCACTGACTATAGATGTCCTTCACACGGTCGTCGGGAACGTTGTGGTGCAGTTGGGAATTCGGCGGGAGTGGATACTTATCGGACTCAGCGTGCGGACCAAAGGCCACTAACCGCAGTTCCGGCAATTGTTTACGGGCGATTCCGACCGCATTCAGGCACAAATCCAGCCGCTTGAAGCTCTCAGTCGAATACATCGTGCCAACGGTTGGCGTCGGCTGTTTCCCCCGGCGCGGCGTCCGGAAAATCTCCAAATCTGCACTGTTCCCAACCAGACTCAACGGCTCATCGGCCGGGATGTGCTCGCGCACTAAGTCTCTGATATAGCTGGAGATGACGATCTTGTGCATCGGCATGTTCCAAGTCGCGGCAAGCCTTTCAATGGGCTGAGCATCGTTTGCGCCAAAATCCTGCACGAAGTACGCCTTCGCCCCCTTTTTTGGCGAGAGATCATTCACCCAACTGGCCGTTTCCCACCACGTGGCGATGACGACATCGCCATCCGGGACGTCCGAATCCCCGATCGGCCGCCGACTCTCGATGATGTGGTGCCGAACCGTGAGATTGTCGAAATGCGAGGGCAGCGTGTTGGGATCAATCGGCCAGCCGTTGCCTTTGACCAGTGACTTGATCTTCCGCCGCACGGGCTGATCCGCGCGGGGGCGGGAAACGATCGTCACGTCATGGCCGCGCGCTTTCAGCTTCTCGGCATAAATGGCGATGACACGGACGCCGCCGCTCATGTTGCGATCGGTCACAATAAAGGTAATGCGCATCGGTACAACTCCAACTGGACATCGGCGATTCTCGAACATTCTCAGAAGCGATATCGCGTTGAAAGCGATGCATCATTCGGGTTTGGATTTTGAGATCCGGTAGAGCGCCGGCGGTTCATCACTGGAGAAGAGGATGGTGCCGTCGGGAGCTTCGGCGCAGTCGACCGGGCGGGAGCCGCGTTTTTCGTGGGATTGGCAATCGACGATGGTTTGGGAGCCGAAGGGTTTGCCGGTGATTGGGTCGAAGAGAACTCTTTGGACGCAGGCGCCGACGGGGTGGACGGAATTCCAGGAGCCGTGGGCGGCGAAGAAGAGGTCGCCTTTGTGGTTGGGGAAATAGTCCTGGGTGAGGAAGGTGAATCCTAACACGGCCCAGTGAGCGTGAACCAAGAGCTCGGGCGGGGTGGTTTTGTCGGCGAGCTCGATGAGGTCTTTGCGGTTGGCGAATTCGGGGCGGGGGACTTTGTTGCCGGTGAGATAGGGGTGGCCGTAGAAGGCGCCTTCGGTGTATTGATTCAGTTCCTCCGGGGGATTGAGGTCGGTGATCGGCTGATCCTTGCCTTGTCGCTCGCCGTGGTTTTTGCCGAAGTTGTCGGACCCGTGGTCGAAGCCCCAGATTTCTTCAGTGCCGGGTCGGTGGCGGAGTTTTTCGGTGTTGCGGATGCCGGTGCAGAAGACCTTTTTGTTTTTGCCATCGATGTCGAAGACGTAGATGGTTTTGCGTTCGGAGTTGAGCTCGTCGGTCATGTTGGTCGGATCGGAGCAGGTGGCGAAGATTTGCTTGTCGGTGACGAGAAGGCCTTCAAAGGGGTGGCCGCCGCCTTTGGGGAGTGAGCCGGGCGGGCAGATGGTTTCGGCATCATCGGCGACGCCGTCGTTATTGGTGTCGCGAGCGCGGGAGATGGAGCCCTCGGCGGCCTGGGAGAAGTAGAGCCAACCGTCGTGGATGTCCATGCCTTGGACGGAGGGTTTGTTTTTGACGAAGACGGTTTGTTTTTGGAAGACGCCATCGGGGTCGGGTTCGGAGAGCGCCGCGATGGTTCCGTTGCGGCCCTGAGAGATGTAGAGGGTTTTGCCATCGGGTGAGAGTTGGATGAATCGGGCCTCTTTGAGTTTTTTGTCGGGAAAGGCGCGTGTGACGCGGTAGCCGGGGCGGACGGTAAGGTTGGGGACGGAGTCGCCGCGGTCGGATTTGAGATCGGGGGGGAGCTGGGCTTGGGACGGGAGCGGGAAGGCGAGGATGGAGAATAGAGGATAGAGGATGGCGAAGAAGCTGCGGAGTTTCATGCGGGGAGAAGTAACAGAGAAAGCGGCGATTGTCATCGGGAGCCGGGAAGAACGGTGACGAGATGACGGGTTTGGGTTGGGGGATGGGGGGGTGGAATGTAGTGTTCTGGAGGGTTTTGGAGGGGGTTTCGGGGTGCGTAAAGGTTTGGTGTGGCGGTGTGGGCGGTTTTGGGTTGGGTGGAGGATGAGGGTGCGGATGGGGCGCGATTGGAGTGGCGGCAGGAGGGATCGTCGGTGAAGAGGCCTTTGATTGGGAAGAGGACGCCGGCGGCGAGGATGATTCCGGCTTCGCCAATCCACAAGAAGAGGAGCGGGTAGCCTTGAACCTCGTCGCGTTGATAGTTCCAAGTTCCGGATTGGTTTAGGAACTGGATGACGTGGAGAAGGACGGTGGGATGAAGGATCATGTTCCAGTAGGACAGGGACATATCGAAGCCGGCGAAAGCGGCGTGAGTCCATTCGAGCCACATGACGTAGAGGGCGATGATCGCGATCGTGGCGCCTATGAAGGCAGCAACGATCGGGATGCGGATGCGGCCGACGCGAATCGGGATGAGGGCAAGGATCAGGCGACGGATTGGTAGACGCGGCCGACGGAACGGAGGTAATTAAGGTCGCCTTCCTCCGCTTTGCGGGCGACTTCGTCGAGGAATCGGAGGGTGTGGGGATCGAGGCACGGTTCGGCCGGATCGTCGGCGGGGTAGATGACATCGATCTCGACCTCGACCGCGTATTGGCCGCGCTGGACCCAGCGTTTTCTGCGTTCGCGTCGTTCGCTCATGGCTCAATTTTGAAAAAATACTGTGACCAGTTTAGCACGCCGGCTGGGGGCCAGCCATGCCCCGATACATTCTACTTCAGAACCATCGGCCAAGAGTTGCCTGGTGATTGCGGATGGGTGTGGCTTGCTGTGTGGCCGTTCGCGCAGCAACCGGGCGGCATCGATGCCCGCGGCGATCTGCCAAGGCGATACCAGGCGCTCTTCGCACCGCACATCCGCATGCCAACTGACGACAAAGCGATCCTCGTGAACAGCACGACGAATATCGTCGAAAAGTCGTCCCATGGGCATCTGTTTAGCGTCGGCATTTTACAGTAAGCATGCGCTCAAGCGGTGGCGGCGAGCTCGCGTGGTTGGGCGTGGGGGACGAGCTTGGGGCGGAGGTAGTGGGCGGTGTGGCTTTGTTCTACATCGATGACTTTTTCCGGGGGCCCCTGGGCGATAAGCGCTCCGCCGGCGTCGCCGCCTTCGGGGCCCATGTCGATGAGCCAATCGGCGCACTTGATGACGTCGAGGTTGTGTTCGATGACCAAGACAGTGTTGCCGAGATCTGCGAGGCGGTTCAAGACGTTTAGGAGGTTGTGGATGTCGGCGAAGTGCAGGCCGGTGGTGGGTTCGTCGAAAACGTAAAGGGTGTGACCGGTGGGGTTTTTTCCGAGTTCGGTGGCGAGTTTGACGCGCTGCGCCTCGCCGCCGGAGAGTTGGGTGGACGGTTGGCCGAGCTTGACGTAGGAGAGACCGACATCGTTGAGGGCTTTAAGCATGCGGTGGATGTTGGGGAAATTTTCGAAGAATTCTTTGGCTTCTTCGACGGTCATGGCGAGGACGTTGGCGATGTGTTTGCCGCGGTAGTAGATCTCTAATGTTTCGGCGTTGTATCGGGTGCCGTGGCAGTTTTCGCAGTTGACGTAGACGTCGGGGAGGAAGTGCATTTCGATTTTTTTGGTGCCCTGTCCCTGGCAGGCCTCGCAGCGGCCGCCTTTGACGTTGAAGGAGAATCGGCCGGCTTCGTAGCCGCGGATTTTGGCCTCGCGGGTTTTGGCGAAGACCTTCCGGATTTCGTCGAAGACGCCGGTGTAGGTGGCGGGGTTACTGCGCGGAGTTCGGCCGATGGGGGATTGGTCGATCTCGATGACCTTGTCGATTTTGTTGGTGCCGGTGAGGGATTTGTGCTCACCGGCTTTGACTTTGGAGCCGTAGAGCTTTCGCTTGAGGGCGGGGAGTAATGTCTGGTTGATCAGGGTGGACTTTCCTGAACCTGAGACGCCGGTGACGCAGATCAGACCACCCAATGGGATGCGGACGTCGACGTTTTTGAGGTTGTTGGCGCGGGCGCCTTTGATTTCGAGACAGTTCTGGTTGGGGTCTACGGGGCGGCGGTGTTCAGGGGTTTGAATGTTCAGTTCACCAGTCAGGTACTTGAGGGTGGCGGAAGGGATGTTGGTGCGGATGAGAGGTAGTTCATCCGATTTTGGATTGCGGATTTTGGATTGCGGATTGTCTAGAAGAGCGGGGACGGGACCGGCGAGGACGAGCTGACCTCCGTGGGCGCCGGCGGCGGGGCCGATGTCGATGAGGTAGTCGGCATGGCGGATGCAGTCCTCATCGTGCTCGACCATGATGACGGAATTGCCGATGTCGCGGAGACGATGGAGGGTGCGGATGAGTCGTTCGTTGTCGCGCTGGTGGAGGCCGATGGTGGGTTCGTCGAGGACGTAGCAGACGCCGACGAGACCGGAGCCGACTTGGGTGGCAAGTCGGATTCTTTGGGCTTCTCCTCCCGATAGCGTGGCGGTTTTGCGGTCGAGGGTGAGGTAGCCTAAGCCGACGTCGAACATGAAGCCTAGCCTTGCGGAGATTTCTCGGTGAATGGGTTCGGCAATTTTCTGACCTTCTTCGGTGAGCTTGAGATTGTCGAAGAAGGTTCTGGCGTTTGCGACGGTCATGTTGGTGACGTCGTGGATGGAGTAGCCGGGGAGGTGGATCGGAACAACGGCCTTACTCGATTTCTTTTTGTTGTTGGAGCGGCCATTTTTGGAGGTGGATTCTGACACGGGCAGGATGCCCGTGCTACGGGTGGGGTCCGATTCATCGGGGTCGCAGCCGAGCATGCTGGTGTGGGATTCGACGGTGTGGAGACGAACGGCTAGCGCGGCGGGTTGGAGTCTGGTGCCGCAGCAGGTTTGGCAGGGTTGCTCGGATTGGTAGGTGTGGAGTTTTTCCTTGACCCAGGAGGACTCGGTGTTGTCGAAGCGGCGCTGGAGGTTGGGGATGATGCCTTCGAAGGAGGTGCCGGTGCCTTCATCGCCCTTGGCTTCGGTCCCGAACATGAGGATGTCCTTCACCTTTTTGGGAATGTCCTTGAAGGGAAGCGTATAGGAGCAGTTGAAGTCGCGGCAGAACTGGCGGAGGACCCGGCTGTAGTAGATGTTCATCCGCTTGCCGTTTTTTCGCCAGGCTTCGATGGCGCCGTTCTCGAGGGAGAGCGCCTCGTCCGGGACCATGAGATCGGGGTCGAACTCGCAGGTGGTGCCCAGGCCGTGACAGCTTGGGCAGGCGCCGTGCGGGGAGTTGAAGCTGAAGAGGCGGGGTTCGAGTTCGGGAAGACTGACATGCGGGTGGACGGGACAGGCGAATTTTTCGGAGAAGGGGTTGTCGGTCCAGCCGGTTTTTGAGGCGGCGTCGGCGACGGTGATGATGGCGAGGCCGCCGGAGAGTTTGGTGGCGGTTTCAATGGAGTCGGCGAGTCTCGAGCGGATCTCGGGCTTGATGACGATGCGGTCGACGATGGCTTCGATGTTGTGGGCGAACGTCTTCTTGAGTTCTGGGATGCAGGTGGCCGAAAGCTCGACCATTTGGCCGTCAACGCGGGCGCGGACGTAGCCTTGCTTCTGGAGGGCTTGGAAGGTGTCTTTGTGTTCGCCTTTTTGTCCGCGGATCAGCGGGGAGAGGATCATGAGCTTTGTACCCTGGGGATACTGCATGACTGCATCGGTGATCTGGGATGGAGTTTGGCTGGTGATTACTCGGCCGCACTCCCAGCAGTGGGGCGTGCCGGCGCGGGCGAAGAGGACGCGGAGGTAGTCGTAGATTTCGGTGGTAGTGGCGACGGTGGAGCGCGGGTTGGAGCTGGCGCCGCGCTGTTCGATGGCGATGGTGGGCGGGAGGCCTTCAATTTCTTCAACGTCGGGTTTCTGGAGTTGGTCGAGGAACTGGCGCGCGTACGCGGAGAGCGACTCCATGTATTTGCGCTGGCCTTCGGCATAGACGGTGTCGAAGGCGAGGGTGGATTTGCCGGAGCCGGAAAGACCGGTGATGACGACGAGGTGGTCGCGGGGGATGTCGACGTTAATGTGCTTGAGATTGTGCTCAGACGCGCCGCGAATGCGGATGAATTTGGAGGGGATCGAGGTACGGCTCATCGTCGAACTTCCGTGTAAGGGACTTTACTTTGTGGCGCAAAGTCAAAAGGAGGAATTGTATGGGGATTGTATGGGCAAAGGGAAGGGAGAGTTCGGTATTGAGTTTTCGCAGGATGTAACGCTCATTCATCCGAATCGGGACCTTTGAAAAACCATCCTCAATCCGCGGATTCCCAGCGGCGTGGTCGCTTTAGCGACCATGTCGTTGTCTTTGAGTTATTCAGAGGTCTCAATCTCGACTTGATGAGAACTCGGGGTAAAGAGGGCGGCACAAGTGTCGCCCGTACAGGAGAGGGGAGCGGGGGGACGCAGACGTCGCGGTCAAATTTGATTGTGCGGCGGGCGGGTGTGGATATGCTGGAAGGTCTTGGGTTTGGGGTTGCTGAGGATCGGAGTGGAGAAATGCTGGCGGGAAGACGATGGGGTCGGAGACGCTTTGCGCGTCGGCGCACGTACCTGATTGAAGCAATGGAAGCGCGGCGGATGCTGGCTTTGGCTGGGCCGGACGGGTACGGGTACGAGGCGAATGAGCATCCGTACGAGGCGCTGGACCTTGTGGCGGGGGATGCGGGGATAAATTCGATTCTGGATACGGATGATGATGGGTTCATGTCGCTGCCACTGGGGGCGAATTCGTTCAAGTTCTATGGGACGACTTATAGCCAGTTGATCGTGAGCGTGAATGGGTTGCTCACGTTTGGAAGCTCGAACGAGTATTTCGCGAATTCGAATCTGTCGAGCATGCCGACGGAGCGGGCGATTGCGCCGCTTTGGGATGATTGGCGGACCGACGCGGACACGGTGGTGTCGGGGCCGCTGAATGATGTGGTGTTGTATCAAATCGATTCGGTGAATAGCCGGTTGATTGTCGAGTGGAACGCGGTGAGGAATATCTCGACGGGCGGATCGCAGTTCGCAACGTTCCAGGCGATTCTGCAACTGAACACGGGCGCGAGCGACGGGACGATCACGTTCAACTACGTGGATCTGGAACTGGGGAACCCGACGATCAGCAACGGCGGCGCGGCGACGGTGGGAATAAAAGATTCCGGACCGCAGGGACCGAACGTGGTGCTGGTTTCAATGAACAGCAACGGCCATCCGCTGGTGCAGAGCGGGGCGGCAATGCGGATCACCAAGGGGCCGCCGACTTCGACGGGATCGATCGCGGGGCAGGCGTTTGTGGATGCGAATCTGGATGGTGTTCTGAACGGCGGTGAATCGGCGGTGAACGGTGCGACGGTTTACCTGGATCTGGACAACAGCGGGACGATGGATTTGGGGGAGCCGGTTCAGACGGTCGCGGGTGGGAATTTTCTGTTCAGCGGATTGTCGGATGGGACCTATCCCGTGCGGCAGACCGCGCCGGCGGGATATGTGTCGACCGGCAGCGGCGTGGCAATTGTGAGCAACGGCGGCGCGGTGACGGGCGTGAACCTGCCGAACATCAAGATGGTTTATGACGGGACGAGTGGGAACGATAATTATCTTTTGCGGAAGAAGGCGGGGGACGGCGCGAAGTATGAGATCCTGATCGGGAATGTGCTGGCGTATACGGTGCCGACGGCGAGTGCGAAGTCGCTGACGTTCAACCTGGCGGGTGGGGATGACGTGCTGACGGTGGATTATGCGAATGGCAACCCGGTGCCGAGCCTTGGATTGCTGGCGGATGGAGGGGCGAATGCGACGACGGCGGGAGATGCGGTGGTGTTGAACGGATCGTCCCAGGGGGATTTGATGACGTTAACGAGCGGCGCGAGCGGATTGGTTGCGGGGAAAATCGCGGTGGCTGCGCTGGAGCACGCGACGGTGAACGGCGGAGCGGGGGATGATGTGCTGACGGTGGACCCGGGATTGAGCGCGGTCGTGACGTATGACGGCGGAGCGAACAGCGATAAGTTGAACTACAACGGGACCAGCGGAAGCGATGGAATCACGCTGAACCTGGTGACGCTGGCGGTGGCGACGATCAACGGTCCGACTTCGGTGGCGCTGCCGGGAATACCGGAGCAGATCGCGGTGGAGAGCCTGGCGGGAGATGACAATATCTCGGTAAACGGAGTGCCGGCGAGCATAACGCTGTCGATCTTTGCCGGCAGCGGGAACGATTCGATCACGACGGGCGGTCAGGGAAACTCGAGCAATGTGCTTGGGAATATGACGGTCAATGGGGGCGGCGGGATCGATTTGTTTCAGTGGGGGGATGGGATCGCGAACAGCAACGGTTTGAGCTACACGCTCACGTCAACATCGTTCACGCGAACCGGTGTGGGACTGGTGACGCTCAGTCAGCTATCGAACGTGTATCTCATCGTGGGTAGCGGCGCGACGACGGTGAATGTGACCAGCACGCCAAGCGGTCGTGCGACGACAATTCTTGGGGGAAACGGCGCGGATGCGATCAATCTCGGGCCGAACCTGGATAACCTGGCGGGCGCGCTGACGGTGTTGGATCTGGCGGCATCGGATGGAGACGTGATCACGCTGGACGATTCGACGAACGCGTTCAACCAGAGTTATACGTTGACACCGACCAGCGTGACGCGGTCGCTGTTCGGCGGGTTGACGTATGGCAGCGTGGAGGGGCTGGCGCTGTGGTGTCAGAGTGGGAGCAATAGCATTGCGGTGAGCGCGGCGGCAGCATTCCCGGCGACGACCGTGAATGGGAATGGGGGGACGGATTTGCTGGTGGTGATGGCCTCCAATGGGGCGGATACGGTGAGCTTGACATCGTCTTTGCTGGTGACGCAGAACGGATCGATCACTTACCTGGGAATGGAATCGCTCACGTGCAATCTGGGGTCGGGGAATGACTCGGTGATGCTGACATCCACCAATCCGTCGACGCCGGTGACGATCAGCGGGGGTGATCAGAACGACACGCTGACGATCAGCGGGGCGCCGTCATCAAGCGTGACATTCAATGGCGGTTTGTTTGCAAGCGATCAGGATGTACTGAACGTGAATGCCGGAACGTATGCGTTTCAGACGGATGCGCGGCTGACATCGGTGAATTTGAAGCTGTCAGTTGGGATCGCGGGGAACGTGGCGTTTAATACCTCGCAGCGTCTGGCGGGGTTTGTGGTGCTGGGAAAGGCGGTAATGGGCGCGGATGGAAATCGTTACGTCCAGACGAAGGGGCTGACGATTGGGGCCAGCGGGAAGTTGGATCTGAATGACAACGAACTGATCGTGGAATACACATCGGCGCCGTTCGTGGCGTTCGATGAAATCTGGAGTTGGATCCTCGGCGGGTACTCTGCGGAAGTCGATCCGACCAAGGTGGGGATCGTGTCAACAAGCGCGCAGCAGGGCGGCGGCGCGACATTGCTGGAGATTATCGATAACACGGAGGTGGGGCTGACGGAGTGGCCGCTCGGAAGCGGGAATACGATACCGGCGAATGCGATCCTCGGGCGGTACACCTATGCCGGCGATGCAAACTGGGACGGGCAGGTGACGCCGCAGGACTTCACGGCCCTTGATGCGAACCTGGGGTTGTCGCAAGATCGGCGAATCGCGGCCGTGGTTGGCGATTTGAATTTTGATTACGTCGTATCGGCGCAGGATTACACGGCGCTGGATGCAAGCCTGGGGCTTGGGGTTGCCAATCCGCTGGCGGCGCCGGCGAAGCGGCGGCTGGAGCTGGAGGACCAGGCGAGGGAAGATATTTTATCGCCCGTGGAGTAAGCGCTTCGCGAAACTCGCGAGGTTTGCTGGATGTGAAGGCTCAGGGACGTCGCCAAGGCAATCGAGTGTTGGATTTATCGCTGTTGTGTAGGGGCGACGCCTGCGTCGCGGTCGACGCGCAGCGTCGATTTTCCTTTTCTGTGCGGGGCGGCGCCGCGCCCGCGACGCTGGCGTCGCCGCTATGGGCGCTAGATGCGGTTGTCCAAGGAGTGTCGCGGCTTTTTGCTTGTGGGGCCTGTCGCGCGGGCTTATCTTGTGCGATCTCAGTGGGTTTGAGTCTGGTTGTTAATCGGGGAGTTGTGTTTTCATGCGCGGTGTCATGGAGGGGTTGGAGCGTCGGCAATTGCTCGCGGCTGCCGGGCCGGACGGGTTTGGTTATGTTGCGCAATCGGGCGGGCTTGGGGCGTATCACCTGACGCCGGGGGATGCGGGCGTGGTAACGTTGTTGAATGGGGTGAACGATGCGAGCGCGGCGGTGCCGCTGGGGGCGAATCAGTTCACGTTTTACTCGACTTCGTATACCGGCAATGCGCTGTTCGTCAGCGAGAATGGCCTGATCACGTTCGGCTCGGGCGCCAGCAGCGGAATCAATACGGATCTGATCACTGGCCCGGCGCCGGCGTCAATTGGGGTGCTGTGGGATGACTGGACCACGGCGGCGGTGGGTGGCGAGGCGGGGGCGAGCGATGATGCGGTGCTTTACAAATTGGATGCGGCAAACAACAGGCTGATCATCCAGTGGAATGCACTGCGGCGCGTCGAGTTTGGCGCATTTGGAACTGTGACGTTTCAGGCGGTGCTGTCGCTGAACACGGGATCAGCGGCGGGGACGATCGTGTTGAACTACGAGGATGTTTCGATCGGGCATCCGGTGTTTGATAATGGGGCCGATGCGACCGAGGGGATGAAGCCGGCGGGGACGCCGCCGTTCACGCGGCTGCTGATTGCCAAAAATGACTCGGGAAGCGCGCTCGTTCAGAGCGGGGTGGCGGCGACGATCAACTTCGTGCCGGCGAGCATTACGGGGATTGCATTTCGGGATAATGACGGGGACGGGTTATACAGCGGGGAGACCCGCGTTGCGGGGGCGACGGTGTATGTGGATCTCAACAACAACGGTTCGCGGCAATTGAACGAGCCGATGGCGATTAGTGGCGCCAACGGGAGCTACACGATTGGAGGGTTGGCGGGTGGGACCTTTATTGTTCGGCAGATCGCGCCGCCGGGATATGCGAGCGCGGTGGTGAAGCAGGTGAGCGTGCCCGCGGCGGCGACGCTCGGCGGGGTGAACCTTGCGTACGTGCCGCTGACGTTCAGCGGAACGGGGGCGAGCGAAAGCTATTGGGTGCGGAAGGATGAGACGGGGCAGAAATACGAAGTGCTGGTGAACGCTATGCTGAACGCGACCCTGCCGGGGAGTTTGGTTACATCGCTGACGTTCTCGCTGGGGGCGGGAGATGATTCGCTGACGCTGGATTATGCGAATGGTAACCCCATGCCGAGCGGCGGGATCTTCTATGACGGCGGGGGAAACAGCTCGGGCGCGAGCGATGTGCTGGTGATTAACGGGTCGAATGCGAGCGAATCGATTGACCTGACAGGCGCGCTGATCACGCTGGTGGAGGTCGAAGGCGCGACGATCAACGGCAATGGGGGCAACGATCAATTGAGCATCAGCAGCGGCTGGGCTGTGCCGTTGACGTTTGATGGGGGAACTGGATCGGATGCATTGGTGTTCGTCGGGAGCGCGGGTGCGGATTTCATCGAGATCTCGACAGCGTCGATTGCGGCGGATGGGAAACTGTGGCGATTCTTCGGCGCCGAGAGCGCGACGATCAACGGGATCGGCGGCAACGACACGATCAACGTTAATTCGACGGCGCCGGGGCAGAGCGTGGTGATCTTCGGCGGGGATGGCGATGACACGATCAGCGTCGGCGCGGGAACGCTGGATGCGATTCCGGGAAATGTGAGCGTAAGCGGGGATGCGGGAAATGATTCGCTTACTCTCAATGACCAGTTGCTCGCCAACGACGACACGTACACGTTTAACGGGAATACTTTTGACCGGGACTTCTTCGGCTCGCTATCGTTCTTGTCCGTCGAGGCGGTGACTCTGTACGGGGCGGATGGGGACAATGTCGTCCTGGTGACGCTGTATGGCGGAAGGGGCGCGGAGGGGGATTCGGGTGTGCCGCTGAATATCAATTCGGGGGGCGGAGATGATTCAGTGACAGTCGAGTTGCTGCAGGGACCGAGCGAGATGGCGCCGGTGGGCATCACCGTCGCGGGCGGGAGCGGGGGCGATTCATTGGTGCTCATCGATCAACGCACCAACAAAAACGCGACGTATGGCGTGCAGAGCGGGTTCGTTTCCGCATCGTTCGGGATCGGGACGTTTTCGATTGCGTACGGAACGATCGAGGGGTTGGAGCTGATCTGTGAGAGCGGGAACAATCTGATCACGATCAGCGGAACGAGCGCGGGTGTGCCGGTGACGATCGCAGGCGGCGCGGGGAACGATACGCTGACGATCAGCGGGGCGACATCATCGGATGTGGAGTTTAACGCGGGGACGGGCGTGAGTGAGACCGCGGTCCTTAACGTCAGCGCGGGGAGTTATTCGTTTGCTGCCGATGCGCGGGCGGGGAGCGCGAACCTGACCGTGAACGTCGGCGCGGTCGGGCAAGTGCGCTTTGATTCATCACAGCACTTGGCCGCGCTGAACGTCTCCGGTCTGGCGGTCGTTGCGGCGGACGGCGATCTTTATCTTCAAACCAGGGGTCTGAGCTTCGCGGGCGCGGGCAGATTGGATCTGAATGACAATGATCTGATTGTCGATTACACCGGCGGCCTGTCGGTCTATCTGGATGTGTTGCAGAAGGTATTTGATGGATATTCGGTGGAGCCGGACGCGGGCAAGACAGGGCTCATCTCCAGCGTGGCACAGCGTCTGGAAGGGTTGACGATTCTGGCGTTGCTCGACAATGGGCTGGTGGGGCTAACGGAGTGGCCGCCGGGCAGCGGGAACCTGCTTTCGCTGAGCACGGTGATCGGTAAGTATACGTATCTTGGGGACTTAAATTTCGACGGGCAGGTTTCGCTGCAGGACTATACATCCGTCGATGCGAACTTGGGGACGACGCCCGCTGTGGGGCTGGAGTGGGCGAGCGGGGACAGCAACCTGGACGGGTTTGTGACGCCGCTGGATTATACGGCACTTGATGCAAGTCTAGGTTTGGGCATGGGTAATCCCCTTGCGGCGAGGCCGGTGCCGGGGTTGCCGCTATCGCTCAAGTCGAATCGAGACCTGTTGGTATGAGTTAGGGGGAATGGGCGGGAGCGTTCCGGGGTTTAATGTATTCGATGCAGCATGAATCGAACTGCAACGGGCTCAAAACGGTACAGAATTAAGCGGCTGCTAACGATTTAGCGGTAGGCATTTTTAACGTTTACGGTATAATCGTCATTAGGATTCTGAAAGTCGTTTCAGCCCCGCTTGCAGCCCTTTCCTTAACGCCCGAGAGAGCAGGAGTTAGCTTTGCGCCGACGTCGATCATCACCGAATATAGAGCTTTTGGAACCCCGGCGTCTGATGGCGATGTTTGCCAACGGAATTGACTCGGAGAATACAGGGAATGGAACCTGGGGCTGGGATCTGCGCAATGCAATGTCGACCTCGACGGCGCACCAGTTGCCGGTCAACTATTGGACGAGCGGGCCGGGAGGCACTCCGGATTATCTCGCGTACTTCACGTACATGAAGTCGAACGAGAAGATCAATTACTTCATCACGAAAGCGGGGAGCGGGAACAATGCTTTTGTGAACGCGGGCGGCGTGACAAACTATACGTCGGCGGTGGTGGCGGCGGCGCATTCGGCAGGCATCAAGATCATGCCGTACTTTTACATTTACGGCGGATCGACCACGCACGGCACGGGAATCACCACTTCGGTGGCGGGCGAGATCAGCATTTTCAACAGCATCATGACCAGTGTCGGCGGGGATGGCGCGGTGCTGGATATTGAGAACGAGTATCTGAGCGCGGTGCCGCTGGATGGGGCGGGCGACCAACATGAAGCGATCGTGGATTACATGCAGGGCATCGGCAAGAGTCAGATAGGCGGCGGCACGGGTTCGCGCGATGGCTTCTTCATCGCATACAGCTCTTTTCCATACGTCAGCTTCCACTCGCAGGTGCCGTTCATTGAGCTGGGCGATTACTGCGACGCGACCATGCCGCAGGCATATTGGAACAACTGGGCCACGGTGCCCCTCAACACCCGCTCGCGATTTGACGGCCAGACCATGACGCCGACGATCATGGTTGACGATGTGAATTCGGAATATGCGCCGCTGTCGTTCGAGACGCCCGCGCGGCAGAACATCTGGTACAACAAGCCCAATTCGATCAAGCCGATCATTCTGACGGGAATGACCTACGACTCTGCGAGCACGACGACAGCTGCGGAGGTATCGGAGTTCATCACCGCGGCGAAGAGTTCGACGAACATTCCCATCATCGTCTCGGGGGGATCTGCGACAACCAACACGTTCCAGGCGTACGGATATCGCGGGATCAACTGGTTTGATGAGAATAACACGACAACCGCGGAGCGGGCGGCAATCGCGGGCAATGTGGTGGGTGTGCTGCCCGGTGTACCCGCGAATCCGACACCGGCGGGGACCGTTGCACCGCCGGTGACGTCGCTGGACTGGGATGACGTTGTCACGACCAACACAACGGGGGCGGCCACGAGTTACGATGTTTATCTGGACGCCAGCTTTAAGGGGAACACGGCGTCCAGCCAATGGACCCTGAGTCCATCGCTCACGAGCGGAAATCATACCTGGTACGTAGTTGCGAAGAACATGGTGGGGAATACGACGCTAAGCCCGGCGGTGAGTTTTTCGATCGTGACGCCGCCGCCGTCGGCGCCGAGCAACCCTGTTCCCGCCAACGGCGCTGTGCTGAACGCCACCTTCTCGAAGCTGGATTGGGATGACGCCGCGGGCGCATCGAGCTACGTGATTTATATCGGGACGAGCGGAACGAGCTTTACAACCAGCGTCAGCGAGTTCGCCATTTCGCCATCAGACGGCGTGAAGTTCTGGCAGGTGAAAGCTGTGAACTCGGGCGGCGAGACGCTCGGGGCGCAATGGCAGTACACGCTCGACCGTGTGGCGCCGGCCGCGGCGCTGACAGCGCCCGTCCCGACGGGTGGCAGCACTTACCTGGATGTGCCGATCACGTATACCGATGCGGTTACCGGCTTGGATCTTGCCTCGATTACAAACGGTGACATCACCGTTTCGGGAAATAGCCTCTCCTATAACCCAACCACGTTCAGCATCAGCGGTTCCGGATCGACGGTTACGGTGACATACCGGATTTCGGCTCCGGGCGGCACATGGAACCGGGCGGACAACGGCACCTATACCGTGACCCAGAACTCGGCGCAGGTGCTTGACGTCGCGGGGAATGCGAGAGCTTCGGGAACGATCGGGACATTCTCGGCGGCGGTTCCGTTTGCGTACCAGACCGCCGGCAACGTTGTGGCCGATTACGACGGATCCGGGCAGCCGATCGTGCTAGCCGAGTCGGGTGGAGCGATGAGCGCTGTGCAGAACGGTGTGACACTCAGCTTCGCCGGCGTCACCAGCGCAACGGTCAACACGACGAGCGCCAACAACGATCAATTGAGCCTCAACGGCGTTTCGATACCCGTGGCGTTCAGCGGAGGCAATGGGCTTGAAGCGCTCAACGTTCTCGCTGGGAGCTACGCGATTACCGGCGATGTCGGGATTGCGAACCCGGCGCTGGTTGTTGCCGCTTCGGGCGCGGGTCAGGTGAATTTCAACGGGAACCAGCATCTGGCGGGTTTGAATCTCACGGGTTCGAGCGTTGCCCGGCAGTCCAACGGCAACGGATACTTCCAGGTTAACGCGATGACGATCGGAGCATCGGCTGCCTTGGACCTGAACGACAACGACCTGATCGCGAGCACGGCAACGTACGTTGACCTTCAGGGTCGAGTGCTCGAGGGATACTCGGGAGCGCTCGATTCCTCGAAGACCGGAATCGTATCGACACAAGGACAAGTCGAAGGCGGAACAACAATCCTCGCGCTGTTTGACAACGCGTTGGTCGGCATGACGGAGTGGCCGCCGGGCAGCGGAAATCTGGTCGGCGCCAATTCGATCCTCGGCAAGTACACCTACATCGGCGACACCAACATGGATGGCCAGGTGACGGCACAGGATTACACGGCGGTGGATGCGAACATTGGAACCAGCGCGGATCCAAGCGTCTCGTGGTTCTACGGCGACACGAATTTCGACGGCAACATCGACGCCACCGATTACACCGGAATCGACGCGGCGCTCGGACTTGGCCAGGGCAACCCGCTGGCGGCGGCGCGATTCAGTCAGACGCGGATCAAGGGCGATGGCGCGGATGAAAGCGCGCAGCGGGAAGATCTGTTGTCGGTTCTGAGCTAATTTCGGTTTCCATCACGGTCCAAAGAAGGCGCCGTCCGAGGGACGGCGCCTTTTTCGTTTATCGGACGTGTGTGAAGAGAAGAGAGATTAAGCGGGAATTTCGGAACCGTTGCGGGTAAAACGCATCACGCGCGAACGGGTGGGCGCGTTTGATTGACACCAGGAGTTTGCACCATGCGTGGCTATCGACTCAGCGGAATTGCGTTTCTTGCAGCGTTGTATTGCGCGTTGATTTTTGTGAATGGATGCGCGGCCCTGGGCGTGGCGGCGCATGCGATGCCGCCGGCGACAATCCTGCCGGCTTATGATGGACTGGCGGGGCAGACGGTGGGGGTGATGGTGTGGGCGGATCGAGGCGTGCGGATCGATTTCTCCTCCATCCAGGTCGATCTCGCCAATGCGGTGCAGAAGCGCCTGGCGGCGGCAGCGCCCAAGGCGAAGCAACTGAAGGGGACGAACTTTCCAGTGCAGCCGGCTTCGATCGTGCGCTATCAGCAGGACCATCCCGAGATCGAGGGATCCCCGATCGCTTCGGTGGCGCCGAAGCTGGGCGTGAGCCGGCTGATCTACATCGAGATTGAAAATTTTGCGACGCGGTCGGATCTCTCGACGGACCTGTATCGCGGGACGGCAGCGGCCAGCGTGAAGGTGGTTGAGGTGAGCGGCGCGGTGGGAAAAGACTCGTTCGGTGAGAGCGGGATCAAGATTGCGTTTCCGCCGAAGGCGCCGCGCGAGGGGATTCCGAACGTCGGGGATTACAAAATTTACGCGGGGACGATCGACTCGCTGGCGACGCAGATTGCGAATCGCTTCCTGCCGCATGAGGAGGAGGACCGATGAGCTGCCCGTCCTGCAATGAGAGAAGGCGTGAATCGATCGGATCTGGCCTGAGGCTCCACCTGTTGTTCCTGCTGCTTGGGATGTCTGCCGCGGGCTGCACGGCGGCGGGGCTGGCGGCGCACAAGATCATGGGGCCGCCGGCGGTTCCGGCGAAGTATGTTCCACAATCGCGGCCGCTGGTCGTGCTGGTCGAGGATTATCATCGTGCGACCGGGCTCACGGATGATGAGCTGCTGAGCCGGTATGTGGAGGAGGAGATCCGCGGGCATGTGAAGAAGATGCCGGTGGTGGATTCGGCGAAGGTTCGCGAGATCCGGATTGCCAAGCCGGAGGATTTCAAGAAGATGACGGTGGCTGAAGTCGGGCGCACGGTGGGGGCCGAGCAGGTGGTCTGGGTGGCGGTTACGGAGCGGACGGTGGAATCGCTTCTGGGCGGTGAATCGCTGCGCGGGGACGTTGCGGTTCGCGTCAAGATGGTTGATGTGAAGTCCGGACAGACGCTCTGGCCGACGGACATGGCGGACGGATATCCCTTGAGCACCGGAACGACATGGGGAGCTGCCAACGCGGGTTCGGAGTCGGAACTAAAGAACTCGTTGTACCGCGGGCTGTCGGAGAAGATCGCGAAGCTGTTCTACAAATGGAAGCCGGATGAAGAGGAGCCGGAGGGATTTACGGTGCAGTAGCGATCGCGGCGATGTGGCGAAAGTTATTTCTTCTGGTGCTGCGCCACGTACGCCTGCTCCCATTGATCGGCGGTTTGGGGCTCGCTGGTGTTGGTGATGCCGAGTGAGTGAATGTCGGCCATGAATTGCTTTAACTTCGGCCCGGTGTCGGGATGAAGGTCCAACTGGACGTAGGTCAGGCCGAGGTGATTCTTCTTGATGTACTCGCGCTGGAGATCCGTCTGCGCGAGCTTTTCTGCTTCAGCGAAGAGTGCATCACCCTTTGCCAGAACCTCAGGCGTAAGGCGTTTCGGCTGGGGTTTGTTGTAGCAGAACAGATGCGCGTCGGCGGGCTCAAATTGCTGGTGCACCAGATCAAACCATTGGCGCATCGGCTTCCAGGCGTTGCCATAGACGCCCTGCATCCATGCCGACACTTCGGCATCCGTGTCGGTATTCACATTCCACAGCAGCTTGGTCATCACGTAGGCGCGCAGCTCGGAATCGCTGCCGCCAGGACCGCAGTAGGCGCCTTGGAAGAAGATCCCTTTCACGCCGTTTTTTTTGTATAGGCGCGTCTCGGCGGGGAACTCCTTGAAGTCCGGGAACGGCATCAGATAGTTGGCGAAATCGGTGGTGTAGTGCCAGACATAGAGCACATCCGCCAGCTTGTGCCAGCCTTTGAGGCGCTCGACGAACTTCTTGTTGTTCTCGTGCGTGCACTGCTCGTAAGGATGCGTCTGGCAACTGCTCAGCGGACAAAGCCGAATCCGCACATTATCCCGCGGCTTGATATTCGTTGGCGGCGCTTCGGTGAACTGATACGCCAGCGTGTCGATCAGCTTATCGGGATATTCTTTTTCGATGGCCTGTGCAATCTGATTGACGAACCAGACATAGACGCCGGATTGCTCGCCATACTGTTTCACGAGCTTGGAACACTCGGGGCATTCGCACCAGTTGGCGGTGTCGTTTTGTGAGACGGTCGTGATGGTTGCCGTGGGACTGGCTTTGAACGCGGCACGGACGCCCTCGATCGCGAGCTTGAGCACGTCCGGATTGCTCAGACAGCGCTGCACATATCCGTTGGCTCGTTTCCCTTTGATTATCGGAAAATATTCCGGGTGCTTGTCGTAGATCGCTGGGGGGATCAGCCGGTCGAGCGAGTGCACGAAATCGACGTAGCTGATCTTCCCGCCGGTCGATTCATCCAGGCGCGGGAAATGACCGACGACGCGGTTTCGCGCGGCCCAGTCCTTGTCCCATGCTTCGGTGACGTAAGGCTCGCGATATTCAAAATCCGGCGTTTGCGTCACATCCAGGCTCGCGAGCGAAAGATCCGCCGATTTCGGCAGTTTCGTCACTTTCGCGGTGTACCAGCGCACGCCGAGGCGCTCGAGCAGCTCTGAGCATCCGTACATCGTTCCGCGCACCGGGCTGCCAACGATGAACACCTTCGGCCCGACGGTCTTCAGCACGAACCCATCGTTGCCGAGCGCCTTCATATCCGGCTTGACGGCCGCCGCTTCCGCGCGGCGGTTGAGGCCAATCACAATCTCGGTCGCCTGCGCGGGCTGGTCGTCCGTGACGATCTTCAGCTCCGCGCCGCTCATCTGCTTCAGATGCCTGGCGATCTCTTCCGCCCCGCGCTTCTCGGAGAGCGAAGCTTTCGGGCCAAGCACGATGACGTAAGAAGATTTTCCGCCCTTCACCAAGTCAACGCTCTCCGCGTGTGCAATCCCACCCTCGGCCAAAACAAGACTCGCCGCAATCATCATCAGAATTTTCATAAGTTTTTCTCTGCGATATCGTAGCGCGGTCATACCTGCCCGGGTCTTAACTCGCGAACACGGGCAAGATGTTTGTGCTACTTTTTGCTGTCCTTGTGGCAACACATGTCGATGACCACGGTGCTGGCAAGGATCAGCACATCGTCCTCACCCTCGGCAATGTCGACGCCGTAAACATCCCGCATCGCGAACCAGCGCTTGGACACCGATGCGACATCGCGCCCGCCGCGCGAGAACGTATATTCGTGATCGATCAGATCCCCCTTCGCGTCGAGATCTCCCGGCCCGGGCACATCGATTGTGAACGCACAGTGCAGAAACGTGAACAGGTGCTTCTTTACGGTCGCGGTGCCGCCGCCGTAGGTGATTTCGTACGATGGTCCGAACGAGAGCAGCCGCTGGCGGATCGTCGCCAGCTCATTCCCGCGCATGTCCTGAAAGGAAAGTTTGTCGCCGATGCTCCAGACTTTTCCGTCGACGAAGAAGGCATCGCCCCCGGTCTCGTCCTTGATGACAAAATCATCGCCGAACGAGAACAGCTTCTGCTTCATAAGGTAACGCATGAGATTCTCTCCGCTGACAGCATCATCACTGAGCCGCCCGTGTTGTCGCAGATTTTCTCTTGAGGCGATAGATGTGAACATCGAACGGGGCAAACGAGTCGGTGAGCGTGCCGTTGACGATCTTCACGTTCCGCGGCGATTCGAATTTGAGTTGCACCCATCGCCCCCGATGTCCCGCGCTGCTAAGATAGGCGGTTCATGGAGTCCAAGCCGCAAATTGATGTCCGCATTCGCAGTTTCGACGCGAAGGATGCCACGCCGTGCGCGATCCTTTACCGCGCCGGGCTTGTTGAAGGCCAGCAGATTGCCGACAACGATACGGGTTGGGACATCGACGACATTCCCGCAGCGTACATGACCTCGCCGGGCTCCCATTTCTGGGTGGCTCAGACCGAGGGCGACCGCGCGGAAATCGTTGGTATGATCGGCGTCCAGCACCACGAGGACAGCGTCGGCGAAATCCGCCGCCTTCGCGTGAACGAAGCCTTCCGCCGCCGGGGCATCGGCTCACAGCTTGTGGAGACGGCCGTCCGGTTCTGCAAGGAAAACAACTATCTGAAAATCGCGCTCGACACCTTCATGGAGCGGGAGCCGGCAATCCGCCTTTTTGAGAAATTTCACTTCCGCCACAGCCGGTCGCGAACCGTCGCCGGCAAGGAAATCATGCACTTCTATCTCGATCTGTATCAGCGCGAACGCCCCGAGAAGCGCGATTGAAGCATCGTCTTGTTACGTTTTACGTTTCACGTTTCACGTTTTTCCATGGATCCCCACCTCGAAAAAAAGCTCTACTGCGACGGCATCCAACTCTTCAACGAACACGAATATTTTGACGCCCACGAAGCCTGGGAAGATGCCTGGCACCTGGCGTACGGAATCAAGCACGATTTTTACCAGGGCATGATCCAATGCTCCGTCGCGCTCGAGCATTATCGCCGATCCAACCCGCGCGGCGTCATCAGCCTTTTCAAAAGCTATCAGCCGAAGTTTAAGGACGTTCCCGATCCGTTCATGGGATTGGCGGTTCAGGATTTTCTCCATCGAATGAAAGAAGTTCTGCGCCCCGTCGTTGATGCCAACCCTTTCCCCGACCGCGGCCAAATCAAACTCGACCTCTCCACCTGTCCGAAAATCGAGCTGCTCTATGATCCGTTCGAAACCGGCGAAGCCGAGAAGTACAATCGCTACCAAACGTAGCATGGGCGTCTCGCCCATGTTCCTTTTGCTTCTTCTCTCTGCCTCCATCGCGACGGCTGATGTGAAGGTGACGTTCAAGGTCACGGCACCCGCTTCGACCCCACCTAACTCCAAGCTCTACATCGTCGGCGATGCGCCGGATCTCGGTTCGTGGAGCGGGACCGGAATCGAACTGAATAAGAACGAAAACACTTACGACGCCACCGTCGCGCTCCCTGTAAACCAGTCGATTGAATATAAAATCACCCGCGGGTCTTGGGAGACGGTAGAGAAGAATGCCGACGGCAGCGAGATTGCGAATCGCAAGTATACCCCGACCGCTGACACCACGGTGGAGATTAGCGTTGCCCGTTGGGCCGGCGGTGCGCGCGGCGCTGCGACAACGCAAAAGCAATCCACCCGCACCGGCGACATCCGCATGCACGCCATCCATTCCAGGTTGCTCAACAACGATCGCAAGCTTTGGGTTTATCTCCCGCCCGGCTACGACAAGGATCGCGCCGAGCCCTATCCGGTTCTCTATATGCACGACGGGCAAAATCTGTTTGATGCCGCGATCGGTTTTGCCGGCGAATGGAACGCCGACGAAACTGCCGAGCGGCTCATCAAAGAAAAGAAAATCCAACCCCTCATCATCGTCGGCATCGAGAACACCAAAGACCGCATGACCGAATACACGCCGGGCGAGCGCGGCACGCTGTATCTGCGGTTTATCGCCGAGGAAGTGAAGCCGTTCGTTGACTCCACCTATCACACCACTCGCGATCGCCTCCAGGTTGCCGTCGGCGGATCATCTTTGGGCGGCTTGATCTCTCTGTATACGGCGCAAAAATACCCCGACACCTTCGGCCTCTGTGCCGCGATATCTCCGGCGCTGTGGTGGAACAAACGGGCCGCGCTGCGCGATCTCACTGACGATCCCGCGTGGATCAAACGCACCCGGTTCTGGATCGACACCGGCACCGACGAGGGCCGGCCCCAGGAGAAGCAAGTCGACGTGGTGCGATCGTTCGCTTCGCTGCTCGAAAAGAATGGTCTGAAGCCGGATCGGGATTTTCGCCTGAAGATCGTCGAAGGCGCCAAGCACAACGAACCTGCCTGGTCGCAGCGCTTCGATCAGGTCCTGCTGTTCTTCTTCCCATTGAAATGACTCTTCCCCGTACCACGGACATCTTGCCCGTGTTGGCGATTCGGTCACGCGCAAGATGCCCGTGCTACAAGAATCGCTACAATGCTCGTGCCGCGATGAATGACATTCTAAAAAATGCCGTGACCGAACTCTCCGCGATACTGCCCTCGATTTCGGCGATGGCGCCGGAGATGGAGCGTCTCTGCACGGCCATGCTCAAGTGCTGGGAGCGCAACGGGAAGATCCTCATCGCCGGCAATGGCGGGAGCGCCGCCGACGCCATGCACCTTGCCGAGGAGCTGGTCGCGCGATTCATGAAGAACCGCCGCGGGCTTGCCGCGATCGCGCTGTGCGATCCCACGGTCATCACCTGCGCTGCCAACGACTTCGGGTTTGAGTCCATTTTCTCGCGGCAGGTGGAAGCGCTGGGAAACCCGGGCGATGTGCTGATCGTCTTCACCACCAGCGGGAACAGCAAAAACATCCTCCGGGCGATTGAAGCAGCGAAAGCGCGCAAGCTCGTTACCGCGTCGTTTCTTGGAAAAGACGGCGGCCAAGCCCGCGGCCAATGCGACTTCGAGTTTATCGCTAACAGTCAGCTTCCCCACCGTATTCAGGAAATTCACCAGATCCTCTACCACGCCCTGTGCGAGTGGGTGGATCAGCGGATTTCCTGAACCGATCGGGGGAGCTTTATTCCGGAACTACGAAGCGGTAGCGGCCGGAAGTCAGGTCGAAAATCGCGCGGCCATCGCCGGCGCGCGTGGGCTTTACTGCTTCCTGATCTTGCATGATTTTTGACGGATCCTTCGCCTGAAGCGTAACAGTCGCGGTGGTGTTGGGAGGGACGAGGAAGTCGTACTCCATGCCTTTGTTGACTTTCTTCCAGCTCGAGCGGATCTCTCCGTTGATCGATTTGTACGTTCCCCTGGCATATTCGAAATCTCCACCCGGGTGCGGCTCGAGGCGAATCTTCTTGTAACCCGGGGCGGCGGGTTCGATGCCCGCGCAGGTTTCATAGAGCCACTGACCGACAGATCCGAAAGCGTAGTGGTTGAATGAGTTCATCGCGGGATCCTGGAAGCCTTTTTCTGGCCGCCAGCCATCCCAGCGTTCCCACATGGTCGTCGCGCCGAGCTTCACCTGGTAAAGCCAGGAGGGGAAGTCATCGTTCAGCAGCAATCGATAGGCGACATCCGATCGGCCGGCATCCGTGAGCGCCGGCAGCAGGCGCGGCGTGCCAATGACTCCCGTCGCAAGGTGCCAGTCCTTTTTCCTGATCGACTCGACGAAACTCTCGGCAGCTTTGGGCTGAAGGTCCGGCGGAATCAGACCCATCGTGAACGCGAGCGCATAACCGGTCTGGCTCGATTCCTTGATCGATCCATCCGCGTTCAGAAAGTTCTTGCGAAAGGCGTCCTTCACCTTGCGCGTCAGATCCGAATAAGTTCGCGCATCCGCCTGCTTGCCGATGGCGGCGGCCATCTCGGTCATGATCTGGGCGACGTGCGCGTAGTAAGCCGTCCCGATCACTTCAGATTTGGTCCCGTCCTTCAGATTCAGCCAGTCGCCGAAGGGTTTGTCGCTGCGGATAAAGTCCTTGCTCGTGCTATGAAGGTAATTCATATAGCGCTGCAACGAAGCGTAGTGCTGCTGGATGATGCGGGTGTCGTTGTAGACTTGCCACAGGGTCCAGGTGCAAATCGGGGCCGCATCCTGCCAGGCGGTTCCGCCACCGTCCTCATAGCTCATCGCCGGGGCAACGTGCGTGTAGCCGCCGACGGACATCTGTGAATCCTGCACGAGATCGACGAGCCACTTGCTGAAAAAGGCGGCGACATCGAAGTTGTAGGTTCCCGTTCGCACGAAAAAGTTGGCGTCGCCCGTCCACCCAAGGCGCTCGTCGCGCTGCGGGCAATCAGTGGGGATTTCCAGATAGTTCCCCTTCTGGCCCCAGATGATGTTGTGGAAGAGCTGATTGACGAGCTTATTGGAGCACTCGAACGTGCCGGTCTGCTGGATCGCGGAATGAACGACGATGCCGGTGACGGTGTCGAGGCTCGGCTTCTCGGTCAGACCGCTGATCTCGACATAGCGGAAGCCATGAAACGTAAACTGCGGCTCCCAGATAACTGCACCTTCTTTGCCGGCGATATAAGTATCGGTCGCGCGGGCGGCGCGGAGGGCGACGGTGTACGGCGTGCCGTCGGGGTTCAGCATCTCTGAATACCGAAAGCCGAGCTTTTGGTTGGGCTTCACGTTCAGGCGATGGCGGCACCACCCGACCATGTTCTGACCGAGATCAAAAACGTAAACGCCTGGCCGCAGCTCTTTCACGGATTGCGCGGGCAATTCGTTCATTCGCTTTACCAGATCGCCCGGATGCGCCTGCACGGGAAGATCATGGCGATCGCTCGCGACCGGCTGCCACTTTGAATCGTCGAAGTCCGCCGTGTCCCATCCCGCCATCTCCCGATTCGCATCGTAGGTGGTGCCCATCAGCAGATCCGCCTCGCGAAGCGGCCCGTATGAAGCGCGCCAGGAGTTATCGGTAATGACGGTTTCCCTGGAGCCGTCCTCAAATTCCAACTCGAGTTGCGCGCGAAGGCGCGGATCGCCGCCGTAGTTGTGGCGCTTGAAGCTGTAGCCGAGATAGCCGTCGTACCAGCCGTCTGCGAGGATCGCGCCGATGGCGTTCCTGCCGGGCTTGACGAGGCTCGTCACGTCGCACGTGTTGTAGTGGACGCGCTTGTTGTAGTCGGTCCATCCAGGGGCGAGTTCCACGTCTCCCGCCTTGGTGCCGTTGATGCGGATCTCGTAAACGCCAAGCGCGGTCGCATAGAGCGTTGCCCGCTTGATCTGCTTATCCGCAGCAAAAGTCTTTCGAAGATAAGGCGGCGGCGGAAGCACCAGCTCATGTCTCTGCGGCGTCCCGAAAGGAGGCTCCCCCACAGTCATCAGCTCTTTCGACGCCGCCCACTTCGCATCATTGAAATCCGCATCCCGCCAACCGCGGGGCGCTTTGCGGACGGTTTTCCAGGATGAATCGGTTTGGACGATCGTCGCCTGACCGTCGGTGTAATCGACGCGCAGGCGCGCGACCAGGCCGGCAGGCCCCCCATCGTTCGTCACCTTCACCGCCACGACGTTCTTCCCGGGCTTGACTTGGTTCGTCAAAGTGGCCGCATAGGCGGCGTTTAGATTGTTCCCCACCGTGACCTTCGCGCCGTTGAAAAACAACTCGAAGCTGTTGTCGGCCGTCACCATCAGCGTAACGGCGCGAACGGTCTTGTCCTTCAAGACATCAAACGTCTTGCGGAAGTACGCATCGTCCTTCACGTCTTTGGTAGACGCTTTGGTGGTGGCGGCCAGATCTTCGATCCAGATCCATTTGCAGTTGTCGAGGTTGACGGTGGGATCGCCTTGAATGTGGCCGGTGCCTTTTGAATCCTCGTCGTCGTAGCCGATCCACTGGGCTTTCCAATCGTTCGCGTTCAGAAGTCCGACTGTCCAGACCGCAGGCTCGCTGACCGGTGAAGGCTCGCCGGCCGCGTTCCAGGTTCGGACAGTCCACCAGCATGTTTGGCCGGAGATGAGACCGCGGCCCGTGTAAGCGATTTGACTGGTTTCATCGGACAAAACCTTGCCCGTGTTCCAGCAATCGGCCTTGGCCTCGACGAGATCCTCCTTGCTCCCGGCGACGAGAATCTGATACCCGGACTGCGATTGATTGCGAGCTTCGGGCGCATCGGAGGCAAGGTTCCACGAGAGGCGCGGCGCGATCACGTCGATGCCGAGGGGATTGGTGTGATACTCACATCGCAAGTTCATCGGCTTAAGAACGGGAGCCGCATCGGCTGGGTTGGAAGATGCGAGAAGAACGGTCATGGCGGAAACGAGAGTGCAGGAAAAGAAGAATTTCCAGGTCATGCGGTGCGCTCCGAGGAATGGTTTCGTGGCAACGGGGTTTTACCCGATGGGCGTGGATTTGTTGAGTGTTGCGCCCCTGTAGCACGCTACGAATAGCTTAGAGTGCGGTGGATGTGCGAGAAGCGTTAACTTCTTGACCTGAAGACAAATCCGCCAGCGTCTGACGGCAAACTTCGCCGTTGGTGACGCAGGGCGCTTCATGCGCGACCTCGCTCATGATCTTGAACGCGTATTCCAGCCGATCCCACTGCGCGTGCTCGGTGATTTCCCACGAGTGGCCCCACAGGTGAAACACGCCGCCGCGGCGAACCGTCGCCTGAAGGAGCGACCGGACGTTCTTGGCCCACAGCGGCGAGCGCGCGTAGAGGATCCACAGCCAGAAATTTCGCATCGCGAACCGCTTCGCGAAATTCCGCAGGTAAACGGCAGAGCCGTGCGGACAGGCTTGCAGCGTGGTCGGCATCAGCAGCAAGCCGTCCACCTGGCGCGGGTGATCCAGCGACATGAACTCGACCGAGCGCAAGCCCGTGAACCCGGCGATGCGCATGATCTTCAGATGATGGCGATGAAACTTGCCCGCCGGCGGACAGAAGAGCGGGCAGGGTTTGCCGGTCACATCCTCCACCCATTTTTTTGAACCCGCGATCTGCTCATCGGCACGAATGTCCGGAACATCGGGAAGGAAAACGTGGTCCAGCGTGTGCGCGCCAATCTCGAAGCTGCCGGCAAGATCGCGCACGTGCGTCGCCCCCATCGTCCCCGTCGGGGCGCTTCGCGGAATGTAAAACGTGCCGGTCAGTCGGTACTTGCTGAGCAGTTCCGCCACGCGGAAGTCGTGCGGATGCCCATCGTCCCAACTGGTTGTAATCAGCGCCCGGCTCATGATGTCACCTGCGGTGTCAGACCGGCGTGTTGCTGCGGGCGGTTCAGGGCAATGGCGCGATTGTAAATTTCCATGAGCTGGTGATACGCCCGATCACCGGTATAGCGGGCTTCGAACTCGGCGCGCGCTTCGAGCCGCATTTTCGCGAGCCTGGCCGGATCAGACAAAAGCGCGCGAACGTTTAATGCAAGGTCCGATGCATCACCGGGCTTAAAGAGCAGGCCCGTGCGATCTTGGTCGACGACATCGGCGGGAGCGCCGTGGTTTGACGCGATCACCGGCGTGCCTTTGGCAAACGCCTCGATCGCGGTTCGGCCGAAAGTCTCGTAGCACTCGGACGGAAAGATCAGCATCGTCGCGCGCCCGATCAAGTCGTAAACCTCAGACAGTGGGCGACGCCCCAACCACTCGATCGGGGGAACCCCAGGCTTCCGCCCAGGGCTATTGCCTGTTCGGTCGATCGCGGATTTCACCTGATCTGCCAAGGGACCATCCCCGATGATCTTCAGTGGGATCGGAACGCTGAACTTCTCCCACGCTTCCAAAAGGGGTCTGACCCCTTTTTCATGGGACAGGCGACCGACGAAGATCGCGTAATTGCCGTCGCCTTTGCCGACGCCCGGATCGGGGTGAAGGAAGTTTGGCTTCACGGTGATCTTGTCCGCGGGAAGGCCGTTGTGAACGAACTTGTCGCGCGCGAAATGCGTGGTCGCGATCAGCGCATCGACATCCCGCGCCCAGGTGTTGCGCAGGCGGTGGATCGTCATCGACGTGGTGATCGCGGCCGTTGCTGACAAGCGGCCGCGATAGCATTTGTGCACGAGCGCGGGCCACGGCATTGCTTTGCCAAGGCAATCTTCGCAAGGCTTGCCGTCGCGAAAAAGTAGAGCGTTGGCACACAGAATCCGAAAATTGTGCAGCGTCTGCACGACCGCGGCGCCTTCCGCATGGGCCGCCGAATATCCCGCCGGGGAGATCAGCGGAAACGTGTTGTGAAAGTGAACGAGTTCAATCCCATCGCGCCGGATCACCGAACGCAGCTCCGCGGCCATCTTCTTGTTCCAGATCGTCGCCTTAAGCAATTGGAACTTCGTCATGTCGTCGCAAGCATCGTTGTGGACGGTGAATTGGCGGACATCGTGCCCGAAGGATTTCAGCAGCTCATACTCGGTGCGGAAGACTTCGTCTTCGCCGCCGGCCTGCTGGTAGAAATTGTGTGCCAGGAGAATTCGCATCGATCCAATTTCTTTATCGGTCAGTGGGGACGGGGTGAAGAGAGGCGCAGCGGCAGATCGTTTCCCGTTCCATCACCCGTGAGTTCGGGGTTGGTCAACACTTGCGGGCAGTTCTGATAAATCCACAGCGAGCCGAGCCCCAGCCCGTAAATGCACCAGAACCAGATCCCGCCCATCGGCCCTTCGAGGTAAACGTCGAACGAGGCGTTGATCAGGAGCGCGACGCCGAAGGCTCCGATAAACGCGAAGACCGCTTCCCATTCCGCGTCTTGTTCCTTTCGTGCGCGAATGTAGCTCCGCAGGATGGCATAACCCCACGAGATCCAAACCGCCGCCCAGAGAACCAGACCCGGCACACCCGCCCGGGCCAGGAACGTAATGTGCGCGCTGTGCGGGCTGCGCAGGCGGCTGTCCTGGAAAAGCTGATACCCGTCGTCATCCGCAAGGTTGACACCGAAGCCCTTGCCCTTCCAGAAATATTTGCCGTGGAACGTGTAATCGACGACGTCCGTCCACCAGTTCAGTCGCCAATCTTTATTCGAGTCCATCCCGGCATCGCCGGAGTCTTTACCCAACAGCGATCCCGCGTTGACGACGAGCTGTCGGAAGGAGATATCGCGTCCCTTGCCGCCGGGGATTTCAATTCTCACATCACTGATCCACAGCGTCATCACCGCGAGGCACGCCAGCATCAAGAGCCGCCACGCCGCCTCATGCCTCGGCTTGACCAGCAGGCACAACGCCCCTACCGCGAAGAACGCAAGCATGCCGGCGCGATCAACCAACCCGAGCGTGGCAATGCAAAACGCCATCAACAGGAACCATCCCCATTTCACGTTCCGCTCAAATCCCGCGACCCAGAAGCCGAGGATCGCCGCCAGGTGCACCATAACGTCGCCTTCCTTCACGTAGATCGGCGTCACCCCCTGCGCCCACGGATACACCGGCATCGCGTATCGAAAGAAGCGGAATATGATGAAGATCACGGGGATCGAAAGCAGAAAGACACGCCAGTATCTGCGATACCAGCCGATCACGATCGCGAGACGGGTTGGATCCGAAACCAACAGCATCGCCACGATCACGCCGAACGCGCTGTACCCGAACACGGTCGCATCGCGCGGCGCGTCGATCCCGTAAGCGGAAACGTAAGGAACCGTCCGAAGCAGCCCCCAAAGCACAAAGGGAATTAACGGATAAAGCGCGCGGATCTCGAGCAGCCGATGCCAGTGCCGCATCGTCATCGCCACCGCGACGCCGGTCAGCAGCGCGATCTCACCGATGAACAGCGGCGGAACCCCGAGATACGCCACACCCTTGCTAAACAGCGCATACCCCCCAAGCACAAATGCCAGGAATAGCAGATAGCGATCGCCCACCGCCCGGTCGGCGGCAGGAGAAATTGTTTCCGAATGCGTTGTCATCCCCGCGGCTCCGGAGAAATCCCGAGCGCATTCAAATAGCCTCGGGCCATCGCGTGCGTCGTGAAGCGCTCGATGAACGCGGCCCGCGCCCGATCGCCCACCTTGTTCTGCTGCGATGGGTTGCCGAGGATCGGTTCAAGGACAGCCATCGAGGAATCGAGGTCATCCGGATCGAGCGACAACTCCACGCCCATCATCTGTTGAAGTTCCGGGATCCCACCTGCCGCGACGGCAGCGAACGGAAGACCCGCCCGCGCGCACTCCAGCAGCACAACCGGACAATTCTCCAGCTTCGCATAATGAAGATACAGATCCGAGATCGCCAGCAGTCCCGGCACATCCGATCGCGCGCCCAGCAGCGTCACCTTATCATCAAGCCGCTTGCTGCGAATCGCTTGTTCAATCTCACCACGCTGATGACCCGCGCCGACCAGAAGAAGTTTTGCGTTCGGGAACCTGGCCGCAATCCGCTCGAACAAATCGAGCAGCCCGATCTGATTCTTCCGAGGCTCCAGCGTTCCCACGTTGATCAGCACAAGATCGCGCTGCGACAGCCCCAGCGACTCGCGCGTCAGGACACCGGCGGGCGGCGCATCAGGAATTCCATTGTGAACCACCGCGCTCGACTTCGGCTGAATCTTCCGCTCGGATTCGACCGTGTGCCGCGCCCATTCCGAAACATAGATCACCTGATCCACATCCCGAAGCACGGCATTTTCATATTCCATCATTCGCCGGTAGGCGCGATCGGATGGCAAATCCCCGCTCTTGCGATATTCCTCCGCTTCACTGCCATTGAAATGGCAAACCAGCGCGATCCGGCAATCGAGATTCAACTGCTGCCGAACGCTGAGCGCCGCGTGCGCCGTCACCGGACACTGTGCCAGCACCACATCCGCCGGATTGTGCCGCAGGTGTTTCATCAAGCTCGATCGCAGCGCCGCCTCATGCCAATGCCGATACCACAGGGTGCCCGCCGTCCGGCTCAATCGCTGAATGACCAGTGGCCGCATCGCGAACACAACGTCCCACATCCGCGTGTGATCAAACGGGCTGACGACCGCGCATCCGCAACCGATCTGCCGGAGTCCTTCATCCAGCGCGCTGGTGTGCGTGTGAACCCCGGTGATCCCCTGGGGCCGATTCAAGCTCGCCACGACCAGCGACCCGGCCGCGCGATACAAGCGCGCAGCCGGCGTCCTCGAAGGGCGCACGAGATCCGGAGCGGATGTTGCCGGCGCCCAACTCATACCAGCGCAACCTCCCTAGCGCTCGGCGTCATGCGCCGCAGCACGCGCCGATACCACGCAAGCATCTCATCGTTGGGGTCATAGCCTTCTTCAATCAGCCGAGCCAGCATGTCTACGAGGTATATCACCTGGAGCGCCCGCGCCTGCTGCTGCGTGTAGCCCATCGGGCACGCCGCCGCGATATCCGTAAGCTCGCGCGCCGCGTGCTCATCGGTCCAGTGATGCAACAGATATCCAACTTGCAATCGGAAATGGGTCTCATCGATCAGCGGCAGCCCGTCGAGCTGCGCGTACTCCCAGTCAAACGCGGAGATCCGCCCCGCATGCTGCCGAAGATTCCACGGGGCAAAATCGCCGTGCACGATGGTCCAGGGAACCTTCATCCCCTCCAACACCGGCATCATTTCATCCAGCACCATCTGCAACCGGTCGCCCAGCACCGCAAGCTGCGGCAAGCGCGTGTTCAACGACCGAACCATCGCGGTATAAGCCGCCGGCTTCAGGCTGCCGCGCCGTAACGTCTCCAAAAACAACTGATGTGCAGGCGTCCATTGAGCCGCCGGCGGAGTTCCCGCAAGCGCCGATTGAACGACAAGGTGATTGCCGTCAATGTCACCGGCGAACAGCAATCGTGGCGACTGAAACTTCGCCTCCGGCAAATCCGAAAGCGCCTTCAGGACGAGGCCTTCATGCGCCGTGATTTGTCGTGCGAGGGGCGAAATCCCGATTTTCCCCACCGCAACAATCTTGCCCGACGGATCCAGCACCGCCAGCGAAGGTTTTCGATTACGTGCCGGCTCAGGCGCGCCCGCGGACAGCGCCAGTCGCACATCCATGTTCGGGAACAACCCGCGAATCGCTTTCTCCACCGGCGGAAGCTCGCGCGATGCGATGGTGACATGATCACGATACCACAGCGGCAAATGCGTTCGCGCCAGCACCTTCGCCGCCAACTGCTTCATCCGGGCGCTCATCCGCGCTGGCGTATAGAGACTGAACGCACCGCTCGACACGGATGCGGAATCCAACGGAATAAACCACCGCGCCCGCCGCAAGCTCGGCAGAACCGCAAACCGTCTGATGTAATGAAACCCTTGCGCTTCCAGATCGCGCTTCGACGCTCGACCATTGATGATAATCTGCCCGGCAAGATCCTTCCGGTCGCCCGCCGCGGGCGCGCCCCACGTGATGCGCACTCGCTGTTCCTGCCCCTTGTACGGCTTCAGCATCTGCAAAAACCAAACCGGCGCCGAATCGCATAAATACGAAGGCTCCTGCTCGAGCAAGCATGTCCACGTCAGCGCGGGAGGAACGATCACGAGCGACCCCCCAATCCAAACCGGCGCGAAAGCCGGCGGCGCAGGTGCGCGACAATGATCTCGTTCACATCCGCCACCGTCTTCGCCAGCGGCTGCGATGCATCCACGATGTGTGCATTGCGCTGCCCTCTGATGACCGCACGGAAGTCCTCCCGCTGGCGGGCGGTTTCTTCGAGCGGAACCTCCTGCTTGCGCTTCTGAATCACTTCCGCCGGCGCGTCCAGGAGTATCACCAGATCAGGCTTGGGCGCCACGAAACGGATCGCCTTCAACACCCAGATCGGGCCGGAATATCGATACCGCTTCGGATCCACGATCGCGTCCATCAAATACCGATGGCACAGCACGATCCCCGCCCGCCCGCGAACCGTATGCACGGTGAACAAATAACCAACCGTGTAGCACACCAGCCACCAGCACGCTTTCAGCAGCGACCCCGGCAAGGATCGCGGGGGCAACTCGTGCGGCAGCTTCTTGTCCGGCTGAAATTTCCTGGGCAGGATCGACGGCGCAAACGTCTGGTATCCCAGGCCCATGAACGCCGGCGCTATCTCCTTCGACACCACTTCAATAACGGTTGACTTCCCGACCCCATCCGGACCCAGGAAAACCACGTGCAGCCCGAAGCTCGGCCTCAAGAATCGAGACGCGCGCCGCATGACGTTCATCACCAGCGAATACGCCGCGCTCACAGGCTGACGGATAAACCGCCGCATCATCAACTCCGCCCGCAGCCGCGGAAACAGCGCCCGAAGTCCATCCCAGTCGCGCTCTTCCACACAGCGCACGATGTCCTTCGCGTCGCTCTCGCCCCAGAACCGCCGGATCTCCCCGCGGCATCCGTCGCGGTCCTGCGAATACAACTCCGCCAGGTCGCACTCGTGCTTCCTGCGAAGATTCCTCTTCACGACGCGATTGATCAGCACGCAGCCGAATTCATGTTTCCAGGCCGGTACCCAGAATTCGTTGTGCCGCCGGCGCGAATCAAAGATTTCCTTGGAACTGTAAAACAATAAATGGTTGAACTTAAACCCGCTCGTCAGATGCAGCGGCAGCCAATTCGCGCGGCCATCATCCCCCTTCTTCGACAGCACCATCATCGGCGATTCATCCGCCAGGTACTGCACGACCTGCGCCCCAACGTGATTGCGATAAGCATGCAAGAGCGGCGGCAATCCACCCCGCGCCGCCCATCCCGGCACCAGGCAATCCACATCCGATGTAATGCGATCTGGATAATCTCGGTATCCATGCAGCAGGCAATACGGAACCTGCTTCCAATCCAGCACCTTCAAGACGCTGGTCAGGATTTCGCCCGAGCCTGGAATCGGGTCCGGCTCCACTTTTTCCAGTCCCTGCCACTCATCGATTGCCGACTCTTCTTCCTCTGCCGCGACGCCACGACCCACGACAATCTCCCGGTGATAAACCAGCCAGCACATCCCGTTCACAATGATCGCAGTCAGAATCATGCACAGGATCGCGCCGTCGACGCCGAGCCACTTGATGATCGGCCAGCTCACGCAGAACGCGATGATCCCGCCATAGACGTAACCACGGAAAATGTACTTGGTTCGCTTGGTCGCAGTCAGCGCTGCCGCGACGAACATCTCAACGTAGTTGAACAGCGCCGAGATGGAATACAGCGCCAGCAGCAGCGCGCTGCCTTGGAAAGCATGCCCATACAGAACGCGCAGCAGCGGCTGTCCGAAAACCGCCACGAACAGGCAGTACGCCGCCAGGACCGGCAGAATCAATTTCGCCGTCGACTTGAATTGCTGATGAAGCAGTGCTTCGCCACCCGCGTGATGCGATTTTGCGAACCGGATCGGCAACACCGAACCCAGGAAGAACGCGAACACCCGCGCCGGACCATACAGAATCTGCGCGCTCTTCAATTCGCCGCTCGCCTGCGTGCCGAGGATAATCGCGGCAATGTACAGATACATGTGCAGCGACGAGCACCACCCCAGCAGTTCCGCGCCCGCAAGCCATTTCCCGAAGTGCCAGTTCTCGCTCAGGACAAACAGATCCAGATGCCGGGTCCAGCTATGCCGAAGCTGCCAAACTCCAAATCCCGTTCCGAGCAGCGAAGTAATCGTAATCGCATAGAACGCCATCGGCCCCGTCAGATGCCAGTTGGCATACAGGTACAGCACAACCAGCGCTTGTCCACCGTAGCTGATGAGATCATTGATGAACGCCGCCCCCATCCGGCCTTCCGTGTACAGCACCCGCCGCACGAACTCCTGCAACTGCCATGCGATGATCGTCGGCACCAGCGCCAAGAGCAGCGGCGCCACGCCCCATCCGCGGAGAAACGCGAACAGTGCGATCGACAGCGCCAGAAGCGCCTGCATCACCACCATCGCCAACTGCCCCGCCCCGGTTGCCGTCGTATGCCGCCGATACGCCTCCCCCTTCCGCGTCGAAGCCAGCACATTATGCGGCTGCGTCACCAGCGTGGACTGAAACACATTCGTAAACAGAAGCGCCGAATACACCAAACTGAACTCGCCAAACGCCGAACTGTCCGGATGCATCGCACGCGCCGCCAGCACCATCGTGACGAAGTTCGTCCCGCTGATCAGGACCTGGTCGAACAGGCCCCACGAATGCTTGTGCAGCCACAAAAACGTCGAGCGGCTCGACGGCTCGCTGCGCGCCGAGTTCACTTCGGCAATCTGAATGGAGGGTGCTGTCGACATGGCTTTTCTTAACGCCCCGGCCGGATCATTCGACCCGCAACCAGCATCATGAATGTAGTATTGGTAACCAGATACCGCTTCCACAGCCGCCCAGGCTCACACCACAGGCGGAACGCCCATTCCAAACCCCGCTTCTGCATCCATGCGGGAGCAGTGGGCTTCACGCCCGCATGAAAATCAAACGCCGCGCCGACACAAAGCGTCACCGCGTTGATCTTGTCATGATTCTCGTAACAAAAAATTTCCTGACGCGGACAACCGAGTCCCAAAAAAAACAGCCCGGCGCCGCTGTCATTGATTCGCTTAATTAAGCCATCACGCTGCTCCAGAGTCAGCGGAAACGTCTCCGGCGTCTCTGCGCCAACGATCCGCAAGCCCGGGCACTTCAGCGACAGATTCCGCACCAGCGGTTCCATGATGTGCGGCTTGGACCCATAAAGAAAAATCGCCACCCCGTCCTTCGCCGCACGCTTGCACGTGCGAAGCATCATCTCCGGCCCATAAACCCGATCGTTCAGGCCGGCCTTGTAAAACTTGTTCAACGCCCAACGCACCGGCTGACCGTCAGGGCTGATAATCTCGAAGGTGTTGACCATCTCCCGGTACGCGGGATCGCCCGCCGCCGTCACCAGCCCATGCACGGCGAAAGCCGTCACCGCGGCGCTTTGATTGCGCTTGGCGGCTCCGATAACCGCTTCCACCGCTTCATCGTAAGTGGTCGCGCTCACCCGCACTCCGAACAAGTCGCACTTGCTCGGCCATGTTGCTACGGCACTCATCTCCCTGACTTCCTTCCTCTTGGCACTGACCGAACGCTTACAAACTGGCTTCTTACAGTCGTCATCGGCTTATCGAGCACCCTTCCGAAGGAGCACCGCCGGAATCGTCTGCAACATCAGCTTGATATCGTGAAGCAGGCTTCGGCTCCGGGCATAGGCCAGATCCATCCGCATCCATTCGACAAACGTCACCCGGCTGCGTCCCTTAACCTGCCAGATGCACGTCAGACCCGGCGTCAGATCCAGCCGGCGACGCTGCCACTGCTTGCACGCCGCCGATTCATCTAAAGGAAGCGGACGCGGACCCACTAAAGACATGTCGCCCTTCAGCACGTTCCAAAGCTGCGGCAACTCATCCAGGCTCGTCGTGCGGAGCAGTTTCCCGATCCGCGTGATCCGCGGGTCGTGCGCCATCTTGAACGCCGGACCATCCTGCTCGCTGTGCTTGCGAAGGCTCGCCTTCTGCGCCTCGGCATCCGTCACCATCGTCCGAAACTTCAGGATCCAGAAAGGCTTTCCACCCAGCCCCGCGCGCCACTGTCCAAACAGCACCGGCCCCGGGCTCGTCAGCTTGATCATCATCGCGATCAGCGCCAACACCGGCGACAACATCGCAAGCGCCGTCCCCGCCGCCGCGACATCAATCGCGCGCTTCCAGCAAGGCAGCTTCCGGACCAGCAGCGTCTCGACTGCTTCCAGACCCACCGCCTCGGCTTCAAGTCCATCAATCAATCCCGAGAGCACATACGGCATCAGATCGTTCTGCGAAATCGGCTTGTTCATCGACAAGCCGATCGCATTGCCGTTATGACGATGCCCATTCCCGTTCGCATGGCCGTTGCCATTCGTCTTGCCGTGACCATTCCCGTTCGCATGGCCATTCCCATTCGAAGAGCCGTCGCGATACAGCCGCGGGCCCGCATACGGCTTCGCGTCGCTGTCCAGAAACCACTGCGACGGATACGTGAACACCTTGCACACCACCGCAAGCTCCAGCGTGTCCGCTAATCTGCGGATGCTCCCTTCAAAGCAGCGCGCCCCCGGCGCGGACGTGCTCGGAAGCAGAACACACAGGCAGCTCTGCCCGTACCATCCGAGTTCATCGGTGTTACGCGCCCGCTGAAGCACCGAGCGCGCCAGCCGGCAGCTCGTTCTCCAGTCCCCCTTTCGCATCTTGATCAGAACCAGCGAAAATTCGGTTTCATCCCGATCCGCTCGGTTTCGTTCGTGATGCAGAACCGCATCGAACTGCGCCCGCGGATAGACATCTCGCAACGTGCGCGGACCGCTCGGCGCCGCCGCTCGCTGCGGACGATTTTGCACTTTCTCCGTAACCACTTCCCTGCCTCCTAAACTTCGATACATCGCTCGACTCCCTTCCCGGCCAATCTTTACGGCATCCATGCCGCAATCCGTGCCCGATATGCGTAGAACGCGCGGGCGCTCTGAACGACACCGTTGATATGTGAGCTCTTCCAATCCGAGAATCGGACCAGCTCCAGCACGGCTAGAATGGGATCAAGGCCAGGCATTTTCTTCCCATCCTGTCCACGGCCGATTCGACAACACCCACCGTCGAGTCGGCCGCTTCCAGAAACCCACGATCCCTTCGATCGCAGGCTTACAACACTTTCTCAGAATGCCGCTTGCGCCTTCGCGGACGAACACGCCTTCGACACGCTCAACACCCACAAACAAACGGGGCTACATCAAACATCTTCCATCGATCCACCATTCAATCGGTGAACCGGGTGAGCCACCGGCTTATGCTCGCTTGCGCGATCGGGACTGCCCGACCGCCGCGCCAGCATCGTCCGAAGCTGCACCTCAAAATCCTCGTTCATATCGTTTGCCGCCGGCGTCTTCACGCCGCGACCCAGGGCCGGGCCGTCTTCATACACGCCGTCGTACTGCGCATAACTATGCGGTTGCACATCGTTCATCACGATCCCGACGATGTTCGCGCCCACCGCCGCGAGGCCTTCTCGCGCCGTCTCGCTCATCTGGCGATTGGCGCGGCCCGCTCGCAGAACCAGCAGCGTGATGTCGCACGATGCCGCCACAATCCGGGCGTCATCCACCATCACCGTCGGCGGCGCATCCAGCACGACATGGTCGTACACATCCATCAAGTGCTCGAGCACCGCGTTGAATCGTTCACTGTTCAAAAGCTCGTTCGGAGCCCCGACAATGTTGCCCGCGGGCAGGATGTCCAGGCCCTCAACACCGCTGTCATGGATTGCGCCCTCGGCCAGTTCCTGCGCCGACAGGACGTTGCCCAGACCAGCCCGGCCGCGAAGATCAAACACCCGCGCCAGGGAAGGCGAACGGAAGTCCGCATCCACCAGCAGCACGCGCTTGCCCTGCTGCGCCATCGCCACCGCAAGGTTCACCGCAACAGTGCTCTTGCCATCGCCTCGCGCGGGGCTCGTTACCAGGATCGTCTTGCTATGCGATTCGGGAACGTTGTCCATCACCGTCAGAAACAACGCCCGGCACGCCTCCGATACATCGCTCGTCGGATCATTTTCCAGCACCCGGCCCGGGACAGTCATCCGCGGAACCAGGCCGATCACTCGTGTTCCCAGCACTTCGCGAATCTGCCGAGCCGACGATAGCGGGTAATCGTTCCGATCGCGAACCACCGAGAAGCCGAACCCGCTCAGAAGCCCCACCACCATCGCCAGTGCCAGCGTCTTGCTCGTGCTCGGGAACGTCGGCTTGTCATCCGCCCGCGCGACCTCCAGGACCGTAATGCTCGGCACCCCGCCGTCTTCCGCCAGGTTCAATTCCTTCCGCTGCGTGTCCAGCGAGTCGATCGACTTCTGAAGACGCCCAACGTCCGATTGCAGACGCGAATATTCAGCCGCCTTGTTGGCGTCTTCCATCGCCTCCTTCTGCTGCCCGTCCATCAACTTCTGAAGATCCGCTTCCTTCGCGCTCGCAAGCTGGAACTTCCGTTCCACCGCCGCCGCGTAGCTGATGTTCAAGGAATCAACGCGGCCCTGAGCCACCGCCACCGAAGGATGCCGCGATCCATATCGATTCTTCAAGTCTTCCAGCCGCGTTTGCCACTGGAACAGTTCCGTCCTCACCATCTGCTCGTCGGTTCCCGTCGCCACCGAAGAGCTGCTCTTCAGCATCTCTTCAACCCGCTTCGCCTTTTCGGAATCTTTGAGAATCGTCTTCGCAATCTCGTTGTGCTCGGCCTGTGCGTTGAGCTTCTCCACCCGCGCCACGTTCAGCGCATCCGACAGTGACTTCAGCCGCTCGAGCATGATGTTCGTGCGATCCGAGTCCGTGCTGAGCAGCCCCTTATCGTTGCGATAGTTCTTAAGGTCCTTGAGCCGGGTATCCAGCTCCGCCTCGCGCTTGTTCATTTGCGACGTGAGGATTTGCAGCGACTCCGTGGCGCTGCTGCGCTTCTGCGTGGTCTGGAATTCCTTATAGGCATTGACCACCGCCGCGACGATCTTCTCGGCCTCTCGCGGATCATTGGCGTCAAACGAAACGGAGATCAGCTCGTCCTTCTTGCCCACCTCGACATTGAGGTTGTTCCGGAAGAACGCGAACCGATTACGCTGGCCTTCGAAGGTCTTCAGTTCCCCGACATTCGCCATCGCGATCGCCAGCACCGGCGTCGACTTCACGATTTCCTTTTGCGTAAACAGGAACGCCCCGCCGTCGTCCCCCGGTCCGGAGTTCCCAACGATCCCCGGCGTCTGACGCTTCACCCACAGCTTCGAGCTTGCCGTATATTCCGGCGTCACCACCCACAAAAACAAAAGTCCCATAACCAAACAGCCTGCCGTCGCAATCCCAATAGCGGTACGATGCCGCCATGCGATCTCCAAAAGCGAGTCACCGCGGCGCTCGACGGAATGAGCGTTCCGTGAGGTTATCTGAATGTCCGAAAGCTGGTTACGTCGCGCAAGCATAGTTACCCACTGGCCGGTTACGAGGTGAACTTTAATTCAAGTTTAATACAATTACGACTTAGAGCGCCAACACGCAAGGCGGAAATTCCGCGATTAACGGCCCATAAACTACAGACCCACGGATTAAACGTCGCTGATGGAATCCAGCTTCCGCATTTCCTAATCTAACATTCATGGAAGGTCACGATAACCTATTTGCCATGGCCCAGTTGCAGAACCACGGTTATAGTTCCGATTAAGATGGAGCCAGAACCGCGCAATATTTGCGCAGTACCTTCATCAGTCCGTCGCAGTCGCCAGCTCCTCTTTTGGATGGATAGGTAAGATGGGAACGGTTCTCGTACAGGTCTGGGATGTCACCGGCACCAAGCGCCAGGACGTGCAGATGCCGGACGATGCGCCGATCAATCGGCTGCTGGTCGTCTTGCTGGAAAAGATGAGTTTTCCGCAATATGCACCTGACGGACAGCCCCTTTCATATAAACTCCACCATCGCGCCTCGGGCAAGCAGTTGCTCGATGGACAAACGTTGGCCGAAGTGGGTGTGAAAGCCGGGGATGTGCTTCGATTGCAGCCGGAAATTACCGCCGGATCAATGTGACTCTCATGCTGAAGCAAGATTCCAATCTCTCGCCTGCGCTTCATGACGAGCCTCTGCGCATCGCCATCGAAGAAGAGGACCGCTTCCACCGCTTCCGTCTCATTTCCTGGTGGGACCAAAAACGCCTCTCCAACGCCCGCGTCCTGGTCATCGGCGCCGGCGCCCTCGGTAATGAAATCATCAAGAACCTCGCCCTGCTCGGCATCGGCAACGTTCTCATCGCGGACATGGACCGCATCGAAAATTCCAACCTCTCAAGATCCATACTCTATAGAGAATCCGACAACGGCAAACCCAAGTCCGCCGTCGCCGCACGCTCAGCACGAGAAATCTACCCGGACATCAAAGCCCATCATTTTGACGGCAACATCGTCTACGACCTCGGGCTCGGCGTCTTCCGCTGGGCTGACCTGGTCATCGCAGGTCTCGACAATCGCGAAGCCCGCCTGTCCATCAACCGCGCGTGCTGGAAAGTCAACCGCCCCTGGATCGACGGCGCCATCGAGCAACTCCAAGGCTGCTGCCGGGTCTTCTCCCCCGTCAACGACGGACCGTGCTACGAATGCACCATGTCCGAAACCGACTGGAAGCTCCTCTCCACGCGCCGAAGCTGCAACCTGCTCACGCGCAACCAGATGGAAACCGGCAAGACCCCCACCACCCCCACTGTCAGCTCCATCATCGCCGGCGTCCAATGCCAGGAAGCCGTCAAGATGCTCCACGGCATGGAGACTTTGGCCGGCAAAGGTTGGGTCTTCAACGGTCTGAGCGCTGAGGCCTACACCGTCGAATATCAACGTAAAGCCGACTGCTACAGTCACGACACCGTCGGCGAATTCATCGCCCTCGATGAGAGTGTCCATTCCATCACCGCTCGCCGGCTTCTGACCAAAGCCCGCGAGGTTCTCGGACCCGGCGCCGAGCTTGAGCTTGGCCGCGATGTGCTGGAAAAACTCACCTGCACTTCGTGCGGCAAAGTCGAGACCTTATTCGCTTCGCTCGGCAAAGTCCCCGCCGACAAAGGCCCTTGCCCGCACTGCGCCCAGCCCCGCGACGTCAGCACCTTCTTCAAAATCCGCGGCAACGAAAGCTTCGTCGACCACTCGCTTTCGCAGATCGGTGTCCCGCCTTTCGATATCGTGATCGCACGCAATGAAACCCGATCCATTGGCTTTGAACTCGCCGGTGATGCGAAAGAGGTCCTCGGATCTCTCGTTCGCGATGAACAACTGGAGTGGGCATGAGCACCAAGGCGTCTAACCCGGCCCAAGACTACGACATCGGCGCCATCGGCGCCGCCGAAGACTGGCCCCAACGCGAGCTTCCCGCCCGTCGCCGCGGCCTCGGCTCCAACGTCGTCGTCAAACGCTCGGTCCTCAACGAGATTCACGCCCACGGACGACTCACCGATGAAGTCGAAGTCTGCGGCGTCTTGATCGGTAATGTCTTCCGCGACGGCGACAAGCCCTTCGTCCATATCGAAGCCTGCATCCGCGGCAACTACGCCACCGGCAAAAGCGCCCAAGTCACCTTCACCGCCGAAACCTGGACCCACATCCAGGATACGCTCGAAAAAGATTTCCCCGACATGCGAATCCTCGGCTGGTATCACACCCACCCGGGCTACGGAATCTTCCTCTCCGACATGGACGTCTTCATCCACAAGAACTTCTTCAACCTTCCCTGGCACACCGCGTTCGTGTTCGATCCGAAGCAAAACCAGGAAGGGCTCTTCGTCTGGCGCGCGGGAGATCTGATCCCGGAAAACTTCATGGTCCAGGAAGACGTTCTCGCAGAGAACGTCCCCACCGCCATGTCCACCCAGATGACCGCCGCCGCCGCGCCGCCCGGCACGGTCATGGAACTGTCCGCACGCCTCCAGACTCTCGAACAAAGACAGAAATGGCTGCTCGCCGGCCTCGCCTTGTGCGCCGTATTCTCCATCGGCTGGCCCTTTGCCGTGGGCCAGATCGTGCCCTTCCTGAAGGGCGACTTTTTTAACCTCACGTCGAAGCCTGAAAATCGCGACACCGTCCCCGCCGCGCCACAGCCGCCCAGGGGCCCCGCAAAATTCGTCGCGCCCGAATACGGTTCCATCTTCCCTTCTCGTTCTTAAGTCCTCTCCATGCCAACTGAAAAACTCGAAATCTCGTGGGATGAACTCAACACTCGTCAGGTCGAGCACAAGCTCCGCCAGAACGATGCCATGGAGCGAAATCGCCAGTACGCGCAGATCGACGCGCCCCCGGAGGATGCGCCGGTCAAGCCGAGCATCTGGTACAACACCATCTTCTACATGTCGGTCTTCGGCCTGCTGGGCGGCCTGCTCGCCTGGGGCTGCGGCGAACTCCTCCATCTTCGCCCCGGCCCGCGGTTCGAAGCCCTGGAACTCATGTCCAACATGCAGGACATCACCAAGGCCGCCCTCGCCGGTAAGCTCACAACACTCGAAGCCGACCTCGCGCTTAAGGAACTTGTCCGCGCGGGTCGAGACAACCCTTACTTCGTCATTTCCAACAATGCACAGCTCACCAAGGAAGAGAAGGATCACCAGCTCAGCGCCTACAGCAACCGCGACCAGTGGAAGGATTTCATCGTTAACGTTCTCTCTTTCGGCGTCGCCGGGCTAATCATCGCCGCATTCCTCAGCATGGCCGAAGCTGTCGTCGATCGAAATATTCCGGCCGTGGTCATCAACGGATCGATGGGAGCAACCCTCGGTCTCTTAGGTGGCGTAATCGTCGCCCTCTTCGTCGACAGACTCTATCACGCGCTCGCCGGCGCCGAAGGAAAAATCACACCCGCCAGCCATATCTTCGCCAGTTGCGTGACCTGGGGCGTCCTGGGCTTAACGCTGACGCTCGCCCCCGGCGTTGTGCTTCGCAATTGGAAGAAACTCGCCATTGGCACCGCCGGTGGTCTGGTGGGCGGAATTGTCGGCGGCGCAATCGTGGGCCTGCTCACCGGTAGCCCGCACCTCAGCCGCTTGATCGGTCTCGTCGCAATCGGCGTCGTCGCCGGCGCGGCATCGGGATTCATCGAAAATGCAGCCAAGAGCGGCTGGCTTCGCGTCGTCCAGGGCGTCATCGCGGGCAAACAGTTCGTCCTCTACCGCAATCCAACCTACATCGGCTCTTCCCCCAATAACCAAATCTATATCTTTAAGGACGCCCAGGTTGGACGCCGCCACGCGGCCATCCACCTTGTCGGCGGTGGCTTTGAAATCGAAGATCTCCCTCTCGGCGGCGCAACCTTCATCAACGGAAAACCGGTCATGCGCGTCCGCCTCCGTCATGGCGATCGAGTCCAGATCGGTGCGACTGCATTTCTGTTCCAGGAGCGCCAGCCGAGTTAGTCGGCGGCACGCGACGTCTTATGCCTACGCTCATCATCCAGGACGGCGCGGAACGGCGCGGTGGCACCTTCGAGTGGCCTCTGCTCATCGGCTCATGCCCCGCCAACGCCGTCATGATCGCCGACAACTCCGTCGCCCACGTCCATGCCTGGATCGGCACCTCAAGCCAGGGCTTCTTCGTCGCCAACGTCAACAAGAACGGGCGAACTTTCGTCAACGGAATCCCCGTCCAGGGCCGGCGTATTCTCTCAACCGGTGATGTGATCCAGGTCGGTGGCTCCGTGAAGATGACCTACTTCGCCGAAGACGCCCTACCCAAAGGAGTCCGTCCCATCGCCTTTCCCTGGCGAGCCCCCAGCGCCAGCGCACCCGGCGAGCGAGAAGCTCTCGAATGCGGTTGCGGCGCAACCATCGTCATGGATCCCGTGGCGCCCAAACCCGCGAACGGCGTCAGAGTCGCCAATGCAGCGCCCTTAATCGCCCGCGCGCCCGAGCCCAAGCCCGCGCCGGCGCCCGTACGAAGAATCGACCCCGCGCCTGTTCGAGTCGGTGCCGCAGTCGCGCAGGTGGCGCCCGCCCCAACACGCACGCAACCCTCGGTTGCCACGACTGCTCCCGCACCGCACATCCAACCTTCCATCAGACCGTCTGCAACCATCGCGCGGACCGCAGCTCCGGTCGCTCGTCCCGCCGCGCCCAGTCCCCTGCCGCAGGTCGTTGCGCCAACGCCCGCGCCTCGCATCCAACGTCCCGCTGCGCCGATTTCCGCATCCGCTCCCGCAACGACAGTGGTCGTGGAGCCTTTGGAATTGCAGGAGCCGAGTCTCGAAGCTCGACTCCGCGCCACGCTTCCCCGATCCATCGAAGCCTCTGAGGCCAAGCCGGAAGTCAAAGCTCCGGAGCCTGCGATCCAGGTGGTCGTGGAAGCGCCGTCACAATCAGTCGCGCCGATACCCGAAGTCATCCAAATGGCGCCGCCCGGGGCAGCGACCCCTCGAGCCGAAGATCCCAAAGTCGTGGTGATGAACACCGATTCCGTGATTATGGAATCGATCACCCTCTCCGCGCCCTCCGCGCCGCCGTCGGCGGAAGTCGATGTCGTCATCCCGGATCCTTCGCCGACGCTTTCAACTGCCGTTGCCGTGGTTAGCGAGCCGGAGCCACTCGAAGAAATCGCGACGATCGCGCCGATCGCAAAGCCCGACGTCGAAACCGAAGTCGCGATGTGCGCCATCTGCCAGAGCCGCATCACCACCAGCGAAGAGATGACCGAGTGCTCGGAGTGCGGCCTGACCTTCCACGCCGACTGCTGGACCGAAAATCGCGGCTGCGCCGCGTATGGATGCCAACAGGTCGGCGTCCTTGAGCCTCCCGATGCAACGCCCGTGAAGCAGTTGGATGAGTCTGATTTCGTCGACCCCTTCCCGTGGGAATTCCTCCTTCTCGGCGCGAGCGTGGTATCCGTCGTCGCCGGCGCCCTGGCGTTCGGCATCCCGTCTGCATTGCTGGGATTGCTCACGATCTTCGGCGCCCTGCGAAAAGGCCTGCGCCGCTGGCCGCTGCTGCTCGGATGCCTGGTCTTGGCGGGAACCGGTATTGTCGTCGGCCTGGAGTTTTCGAAATTCTGGTGGCTCGGGTGGAAGCCTTTTGACTGGGGCGGCCAATGATCGACTTCGCATGCTCCGGCTGCGGCGAGCAATTCAGCGTTCCCGATAACGCCGCCGGCCGGCGCGTGCGCTGCAAGAAGTGCAAACAGGAACTTCTCGTTCCTGCCGCCACCGCGCCCGCAGCCGCTGCGCCTTCAACGCCCCCGATCACACCCATGCGAATGCGACGCTTGAAGAGCGACCATGAGCAGATGCAGCGCGCTTTCTCCAAGTGGCCCCACATCAGGATCGAAGCCTCAACCGGCAATCCCCCCGAAAGCTACATCGTCGAGTACACCTTAAGAGGCCTGGAGAGGGTCCCCAAGGTGAAAGATCCCGTTCCGCGCGAGAAGCATCGGGTGGAGGTCCAGTTGGTCAGCGAGTACCCGCGCGTCGGGCCCAAGTGCCGGATGCTTACCCCGATCTTCCATCCCAACATCGATCCCGCCACCATCTGCGTCGGCGACCACTGGACCGCCGGCGAACGCCTCGTCGACCTCGTCGTCCGCATCGGCGAGATGATCTCCTACCAGGCCTACAACATCAAAAGCCCCCTCAACGGAGAAGCCGCCATGTGGGCGGATCTGCATGGCGGAGAGCTGCCCATCGATACCCGCAATTTGCGACCGCCCGAAATGGAGTGACCGTGACACGCCGGTCGTGAAAGTGCCTGCGAAACAAACCAACTGGTTCTTGGTTACCCAGGAAAAGCGCGCCTACTTCTTTTCCTTACCCCCGAGTTCAATAAGCGGAGTTCAATCAGCGGGACAAGTTCAGCCCCCAAAGTTGACCTCTAACCCCTCAGATGCTGTATCATCCCGTGGTTGGCTGTGGTTGTGAAAAATCGCGGCGTGTTCGGTATTGTTGGACGCCCGGCGACAGTATGGCTTCGAAATCAAGTCTCAGCACGCGAAACAAGATCGCGATCATCGCGGCGGCCGTGGCCGCGGGAAGTTCCTCCGCGCTTGCCACACCACGCTCCGATTCCTTCGATCTCGGCACCAGCTACCAGACGATGGAATACTTCGGCGCTTCCGATGCCTGGTACGCCCAGACCGTTGGCGGCTGGTCTGATACCACCAAATCCGCCATCGCGGATCTCCTCTTCTCGCCAACCAGCGGGATCGGCCTGAGTTGCTGGCGATTCAATCTCGGCGGCGGAATCGATCCCACCATCTCCATCCCCCAGCGAACCGCGGACACCTTTGAGGTCGCGCAGGACGTCTACGACTGGACCAAAGCGCCTAACGAGCGCTGGTTCCTCGGTGCCGCAAAGGCGCGCGGGGTGCCTCAGTATCTCGCGTTCGTCAATTCGCCCACCCGGCGCATGACCAAAAACGGCCACACCTACGCCAACTCCACCGTCGGGACGACCAACCTGAAGACCAACTTCGAAGGCCAGTTCGCAAAGTACATGGTCGATGTCGCAAAACACTTCCGAGACAACCCGGACGTCACGCAGCGCATCAACTTCAATTACCTCTCCCCCGTCAACGAGCCCGAGTGGGATTGGAACGGCACCACGCAAGAGGGCAACCGCTACAGCGTGCCTGATATCAAGCGCGTGATCGGCGCCCTGAATTCCGAGCTGACCAGCCAGCAGGTGACTTCGCAGATCCTCGTCGCCGAGGCTGGCCAGATCCAGGACATGTACAGCGGCCCCGGATACGTCGATGCATTTGCCGGCGATCCGACCGTCAACACCAAGCTGGGGAATCGGCTGACCTACCACAGCTATTGGTCGGATGATCCATCGACCCAACTCGTCCAGACCCGCCTCGCACTCGCCAACAAGATCGCCCAGTACCCCGGCTGGAAGGCCGGCGAAAGTGAATATTCCATCCTCGGCAGCGACGGACCCGGCCGCGATCTGACGATGACCACCGCGCTGAACGTCGCCCGCGTGATCCATTACGACCTGACCGTTGCCGGATCAACCGCATGGACGTGGTGGCTGGCAATGTCCGCTGCCAACTGGAAAGACGGTCTGATCTACCTCGACATGCCGACCCAAACCTATCAGACAAGCAAAACGCTCTGGGCAATGGGAAACTTCAGCCGATTCATCCGGCCCGGCTCCAAGCGCGTCGCATTCGCCGGTGACAACACCAACGTCAACGGCCTCCTCGCCAGCGCCTATCGCAACGACGCCACCGGCGATTTCGATATCGTCTACGTGAACGAGCAGACAACGCCGCAGGCTGTGAATGTGTCCGTCGCCAACGCGACCGGTTTCAAGAGCGATTACTTCACCCCATACGTCACGAGCGACACGCCAGGCGATGATCTAAAGGCCTACGCATCCGTGCTCGCCGACGATACCTACACTGTCCCGGCAAAGTCAGTCGTGACACTCGCCGCCGGAACGTTCAACGAAAACAACGACGGTAAAGTATTCGCCGCGCTCACCGGCTCGCGCCCCTACACCCTCGGCGGCGGCACCGTCACCTTCAACCCCGGCGCTGGAACCTACAGCGGCGTCCTTTCCGGCGCCGGCGGAATCGCCAAGAGCGGCACCGGCACCATGGTCCTGAGCAGCGCCAACCAATTCACCGGACCTACCCTCGTGAACGGCGGCATCCTGAAGATCAACAACGCCGGAGCACTCGGCACGACCGCGAGTGGAACAACCATCGATCCGGGTGGAACGCTGGACCTCAACGGCTTCACGCCCGGCAACGAAACCCTCACCATCTCCGGCGCCGGATCGACCGGGCAAGGCGCACTGATCAACAACGGCCCGGACGTCTTCACATCAGGCCTGCGTAAGCTCATCCTCAATGGCGATGCCACCATCGGCGGTAACAGCCGCTGGAATCTCCGCGCCACGCCAGGCTTCTTCGCGGTCCTCAACGGCAACGGACATAACCTCACCAAGGTCGGGAACAACGAAATCTGGATCACCAACTCCATCCTCGGCGATCTGGCCGACATCACGATCAACAGCGGAAAGCTGGGCTTTGAAAACGTCCTCGGAGGCATGGGCAACACCGGGAACACCGTCACTGTCGCCGCCGGCGCAACCCTCGCGTTCTGGTCCACGGCAGCCACGCCGGTGTATGAAAAACAAATGGTCCTGAACGGCGCCACTATCGCCAACCACGCCGGAAGCACCCGGCTTGTGGGGCCAGTGTCGTTGTCCGATGCGAACACAATCGATTCCGGCGGCAACACGCTGACCATCGACGGCGCTTTGAGCGGGACCGGTTCGATCACCAAGATCGGCAATGGAACTCTCGACCTGCCGCAGTCCAGCGACTACGGCGGCGCGATCAACATCTCGTCCGGTTCCATTGTCTTCGGCCCGGCGCAGAAATTCGGCGCGCTCGCCATCGGCGACGGTGCGAGCGCCATGATGAATGAACGCAACGATTCCCTGCTCATGCTCGGATCATTGAGCCTGAGCGCAACCGCAAGGCTGGATCTCAACGACAGCGATCTTGTGGTGAGCAACGGCGATTTTGCAGCGCTGCAATCACTCGCGCTCGCCGGGTACTCCAGTTCCCCCGACAGTTCAAAGACCGGAATCGTCTCGACCGCGTCACAGAACGTCGAGGGAAACACGATCCTCGCGCTGTTTGATAATGCATTGCTGGACACCCCGTTCCCCGAGTGGGCTGGCCAGTCGGTCAGCGCCAACGCGATCATCGGCAAGTACACCTACCTCGGCGATACGAACATGGACGGTCAGGTATCGCCGGTGGATTTCACCGCGATCGACGCGAACATCGGGACCAGCGTCGACCCGCGCATCGCTTGGTTCTATGGCGACACGAACTTTGACGGCAACATCACGGCGCAGGATTACACGGCTGTGGATGCGAACCTGGGATTGGGTCAATCCAACCCGCTGAGTGCCGCGGGTTTAGCCGTCGTTCCCGAACCGACGATGCTCTCGCTCGCAGCCGCCGGCTTGCTCCTCGCCCGCCGGCGACGGTGACCTCCGAAAGCGTGTTGAAACAACTGCCGCTACGGTGCGGGAAATCCTTCCGCCACCGGCTGCGTCGCCGGCAACGCCGGCTCAACCGGTTCCCGTCCCGCGTGCATCCACGCCCCCGCATTTGCCGCGATCGGCGGTACGACGAAATTGCTTTTGCGAACCGCCTCGATCTCGATCTCCCCCACCGTCGATCCCTCCTCCCCCCTGCTCTTCTGCCACTGTTCGAAGTTCAACTTCCCCGGGAACTGCATCGGCTTCCCGTCGGTCGCGAGATAGGTGTTGTGATCGAAGCGATATTGATCGTCGATGCCGTCGCCATACGGAACGGAATTCCCGGAAATCAGCACGTTATGGTGAACGTACAGAGGCCCGGACTTGTCGGGGCGGCCGAGTCCGAAAACGCGATGCTTGCTGAGCGCGAAGATGTTGTTGTTGACGGTATTGGTCGTCCCGTAATGCATGAAAAATGCGCCGTCGTCGCAATCGTGAACGAGATTGTCGATGACCCTGATCTGCGCCGAACCTTCATCCAGATAGATTCCGTTGCCGCCGTAGTGCACCCGGCGTGATTCATAAATGTGATTGCCGGAGATCACCGTCCCCGGCGATTCACCGAGCGTATAGATCCCGCCGAGATCATCTAACCGACCCTGTCCAACGTGATGGATGAGATTCTGGCTGATCGTGTTGTGATGCGCCCACGAAAATCCCTCGCCCCACCGCCAGCCGACGGAGATGCCGGTGTAGTAGGTATCGAAGATCTCGTTTCCGGAGATGAAGTTGTACGGGCTGTGCCCGATCCAGATCCCGATCGCGCCGGGGTGCATCCGGCCAATGCCGTGGATGCGGTTGTTGGTAATCGTGAAGTTGGAGGAAATTTTTCCACGAGCATCGCCATCCCAGCCGGTGCCGCAGCGGATGCCGCCGGCCGCGAGATCATAGAGGTCGCAGTGGGTGATCGTGCAGTCCGAGCAACTTTCCCCAAAGTCGATCGCATAGTGGCCGATATGCGCAATCGTGATTCTGTCGAGCGTGATGAAGTTGACGCCCGAGCCGCGAATCGCGCCGCGCACCGGTATTTCCGCCTGCCCCGTGCTGTGGCCGTCCTTCGGAACATTCCAGTTGGTATGGCAGAACGTAAGTCCGCGCAGCGTGATGTGGTTGACGAACGGCTCGCCCTTCGTGCTGCCTTCGAACGTCACCAGCCGCTCGAGCCGCGGCGCGATGACCTCCGTCTTTTGCGGATCTTCACCCGCGGCCGGCACGTACGTCAGCGTTCCTGTCGGCCGATCCAGATACCACTCCCCTGCCGAATCCAGTTCTTCCGCAACGTTCTCGACGAGGTAACGCGACCCCGGCACCAGCCTCGCCGCATCGTTGTGCATCGTGCGACCGCGCAGGCTCATGAGCTTCTGAACTGCGTCAATCGAATCCATCGGCAGCCGCGACATCGTCCACCGATGAAAGGTTAGAAACTCAATCTCTGATGGATTCTTCCACGTCGCCTTCACATCGTCGCCCGCGTAATGAAAGCGGTTGTCTCCTTCGCCTTTGAACGCTTCATTGGTGGGCGCCGTCGCCGCGACCTTGAGATATTTTCCGCCAGCGGCGCGCGGCCGAAACCGCCGCACATCGTTCACGAAGAGCTGCGAGAACTTCCATTTCCCCTCCTTCACTTCGGGGATCATCAACTCCCACCTGCCATCGCGAACCGTCCAACCTTTAAGCTTTTTCCCTCCGCTGAAAACCGGCGTCTCTCCCGGCCAGTTCGCATACGTGACCGGCGCATCGGCTGATCCTGAATCCTCAGGCTTAAACTGGATCGGCTCGGCCAGCTCGTAACTTCCGCCGCGAATCAACACGGTGAGCGGCTTCGTCGGCGCCTTCTTCCGAACCTCGCGCACCGCGGCAATCGCCCGCGCCATCGTGGTGAACGGTCTATCAATCGAGCCCGCTGCCGAATCATTTCCCGTTGGCGCCACCACAAAATCGGCGCTCGGTGCAGCCACGCCGAGCGAAGTCAACGCCATCACGACAAGAAGTGCTTTAATCATGCACCCTTGATACGCACGGGATCACCCGGCGTTTCGCGTCGCCGGCTTTCTCACCGGCCAATCCTTGACCCCGCATCGCTGCGCCCACTCGCGATACATCGCCTGCATCTCCTTCACCTTGTCCGGCATCGTCGCCGCGAGATCGTTCAACTCCGTCCGATCGGCTTCCATGTCGTAGAGCTGCCAAGGCTCCTCATGCGCGGCAACCAGGTTCCACTTCCCGACGCGCGCCGCGCGATTCCCTTCATGTTCCCAGAACAGCGCCCCCCGCTCGATCGACTCTCCGCGCAGCGCCGGTAACAAATTCTGCCCCGCCGGCGCCGGATGCAATTTCGGAAACTCCACCCCCGCCGCCGCGAGACACGTCGGCATCAGATCCATCACATGCCCGACCTGCTCCTTCTCAATGGCGCCCCGTCGCGACAGTTGCGCCGGCCAGCGCGCGATGAACGGCGCTGAAATCCCGCCCTCTTCCGTCCAATGCTTGAACCTCCGAAACGGCGTGTTTGATGCATTCGCCCACGCCGGCCCGTAACTCTGAAACGTCGTCTCCGCCCCCGGCATCACCGCCGGATCGTTGCCGACTTGAATCACCTCGCCGGCGCGCGTGCGATTCGGAATGTCGTACCAACTCTCCGCCAAATTCTCGGCGCAGGCGCCGTTGTCGGACAGAAACATCACCAGCGTGTTCTGCTCGATCCCACGCTCGTTGAGTTTGTGGAGGATTCTGCCGATGCCCTGATCCATCCGGTCGATCATCGCCGCATAGACCGCCATGCGCCGCGCCTGCCACGCTTTGTCCGGTGCATCCTCCCACGCCGCGACGACGCTCGCGCCCTTGCTCAATTTCTCTTCCACATTCCGCGGCGACAGTTTCGACTCCTCGCCCAGCAACCCCAGCTTGAGCTGCCGCTCGTAACGCTCCCGCCGAATCTGATTCCACCCCGATTCATACCGGGCCGCATACTTCGCAATGTCCTCCTCCTTCGCCTGCAGCGGCCAGTGCGGCGCGGTCTCCGCCACATAAAGAAAGAACGGTTGCTCCTGCCCCGCGAACTGATCGATCAGATCCGTTGCCTTGTCGTTGATAAAGTCGGTGTAGTAGAAACCCGCAGGTGGCGTGAACAGATTCTCATTGTGCACGAGACTGTACGGATCAAAAAAACTCCCCACGCCCGCGATCGTCCCGAAGTGCTCTTCAAACCCACGATTGCACGGCCACGATTTCTTCGACGGCGAGATCGGCGCATCCGTCTGAAAATTCAAGATCGACTTCGACTGCTTGTTCGCGCCGCCGATCGTGAGGTTGGACAGATGCCATTTCCCCACCATGCCCGTTCGGTAGCCGGCGCTGCCCAGCACTTCCGCAATCGTCACCACCTTCTCAGACAATTCCCCACGGTACGCAGGATCGCCAAGATCCTGGCACATCGCCCCCACGCCCGCCTGGTGCGGATATAGCCCCGTCAGCAGCGACGCGCGTGTCGGACAACAACGCGCGTTATTGTAAAACTGGCTGAACCGCACCCCCTGCTCCGCGAGCCTATCGATATTCGGCGTCTGAATCTCGCCGCCATAACATCCGATATCCGAGAACCCCATGTCGTCCGCGAGAATAATCACGATGTTCGGCCGCCTCGACGCCTCGGCCGCCGGCGCGACCCGCGCGACCAGCGAGCCCCCCACCGCCGCCAGCATCAGGATTAACTTTGCGAAACAAAGCCGTTTCATTCGGCACGCTCCTTACGCCGTTTCGGCGACTACGGCAAGCGATGCGCACCGTGGCAGTCATGGCGGACGGCATGTCTGCCCTGACCTCGATCGTAGCTTGTCCAAACACGATTTCGTCCAAAATTCGATTGGCGGACATGGCGGACGTGGCGGACGATCGCAGGAAAAACCCCGCGGTAGAGCCCCTGGGTATCCGTCCGCGCGCGAAACCCCAGCATGATAATCTGTTCTACATGATCCCCCTGACACATGCTGGCCTTCCGTCCGCGTGCGGGAGCCCAGCGGCTCTGCCGCGGGTTCTGTACTCCCTTACCGCGCAAGGCTGACAGGTTGCGTGCTTGCTGACGCTGGTTGTGTTGTGGGTTTGATGACGTCACCGGCCTTCACGGCGGCAGCCTGTTGAAGCTTTGCCGTCTCCGCTTTGGCGCTTTCCGCTTCGTGGCTGAGCTGATCGATCTGCGTTTTGGCGGCGACCAACTCGCCCTCGGCTCGTGCAGACGCGACTCTTGCGATTTCGACGTTCAGGCGAAGTCGGTCAAACTCCTGAGCTTGAAGATCTTTTGAGCCGCTGACCTGTTTCAGTTGGCCATTGAGGTTTTGGACATCCGCTTCGGCTTTGGTCACGCGGTGAGTGGCCCAGGTGACCGCAACGAAGAGGATGGCGGCCAACCCCCCTGCCATTCCCCAGGCGATACGCGAGCTGACGGCCGAGCGCCGCGCGTTCATGGCCGACACGTTGACGGACTGCTGATAGGCCATGATTGCAAGGTCGGTTCGGCGGATGCGGTCCTCGTGGAGCATCAGCATCGTCGACTGAACGTCGGCGGACAGCTCCGTGCCACCGGTGCCGATGAGATTGGACGTGTCCGGCGCGGCGGACGGTGTCGGACCGGTGTCGGTCGCGGATTGTTTGATGTCATCGGACACGACGGGATCAGCGATCGTGACCAGGACTTCACGTCTGCCGGATTCCAGGCGTGCCTGAAACTCGCCTTTGGAGAGTCGGCGGTGAAGGGTTCGAGATGAGATTCCGAGGGTGAGAGCGGCTTCTTCCAGTGACTGCCAAGCGGTTGCCATGTCAGCCTCCATGCTAATGGCCGGCGATTTGATTGCTTACTCATCGGCACCGCATCCGTGCGGGCTTGAGTCCGATAACATACTGGCGGACATCCGAATGACAAGGACGAGCGATGAAATCCGAAATCCGAAGTGACTTTCGAATCACCATCCTCGATGCGAAACCCAAACAAATACCGAACAAAGTGAAGATCAGGTTTCGTCCGTTTGGACGCCCAGTTTGGCAAGGAGCTGATCGAACTGATCGAGGGATGCGTAGTGGATGATCACTTTGCCTTTGCCCTTCTTCGGGGTCGAGCGGATCTGCACGCGCATCCCGAGCTGGCGGGCGAATGACTTTTCTAATTCCTGAATGTGGGGAGAAGTATCGGCACCTGGCTTGGCGGATAGCGGCGGGCTTGTGGGGTTTTGAAGGAGCTTCTCGAGATTGCGGACGGATAGGTCCTGGCTGACGACGAGGTTTGACAGACGTTCTTGTTCGAGAATGTCGGACACGGCTGCCAGGAGCTTGGCGTGACCGAGCGAGAGTCTGCCATCGCGGACGAGCTGTTTGACGGGTTCGGCCAAGTCCATCAGGCGGACGTAGTTGGCGATGCTGCTGCGATCTTCGCCAAGCCGTTGGGCAAGTTCTGCCTGCGTTAGACCGAGCTGGTCCATCAGCGTGCGGTAGGCGGTGGCGCGATCCATGACGTTAAGATCTTCGCGATGGATGTTTTCAACCAAGGCCATCTGGGCTTGGGAGAAGGGGTCGACGTCGCGGACGATAGCGGGGATGGCGGACAGGCCGGCGAGCTTGGCCGCCCGCAGTCGGCGTTCGCCAGCGATGAGCTGATACCGTCCGTCAACTCGGCGGACAATAATCGGCTGGATGAGGCCATTGGTTTTCATGCTGGCTGCCAAGTCAGCCAGGGAGGACTCGTCAAACTGGCGGCGGGGCTGGTGGGGGTTGGCAGTGATGTCGTCGGTGGAGATCTCGGTCGGACCGGATCCAGCGGCTACAGGAGTCGAGATCGCGTTCGAGATATCCTGCGCATTTTCGACGGTGGGGATGGGGGCAGGGGTTTCTGCTTCGACCGGTAGTTTTGAAATCGAGATCAAGCTGCTGAGGCCACGACCAAGCCGGGGCTTAGGTTGGATCTTGGACATGTGGGATTCCCTTCTCCTGCGAGCCGAGATGTTCCACGTGGAACAATGGAGCTAGCAGTGGAGGTTACTAAGGGGAGAAGGGGGGTGCAAGGGGTGGACAGGATTCGATGCTCTAAAACGGATTCCCAGCGGCGTGGGTCGCTTCAGCGACCATGTCTTTGAGTTACCCCGAGATCTCAATTTCGGGTCGCTTTGGAAAGGGGCGTGATATTTTGGAGGAACCGGCATGGCGCGTGTCTGATCTTGCTCATTGGGGGCATGTGGGACATTTTGAGACATTGTGGGACATTTGGGGGTATCCCCAAAGTTGAAGCCTTCGGATTAGCTGATTTTGGTTGACCTTGCATCGAGAGGGTGACCAGGCGGACTGGTCGTGAGCAACGTAAATGTTTGGTAATTTTTAGGGTCAAATTAAAATTTTGAGACCTCCGAGTAATCCTCTCTCGACCCGAATTCCAGCCGGCGTGGTCGCTTCAGCGACCATGTCTTGAAGTTATTCAGAGTCATCAGGCGGCTCCCCCGCACCCGCGATGCATGAAAAAGACCGTCATCCTGAACGGTACTCCGTGAAGGATCTTGTGCTGGATCGGTGATCGACGCTAGATGCTTCGGATTACCTCACATGACAATTGGCGCAATTCGCAAACGGCTGGATGAATGACGGTAGGAGGTTCAAGTCTGGAACGTAGCCTTGAAGCGCCGGGTGTCCGACATCGTCTGCCAGCCGAGGAGTGGATGGAACGCGGGATTATGAAGCTGGATGAGCCTCGGGCGGACCTGTCGGACGATGGCAGACTGGGGAAGAAGGGACGGGCAGTCACGCGTCCGACGACAGGAAGTGGGAGGAATTGACAAATGAAAATTGACAATTGTCAATTGGAACCTTCGAATTACCATCCTCAACCCGCGATTTCCGAGCGGCGTGGTCGCTTCAGCGACCATGTCTTTGAGCTATTCAGAGGTCTCAATTGGCAATTGGATTCGTCATCACGGGCCGAGTTCGTTCAGGAGATCGCGGGCGTCCTTGGCGGCGGGGGTGGTGGGGTAGTCGGAGAGGAGTTGGTTGAGGTAGAGGCGGGCCTTGTCGGTGTTGAACTTTGGGTTGGGTTTGGGGGCATCGAGGCGGTGCGTCCACTGATTGAGTTTGGGGGCGCGGGTGGGATCGGCGTAGAAGCGTGCGGTCGCGAGGAGGCGATCGGCTTGGGCGATCTGGGCGGGGAGGAGGCGCGGGGCGCTCGCCGGGGCGGTGGTGGGGGGCTTGGTGAGTTTGGGTTCGTCGAGGGCGATGAGGCCTTTTTCGAAGAATGCGGGATTGGGGAACTCTTGTTTGTCGGGCTGGGGCGCCGCATCGATGAAGGCGGCGCGGGTGAAGCCGTCGAGCTGGAGGGCGTCGATGTTGGTGCGGGCGATTTCGGGGAGGGCTTCCTTGTCTTCGCGTGCGCGGAGAAGGACGATGGAGCGGGTAGTCTTGATCCTGGCGAGGTCGCCTTGGAAGGGGGGTGTCTCGACGGTGGCGGAGTACTTGCTGGTTTTGGGGCTGCGGTAGCTGTGATAGAAAGCGCCGCCTCGGATGCCGTAGAGTCCTTGGAAGACTTCGGGATAGGCGCGGAAGATGGAAGCGGCGGCGGCGCCCCCGTAGCCGAGGCCGACGATGTAGATGCGTTTGCTATCGATGTGATAGAGTTTGCAGACGTTATGGACGGCATCGAGGGCCATGGGGTATTGGGCGAGAGAACCGCGGAGATGGACGGGATAGACGGCGATCATTTTGTGGCGGGCGATGGATTCGAGATAGGGTTTGGGGAGGGGACCGATTCCGACCCAGACGATGAGGCCGTGGGGCGTGGTGGGCTTGTAGCTGGCGGGGACAGAGAGATCGAAGGATTCTTCGGTGATGTCGTATTTGTCGAAGGCGGCGCCATCGGACATTTCGAAGAAGAAGTCGGAATCGGAGCGGCGGCGGACTTCATCGGGATTGGCGAGGGGATGGGATTCGGCGAATCCGAGAGTGAACTGCCCGGTCCTGGTGACGGGAGGTTTGAGGGACCGGGATAGCTTGGCGGGGGCGTCGAGTTTGTCCTGAAAATCGCGTGCTTCTTTGGCGGCGGGGGTGGTGGGGTAATCCGTGAGAATCTTTTTGAGGTAGGCGCGGACAAGGCGGGGGCCGGGGTGAGGGGGCCAAGCGGTTTCGTGCCAGAAGGTGACGGTGTTCATGAGGCGCTTGGCGTGGGCGATCTGGCCGGGCGTGGGATTGGGATCTTTGGTGGGTGCGGTGGTGGGGGGCTTGAGTTCGGGAGGGTTGTCGAGGGCGTTGATGCCTTTTTCGAAGTAGTCGGCGTTGGGATGCTGGTGGCCGATGTTGGGAGCGACGAAGAAGGAGACGTGCCGGAACCCGTCGAGGATAAGGCCTTCGAATTGTCGGCGGCCTTCTTCGGGTGTGAAGGTGTCGTGCTGGCCGCGCATCATGACGATGCGGACGGACTTCTTAATGCTTTCGATATCGCCCTGCCAGGCATAGACCGTCCCTTCGACGGTGATGGCTTGTTTATAGTCATCGTAGAAGTCGTCGCCGGCGATGCAGAAGCAGCCACGGAAGACATCGGGGTGGGTGATGAGGGCACCGCGGGCGTTGCGTCCGCCATTGGAAAATCCGGCGGTATAGATGCGCGTGTCGTCGACGTTGTATTGTTTTTTCAGGTTATGAACGGCATCCACCCAGAGGCCGGCGGGGACGTAGGTGCGATCGCGTTTGTCGGGGTCGATGAAGATAAGCTTGTGGCGGGCGAGGACGGGGAACCAATCGGGGGAGAACTGGGTGACACCGGTCCAGACGAGGATGCCGTGAGGGGTTTTGGGGTTGTAGGATTCGGGGACATAGACAGTGAAGTTTTCGTTTTTGAGTTGGTAGTCCCAGTTGCGCGTGGCCCAGTTGGCGGGAAGACCGGGGAAGGAGGCGGTGTCGCCTTCGGGCCAGCGGCGAGTGTCCAGTCGGGTGCGGGCGGACATTTCCTGGGCGCTGGAGAGCGGGTTGCGCTCGGTGAAGGTTTGGTTGAAGTGGCCGGTGGAGGGGGTTGGGGTTTGGGATGGGGCGGCGATCGTGGGAAGGGATGTGAGGAGGAGGATGAGAGGCAAGGTGCGGAACATGGTGATTACCTCATTATTACATGCCCCGGCACGCCGGGGGAGTCATTGGGGACCGCCGCTGGGGTTGGTTGCCGGACTTTTTATTGGGTTGAGGACGTTTTCGGCTTCGGCGGATGCGGGGGGCATGAAGGCATTGTCAGGCGCGGGAATGCCGCATTCGGGGCAGCGGTGGGGGCTTGCTCGCAGGTCGTAGCCGCAGCGCTGGCAGGTGCCGGGGGGATATTTCAAACGGCGGCGCCAGCGGATGAACCAGCGCGTGGGGAGGAGGGCGGTCAGGAGGGCGGCGAACCAGTAGGGAAAGACGATGAGGAGATAGCGGTGGGTTTGGATGAGAGGTCGTGAGCTGAGTTGGGTGGAGGAATAAGAATGGCGGGCGATGAGGCCGAGCCGGCTCGAAACGGATGTGCGCAGGAGAGGCTGCATGCGCTGCGGCGGAAAGATAGACCATCGGTTGCCAGCGGAGGGACGGAAGATGTTCTGTTTCGCTTCGGGACCGATGAACGCGGTCCACTGAAATTGCGCCAAGAATTCGCCGCGTGAGGAGGCGATGTCGTGGCGGTCGCAGTGACCGGGGAAATTGTTTTCCCACACGATGCTGTCGCCGATGAGCTCACTGCGGATCCAGAGGAACGCGAAGATCAAAAACAGCAGGAAGGCTGTCGCGGCGAGAACGTTGAAGAGGAAGCGTTTCATGCGTCAGGTAAAAGCTACCTCTGAACGCGGCGGCGGGGAAAGAGGATTGCCGGAAGGATTAATAAAGTGACAGCGGTGGGCTCCGGGACGAAGACCCAGGATTGGGGCGTGCCGTTGAAGTAGCCGGAGCCGGCGAGAGTGTAGCCATTGTCGGAGACATCCCAGGCTTGGACGACATTCGAATTGGCGACGGAAATTCCGTAGTCCTGGGCGAGTGCCGCTTGAAGGAAGCGCATCCCGTGGGCGGGATCCCAGATCAGGGCATCGACGTCGGCGATGGTGGCGCCGGTGTTGTTGTTACCGACGATGACGTTGCCGTTGTTGCTGACGGCGTGGGCTTGGCTCCATTCGTTGGGATTGGAGGAGCCGAAGCCCAGTGCGACCAGGCCTGATGTCGCGGTCCAGCGGAAAGCCTGCTCGCGGTTGAGGGAGTCGGAGCTGTAGCCGACGATCACGTCGCCGCCCGAGGAGATCTTGTAGGCTTGTGAGTTGAAGTACCCGCCGGGGAGGTCGCCGAGACCGACCATGCCGGTGGCTTGGGTGTAGCGGAAGGCTTCGTAGCCGAGGGTTTGATTGGAGTAGCCGACGACGGTGGTTCCGTCGGCGGAGATGGAGTGGGCGGTGCTGGTGTAGTTTCCACCGGGGAGATCGCCGAGAGGTTGGATTCCGGTGGCGGGTGTCCAGCGGAAGGCTTCGTCGCGGGTTCCGGAGGCGGTTGAGCCGGAGCTGCCGACGATCACATTTCCGTCGGCGGACATGTCGCGCGGGGTGCTGAAGGTGTTGCCACCGGGAAGGTCGCCGAGATCGACCATTCCGGTGGCCGAGGTCCAGCGGAAAGCCATGGTTTGATTGAGGGCGTTGCGGTGATTGCCCGTCACGACACTGCCGTCATCGGTAATGGCCGAGACATAGCCCGTGGTTCCGACGTTGATCCCGAACGGGATTTGGCCGGTGGAAGGAGACCAATGGGACACATCGCCGTTTGTTTGGACGGTGAGGACGTGCTGTCCGTTGCGCGACATGGCCGCGTAATTGCCGGTGAGGGGGGTGAAAGCGGGTTGAGCGAGGGATGTCGTGGGCAGGAGCGAGCCGCCGCAGGCGAGGACGAGGATCGACAGGGCGCGCGATCGAGTGAGACGCATGATGCACCTCCAAGGTGTGGAAATCAGGTTGTTTGTCGAGACCCTTTTTTTCGGGCGGCGTGGGATGCCACCGCGAATATTCTGCCCGAGTGGGTCTGGGGCGGAAAGAGGAAAATTAAATTAGTGACTCGTGCGAGCTTACGAAATCACGCGAGCGTCTGTTGAACAGGTAAAGGAACGGGAGGATCAGGGTGATGCCGGTGGGCTCGGGGACGGTGGCGATCCAGGCTTCGGTTAGCCCTAGCGGGTTGATGCCGGTCCCGGTGATGGTGAGGGCGTCATCGGAGATTCGCGAGGCGCCTTGGAGGGTCCAGCCGGCGAGGTTGAGGTGGTGGTCATTGATGAGAATGTCCTGGATGCTGCGCATGCCTTGGGCGGGGTCCCAGAGAAACGCTTTGTATTGCTGGCCGGGATAATCGATGTAGCCAACGACCGATGAGCCATCGGCCGATGCGCCAAAGGCCTGGGTGACGCGCGCGCCGGTGGGAATACCGAGACCCTGGATGCCGGTCTGGGCGGTCCAGCGGAAGGCTTCTTCCTGGAAGATGCCGGCGTTGTCGTCGAAGGCCACGTTGCTGTGTCCGACGACGACATTGCCGTCGGAGGAGACGAAGTGGGCCTGGCTGTTGAAGACGCCCCCGGGGAGGTCGCCGAGCCCGACCATGCCGCTGGATGGAGACCAGCGGTAGGCTTCAACGCGGTTGAAGGCATCGGTTGGATTGACCAATCCCGCATCGTCGTATCCGACCACAACGGAGCCGTCGGCGGAGATGGCCTGAGCTTCGCTGAAGGCTTGGGCACCGAGGTGGCCTAGGGCGACGAGGCCGTTGGAAGCGGTCCAGCGGAAGGCTTCTCTTCCGGGGAGGACGCCGGTTGCGGTGGAAGAGGTGTGACCGGCGATGGCGGATCCGTCGGCGCTAACGGCGAGGGCGTTGCTGAAGACGGAGCCGCCGGGGAGTTCTCCGAGGTCCGCGAAGCCGCCGGCGGCGGTCCAGCGATAGGCGATGAAGTTGGACGAGGCGTTTCTGCGGCTGCCGACGATGACGTTGCCGTCGTTGCTGATTGCGTTGGAGCCGCCGTTGGGAAGAGCAAAGGCGAGGGTGGCGGTGCGGGTGTCGGCGCGCCAGCGGAAGACGTCGCCGTTGGATTTTTGGATGAGGACAATTTTTCCGTCGCGAGAGGCATCGCGGAGAGTGCCTGGGCCAAGGCCTTGGAAGGTGGCTTGGGCGTGAAGCAGGGAGGGGGTAAGCGCGATTGCGAGGAGGATGGCGATTCGCAGCATGGCTACCTGTCGATTCGGTGGATGTTGGATGAGACGGCGGACCCTTTTTGCAGCACTTCTCGTTAAGCAGGACGCTTCGTGAAGATGCTACCACCGAGGGATATTTGAGGACATTGAAAAAGTGGAGAAAGGGAAATTGGTGGATTAGGGTGAATTCATGAATCCGGCGGCGAACCTGGCGAATCGGGCGGGATTCTGGTGTTGGGCGGTGATTGTGGGTTTGTGTGGGTAATTTTTGGGTGGGGGCTGAGATGCGATCCGCAAGAAGGAGCAAACTCGCGAAGATTGTGAAGCGTGGCACGAAGTGGTGTGGGGTCGTATGATTTTGATCTTGGTCCCAGGGCTGAAGCGCTGGGCTTGCCCTTGATGCGAAAGTAGCTTGTCATGCCTTATACCTTGACGGAAGCGGCGACGGATCGGGTGGGGGGAGAAGCGAACGGGGAGGCCGCTAATCTTTGGACGTTGAACTTCGGGCCTCAGCATCCGGCGACGCATACGACGTTGCGAATTGTGCTCGAGTTGGATGGCGAGCGAATCGTTAAGGTGACGCCGCACATCGGCTATCTTCATTCGGGCTTCGAGAAGCTGATGGAAAACCTCAATTACAACCAGAATGTCACGATTGTGGATCGGATGGATTATTCGGCGCCGATCTACAACGAGCTGGCGTGGTTTGAATCGACCGAGACGTTGATGGGGATTGAGTTGACGTCGCGAACCAAGGTGCTGCGGACGATCGCGGGGGAGCTGGGGCGGATTCAATCGCACCTGTTGTGCATCGGGGCGGCGGGTTTGGATCTGGGCGCGTTTACGGCGTTTCTGTATGGGTTCAACGAGCGCGAGGTGATTTATGACATTTTTGAATACATGACGGGGCAGCGGTTTCATACTTCGTGGTGCCGGGTGGGGGGTTTGAACATGGATCTGCCGGATGAGGCGGTGTTCAAGCGGATGGTGAAGAATTTTGTGGATGATGCGCTGCCCCGGGCGGCGGAGGATGTGGACAAGCTGCTGACGAAAAATCGGATTTTTGTGGATCGCACGCAGGGGATTGGTGTGATGACCAAGGAAGAGGCGATCGCGTGGAGCTTGACCGGGCCGCTGGCTCGGGCGAGCGGCGTGCGGCGGGACGTGCGGAAGGATGAGCCGTACCTGTGCTTCAAGAATAATTGGGATGGGGAGGGTTCGGCCGCGGTCGATTTCAAGGTGCCGGTAATGGAGACGGGGGATGCTTATGCGCGATACCTGGTGCGGATGGAGGAAATGCAGCAGTCGATGCAGATTGTTCGGCAACTGATCGACAACATTCCGGGTGGGCCGGTGAATGTGAGCCCGGAGGGGAAGGAAGTTTTGCCGCCGAAGGATCAGGTGTATTCTTCGATCGAGGGGCTGATTCAGCACTTCGAATTGATCATGACCAACCGGGGATTCGAGGCGCCGCGAGGCGAGGTGTATCGGTGCATTGAATCGGGGAATGGGGAGCTTGGGTTTTACATCGTGAGCGCGGGGGAGAATTTGCCGTGGCGGGCGCGGACGCGGCCTTGTTCGTATATCAATTATCAATGCTTTCCGAAGATGATGGAGGGGCACATGATTTCGGATGTGGTGGCGGTGTTGGGGTCGATTAACGTGATTGCGGCGGAGTTGGATCGCTAGAACGAAGAGTGGAGTCCAACGAGAGGCTCCTATAGAAGTCATTTTAGGATTGACCATGGATTCCTGATTGCCGATAATTGGAATAATGAAGACGACGATTGATATTCCAGAACAGCTGCTCCAGGAAGCAATGGCGAACCTGAACGCCGCCACGAAGCGGGAGGCTGTGGTTACGGCTCTGGAGGAGTTTAACCGTCGTCGCCGGGCGGAGAAGGTGATTGCGATGTTCGGGACATTCAAGAACATGATGACGCAAAAGGAATTGCGGAAGATGCGGGAGGCGCGGGAAGAACGTCACAACGCGCGATGGCATGGTTCTCGTTGATACATCGAGCTGGATCGAGACGCTTCGCGTGAGCGGTAAGTCCGACGTTCGCGATAGGATCGCCGACCTGGTCGTCGATGGGCAGGCCGCGTGGTGCGACATGGTGCGGCTCGAATTGTGGAACGGGGTCCGCGGCGAGCGAGAGCGACGCGATCTGGGACAGTTGGAGACGGTCGTGGTCGCGCTGGAAATTGATCGAGCGGTGTGGGATCGTGCGATGCAACTTTCTCGGCAGGCGAGATCGCATGGGTTGAACGTTCAGACCGCGGACCTGGTAATCGCTGCAACGGCACGAAGGCATGGTGTCTCGGTGGATTCGACGGATGCGCACTTGGAACAGTTGATGCTTCTAAAGTGAAATACACGCTCCGCGAGATTGGATTGCGGCAGACGGATTTGGGGAGCATTAACGTGTTGCGGCGGAATCGGATCGATAGTGACTGTCTCATCACGGTATAGTCGTCATGGCGAAACGGATTCGGTGGAACGATTGGAGCCTGAATCATGCGACCGCGCATGGCGTCGATCTGTCGTCCACTCGATTTCGAGCCTTATGGTTTGCGTGTCCGTGAAGGCGACGACTGCTCCTGCGGTTGCGCTCATTTTGTACCGCTGGAAGGAGCGCTACGATTCGATTGGGGCGTCTGTGTCAATCCGCGAAGTCATCGTTGTGGGTTGCTGACATGGGAACACATGGGTTGCCCCGATTTTGAGGCAGTGTCTCGCGAAGAGAATAACCGGTCCGTGGAAGCGGACCCTACTAGGATTTGAGATCGCCTGCGCGCAAATCCACAATGTTCAGGTTGAACGCGTTGATCGACATTTTGACTTGCTGAAAGAGTTGGTGTGAGCAATGGCGTGGATAGCAGAAGATCGTCGGACGGCAGTGCTTGAGTCGGGGACGACATTCCTCACGGATGACCTGAAGTTGGACCTCGCGAAGAAATATTTCCCGCGCTATCCGACGAAGCGGGCGTGTTTGCTCCCGGTGTTGCATGCGGTGCAGCATCGCTACAACTGGATTCCGACCGGGGCGATGGTCGAGGTCGCGGAGTTTCTCGGGCTGGCGCCGGCGGAGGTGATGGACACGGCCACTTTCTATGAAGAGTATTGGCTGAAGCCTAAGGGAAAGTATCTCATTCAAGTTTGTCGGTCGCTGGCTTGCGAGATTTGCGGGTCCAAGGAGTTGACGGATCGGATTGAGAAGAAGCTGGGGGTGGAGGTTGGCGAGACGACGGCGGATCAGCGGTATACGCTGGTGGAACTGGAGTGTTTGGGGTCGTGCGGGACCGCGCCGGTCGCGATGGTGAATGAAGTTTTGCATGAGAGTGTGACGGCGGCGGGGTTGGAGAAGATTGTGGCGGGGTTGCCGGACGAGCCGGGGGATTATCGGGATCCGGGAGTGACGTGGGAGGAGGGGCATTGACTCGTGACTCGTGATTCGTGACTCGTGAAGAAGCAGGTTATGACGCCTTTCAGTTCCATTTCGCGGGCGCCTATGTGGATTGTTGGTGTGGTGGTGCTGGTGATCCTGGCGGGGTTGTACGTGTGGATGTATTCGTTCCAGACGTATCACTTCGGCGTCGTGGAGCCTTTGGTCTTGTATCGCGATGGGCTTCGGACGGTGCGGGAATTTCAGACCGGGGCAGCGGATGCGAAGGCGAAGTCGGTGGTGTGCTTGCTGGATCGGACGGAGCGGGAAAAGGAGCCGTTCTCATTTGAAGAAGACTTTTGCCGCAGGAGTAAGATTCGGTTTATTTGGGTGCCGGTGAAGCTTGGCGGATGGCCCACGCAGGCGGATGTGAAGGAGTTCTTGGGTACTGTTGAGAATAAGAAACGTCAGCCGGTGCTGGTGCATTGTGCGCAGGGCGTACGCCGGACGGGGATGATGGTGGCGGCGTATCAGATGAGCGTGTTGAAATGGGATAAAGACCGGACGAAGAAGGAAATCCTCACGTTTGGGCATAGCCGGCGGAGCATTGGAGATGTCGAGCGGTTTATTGATGGGTATGATCCGGTGACGATGGACACGGTAAGTGGGTTGCCGGTATCGGCGGAGTAATGATCCTGAAACGTGAAACGTGACGAAAAAATCGGAAAGTTTGTTTCGGTGGCTCGGCCGGCAGGTCGGGTATGTGAAGCAGGGCGTGAAGGCGCAGGTCCCGGCGGTGGTGTATCGAAAGGAGACCGTGCAGGAGGCGAAGGTCCAGGGGAACCCGGAGCAGAAATTGAGGCGGACGACGGTGGATGAGGTGATTGTTCAGGAACAATCCGAAATCCGGATTCCGAAATCCGAAACAAATCCGAATCGGCAATGAGGCAATTCTGCTTCGTGCTTCGGAGTTCGCGAATCGAATTTGCAACCAAAGGTTGAGTCATGGCGTTTAACGAACCGGTTTTGACCAAGCGTATACCTCTCGACCCGAATCAGCGGAAGGTGGTGGGATACGACGATTATGTCGCGACCGGCGGCTATGCGTCGCTGCGCCGTGCGCTGGAGATGAAGTCGGAAGAGATCGTCAAGACGGTGACCGATTCGGGATTGCGCGGGCGCGGTGGGGCGGGGTTCAGTGCGGGGCAAAAGTGGTCGTTTATTCCCAAGGAGAAGAAGGGGCCGCACTATTTGGCGGTGAACGCGGATGAATCGGAGCCGGGGACTTTTAAAGACCGCTATCTGATGGACTACGATCCGCACTCGCTGCTGGAGGGGATTGCGATCGCGGCGATGGCGACGCAGTGTGATGTCGCTTACATCTACATCCGCGGCGAGTATCACCGGCAGGCGAAAGTCCTCGAGAAGTCGATCAAGGAAGCGTACGACAATAAGATTTTCGGGCACCAGGGAATTTTGGGATCCGCACACAAGCTCGAATGTTACGTGCATCGCGGGGCGGGGGCGTACATCTGCGGGGAGGAGACGGGATTGCTCGAGTCCCTCGAAGGGAAGCGCGGCTGGCCCCGGAATAAGCCGCCGTTTCCGGCAATCGCCGGAGCGTTTGCGCGGCCGACGGTGATCAATAATGTGGAGACGCTTTGTCTCGTTCCCCCGGTGATTGAGAAGGGGCCAGCCTGGTTTAAGAGCATGGGGACGCCGACCAGTCCGGGGCCGAAGTTGTTCGGGATGAGCGGCCATCTCAATAAGCCGGGCGTGTATGAGAATGAGCTCGGGATCACATTACAGCAGTCGATCGACATGGCGGGCGGGATGAAGGGCGGCGCCTACAAGGCCGCGATCTGCGGCGGAATATCGATGGGCGTTCTGGGAACCAACCAACTCGACATCAAACTGGATTTCGATGATGTGCGGTTTCGCGGCGGATGTCTCGGACTCGGAACGGCCGGCATGATCGTCATGAACGAGCACACCGACATGGTCGCGGCGCTGCGGAACTGCGTGCGGTTCTACGCGCACGAAAGCTGCGGTCAGTGCACGCCTTGCCGGGAGGGTTCGGGATGGATGGCGAAGATTCTCAACCGCATCCTCGACGGTCGCGGTCGGGCGAAAGATCTCGACATGCTGATGGAGCTTGAAAAGACGATGGGCATCATGCCCGGAACGACGATCTGCGGCTTGGCCGATGGAACGGCGTGGGCGACGCGGACGTTCATCAACAAGTTTTACGATGAGTTCGCGGCACGGTGTCCGGAAGAGGCGCATCGGACGGTGTCGCTTCCGATCAATCGCGGGCGGGCGCAGGTGGCGACGCCGATGGGATCGAATACACGTTAGATCTGCGACCTTGATGACGTACTTTTGGCGAGGTAATTCATGTCCATATTGGATGAGCTTCGGGATTGCGAGGCGCTTCGCGAACTTGCGGTGGAGCTGGACGGGCGGCCGATCCCGCGGGTGCGCATGACCGAGCGGGAATTTGTGGCGTGGTGTCCGGAAGAGGTGCGCGCGGAATGGGTGGATGGGGAAGTGGTCATGATGTCACCGGCGAATGCGGAGCATGTGGACGTAACGGTCTGGCTGACTCGCGTCGAAGGTGTTGAAGAACTTCTGGTTGAAGCCGGCGTGGTTGTGGAAGTCGCCGCTGCCGAAGGTGGTTCCGATTTTGAAAGAGTTGGGGGTGCGGTGATGGTTGCACAGGCGACCATTTTGGCGCTGCTGATGTTGTTGGGATGCGGGTGTGCGATCGGGCCGAAGATGTCCAGAACTGACGGGGTTGTTCGTGTGGGTACGGTCAATGATCTGGATGCAATCGAGGAGTTGGCGGAGATGAAGCGGGCGCAGTATGCGGCGTATCAGCCGCGGATGTGGAACCCGGCCGTCGAGGCGAAGGAAAAGCACGCGGCATATTTGAAAGATCTGATTAGCGCGGGGAAGGTGATTGCGCTGATGCATGAGTGCGGGGGCAACGTGGATGGGTTTTTGATTGGGGACGTGCGGCCGGCTCCGCCGGTGTATGACGCTGGGGGACTTACTTGCGTGGTGGATGATTTCATGGTGGAGCGGGAGGATTGGGAGGGAGCTGGGGTGGCGCTGCTGAATGAAGCGTTGCGGATTGCGAAGACGCGCGGAGCTTCGCAGTTGATCGTGGTGTGCGGGCATCGGGACGAAGCGAAGCGGGCGATGCTGAAAAGACGCGGGCTGTCGATTGCATCGGAGTGGTACACCAGAGGGATTGAATAGGGTGCTATGCTATTGAGGAGGTGAGACATGTCGGTGTTGGACGAGCTTCGAGATAGCGAGGCGCTTCGGGAGCTTGCGATTGAACTGGACGGGCGGCCGATTCCGCGGGTGCGCATGACCGAGCGGGAATTTGTAGCGTGGTGTCCGGAAGATGTTCGGGCGGAATGGGTGGATGGGGAGGTTGTCATAATGTCACCGGCGAATACGGAACATAACGCCTTGACGGTCTGGCTTACGCGAGTGCTGGGAGAAGTGATCGAGTATGACGATCTGGGAACGCCCTTGGCCATCGAATCGCAGGTTCGTCTGATGAAAGTAAAAAGCCGAAGACTGCCGGATCTCTTGTTTGTCTCCAAGGCTCGACATTCGATCATCAAGAAGACCTACTTGGATGGGGCGCCGGATCTGGCAATCGAAATTGTTTCGCCGGACAGCGAGAATCGGGATCGACGGGAGAAATATATCGAGTACGAGGCGAGCGGTGTGCGGGAGTATTGGATTATTGATCCGCTGGTGCGGAAAGTGGATGTGTACACGCTTGAGAGAAATAGGAAGTTCAAAGCCATTGAGGAGAAGGAGGGACGGATTCAATCGAAGGTGTTGAAGAAGCTCTGGCTGAAGCCGGCGTGGTTGTGGAAGTCGCCGCTGCCGAAGGTGGTTCCTATTCTGAAGGAGTTGGGCGTGCGGTAAGCGCTGGATCGTTACTCGGAAGACATGGGCGGGACGCCCATATTACGGGAAGAATTCAGCCACGTCAGGAAATCCGCCGGGCCTAGCGCGCCGGTGGTGTGGGATTGTTCGGCGCCGGTGGCATCGAGGATGACGAACGTGGGAACCGCCCTGATGCCGTAATCGGTGGCAAGCGCAGGGCTGGCGTCGATGTCAATCTTTACCGGCACAAAATCCCGCAGTGCGGCGTCGACGGACTTGTCCGCCCAGGTCGTCGACTTGAGATACTGGCAGGGGCCGCACCAGCTCGCGGTGAAGTAGGCGAAGATGGGTTTTCGCTGCTGAACGGCCTCGGTTTTGGCGGCGGTAAAATCATCGCGCCACGGGATGATTTCTTTGTCGCGAAGCTTCGACAGGCCGACAAACGCGAAGACCGCCGCGAAGATGAGCAGGATGAAATAGACCGGGCGGGATGCGCGGGATGCGCGGGCGGCGGGAGCGGCGGCGGGGCTTTGAGAGGGGATCGCGGTTGACATAAATTGATGATAGTCGCCTGCGGGTGGAGCGATCCATGCTTACAATCAGTTTCAAGTGGACAGAAGAAGACCCTCACCCTCCCGCAGTACCGGGCGACGGGGTAAGACGGATCCCGCTTAATTCCCGCGCCCAGGGTTAGTGGCCCCGCTGACGGGGCGCCGGCTTCGAGAGGAAATCAAGCGCCAAATTAAATGGAATCCGTATAAAACAGGGCAAGCTTGAGATAACGCATGGCGATGAAGACGTTTCAGCTTCCGACGAGTTGCCCTAAGGATCCGGGCGAGCGCGAAGTGTGCGGGCGGTGTGTTCGCGAGCGGCTGCTCGCGACGCCGGGCGTGCGCAACGCGACCCTGAAGTGCGAGCACGGGCAGGAGCTCGCGACGCTCGAACTGGAATATGATCCGCGGATGGTGCGCATGGCGGAGATCGAGGCCGAGCTTCGGCGCGCGGATGTCTGTTTTGTCGAGCGCCGGGCGGAGGTGGTGCTGGCAATCGAGGGGATGGTCTCGCCGCGAAGCGAGCAGGTGATCGAGGCAGCGCTGGGGAAGTTGCCGGGCGTGGTCGCCAGCGCGAGTTATTCTTCGAAGACGTTGCGCGTGGAGTTCGATCGCCGGCAATGTGCGCTCCCGGAGATTGCGCGGCGGTTGGATGATTTGGGATTTCGATTGAAGTCGGAAGTGGAAGCTCGGGCATCCGCCAAAGCGCAAGCGGCGATAGCCGCGAACGTGAGAGCCCCGAGGTCGCTTGGGCGATTTTGGAATCGGGCATCGGAGCATCGCGAATTGACGATGGCGATTGTCGGGGCGGCGCTGCTTCTGATCGCGTGGGTTGCACATTGGAAGGCAATTCCGGCCGTGCGGTATCCAGCGGTGCTGGCGTGCTTCGTCATCGCGGGGTGGTTCACGGCCATCAACACGTTTCAGATCCTTCGACAGCTTCAGTTCGACATCGATGTGCTGATGTTCGCGGCGGCCTTTGGGGCCGCATCGCTCGGACATTTTGAGGAAGGCGCGCTGCTGCTGGTTTTGTTCGCGCTCGGCGGCGCCGGGGAGCATTACGCCATGGATCGGGCGCGGCATGCGATCGAGGCGCTGGCCAAGCTGGCGCCGGAGACCGCGACGGTTCGCGATGCGCTCGGGCGCGAGCGATTGGTGAAGGTTGAAGATCTAAAGGTTGGAGATCGAGTGGTCGTTAAGCCTTTCGAGCGGGTTGCCGCCGATGGGATGGTGGAGAGCGGTGCGAGCGCGATCGACCAATCGCCGATCACCGGCGAGAGCGCGCCGGTGGAGAAGAGTTCAGGAGCCCAGGTGTTTGCGGGGACGATCAATGGGGAAGGATTGCTGGTCGTGACGGTCTCGAAGCATGCCGGGGAATCGACGCTGGCCAAGATCGTCAAGATGGTCAACGAGGCGCAGACGACCAAGTCGCCGACCCAGGTTTTCACGGATAAGGTCGAGCGTTGGTATGTGCCCGTGGTGATTGTGGCGACGATGGTTTTGATCGTGGTCCCGCCGTTGGTGGTCGGGGCGTGGGGGACTTGGTTCTATCGCGCGATGGCGTTTTTGACGGCCGCTTCGCCTTGTGCACTGGCCATTGGAACGCCGGCCGCGGTGCTTTCCGGGATTGCCCGCGCCGCGCGGATCGGGGTGCTGGTCAAGGGCGGGGTGCACCTGGAAAATCTGGGAAGGGTGCGGGTTGTCGCGCTGGATAAAACCGGGACGGTGACCACCGGTCGGATGGTGGTAACAGATCTGGTCGCCCTGGATTCAATCACCCCGGATGAGGCGCTATCGCTTGCGGCGGCGGTCGAGGCGACGAGCACGCATCCTTTGGCGCGGGCGATTGTGAATGAAGCCATCTCGCGCGGAATGAAAATTCCTGAAGCGACCGATGCACAGCAGGTGCCGGGGGAGGGGGTGACCGCGGTGGTCGAGCGCCGGCGAGTATTTGCCGGAAGGCCCGAGTCGATCTCCGTCAACGGCGATACGGAATCTCTTATGCTCGCGGCGACTACGTTGGGAGACCTGGGTCGCAGCGTGGTCGCCGTATCGGTGGATCATCGGGCCGTGGCCCTGATTGGGTTACAGGATCGGGCGCGCCCTAATGCGCGGGAGGCAATTGCGCGATTGAAGGCCCTCGGGATTAAACGCACGATCATGCTCACCGGGGACAAACGCGCCGTTGCGGCGGCGGTGGCGAAGGAAGTGGGGGTGGATGAGTTTCATGCGGAATTGCTGCCCGAGCAGAAGCTCGAACTGGCCAAAAACCTCGAGAAGCAATACGGCGCGCTGGCAATGGTGGGCGATGGCGTGAACGATGCGCCGGCGCTGGCCAGTGCAACCGTAGGCATCGCGATGGGCGGCGCGGGAACGGATGTCGCCATCGAAACCGCGGACGTGGCGCTGATGGCGGATGATCTCGGAAAACTCGCCGATGCGATCGCGCTTTCGCGATTCAGCCGGAAGATTATCAAGCAGAACTTGGCCATCGCCCTAAGTGTGATTTGCGTCCTGGCGCCGCTGGCGGCGCTCGGGTACACGTACCTGGGCGTCGCGGTCTTATTTCATGAGGGGTCGACAGTCGTGGTGGTTCTCAATTCGCTTCGGCTCCTGGTGTGGAAGGTGAACAAGTGATCATTTCGCGCGGTTCGCAAGCGCCGTGACTTCGGCGACGATTCGATCGGCGAACTTGCTCGTTTCCTGGACCGGATGCGGGAGGGGCCCAAGACGCTCGTTACGTTTGTTGTGCCATTGCTCGATGATCTGGTGGGCACGCACCGTTGCGTTAATCAGGATGCCGGCGGTTGAAAACATTTCGATGCGATGGCCCAGGACCGAGAAGTATAGGCGGATGGGATCAGGCTCTGCGCTTGCGGTGGAGAGGAAGTCGAGAATCGGTCGCGGCGCTTCCGGACCCACGGCAAGAACGCCCAGCCCCTGGGCATGCTGAAACTCAAAATGAGGATGATCCGGCGAGATTTCGCCCCAGAATTTCCAGACGCCGAAGTCGGTGCCGCGGGCCGCGGTGTCGTGGAACAGAACGATCGCGCGCGAGCTGAGCCTGGGCAGCCAGGTTTCGTAGTCATGTTTGACGGCCTCGTACGTGTGACAGCCGTCAATGTGGAGCAGGTCGATCGAGCCGTCGTCGAAGCGGCCGACCGCGGCATCGAAATCCGCCTGGATCAACGTGGAGAAGCTGCCGTAGAGCGGATCGTGATGGGCGCGAAGCTCCAACAGGAGCTTGTCTGAGAACGCGCCAATGTGGATGTCGCCGCGCCAGGTGTCCACGGCAAAGGATTGGGTATCGGCGTTAGTGGCCTTGATCGATTGGCAGAAGGCGCAGTAAGAGTCGCCCCGAAGCGTCCCGAGCTCGACCAAGATGCGCGGCCGGATCATTTCCACGAGCGCCATGCCGAACGGAATGTGGCCAAGCCATGCCGAGTGCTCCGTGACGCGGAGAGGATTGGCTAGAGCTTGGCGGTGGCGGAGGGGGTTAAAGGACGTGAGCATGAGGGGGAATGTAAATCCGAAGCACGAAATCCGAAACAAGCTGAAATAAGAATTGAAGCGGCGAGCTGAGACCGTTCTTGCGGGGGGTTGGGGTCACCTTTACGATGCGCTCGAACCGTTTTTCTGAAGGACGATCACCATGGCGTTGCGCATTCTCGTGGCAGATAAGCTGGCGGAAGAGGGGTTGGCGTTTCTGCGCCAAAGCGGAATGGAATTTGACGAGAAGATTGGGCTCAACGAACAGGAGCTGGCAGACATTGTCGGACAATACGATGCCCTGATCGTGCGCTCCGGCGTCAAGGCGACCGCAAAAGTTCTCGAGAATCCGGGCAACCTGAAGGCGATCGCGCGAGCCGGAGTGGGCGTGGATAATATCGATCTGGAAGCCGCGACCTCGAAGGGAATCCTGGTTCTGAACACCGCCGAGGCTTCGACCCTTTCAACAGCCGAGCACGCGCTCGCCCTGATGATGTCGCTGGCGCGGAAAATCCCACAGGCTCATGCCGCCGTGAAGACCGGCGAGTGGAGCGCATCGCCTAAAGCTCGAAACAAATACCAGGGAACCCAGTTGGCCGGAAAGACACTTGGCGTCGTCGGAATGGGTCGAATCGGGCGAACCGTCGCAACGCGAGCGCTGGCGATGGAAATGACCGTCCTTGGGTTTGATCCCTACTTTTCCGCGGAAAGTGCTTTGGACGGCAAAGTTAAAATGGTGCGCGATTTCGATGAGTTCCTGGCGCAGATCGACGTGATCACGTTTCATGTCCCGGGCGGCGAGGGAACGAAGCATCTGCTCAACCGCGAGCGTTTGTTTAACAAAGCAAAACCCAACCTGCTGGTGATCAATGATGCGCGCGGTGAAGTGGTGGATGAGTTCGCGCTGGCCGATGCGCTGAAGGAAAAGAAGATCGCGGGGGCGGCAATCGACGTTTATGTGAAAGAACCGGTGCCGGCGGATCATCCGCTGCTCGGGCTCGAGAACGTGGTCCTCACGCCGCACCTGGGAGCCAGCACCGATGAGGCCCAGACGGCGGTGTCGGTGGATGCTTGTAATGCGATTGTAGCATATCTCAAGAATGGCGAGATTCGCGGCGCGGTAAACGCAGGCGGGATCAAGCTCGATCTTCCCCCCGATGAAGCGCCGCTGGCGGAGTTGGCGCGCCGGATGGGGATCCTCCTCGCGGCCATCTGCGAGAGTGGATACAAGACCATCACGCTGCGCGCCAGCGGCACCCGGGCGCCGAAGTTGATGAACACCCTGCTCCGGCTCGCGACGGTCGAGCTGCTTCGGCCGCACCTCGATACCCCGGTCAACGTGATCAACGTCGAGCATCTCGCCCGGCAGCGCGGGATTGAAGTCGTCCAGATCCATGAGCCGCAGCCGCCGGCAGGGTTGGTGGGCGATATCGTGGGCGTGCGGGCGGACAGCGCGAGCGGAGAGTCGCATCGAATCCTCGGAACCGTCTATGCGGACGGATTGCCGCGTGTGCTGCGGATGGATGGGTATGCGATGGACATGGTGCCCGAGGGGCAGATGGTCATCATCGTGAACCAGGACCAGCCCGGCGTCATCGGCGTCGTTGGAACCAGCTTCGGCGATGCTCACGTCAATATCGCCGACATGGTGATCTCGCGCGAGAAGGATGCATCCGGCGCCGCAACCGCGCTGATGGTGCTGAAGACGGATTCCGAACCTCCCGCAGCGCTCATCAACCGCTTGCGAGCGCGACCGAATATCTTGAAGGTGAAATGCGTAATGCTTCCTCCGCGGAGTTAGACATGCGGGTCTCGACCCGACCGTTTAGCGCCGGTGGATTTGTCTATGTCTAAGCGACGCGCTCCCGCTCCAAGAGTTGCGAAACAGAAGATGGTCGCTGCACCACGTTCGCGGTTAATCGCGCATTGGCTCGCCGCTTCATTTGTGACCGTGATCGGCACGCTGCTCGTCATGTCAACCACGGGGGTGCGGTTCGGGCAGGGGTATTTCGCTTATCGATATTCGCCGGTCAAGGATTTGCGGACGGTCCGGTCAACCTTTGTGATTTGCATCGCCGCCTTGGCCGCAGGCGCCGTCTGGCGGTTGTCGCTCAAACAAAAGTGGGGCGGGATCATGTTGACAGGGGCGCTCGCGCTGGCGGCGGGGTGGTTGTGGGGTGCGCCGCCGACCCCTTTGGCTCAACATGCGTTCAATCTTCGGTCGATGTCGAGCGATGGCGCGTTCGTAACCGAAGCGGAAAATGTCACCGCGCTCCGCGGGTATCTCAGAATGTTCGACGAACGGCTCAAGCGGACGCCGAAAGAAATGGGAGGGACGCGGGTGCTGTCGAATCCCCCGGGGATGACCGCAATTGCTTATGCCGTGATTCACGCCTGGCCCCCGCGGGTCGAGCCCCTGGGCGGTATCGAAAAGATCCTGGTCGAGCAGTTTGATATCCCGGCGACCAACGTAACGATCGTTTCAAACTCCTTGAAGGTGGCCGCGTTCTTGTGCGCGGTGTGGGCGCTCGCGTGTGTGGCCGCGTATTTCCTGGCGCGGCTTTATCTCTCCCCGGCCGGGGCGGCCGTTGTGGCGATCGTCATGTGCTTCAACCCGATGACCGTGCATTTTGTCCCGGGAAAAGATCCGGCCCAGCTTCTGACGATCAACCTCATGTTGCTCGGGTGGCTCGCGGGTTGGGAGAAACGCAATTGCCTGTGGGCGGCGGGCGCCGGAGCGATCGGCGTCGTGGGCGCCACCATCGGGCTGATTCATATCTGGATAGCGCTGGCGATGGTCATCGCGACGGCATGGGAAGGTTGGGTCTCGCGGGAGCGCGGTGGGATCAAACGTCTGACGGCAAACGGCACCGCCGCTTTGGCGGGCGCGGCCGCCGTTTTGATCGGGGCCTACGTCAGCATCGGCTGGAATATTCCATTGCAGACGTTCGCCGAAATACGGCGTTTCGAAGGGTTACAGGAGACCTTCGAGAGGAATCCGGCGATCTGGTTCGCAATCGGTCTGCCTTCGTTTCTGCTCTTTACAAGTCCCGGTCTTTGGACGCTGGTGGGGTTGCGTGCCCACCAAAGGAGCATGGACTTTGGCGGAAGGATGGCGCTCTGCACGGGGGCGGTGATGGTCATCACCTATCTCATGGGGGTCACCTATGAACTGCCAAGGTTGTGGGTGGCATTCTTGCCTTTGCTAACGCTCGGCCTGGCAATGGATCTCGGCCTGCTGAAGGGCCAAGGCATGCACCGGCCCGTCGCGAAGGCGCTTGTGCTGATGGTGACCGTGCAGATTCTCGCAACAGCAATGCACTGGACTTTCCTCGATGTACGCGAAGCCGAATATCGACTGCTGAGCAAACGCTTCTATGAGTAAGGCCCGAGGTCTTGAAGTCGCCGCGTCACAAGCGAAAGTTTGAATCATATCCCGTCTGACTCTTACGCACAGCGCAACCGCGACACCGGGAAACGATTCGGATAAAACACCATCGCGATGGCGAAATCCTGCCTTGTCGGCCTTATTCCTCTTGCTTATCTGATTGGGTCGATTCCGTTTGGCCTGCTCGTGGGTCTGGCCAAAGGGATCGATCCGCGCGCCGCGGGAAGCGGAAACATCGGCGCGACAAATCTCGGCAGGCTTCTCGGAGGGAAGTTCTTCGCGATCGTCTTCACCCTGGATCTGCTCAAGGGAATCCTGCCGGTCCTCGCCGCCGGGGCGGTGCTGCGGTTCTCGGCAACCCACTGGCAGGAAAATCTGCTCTGGCTGAGCGTCGGTGCCGCCGCGATCGCCGGACATATGTTCAGCATCTTCCTCAAATTCAAGGGCGGGAAGGGCGTCGCGACCAGCGCCGGTGTGCTGCTCGGCGTCTTCCCGTACTTCACCTTGCCGGGGATGCTCGCCGTCGCGGTCTGGGGTATTGTCTTTCAGGCGACGCGCTACGTAAGCCTGGCTTCGATCATCGGCGCTGTGGCATTTCCACTCGCATACCTGGCGGTCGGGCTCGCGCTGGGGTGGCCGGTGACGGGAAACCAATGGCCGCTTCTGGCGTTTGCAACACTTATTCCCGCGATGATCGTCTACAAGCACCGCGGAAACATCGCACGCCTGCGGGCGGGGACTGAAAATCGGTTTGCAAAACGCCCTTAGCGGGGAGAGAGTGTACTGATCCGGGTGCGGAGTTCGCTATGCGCAGGAAAACGGTCCCGCTGTTGACGGTTCTCACGCTCGTCATGTTGATAAGCCAGCATGCCATCGGCGATGAAGATGCGCCTTGGGAGTCGGCCAAGGATGAGGGCTGCGCAATCGCGGTCCCCAAGGCCTGGACAAACGTGGATCACTTCTCCCCGCAGGTTTTGATCTTCCGGCGATCGGATGGAACCGGTGGGGTGCCCGATAAGGATGAGAACGGCAGCGAGCTCCAGGCGCAGATCATCGTCGAAAAAGTGAAGATGGAGCCGGACCTCGAGAACTCCGCGAACGTGGTGGCCGGGCGGGTCCTCGAGCAGCCGCAGACCGAAGTCATCCAGCGAGCAGTTGGCGACAAGCTGACCTTGAGCGATGGAACAGAAGCGTTTCTGATGTCCATGGAGATCAATCGCGCCGGTCAGCACATGCTGATCATCAAGTTGCTGTGCAAGACGGACGACCATAATGGACTGGTGGTGACCGGCACGATCACCGCGAGCAAGGAAAGCACCTATGCCGCCGCGGAGGGTAAGACCGCGAAGTGGCTCAAGGCGATGGTCAGCAGTCTGGTGAAAGATGCCGGCAAGATTGATGCGAAGAAGGTGAATGAGGCGTATAAAGCCCGGGACAAGAAGTAAAACGTAAAACGTAAGGATGATTGGAGTGAAGGACTTGGTTGGGGTTACGCAGACCGCGCTGGATTGGTCTCAGGTCAAGACAATGGTGGTGAAGCTCGGGACGCAGCTTTTAACCGATCAGACCGGGAAGCTCGATCCCGAATTCATGGGGAAGATCGCCCGGCAGGTGGCGGCGCTCCGGCAGCGCGGGGTGATGACAACGATCGTAAGCTCCGGGGCTGTCGGCGCGGGCGTCGCGGAACTAGGGTTAACCAAGCGGCCGACGGATCTGGCACGCCTCCAGGCAGTGGCTGCGGTGGGGCAGCGAAAGCTGATGGATGCCTGGGCCGATGCCTTTGCGCCTTCTCATTTGCCCGTGGCGCAGTTGCTGCTGACGCGCGAGGACATCGACGATCGCGCGCGATTCTTAAACGTCCGCAACACCGTCCACGCCGCACAGGAGCTGGGTGCCGTGCCCATCATCAACGAGAACGACACGATCAGCACCGATGAACTGGTGAAGATCACCTTCGGCGATAACGACTACCTGGCAGCCGTGATCGCGAGTGCCCTGCGCGCGGATGTGCTCGTGCTGCTGACCGTGGTGGATGGCCTGCTCGATGAGGCCGGGAAGTCGGTGCGCGTGGTGCAGAACACCGCCGAGGCGCGCGAGCTTGTGCGGGCCGAGAAGAGCGCGCTCGGCAAAGGCGGAATGGAGTCCAAGCTACTGGCCGCAAAGAGGGTCACGGATTCCGGCGAGGCGATGGTGATCGCCAATGGGCGGGATGACAACGTGCTCATCAAAATCCTCAGCGGAGCGCAGACGGGCACGCTGTTCATGCCCGCCACTCGTCGAAGGAACAGTCGAAGCCGGTGGATCGGAGCGGCAAGGCCTGCGGGCTCCATCACCGTGGATGGGGGCGCGGTGAAGGCCCTCGTGGAACAAAACAAGAGCCTGTTGCCCGCCGGAATCGTCAAGGTTGCCGGGCATTTTGTGCGGGGCGATGTCGTCGAGATCCTAGCCCCCGAGGGAAACGCGATTGCCCAGGGCCTGTCCAATTATGGGACCGCGGACCTGGAGCAAATTCGCGGGAAAAAGACCGCCGACGTGAGACGGCTCCTGGGCGATGGGGCATACGATGAAGTGGTTCATCGCGATAATCTGGTGGTTTGCTAGGCGCCAAAAGTCCAAAATCGCCCTGTGCGATGCACCGAACGCTGCCGCTAACCTCTCGCCAGGAGCAGGGTCTATACTTACGTTGTTGATCCAATGTGCCGAAAGGAGACTGTTATGAGGTACTCGTGCTTAGCTGCATTGCTCTTGTGCCTGATCCCGGCGATTGCGTCAGCAGGCGGACGCTATGGCGGCGGCGGATACCACCATGGCGGAAGTCACTCAAGCGTGAGCCTATCCTTCGGTTTTGGTGGCGGTGGTTATTACGGATCCCAATACTACGGCGGGTACTCGTCATGCTACCGGCCCGTGTATTACGAGCCGCGATATTATTGCCCGTCGCCTGTTTATTTTCAGCCGGCTCCGGTTGTGGTGTATAGCGCGCCGGTGGTTTATTCATCGCCGCGCGTCATTTATTCGTCGCCGCCCGTGGTATACGCGCAGCCAGCGCCGGTTGCGGTTCCCGCTCCTCTGGCTGAAGCGCCTTCCGCAACAGCGACGCCTTATTACACCGAAACACGGATCTATTACTACAATCGATAACGATTCGGCGCCAAGACGCGAAAGTGCGAGGTGATTGACGCGCCATTCGTTGTCCTCCTTAGAGTTGTGAAGATTTGGCTGTAGCACGGGCATCTTGCCCGTGTTGTTGATACAGGCACCGCCAAGATGCCCGTGCTACGGAAAAATTCATACGCTCTCACGGCGACAATCAGCGCCGAATCACGCGCATAGCCATTTAATTAAATGGAATCCCTATAACAGGATGAAAGAGGGTGATCCTTGACACTCCCGCCGCAGGGGGGTGGACTACGGACTGATGGCGCGGCGTGTGTTTATTACGGCGGCGGAAGCAAGCGGGGACCAGCACGCCGCCGAGCTGGCGCGCTCGCTCAAAAATCTCGATCCTTCAATCGAGATCGAAGGCATCGGCGGAGCGAAGATGGCGCGCGCCGGCGTCAAAATTCATCACGAGACCGTCGGACGCGCGGCGATGGGATGGCGCGGGGCGCTGCGCGCCCTCGAAGTTTCGCGTTGGATGAAGTGGACCCGGGCCTATTATGCAAAGGCGCCGCCGGATCTGCATATTTGCGTGGATAGCTCCGCCATGAATCTGCCGTTCGCCAAACTCGCGAAGCGGTTTGGGGTCCCGGTCTTGTATTACATCGCGCCCCAGCTCTGGGCCAGCCGCGCGCGGAGGATGAAAAAGCTCCGCAAGTACGTCGATCGCGTGGCATGCATTTTCCCGTTCGAAGAACAGTATTTCCGACGGCATGGGGTTAATGCGACGTTTGTCGGGCATCCGCTGTTTGATGCGCTGCCTCGCGATCGGGCGCTCCGCGCGCTCGTTGACCGCGGGCGGGTGGGATTCGCCGAGGTTCCCCCGGTCATCGGCATCGTTCCCGGATCGCGCAGGTCGGAGATTCAAGGCAATCTGCCCCATCTGCTGGACGTCGCCCGACGGATACGCACGGAATATCCGCAAGCGCGATTCCTCATCCCCACCACCGACGGAACGCATGACCTCGTGACCGCGATGCTGGGCCAGGCGCACGTTGACGTCGATCGGGATGGCTTTGATCGCGTGGTCCCGAAGTGCGATTTGTGTTTTGTGAAGTCGGGCACCGGAACGGTGCATGTCGCGGCTTTCGGCGTCCCCATGATCGTCGTCTATCGACTGAATCCGCTCCTCTGGCATGGCATCGCGCGGTGGTTGATCAAGACTCCCAAGCTCGCCATGGTGAATATCCTCGCCGGCAATGCGGATTTGGTCCCGGAATTTATCCCCTGGTACGGATCGAACGAAAAGGTGGCCAAGTGCGCGCTGGATCTGTTGAGACATCCGGAAAAACTCGTGCGGCAGAGCACCAAACTGCGGGAATTGATCGCCACAATCGATCAACCGGGCGCTTCCATGAATGCGGCTAAGATCGCCATGCAGATGATGAGTTGATAGACCTGCGCAGGATGCCCACGCTACGAAGAAGTCAGATCTAATACCGAAGCTCGGGTGAGGGGGTGATGGTTTCTAATACGGATTCCAATGAGTTCCCGCGGTGTGTTTAGCGGCCCCGCGTGCCGGGCGCGGGCGACCCGCCCGTGCCGCCAGGTCGGCCGCCAGAGTTCCAACAATCCGACCAGCCCGCAACACAACCTATCCCCCCCCATCCTCAAGTGTCTAAACCATAAAGCGCGTAGCGGTCGGGCCAAAGGCCCGCCGGCAACTCCCAAAACCACGCCCCCAATCCCCTCACGAGTCAACCGTTGCCGAATCTGCTCCCGCTAAGGTACAGTCGCCCTAAGGACACAAAATATGCTCATGCAACTACTAAAACGCATTCCAGTCTTCGGAGTTTTGTCCGTGCTCACCCTCTTGGCATCAGGATGCACGCCGAAAGATGCATCCGTGATCTCCCAGGCCGATCAGATGAACACCCAGCTTCAGCCCGCGGTCATGAACGATGCCCAGTTGCAGAATTATCTCCAGCAGATCGGCAACCGGATCATCGCAACGGCCAAGGAAGTCGATGCCCAGGGCGTCGGACCTAAGACCCACTTCTCCGAAAACACCCAGTGGATGTTCGGACAGGACATGAAGTTCCACCTCGTCAATTCCAAAACCCTCAATGCCTTCACCACCGGCGGCGAGCATATGTACATCTACAACGCCCTGCTCCAGGAAACGAAAACCGAGGATGAGCTGGCCGCCGTAATGGCTCACGAATACGCCCATGTCTATGCCCGGCACGTCGGCCAGGGAATGAAACGCCAGTATGGCGCGCTCGCCGCCGCGGCAGCACTCGCCGGTGCGGGTTACGTCGCCGGGGGAAAAGAGCACGGCAGCCAGTACGCCGCCCTCGGCGCCACCGCGGGCGGCGCCGGCGCACAGTTCTTCAACATGGGCTTCACCCGAAGCGATGAAGACGAGGCCGATAAATACGGGTTCATCTTCTACACACGGGCCGGTTGGGATCCAAAAAAGTTCGACGACTTCTTCCAGACCATGATCGATAAGGGATATGACAAAACACCCGCCATGGCGAGCGATCACCCGACGCTGGCAAGCCGCGTCCAATCAACCGAGCGGCGCATCACCGAGTTGCCCGCCAACTCAGCAAGCTGGCGAAAACCCCCAATTGCCGATGATCGCAAGTTCGCCCAGATCAAGGCCCACGCCGCCGCCGCCGCAAAGCGCCTCCCCGATGACACGACGCTCGCAAGCAGCCAGCAGCTTCTCCAGGCCCTGCCCCGAAGCTGCGTCGCCCCGGTCCCCCAGCAGGATGAAGTCCAGGCACGCCAAACCCTAGCAGATCGCGCCCAAGCCGCCCAGCAAGGCCAAGCCGCCGCTCCCGCGGATCCATCATCAACCCCACCCCGGAAAAAGAAAAAGCCCACCCCGCAGTAACCGCTGCAGCGCCGCCCCCACCCTCATCATCCTCTCGCGCCTCGGACAACCTCACAGACCCCAAGCTCCAATCCAGGCAACCCCGCCGCTTGCGCCTTCGCGGAACCACTCTTCCCCCTCGCCCGGTAATCCGGGAGAGGGTTGGGGTGAGGGTCTTCGCCATACCTGCCAAGCACACGTCTCATGCCCCTCATGCCCCTCGCCCACGGCGCGCACGGCGCCCACCGCACGCGCGTTAACGACCCCCCGCGCGTCATACCACCACTGGCGGACCTTTTCTTCTCGGACGTGAACTTGTATCGCCGGTGAAGCCCGTGCCGTTCATCCGGCGGATAATCTGATCCCCCGCGCCGCTTTTGCCCTCAAGTCGAATGGCCCACCCTCGCATGGGTTCCGATGCGATGGACATGAAGAAGCAAGCCACAGTCGTAAAGACCAACAAAGCGGTTGTCGAGACCTTCGAAGGGAGAACCCTGATGTCCGCGGTATCGCCTACCGCAGGCTTCACGCTTCAAGCCGCATCGGCGTCCAGTAATCAGCTCACGATCAGTCTTGATGCATCACGCACCACGCTGACCACCACCGCCAACAACGTCACCCGGAGCTTCAAGTTCTCCGACAACGACATCTTCAAATCCAGCTCGGACAAAACCGCCCACGTCAGCATCACCAGCTTCGCCCTGGTGAACGCCGACACTCACCAGCCCTTCAAAGGCTACGAAAACCTCACCGACCCGCTCACGCTCGACGCCAATCAGGCCGCTTCGCGCCATCTCAACATCCGCGCCGACGTTTCTAACGGCAACGAGACCGGCAGCGTCCTCTTCACCTTCGACGGCCAGCGCGTCACCTACATCGAAAATCCCGGTCCTCAACCCGCAGACTACAACAGCGACTTCTACGCCTGGACCCCATCCACCGGCCAACACACCATCGTCGCCGACAGCGCCGCCGGCAGCGCGATGATCCTCACGCTCACCGTCATCGACGATCCCAATCACCTTACTCCGAGCGTCCGCAACCAGCCCGCCCAGATGAAAGCCCTCGCCGTCGACAACACCCCGACCGTCAGCGGCCTGGTTCTGTACAACGTCGACACCAATCAGCCGGTGATGACCCTCGCCAACGGCTCGGTCATCGACTACGCCGCCATCGGCACCAAAAACCTTTCCGTCGTCGCCAACGTCGGCAACGCCAAAAGCGTCGCCTTCGGCATGGACAACAACGGCGGCATGTACAACGACAGCGGCTTCCCCTTCTCCTTCAACGGTGAAACCAACGGCAAGCTGAACGCCTACCCGTTCAGCGACGGCAACCACGTCCTCCTCGCGACGCCCTTCGGCGGCGCGGCCGCAACCGGTTGGGCCGGCGCAATGTACCGAATCTCGATCACCGTCAAAAACGCCGGTTACACCCCCGCATCGACTCCGGCACCGGCGCCGGTTAGCCAGCCTGTTCCCAACAACGGTTCACCGACCGTCGGCAGCCTCGTTCTCTACAACGCCGACACCAACCAGCCCATCATGAACCTGAACAATGGCGCCGTCATTGACTATGCCGCCCTCGGCACCAGCCGGCTCACGATCGTCGCCAATGCCGGTGGCGCCAAGAGCGTCGCCTTCGGCTTGGACGGCAATGGCGGAATGTACAACGACAGCAGCAACCCCTTCTCCTTCAACGGTGAGACCAACGGCGCGCTCAACCCCTTCAGCTTCTCCAACGGCAACCACACCGTGCTGGCAACGCCGTTCAGCGGTCTTGCCGCCACCGGTAACGCAGGCGCAACTTACCAAGTCTCGTTCAGCGTCAAGAACGTCGGCTACGTGCCACAAAGCGCCCCGGCCCCGGCACCCCAGCCAGGCAGCAACGGCCCGGTCGTGAACAGCCTCGTGCTGTACAACGCCGACACCAACCAGCCGATCATGAACCTCGGCAACGGATCCGTGGTTGATCTGTCTCAGATCGGAACCAGCCGGATCACAATCGTCGCCAACGCCGGCGGCGCCAATAGCGTCGCCTTCGGTATGGACGGCAACGGCGGAATGTACAACGACAGCAGCAACCCGTTCTCCTTCAATGGCGAGACCAACGGTGCGCTCAACCCCTTCAGCTTCTCCAACGGCAACCACACCGTGCTGGCAACGCCGTTCAGCGGCGTTGCCGCCACCGGTAACGCCGGCGCGACCTACCAGATCGCTTTCACGGTGAAGAGCAGCGGCGCCACCCAGAGCAACCCCACGCCCACCCCCACGCAAACACCGACGCCCTCGCCCACAGTCGGCGCGCCTGTTCCCGTGATCAGCTTTATGGACACCACCATTGCCGCCGGGCACTCGATCTTCGTGAACGCGCTCAGCTCCAATCTCGTGAGCGGCGACTGGATTCACGCCAAGATGACCTGGGATTTCGGCGACGGCGGATCCCGGTACAACACCCTGAACGGCTTCAATGCCGCCCACGCTTACGAGCGGGCTGGCAACTACACCGTCACACTCAAGCTCACCAACGACGCCGGCAAAAGCGCCTGGGCACAGGTAAACGTCAACGTCACCGCCGCTTCGCGCCGCGCGATCTACGTCAGCCAGTGGTCGGGCAACGACAACAACAGCGGCACATCATCGAATGCAGCCGTCCAGTCGTTCGGTCGCGCGGCTCAACTCGTCGGCGACAACACCGAGATCCTCTTCGAGCGCGGCGGTACGTTCAACGCGTACAACGCGATGAACGTCGGATTCAACAACGTGACCATCGGGGCCTACGGCAATGGCGACAAGCCCATCGTTCGCTATACCGGGCCGATGAAGCTCGGCGCCCAGATCATTGGGATGAACACCGCGTCACGCCACATCACCATCCGGGACATCACCTTCGACGGCATCGGTGGTCCGCGCGACTACGACGGCATGGCCCAGGCGGTCAACGTTTCCGGGTCAGACATTACGATCCGCGATTGCCAGTTCTTGAACGTCGCTGACGCCATCAACACCAACGGCAAGCCCTCCGGATTGCTCGCCATGGACAACACCGCCCCGATCGGGGTCCGCGGGTATTTCGCGTGGGTGGAAGGTTCCGATCAGGTTTACCTCGGGAACAAAGTGGCCGACTCGATGTACCAGCATGTCCTCCGCAACGAAGGAACGGATCGTCTTTTGATTGCCTACAACGACTTCACCAACGAAGGCGCCGATGTCATCAAATGCACGCTGAATCTGCACAAGGGCAGCTATATGTACGTCACCGGAAACACGCTGACGGCCGGAACCATGTTGATCGGTCCCCTCGGTGGGGCGGACGGCGTGAATGACAAAGGCGCCCGCGCCCGAAATGTCGTGCTCGAGAACAACCAGATCCGCTCGGATGTGTCGATCTACCACGGCGCTGAACACGTCATGATCGACAACAACATCGTCTACGGATCGACCGGCTTCGGCGTCGATGGATACAACTCGGAGTACCAGCGCGGGGTAGCCGACCTCCACATCCTCAACAACACCGGCATCAACTCCTCCGACCGCGGAAACTTCCTGATCGTCAAGGGCAACGTCAATGGCATCACCCTGGAGAACAACCTCTACGTTGCTCCAAACCTCGTGACGGGATCCTGGGGTAGCGCCCCGGTTTATGTCGCTGACGGCAACATGAACAGCTTCCGCATCGTGAAGGACAACGTCTGGCCGGCGATCAATGCCACCACCTGGGCCGAGGGCGGATCGAACTTCATCGGAACCTCGATGGTCGCCTCCGGTTACCAGACCGCCAATGAATGGGAATCGTGGAGCCAGGTCGAGCATGATCTCTTTCAATCCGTGTATCTCAGCAAGAGCGGACAGATGGTGATTAGCGGAATGACCGTCGGCGCCAATGTGAGCCTTGCCGCTTAGGTCGCGATGAACTGAACTCCTTTACCAAAACCGCCCACGCAAGGTCCGAACCCCGCGTGGCAGTTGGATATGGCTACCATGCATTGGGTCGTCGCAGCGCCGTTTATCACGCAGGCTTCCAACGGGAAGTGGCTGACCGATCTTGTTCGCCGGAACAAGCACCAGTTCCAGCTCGTCCCTGCGCCGTTGCAGACCGGTATGTGGCATCACCGCAGGAGCAAGACCACCGATGCGGCGGAATGGTGCACGATCTGGAAGCATGCCGGGCTTGCCCTGGATTCGTCGCGCGGAGCGATCATCACGCACTTCCCGCAGCTCGCAGCCGCGGTCGGTCTGCGTCAGCGATACGGCGGACGCCACCACCAGCACGTCGCCTGGTCGTTCAACCTGGGACGAATCTATCAGGGGCTCAAGCGAACTCTTTCTCGTCATGCCTTGACGACCGTCGATCTATTTGTGGTCCACTCCCGCCGGGAGATCGAACAGTACAGCGCCTGGCTGGGCCTCCCGCGGGAACGGTTTAAGTTCGTCCCCATCCAGCGGCCTTACATCGCACCCACCAACACCGAAGACCGCGAGCAGCCGTTCGTTTTGGCCATGGGATCTGCCGCCCGGGATTATCCGACCTTCATTGAAGCGATGCGCAAGCTGAATTTGCGCACGATCATCGTGTCGGCTCCGCATGCGATGGATGGATTGCAACTTCCGTCCAATGTGACAGTTATGTCCAGGCTCAACGCCGATGAGTGCCGGGATCTGGCGGCGATGGCGCGTCTGAATGTCATCCCCATCGCCAACAACGACACGGCATCCGGTCAGGTCACGGTTGTCGAGGCCATGACCTTGGGCCGGCCCGTGATCGCCACTCGCTGCATTGGGACGGAAGACTATATACTTCATGACAAAACCGGCGTGCTGGTGGAGCCACAATCAGTAGATTCTCTTGCCGGCGCCATTGATCGCCTGTGGAATGATGAACCAAAAAGAGCCGATTTGGGTATCAGCGCCCGCGATTATGCTCGAACCCATTTTTCAGACGAAGCGGTGGCGGCAGAGTTGACTGGAATTTTGGACGCTCTAAATCAGTAACGTGATGCGGTAGCTTATGGGTCCGGGCAGGCGTTTTTTAAGTTCATGTTGGTTGCTGGTTTGGACGATTTGAGCACAATGAATTCGACGCAATTGTTATCCGCGTCGGAACGCTCGCAGAAGCCCGGTGGGGAGAGAAAGAAAGCCGTTTCTGGTATGTCGACCCTTTCGTCAGAAGTCCCCGCCTCATCGGTCTCGCTGGAGGAGCCTGCCGCTCCCAGCCAAGAGACCTGCATCCGCTCGCGCAAAGGGTGGATCGCCATTGATTGGAAAGAACTCTGGCGCTATCGCGAATTGATGTATTTCCTTGTCTGGCGGGATGTTAAGGTTCGTTACAAGCAGGCGGTCCTAGGCATCGCGTGGGCTGTTCTGGCTCCGGTCATTCAAGTCGCGATCTTCACTGTGATCTTCGGGCGCAACGGCAAAACTGTCGGTGGCGTACCGATGTCGCTGTACATTTTCGTGGCGATGATCCCGTGGATGTTTGTCTCTGCCGCCATCAGTCAGGGCGGGATGTCGCTGGTTCATCAGACGCATCTTTTGAATAAAATCTACCTGCCTCGACTGTTCATCCCATCCTCCGCCATCGGTAGCGCGCTTGTGGACCTGGTGATCTCATTCGCAATTTTCTTTATCTGGATGGCGTGCAAGGGGTACGCCCCGAGTTGGCAGATTGTCTTTGTGGTGCCGCTGATCCTGCTGACCATTTTCGTCTCAATCGGAATCGCGTCGCTGCTCAGCGCGTTGACCGTCACGTACCGGGATCTGCGAATCCTGATCCCGTTTATTGCCCAGATCGCGATGTGGGTGAGCTTCGTCCCGATGAATGTGGATGAAGCCATTCCCAAGCACTATCAGTGGCTGCTGGCGTTTAACCCGTTGTTCGGGGTCTTCGATGCCTATCGATCGGCGATGTTCGGGCTTCCCTGGCGCCCCTGGCACCTGGTCAGCTCGGTCCTGCTCTCGATCGTGCTTCTACTCCTTGGCCTGTTCTACTTCCGCAAGACCGAACGGCGCTTCGCGGACCTCGCATAAAGCGTATTTCGTATGAGTAAATCAGTCATCACTGTCGATGGACTCGGCAAGGCCTATCGTCTTGGCCTGGAGAATCCCGCGCACACGAATTTTCGTGAAACGCTGGTAACGTTCTTCAAGGCGCCCTTCGAGAACATCCGCAAGATGTCCGAAGACTGGACGGACGATACCGACACGTATTGGGCACTTAAAAACGTTTCGTTCGACGTCGAGCGCGGGGAGGTGCTGGGCGTCATCGGGCGCAACGGCGCCGGCAAGAGCACGCTGCTGAAGGTGCTGTCGCGCATCACCGAGCCCACGGAAGGCGAAGCCCGGATTCGCGGTCGGGTCTCTTCGCTTCTTGAAGTCGGCACCGGGTTTCATCCTGAATTAACGGGTCGGGAGAATATCTTCCTGAATGGCGCCATCCTCGGGATGAAGCGCACGGAGATCAAAGCGAAGTTTGATGAGATCGTTGCGTTTTCAGAGGTGGAGAAATTTCTTGATACACCGGTGAAGCGCTACAGCTCGGGCATGTACGTTCGTCTGGCATTTGCGGTCGCGGCACACCTTGAGCCGGAAGTGCTGATTGTGGATGAAGTGCTTGCGGTCGGTGACGCGGCGTTCCAGAAAAAGTGCCTGGGGAAGATGGGCGACGTCGTCAAGCACGGGCGAACCGTGCTGTTCGTCAGCCACAATATGGACGCGGTGGCGAGCCTGTGCACCCAGTGCGTGCTCGTCGAGGGCGGGCGCGCCAGCGAGAAGATGGCGCCGGATGAAGCGGTCAAAAGCTATCTCGCGCTCACCAATCAAGATAACGGCATTCCGCTTCGCGAGCGTCCGCGCACGCAGCATCGGCAGCGCCCGCCGATCTTCACGGGACTCACCATCACCAGCGGCACCGGGCACCCCAACGTCATTGAGACCGGCGGCGCGGTGACCTTCGAGATCGACCTGGAGAACTGCGATGATCTGAAGAACCTGACCTGCGGCATCGCGCTGCAAAATGAGCGCGGCCAGCGGGTGATCTTCTTCCATACGCAGTATCACGCCAACATCACGTTTCCCGGCTGCAAAAACGCGAAGCTGGTCTGCACCGTCCCCGCGCTTCCGCTGGTGCCCGACAGCTACTATGTCGAGCTGGTTCTGAGCGACGGCTATCAATTGATTGAAAAAATCGAACGCGTCGATCGCCTGGATGTCGTTTACGACGACATCCTCGGCACCGAGAACATTCCCAAGCGCGGCCAAGGCTACTTCATCGTGCCCTGCGGCTGGAAACACGAGCAATGCTAGAGGAATTGACGATTGCGTGATTGAGTCATTGATGATTGAAGGAGCGTTCCTGCAATCGTCAATGACTCAATCGCTCAATCGTCAATCGCGTCATGCGAATCGTCCACCTGAGCACGAGCGACATTGGCGGCGGGGCCGCCCGGGCTGCGTATCGATTGCATACCGGGTTGCGCCGGCTGGGGCATGATTCGCGCATGCTGGTGCTGTGGAAGCTGAGCAATGATCCGAACGTGATCGCGTTTCAGCCTCGGCGGGATTTCTTCAGCCGGCTTTCGCGGAAGCTGCGGCGGCGGAAGATCAACACGGACTTTGAAGTGTATCGGCCGACGATCCCGCCGGGCCACGAGCCTTTCAGTGATGATCGCACGGAGCATGCTGATGCGCTCATCAAGCAGATTCCGGAGTGCGACCTGATCAATCTCCACTGGGTTGGAAGCCTGCTGGATCACGAATCTTTTTTCACCAGGATCTCGCGCGACATCCCGCTCGTTTGGCGCATGGCGGACATGGGACCGCTGACCGGTGGCTGCCACTACGACGATCATTGCGGGAAATTCACCGCCAAGTGCGGCGCGTGCCCGCAACTTGGGTCGAATGAGGAGCGGGATCTTTCGCGGATGGTCTGGGAGCGGCGGAATGCCGCGCTCTCTGCGCTTCGTCCGGGACAGTTGAATCTCGTCGGGACGAGCCGGTGGATTGCCGAGCAGTCGCGCAAGTCATCGTTGCTCAATCGGTTTCCGGTGACGGTGATCCCGAATGGTCTGGACGCGGACGTTTACATGCCGCGTGAGAAGCGGTTCTGTCGGGAGCTGTGGAACATTCCACAGGATGCGCAGGTGGTTCTGTTCGCGGCCGAGTCGCTGGCCAATCGCCGGAAGGGATTGAACTATCTGGCGGATGCGATGGCGAAGCTTAAGAAGATGCCGCGTCTGCTTCTGGTTTCGGTGGGGGGGAACAACATCCCGCTCGATCCGGCGGTCCGTCACCTTCCGCTGGGACGAGTGGATCACGACCGCACGCTTTCGACGATCTATAGCGCGGCCGACGTGTTTGTGATTCCGTCGCTCCAGGAATCGTTTGGCCAAACCGTGACCGAATCGCTGGCCTGCGGAACGCCGGTCGTCGGCTTTGACGCGGGTGGGATTCCGGACATGGTGCGTCCCGGCGAAACCGGTTGGCTTGTGCCGACGGGGGATTCCGCGGCGCTGGCTGATGCCGTGCGGGATGCTCTGGCGAATCCGGCATTGCTGGAGGTGATTTCGGGCAATTGCCGCCGAGTCGCGGTCGAAGAGTATTCGATGCCGATTCAGGCGAGCGCGTACTCAAATCTTTATGAGACGCTGCTCAACGCGAATCCGGAGGCATCAACCGCAAGCCGGGCCCGCATCGGTTCGATTACCATGGAGACGGCTGAAAAGGCAGTGCATGCCGGCAGTTCGTGAAAATTCAAACAATGGTCTTTCCGCGCATTTCCATCGTCACCCCGAGCTATAACCAGGGCGAGTACCTGGAGCAGACGATCACCTCCGTCCTCGACCAGGGTTATCCGAATCTCGAGTACATCATCTGCGACGGGGGCAGCACGGATAACTCCGTCGAGATCATCAGGAAGCACGAGAAGCACCTGACGTTCTGGTGCTCGGAGAAGGACAACGGCCAGTCTCACGCGATCAACAAGGGGTTCGCGCACGCGAGTGGCGATGTTTTTGCGTATATCAATTCGGACGACTACTTCTTGCCAAAGGCGTTTGATCGCGTGGCCGAGGAATATCAGGCAGGCGGGCGGTTTATCGTCGGGTGGTCACAATACCTCGAACCCAACGGCGACTTCCGGGCTTATGGCTGGCAGGCGCATCAGGAGCCTTGCGACTGGCTGATCCGGAATCCGATTCCGCAGCAATCGGCGTTCTGGTCGCGCGAGTTGTGGCGGCAACTCGGTGCGTTTCGCGAAGACCTGCACTTCAGCTTCGACTATGAATATTGGCTTCGCATCCGTTTCCAGGCGCGAGTGGGCTTGTGGAACGTGCCGCAGTGCATGGCGATCTTTCGGCTCCATAAGAGCAGCAAGACGATGAGCGGGGCGCAGCCGTTTGATCCGGAAGATGCGCAGCTTCGACGGGAGTATGGTCACTATCTCACGCTCAGCGATCGACGGTGGGTAGACAAGACGATCAGGCACGCGAAAGCGCATGCGGATCGTCATGCGGGATGGGCAGCGCTGAAGGAAAAGAATGTGCCGGTGGCGAGGAAGCTTGCGTGGTCGACGGTTTCGAATGCAAAAACATCGCTTGATTCGTGGCGATTGATGTACTGCGCGCTAAGAGGGTATTGAATTCCCTGTATCACGGGCATCTTGCCCGTGTTGACGATTTGAACACGGGCAAGATGCCCGTGATACATTGAAGCAAGAAGCTCATGACAGATTCACGGGTTTCAGTTTTGATGCCGGTTTACAATGCCGCGCCCTATGTGCAGGAAGCGGTGGAGAGCATTCTTGCGCAGACGTTTCGAGACTTCGAATTCGTTATCGTTGATGACGGCTCCACGGATCGCGGCGGGAAGATGCTTCGGAAGTTCGCGGAGCATGAGCCGCGCATTAACCTGATCACCCAACCCAACGGCGGCATCGTCGCCGCGCTGAACACCGGTCTTGAACATTGCCGCGGTGAATTCATCGCTCGCATGGATGCAGATGACGTTTCGATGCCGGAGCGGTTTGAGCGCCAGATTCGCTACCTCGATGACCATCCCGACTGCGTCTGCGTTGGCTCGCGCGTGTTGGCGATCGATCCTTACGGTGGCGTGCTCTACACATCAGATCATCAGCCGGATCATGAATGGATTGATCGTGAGCTGCTCAAGGGCGTCGGCTGGGCGGTCGTGCACCCTGTCGCGATGATGCGAAAGAAGGTGCTTCAGGCGGTTGGTGGTTATCGGACGCAATTCCAGTGGGCCGAGGACATGGACCTGTTTCTTCGCATGGCGGAAGCAGGTCGGCTGGCGAATTTGCCGGATGTGCTGCTGCAATACCGCCAGCATCCGGACAGCGTGAATCGATCGCGGCAGCAGGAGCAGATCGTTGTGATCAACGCGGTCGTCAAAGAAGCCCATCATCGTCGCGGGCTGAAGATGGATTCCGCATGGACCTATACTCCGATGCCCGTTCTGCCGAAGCATAAACAGCTACTGGATTGGGCGTGGAAGGCGCTGAAGGAAGGCAAAATCCCTACCGCGAGGAAGTATGCGCTCGCGGTTTGGAAGACTTCGCCGATGAACGTCGAGTCCTGGCGCATCCTGTACTGCGCCATGAGAGGGTACTGATCCGTGGAACGACCTGCGCCGCTCATCTCGGTTGTAATGCCCACGTACAACGTCGGTGCGTACATTGATGACGCCATCGAGAGTATTCTGAGCCAGAGCTTTGGGGATTTTGAGTTCCTTATTACAGACGACGGCTCCACCGACAACACCGTTCGGGCCATCCAGAAACACGCCCAGCAGGATTCGCGGGTTCGCTTTTTTCCGATGAAGCATGAGGGATACGTTGCGATGCTCCGCTTCGGGCTGTCGCAGGCGCGGGGAGGGCTTATTGCGAGGATGGACAGTGATGATGTCGCGCTGCCGGATCGTTTTGCGCGGCAAGTCGAGTATTTGAAATCCCACCCGGAGTGCGTCGTGGTTGGATCACAGGTTATCCTGACGGATCCCTATGGCACGCCAGTTGAATGTCCGAAACATCCGATAACCCACGAGGAGATTGAATCGGACCTGCTTAGCGGCAGCGGCTGGGCGATTGTTCATCCGGCGGCGCTAATGCGCAAGGATGCCGTGGATGCCGCGGGTGGATATGACCGAAACTTACAACTGTGTGAAGATGTGGATTTGTTTCTTAAACTGGGAGAGCGCGGGCGACTGGCGAACCTGCCTGATGTCCTGTTACATTACCGGCAGCATCCCACCAGCGTGAACCATACAAAGTTCGAACAGCAGCAGCAGGTTTTGCCCACCGTGATCGCGGCGGCGTATTCTCGTCGAGGTCAGCGGATGCCGGATGGTTGGAAGTGTTTACCCCGTACGGTCTTACCCGCTGAAGAGCAGCACCGGCGTTGGGGCTGGAGTGCTCTGAAACTGGGTAAACCGGCGATTGCGCGGAAACATGCTTTTGCCGTGCTCAAAAGAATGCCATTATCGCGAGAAGCTTGGCGCTTGACGGCTTGCGCCATCAGGGGTTACTGAGGAGTTATGCCGCTGATCAGTGTCGTGATGTCCGTGTACAACGCCGAGCGCTACCTTGATCAGGCGGTGAGCAGCATTCTTGCGCAGACGTTTACGGACTTTGAGTTCTTCGCCGTGGACGATGGTTCAACGGATGACTCACTGGAAATCCTCCGGCAGTTTGAGCGGAAAGACGCTCGCTTGAAAGTCGTTGCGTGCGCGCATCGTGGCATCGTTCCAGCAGTTAACGAGGGCCTGGCGTTAGCGAAAAGCGAATTTATCGCGCGAATGGACGCGGATGACGTCGCTATGCCGCACCGGTTCGCGCTTCAGATCGAACGGATGCGACAAGATGAGAGCGTGGTGCTGGTTGGGGGAGCATACGACCTCATCGATTCGGCGGGGCGGCTTCTCCGCCGGATGTATCCTCCGCTCGACAACGAAACGATTCAGAAACAGATGCTGGCGGGGACTCCGCCGATCAACCAGCCCCTGGCGATGATCCGGCGCACGGCTTTGGAGCGCGTCGGCTTTTACAATCCGGAGTTCGAGGCTTCGGAAGACCTCGATCTTTTCCTTCGAATGGGGGAGGTGGGGAAGGTTGTCTGCCTGCCGCAGATTCTTCAGCAATACCGAATCCACAGCAGCAGCATCAGCGAGCAAAAGCAGATGACCCAACTCGAGGGAATGCGCCTCGCGTGTGAGCGTGCGTGGCAACGGCGCGGCATCCAAGGGAAGTTTCTCGGGGAGAAGCCGTGGCGTCCGGTCGCCGGCGTGATCTCGAACCATGAGTTCATGCTTCGCTATGGCTGGTGGGCGTTCAACAGCGGCGAGCGCCGAACGGCAGCCATTTACGGAATGAAGGCGGTCCTCCAGAGGCCCTTCGCCGCCGCGGGGTGGAGGCTTCTTGCCTGTGCGGCGATGAAGCGATCCCCCGAAGGCGAATCTGATGCTGATTCACTTGCGTGGCCACAGACGGTATTCTCACCGGAGCAACCGAAAGGCGCTGTTTCAGCGGCGCCGCTCTGGCCGAGGACCTTTACGTGACCACGATCAGCGTCGTGATCCCAATGCGAAATTGCCAGCGCACGATCAAACCGGCGCTGGATTCTATTTTGTCACAGGCCGGTGTCGATCTGGACGTGGTCGTTGTGGATGATGGTTCGACTGACGAATCCGCGGCGATGGTGCGCGAGGTGAACGATCCGCGGGTGCGGATGGTGCCGGGGCCGAAGCAGGGGATTGCGGCGGCATTGAATGCGGGGCTGGTGGACTTGCGGGGAGACTTTTTTTGCCGCTGCGATGCTGATGATCTCTTCTCGCCCAACCGGTTGGGTGCACAACTGCAATGGCTTCAGGAGAATTCGGAATTCGGCGCGATCGCAGGCGCGTACCTGACGGTGGAAGAGGATCTCGAGCCGGTCGCCGATCACGTGTGGAAGCCGCAGGGGACGGAAATCACGCAGGATCTTCGCTATGGCAAAGCTGCCACGCATCTCGGCACCATGATGGTGCGGATGGATCTGGTTCGCCGGCTCGGCGGCTTCCGCTCTTATTTCATCGGCACGGAAGACGTCGATTTCGTCCTGCGGCTCGGCGAGGTAACCCGGGTCTGGTACGACCCGCGACCGGCGTACATCTACCGGCTTCACGCGGCGTCGATCACGCATACGCAGGCGCACGCGCAGCGCAAGTTTCTGGAGCAGATGGCGCGGGAGTTTCAGAAGCAGCGGCTGGCGCGCGGGAACGATGACCTTCAGCTCGACAAGGCGCCGCCGCCCCCGGAAGATCTTGACCCCACCGGGACGCAGGTGAACGCGCGCATTCAGGATCTGCTGATCGGCGCGGCGTGGCGCGAGCACTGCGAGGGGCGCAAGTTGCTGGCGCTGAAAACCGGGTTTCGCGCCGCCATGATGAAGCCTTCGAGCGCCCACATCTGGAAGAGTTTTCTGGCGCTGGCGATCAAACCGCCGAGGCCTCCGGCGGATCAGAACTAGACTAATCCGGATTCCATTTAATTCTAGCGCTTGATTCCCTCTCGAAGCCCGCGCCCCGCAAGCGGGGCCGCTAACCCAAGGCGCGGGAATTAAGCGGAATCCGTATCAATAATCTCGGTTATCCCTATTCGACGATTTCAAGGGCTCCGGTCTCGGGGGAAATGAGCAGGCCGTGCACCGGGACATCCTTGGGGAGGAGGGGATGGTTTCGAATTACGGAGACGCTCTGTCGAACTCCGTCGCGGACGTGATCAAACCCTTTGAGCCAGTGCTCCAGATCGACTCCCGCGTTGCGAATGGTCTGGATTGTCTCATCGCTGATCCCGCGTTCTCTGGCTTTCTGGAGGATGGCGCCGCAGCTCAAGCCGGTCATTCCGCAGTCGTGATGACCGACGACGGCGATTTCCTCGACTCCCAGGTTGTACACGGCGACGAGGATGCTGCGCATGATCGATCCGAAGGGATGGGCGACCACCGCGCCCGCGGTCTTGAGCACTTTGGCATCGCCTTGGCGCAGATTCATCGCCGCGGGGAGCAGTTCGACCAATCGGGTATCCATGCAGGTGACGACGATGATTTTTTTGTTCGGAAACTGGTCGGTAAGGAACTGCTGGTAGTCGCGTTTGGCGACGAACCGGCGGTTGTGATCGAGGATTTCGGCGAGGACTGACATTCTTTAGACCCTCGTGAGGAAGATGGGGAGGCCTTTCTTGCTGTGGTAGCTGGGGCGGAAGCGGTCGATGTTGTACATGGAATTGACATCGACGGCTCGGGGGCCGAGCTTGGGATCGGGGATGTCGGTGTCGGTGTAGCAGCCGTTGCGGATGGCCATCATTCGGCCGTGGGCTCCGGATGCGACGCATTCGAAGGCCATGGTGGCGAAGGCGGTGGCGATCATCTTGTCGAGGAAGTCGGGTTCTCCGGAGCGGAGTTCGTAGGTGAGATCGGAGACGGTGGTTTCGAGGCCGGTGCGTTTTTTCAGTTCATCGCTGAAGGCTTCGCCGACATTGAGTTTTTTGCGGTGGCCGAAGGCGTCAGGCTCGCCGTATTCCTGGACTTCGTAGCCTTTCCAGGCGGCGCCTTCGCTCATGAGAACGAGGGAGTAGTTGCTGGGGTTTTTGCTGCGGTCCTGGACGAGGAGCTGACAGAGGCGGTCGAGGTCGAACTTCACTTCGGGGATGCAGCAGCGGATGCTGGTGACGAATGCGGTGTAGAGGGATGTGAAGCCTGCATCGCGGCCGAAGATTCGGAAGATCCCGACGCGTTCGTGGGAGCCGATGGTGGTGCGCTGGCGGTTGATGGCTTCGACGGCGCGGGTGAGGGCGGTGGAGAAACCGATGCAGTATTCGGTGTTCTGGACATCGTTGTCCATGGTCTTGGGGACGGCGACGACGGGGAAGCCGGCGCGATCGAGGATGGCGGAGTAGCTGAGGGTGTCGTCGCCGCCGATGGTGACGAGGTAGTCGAGCTTGAGGCGCTGGAGGTTTTCGAGGACGACGGGTGTGACGTCGAGGATTCCCGGCTTGACCTCTTTGGCGCTGGCGGCGCGGGCCTTGACGTGGTCGGGGATTTTGTCGGCGCGCATCTTTGCGGGGTTGGTGCGTGAGGAGTGGAGGAAGGTTCCGCCGGTGCGTTCGACGGTGCGGGTGTTCTCGCGATTGAGGGGAATGATGTAGTCGTGATCGAGGGAGCCGTCGGCGTTGATGTCGGTGAGGCCTCTCCACCCGCGTCGGATGCCGATGACTTCGAAGCCGGGGCGTGAGGTTGCGCCGTAGACGACGGATTTGATGACGGCGTTGAGTCCCGGGACGTCGCCGCCGCCGGTGAGGATGCCGATACGTTTGTTGGGCATTGTGAAAGTCCTGTTTGTTGGTTTGTCCGTTGTCCGTGGTTGGTTGTCCGTTGTCCGTTGCTGAAGGCGTCCGGGCCGCGTGTCCCGGCGCGGTACGGGGGCGCGGGCGGGGGGATTCTAGCGAATGATGGGGTGGAGGGAAGTTAGTCGGTTTAGCGGTGAAGAGGGGTAGCGACCGGCGATTTGTAGTGTTTTGAAGGGTTTTGGAAGGGGAGGGGGTGAAAAGTGTGTCGTTATGTGGTGTTTTGTGGTCTTTTGGGAGGTGAGGAGAGAATCAGTGACGGCAGGCGCATAAATTGCGCGTTGGTGGCTGAGGGGGTTGGACAGTGGTTGTTCCGGCATCATTCGCATCGTGGGTATGTTAGCATTTTGTTAGGTAAACTGCAATTGCAAAATCTGTATAAGGATCATTTAGTGAAGTCCGCTAAAAGTTGAGTCGCAGGTCCCTTATTCGCATCCGGCATTAAGTGCATTTTTTTACGGAATTGGCCGGGCGAGGCGCGAAATGTGTTTGTCGACGATGCGTTCCATGGCGTCAGGCGCAAGACTCTCCCTCGTGCTGATGCGGTGAATTTCGGAAAGGGCGTTACGTATGGCTGCGCCGATCACGCCCAAGTCGCGGACTCTGCGAGCGATGAAGCGAAAGGTGCGATGACCTTGATACTCGGCAAGCTCGCGCGATTTCGGCTGTGGCGGTTTGAGTCCGGGCACCTGCGAAAGTTCATCGACCACTTGTACGCCGGGATTACATGGACAGTGTTGCGGTATTAGGAAGGTTCGCCCGTCGTCCAAGATGTAGGCCAAACAAGATGGGTCGCCGCCGTCGGGGTGGATGATCATGGCCCAGGCATGGGGCTGCCGCTCGATGAGGAGATCGGGCTTGTCGAAATCCTCCGTTGGATCGTGGGTACCGAGGACAACTCTTAATCCCGCCTCCTGATATGCCGTGACTGGAACTTCGGGTTTCCCGTACTCGTCGATTTTGTCATCTGCAATTTCGTCGGGAAAAAAGTTGCCGTTGTAGGTTGGAATCCACAGTTTCAATTCGCTCATAAACGCTCCTTGCTTTAGCGATGGGCTGCGCGTGCGCGGAGGATGAATTCGCCGCATTCCGCACATTCGACAACTTCCTCGTCGAGATATGTCACAGAGACTCGTTGAGGTCGCGGCAGAACCACCTCATCTTTCGGATTCAGTCGCGTGGAAAGTTTGTCAGTCAGCAGTACCGATTCAGGGACGTTGAGATTGGCATCCCACAGCTCGCACTTCATGACGTCGCCTTTCATTGGCAGACCAGAAGGTCGTACCGAATTTGGGTACAACGTACAGCGTACCGAAGATCGGTGCAATGCTTAAATCGGTTCACACGGGAGAATACGGGCGGCTGCGGGAACGGCTGACCGCGTTACGGGATGGGGCGGGATTATCACAGAGGGAATTGGGGCGGCGACTGGGGGTTCCGCATACGTGGGTGGCGAAAGTGGAGTCGGGGGAGAGGCGGATTGACGTTATCGAACTGGGGTGGTTCTGCCAGGCGTGTGGAGCAGATCCCCGTCAAGTGGTGCTTGAGGTGATTGGGGCCAGACGGAAAAGAGTTCGGAGCCCTGCCCCGAGGCAGACAAGAATGTCTGCCCCATTGAAGAAGGGGTGGGGCGATGAGTGAGCCGATTGATAAAGTTCGCGCGAAGGTGATTCAATCGGCATTTCGGATGCCGTCGGTTCAGACCATGGTGTCGCGGAAATCGAGCATTACGAATGCGTTTGTGAATGCGATTATTCCGGTCGTGGTGCCGAGCGTGGGAGAGATTGAAGAGGCGCTGCGGATTCTGGGCATGGATCCGGCGGATGTGCGATGTGCTTATTGTGGGGATAAGGCTTCGGAGTGGGATCATCTGCAGCCGCTGGTGAAGGGGCGGCGGCCAACGGGATTCATTTCAGAGATTGGCAATCTGGTGCCTTCGTGTGGGAAGTGCAATCAGTCGAAGCGGAATGAGGAATGGGAAAGTTGGATGCGGAGTGAGACGGCGGGATTGTCACCAAAGAGTCGTGGGGTGAAGGATTTGGAAGAGCGTATCGAGCGGCTGCGCGCGTTCGAGCGGTGGCGTCCGGTGGCGGCCCTGGATTTTGAGAAATTCGTGGGGCCGGAGGCATGGTTGGCGTATTGGAAGCGCCTGGAGACGATGGATCGGACGATCGTGGAATGTCAGGCGGCAGCAAAGGAGGTGGGGGAGAAAATCGCGGCGGCACGGCATGCTATGACGCGCGTCAAGTTGGGAGGAGACCCGAACGGAGGTTCGGTTTGATTTGGCGGGTTGTTTGCGGACGCCGAAGGGGGGGAGTGCGAAGCAGATTGTGGTGGCGGTGGTGAAGGGGAAGTTGCGGATGCGGTGGATGAGCGCTCGGGAGTATGCGCGTTTGCAGGGGGCGGGGGAATTTAAGATTGTGGTGCCGACGACGCAGGCGTTGTTTGGGTTTGGGGATGCGGTTTGCGTGCCGGTGATTGAGTGGATTGATCGGAATATTTTGACGCCGGTGTATGAGGCGAGTTGTGGGGTGGCGGTGTAGACGGGGCAATCGCAAACGCATTGACAATCGAGAAAATTCCCTCACCTCAACCCTCTCCCGGAGTACCGGGCGAGGGGGTAAGCCGCACCATGATCATGCACGCTCATTGGTGATCATGATTGGCGTTAAGCGGCACCTGACATGGGCGAGACGCCCATGCTACGCAAAGAGGGCGACGCAAGCGTAGCCCCTAGGAGGCGGCGCATGGTGGGAGGAGTTGGAAAAGTGAGCGCGGCGCGGACAATGACGGGCGAGTTATTTACCGGGCGGAGGATCGATCGAGAGGACAGTGATGGAAGTGATTATTCATGAGACGTATGAGGCGATGTCGCGGGCGGCGGCGGTTGACATTGGGGATGTTTTGAATGCGAAGCCGAACGCGGTGTTGGGGATGGCGACGGGGTCTACGCCGCTGGGGGTGTATCAGGAGCTGGTGAGGATGCATGGTCGGGGGGAGGTGGATTTTTCGCAGGTGACTACTTTTAATTTGGATGAGTACGTGGGGCTGCCTACGAATCATGCGCAGAGTTATCACTGGTTCATGCAGGAGAATTTTTTTCGGCATGTGAATATTCCGCCGCAGAATGTGCATATTCCTTCGGGGACGACCTCGAACTATCGGGCGTTTTGCGAGTGGTATGAGAAGCGGATCCGGGACTGCGGCGGGATTGATCTGCAAATCCTGGGAATCGGATCGGATGGGCATATTGCGTTTAATGAGCCGGCGAGTTCGCTGTCATCGCGGACGCGGTTGAAGACTTTGGCGAAGCAGACGATTGATGACAATGCGCGGTTTTTTGAATCGCGGGATCAGGTGCCGGTGTATGCGATCACGATGGGGGTGGGGACGATTTTAGAGGCGAGGAAGATTCTGTTGCTTGCGAATGGGAAGAAGAAGGCGGAAGCGGTTGCGGCGGCGGTAGAGGGTCCGGTGACGTCGATGATTACGGCGAGCGCGCTGCAGATGCATCCGGATGCGACGGTGTATGTGGATGGGGAGTCGGCGGGGAAGCTGAAGATGCGGGAGTATTATGATTGGATTCAGGAGCATAAGCCCGGGGCGCCGAAAGTGTGAGGAAGAAATGACGAATGAGGGAATGAGTCATTGACGAATGAAAAGCGAATTTCATTCGCCATTGGCTCATTCTGGCATTCGTCATTCGCATCTGCGTCCGGTTGAGGCGGAGCGCGGCAATGTTCTTCGTATGAGCGAGATATCGATTCGGACGATGGACGGCGATGACGAGGCGCGGGCGGCGGCATTGATCATGTCGGGGTCGGATGTTTGGAAGCGGCTGGGGCGGACGTTTGAGAATACTTACCGGAGCGTGAGTCATCCGGCGTTTGAGAAGCTGGTGACGGTGGCGGAAGGGAAGGTGGTGGGGATATGTGTGATGGCGATTGCGCTGCCGCTGATTAAGGGGTATATCGGGGCGCTTGCGGTAGACGCGGGGTGGCGGGGGAAGGGGATTGGGAGCCGGCTGCTGGCGGCGGCAGAGGCGCGGATTTACTCGGAGTCGCCCAATGTGTTTTTGTGCGTGTCATCATTCAATCCCGAGGCGCGGCGGTTTTATGAGCGGGCGGGATATGCGGCGGTGGGAGAGCTGCTGGACTATCAGATTCGGGGGGAGTCGGAGATCTTCATGCGCAAGACGAAGGGGCCCTGGGATGAATTTGGGAAATGACGAATGTGGGAATGAGTCGATGACGAATGAAGCTTCGGCCTTGATTCGTCATTGAATCATTCCTCCATTCGACATTTCCGTACTGCGTCGGGCGCGGATCTCGAGGGGGCCGTGATCGGTGGGGGCGGCGCCTCGCAGCGTACCGTTTTCGATTTTGCAGGTGTAGGTTAATTCTCGGCGGGATTTTGCGGGGGATCTTATCGTGAATTTCAGGGTGGGACCGGTCAGGGTGCAGTTGTTGAGGGGGAGGGCGTCTTCGCCGATGCGGGCATTACCCAAGATGGTTTGAAACTCCTGCTCGAAGTCCAGCGTGGCTTCATGTTTTCGTCCGCTGGGGAGGCGGATCGTGGCGCGCCACTCGCCGGCGATTTGCGCGGGGACAGTCCATAGGTAGATGACGCGGGCATTGGGGAGCTTGACAATGCGGTCGGCGTGCCAGTCGTGCATGGAGAAGGCGTGGGAGACGATTCTTGAGCCGGGCTTGAGTTGGGTGAGAAGCTTGGGGCGAAGGATCGCGTTGACCCAAGGGAGGAGATACATCGTGACGACGGTGGCGGGGGAGAAGTCGATGTCGAAGAAGCTTTGCAGGAGGAACTGGATTTTGTCCTGAACGTTGGCGGCGATGGCGTTGGTCTGGGAATCCTTGATGCGCTCGGGGTCGAGATCGACGCCGAGGGCGCGGGTGCCGTAGGTTTTGGCGGCGGAGATGACGATTCGGCCGTCGCCGCAGCCGAGGTCGTAGAGGGTGTCTTTGTCGGTGATGCGGGCGACGTGGAGCATTTCATCGACGACGTGCTGGGGCGTGGGGACGAAGGGGACTTCGCGTAGAGAGGTTGGGGAGGCGATTTGTTTGAGGCGGGGTTTGGGATCAAGATCGACGGGTAGGGGGATGAAGCGGGTGGGGGGGCCGAGGGGGATTTGGCGCATTTGTTCCTCCGTGCTTTCAGGCGAGTCTATGTTAAAGGTGAAGAGCGCGCGAAGGCTTGAAGCCGGGAAGAAGGCCGCGAAGAGAATCTTTCTTGAATGTTTATCGTCGCGTCAGCTTAGCGTGTTTGCGCGCTCTCATTGGGAGGACTTGCGGAGGAGAATCACGGGCGTGTCGCGCATGGCACTTAGTTAGTCGGCGGATCCCCAGACGACGGGGAAGTGTTCGCCTTTCATGCGTTCGCCGTCGGCGACTTGGACGAAGCGTTTCATGACGTGGTCGCCTTGGGCGACGTAGCGGGTTTGATCGGTCATGAAATGGAGCGCGATGGCGCGGCGAGGGCGGTTGCTGGAGTTGGCGTGGGAGCCATGCCAAGTGAGGGAGTGGTGGTAGTGGACGTGGCCTTTTTTTACGGGACGGGGAATGACGTCGACTTGGTTGGCTTTGAATTCTTTGAGGGCGCGCATGTCGTCGTAGTTTTTCAGGGTGTGAAGGAACTGGATGTTGTTTCCCCAGTGATGGGAGTGGGGGACCATGCTCATGCAGCCGTTGAATTCGTCGACGTCGTCGAGAGCGATCCACGCGGTGACTTGGGCGTCCTTGGGGGTGAGGATGCCCCAATAGGGGGAATCCTGGTGCCACATGTTGACGCCGCCTTTGCCGGCGGGTTTGTACTGGATCTGATCGTGCCACATGCGGAGGCCTTTGGCGTTGTTGTGGAGTTGCGCGACTTCTTCGCAGATGGTTTTGTTGGTGATGAGCGTTTTGAACGGGTCACTGGCCATCCAGATGTTGACGATCTGCCAGATGGGGGCATCGGGCTTGGCAAGGTTGTGGCACATGACGGGTTGCGGGATGTCGGTGCGGCTGCGATCGTCGATGACGCGGAGAACTTCGGCGCGGAGAGCTTCGATGTATTGGTCTTCGATGACTTTGTTGCCGAGGACGAAGCCGTTTTGTTCGAACTCGCGTACTTGGGTTCGGGTGAGCATGGGAACTCCAAATATGATTGGAATAGGGAGGTTCTACGATGTTATGACGTGGTAGAATAACAGGCGAACGAACGAGGTTGAAAATGAGCGTTTCAGTTGAGAAGTCTAAGACGGTGGCGGTTCCGTGGTTGCAGGCGGGCGACCGGCTTTCGCGGCCGGAGTTTGAGCGGCGGTTTGATGCGACCCCGAATTTGAAGAAGGCGGAGTTATTAGAAGGAATGGTCTATATGCCGCCACCGGTTTCGGATCAGAATCACAGCCAGCCTCACTTTGATTTGATCACTTGGTTAGGGCTGTATCGTGCGGCAACGTCGGGTGTGGTGGGTGGGGATAACGGTTCGTTGCGACTCGACCTGGATAACGAACCGCAGCCGGACGCGTACTTGCGAATCTTGACGGAGTGTGGCGGGCAGTCGCGGATTGACGCGCAGGGCTATGTGGAGGGCGCGCCGGAATTGGTGGCGGAGGTGGCGGCGAACAGCGTGAGTTATGACTTGCACGTGAAGCTGAATGTGTATCGCCGGCATGGGGTGCGGGAATATATCGTGTGGCGCGTGTTGGATGAGGCGATCGACTGGTTTGTGCTTCGCGAAGGGGAGTATGAACGGCATAAGGCGGTGAGCGGGGTTTACCGGAGCGAGATTTTGCCGGGGCTATGGCTGGATGCGGGGGCGCTGATTGGTGGGGAGCTTTCTGTTGTTGAGCGCGTGATGCGCGAAGGGGTTGGGACGACCGAGCATTCGGCTCTGGTGGCGCGGTTGCGGAAGAAGGGGTAGCCAGCTTCACGGGGAGGAGGATTCGCTGAGCTGCCTGACGTGGTTCAGGACGCGGAGATGAATTCGGTGGATGAGAAAATCTGACCAGAGCCGCCAGTAAGTTTCGGGGAAGAGGCGGTGCTCGTACCAGGTGGTGCCTTGCAGTTCAGTGCGATTGCCGGGGATCGGGATCAGGCGGAACTGGCCGGCGTGTGAGACGAGAAAGTTGTTCAGATGCGGGGGATGGATGCTGAAGGGGCTCCATTCGCGCATGGGGGGAGGGTTAGAGGTTACGGAGAACACTAAACGGGTTGGCTCATCCCATGCGATGATCGGCTCGACGAACGGGCCTGTGGAGAACTCACAGTAACGGATGGCGCCGACCCCGGCGCGGTCAATGCGGGCGCGGACGGGATAGGCGATGCCGGCGCGGAAGATCCAGTCTGTTGGCGGGGGGATCTCGTGAAACGAGACGACGTTGCGCCAGACGCGGGACGGCGGCGCGTTGACGATGACGGATGTGGTGACGGCGAAGGTCGTGCTATGGCGGGGCATGAGGAACTCGGCGCAGGTGAGAAGGGGCAGGGCGACTGAAATGCTCCACAAGGTGTTTTGAACTCCTTGCTCGTGGTTGGGGCGCGCCTGAATGGTGTAGCCGACGAGGCTACCAAGCATCGCGATCGGGAACGCGAGGGGCAGGAGCATGATGAGACACCCAAGGCCTTCGATGGCGAAGCTGATTAACGCGACGCCGGCGATAGTCAACGCCACGCATCCGACAACGATGCACTGGCCCGTGGTTCGGGGAACGCGGTAGCCATGGAGGATCGCGGAGAGCAAGCCGATGCAGAATGGAAGCCCGAGGAAGATGCCCCACCCGTAATCGCGGAAGACGGTGGCGGCGAGGAGCGTGAGGCCGGCGGCAAACGGCAGGGGAAGGAGCGATGCAACGCAGGCGCTGGCGAGTGCGCTTTCGGGAAATATTTGGCTGAGCACCCAGCCGGATTTCTTGAACTCGACGCGGCCATAGTTGAGCGCGACGACGGAAACAGGTCCGGTCGGGTTTGGGGCCGCGCCATCAACTTCGCGCCCAGGCGCGGTGGGAAGGAACCCCAGCGCCGTGAAAAAAAGCAGGTTCACGAATGGGACGAAGAAGATCACGACGAGCCAGAACGGCAGCTCGGCATCGCGAAGCCTTCGCCACGTCAGGATGATGCCCACCGTCATAAATGGAAGCGCGACCAGGAGCATGATCGCATAGAAGCGGCGCTCATCGAGCGGGAGGAACGGGATCATCGTCGTCTCATTGGGGAAGAGATAGTTGTAGACCGACCAGGGGCGCGAGAACCCCACGGTGGCGACGAAATGGTCGATGGCGAACTTGATCGCGAAAAGCCAGATGCCGGCGAAGAGGTACTGCCGGGGGCCGATTCGGCGGGTCGCTTGGGCGAGCTTCATAATCAACTATTCAATCGTGAGCGCTTCGACAATGCTATTCCGCGCGTGACGGTTCGGAATATTTGAAATGGGTGAAAGGTAGACGGATCACGGACGAAGCTGGGAGCGGTGCCAGAGTTCGAGCATGAGGAGGGCGTATAGACGTTGGCCATGGTCGGCTTTGCCAATGTCATGTTCAAGGATCAATTTTCGCAAGGCAGGGGTTTGGAAATGGGTGGATGCGAAGGAGCCTTTCGCGAAGAGCAGGTCGTGGAGCATGGGGCGCAGGCTGGTGCGGAGCCAGTCGCTGATGGGGATGGCGAAGCCCATTTTTTTTCGGCGGAAGACGGCGGGGGGGAGGTCGCGCGCAAACGCTTGGCGCAGGAGGCGTTTGCCGGGGGTGGTCATGGGGGATTGCATGAAGGATTTGGCGGTGGGAGGGTGGCCGAGGAGTTGGTGGGTGGAGAGGGAAGCGGCGAAGTGGACGAGGTTGTGGTCCATGAAGGGGCTGCGGACTTCGAGGGCGTGGAGCATGGAGCAAGAGTCGACTTTGAAGAGGAGATCGTGGGGGAGATAGGTTTCGCGGTCGAGGGCGAGGGCGGATTCGACGATGTCTCTTGAGGTTGAGAGGCGGTTGAATTCGGTGGTGAGCCAGTTGGGGGGGTTGGGGGGACCCAGGGCTGAAGCCCTGGGCTTGGCCTTGTGGACGTGGGTGAGTTGGTTTTCGGTGAAGAGGCGCATGAAGGAGTCGTAGCGCTTTTCGGGGGGGAGATCGAGGGCGGCGAGAAGGCGCTTGGCGCGGGTCATGGGATTTTTGGGGTGGATTGCGGGGATGTTTTGCCAGAGTTTGGAGAGGGCGATTTTTTTGAGGCGCTGGGGCAATTGATCGAAGGCGGCGCTGAGCCAGATGGCGCGGTAGCGGTCGTAGCCGGCGAAGAGTTCGTCGCCGCCGTCGCCGGAGAGGGCGACGGTGACGTGGTTGCGTGTTTCGCGGGCGAGGTAGTGGGTGGGGAGGGCGGAGGAATCGGCGAAGGGTTCGCCGAAGGTGGCGGCTAATCCTGGAAGATCATTTGCGGCATCGGGTTGGACGGTGAAGTTGCGGTGCTCGGTGCCGAGGTGACGGGCGACCCCCGTGGCGTAGGCGGTCTCGTCATAGCGCTTGTCTTCGAAGCCGATGGAGAAGGTGAGAACTTTTTGATCGCGACCGACGGCGGATTTCATAGCGGCGGCGATGATGGAGCTGTCGATTCCGCCGGAGAGAAAGCAGCCGAGGGGAACATCCGCGACGAGCTGGTTGCGGACGGATTGGGTGACGAGTGAACGGGTGCGTTCGACGAGATCGTCGGTATGTTCGTGAGGGATGGGGGCGTTGGGGTCGAAGTATTTTTCGGAAGCGGAGGATTGGGCGCTGATTCGCATCCATTGGCCGGGCGGGAGTTTTTCGGCACCGGTGTAGATCGTCCAGGGGGCGGGGATGTAGCCCCAACGGAGGTAGAGGCCGAGGGCGTCGGGGTCGATGGTCGAGTTGAAGCCGGGGGCGTGGCGGAGGGCGATTAGCTCGCTGGCGAAGGCGATGCCTTGGGGTTGCTCGGCATCATCTCCGAGCAGGGTGAAATACAGAGGCTTTTGGCCCATGCGATCGCGGGCGAGATAGAGCGATTGGTTGGATTCGTCCCAGATGGCGAAGGCGAACATGCCGTTGAGGTGGTGGACGCATTGTTCGCCCCAGACATCGTACGCGACGAGCAGAACTTCGGTGTCGCAGTTTGTTCGCCAAGGGTGATCGGGATTGAGTTGAGAGAGTTCGGCGCGGAGTTCGCGGAAGTTGTAGATCTCGCCGTTGAAGACGACCCAGCGGCCGCGGTGGTCGGTGAAGGGTTGATTTGCGCGGGGATCCAGATCGATCACCGAAAGGCGGCGATGGACGAGGGCAGCTTGTGGTTTGTCGCGCGTGGGTTCGGCTTCGTGGTTGATCCAGACGCCCTGGGCATCGGGGCCTCGGTGGGCGATGGCGGCGCTCATTCGCTCGAGCGCGTGGCGCGTCACGCGGAAGCGGTTGGACCACGCGATGACACCGGCGATGCCGCACATAAATAACCCAGTCACGAAAGCAGTTGTCTGAAATCGCAATCACGGTCAAAGGATGTTGGAGCTTTTTCCGGAGGACGGGCAATTTGCCGATGACCGAATCGCTTACACGGGCAAGATGCCCGTGCTACGGGAAAGCCTCAACAAGCTCAATGGCGCTCGCTGTCTGCGGCAGCGCTAACGATTCGGGTCGCGCGCTGTCAGATAACAGGTGCGGCATTATAAGGGGGAACCCCCCGCTAAATCCGGGCGCTTTGAGGTTGTGCATGAGATGGAAAGAATTCGGTTTCGTCCTGGCGGCTTTTTTTCTGTTTGCAAATCGATCCCTGGCGCAGGAGACGAGGTATGCGAAAGGCTCGTGGGGACTGGAGTTAACGGGTGCTTACATTATGCCGATTCGCTTCAGCGAGGACAAGTTCTATAACCTCAATGCCGCGGGGAACTATTACCTGGTGAATAACCTTTCGATTGGGGCGGAGGTGCAGGGGTATTACATCGACCAGACTTACGAGGATGCGATTGGTGCGGGGGTGGGTGTGCTGGCGCGGTGGCACTTGCTAACGCGGGATGCGTTCTCACTCTTTATCGATGGCGGCGGCGGGGTGTTTTATGGGGATCCGGAGGTGCCGGAGTTTGGGACGCATTTTAATTTTACGGGGAAGGCCGGGGTTGGGGCGACGATTCGCCTGGGCGAGGATTTGGATCTGATTGGGGGGGCGCGGTATTTTCATTTATCGAATGGGAATCTACATGGGCGGGATCAGAATCCTTCGTTTGATGGGATTCAGTTTTGGGTGGGGGTGAACTGGAAGATTTAGTACACGTGGGCCTTCGGCCCGACCTCTACGCGGGGACTGGATGAATGCGAATGATGAGCATTGGTTAGAAGCGGGGGTTGCGGGTGATTGCGTCGTCGCCTTCGTACCAACGGCCGGGCTTGAGGGCGATTTTTCTGAGGCCGGTGGATTTGCAGGCGATGAGGAGTTGCTGCTGGATACCGGCGAGGAGGAGTTGTTTGAGCTCGTAGAGATGGGGCGAGCTATCGACGACCACGGTGAGTGAGCCGCGGCTGAAGCTTTCCAAGGCGCAGTGATCGTTGAGGGTTTCGGGGATTAGGGTGGCCCATGATTCGGCGATCTTGCTGAGCTTTGTGTGGCGTTTTTCGACGGATTGTTTGAAGAAGGCGATCATCTCGGGACCGAGGGGTTGCGCACGAACATTGGCCGTCCTTTTGAAAAGATGCAGGCGGCGCAGCATGTCGTTACTGTTCGCCCGCAAGTCCTTTGGCATCCTTTTCATCCAGTTCAATCTTCGGGGTAGTTCCCTTCACGCGTTTTTGAACGACTTTGATGTGCTCCGCGGGCTTGATGCTCTCGGGCATTGTTCCGCCGATTCGCTGAATCGCAGCGCGAACTTCGCGACCCACTTGTTCATGCGTACGAACGGCTTGCTGCTGATTCTTGACACGATCCTTTGCTAATTTGTCTCGAGCCTGGGTCATCCTAAACTGGTTCGCCGCCAACTCGGTGGTGTCCATTCGGTCCATCAGATTCTCGCTTGGGGGAACACCTTTTCGAGCCTTGATTGCATCGTTGCCTAACCCGTTGTAAAGGCCTTTGTATCCAGCATCGTGGAAGACCCCAAACATACTGCTTTGAACACCGGCGTTTCGGGCGGCACCCGATAGCGCCTTGAACTCCTCTGACGTTTGCTTCCTTAACACCAGACGGTCCATATCGCGAGCTTGTGCATCGGAAAGTTCCTGCCGGCGTGTTTGAACAGCAAAGTATTTCTGTGCCAAAGCGATCTGAGATTTACGAGGATCGCCGTTCTGAGCAATCAGATAGCAGGCAAAACGAGAGAGATGAAAATCGTTGACCTCTCGCTGACTTCCGGAGCCAAGCAAAACCATTTTGCCGGCGCTGGCAAAATGGTGTGCACACTCGTTACCAGACTGCTCGCATGATGAGATACCGCGATGGATAGCGTCCTCAAATCGGCGCCACTGGTCGTATCCCAGCAAGGGTTGGAGATCGCGTGCGCTCCAGTATTCGGCCCCATGTTCGTTGACTTGCTTTAGGTCTTCAAATGACTTGCCCTGCATGGCAGGCAGGTTTTCTTCCTGCATCTGAGACTCCTTCCTACTGCAAATTCACCGGCATGATTACGTAGAGGAAGTTGGGGCCGCCTTTGAGGAGGCCGGGGCGGTTGGGGGCGGAGAGCTCGAGGGAGATCTCGTCGCAGTCTACCACGCGCAGGGCTTCGGTGAGGAAGGTGGGGTTGAAGCCGATTTCGACATCGGCGCCTTCGTACTTGCAGGCGAAGTTGATTTCGGCTTCGCCGCTTTCGGGGCTGCGGCTGGTGAGCTTGAGGCCCTTCCTGGTGAACTGGAGGCGGACGCCTTTGGATTCTTCGGTGGTGAGCAAAGCCGCGCGGCGGATTGCCGAGAGGAAATCCGCCGTCGCGGCAGTCATCTTTTTATCCGAGTCTTTCGGGACCACATCTTCGTACGGGGGAAACTGACCTTCGACGAGGTTGCTGGTGAGCGTGGCGCTGGCGGTGTGGAAGATCACCTGGTTCTCGCGGAGCTGAACACCGACGGATTCTTCGGGATCGTCGATGAGTCGATCGACAAGTTGCAATGCTTTGGCGGGGATGATGGCCTTGGCGCCGTCTTTGGAGAGCTTGTCGCTGGTGAGCTCTCCGTTGGCCATGGCGAGCCGGCGGCCGTCGGTGCTGACGAGGATGATCTTCTTTCCCTTGGCGCTGGCGAGGACGCCATTGAACGCATAGCGGGTGGATTCCTTTGCGGCGGCGAAGAGTGTTTGCCCGATGAGCTGCTTGAGGTGACCGCCGGGGATTTCGAAATCGGCTTCGCCTTCGAAGTCTGGGATCGGGGGGAACTCTTTGGGATTCTGGGTAAAGATTTTAAAGTGGGAATCCTGGCCGCGGATGTGGGCGTTGTTTTCGGAGATTTCGATCGAGAGGGTGTCATCAACGCTCTCTCGAACGATGTCGCGGAACTTGTCGGCGGGCAAAAGTGTCTCACCGGGTTGTTCGATCTGTACCTGGTTGTCGCTGTAACGAATCGCGACTTCCAGATCGGTGGCGGCGATGGTCAGCGTGTTGTCGGCGGCGGTCACTTTGAGGCATTGCAGAACAGGCTTAGGCGTACGCTGGGCGACGGCGTTGGCGGTCACGGTCAGCGCTTCGAGAAGGGCACCCCGATTGCAAATCACTTTCATACGAACCTTTCCAAACTGTGCCCCAGAAATTGAGGGGCGGGTACTGTAACGTCATCTCTTTATTATGAGAAGCTTAACTAAAGCAGTCGTAGTAGTGATGCCTGGCGCATTGTGGATAATTCGTGCAGGGAGAACTTAAACCGTTACGTGTCAATGGTGTTATGAGTAGTTTTATTGGACTGAAGGTGTGGATAACCTGTTGCGGATTCTGGCGCAAGTGAGCGGTGGATCGGCAAGCTGTATTGTCGCATCGAGGTGCCGGACGAGGAGGCTGTTGCAGCAGTTGTAATCCTGAGACACGTCGCAATCATGAGCAGTCAAGTTATCCACGGGTCTTCCAAATGGGATGGCGCAAGAGGCGTTTTGATGTTTCTTGTGCGCGGGGGACGCTACCTGTGGGCGAGTCCGGCGACGGTGGTCGGATTAGGAGTGGCGGCGCTGGCGAAGGCGACGGGTGGGACGGCGGAAGTTTGCGATGGGGTGCTGGAAGTGCAGGGAGGGTTCGTCCGGTTCATCCTTTCGCGATGCACGCCGCTGAAGGGCGGGGCGTCGGCGATGACGCTTGGGCATGTGGTGATTGCGCGGGATCGCAGGCTGTTGGACTTGACGCGCGCGCATGAGCGCGTTCATGTCCGGCAATGCGAGCGCTGGGGGCCGCTGTTCATTCCGGCTTACTTTGCGGCATCGCTGCTCTGCTGGGCGCGGGGGCAGCGGCCATATCGGGATAATCATTTTGAACGCGAAGCTTACGCGAGTGAGGTTTAAATATGTCGTTGCGCGTCTCGCTGATATTTTAGAAGAGTCATGGGCGAGACGCTCATGCTACGCTGAAAGCAGCTATATCATTGTGCAAGATCACGCGCTGTTCGTTGTCGTCCTGAGAGCGTGTGAATTTTTCCCGTAGCACGGGCATCTTGCCAGTGTTTGCGATGCGGACACGGGCAAGATGCCCGTGCTACAGTCAAATCTTCACAAACTCTCAGGATGACAATCAGCGCCGAATCACGCACAGGCATTTAGGCCCGCGGCGTTGGAACAGGCGCAATCGGTGCTGGGTTCACGGGGGGCGCGGTTGGTGGTGGGATGATCGGCGCGTTGGATTTTCCGCTCCAGTAACCGCGGCCGGCCCAGAGCATCGCGAGAATGAGCAGGACCGCGATAATCCACCACCACCACACGCATCCCAACGCGGCTGCCTCGTCGCGTCTAACAGGATCGGTTGGTGGTTGATTTGTGAGGGTCATCTTGAGCTCCCAGTGTTTGCGTTCATTCTATTGAAAGCTCAAATGGGTTATAGGGGAATGCAGGAATCAGTTTGATTGCTGCGTAAGGAGGGCTGTTATGCATGAAGGCGCGAACGGCTCAGGCGCTTGGCGGCATAGGCAGCAAGGAAGAGCACGAACAGAACCAGCACAATGACGGGCCCGGCGGGGATATGCACTCGCGTGACGGAGAGGCTGACGGATACACCGGCGACGGCTGCGGTGACCGCTGCGGCGATGGAGATCGCGAGCACATGACGCAGGTTCTGGCTGATGAGGTTTCCGGTGGCGCCGGGAAGCACGAGGAGCGCGGTCACCAGGACGCTTCCGGTGATTGGGATTCCGATCACGACGGTGACGGCAATCAACATCATCAAGAGATAATGCACAAAAGCCGCCGGCACGCCGGAAGCCTGGGCGGCGAGGGGATCGAGGCAGTAGTAGAGGATCTCTTTCTCCAGTGCGATCAGCGTGACCGTGACCGCAAGGGCAACCATGATCGCGGCGGCGGAGAAGCGCATGCTGATTCCGCTGAAGTGGCCGAAGAGGATGTCGGAGAAGCCGGGGGGCTCGATGCCGTTGGTGGTCTGGCGGAAGATTTGCTGGACGAGAAATCCGAATGCCAGCGATGCGACCATGAAGATGCCGATGGCGGTGTCGGAGCTGATGCGGCTTGATCGGCTGACGGCGCCGATGCCGAGTGCGGTGATCAGGCAGAAGACGACGATGGCGAGATAGGGAAGCCAGATGGCGTGCATGAGTTGTGGCGCGGCGAGCATGACCAACCAGGCGACGCCCGCGCCGCCGAAGCCGCTGTGGGCGATTCCTTCGCCGATGAAGGCCCATTTTCGTGCGACGACGATGACGGAAAGGATGGCGCAAGCGACCGCCATCGCGGCCGTAGCCGCCAAGGCGGCGAGTGATGCGGGATCGTGGAGCATGTTGGGAATCCCAAACGCAGTTTAGCTACGCGGATGGTTTGGGGCGAGAGCGGGATAATTTTGCCTGCTCCGAAGTACGACGTTGGATGGGGTGGGAGACGACGCGATCCGCGTTTGGGGGCTGGGCTGTTGCGGTGCGCCGGTTGCAATTTACTTGCTGCACGCAGGGCAATTCTGTTCGGCGCACGGTTCGACGTGGGCCGTTGCATTTCCCTCGCCGAGGGCTTGCTCGATTTCGTACTCGATCGCGCTGGCGACGCGGTGGCCGTGGGCGATGTCCCAATCAGCGGGTACGAGGATATGGAACTCGACCCAATGGTATCGGCCGCTGTGGCGGTGTCTCAGCTTGTGATACGAGCAGATTCTGGGCTGCTTGCCATCGGCGGTCAGATGTGAATCCAGAATAGCGCGGAGGAGTTTTCCGTCTTCGACATCCTGCTCATCCATCAGTCCAGCGGCGGATTGCCGAACCATATGACTGGCCATGCGGGCGATGTACAACGCCACCACCACCGCCGCGAGGGGGTCGGCATACTTCCAGCTCGTGAGCTTCACCATCACCAGACCAAGCAAGACAGCGGCACTGGTCACAGCATCGCTGAGGAGATGTTTTCCATCGGCTTCGAGCGCGATGGATCGCTGCCTCCTGCCCATTCGGATCAGGAACATTCCCAGGATGGCATTGACGCTGCCGGCGGCGACGGTCAGGGCGAGGCCGATCTCGACATGTGCGATTTGAGGCCCTCCCGGCCGGACCACCTCCAAGAGCGCCTGGGCCAGGATCACCAGGGCGGCGATAAAGATCATTCCGCCTTCAAACGTGGCGGAGAGGAACTCGATCTTGCCATGCCCATACGGATGTTCCGGATCCGCGGGCTGATGCGCGAGAAAGAGTGAGTACGCGGCAAAGGCGCTGGCGGCAACATTGACGATGCTTTCGAGCGCATCGGAGAAAATCGCGGCCGACCCGGTCCAGTAGTATGCGATAAACTTAATGGCCAGCAGGAGCGCGGAAACAGCGACCGACGTGGTCGCCGCCAGGGCCTCCGCACGGGGAACATAGGAGATCTTTCGAAGCATCCGCGCTCAAAATAGGCCCAGTGTGACGGCCTGTTCTCAAGCGTACCCAAGAGACACGATCCGTGCGAATGGCGGGTCGGTTGCTTGTCGTCTTCGTCTTAATCTTCTTGGTCATCACCTCAGGCTTTTGCTGCCGCGAGCAGCACTTCACGTTCGGCAATCACGGTCAACTTTTTGTCTGCCGCGCCTTCCTCGTCCAGGGTCTGCTGGAGAAGCTTGACGACGTCGGAATGTCCGAGGCTCTGGGCCATGGCGCGCGTGGTGCCGTAGGCGGCCATCTCATAATGTTCGACGCGTTGTGCTGCTCCGATGAGCGCCGCGTCGATGACGGCAGCGTCGCCGTCTTCTTCGATGACTTCTTTGCCTTCTTCAACGAGGCCCTCCATCGCGGCGCATTTTTTTCCGGTCAGCTTGATGTCGAGCGTCTCGCCGATTTTTTTCAGGCGCTCCACATGTCCCTGGGTCTCCTTGAGATGGCTGGTAAAGGCAGCCTTCAACTGGGCGGAGCTGGCCTTCTTGGCCATCTTGGGCAGCGCCTTGATCAATTGGTTTTCGGCGCTGAAGAGGTCTTTCAGTTCATCTTTGAGCAGATCGGCGAGTGAATCCATGGCCATGGTCCGATGTCCTTTCAGTTATGAACGGTTGCGGCGATGTGAACTCACAGCGTCTCACCCGTCTTGTGTGGATGGTCACCTTAGCAGCGTCTCGTCAAAAGCAAGACGGGGAAAATTGCCGTCGATGCGAGGCTATGGGGAAGCCCCTTTGCTTCCCTGGATAGGCTGAGTCTGTTTGAGAGCGAATTTTCGAAGCGTGAATTTCGGACCTAGCGGTTTTGCTCTCTGCTGGCGAGGATGCGTTGGCGCGAACGATGGACCGGAATGTTCCGGTTTTCAGGAACGCATAGATTCAAGGTCGGCCCATTGGGCCGGAGGAAATTGTCATGATTCGTCGAACCGTAATTCTCGCGGCGTGTACGCTGGGTCTTGGGGCGGGCGTCGCCACCTGGACGCTTCCCACCGCTCTGGCGCAGGACGCAGCCGCCCCCGCGGCGGAAAAGACCGACATGGATATGTCCAAGATGAAGGACTCCATGATGAAGGTCCAGAAGAACATGTCCGAGGAGGGGAACAAGGCGGAGATGCAGAAGGACATGATGCGGATGAAGATGATCCACGAGATGATGATGAACGATCCGGAATGCAAGAAGATGTGCGATGAGATGAAGGCGGATCCGAAAATGAAGGAGATGACGGATGATCAGAAGATGAGCATGAAGAAGGAGATCATGAATGAGTCTCCGAAGAACGAAGAGATGATGCGGACCATGATGATCCACATGATGGCGAAGGATTCGATGATGAAGCACGATGGCGCGGGCAAGGAAGCGGACAAGAAGTAAGAGCGGGTTTTCGCGAGCGGGCCCCCGCCGGCGTATTCGCCGGCGGGTCGGCTCGCGAGCGGGCGGACGATGTGAGGGGCCTAAATCAGTGCGCGCGTTCAAGCCACTCGAAGACCCTCACCCCGGCCCTCTCCGACTCGACTAGGCTCGCCGCAGGCCGGAGTACCAGATGAGGGGGTAAGCGACGCGTGATCGTGCACGGGCATTAGATGGGGGGAGGTGGCGGCGTTTTTTTGGGAGAGGGATGAGGCGAGCGGGGTTGCTTCAGCGCAACCCACCACACCCAGGCGATGAAAACCGCTTGCATGGGGAGTCGAAACCACAAAAGCCAGACGGGAATATCGCCGTGCGGCACGCGGTCAGGGTCCAGGGCCATGTAGAGATTCGCTGGAAATACGGCGATGAGGAGCGCGAGCAGGCCCCACCCCGCCGCGCGTTGGAGCGGCGGGATCAGAAGCCCGATCCCACCGATGATTTCGCAGGCGCCGCTGATCGCAACCAACGCTGCCGGCGCCGGAAAGAAGGGTGGCACGATCTTCAGGTAGAAGCGTGGATGCGCAAAGTGATTGGCGCCGGCACAGACGAACACGACCGCGGTCAGGCAGCGCAGGATCGTCCGCCATCGGGAAGAAACTCGAAACTGCGTGGCGGGGATCATGGTCGATCCGGGGGCAATCGCGTCGATGAGGCGCTCTGGCGCTACTCTTTGAGCTTGATTCCGATGTGGCGCTGCATTTTTCCCATCCGTTGATTAATTGCACTGACGGATTCCTGCAGTACGTCCGCAATCTGTCGGATGTGGAGCCCTTCGACGGCCCACAAGACCAACATGGTCCGACATCCCAAGGACATGCCAGGCAACGCGCGGTCCAGCCACTTCATGTTCGCTTTGTTAGCCAACGGGTGTGCCGGCGACTCGGTGGGATTTATCTCGGGGACCCATTTCCCCGGGAGCAAAGTCGGATCGCTTTTGACAATCTGGTACAGGGTCTTAAATAGAAAAGCGGTGACATCGCCCTGCGCAACAGTCTGGTGTTGCTCCGGCCCCAAAGCCGCGGCATAAGTGTTGTTGACGACGCGGGTTGCCCGATCGGGATCCAACGTTGCGTAGTAGGCCAATCGGTAGACGCGCTCGATCTCGGTCATCGGGCGCTGTCGCAAGTCGTCAAACGGCATCGTTACCTCCGCGGATCAGCGCGACGTCCATCGAGTCAGAATAACGAAAAACCATCTCTCGGGAAGATTACGATCGTTCCAACATCGACCACGCCAACGCTAAGATAGCGGCCAAGCTAACACTTCGAGCCTGTGATTCCCAATGAATTTACGGTGTCGTCTTGGATACGTCAGAGTTTCATAACCTTGCGGTTGCGGAAGTCCAGTCGGTATATCGCCTGGCTTATCATCTGCTTCCTGGATCGCAGGAAGTGGACGATCTGGTGCAGGAGACGTATCTGCATGCGTTCAAGGCATCGGGGTCGTTTCAACTGACGGAGCGGGGAATCCGGCCGTGGCTATACAAGATTCTGCACAATCTCATTCGTAAGGAGCTTGGGGACCAAGTCAGGCAGCCGACGTCACTTGAGGGAACCGACACACCGGATCGCGTACCGCGTTCTGAGGCGCTGAATGCTTCAGCAATCGACTGGGACGCGATCGATGAGCGTTTGAAGGCGGCGATCCGGGAACTGCCTCTTGCGTACCGGACGGTGTTCTTGCTCTGCGCGGTAGAAGGGCTCAAATACAGGGAAATCGCAGATGTGATCAGCATGCCGGTGGGCACGGTGATGAGCCGGCTGCATCGTGCGCGCGTGATCCTGGCCAGACAACTCATGGACCTGGCTGCGGAGCAGCGACTGGTCCAGGCAAAATAGGCAGAATGAAATGGTTTGGGCCCTTTTGCGATTATTCAACTTATGACTGAGTCCCTTGGCGAGCACAATGTACGCGAAAGGCTTACGGCATTTGCCGACGGGGAGCTTACGGCCACGGAAATTCTCGAAGTGCTCGATTATCTCTCGGAGCACTGCGAGGCGTTGGAATGGATGAAGGATGAATATCGGCTTCGGGTTGAAGTTGATCGTGCGGTTCGAGCGCAGACGCCTGCGGTTCCCATCGAGCTTCGGCAGCGGATTGAGAAGCTGGCGGCGGACCTCGTTCCTGCTCGAATGTTGATCGAGCGCGGTTCGGGGGTTTCGCGCTGGCGCGTTTTATCGCCGGCGCTTGCCGCGCTGATTGCGGGGGTTTTGCTTGGCGTGTTTGTCTTGGCGCGCCCGCGCGTTCGGGAATTTCATCAGCCGGATCTGGTCCCGGTTTTGTTCACGGCAAGCATGACTCGGACGCATGTCGATTGTTCTCGGTTTGCGGAGAGGATTCATTCTTCGGAGATACCGAAGGAATTGTCGAACGTGTCTGCCGCCATCAAGGCAGATTTGCAGCGCGATCAAGCGTTTCCGGATTTATCGTCGCTGGGCTATCGGTATGTCGGCGCCGGTCCGTGCGCCAAGCCGGTTGAGAACACGGTTCATCTTTTATATGCCGCCGATCGCGAAGATTTGCGCGATACGCTGAGCGTGTTCGTGCAGGCCTATTCGGGACAGTTTTCGTTGGAGCGGGGCAAGGTGTACACGCTGTCGACATCCGTTTCGCCACACCCGATGCTCGGCTGGCGTACGGATCGGGCGGTGTATTTTTTGATCGGGGATGAAGGCGTGGTGACCCGGAAAGCCAGCGATCTGATTCTTCACCGGTGAACAACCCGGTTCCGCAAATACACGGTGAGCGAACTCACCAGCAGTCAAAACAAAAGCGATACTTTGTTCTTCTCTGGGATCCGGAAATGTCGCTCCGGGCAAAAGAGGGGAATCTCTCCACAAAATATTTTGCGGAATAGATCATGGACCGCGGGGATTGTTGTCGCGTCAGGGCGCACCTGCTCTTTCACGTGCCTGGATTCGTATTCAGGCAGTGCGCCCCCAATCGTTGCCCTATCAGGGTCGAAGGAGTCGGTGATGTCCAACCTACGCAATTCTCTTTCTCGAATGCGCATCGTGTGTCTCATGTTGCTGGTCGCGATTTGCGGGACGGTTGTCTTCGCCGATCACATGAGCGCGGAAGACAAGAAGATGATGATGGACAAGATGCAGGACATGAAGCAGAAAATGATGGCCGACGATCAGGCCATGGGCGCGATGAAGCAGGACATGATGAAGATGATGATGGTGGACATGGCGGCGCGCGAAATGATGAAGGATGCGGACGGCAAGAAGATGATGATGGACGCCATGAACGACCCGAAGATGATGCAGATGAAGAAGGACATGATGGCGATGATGAAGGATGAGCAGATGATGTCCAAGATGAAGCAGGAGATGATGAGCGATCCCGAGCAGATGAAGATGGTGATGATGAAGATGAAAATGATGATGATGAAGGATGATCCCGAGATGAAGAAGATGATGATGGACGACAGAATGAAGGACGAGAAGTCGAAACAGTAAGGAACCGATCGTTCCCGGCGCACGGCTGAAGAGCAGATGACCGCAAAGCTTTGGCGTTTTGTTTGCAGGTTAAAATTGATGAGTCATTTGAAAGGCTTATACGTGCTCTCGGCATTGTTGCTCCTGGTGGGAGCCATCCGACAATGTGCCCTCGCCGGGAGCAGCACTCAGCCGGCTTCACCGAATTCAGATTCGGGTGGGGGGGTTGCGATCGTCGAGCTCTTCACATCGGAAGGGTGCTCGAGTTGTCCGCCGGCGGACGAATTGGTGACGGAATTGCAGAAGAGCTATGGCGATCGCGGAAAGTCGGTTCTGTTTCTTGCGTTCCACGTCGATTATTGGGACCACATCGGATGGAAAGATCCGTTTGGCGATGCGGCGTTTTCAAAACGGCAGCGGGAATACTCCAGTGTTTTTCGATCTGACAGCGTGTATACGCCGCAGATGGTGGTGAACGGAGCGGCCGAGTTTGTCGGATCGGATCGCCGGATGGCGGTGGCGGCCATTGATAAAGCGCTCGCGGCAGGCGCGTCGGTTCCGGTCTCTGTTGCAGTTGGGCGCGGGCAGGATGACCGCGAACTTTCGGTCCGCTGCCACGTCGATGACGTTCCCAGGGACGCTCTGCTCAACGTTGGCGTGGTTGAAAGCCAGTTGAGCAGCAAAGTCGCGCGGGGAGAGAACGGCGGCCGAACGCTTCGGCACGATCAGGTCGTCCGATTATTTCAACAACAACCCCTGACCGAATCGAATCAAACGATCAAATTGACGTTGCCGAGCGCGGTCTCACGAGATCGAGCGCGGCTGATCGTGTTTGTGCAGGAGCGCGCAAGCCTTAAGGTGCTGGGCGCTGCCGGCGCCGATATTCCCAAAGAAACGCGAAAATGAATGACTTCATTCGCGCCCAGTTGCATTTGCGCACAAGGGTTAGACCATTTACACGACCTCTCGGGGTCAAAGGAGCTTCCATGTCAGTTACAAAGATTGCCCTCGCCGTTCTCGCGGTCGGTTTCGGGACCGGCTTGGTCGGCTGTCGACATGACAACATGAACGACAGCGGCTCAATGACGCACTCCGACTCGTCCATGAGCAAAGACGACATGATGATGAAGGGCGACAAGATGATGGACGATGGAAAGATGATGAAGGACAAGGGCACGAAGATGAACGATCAGCAGATGATGATGAAGGGCGACAAGATGATGGATGACGGGAAGATGATGAAGGACAAAGGGATGATGATGAAGTAGACATCGCGGTCCCTGAAAATTCAGCGTGGTCTCAATCAATGTGCGCCATCAAGCGCTCGAAGACCCTCACCCCCACCCTCTCCGACTCGACTAGGCTCGCCGCAGGCCGGAGTACCGGGCGAGGGGGCAAGGGCCGCGTGATCAGGCACGGTCATTTTGGACTGGAACCGGTTGCCGGCGCCGGGACGATTTCCCGGGCGATGGTGTTGAGCCGGGTTCATGCGTTATGAAGCGTCTCATTCTTAAACATCGTCTTCTGACGCGCTGGTGTCACTGGATCAACGCCGCGGCTCTGGCCGTCATGATCTGGAGCGGGCTGCTGATCTACTGGTCCAACAACATTTATGGCATTCGCATCGGCGACCACACGGTGATGCGGCTGTTTCCGCCCGGTTGGTTCGATCGGTTTGGCCTCGGGCATCGGCTTGCCGAGGGAATGGCTTGGCACTTTGCATTCATGTGGTTGTTCACCCTTAACGGCGTCATTTACGTGCTCTATACCGCGGTCTCCGGTGAATGGAGGCACTTGCTCCCCGAAAGGCGGTCGTGGCGGGATGCGTTTCTCGTTCTGCTGCATGATCTTCATCTGCGGAAGGCATTGCCGCCGCAGGGGCGGTACAACGCCGCCCAGAGGATTTCATACACCGGCATCATCGTGATGGGCGCTGGATCGGTCGTTAGCGGGTTGGCGATTTACAGACCGGTGCAGTTTCGCTGGCTCACCGCGCTCCTGGGCGGCTACGAATGGGCGCGGTTCGAGCATTTCTGGCTGATGATCGGTTACGTGCTGTTCACGATCGTACATCTTATCCAAGTCATTCGTGCAGGCTGGGGGAATTTCCGTTCGATCATCGCAGGCGTCGAATCCGTTGATGCGGGCTCCACAGGCGTCAACGCACCTTTGGCGACGGAGGTGACGCCATGAACGAAAACAACAATACCAGGCAGCCGATCCAAGCCACGTCGGGGCTCGGCGCGGCGATGCCGGATCAGGACGTCGAGCGCATGCTGCACCGCCGGACGCGTCGCAGCTTCGTAGGCGCCGCCGTCGCCGCTGCCGCCGGCTATGGTGGTTGGCATTGGTTGCGAACGCGGCGTGCGGATGATGGAGTTCCGTGGCCGCTGCGACGCATCCTGGAAACCAACGAACAATTCTCGCGTGACTATTTCAGATCCGCGCACCGAGCGGAAGAACATCTTGTCGGCGCCGCGCCGCGAAACCCGCGGGTCAACGGGGATCTCGGGCTCACATCCGACATCGACCCGGCCCGGTGGCGCCTGCACGTTGCAGGCTTGGCCGCCGGTGATGGTACGGCTGAACTTCAGCTCGGCGACATCACGTCGCTTCCCCGTGTCGAAACAACAATGAGACTTTGTTGCATCGAAGGATGGAGCATTCTGGTCAACTGGACGGGAGCGCGCTTCCGGGACTTTCTTTTGAAATATCCTCCGATCACGCAGAGCGGAAAACCGCCGAGCATGGACCATCCCGAAGACTTGTACGACTACGTGAGCATGGAAACACCGGACGGCTCATACTACGTCGGGCTGGATATCGCGAGCTTGATCCATCCGCAAACGTTGCTGTGCTACGAGATTGACGGACAGCCGCTTACTGCGGAGCACGGCGCGCCGTTGAGGCTTGTGATTCCGACGAAGTATGGTGTGAAGAACATCAAGCGCCTCGGTCGGATTCGGTACACGGGGGTGAAGCCGACCGACTACTGGGCGCAACAGGGTTACGACTGGTATGCAGGTCTCTGATTTAGAAAAGTGGCGGCGGCGGCGTGACTTCGGCCTTCGCGCTTTTCCCAGCATACTCATTGCTTCGCGAAAAATTCATCTTGACAGAGGGCACCTCGTGGCCGTTATATAAGTGGTGGCTCGTCAGGTGAGTTGCGCGTCACATCATCATGGAACGCCGAGCGATTGCAGTTCGAGGTGTTGTTCAAGGGGTTGGATTCCGCCCCTTTGTCCACGGCTTGGCGTCGCGTTTGGATTTGAGCGGATTCGTCAGGAATCGGTCGGGAATCGTGCAGATCGAAGTCGAGGGGGAGGGGTCATCACTGGATTGTTTCCTGAGCGAGTTGTCGAACCGTCCGCCGCCGTTGGCGCACATCGACCGGATGAGCTGGGAGCCGCGTCCGACTTGCGGGGGGCGGCGGTTTGATATCGAGCGAAGCGATTGTGCAACGGCCGGGCCGGTCTACATCAGTGCGGATGTCGCGACGTGCAGCGACTGCCTGAGAGAATTGTTCGATCCGATGGACCGGCGGTATCGATACCCATTTTTGAATTGCACGAACTGCGGCCCGCGACTTTCGATCGTGACGGGCGCGCCGTACGACCGGCAGCGAACGACCATGGCCGGCTTTATGATGTGTGATTTGTGCCGCGCGGAATATGAGGATCCGGTAAATCGGCGGTTTCATGCGCAGCCCAGCGCCTGTCCGGCCTGTGGACCGCGGCTACAGATTTTGAACAGCGGTGGACAGCGAATTGAAACCGATGATCCGCTTGCCTGTTTTGTCGCCGCGCTTCGCGCCGGGCAGATCGGCGCGCTGAAAGGGCTGGGCGGGTATCACCTCGTCTGTGATGCGCATCGTGCCGAGGTTGTGGAGGAACTGCGGCGTCGCAAGCGTCGCGACGAGAAACCGTTTGCGATCATGGTCCGGGACGTTGAGTCGGCGGAGGCGCTTTGCGAGATTGAGCCGCGCGAGCGGGAACTGTTGTTGAGCGGGCGGCGCCCGATCGTTCTGTTGCGCCGGCGCGTCTCGACGAACGTTGCCGACGCGGTTTCCCCGGGCAATCCATTTTTGGGCGTGATGCTTCCGTACACGCCGCTGCATCATCTGCTGCTTCGGGGAATGAACGGCGCTGCGCTGGTGATGACCAGCGGGAATGGCTCGGATGAGCCGATCGCTTTTTTGGATGAGGATGCGCGGGTTCGGCTCGGCGGTATTGCGGATCGGTTTCTCGCGCATGACCGGCCGATCAACGTGCGCTGCGACGACTCGGTGACGCGGGTGATTGCCGGCGCCGAATCGCCGGTGCGGCGGTCGCGCGGCTACGCGCCGCATCCGATCTCCTTGCCCGGTGAATGCTCGCTGCCGATCCTTGCGGTGGGGGGGCAGATGAAGGTGACTTTCGCGCTGGGGCGCGAGCGCGATGCGTTCGTCGGGCATCACATGGGCGATCTCGATTATGTTGGCGCGTTTCGCGCTTTTGAAAAGGACATCGCTCTGTACGAGCGGCTGTTCGAGATTCGTCCCCGGCGAATCGCGCATGACCTGCATCCGGATTACGCCTCGACCCGCTATGCGAGGAAGCGCGCCGCCTCCGATGGAGTCGATCTGATCCCTGTCCAGCATCATCACGCACACATGGCCAGTTGCATGGCGGAGAACGGTTTGATGGAGCCGGTCATCGGCGTGACGTTTGATGGGACGGGGTTCGGGACTGATGGATCCGTTTGGGGAGGAGAATTCCTGGTGGGGGATTACGAACATTTTCGCCGGTCGGCGCACCTGCGTTACATAGGCATGCCGGGTGGGGAGCGTGCGGTTCGCGAGCCTTGGCGGATGGCGGTGGCGCATTTGACCGATGCGGGATGCGGCACGGGCTTGATGCAGCGCCGGGTTTCGCCGGTTGCGCTGCGAACGGTCATGAAGATGCTGGAGCGGGAATTTAATACGCCTCGGACCAGCAGTGCCGGGCGATTGTTCGATGCCGTGGCGTCGCTGGCGGGCGGGCGCGACATCGTAAGCTTCGAAGGTCAGGCGGCGATGCAACTCGAGTGGTTGGCAACGGGCGCCCCCGTGGATGGAAGCTATCCCTTCGATTTGGTTGAGACGCCGGCCGCGCCGCTGATCATCGACACCCGGCCACTTATTCGGGCGGTGGCGCAGGATGTGTCCCACTCGATCGACGCAACGAAGATCGCGCGGCGGTTCCATTCGACAATCGTCGAGATCATCGCCACGGTTTGCGCCCGGCTGCGCCGCGATGTCGGGCTCGATGCGGTGGTGCTGAGCGGCGGTGTGTTCATGAACGCGCTGCTGACGGCCGAGGTCTTGACGCGGCTGAAAGTCGACGGGTTTCGCGTTTATCGCCATCGCCTGGCGCCCCCGAACGACGGGGGACTCAGTCTGGGACAACTTGCGGTTGCCGCGGCGACGCCCCTGGCGTCTATTTAGTGCGATGTTTTTTTATGAGAGAACGGTTCTACTTTTCGGGAGACGCGTGATGACTGGAAATTCGCAATGGGTTTCGTGTGGATTGGGTGCGACGGTGGCTTGCCTGATGAGCACACAGCTTGCGATGGCGCATCCGGGGCACCTTGTGCTCAGAATGACAACGAACGGCGCGTGATCTTGCACAGAGATATCGACGCGAAGAGGAGCCTGGCATGTGCCTTGGTATTCCCGGCAAAGTGATCAAGACCTATCGCGAGCACGATGTGCTGATGGGCAAGGTGGACTTCAGCGGCGTGATCAAACAGGTCTGCCTGGAGCACGTCCCGGATGTTCAGGTCGGGCGATACGTTCTGGTGCATGTGGGATTTGCATTGTCGCACATTGATGAGGACGAAGCGCAGCGGGTGTTCGACTTCCTCGCCGGGATGAATCAGCTCGACGAACTCGAGGCGCCATCTTCATGAAATACCTTGACGAATATCGGGACCCCGAGGCCGCCCGGAAGCTTGCCGCAGCGATCGAGCAGACGGTGACGCGGCCGTGGACGATCATGGAAGTCTGCGGCGGGCAGACGCACACGATCGTCAAGTACGGGATCGACAAAATCCTCCCGCCTCAGGTTGAGCTGGTGCATGGTCCGGGGTGCCCGGTTTGCGTGACGAGCCTGGAGATGATCGACCGCGCGCAGGCGATCGCGTCGCGCGCCGACGTGATCTTCTGCTCGTTCGGCGACATGCTGCGGGTTCCGGGGTCGCGCGGGGATCTGCTTCAGCTCAAGAGCCAGGGATGTGACGTGCGGATCGTGTATTCCCCGCTTGATGCGGTGAACATCGCGGCGGCCAACCCGGACCGGAAGGTGGTGTTCTTCGCGATCGGCTTTGAAACCACCGCGCCGCCCAACGCGATGGCGGTTTGGCTGGCGAAGAAGAGGAAGCTGACCAACTTCAGCGTGCTGGTATCGCACGTGCTGGTGCCGCCTTCCATGACGGCAATCTTGCAGTCTCCGGGCAACCGCGTGCAGGGGTTCCTGGGGCCGGGCCACGTTTGCACGGTGATGGGGTGCGCGGAATATGAGCCGATCGCCCGGCGATATCGCGTGCCGATCGTGATCACCGGCTTTGAGCCGGTGGACATGCTCGAAGGCGTCCTCCGAACGGTTCGCCAGCTTGAAGCTGGGCAGGCGTTCATGGAGAACGCGTATGCACGCGCGGTGCGGCACGAAGGAAACCCGGCATCGAAAAAGCTGATTGAAGACGTGTTTGAGGTCTGCGACCGCAAATGGCGCGGCGTCGGGCTGATCCCCAAGAGCGGCTTCAAGCTGCGCTACGAATATCGCGAGCACGATGCCGAGCGGCTGTTTGAAGTCGGGGACATCCAGACTCAGGAATCGACGGTTTGCATCAGCGGGCAGGTGCTGCGGGGGTTGAAGAAGCCGCACGATTGTCCGGCGTTTGGTACGACGTGCACGCCGCAGACGCCGCTGGGCGCCACGATGGTTTCATCCGAGGGCGCTTGCGCGGCGTACCACGCTTATGGGCGACATTTGGAGTTGAGCAAGTCCCCCAAGAATCGTCCGGAACTGGTCCAGATCGGAGCGCGCTGATGAGCGTGATCTCGCAACCGGCCGTTCGTCGATCGTTCGCGCCCGGCGAATTGCGCGGGAAGGCGATGCGGCAATGCCGCGAGGCGATGAACACCAAGGAGCAGTTCTTCACGGAGAACGCGGACCGGCTGGTCGAATGCTGCCAGGCGATGGCGGGTGCGTTCGATGCAGGCGCTCACCTGTACGTGATGGGCAACGGCGGGAGCGCGTGCGATGCGCTGCACATGAGCGTCGAGTTCATGCATCCGATCATCGAGAAGCGTCCGCCGCTGCCGGCGATCGCGCTGACCACTGACATGGCTATCCTCACCGCGGTTGGCAACGATCAGGATTTTTCGATGGCGTATGTGGAGCAGTTGCGAATGCTGGGCCGGGCCGGCGACATCGCGATGGGGATGTCCACGAGCGGCAAATCCGCCAATGTGGTCCGCGCCCTTTCTGCCGCGCGGGAGATGGGGATGCTGACCGTGGGGTTTTCGGGGCGTGATGGCGGGCGCATGCCGGCGGTTTGCGATTATTGTTTTACGGTATCGAGCTTCAGCATCCCGCGCATCCAGGAGACGCACGAAACGCTGCTTCACGTTCTGTGGGATCTGATCCATGTCATCCGAGGAGAAGAGGACGTGATGTGATGAATGCGCCGGTTCAACCCATTACCGCCGACGGATTCGGGACCTGCCCGGTGCCGCAATCGCGGTACGATCAAATTCTTCTCGGTCACGGCAGCGGCGGCGGGCTGACGGCCGAGCTCATCCACCGCATCTTCGTCCCCGGATTCGGTAACGACGTGCTGGCGGCGCTGGAGGATCAGGCGACGGTCAGCCTCGAAGAAAGCGATTATGGAATAAAACGCCGGCGAATCGCCTTTACTACCGACTCCTTCGTAGTGCGCCCGATCTTTTTTCCCGGCGGCGACATCGGGAAGCTGGCGGTGCACGGCACCGTGAACGATCTCGCGGTCGGCGGCGCGCGGCCGATGTTTCTGTCTGCCGCATTTATTCTGGAGGAAGGTTTGCCGCTGGCGGACTTGAAACGAATCGTCGCGTCGATGCGGGAAGCCTGCGATGAAGCGGGCGTCGCGCTGGTGACCGGCGACACGAAGGTGGTTGACCGCGGGAAGGGGGACCAGATTTTCATCACGACGTCCGGGATCGGGCTGGTGCCGGAGGGGCGGTCTCTCTCCATCCGCAATGCCCGCCCGGGCGATCAGATTCTGGTTTCCGGCACGCTCGGCGATCACGGGATTGCGATCATGTCGGTGCGGGAGGGGATCGAATTCGAGACCGTGCTGGAAAGCGATTCCGCGCCGCTGACCGATCTGGTTCGGGTGATGCTGGACGCTTGCCCGGACATTCGCTGCATGCGCGATCCGACCCGGGGCGGGGTGTCGAGCGCGATGAATGAATTGGCCGAAGCGTCGAAGGTGGGGGTGAGGCTTTCGGAAGCGGCGCTACCGCTGCGGCCGGAGGTGCGCGGGGCGTGCGAGATGCTCGGGCTGGACCCGCTGTACGTTGCCAACGAAGGAAAGCTGATCGCGATTGTTCCACCCGAGGATGCCGAGCGCGTGCTTGGGGTGATGCGCAACCACCCACTGGGCCGAAATTCCGCGATCATCGGCGAAGTTACGGATGACCATCCGGGCCTGGTGATCATGAAGTCGCTGGTGGGCGGCGAGCGGGTCGTCACCCTGCTGGCAGGTGAACAGCTACCGAGGATCTGCTGATGACCGCTGCCGCCAAGAACTCGGACAGCACGGGGTCGGATCTGCAATCGGCAGATGCCGGCGAAATGGAACCCAAGAAAGGTTCCGGGGAGATTCTGCGTGAGGAGATCCGCGAAGCGATGGACGCCCTGAGTCGCCCGATCAGCGGCCTGTTCGTATCGGGCGTGTCGGCGGGCCTGGACGTCGGTTTCAGCCTGCTCCTCATGGCTGTGATGATCACGCAGACGAAGGGGCAGCTGCCCGCCTCGGTCGTTCACATCCTCGTGGCCAACATGTACTCGGTCGGATTTATTTTCGTGGTGCTCGGGCGCTCGGAGCTGTTTACGGAACAGACCACGCTGGCGGTTTTGCCCGTCCTGCAAGGGCGGGCGTCGGTGCGGTCTCTGCTGCGGCTGTGGGGCGTGGTCTACGTCGCCAACATCGTGGGCGGCGCCGCCTTCGCGCGCTTGGCCACATGGATCGGTCCGAACCTGGGGATCATCGATCCGCTGGCGTTCGGAGAGATCGCGCGCCGGCTGACGGACCATCACGCGGGCGCGATTTTCTCGAGCGGGCTGCTCGCCGGCTGGCTCATGGGCCTGCTCACCTGGCTCGTCGCCGCCGGACGCGACACGATCAGCCAGATCGTGCTGGTGTGGCTGATTACGACGGCGATCGGTTTCGCGAACGTGCATCACGTGGTCCTCGGCTCGGTTGAAGTGCTCGCCGGTGTTTTTGCCGGGCAGGGAATCGGCTGGAGCGACTTCGGAAGGTTTCTGCTGTGGACGACGATGGGCAACATTCTGGGAGGCTCGTTTTTCGTCTCCCTGATCAAGTACAGCCACGCCCGGCCCGGAGGCCAGGCCGGATGATTTTGGAAGATCTCATGAATCGTGAACGAACCCCCTGAAGGAAGGAGTCGTCATCATGGTCGAAGCTACTGTTCCGTACGGTCGTAAAACCCAAAAGGCGCCGCCCGTGAAGGAGATCCACATTCTGTGGATCACGGCGGGGCTTGGATGTGACGGGGATACGGTTTCCATCACCGCCGCCACACAGCCCAGCATTGAGGACGTGCTGATGGGGGCGATTCCCGGTCTGCCAAAGGTGCATCTGCACAACCCGGTGCTGGCGTATGAGAATGGGGACGAGTTCATGAGCTTCTGGTATCAGGCGGAAGAAGGCCGGCTCGATCCGTTCGTGCTGGTGATCGAGGGGTCGATCCCCAACGAGAAGATCAAGAAGGAAGGCTACTGGGCCGCGCTCGGAACCGACAAGAAAACCGGCCAGCCGATCACCACGTGCGAGTGGATCGACCGGCTCGCGCCCAAGGCGCTGGCGGTGGTGGCATGCGGGACGTGCGCGACGTACGGCGGCATTCATGCCATGGAAGGCAATCCCACCGGCGCGATGGGATTGGCGGATTACCTGGGGTGGAAGTGGAAATCCAAGGCCGGACTTCCCATCGTCAACGTGCCCGGATGTCCCGTGCAGCCGGATAACTTTATGGAGACGCTGCTCTACCTGCTCTACCAGGTGGCCGGGCTGGCGCCGATGATCCCGCTGGACGATCAGTTACGTCCGACGTGGCTTTTCGGCAGGACCGTTCACGACGGCTGCGATCGCGCGGGTTACTACGAGCAGGCGGATTTCGCCCACGAGTACGGCTCGCCGAAGTGTCTCGTGAAGATCGGCTGCTGGGGACCGGTTGTGAACTGCAATGTCCCTAAGCGCGGATGGATGGCGGGCATCGGAGGGTGCCCGAACGTCGGCGGCATCTGCATCGGATGCACCATGCCCGGCTTCCCCGATAAGTTCATGCCGTTCATGGACGCCCCGCCGGGTTCGAAGCTTTCCGGGACCGCCATCGCGGTCTACGGCCGCGTGATCCGCGCTTTGCGCGGGTTCACCATGAAGACGGTTAATAAGGAACCCAAGTGGCGGCATGCGCGCCCCGAACTGACGACCGGCTATCAACCGACCACTTACCGTTAAGCAACCGGAAAGGATTGATCTAATGACCACCGAGACCGCCCCCGCAAAAACCGCCGATACCAAAACGCGTAAGCTTGTTGACATGTCCTGGGACCCGATCACCCGAATCGTCGGGAGCCTGGGGATCTACACGAAGATCGACTTCGACGCGCGCCAGGTCGCGGAGTGTCACAGCACCAGCTCGATCTTTCGCGGATACAGCGTCTTCATGAAGGGGAAGGATCCGCGGGACGCCCACTTCATTACCAGCCGCATCTGCGGCATCTGCGGCGACAATCACGCCACCTGCGCCACCTATGCACAGAACATGGCGTTCGGCGTTCGCCCGCCGAACATCGCGGAATGGATCGTCAACCTCGGCGAGGCCGCCGAGTACATGTTTGATCACAACATCTTCCAGGACAACCTGGTCGGCGTGGACTTCTGCGAGCAGATGGTGAAGGAAACCAATCCGTCGGTCTGGGCGCTCGCGCAGCGGACCGCGGCGCCGCACTCCAATGACCACGGTTACAAGACCATCGCCGACATCATGACTGCGCTCAATCCCTTCACCGGCGAGTTCTACCGCGAAACGCTGCACGTCAGCCGCTACACCCGCGAGATGTTCTGCCTGATGGAAGGCCGGCACGTGCATCCCTCCACGCTTTATCCCGGCGGAGTGGGAACGGTGCCCACCGTTCAACTCTTCACCGACTACCTGGTTCGGCTGATGAAGTACGTGGAGTTCATGAAGAAGGTCGTGCCGCTGCACGACGACCTGTTCGATTTTTTCTACGAAGCTTTGCCCGGATACGAAGAAGTCGGCCGCCGGCGCATCCTGCTCGGCTGCTGGGGCTCGTTTCAGGATCCTCACGTCTGCGACTACACGTACAAGAACATGTCCAAATGGGGCCGAGCGATGTACGTCACGCCGGGCATCGTCATCGACGGGGAGCTCGTCACCACCGACCTTGTCGACATCAACCTGAACATCCGCATTCTGCTGGGCAGTTCGTACTACGACGGCTGGGAGCAGGGCGAGATGTTCGTCAAGACCGATCCGCTCGGCAATCCGGTCGATCGCAACCATCCGTGGAATCAGACGACGACGCCCCGCCCGCAAAAGCGAGATTTCAACAAGAACTACAGTTGGGTGATGTCGCCGCGCTGGTATGACAAGCGCACGAAGGAGCATCTGGCGCTGGACACCGGCGGCGGACCGATTGCGCGGCTGTGGGCGACGGCGTTGGCGGGGCTGGTGGACATCGGTTACGTCAAATCAACCGGGCAGAGCGTGAAGATTTACCTCCCCAAGACTGCGCTGAAACCCGAGGTCGAGTTCGAGTGGAAGATTCCCAAGTGGAGCAACACGATCGAGCGCGATCGGGCGCGCACTTATTTTCAGGCGTACGCGGCGGCGGCGGCGCTGTATTTCGTCGAGCAGGCGCTCGCCGAGCTGCACGCGGGCAACTGCAAAACCTGGAACGAATTCAAAGTGCCGGAAGAGGCGATCGGCTGCGGGTTCCACGAAGCGGTGCGCGGCGTGCTGTCGCACCACATGGTCATCCGCGACGGCAAGATCGCCAACTATCACCCGTATCCGCCCACGCCCTGGAACGCCAACCCGCGCGACATTTACGGGACGCCCGGGCCTTATGAGGACGCGGTCCAGAATACCCCGCTCTTCGAGGAAAACGGTCCGGATAAGTTCAAGGGCATCGACATCATGCGTACCGTGCGCAGCTTCGACCCATGTTTGCCCTGCGGCGTGCATATGTATCTCGGCGGCGGTAAGACGCTCGAAGCGCATCACGCGCCGATGTTTGGAATTCAGAAATAGTTTCAACGCAGCGTGGACGTCATGAGCACGAAGATGAATTCAGTTCTGGTCGGAACATTTGCCGGACTCGCAGGCACCGTTCCCATGACCGTCGCGATGGAAGCGCTTCACCGGGGTTTGCCGAAGCATGAGCGATATTCTCTTCCGCCTCGGCAGATTGCGATGAAACTGGCCGGCGCCACGGGTGCCAAGAAGCATTTGAACGAGCCTCAGAAGGTGGGGCTGACGCTCCTTTCTCATTTCGGGTACGGGGCTGCGATGGGTGCGATTTATGGTGCTGTTCGTTGTCCGTTGGCCGTCGTCAGTGGTGCATTATCGCGGAACACGCAACGATTTTTGCGACGGACAACTGACGACGCACAACGGACGCATCACTCCGGTCCGCCCGCGCGAAAGACAGCGCCGAAGATCTCAATGCCGGCTCCCCTGACCGGCGCCGTGTTCGGCCTGATCGTGTGGGCGGGAAGCTACCTCGGGTTGTTGCCAGCCATGGGGATTTTAGCGCCCGCCACCAGGCATCCCGTCCGGCGAACCGCGCTGATGATTGCGGTTCATCTGATTTGGGGCTCGGTCACGGGCTGGGTCACGGACCGCTTGCTGCGTTTGGAATTTCGCGGGGGCGACGCTTTCGTCGGCCGCAGTTCTTCCGCGGGAATGAGGGCGAGACAAGTCTCGCCGCTACGGAATTCGGCTTGAACTCGCCCGGCGTAATCTTGGCTCTGCCCTGCTTTGGAGGCGTTTATGATCGATGCCGCCGATGAAAATGAGTTTCGCTCGCGAATGCAGAAGATTGAGACTCTGATTCAGGAGATCGACCGCTTCCGCGATCCCGCCGCACGCGAGCACGCAAGGCAGATCGTTCAGAGCCTGATGGATCTGCATGGCACGGGAATTGGCAGGATGCTCGAACACATCGCTTCCGCCGGAGAGGCAGGTCAATCCATCATCGATTCTTTGGCGCAAGATGATCTCGTCGGCAATCTGCTTCTGCTGTACGGCCTGCATCCGCTGGACGTTGAAACGCGCGTGGGACAAGCCCTGAAGAAGGTTCGACCGTACCTCCACTCGCACGGGGGCAACGTCGAGCTGCTGCGCGTCGAGGGCGACATCGTACACTTGCAGATGCAAGGCAGTTGCCACGGCTGCCCGAGCTCCGCCGTCACGCTCAAGGATGCGATCGAGCAGGCCATCTACGAAGCCGCGCCCGATGTGACGGCCATTCGGGTCGAAGGTGAGACTGTGGGTGAGACCGAGCGCGCGGTCGATGAGTCGGCGTCCACCGCTTCGTCTACTCGTTTCGCGTTGCCGATCCTGCAAGCGTAGAGAGTTGTCAGTTGCCAGTTGCCAAGGAGTGCGATGCCAACTGACAACTGACAACTGACAACTGACAACTAACAACTAACAACTTTCCTCTTACGAGGTTCATCATGTCAACGACAATCTCACAGCCACAAGCCCGGACGGATATGCAGATCAGCTCCGCCGGGGACGTCATGAAATGCCTCGGCGGATCCGTGCTTCGGTACGGACTTGTCGCGGTTCTTCTCTGGGTGGGCGCGCTGAAGTTCACCGCCTACGAATCCGATGGCATCAAACCGCTGGTCTCCAACAGCCCGCTCATGTCATGGGGCTATCACGTGATGAGCGAGCGCGGTTTCGCGGCACTGCTCGGCGTCATCGAGATCACTCTCGGCGTGCTGATCGCGGCGCGCCGAATTTCGCCGATGGCCTCCGCCGTCGGCAGCCTGGGCGCCGTCTTCATGTTCCTCATCACGTTGACCTTCGTTTTATCAACGCCCGGCGTCTGGCAGCCGGGGTACGGGTTCCCGTTCCCATCACCGATGCCCGGCCAGTTCCTGTTGAAGGATCTTCTCCTGCTCGGCGCCGCCGTCTGGACCGCGGGCGAAGCGCTGCATGCCGCCGGCAACATGGAACGGCACCCGTCGGACCGGGATGCTTCAGGCAGGCGTTAAATAAGCTCGATTTCGTCACACGACGACCGAATGACGAAACCCGAGATGCAAATTCCGAATGACGAAATCCGAATGACGAAACGCGTGAGACATCAACATGTTTTCGTATTTGTGATTCGTCATTTTGATTTCGTCATTCGGGTTTGGAAAAGACGGAGCGAATTATGCTGACTTCGTCAAATACTTCTTCGCGAATTCGGTGGGGGGCGTTGCCGCTGCGGCTGATGATCGGGTTCGGCTTCGCCGCGCACGGCTACGCCAAGCTGAGCAAAGGTCCGGAAAAGTTCGCGGACATCCTCCAGACGCTGCACGTTCCCGCGCCGCTTTTGTCGGCGTGGACGACCATGGTCGTCGAGCTTGTCGGCGGCCTGATGCTGATGGCGGGCGCGTTCGTCGCCGTCGTCAGCATCCCGCTCGCGATCGTCATGCTGACGGCTATCCTCACCGTCCATTGGCGCTACGGATTCTCATCGATCAAACTGATGGGCGTGACCGAGAGCGGAGCCCAATTCGGCCCGCCCGGCTATGAGCTCAACCTCTTGTATATTGCAGGCCTGATCGCGCTCGCCCTTGGCGGGCCGGGACCGCTTTCCTTGGACGGCTTCCTGGCGCACCGTAAGAAACGCGATCCTCCTTGACGCCCAACTCCCCGGCCGATTTCTTGATAGCATAGGCAACGATGAATTCGACACCGCCCCTGCGAGAACACGATTCCTTTGCGGCACTCCGCCGATTCATCCGGCCCAGACCGCAGGGGGAGCGCTGTGAAATGTGCAGTGCGGCACTGACCCCGGAGCATCAGCATTTGATTCAGCCGGCCGAACGCAAATTGCTTTGCTGCTGCGACGGGTGCGCGATTCTGTTCAGCGGGCGGCAAAGCGCGAAGTACCTCCGGGTTCCGCGGGATGTGTATGCGTTGCCGGACTTTTGCATGACCGATGCGCAGTGGGAAAGCCTGCACATCCCGATCGACCTGGCTTTTTTCTTTCAGAGCACCGCGGCCGAGCGCGTGGTCGCGATCTTCCCCGGTCCGGCCGGGGCGACCGAGTCGCTACTGACGCTGGAGGCCTGGACGGATCTTGTGGCGGACAATCCGGTTCTCGCGGCGATGGAGCCGGATGTCGAAGCGTTGCTGGTGAATCGCGTCGGGCAGACGCGGGAGTATTTTCGTGTTCCGATCGACCACTGTTACCACCTGGTCGGTCTGCTGCGCCTGCACTGGCGCGGGCTGTCCGGTGGGACCGAGGTGTGGCGTGAAATCGGCGGATTCTTTGCGGGTCTGAAAGCCAGGTCGAGACCGGTCAAGGGGGAATCCCATGCCTGATCTGGATTTTCGGATTAACTCTGCCGAGCCCGTTGCCTTTGCCGCCGCGCCGATCCTGAATTTCAAGCTCCATTTGACCAATGCGCCCGCCGAAGAGCGCATTCACGCGGTAGTGTTGCGATGCCAGATTCGGATCGAGCCGACGAAGCGCCGCTATGAGCCGCGGGAGGAGGATCGCCTGGGCGATCTCTTTGGTCCGCCCGAGCGTTGGGGCCAGACGCTGCGGAGCATGCTGTGGACGCACGCCAGCGTGGTCGTGCCGCCGTTTTCCGGGAGTGCGACGATCGATCTTCCGGTGCCCTGCACCTATGACTTCAATGTCGCCTCAACCAAGTATTTCTATGCGCTGGAGGATGGCGAGATCCCGCTGTGTTTGCTCTTCAGCGGGACGGTTTTTCACGAAGGCGAGGACGGCGCTTTGCAGGTCGCACAGATCTCCTGGGAAAAGGAGGCCAATTTCAGGCTGCCCGTGTCGGTGTGGAAGGCGATGATGGAAATCTACTATCCCAACAGCGCCTGGCTGTGCCTGCACAAAGATGTCTTCGACCGATTGTACGAGTACAAGCGCCGAGGCGGCCTGCCGACGTGGGAGCGGGCGCTGGAGAATCTTCTCGTCGCATCGGAGCAGCCGCTGACGCCCGTGAACCTCCCATGAGCTTCGCATGAACCTCGAGCTTGTTGACAAGATCGCCAAGGCCGTGCTTTACGAGGGGTATCTGCTGTATCCCTATCGTCCATCGGTGAAGACTCGCCAGCGCTGGACGTTCGGCGGGCTGTATCCGGAATCGTACAGCGCGGCGCAGAACGGCACCGACGCCTGCGCGATGCAGACGCAGGTGCTCGTTCAGGGAAGCGAGCGGGCAGCGCTCACGATCACCATTCGGTTTCTGCATGTGTCGATGCGGCAGGCCGGAAAGCTGGACGAGGCGCTCGGGGAGGGAGAGCTACCAAGTGGGCGCGAGCCTGCTTTCCAGAGGGTGGATTCGCTTGAGCTTGGCGGGAAGCTCTACCAGAGCTGGCAGGAAGCGGTCGAGCGGGAAGTCACGCTTGAAGAATCCGAGTTGAACGATCTTCTCGATAAGCCAAAAGAGCAGCCGTTCGGTTTCCCGCATCATCGGCAGCTCGAGCCGCTGCGCGACGAGGCCGGCCAAATCCTCGGCTTGCTCGTGCGCGAGCAGCAACCGATCCAGGGTTCGATCCACTTGGCCGCCGAGCACGTCGAAGGCGATCTGTTCAAGGTGACCGTCAGGATTGAGAATCGCACGCCCTTCGCGGATGCGGTTCACAAGACCCGCGACGATGCGCTGATGCGAGCGCTGGTTTCGACGCATACCATTCTCGGCGTCCGCTTGGGGGAATTCATTTCGTTGACGGATCCGCCCGAGTGCTATCGGCAAGCCGCCGCCGGGTGCCGCAACATCGGCACCTGGCCGGTGCTGGTGGGGATCGAGGGTGCGAAAGATACGATCCTCTCCTCGCCGATCATCCTCGCGGATTACCCGGAGATCGCGCCCGAGAGTCCCGGCGATCTGTTTGATTCCACCGAGATCGATGAAATCCTCACGCTCCGCATCATGACGCTGACCGACGATGAGAAGCGGCAGATGATCGCGACCGACGATCGCGCCCGCGCCATTTTGGAACGGACCGAATCGCTGGCGCGCCAGCAGCTCATGGGCCTTCACGGCGCGATGCGGGGCTTGCGGCCAATCTCGGAGGAAGCAAATGGAGAACGCCAATGATGCCTGACTGGGATCCGCTGCAAGAGCGGCCGAAGCTGACCGAGGCCTTTGCCGGAGGCGTGCAACTGCGCGCGGGGGACCGCGTGCGCATCTGCCCGAAGGGCCGGGCGGACATCCTCGACATTGCCCTCGAAGGCAAGACGGCAACCATCGAATCCATCGAGCAGGACTACGAAGATCGCATCTATCTGGCGCTCACGGTGGACGATGATCCGGGCAGGGATTTCGGCCGGCAGCGGAAGCCCGGCCACCGGTTTTTCTTCGGAATCGACGAGGTCGAGCCGCTCGGTCCGGACCAGCCCGGCCCAAGCCCGCTTAGCACAGATCCGCGGAGCACGTCATGACGCCCCCGGCCCCCCCGACCCCCACGTCCCCGCCGACGCGCCCGCGAATCCTTATCGCCGGCATCGGCAACATCTTTTTCGGCGACGACGCCTTCGGCGTTGAGGTGGCGCAGCGCTTGTTACTGCGAACGCTTCCAGCCGACGTTCGCGTGATCGATTTTGGAATTCGCGGGATCGACCTCACCTACGCGCTGCTCGATGGTTATGAGGTCGCGATTCTGGTCGATGCGATCCAGCGCGGCGGACAGCCGGGTACGCTCTATGTCATCGAGCCTGACACCAACCCGCAGCCCGAGCCCGAAGCCGCCGACCTGATGATCCTGGCACATGACATGCACCCCGCCAAGGTGCTGCGTCTGGTCGCCGCGATGGGCGGGCGGGTCGAACGCATCCTTCTCGTCGCCTGCGAAGCGGCAACGAGCGCCGCCGAAGAGGACATGCAGATGGAGCTAAGCCCACCGGTGCGGGCGGCGGTGGACGAAGCCGTCAAGTTGATCGAGTCCATGATCGGGAAAATACTCGCCGGTGAATCGCCGGCAGAAAGTCACTGTCATGATCGTGATTATATCCATCGTTGAATACACGCTGGGCATTCTCCTGGCGCTGCTGACGCTGCCGCTGCTGCTGCTCGGATTCCTCATCGGCATCGGCGAGATGGGGAGGTATTTTAAGATTAGCGCCATGTCGTGATCGCGCGGACCCTGCACATGAGCACCTTCGCACACAACCTTTTGGAATGGATTCGGGAGAACAACGTTCAAAGGTTTTCCGGCGAGCTACAGTTGAACCGTGCTATCAACGCGCGCTTCGGCGGTAACCCCAAGGGCCGAAAATATCCAACCGGATGTTATTCCGGCACCTGCGATGTCGCCGTGCCGACGCAGGGCGAGAGGTTCGGATGGGTGGAGGTCAAGTACGCCCAGACCTACTTCAGTCAAAAAGACTTCAGGCGGGACAACTTCAAACTATTCGAGAAGTATGTCTTCTCCACGTCGCCAAACGAACATAGTGTCCGAAATGACCTCGTATCAAAACTCGGCTCTCTAGCAGGTCATCCTTCCGTCGATTATGTGGGTATGCTCGTTGTATTCCTCTACTCGGATCTGTATCGATTGCCTGATAACACGTTCTCGCGTCTCGATGCCATCGCTGCATCGGATCTGTGGCATAAAGAAAGTCTTCTCGCCTGGCCAAATCCAGATCATCAAGAGGTGCCAAGTTCTGTACTGCCCGTCTACTGGCAGCGATCCGCGTAGCTGGTGCAGGCATGGCACACGCCCCAATGTCTTGCGTTAACAATGTCCCGTGAAATACCGGCAGCCTCTTCGCAGGCTTCAAATTGACGGTTGGTGACACGACCGGACGAGCGGCAGTCATAGGATGTACATTCATCCGACCACGCCAGGGCCGGTCGTTGTACCGGCGGGCAAGCGACCCATGCCCTTCGGCAGCCCGCACGGATTGGAAACCCGGGCAACACCCGTTGAGTGATTCGCATGCACGAGCTTTCCGTTGCCCTGAGCATCGTTGATATCGCCGCCGCCGAGGCGCAGCGGCAGGGCGATGCGCACGTCGCCGTTGTTCATCTAAAGCTCGGGCCGCTGGCGGGTGTCGTGAAGGAAGCGTTGCTGTCGGCCTATGAATTGGCCTGTGAGCACTCTCCGCTGGCGGGTTCGCGCCTGCTGATCCAGGACGTGCCGATCGTCGTCTATTGCCCGAGTTGTCGCGCCGAGCGGTCGGTCGTGTCGATCCAGCAAATCTGCTGCGCCGAATGCCAGACCCCCACGCCGCAGATCGTCAGTGGCCGCGAGCTTGAAGTCGTCGCCATGGAGATCGAGCAATGACCCCTTCAGTTCTCGCGTTTGACCCTTTTTGCATGCTTGCGTAAGGTCGATGCGTGGCCAAGAACAAAGACACCTTCGGTTTCGAGAATTACCGCGCGGGCGGGATGGAGCGGCTCGGCGAAGCGGGTCTGCTGCTGCGCGCGCAGAACTTCGCCGGCTCGATTTACCTGGCGGGTCGAGCGGTGGAGGGACTGCTCCGGGCGCTGGTCTGGAGAAGTGACTTGGAAATTCAACAGGGCAGGAAGTCGCTTGATACCGGCCACGATCTGCGGGACTTGCTCACGCTCGTCGCCAACCTGGGACTACTGAAGCAGACAGCGCAGGGACAACGGGACGAATTGGAAACCCGCGTCCAGCGCGTCGCCCGCCTGTGGTATAACAACATGCGCTTCGCGTCGTCGAAATTCGTCGAGTCGCGCTGGCGCGACGCCCGCGAGTTCGGAGCAGGCCGCGCGTACAAAACTTTCAAGCAGGCGGCAAGCGCCTACTACGATGATTGCTCGGCGATTATCAAAAACTGCGAGGTCTTATGCGAAAGAACGAGCTGGAAGCGTTACTGACCAATCGGCTCGGACTTAAGAACCCAGTCTTTCGGTTGGCGAAGGCCGGGGCGAAATGGAGCGGCTCGATCATCTCCAATACGTTCAAGAGCAAGGCGGACAACCTACGGCAGAAAATGATATGGGACGCGCTGGATGCCGAGCTAGGTCCTGAGTCGATCCAGCAGGTGGGGACGCTGATCGCGTACACCCCCGACGAATGGGGCGTGGAGCTGCCCGCCAAAGTGGGTTGACGCCCGCCGCCAAGGGGGCCTGAAGTATATCGACTGATGTGCCGCAGGCACGTCCTGCGGCGCGCGCCATCCAGCGGTCGGCGACGACGCCGGATGCGGGAGTTGCCTTTTGGCGATATAGTGCCTGGAGGTTGAGCAATGATCCCAACTCCGTCCCCCCAAACTCGTCTCGTCGAAGTCAGACAAAAGGTACTGAAGGAAAACGACGTCGTCGCCCGCGCGCTTCGGCAGCGGTTTCATGATGCCGGCGTGTATGTGGTCAGCTTGGTCTCCAGCCCGGGTTCGGGGAAAACCATGTTTCTGGAGAAGACGCTCGAGCTTCTGCGCGAGAATCATCGCGTCGCCGCGCTCGTCGGAGATCTCGCCACCGACAACGACGCCCAGAGGCTCGCCCGCAGCGGGGCTCCGGTTCGGCAAATCGTCACCGGCACCGTATGTCATCTTGAAGCCGAGATGGTCCGCCACGCGCTGGAAGGTTGGGACCCGGCGGAGCTGGATTTTCTGTTCATCGAGAACGTCGGCAACCTTGTTTGCCCCGCCAGCTTTGACCTCGGCGAAGACCTTCGCCTGGTGCTTTTCTCGGTGACCGAAGGCGAAGACAAGCCGCTGAAATATCCCACCATTTTCAACACCGCCGATCTGGCCGTCATCACCAAGACGGACTTGTCAGTTGCCGTGGAATTCGATCTCGCGGCTGCGACGCGCAACGTCCAGTCCGTCCGCCCGGGCATGGAGATCCTGGAGGTTTCCGCCAAGACCGGCCAAGGCATGCCGCAGTGGCTGCGCTTTCTTCAGTCGCGCCAGGGGATTTGAAGGGCATGAGCGCGGTTGGAGGCGAGCCCACGAAGGCAGAGCCATCATGGCACGCTGCCTGTCGGGCGTCGGCCTCGCGCCCACCTAAGTCGCAGCGGGATTTCCACGCAGATGTCCGGGTGCAAGGTTCCTGATGCTGTTGCTGAGCGGTGTAAAGCGCTCACGTTCTCGATTGGACTGACCCTGTCGGGAATCGACCTCCGTCGAACACCTGGCGGTCGGTGGTACTGCTTCGAAGTAAATCCCGCTCCGGGTCTTACGTGCCTTGAGCCGAGCAGCGCCCACCAGGTTGCGGACGCCACCGCGCATACACTCATTGCCGCCAGGAGTGCACCTGAACGCGCGGCGAACTTATCGATCGTCTCACGAGCATGACTTAACCGAGCGAGGGAGCACGAGCAGATTGTTGGGACCGGAAGCGAAACAAAAAAACGGAGAGCAGGGGACACGGTTAGAACTTTTCCTCGCTGGCATGGCCGAAAACGCGGAGACGCTCACCATGTTGGCTCTCGAAATCAAGGGGAGACCTCGAGCAGCCTCCGCATGGTTCTCTCGGATGTCAGTTGCGTTTCAGGCCATCTCGCCAGGCGATGACCTCGAGTTCGCCGCGGACGGCTTGGTCGACCGGGATGACGGGGCGCACCTCGAACACGAACGCAGGGAGCATCGAACAGAATTTGTGAATGGTCACCAGATCGTCGCATTCCATCAGCATGTGCCCGCCCCACTCGCCGACCCGGATTACAAAGAAGTCGATCTTGAAATTGCCCGGCGCCTTCCATTGGCCGAAGACTTCGAGGATTCGCTTCTGGGCATTCTCGTATTCCATGGGCGAACCTTGCGGACGTTCGAACCAGCTGATCATGTATTTCATCGCGTCCCTTTCTATGCGGGATTTCACACAGGCGCCGTTGGCCCGCGAACCGCAGGCGGTTATTCGCAGCATACCCGGTCGCGGTATTCGGCTCAATTGTTGGTCGGAGCGCACACCGTGTCGGGGGCGCGGCATCACAAAAGTCTGCTTCAATTGTCACTGGCGAAACGGAGTGTCCGAGACACCGTTCGACCCCTGACGGTTTGTTTGACAGGCTCAGGTCCTTCTTCAAGGACAATCCGAGGTGGATCTCACCGCTTGATGGGTATCCCCACACCCTTCCCCGCACAGGGGAACCTCTCATGTGATCTCTTCACGTTGTGCCACAACGGTTTCCGTGCGTTTTGTTGTGTTAGTTGCACCCCCGACAGCGGCCGCTTTCCCTCACGGGCTTCGTCACCTC
>JBBRYX010000001.1:0-729179 GCA_038237225.1 Tepidisphaerales bacterium | reverse complement strand
GCTCAGAAGTCATTGACTGACAACGTGCTGTTCGAGTCTCACCTCCTCCCCTGTGTGGGGAAGGGTGTGGGGATACCCATCAAGCGGTGAGATCCACCTCGGATTGTCCTTGAAGAAGGACCTGAGCCTGTCAAACAAACCATCAAGGGTCGAACGGTGTCTCGGACACTCCCCCATGTGGGGAAGGGTGTGGGGATACCCAATTACACCTCGGGATGGGCACTGGAGAAGTCTTCAAGGACACGAAGGATGGCTAGCGCGTTCGACCGATGTTCCACGGACTCCGTTTGAAACGCCCGGAATTCCTCACGAAACGTGGAATTTCGGGCGTTTTCGTCGCAAAACTGCGTGAGGAATATGAATGTTGAAGAACGCTGTTGGAAGCTGAATCCGGTATTGAATTCGGTACGAAAAGATCGGCGTTCCCTTGCTCACGCCATAACCTCCACCCGTTCAGAACGTACCAAGTTTCGACGGTTGGACCCCTAGCCGCTTCGCAATCAAGCTGAGCGTCCTGATGTGGGGCCGTGCGACTTCATTTCGCTCAATGCGAGCGAGCGTCTTGGGATCAACGCCTGGAATGTCGTCGCGAGTTAGACGCTTCTGCTTCCGCAACCGTCGAATCGATGCCCCGAGCGTCTTTTCCTCTGCTCGACGCTTAGCATTCCGCCGACGACGGAAGTCCTCGTCGTATTCGTACAGCACCGCATCCGATGCGGCCTCGTAATTACCAAGCTTCAGTGTGTGGCCGTAATCGGTCACAGAGAACCGAGCCCAATCAGGTTCAATGCCGTTGGCGGTTGGTTCAAAGGCCGAGAAGGGAACCACGAACGAACTGAGATCGCCTCGCCAGAGAGCGACGGTCTTCGTCTCATCGTCAATGATGCCGCCGACAAAACGGTCTTTCGTATCCGGGGCCTTGAATACTTCCCGCATTTCTGCTCTCGGGAGGAAGTGTCCAATTTGGTCAGCGTATGCGACCCGCTCAAAACGCCGCATCAGCACTGCAAGCAACTCCGGTCGTGGAGTATCCAGGAGTATCAGGAATCCGGCCCTGCGGCTCGGCCAGGAGATTCCCCGTACGATCCAATTGGCAATCTTGGAGTTGCGGACGATCCACACAGCATTGGTGTCTTCGCTCCGTGCAGCCCTTCTCGCCTCCGCATCTTTCTCGACCCAATGGGGGGCCAGCGGCTGGGGTCGATCCGCCGACTGCCTGCCTGATTCAGAGAGTAGTTCAGTTGGCATCGTCGTCTTCCTCTTCAGTCACGGGATTGCTTGGAAACCGGGTGTCCCACTGCCGGCACAGTTCTTCGTAATTCGCTTCGATCAGGTCCAGAATCTCTTTCAGAACTTCGCTCGGATCGGGCTTCGGGTCTAAAAACGCACGGCTTCGAAGCCCCCAACGCCACTTCTTCGCCTTCTTCCAGATCGTGACATGAGGTTCCTCGTACAGAAGTTCCTTGTCCTGAACCTTTGCCTTCCAGAGGTCTTTGAGCCTCTTGGGCAGCGGCAAATCAAAGGGCATGGGGTGGAATCTTAAACGGTCAACGCCGACATCTTATGCCCTTTTCTATATCGTGTCAAAAAAGGACATTATTTAGCCGATCAGTTGCTCTTTTTTTACGAAACCTCGGCACTTGTCGGGAAGTGCCGAGCTTTCGTAAGCCTATTGCAGCAAACTCGTCGGCCGCGAAAAAAAAAGGTGGGAAGGGCCCGGAAATAAAAAAAGCGACGGCAGGTCCGAAGCGTGGGGGGGACACGCGGGGGATCGGACGCTGCCGTCGAGGATCGTTAAGGTTAGCCCCTTCGAGAAATACATTAGCCACTCGTTGGGGTGGATGTCAACATGGTCTGAAAATCTTTCGATGGAATGAATTACCCACGGCTGAAGCCCTGGGCTTGGCCCGGGTGGGGGCGGGGATTATGGTGAGAGCATGAGCAAGAATGCAGTCGTGACGGGTGGGGGCAGCGGAGTTGGGCGGGCGGTGGCGATTCAGTTGGCGGAGGAAGGGTGGGAAGTCGCGGTTTTGGGACGACGGCAGGGTGCTATCGACGAGACCGCGAAACGAGCGGCGAATGGTCACGTGTTTGCAATTCGATGTGATATCAGTCGAGAAGACGATGTGCGTGCGATGGTGGAGCGCGTGCACGGGGAATTGGGTGAAGTGATTGTGCTGGTGAATTCGGCGGGGGTGAATGTGCCGAAACGCGCGCTGGTGGATCTGAGCGTGGAGGATTACCGGCAGGTGATCGATGTGAATGTTACCGGAGCGTTCTTGTGCGTGCAGGCGTTTCTGCCGGAGATGCGGAAGGCGGGGAAGGGGACGATCGTGAACGTGATTTCGGATGCCGGGCTGACGGCGAACCGAATCTCCGGCGCGGCTTATATCGTGTCGAAGTTTGGGTTGACCGGGTTGTCGCATACGATCAATGTGGAAGAGCGGCGGAATGGGATCCGCGCTTGCGCGATTTTTCCGGGGGAGATCGATACGCCGCTCCTCGAGAAGCGTCCGGTGGTGCCGGATGCGGAGGCGAGGAAGAAGATGTTGCAGGCGGAGGATGTGGCGGCATGCGTGATGCTGGCAATCAATCTGCCGGACCGGGCGGTGGTGGAGCAGTTGGTGGTGAGGCCGCGATAGTACCTGATTACCCATTGGTTCATGAGAAAGCGCAAAACGAAAAAAAGAAGGCGCCGTGGGAAACCGTTGCGGGACGTGGATTGAGACGACGGCGGGGAACTGCGGCTTAGCTACGGCGGGAGATGTTTACGGTTTGGCTGACTTTGTGGAGGGAGCGGGCGCGGGAGTCAGCGCGGGTGCGGGTGTGGGAGCCGGTGGGACAGCCACAGGCGCGGGAGTTAGCGTGGGTGGTGCTGGTGGAGTCGGGGGTGGTGTCGGAACTGGCGGTGCAGGCGCGGGCGTGGGTGTTGGTGTTAGGGCTGGTGCTGGGGCGGGAGTTGGTGCGGGGGTGGGAGATAGAGTTGGTGCGGGGGTGGGAGTTGGTGTTGGTGCGGGGGTGGGAGTTGGTGTTGGTGCGGGGGTGGGAGTTGGTGTTGGGGCCGGTGCGGGGGGCGGCGGGGGTTCGACGATGGCGTAGGCTTTGGCGGTGACGGTGGGGTCCAGGACGAAGTAGGGAGTTTTGGGTTCGACGCCGGGAGGGACGTAGGCGGGTGCGGGTTTACCGGCGGGTTTCAAGGACGCGAGATATTTGAAGACGGCTCGCAGGTCGGCGTCGCTCATGGCGTGGAGCGAGCCCCAGGGCATGGGCGGGCGGGACGTGCGGGCGCGGAGGACTTTGACGAAGTCATCTTCGACGAATTGCTTGGCGAAGATGCGGAGGTTGGAGCCGTAGGTGGTGCCCCAGGGTCCCCGGAATCCGACGGTAAGGCCGGTGAGGAGGTTTTCATCCGGGATGTTGGCGCCGCCGGTTTCCATGAAGCCTGGGGTGTGGCAGTCGTTGCAGCCGCCGATCTGGACGAGGTATTTACCGGCGGCGATGGGGTCGGGGGCCTGGACGGAAGGCTGGGTGGAGGCGGGTTGAGTGGGAGGTTGCTGTGCGGTCGTTGCGTTGGAAAAGTAGAGGCCCGTTCCCGCGGCGGCGGCGCACAAGATAAGGGGGATGAACCTATTAAAGGAACGACAGCAGAACATTGATTCTCCCATGATCCATACACCGCGGGGCGCGGGATGTTGGCGGCGCGGCGGGTGCGGAGGATTGGCCGCGGGATCCTCAAGTGACGGCAAACCCGCTGGAGTTAGAGTCATCCAACTGGACCGGTTCAAGCCGCGGGACGAGAAGGTGAATGACCAGCAATGCGACGAGGTAAGCCGCGCCTGCGATCGCAAAGATCGCGACATAGCTGCCGGTCAGTTCGCGCAATCGACCCGAACCGGCGTTCATAAGCACGCCCCCCATGGCTCCGGCGAACCCGCCAATGCCCACGACCGAACCGACCGCCTTGCGGGGAAACATGTCGCTGGTCAGCGTGAACAGGTTCGCGCTGAAACCCTGGTGCGCGGCGGCCGCAATCCCGACGAGCATGACGGCGATCCACTTGGCATCCACGATCGGCGCCATCACCACCGGCACGATGCATAGCGCGCATACGAGCATCGCCGTTTTTCGCGCCGCGTTGATCGTCCACCCTCGCTTCAGTAAAAATGAGCTGAGCCAGCCACCGCCTACCGAGCCCACATCCGCCATCAGGAACACCGTCACCATCGGCCAGCCGATGTTCTTCAGGTCCACCTTGAAGCGGTCATCCATGAACGTCGGGAACCAGAAGAGGTAGAACCACCAGATCGAATCGGTGAGGAATTTCCCGATGGTGAAGGCCCAGGTCTGCTTATATTCCAGAAGCGTTATCCACCGGATCTTCACCGCCGGATCGGGCGGATCGCTCTGGATGTGGCCCAGCTCCTCCGGGGAGAGATTGGGATGCTCTGTCGGGCGCCGGTACAGGGGCAACCAGAAGAACACCCAAATCATGCCGGTCAGGCCGGTGATGATGAAGGCATCCCGCCAGTGCCAGTTGAGCGCAATCCACGGGACGACCAGCGGCGCCAAGATCGCGCCGATGTTTGAGCCTGCGTTGAAGATTCCGGTCGCGAACGCTCGCTCCTTCTTCGGGAACCACTCAGCGACCGTCTTGATCGCGGCGGGAAAATTGCCCGATTCGCCGATCCCCAGCGCAAATCGCGCCGCGCTGAAGCTCATGGGGCTCCTGCACAGCGCATGCGCCGCTGCCGCCAGCGACCACACGAGCAGGTAAGCGGTGTACCCGAGCCGCGTCCCCACGCGGTCGATGAACCATCCGGCGAATAAAAATCCAAGGGCATACGCGAGGTTGAAGAACGCGTTGATGTCCCCGAACTGTGTCTTGGTCCATCCGAACTCGTGCTGAAGCGTCGGTCCCAGCACGCCAAAGACCGCGCGGTCGACGTAGTTGACGGTGGTTGCGAAGAAGAGCAAGCCGCAGATGATCCAGCGGTAGCTGCGATACCAGGGCGGGGGGAAAGTGCTGGGAGGGCCGTAGTCGATTGCTGGTTGGGTTTCAGTGGACACCGCGAGCCTCCGCAAAAACAGGTGGGGGGAAGCTTAACAGCCGGGGAGGGGATTGTCAGTTGTCGGTGATCAGTGGTCAGTGGTCCGATGTCAGAGGGGAGTGGTTTTTGGCCACTCGTAGCAGGTTCACCTTCCTTCGCGCATCGGCGGATCTGCGGTTGCACTTCGTCTTAAGCGATCGGAAAGAATCATCGCGCAAGCCAGCCGCCGTCTACATTCAGGATGGCGCCGTTGACGTAGTCGGCGTCGGGGCTGGCGAGGAACAGGCAGGAGCCGGCGATTTGATCGGGGTGACCCCAGGCGGCTTGGGGGATTCTGGCGAGGATGGCGGTGTTGCGCTGGGGATCTTCGCGGAGGGCTTTGGTGTTTTCGGTTTCGATATAGCCGGGGGCGACGGCGTTGACGTTGATTCTTTGAGTTGCCCATTCGTTGGCGAGGGCCTTGGTGATTCCGGCGATGCCGTGCTTGCTGGCGGCGTAGGCGGGGACGGTGATGCCGCCCTGGATGCTGAGGAGGCTGGCGATGTTGATGATTTTAAGGCGCGCGGGTTCCGGTGTTTGTTTCGCGCCGGTTTCGATCCACCATCTCGCAACGGATTGGGTGAGGAAGAAGGGGGCTTTCAAATTGATCCTGAGGACATCGTCCCAGTCTTGCTCGGAGAATTGGTGGGCGGGAGCGCGGCGGATGATGCCGGCGTTGTTGATGAGGATGTCGATCTTTTTGTGCTTGTTCAGGATGTCAATCACGACGGTGTTGATTTGGGCGACGGTTGCGGTGCCGAGGTCGAAGTCTATCGGCTCGTAGTTTTTGAGTTTGAGTTCCGATGCAGTGCGGGCGATGCCGATGACGGTGACGCCTTCGGTTGCGAATGCGCTGGCGATGGAAGCGCCGATGCCGCGGGAGGAGCCGGTGACGAGGGCGAGCTTGTTGGTGAAGCGGGGCATGTTGGATTTGTCCGTTGTCAGTGGTCCGTTGTCCGTTGCTGGCGGTCCGCGATCAGGTGTCTTCGCAACGGACCACTGACCACGGACAACGGACTATTTCAAGTCTGTCGGCTGAACCTTGTCCATGTCGTCGTAGTTCTGGTTTTCGCCGCCCATGGCCCAGCAGAATTTGTAGCTTCCGGTCGCGCAGCCGGTGTGGATGGACCAGCTGGGGGAGAGGACGGCCTGGTCGTTGTGCAAAAACACATGGCGAGTTTGGTGGGGCTGGCCGAGGAAGTGGCTGACGATATTTCCCTGCGGGACGTCGAAGTAGAAATAGATTTCGGTCCGTCTTGCATGCGTGTGGCAGGGCATGGTGTTCCAGACCGAGCCTTCGGCGAGTTCCGTGAAGCCCATCACGAGCTGGCTGGAGCGGATGCCTTTCTCGTGGATGTATTGGTAAACTTTGCGCTGGTTGGCGGTGGCCTGGGAACCGAGGCCGACGGGGGTGATCTTGTCTTTGGTGACGAGGGTGGCGGGAAACGTCTGGTGCGCGGGCGCGGAAACGCAGTAGAACTTGGCGGGGTTGTTGTTGTCGGTGGATTCGAAGGTGACGCCCTTTGTGCCCATGCCGATGTAGAGGCAGTCGTGAGTATTGAGTTTGAATTCTTTGTTGTCGGCGCGGATAGCGCCGGGAGCGCCGACGTTGAGGATGCCGAGTTCGCGGCGCGCGAGGAAGAAGTCCGAGCCGGTCTGGCGTTCGTTCTCGAGCGCCACGGGTGCGGTGGGCTTCACTCCGGCGATGGCCAGGCGATCGAGGTCGGTGAAGGTCCACGCGATGGGGCCGGGGGCGAAGAAGTCGGTGATCACGAAGGCGCTCCGGAGGTCTTCGGTGGTCATCGACTGGACGTCGGCGGGGCGGGGGGATGTGGTGAGCTTGAAGGACACGTGTGAACTCCGGGAAGGCGGTTGGCGCGAGATCGATCACTCTGATTGCGCCATCGTAATCTACAGAGACCGCGAAGGCGCGAAGGCGCGAAGAAAACACGCGAAGACAAAAGCTCGAAAATGACTTCCTTCGCGTCTGACTTCGCGCCTTCGCGGTCTCTTCGCATTGTCGATCCAAGAGATATTCAGGATGAGAATATATGCGGGCGCGCTGCGAAAAACAGGGGAATTCAACATGCGCTCCAGAACGTGATGCGCGGTACAACGGGGAGTTCTGTGGGCCGTAAACGGGTTGACCGTAAATTCCTTTCAGCGTGTTCGGAGAACTGATGATCAAGCTTGCGTGTGTTCTGGCGATGTTCACCGTAATTCCGATGGCGCGCGGGCAGGGGGGGCAGGGTGGGCAGGGGGGGCGCGGTGCGCCTTCGTTCGAGGCCGTCGCGGCGGATCATCCGGCGGGGGATTTGTTGCGGCGGATTTTTGCGGGGAATGCGAAGATACCCGATGGGTTTGTGCCGACGGGGATGACGCGGAAGGATTATCTTCCGCTCATTGCGGGGAACGTCGATTGGTGGAAGCATTTTCAGAACGAAGCAGGGGAGATTGTCGATCCTTATGAGTACCAGGAGCGACAGTATTCGACGCCGGCGTTTGCGCTGGCGGCGGCGCTCCTGGTGCAGGAGGCGGGGCGGGCGGATCTGCTCGAACCGGCGCAGCGGGCTTTTTCGCGGTCGATCGAGGAGCTGGTGACGAAGACGACCGCGGATGCCCATGCGGATTTTTATATTCCGATGCTCGTGCATGCGCGGCGGATTTTGCGGGACAAGGTGCCGGCGGATGTGGCGGCGAAGTGGGATCGGCAGTTCATCAGCATCGTGCCGGAGAACGTGTACTCGGATACGAAGGGAGGCGGGAACTGGAACATTGTGAATGTGTCCGGGGAATTGCTGCGGCGCAGGGACGGGCTGGTGGCGCCGGATCAGAGGGATGAGCAGCTTAAGTATCTGGAGACGTGTCTCGACAATCAGATGGGGCGCGGCGAAGAAGGGGGTCGGTTCACGAACCATGGGATGTATGCGGATCCGGCGGTGCCGCTGGCGTACGATGCGTTTCCGCGGCTTTGGCTGGAGGATGCGCTGGCGGATGGGGCGCTCTCCGAGGGCGCCCTGCGCGGGGAGCGCGTGCAGGCGCTGGAGATGTTTCTGGCGAAGGGGGGATTTTCGGGTTTGCTGCTGATCTCGCCGAGCGGCGAGTGGGCGAGCGGGGGGCGAAGTGCGCAGCATCAGTGGAACGAGGCCCAGAACGCTGAGATCTGCGAGATCAATGCGAACAAGTGGAAGAAAGCGGGGCGCGCGGATATCGCCGGGGCGTTCAAGCGGGCGGCGCATCTGTGTTTGACGAGCATGCTGCGCTGGCAGCGGCCGAGCGGGGAAATGTGGATCGTGAAGAATTTCGGGGATCCGGCGCGGCGTCATGGGTTTGAGGGTTACTCGTTTCACTCGCAATACAATTTGCTGCCGATGGGAATGCTCGCGATCGCGTATCTGCGGGCAAATGATTCGATCGAGGAGACGCCGGCGCCGAGCGAGAGCGCGGGGTATGTTTTTGATCTGCGCGAGACGTTCCATCATATCGCGGCGGCGTGCGGGGGATATTACGTGCTGATCGACACGGGGGCGGATCGACACTATGGGTCGACGGGGTTGCAGCGCCTGCATCGCGCGGGAGTGGAGCTGTCGCCGTACACGGATACGCCGTCGCCGGAGACGGGATACCACCCGCCTGAGCAACTGTCGCACGCGCCGATGACTCTGGCGCTCGAGTGGAAAGATGCGAAGGGAACCTGGCACAATTTGGGCGAGTTTGGGATACCCACACCCGTACGACCGAAGAACCCGGAGGAGCAAGTTGGAGCGCCGAAGCCGGAGCAGGCGACCACGCGGGCGGAACTTCAGGTGCAGGAGCAGTCGGGCGAACGCGTGCGATTCTCCATCAAGTATGACACGGCGGGCGACGACGCTCGGACGATCGAGGAAGAATATGTCATCACCAAAGGCGGCGTCGAAGGAACGCAGCGCATCGGCGGCGATGTGCCTTCCGCCGTTCGCGTCCTGTTCCCCGCGCTCGTGAACGACGCTGCCCGGGCGACGGACATTCAGATCCAGAAGAACAAGGTGACGATTGCACGGTGCGGGGCGATGACGCGGGAGATAGGGGACCCTGCGAAGAGCTGGTTCACCAAGCCGGGAGGCGTATTGAAATTCGAATTGACGGGCGCGGCGGATGCGCAGCTCATGCTGACGGGACCGCAGGTGCTGACGCACAACGGATACGTCCAGGCGCTGGTCGCGGATCTGCCGGACGGGATGAAGGAGATGAAGTGGAAGATGACCCTCGAGCCTGAGCCAAAGCGGGAGCGGTGAAATTCCGATTGAGCGATTGACGATTGAGTTATTGACGATTGGGATTGCGCGGAACGCAACTCTTCAATCGTCAATGACCCAATCACCCGATCGTCAATCTCTTCTCACCATAAACCCCGCGCTGCGCCCGCGGCGCGCAAATCGCGCAGCGCGCCAAATCACAAAATCCAAAAAGACAAAGTTCTTTTCCCTCGCCCCGCACCAAAAACCGCGTTCTCCCAAAAAGCGCTGCGCGCCAAGACACTTTTGCGCGCAGCGCGAGGGGATCTACAGAAGGAGGTTCTCCATGCGCACGGACTCACCCCAAAACACCCCCAAACGCTCACCCTCTCCCCGCGCGCCCTCCACATCACGTTTCACGTTTCACGTTTCACGTTCCAGAAAATGTCCCACAATGTCCCACATGCACATGAGCGACATGAGACGTGCGACAGCTCCCCCCCTTCGCGTCTTCGCGCCTTCGCGCTCTCTGCTGCCGACCATCATCGCCCAGCCACCCCCCACCCCACTTCCCAAAACTTCCCATTTCTTCCCACTTTTCAAAACGCATCGGACAAATTCCTATCCCATTTTTTTGGGCCGCCTCATCCCCAAACCAACTCAGCGTGCCACTGTACCCGCCGCATCCGGATTCGTAGAAGCCTCCCCAATCACCGTCCTCCCATGATGCCCCGCCAATCGAGTCGCCGCCCCACCATGATGAGCCTCCGCCTCGCTTGTGCCTTCGCGGGATGCCTCCCCATGCCCCATTGCAAGATGGAATCCTAAATGGAATTCTAAAGAGGTCGGGGGCACGGGACGCGTGTGCCGCGGGCCGCGGTGGATTTTCGCTCATCGCAGAGCCGGCCGACCAGATCAACCAGCTCTGAGGGATAGACCGGCTTGGAGAGATGGGCTTTGAAGCCCGCGGCGATCGCCTTGGCGCGGTCTTCGTCGCTGGCGCAGGCGGTGACGGCAATTGTGGGGATGGCGGTGCCGTTGATGCCGGTGAGGGAGCGAACATGCCGGAGGAGGTCGAAGCCGTCCTCTCCGGGCATGGCGATGTCGGTGATAATCAGGTCGAGCTTTTCGCCGTTGATTGCGGGCATTGCCTCGGCAACGCCGGATGCGCTGATGATCCGCGCGCCGCAGCGCTCGAGCGTCCGGGCAATGACGTCCCGTGCATCCGGCTCATCGTCGACGACGAGGATGCACATGTCGCCGAGGTCGCGTGCAGGTTGATCGTTGGCTGCGGGCGTCGAGGCGAAATCGGAGGTCCGGTCGGGATGGGGCGAAAGCGCGGCGACGCCGGGCGGCAGGGTGACCGTGAAAGTGGCGCCGCGGCCTTCGCCTGCACTTTCGGCGGTGACGGTGCCGCCGTGAAGCTCGACGATTCGGCGGACGATCGCCAAGCCGATCCCGAGTCCGCCATGCGAGCGGCGGCTGGTGCTGTCGGCCTGGCGAAAGCGGTCGAAGACGAAGGGGAGGAAGCCGGCGGCGATGCCAAGCCCCGTGTCGACGATCTGAAGCCTGAGGTGGGTATTGATGGAGTCGAGGCGGATGTCGATGCGCCCGCCGGCGGGGGTGAACTTGATGGCGTTGGAGAGGAGGTTCCAGACGACCTGCTGGAGGCGATCGGGATCGCCGATGCTGTCATCATTAGAATCGGACGGAGTCCAGGTGACGATGAGGCCCTTTTGTTCGGCGAGAGGGCGGAGGGTCTCGGCGGCGGCGTCGATGACGGAGGAAAATTTCAGAGGCCTCACGTTGAGGCGGAGCTTCCCGGTGGTAATACGGGACACGTCGAGGAGATCTTCGATCAGCTTCGCTTGAGCGCGGGCGTTGCGTTCGATGACATCGACGCCGTGGATGGCTTCTTCGGGGAGGGCCTCGAGGCGCAGGAGCTGGGTCCAGCCGAGGATGGCGTTGAGGGGCGTGCGCAGCTCGTGGGATAGCGTCGAGAGGAACTCGTCCTTGATGCGGTTGGCTTCGCGCTCTTCGGCGAAGAGGGCGTTTTCGATCGCGATGGAAGCCATCTGCGAGAGCTGGACGAGGAGGGATTCATCGTCGGTGGTGAAGGCGCCGTCGTAGCGCTCGGCGAGGTAGATGATGCCGAGGTTGTTTCCGCTTCGGCCGGTGAGGGGGACGGCGAGCATCCCGCCGCGGATGGGCGGGATGTTCAGCTCGCGGACGATTTCCCAATCGGGGTGATCGTGAAGCTCGCGCTCGCTCATGCGCGTGGGGCCCTGGCGTTTAGCGACGAGGGTGCGGGCGATGGGGTCGAGCTGGAGGGGCCGCTTGCGCCAGGCATCGTACTTGTCGGAGAAGGAGGAGACGGACTGGGTGCGCGGGGCGCGCTGATCGGAGCCGGGATCGAGGATGAAGAGGGTGATGGCCTGGTGGCTGCCGACGACTTCGCGGGCGGTGTCGGTGACGAGTTGGAGCATCTTCTCGATCGAGAGGGCGGCGTTGATGGCGACCGAAGCCGCGGTGAGTTGCTGGAGCTGGCTGGCGCGGCGGCGGAGGATCTCCGCCTGGCGCTGGACTTGATGCGTTTTCTTGAAGAGATCGACGAAGACGCCGACCTTGGAGCGAAGGACTTCGGGCACGACGGGCGCGAGAATGTAGTCAACAGCGCCCAGCGAATAGCCCTGCTGGACATGCATCTCATCGCCGAAGGCCGTGATGAAAATGATGGGGACGTCGCGGCTGGCTTGGCGCTGGCGGATCATGGCGGCGGTTTCGAAGCCGTCCATCCCGGGCATGTTGACGTCGAGAAGAATGACGGCGAAGTCGCCGTTGAGCAGGCAGCGCAGGCCTTCGCGGCCGGAGTGCGCGCAGACAATATTCTGGCCGAGCTCTTCGAGCACGGCTTCGAGGGCAAGCACCTTTTCGGGCTTGTCGTCGATGATGAGGATGTTGACTTTGACGTCGTCCATGGGAGTAGCGGTCAGCGATCAGTTATCAGCCGGGCAAAACAAAATCTTTCTGGCTGAAAGCTGAAAGCTGACGGCTGACCGCTCAAGTCAACGATACAACCAGATCCTGAGGAGCGACAGGAGCTGTTCCGTGTCGACGGGCTTGGCGATGTAGTCGCTGGCGCCGGCTTCGATGCATTTCTCGCGGTCGCCCTTCATGGCTTTGGCGGTGAGCGCGATGATGGGCAGCGAGCGGAACTTGCCGAGCTTGCGGATGGCGCGCATCGTGTCGTAGCCGTCCATGTCCGGCATCATGATGTCCATCAGAACCACGTCGATGTCGGGGTTGTTCTGAAGAATCTCGATGGCGGTTCGGCCGGTCTCGGCGGAGACGAGCCTCATCTGGAAGGGCTCGAGGATGCTGGTCATCGCGAAGATGTTGCGGATGTCGTCGTCGACGATCAGCACCTTCTTGTTGGCCAGCACGCTGGCGGCGGAATGAAGCTGGTCGAGCATCATGCGCTTGTCATCCGCAAGCTGGTCCATGCGGCGGTGCAGGAAGAGGCAGCTTTCGTCGAGCAGGCGCTCGGGGGAGCGGACGTCCTTCAGGGGCATGGTCTGGGTGAGCCGCTTGAGGTGGATCTCCTCTTTCTTCGTCAAGGCGCGGTTGCTGTAGATAATCATCCGCAGATCGTGGAGCTCCGGGCGCTCCTTGAGCTCATCGATCAGGTCGAAGGTCTTGGCGTCCGGGAGATCGAGTCCCATGATCATCAGATCGAAGGGCTGCTCGGTGAGGGCGGCCTGTGCGTCGGCGGCGCTGGTGATGAGCTTAAGTTGCACGTCGTCGCCGGTGATAAGCTCCGCCATCTGGTTGCGCAGCGCCTCGTCGTTTTCGACGATCAGGACGTGGTGCATCCTGCGGTCGATGGCCAAACGGATCTTGTCGAAGGTTTGGTCGAGGGTTTCCTTGGTTTTGATCGGCTTGGCAAGGGCATCCATCGCGCCCATTCGCAGGCCGCGCTCGCGCGCATCATCGGTGGTGATGATCTGGACGGGGATATGGCGGGTTGCGGGATCGTCCTTCAGGCGGTCGAGGACGCGCCAGCCGTCGATATCGGGGAGATTGATGTCGAGGGTAATGGCGACCGGGTTGAGCTGGCGCGCGAGTTGGATCGCGGTGCCGCCGCGGGTGGCGACGACGGCTTTGAACTTGTTCTCGTGGGCCATCTCGTAGAGGTAATGGGCGAAGTTCAGATCGTTCTCGACGATGAGCAGAACTTCGTCGCCCGAGGCGATGTTGTCGGCATCGTCCGCGAACTGATTGGAGGGCGTGGTGGACTCCGGGGAGATCAACTGATGCTGCTCGCGCAGCGGGGATTGTGGCGGGACGAGGACGGGGTTGCTGTCGGTCTGCACGCGGCGCGTGGCGCGCTGGGTTGAGTAGGAGACAGGGAGGAAGAGGGTGAACATGCTGCCTTCACCCATGGTGCTGCTGAGCCGGATTTCGCCGCCGAGGAGGCGGGCGAGTTCGCGGCTGATGGCGAGGCCGAGACCCGTGCCGCCGTACTTGCGGCTGGTGGATCCATCGGCCTGCTGGAAGGCTTCGAAGATGATCTGCTGCTTCTCGGGCGGAATGCCGATACCGGTGTCGACGACGCTGAACGCGGCGACGGCGCGGGCCTTGTTGAGCATCTCGTGATCGCTCGACCAGCCGCTGGTGACATGCTGCACCTTGAGCGCGACCTTGCCGGAATCCGTGAACTTGAAAGCGTTGGAAAGCAGGTTCTTGAGGATCTGCTGAAGGCGCTTGGCATCGGTCTGGATGCCCTTGGGCAGTTCGGGATCGACGTCCACATCGAAGCCGAGCTTCTTATTCTCGGCGACGTGGCGGAAGGTGCGATTGACGTAATCGGCGAGATCGCGGAAGGGCACGTCGCCGATGTCGACGATGACGGTGCCGGATTCGATCTTGGACAGATCGAGGATGTCGTTGATGAGCGTGAGCAGATCGTTGCCGGAGGAGTGAATGGTCTTGGAGAACTCGACTTGTCGAGCGCTGAGGTTGCCCTCGGGGTTCTTCGACAACTGATCGGACAGGATGAGCAGCGAATTGAGCGGCGTGCGCAGCTCGTGCGACATGTTCGCGAGGAACTCGGACTTGTACTTGGACGTGAGGGCAAGCTGCTTGGCCTTGTTTTCCAGCTCCTGGCGGGCTTGTTCCACTTCCTGGTTCTTCCGTTCCACTTCGACGTTCTGCTCGGCGAGCAGCTTGGCTTTGTCTTCCAGTTCCGCGTTGGTCTGCTGGAGCTCTTCCTGCTGGCTCTGAAGCTCGCGGGCGAGGGATTGGGATTGCTTGAGCAGATCTTCGGTGCGCATGTTCGCTTCGATCGTGTTCAGCACGATGCCGATGGATTCGGTGAGCTGATCGAGGAAGGTTTCATGCGTGGGGTTGAAGCGGTCGAAGCTGGCCAATTCGAGTACGGCCTTCACCTGTCCTTCGAACACCACCGGCATGACGATGATGTTCAGCGGCGGAGCATCGCCCATGCCTGAGGTGATCTTGATGTAATCGGTGGGGACGTTGGTGAGAAGGATCTTTTCCTTCTCGAGGGCGCACTGGCCGACGAGACCTTCTCCCATCTTGAACTTGTTGTCGATGTTCTTGCGTTCCTTGTAGGCGTAGCTGGCGAGCAGCTTGAGGGCGGGCTCGTCCACCTTGGAGCTGTCCATGATGTAGAACACGCCATGCTGCGCGCTGACCACGGGGGCGAGTTCGGAAAGGATCAGGCGGCCGACGGTGAGCAGATCCTTCTGGCCCTGGAGCATTCGGCTGAACTTTGCGAGATTGGTCTTGAGCCAGTCCTGTTCGGCGTTTTTCAGCGTGGTGTCGCGGAGATTGCGGATCATTTCGTTGATCGTGTCCTTGAGCGCGGCGACCTCGCCCTCTGCCTGTACGGCGATCGATCGCGTGAGGTCACCCTTGGTGACGGCGGTTGCCACTTCGGCGATGGCGCGCACCTGGGTCGTGAGGTTTGCGGCAAGTTGATTCACATTGTCGGTGAGATCGCGCCAGGTTCCGGATGCGCCGGGGACGGAGGCCTGGCCGCCGAGTTTCCCTTCGACGCCGACTTCGCGGGCGACGGTGGTGACCTGATCGGCGAAGGTCGCGAGCGTATCGATCATGCTGTTGATCGTGTCGGCGAGTTCGGCAATTTCGCCCTTGGCGTCCACGGTGAGCTTGCGCTTGAGGTCACCGTTGGCGACGGCAGTGACGACTTTCGCGATGCCGCGCACCTGGTTGGTGAGACGGTCGGCCATGAAGTTGACGGAGTCGGTGAGGTCCTTCCAGGTTCCGGCGACGCCTTTCACTTCGGCCTGGCCACCGAGCTTGCCGTCGGTGCCGACTTCACGAGCGACGCGGGTGACTTCAGATGCGAAGCTGTTGAGCTGATCCACCATGGTGTTGATGGTGAGCTTGAGCTCGAGGATTTCGCCGCGGACGTCGACGGTGATTTTTTTGGAGAGATCACCGTTGGCGACGGCGGTGGTGACGGCGGCGATGTTGCGGACCTGACCGGTGAGGTTGGAGGCCATGAAGTTGACGTTGTCGGTGAGGTCCTTCCAGGTTCCTGCGACGCCGGGGACGTTGGCTTGGCCGCCGAGTTTACCTTCGGTGCCGACCTCGCGGGCGACGCGGGTCACTTCGGATGCGAAGGAACGAAGCTGGTCGACCATGGTGTTGACGGTGTTTTTGAGCTCGAGGATTTCGCCTTTCACGTCGACGGTGATTTTCTTGGCGAGGTCGCCGTTGGCGACGGCTTTGGTGACGTCGGCGATGTTGCGGACTTGGGACGTGAGGTTACCGGCCATGGAGTTCACGGAGTCGGTGAGGTCCTTCCAGGTGCCGGCGACGCCTTTCACTTCGGCCTGACCACCGAGCTTTCCTTCGGTGCCGACTTCGCGGGCCACGCGGGTCACTTCGGCGGCGAAGGAAGAGAGCTGATCCACCATGGTGTTGATGGTGCTCTTGAGTTCGAGGATTTCGCCTTTCACGTCGACGGTGATTTTTTTGGAGAGGTCACCGTTGGCGACGGCGGTGGTCACGGCGGCGATGTTCCGGACCTGACCGGTCAGATTCGACGCCATGGAATTCACGGAGTCGGTGAGATCCTTCCAGGTTCCGGCGACGCCCTTTACTTCGGCCTGACCACCGAGCTTGCCTTCGGTACCGACTTCGCGAGCCACGCGGGTGACTTCGGATGCGAAGCTGTTGAGCTGATCGACCATGGTGTTGATGGTCTGTTTAAGCTCGAGGATTTCGCCTTTGACGGGGACGGTGATTTTTTTCGAAAGATCGCCGTTGGCGACGGCGGTCGTCACCGATGCGATGTTGCGGACCTGGGCGGTGAGGTTACCGGCCATCGAGTTCACGGAGTCGGTGAGATCTTTCCACGTACCGGCTACACCCTTCACATCCGCCTGTCCACCCAGTTCGCCTTCGGTGCCGACTTCGCGGGCCACGCGGGTTACTTCGGCGGCGAAGGAGGAGAGTTGGTCCACCATCGTGTTGATCACGTTCTTGATCTGGAGCAGTTCGCCGCGGACGTCGACGGTGATTTTCTGGGTGAGGTCGCCGTTGGCAATGGCGGTTGCGACTTTTGAGAACTCACGGAGCTGGACGGTGAGATTACCGGCCATGGAGTTCACGGAGTCAGTCAGATCTTTCCACACGCCGGCGACGCCTTTCACCTCGGCCTGGCCACCGAGTTTTCCTTCGGTGCCCACTTCGCGGGCCACGCGCGTTACTTCCGCTGCGAAGCTGGAGAGCTGATCCACCATGGTGTTCACGGTGTTTTTCAGTTCCAGGATTTCGCCCTTCACGTCGACGGTAATTTTCTTGGAGAGATCGCCGTTGGCGACGGCCTTGGTCACGTCGGCGATATTGCGCACCTGCGAGGTCAGGTTGGATGCCATGAGATTGACGTTGTCGGTGAGGTCCTTCCACGTCCCGGCGACGCCAGTTACTTCGGCTTGTCCGCCGAGTTTTCCTTCGGTACCGACCTCGCGTGCCACGCGGGTCACTTCAGCGGCGAAGGAGCTGAGCTGATCGACCATGGTGTTGATCGTATTTTTGAGTTCGAGGATCTCGCCCTTCACGTCGACAGTGATTTTCTTGGAGAGGTCCCCCTTGGCGACGGCGGTGGTCACGGCGGCGATGTTTCGGACCTGAGAGGTCAGGTTCGCGGCCATGGAGTTCACGGACTCCGTGAGGTCTTTCCACGTACCGGACACGCCTTTGACCTGGGCTTGTCCGCCGAGTTTGCCTTCGGTGCCCACTTCGCGGGCAACGCGAGTCACTTCGGAGGCGAAGCTGTTGAGCTGATCCACCATGGTGTTGATGGTGAGCTTGAGCTCGAGGATTTCGCCGCGGACGTCCACGGTGATTTTTTTGGAAAGGTCGCCGTTGGCGACGGCGGTGGTGACGGCGGCGATGTTTCGGACCTGGCCGGTGAGGTTGGAGGCCATGGAGTTCACGGAATCGGTAAGATCTTTCCAGGTCCCTGCGACGCCCTTGACGTCAGCTTGACCGCCGAGTTTGCCTTCGGTGCCGACTTCGCGGGCGACGCGGGTTACTTCGGAAGCGAAGGAGCGAAGCTGGTCCACCATGGTGTTGATGGTGTTTTTCAGCTCTTGGATTTCACCTTTGACGTCGACGGTGATCTTCTTGGAAAGGTCGCCGCGGGCGACGGCGGTGGTGACGGCGGCGATGTTGCGGACCTGCGACGTCAGGTTGCCGGCCATGGAGTTCACGGAATCGGTGAGATCCTTCCACGTCCCGGCGACGCCCTTGACCTTGGCCTGGCCGCCGAGCTTTCCTTCGGTGCCCACTTCGCGGGCCACGCGGGTCACTTCGGAGGCGAATGAGCCGAGCTGCGCCACCATGGTGTTGACGGTTTTTGCGGTGCGGAGAAATTCCCCGGAGAGCGGTCGGCCTTCGATTTCCATGCCCATGGACTGCGAGAGGTCGCCCTTGGCGACGGCGCCGATGACGCGGGCGGTTTCGGAAATCGGGTGGACGAGGTCGGAGATGAGGGTGTTAACGGATGCGATGTTGGCTTCCCAGGATCCGCTGACGGGGCCGATGCCGGCGCGCTGGGAGATTTTTCCTTCCTTACCGACGACGCGGCTCATTCGCTCAAGCTCTTCGCTCATCTGCTCGTTGAGCGAGATGACGTCGTTGAAGGCGTCGGCGATTTTGCCGTCCATGCCGTCGAGGTCGAGAGGGAGACGGACGGTGAAGTCGCCGTTCTTGAAGGCGCGCAAAGCGCCGAGGAGGGTTGACTTGTCCAGCTCGTTAGGAGCGGAAGAGCGCAGCATGTTTGCGATGGAGGGTTGTCCATCGAGCGGATCGTGCCGCGGGGGGCGCGAGTGTTCGCGCGCCGTGCGCGAGTAACCGTTGCCGTTGGATTGTTTTTTGGTTTTAGGAATCGCGGAATGCCTGCGCCCCGATTTCGGACTGTGATTCATCGCCCTCTCCAAATGATGTGTCGCGGAAGCCCGATCCGTGAGCCCCATGGCGCAGCAAAACGTAGAACTGCGTCAGCTCTTTGGGTTCCATCGCACGAGTCTTTGCGAGAAGGAGTGTTGCCCCGCGCGGGCGCTCAGTCCTTACTGCGCAGAGACTTGCCAGCGGAGACAGCTTACCTTCGGCCCTTGGCTTGCGACAATGGGGGAAACCGAAAAAACTCTTGCTGAGCCCGGTCAAGGCGTGTTGAGCGGAATTGGGAAGTGGGGGTGGAGTTGAGTTCGGTTTGGCTGTAGAACCGATGGTTTGAGGTGTGCGTGTCAAAGACGTTTTGGGTTGCCGATCTTAACGTGAAGGGGGAGCTTGGGGCGCAGGCGGAGTACACGTATGAAGCGCTGGATCAGATCGCCGGCGCGACGGAGATGATCCCGCAGTTTTCGGCTGCCTTGTGGCGGGATCCGGAGGCGTTCGAGACCAAGGCACCTTGGAGTCCTTCGATCACGCTGCGGTGGCGGGCATCGGCGCCGACGGCGGGCATTGCGACCATTCGGTGCAATGGGGATCTTGCCAGCGTCAGTTTGCTCTGCACTGGTTTGGATAAATCCGCGGACCAGATCACGCTGGAGGCGTTCCAGCGATTTTTGCTTCAGCAACTCCACGATACGGAATTTGAGCCGGCGTTTGCGCTGCTTGAGCTGAAGCGGCGTCCGCTGGTGGCGACGATCAATTTTCTGTCGCCGCCGGATGAGCGCGAGCGAATGGCGGTGGCGCTTGCGGATCGTTGTTTTGCTGCTTCGTATTTTCGATATCACCATCTGGCATAGGAGGGGAAGGCGCGGCGGGGCCGGTTCCGCTTTCTAGGGGAGCGCGGTGTCGATCGTCACGCTTGACCCCGCGACTGAACCGGCGGGCAGCGTGAGTTGCCGGCTCACGTTGCCGACGGTGACGCCGATTGCGAGCGCTTTATTCTCCGGATTTGCCAGCGTGAGCTTGCCGTTGCGAAGGATCAGCAGACACGGTTGATCGACCGTGATGTTTCCGAGCTTACCGGGCGTGAAGAACGCAGCCATGACGATTTCGAGTCCGCGGTGATAGACGGCTTGCAAATCGGCGTTGTTGGCAAGGATGTCGATATCGAGGCGTTGCGAGCGGCGGGCGACTTCGTCGGCGGCGGTGTCGGGGAGGATCATGTAGGCGTAGGAAGTGCTAAGCGGGTGGGAACCGTGATCGATGCCGATGGTGACCACCTGCAGGGTGACGGGATCACTCGGTCCCGGTCCGATGTCGGACCACGATCCGGTCTGGTGTCGCAGGGCTACGGCGACATTGGGCGGCGGTGTCGCTGGGTTTTTGTCGGCAGGATTGGGGCGCAAGGGGAAGATGTAACCGATGCCGTCGTGATGAACCCACCGGCGCTGCGGATTGAAGCCTTGGTTGATCTGACCGGAAAGGTTGCATTGATTGACGGTGGTGAAGACGGGCTTGTCGGAGGTGCAGGTGATGCCGGCGCCCAGGGCGACGATTTCATCATCGAAGCAGAACCACGCTTTGTGTCCGGTGAGATCGCCGCGCTTGAGGTGCATGAAGGCCAGGCCGTAAGTTCCATCGGAGACGCCGCCGACGAAGCGGGTGGCGCCTTTGAAGTGGATCTCATTCGCATCGGGCGTGAGATCGTTTTGCTCTGCGGTGGTGCCGGGGATTTTGCGCCAGTCCCAGGCGGGAAAGATGTCGCGGTATTCATTTCCGGAGCGGTAGATGAGCGTGGCGCCTTCGGAAAGGTGGTGGGACTTCTTTCCTTCATCGTTGACCAACTCGGCATTGATCATGCGATCGGAGAGCATTTTGATCGAGACGAACCACGTGAGCCGGCGGTGCGCCATGTAGTCTGAGCACCAGAAATGCTTGTTGCCGAAGAGCGGCGTAGCGCGGGGTTCGAGGCGGAGGCGGGATTCGAACGCCTGCCACTCATCGAGACGGGGCAGGGAATGCTGGCTGAGGAGATCGACCGTGTTGAGCAGAGAATATGCCGCCCCGACGGGGGAAACCGGTCCGCCCGCCCAGGAACGGGGGACGGCGGATTTCCCTTTGCGCACGATCTCACGACCCACCGCGGAATAATCGAAGACGCGATCCCAGATCATCCATGCCTGGGCGTCGACCATATAGTTGGTGAAGATGTCGAGCTTGTCCGCGGGCGCCTGCCACGGAGTGTCCCACGAGTAGGCGATGAGCCTGCCGACGTCGTTGGCGAACGCGAGACCGTAGCTGCCATTGTAAAGCTGCGCGCCGTGCTGGTGGAAGGAGTAGTCGGGCTGAATGCCTTCTTCGGTGGTGATGCGGACTTCCTGGTACATCCGCGTAAAGGCTGCAGAAACGACGTCGGTGTTTTCTTCGAGGATGCCGCGGGTGATCTGGATTTCCGTGCCCCAGATGAGATTCTGGCCGGTCCACTTGTTCCAGTCGGCGCGCTTGAGGATTGCAATCGCCTTGTCGAGCTGCGGCTTTGCAATCTCCGGCGACAGGAGAAGCAGCGTTTCGCCCAGAAGTTGCGGCGTGCCGATCTCATTCCACCACCAGTTGGAGTTTTTGTAGTCGTGATCGAGCCAGTGCGCGAAGGCAAGGTCAATCTTTTCCTTCAGCGGGGCATCGGCTTTTCCGGCATCGCGCGCTACGCGATACGCCTTGCTCATTAAAAGCAGCCGGTCGAGGTGCTGACCGACCTGCCAGCGGGTTCTCGCAGTATCGTTGTAGTTGATGTTGGGCCAGGAGCCGTCCGGGCTTAACTTTTTCGCAAAGTCGTGAGCGGCATAATCGAGACCGCGAAGCTGGTCGACCGCTGTGGGAATCACGGACCGAACCATGCGCTCGCGCACGGTCTGAATGGATGTCGTTGACGGCCGCGAGGAGGGACTTTCAGATGCGCTGCAGCGCGCAGCGAGCGTGCCCAGGACGAAAGCCATGACCAAGCGGAGGATCAAATGAACGCTCCTCAGGTACAGACAGGGCGACGGCGAAGCTGAGTCGCATCGCCCGCGAATGCATTGTGTTCATCGTAATTGGTTAGCGCCATCGGACAAGTACGGCGCTACCGGGCGGCAGGTCGATGGTGGTGTGGAGTTTCCCGGCCTTGGATCCGCCCTGGATGGTTTCCCACTTTCGCGTAAAAGGATCGAAGCGCTCGGCATTCTCCGCGGGAATTGCGAGTGGAATGGCAATTTCCTTCTTGTAGTCGCCGCTGGCGATGAAGCGCATCTGATGGCCGTCTGGTCCTGTAAACTCGCCCAGTGTGAAAGGTGGGTCGAGGTTCTGCGGAGCGCGAACGGCGGTGGACTTTGCCTCTTTTAACGCATCGGCGAACGCCAGAACCTCCGCGTTGATCTTCTTGACCATGTGGTAGTGAGGATCTTTGGAACCGTCCGCGTTGATGAGCGGATGGTGCCAATCGAAGGATTTGTCGGATTCGGTGGGGGACCAGTAGGTGAACCAGAGTAAACCCTTCGCGCCGTAAGCGAGCGTTTGCATCGCTTCGTAGCGCAGCTCGTGCTCATTGAGGTTGCGGTAATCGCCATGCTGGATCGCGAGGACGATGTTCCAGAACGGGACGTTGGTTTCGACTGAAACCTTTCGCACGGTTTCGAGGTTCTCGAAGAACTCGGGACCGTCGCCATTGTTCGTGAAGTGGTAGTGGTCGTAGCTGATGACGGACGGCTTGACGATCTGGACATACTTGCGGACATACTCTTCGTAGGTTTTCGTCCCCAGCACGTTAAAATTGCGCGCGTAGGTTGGGAGGAGGTTGATGTAAGCGAGGTGCTTCGGGTCCTTCTCCTTGAGATATGCGACGACATCGCCCAGCCCTTTGAAGGCGCCCGCGCCGGGTTCGTCGACGATGTGGTATCCGAGAAGCGCGGGGTGATCGGAATAATCCTTGATGATCGCGTCCAGCGCTTGTTTGTTCTTCGGGTTGCCGTCGATGGAGTAGATCATGCGCGGGTCCATGATGATGGCTTTCATGCCAACGGCCTGGCAGTGGTCGAGCATCTTGCGGTTCTGCTCAACCGTCATGGAACCGCCGGCGGGAAGCGCGACGTTGAAATTGGCGGCCTGGATCTCCTGATAACGCTCCAGCGTCGTGAACCGCGGTGGCGGGCCAAACCAGTAGCTAAGGGTGAAGTCGTCGGCGGCATGTGCGGAGTAAGGGAGGACAAGCAGAACAAAAAGCAGGCGGGTCGGGAATCGCATGAAGATCCTTTGTAGGGGGGACACTTGACTTCGACGAGCTCAGCCGAGTCGTGTCGCCCGTACGAGTTACGGTGTCATTGTGATGACGAGCCGGGCAAAGTCGATGGTGACGACCTTCGCATCATCCAGAGTAATTACAAAGTGCGTGGCATCGGGTTGAACCAGTTTGCACACATTCGCAAGATCGCGCGTGCGCGACCAGTTGGTGTTGGGATAGAAAACCAGCGCGGTGGGTTTGATGCTTTCGGGGATCCGCGCGATGTGGCTGAGATGGAAAAGCTGCTCGAGACGTCCGGGAGCCTTGGTGGGATGAGGGAGATACCGCTGCTGGCCGCTGGAGGAGAGGACGATAATGCCCAGGCCATCGAGGTTGTACCAGCGGGACGAAAGGTCCGCGGGATCGTTTTGATCGGCTTCGCGCCCGGCGAAGGTGATCTCGCCCTTATCGAAGAAAAGCATGCGCAGGCCGTTGTGGTGGACCCAGCTGGCATCATTGAGGATTCCCAGTGTGCCGAAGTCACAGCGCCGCGGTTTCTTCTCGCCGGTGAGGCGCGGGTTGTCGAGATAGATCGTGCGACCATCCGAAAGGGCGAGGAACGCGAACGGTTGTTCGAGCAGGCCGTCCGCGCGGGAGAGCAAGCCTGCGAAGGCAAAACAATTCGGCGGGAGCGGTGGAACCCCCGGGACGGCGGTCGGCGGATCGATAGGCGAGATGCGTCGAAAACCTTTGAGCGTGGGTGTGTCGCGAACGAGACCGTTCGGTCCATCCACCTGGACCATGCCGATGAGGTTCCGATCATTGGGCGTGAGCATCAGGTTCTTCGTCATCGGCAACGCCATCCCCATGATCTGCCGGCCCCAGGAAAAGGTGGCGATGCTGCGATCGGTGCGAAGGACATCGAACTTGCCGGACGTGAAGAGATGATTTCCCGAAAGCTGTTGCCAGAGTTGTGATTCGGAAATTGGCGCCGGCCCTTCGCCCATCGAGCGAAGAATGAGATAAGCATCGGCGTAAATGTTGAAGAGCATTGATTGTGAGGACGCGAAGATGGTTTCGCCGGGGGCGTAGATCCCGCCGTTGGGGTCGCGGGCGATCATCCGAGCTGCGGTGTCGAGACTGATCCGCGCGAGGCGGGCGGCTTGCGGATCGTTCAGCATCACGGCCATGGTGGCGTGCGTGCCGAACCAGTCGGCGTTGCGATGGAGATGCCAATCCTGACCGTTGGGGTAAATGAAGCCGCCGTCGGGTAGCGTCAGGTGCTTCAGGCTTGCGTAAATTTTGTCGGCGTTGAAAAGCAGCGCCTGGGGCGCGGGGTTCCCCGCCCAATCGTAAACCAGCTTTTGCGTCGCGAGCGTGCGCGGCGACGTCATGTAATCCGGGTGAACGCGATCGTGGTTCTCCAGCGTGTAATCATCGTAGATGTTCGGGAACTGGATCCATTGGTTGAGCGGCTTGCCATCAACGACGTCGGTGCGCGACACATCCCTCGCCGTCGCGAACGCGGAGAGCTGCCAGCGAATGGCGGTCTCGCCCCACTTCGCGTGGTGCGGGTGCCTGGGGAACATGTTGAACGCCAGCGACACAACGGTGGAATTCCAGGCATTTTCCTCGGCCTTGGTATCGCGCTCGACTTGATGATCGGGGGGGCGATCGACGAAGCGGTCGGCTTCATCACAGATCATCCGGGCGGCGAGCCAGCGGAGGTTGGGATCGAGATCGTTCCACAAGAGCCACGCAGCTTTTCCCGCTTCGTTGGCCCACAGCGCGGACTGCCACTGGGTCATCCATTGCTTGTTGTCGTTGGTGGTGACGCCACCCGCGCCGTGCGTCGGCAGGAGGAAACGGAGGATGGCGATTGCCTTGTCGCGCGCAATTTCAGGAGAGAGCCGCTCTGTCTTGAGATTGCAGCGATAGAGTGTCGCGAAGCCGCAAGCGGCGTGGGCGTTGGGACGGATGTCTGCTTCGGTGGAATTCCCCTTGGTCAGGAGAAGCGCGGCTTTGTCCTTTTCCCAGGGATGAAGCTGGGAGACCAGAAACCGCGCCTGCTTGAGCAGGATCGGCTCCAGCCCTTGCGAGATCTCATCATGGTGAGCGAGCGCCGGCGCGGGCTGCGACGTCGCGTAAACGGTTTGGAGATCATCTCCCGGGGCGCGCCGCGTGGCCGGCTGGGTCTGCGCTTGTGCAACCGCGATCCCACCCAAAACGAAAATAACGGCCCAGGCGCGGCACAAATCCATTTCATCTGTATGTACCGGCGAGAGGTACTCGCGTTACCTGTTTTGCGGAATCGGATCCAATGAATCGATGCTCTTGATCACACCGTCGTAGTCGCCTGTGAAGTAAGCCTTCCGAAGCGCCGCCTGATTCTTGTTGTTCGCCAGCCGTTTATCGACGAGGCGGAAGATTTTTTCCTTCAGCCAGTAACCGTGATCGTACTGCTCTGCCGTGCTGGATGCGAAGGAGAGATCGAGCATGGCGGTGTCGGTCAATCCTTTCTTCCACAGCGCTTCGTACAGCTTTCGCGATGCCTGAAAAGACTGTCTCGAGATTTTAGCGAACAACTCGTGCATTCGCTCCCACTTTGCCTTGCCGGGATCGGTCAAAGGCTGCACGTCCGGATGCGGGTTCTTGTCTGTTTTGTACGCGAGCAGGTTGATTTCGAGATCGACTTTTTTGTCACCGTCATAGTCGTAGGTGATGCGATCGAAGAAGCCGTTCTTGTCGGTGTCAAAGTACTGGACGACCTCCTCCACCTTGGTCGCTTTTTGAGGAGAGCTGTTGCCGAGCACCGGCGACGAGCCCCAGTACTTTGCGTGCTCATCGGTCAGCCAGGCGCCGCTTTCCGCACCGTAGAGGTGAATTTTTGCGTCGAATTTCCCGACATAAACCTGCCCGCGACCGGAGTTGTCCTTGTCCCATTCGCCGCGATCGCCGAGCGTGTCGGATTGCGGGTGACCCATCAGGCCTCCGCCCTTGTGGTCGGCTCCGAAGCGCTTGGTGCTGTAGACATCATCGGTTGGATAATAAAGCTCCACCCGCTCCCAGCGGTGATCGTCATCATCCTCGTCGAAGCTGATCCAGCACTCGCCCCAGTTGGTGTTCCACATCTCGTCGAAGCACTTGTCATGCGTCACATAGCAGAAGTCTTCGAGCTTCCGCCAGTTGTCGTATCGGAAATACTTTCCATCCAGCACCCACTGCGGCGCTTTCATCTTCGGATGTGGATCGGAATATTTCCGATAGTCGATCCGCTCGCCCCGCGACCCCCCCGTCCCATCGGTCGCGGACGCGAACCGCCAGGTCATGTCATAATCCATCTCGTTGCCCTTTTGGGAATCGTTGTCGAGGTCCCACCCGGAATACGCTTCGTTCGCGAACCCGCTGTAGGTGTAGCTGGGGATTCCCTTCGCATCTTCGGTGGGCTTAGGGACGGGATCGAGCAGGCGGATGGACATCTCCGTGCAACCGTCGCCGTCGAAATCGTAGAACGCGAATGGGTTTTCCCAGTTCAGCCGCATGTCCGTCACCACCCACGCCGGCAGGTGTTGCTTGAGGAAGACGCTGTTGCCCATGTAATCGGGTGAGAAATTGGGGGGTGGAATCGTGTGGGTGGGAGATGTCGTTGAAGGAACGCGCCAATTCGCCTGGTTGAACTCGAACGTGGTCCAGTCGATGTACCCGAGCACGCCATCGTGATCGGCGTCGATGAAGACCATGAAATGGCTCGCGCCCGAACTGAGCTTCGTCTGATCGCTCGTCGGATTCGACGCGAAAATCTGCACGTCCGGCCTTCCATCCCCATCATCATCCACCCACTTGATATTGATGTCGCCGGGCCCGTCATAATAGCCGTCGCCGTCGCGATCCACCTGCATGGCATCGCCGATCTGATCGCCCATGGCATCCGTCGGCTTCATGTCATCGTTCTCATCGATCCAGCGCACGCGCTTTCCGTTGAACCAGCGCTCGATGATGTCGGGATCGCCGTCGTTGTCGACATCGAGGCGGATGATCTCCTCGTCCGGCGTGGCCGAGTGCAGCTTCGCGCGCCGCGGCGAGCTTGCATCTTTCTCAGGCAGGCAGACCTGCTGACCTTGAGATGCTTTAGCCGCCGGTTTGGCGGCCCGCGCAAAAATCACGGGGATAACAATCATCGCAGCGGCGGCAACGGCACACGAACGGGATCGACTCTTCACGAGATCTCCTCGGGTCGGAATGAAGCAACTCCACCCACAAATACGCTCGACCGGCTCGTTTGTGAAGCGATGGTGTTTTGAAGGCGAAGGTCGTGCCGGGTATCGAGCGACTTCTTCGCCTGTTGGATTTCCGGGTCTGCCTTCCAGAGCACCGCTCGCGACGCGCTCTTTGCCACGCACGCGAGTCAGGCCTTAAACGCGCCGCTGGTGACGCCGGCCATGAACGGCTTCGTCGCGTAGACAAACAGCACCAGCAGCGGCAGGCTCGCCAACACATAGGCGGCGAACAGAGTGCTCTGGTTCGCGGTCACCTGCTGCTGCTGGGACATCATGTAGAGACCCTGGGCCAGCACGTAATAATTCGAGTCGTTGTTGACGATGAACGGCCAGAGAAAACTGTTCCACGTCCACAGCAGGTTGACAATGATGACGACCGCCATGATCTGCTTGGAGAGTGGGAGCACGATGTGGACGTATTGACGGAAGTGATTGGCGCCGTCGAGGCGCGCGGATTCGAAAAGCTCCTCGGGCAGGCCGTCGAAGAAGCTCTTGAAAAGGAAGATGGCGATCACCTGGCCGCCGGCGATGTACGGAAGGATCAGCACGGCGCGGGTATTCAGGAGACCAAGTTGCTTCATCCACAGGAAGCTGGGGACGAGCGTGAGGATGCCGGGGATCATCATGAAGCTGAGGATGACCATGAAGAGCGCCCGGCTGCCGGGGAAACGATAGCGCGAGAACACGTAGGCGGTCACGGAGCCGATCAGGACGACACCGATCATGCTGGCGACGCAGACGAGGATGCTGTTGAGCATGTAGGGACGCAGAACGGACCAGGAATAGCGATACCCTCTCGTGCTTTCAGACCAGAGTCGGGACATGGCCTCGGGATAGGGGAGGGTTTGCGGTTTTTGATCGACGGCTGCTTGAGAACGTTTCGCGGCGGATGCGGAGTCGGGTTCCAGGCGAAGCTGAATGCGGTTTGTCTGACCCGTCACACGGAACCAGGTGAACGAGATGCCGCGGGTAAAGGACTGGGGGATGCCGAAATAGCTGTGGTTGAGTTCGGAGTTGGTGCGCAGAGAATTGTTGATGACGAAAAAAAAGGGGAGCAGGGTGAGCGCAACGAGGGTGATGAGGATGGCGTGGATGAGGATGTCCTGGCGCTTGTTCTTCATGCTTTCGTAGCATGGGCATATCTGGCCCATGTTCCAACAATGCATGGGCGAGACGCCCATGCTACGTGGATCATTTTCCGGTTGCCGTCAGATCTTCGGCGGATCGGAAGTATTTCAGGTTGATGAGCGTGAGGATCATGATGACCGCGAACAAGACCACGCCGATGGCGCAGGCGTAGCCGAACTTCTGGAAGCTGAAGGCGTTGAAGTACATCCACAGGCCGGGGACCATGGACTTAAAACCTGGGCCGCCGCGGGTGAGGATGAGGATGCCTTCGAACGCCTGCACGCCGCCGATGATCGTGAGCATCACCAGAAGCTTCACCTGGCTCATCAAAAGGGGAACGTCGACGAGGATGAACTTTTTGATCCCGGTGGCGCCATCAAGGATTGCGGCTTCGTGGACGCTTTCCGGGATGCTGGTGAGGCCGGCGTAGTAGATCAGGATGTTGATTCCGTTGCAGAAGGGGAAGCCGATGAATGCGATGGCCCAGAGGACGGTGCGTGGATCGGAGAGCCAGCCGCGGGTGAGGGAATCCGGGGACATGTGGAGCAGTCGGGAGATGCCGCGGAGAAGTTCGTTGATGAGACCCACATCGGAATAGATCAGTCCTTGCCAGATGAGTTGCACCGCGACGCCGGGGACGACGATGGGGATGAGGAACAGAATGCGATAGATGTAGCTCGCGCGGACGCTGGAGAGGGAGAAGATCAGTTTTGCGACCGTCAGCGGAATGACCATCACCACCATCATGGAGAAGAGGGTGAGGAAGAGCATGTTTCCGAAGCTTTGGGCGAAGGTGATGTCGTGGAAATAGTCGGCGTAGTTCTGGACGCCGACGAAGCGGGCGCTTTCGCCGATCTCGAACTCGTAGAAGCTTCTGGAAAAGGCCCAGATGAAGGGAACGACGTTGAAGATGGCAAGGAGGATGAAGGTGGGGGCGATGATGAGGTAGAGGCCAAGCGCGGCGCGGGCGTGTTGGCGCAAGGAGGGCTTGGTTCTGGGGGAAAGAGTAATGGATGGCCGTAGCACGGGGTTCCAGCCCGTGTCAGCGACTACCGATTCATCAATCAATCCAGTTGCCAAGGTCTCTCTTGATCAGAGTCGGGAACATGGGCTGGAAGCCCATGCTACAGGGAGATGTCTAATACGCTTCCGGGGGCAGGTCCTTGATCTGCTTGCGGAGGAGGGCGCGCTTGTCCCATTCCTTCGCAAGTGGCGTCAGATCGACATTCTTTCGCGTCACAATTTTTTCGCAGGCGGAGTCAAGGTTGCGTTGCATCCAGTCGAGGTATTCGGCTTCGGTCATGCCGTCGTTCAGATACAGGTCGAACATGCGGAGGAAGGTTTCGTTGAACTGGTTGCCAAAGGTGTAGATCCATTTGGTCATTGAATAATGACGCTGAAGGAAGCCGTCGAAGGCGGCGAGCCTGGGATTAAAATCAGCGCCCTTGATGTTGGGCAGGAACTGGACCATTTCATTGACCACGGTGTCGGCATTCCTCGGTGTCGCGAGCAACTGGAGAAACGCGACGACGCGCTTGAGCCGCTGGGATTGCTGCATCCTTTGCTCGAACGGAAGGTTGGGGTCCGTATCTCGCAACGCGGAGCTGGTGACTTCGTATTGCATGCCGGAGCCACCGATGACGCATTGTTCGCGCCCGCCGCAGAATTTGTTGAAGCTGCGCGGGATCGGTGGCGGATAGAAGATACCCCAATCGAAATCGATGTCGCGATCGCGGCTGAGACGATTCACCAGCATGCTGCTCGACCACAGCATCGCGCCGCGGCGGGTGAGGAATGCCTTGAGCATTTCATCGCTGTTGCCCAGCGTCTTCTGCATGTACTGGCGCCACTCCTTGAGGATCCGCCAAGTCTGGACCCAGCGCGGATCGCGAGCGGAGAAGAATCCCTTGGTCTTGAGGAAGGCGATCTCGTCCCAGTCGAGATAGCCTTTTAAGTAGTCGCCGGAAGTGGGATCGTAGCGGAGGTCGAGGAGATCGGAGATGTCGGAGTAGACCTGATAGAAGGTGAGATCGACGCCCCAGTCGGTGAAGGCGCCTTTGTCGACGAGCATCGGCGTGTAGCCCGCCTGCTGGACGCGCTTCTGGATATTTAAGAACTCAGTCCAGTCCTTTGGCTGATTCAGGCCAAGCTGTCGGAAAATACTCTTGTTGTAAAAGATGCCGGTCTCGATCATGTCGAGCGTGACGCAGTAGAAGTTGCCATCGGGGGCGCAGGTGCCGCGGGTGGGGATGGGGTACTTGAACATGTCCCACCACTTCTCGCTGCCGGGCTGGTTTTTTTCGGCGAAGGGATTGGGCGCATTGAGAAAACGATTCAGCGGGACGAACCAGTGCTTCTGCACATCCTGCCAGACGTCTTCGACGTTGACGGCAACGATGTCGGGGGCTTCGCCGGAGGAGAGCTGCGTGACGAGCCACTCGCGCATGCCTGCGGGGACGCCGACGAATTCGATGCGCATGTCGGGGTAGAGTTTCTCGAACTGCGCGGCGACCTTGTTCATGCCCTGAAGGGGTGTGCCGACGTTGTCGGGCATCAGGCCGGGCAGATATGCCCCCGCGTGCACGCGAATGATTTTGTCTTTGGGGAAGTTGGCGACGTGGGAGGGGTCGGTGCCGAGGCGGATCGTGTTCTGGGTGCCGGCACGGGTGGGAAAGAGCGCCCACGCGGCGATGGTCAGGATCATGATCAGGATGAGATGTTTGAGCTTGATCAGAAGAACAACTCCAAGTCGATCATTTTAGCAGAAGAGTGTCCTCCGGTCGAAGTTTTTCGGCGACCCGTATCACGTGCGGCGCCGTGAAGATGAGAAAATCACAGAAGGAAAGGTGAAGCACGTGTGTGAAGTCATCCGCCCCTGATACCGCTGGCTTGCATGTGCTGTTGTGCTTTAGACGACGTGTGTCTGCTTTGGACGCGAAGCATTCACATTCGAACGTGCCGGCGCAGGCGGCTGAATGGCGTTCTTCAGCAAGGGCAGCTTCAGCAGCTCGGAAAGCGAAGAGATTGTCGCATCGGCAACGTCGCAATCGCGCGCGCCGACCTTCCGTCGGAGCACGGCGCGCATCCCGACCTTTATTGCGCCCAGTACGTCCGTTTTGACCCTATCTCCCACGTACACTGTCTCATCGGGCGACACATGCAGCTCGCTCATGGCCAGCCGGAAGATTCGCGGGTCGGGCTTACGGTACTCCACGTCGCTGGAATAAATTCGCACCGCGAAGAAGTCGAGCAAACCTTCCAGCTTCAGGTGCTGGTCGATGACATCGCCCTGAAGGGGCGTATTGCAGACGATTCCCAGCTTCAATCCCCCATCCCGCAGGGATACAAGCGTCGGTACGACGTCCGGCGCCACGGATGCACACTCGACCAGCGGCTCATACCACAGCCATCCCAGGCGCGCCAGTGAAACTTCATCGCGCTGTAGCTTCAGCTTCAGGCACAACTTGCGCAGCACGTGACGGACGGATTGTTCTTTTCCGCTCAGGCGCGCCATCCATTTCATTCGCCAGGCGAGCATGCAATGGGCGCGAAAAAATTGCTCGAATGAGGGAACCGGCAGATCGCGGCCACGCAGGTAGTCGTAGGTTCGGCGGGCTCCGACGGTGAAGGCGCGGGGTGACGTTTCCGGATCGAAATCCAGCAGCGTGTCGTCAATGTCGAAGAGAACTGCGCGGATCATGAACTACTGCCCGTCAGGCTAACGATATCCGTCCCACCCGGACTTGCAAATTCTACCGCAGTTTCCAGAATCGACCAGCGATCGCCTTTCTCTCAAGTCCTTTTCGGTATTGTTCCGAAGCCAATAGTGATGCCTGATCCGGTTTATCACATCCTGATTCTGATCAACCGCTATTTGCACATTGTCTGCACAACATTGCTGGTGGGGGGGACGCTGTTTTATGAGATGGTGGTGCCGATCGCGATCGGAGAACTCAAGACCGAGCAGCAGCTTTCAGTTTTTGCCCGAGCGAGATGGGTCTTCAAGAGGATTGTCTGGATCAGCGCCTTTGTGCTCATCATCACCGGCTGCGTTTCGTCGTATCGAAATCTGGGCTATTACGTCGGGGGGGACGATTTGATTCCGCGCGTCCCTTTTGCACCGCCCGCTTCGACAATGGCCCACAGCGCCTGGCTCAAGGCCGGCTTATGGTGGGCGGCACACGCGAGCACGGGGGTTCTCACCGTGGTGATTGCTCTGTTCCTGACGATATCCCGCCGGCCGCCGGCCCATCCTATTCCGTGGATGCGGCTGAACCTGGTGATCCTGCTGATCGTGATCTTTCTGGGCAGCGCCGCGCGCCATGTGCGACGGGTCAACGAGCAGTCCACGCAAGGGGTGTATGTGAACCTGTTCGCGCCGGATTAGACTATCGGCCAGGACAGGAGAAACGTGGCGGATTCCGTTAAACCCAGCGCCGGAATGATTGAAGTGGGTCCGGGCGTTTATGCGCCTGCGAGTGCGTTGCGTTTCAGTTACGCGCGCAGCAGCGGCCCCGGTGGACAGAACGTCAACAAGGTCAACACCAAAGTGGAGATGTGGATCCGCCCGGACCTCCTGCTGGGCCTGAACCTGCGCGCGATCGATCGGCTGGGCAAACTGGCGGGAAGACGACTCACGGGAGAAGGCGAGATTCACCTCAGCGCCGACACCGAACGAGGCCAGGAGGGAAATCGGAGCGAAGCGTTTCGTCGCCTGCGCGAGATGATCGTGCAGGCAAAGGTGGAGCCAAAGGTCCGGCGAAAAAGGAAGCCGAGCAAGGCCGCCAAAGCCCGCCGGCTGGAAGGCAAGCGGCGCCGGTCGGAAGTGAAGTCCACTCGGGGCAATCCGCGCGATGTTTAGCCCCAATCCCTGTAGAACGTCAGCATAAAAAGAGGCGCCCTGGAAGGCGCCTTGATGATCGTCATGTCTCAAGTCTGCAACTCATATGGATTCTGTTTAATTCTCGCGCCTGATTCCGATTGGAATTTCGCGCCCCGCAAGCGGGGCCGCTAAACAAAGGCGCAGGAATTAAGTGAAATCCTTATCATTCGTTGCCGAAATCATCATCGTCATCATCGTCTAGATCATCATCGTCATCGTCATCGTCTGGATTGTCGAACTCGTCCTCTTCTTCCTCGTCCTCGTCTTCATCCTCATCGAGATCGTCTTCTTCATCCTCATCTTCATCGGCATCCTCGTCTTCTTCGGCGTCTGCATCTTCTTCTTCATCCTCGTCTTCTTCATCGTCATCCGCATCATCAGCCACTTCCTCTTCTTCATCCTTCTTTTTCTTGGCGGCCTGCACATCGGCGAAGGAGAAGGGGGTGGCTTTTGCTTCAAGCTCGAGCAGCAGTTCCGCGAGGGGCGAAGGCAAAGCAGTCGACGGTTCGAGGAGCACGGCGGATGAATTGCTGTTGTTCATGGATGTTGTTCCGCAAAAGATGAGGCTATCAAAAGGACAAGTTGACGGCCGGGTCAACGCCAATTCAAGCCGCCGCCCCAATCGGTTTACTGGGGCAGAGTGGCGGTATTGAAGCGAGCCCGCCCAGTGCCGTCAAGGCCCAAAACGGCTGAACGAACGAAAGGCAAACAGATTGCTGTGTGTAAGAAACGTTAGTCGATGCGGGTGCGGCGCAGACGCAGCGCGTTTCCGATGACGGTGATGTCCGACAGCGCCATCATTGCCGCCGCGATCAAAGGGTTTAGCAGACCGAGAGCGGCAACGGGGATCGCCAGGACGTTGTAGATGAAAGCGAAGAAGAGATTTTGCCGAATCGTCCGCATGGTGGCCCGCGAAAGCCGAATCGCAGCGACGGCGCCGTGCAGGCTGTGACCGACCAAGACGATTCCGCCCGCTTCCTTGGCGACATCGGTCGCGGAGCCCACGGCGATTCCCAGATCCGCCGCCGCAAGCGCGGGCGCATCGTTGACTCCATCGCCGACCATCGCCACGCGCGACCGCTGTTGAAGCTCTCGGATGACCTGCACCTTTCCCGCGGGCCGAACGTTCGCCCGGACATCGTCTATTCCCACGCGTTTGGCAATCGCGCGGGCGGTCAGTTCGTTATCACCGGTCAGCAGCACGATGCGGAGCTTCAATGCATGCAGCGCGCGCACCGCATCAGCGGAATCTGCCTTCAACTGATCGACCAGCACAATCACGCCAAGCCGCGTGACCTGCCCGTTCTGCGCCTCGCCCACATGAACAAGCGTTTCGCCTTCCCTGGGCGCAAAGACCGAGGAGTTGTTGTCTGGATGCAGCAGCGCCTCGCTCCCCACCAGCAAGTTTCGTCCCGCGATTTGCGCGCGAACGCCAATGCCGGGCTCGTTCTCGAATGATTCCGGCTCGGTCAGGACAAGCCCCTTGTCCCGCGCCCGCGCGACGATCGCCTTCGCCACGGGATGTTCCGAGAATTGCTCGGCTGCCGCGGCCAGCTCAAGAAGCGCATCCTCCATCAGCCCATTCTCCGGGACTACCCGAACGACTGCGGGGCGACCTTCGGTCAGGGTGCCGGTTTTATCGAGCACCACGGTGTCCACGCTCTCGGCGCCTTGCAGCGCATCGATATCGCGGATCAAGATTCCATGACGAGCGCCGCGCCCCGTTCCGACCATCAGCGCAGCCGGCACCGCCAGGCCCAGCGCGCACGGGCACGCGATGATGAGCACGGAGCAGACGGCGTTAGCGATCTGGGCCCAGGTGTGACCGGTCTCCCAGTTTGCGTGCCATCCCCACAGATACCATCCGATCCCGGTCAGCGCAGCGACCGCCAGCACACTGGGCACAAACACCGCCGCCACACGATCGGCGAGTTTCTGGACGGGGGGCTTACTCGACTGAGCGGCATCGACGAGCTTGATGATCTGCGCCAGCGCGGTCTCGCTTCCCGTTCGCGAGACGCGCACAATTAAGTGGCCATCCAGGTTAACCGTCCCCGCGATGACCTCATCTCCAACATTTCGGACGACAGGAACGCTCTCTCCCGTGATCAGCGACTCATCCACTGAAGACCTTCCCGACGAGACGGTGCCATCGGTTGACACGCGATCTCCCGGCCGAATCAGCACGTTGTCACCAACCCGCAGTTCCGATACCGGGACTTCGCGCATCGGGTCGGGCGCAGGGGCGACGCTTGCTTCGTCCTCTCCGGTTCGTCCCCGCGACGCGGGCGTCGCCCCTACCTCGAGCCGCAGCGCCGTGGCGGGCGCGAGATTGAACAGTTCGCGGATCGCGCTACCGGCCGCATTGCGCGCCCGCGCTTCCAGCCAATGTCCGACACTGATCAGCGCCAGCAATCCCGACGCTTCCATGAAATAAAGATTGGGCAGCATGCTCCACGCCCCGCCGAGATACCCGAAGAACGCGACCAAGCTGTAGACGTATGCCACCGTCGCGCCCATCGCGATGAGCGTGTCCATGTTGCTGGTGCCGCGCATCAGGGCCCGGATCGCACTCTTATAGAAAGCCCACCCCACGTAGACGATCGATGCCGTGCTTGCGACGAAGGCGACCCAGTTCATCCCATGGAACCCTGCGTGGCCGGCATGTCCACCGCCGCTCAGCGTCAGGATCCAATGGGCTGCCTCGACGGGAAGCCAGAGCGCCGTCCCCACCAGCGCTCGACGCGCCCAGGCTCGAGCATGCGCGGCCTGTTGCTCGACCCGCTCCTGTTCCGCATTGGCCGCCGCTGCTTCCCGCGGCGCGGCCGCTGGGTAGCCGGCCTGTGTCATCGCCGACGCGATCGTTTCCGGCGACACCTTCAGCGGATCGAAGTTGACCGTCGCCCGCCCCAGCGCCAGGCTTACGTTCACATCCTTCACTCCGGGCACCGATCGCGCCGCTTTCTGCACATGGCTAACACACGAAGCGCAGGTCATCCCCTCGACCTGAAAGTTCAGTTCATTAGGCTTCGCGTCCTTAGTTGCCGGGGGGGTAGGAGTGGTCGTCATCAAGGTAGCTTCCTCGCGCATGCCTTTATCATATGCGCCGTTGAATGTGGTCCACAGGCTGGCGTTGCCAAATCATGCTCATCCCTATGTGCTGGCACTCGATTTGCCGCTGTTGTGGCAACGACCGTTCCCTGAGCACAAAGGAGGCCGCTTGTGTCTTTACTCGATATCGAAACCGAAAAAGCCATGGACCAAATGACCCCGGTGGCTGACGCGGGGACCAAAGTGTCCCTCATCATTCACGATTTTTTTCTTTCGTCCGAGGGCACCCGGTCAATCGCCGACTTCCTTCATGGCACCTGGCTCGGGCATCCGCTTCATCCTGTTCTGACCGATATCACCATCGGAGCCTGGGCCATGGCGGGCATTTTCGACGCCGCCGGCGCCATCATGGACAGCGACGAGCTGCGAAAAGTGGGCGACCATCTCACGACGGCGGGCACCTTCAGCGCGATCCCGACGGCGATTACCGGGATAACGGATTACTCTACTTTCCCCGAACCCTCGGCGGCACCGGCGACCCTGCATGCGGTGCTGAACACGATCAATTTTGGATTTTACATCGCTTCCGTGCGAGCGCGCCGACGCGGCGACCGTTCACGAGGCGTCCTGTACTCAACCATCGGATTGGGACTGACGGCGGTATCGGCATGGCTCGGCGGGAAACTGGTTTATACCTATAAAGTCGGCGTCGATCACTCGGACAAGTTCGACAAGCCGGAACGGTGGACCACCGTCCTCGATGCACGCTCGCTGCCCATGCGTCAGCCCAAACGCGTTGAATTCGACGGCAAGCCCGTGCTCCTCTATCGCGATGGCGAAGGCGTCAAGGCTATCGGCGCGACCTGCTCTCACGCCGGCGGACCGCTTGACGAGGGCAAGGTCTCCAAAGGCTGCGTCGAGTGCCCGTGGCATCAGTCGGTGTTCAATCTCGGAAATGGACACGTCGTCCACGGTCCTGCAACGCACCCGCAGCCGGGGTTCGAAGCACGGATCGAAAACGGAAAAGTTCAGATCCGGCTGTGCAAAGACAGGGAATGCAGTAGAGGCAATCCCGAGGGAAACGATCCTCACTAATCCGCCTGCGCGGGGATCACACTTGTGCCCCGGTGACGATTGCCTAAAGTTGGCGAATCATGTCCTCCGCGACGCCCGGCAACGTCATTGTCATCGATCATCCCGTCGTCCAGACGAAGCTCACCGAGCTTCGCGACTTCACGGCCGAACATGCGAAGTTTCGCGACCTGCTGAATGAGATTGCTTCGCTGATGGTTTACGAGGTGACGCGCGATTGGCCGACGCAACCGAAGCCGGTTCAAACGCCGCTGGAGCGGACGGTGGGGCGTGTCCTGGCGCGGCAGGTGACGCTGGTTCCTATTCTTCGTGCCGGGCTGGGAATGTCGGATGGCGTGCTGCAGATTCTGCCTGATGCTCGGCTGGGGCACCTGGGGGTTTATCGCGATGAGAAAACACTGGAACCGGTGAGTTATTACCAGAAGCTGCCGCCGGATATCGCGCAGACCGAAGTGCTGCTGATCGATCCGATGCTGGCTACCGGGGGTTCCGGGTCGGCGGCGGTTTCGGTGCTGAAGAAGGCGGGGGTGACGAGCATGAAGTTTGTATGCCTGGTCGCGGCGCCTGAAGGGATTCAGGCGCTTCATGCTCAGCATCCGGAGGTGCCCATTTATTGCGCCGCGATCGATCGGCAGCTCAATGAGAAGGGCTACATTCTTCCGGGACTGGGGGATGCGGGTGATCGTATCTTTGGAACCTGAATTCACTTCTGGGACGCGGTTCGCTCAAACTGCTCGCGCAACCAAGCGGCGCGATTTGTGGTGATCCCGTCGATGGCCCAATCGATGTAGCTTTTCGCGACAGCCGGATCGTCGATCGTCCAGACGTATGCTTGAAGCCCGGCTTCCTTGATCTTCTTCACGGCGTCCGCATCGAAGGGCGGCTTCGCCTGAAGATCCAGGCCATCGAACTTGTTTTCTTTCGCGACCTTGATCAATTCTTCGATCCTGGGAGACCATTCCCTCGCCTGCTGATCCTGCTTGAAGCCGGACAGGAAATAACACTGACAGGCAGGCAACGCTTTCTTTGCCGCCGCCAAGGCGTCGGCATGAAAGCTGATCAATGCAATCTGCTCCGGCTTCTTGCCCGAAGACTGGACCAATTTCACCATCTCGGGGACGACGTCGATTCCGCTTTTGATCTCGACAAAGAACCGCTTTCCGTCCGGAATGCTCGCCAGCGCCTCGGCCAGCGTCGGCAGTTTCTCCGCCGCGAACTTCAGATCCTTCCACGATCCCGCATCAAGCGCCCGCAACTCGGCCAGCGTCGAGTCCTTGATCACCCGCTTCGCATTCGTGGTGCGCTTCGTGTCCGCGTCGTGACAGATAATGACCTGGCCGTCCTTGGTCAGATGAATATCCGTCTCATCCGCGTCATCGCCAAGTTTCCAGCCGAGGTTAAACGAGGCCATGGTGTTTTCGGGCGCAAGGAATGACTCGCCGCGATGCGAGATCCATTCCATTTTCTGCTGTGCCAGGCTCACGCTCGTCATCATCAGAATTACCGCGAATAGCGTCGATCGCATGTTCTCTCCCGGGGTCACTTTTTCAGCAAGTCCGCGAAACACTCACTGGCCGGCGGCGCCTTCTCGACGACTTTCAAATCAACGAGCTGCTTGCCCAGCGTTTCCCACCGTTCGGCACGCATCGTACCCAATCCGTACTTTTTTGTTTCTTCCGTCTGAATCAGATCCTTCTGCGCCGCCGCACTGTCGGCGAAGGTTTGCATATCCATGGTCGGATTCAGCTTCTGCATCATCTGATTAGTCGCAATGGGATTATTCAGGTAGCTCGTCCATCCGTCCCGCACGCCATTGACCACCGACTTCACCGTATCCGGATTCGCCCGCAGATAATCCCCGCGCGTCACCAGCACCGTCGTGTACGGGTTATACCCCGCCTCCGCGATCAGAAAGGTTTGCGCATCCAGCCCCAGTTTCTTCGCCGCGATCGGCTCGGAGGTCACGAAGCATTGCATCGCGTATTCCTTCTCCTTTCGAAAGACGCCCAGATCCCCTCCGGGCGAGGGCACCACTCTCACCCGCTCAAATCCAAGCTTCTTATCGAGATAGCTCGCGTAAGGCAGCCCCTTCTGCATCGCAACGGTTCCGGGGTTTCGAAAGAGATCACCGATCTCCTTGAACCCGCGCGATGCATGCGTCATCAGCGCCTGCGGGCAGGTTTGATATACCGCGAAGAGCGCGACGACATCAGCGCCGTTGCCGCGGGAGATGAGCAGCTCATCGGCGCTGACGATCCCGAATTCAGCTTTGCCTGCCGCCACCATCTGCACTGTCGGTGTTCCGACGCCACCGGCAACGACTTCGACATCCAGACCGTTCTGAGCGAAGGCTCCCGACTCCCTGGCGGCGTAGAAGCCGCCGAACTGCGGCTCTGGTTTCCAATTGAGCTGCAAGGTCAGCTTCTTCACGGGCGCTGGTGCGTCTTTCTTGTCACACGCAGCACTGAAGGAGCACAGAACGACCAGAGACAGAAGTAACTTCATCATGTCCTTTCGGATGCGTGCCAGTTTCGCAGCATCAGCCAACTGGCCAGATTCACGATTGCAAAAAGTGCGATGCCCAGGAGCGCCGCCAGGATCAGCCCGGCAAAGATCTTATCCGTGCGCTGCTGCGTTTTGGAAATGTCGATCACCCCTCCGAGCCCGCCGCCGGTGATGAATTCGCCCGCGATCGCGCCAATGACGGCGAGCCCGCCCGCGACTCGGAGTCCCGTGAAAATGCTGGGCAGCGCGAAGGGGAGCCGCAGCTTCAGCATTGCGGCAGACCGGGAGGCGCCATAGAGCCGAAACAGATCCACAAGCGCCGGCTCGGTCGCGAGCAACCCGCTGAGCGTGTTGGCGATCACCGGAAAAACCGAAACGATCAATGCGGACGCAATCACAGTCGGCATCCCATACCCGATCCAGATCACCAGCAGCGGCGCGATCGCGATGATTGGCACGGTTTGGAAGAATACAGCATAGGGATAGAACGCGCGCTGCACCCAACGCGCGGATGAAAGTGCAATGGCAACCGCCAGACCGATAACGGCGCTCGCCGCGAAGCCTGTGAGCGCCGCCAGCGCGGTCTGCCCGGTCGCGTAAAACAACTCAGGTCCATCGCGCGACGAAACCAATGTGGCTATGATTTTCGAGGGCGCGGGAACCAGATAAGAAGCGACCCATTCACGTCGCACCGCCACTTCCGCGAGCACCACGATTATCACCAGAGGAATCATCGGCGGCCAAGCCAGGTTCCCCCACCTCCTGATGTTTTTCAAGCCTCCCCCCGTTCCAGCGCGTCGAACAGAGTTCGCATCTCGCTCGCAAACGACGCCTCGCCGCGCAATCTTGCAGGCCGTTCCGCGGGTAGTTCCACTCGATGATCGAGCAGCACTTTTCCGGGCCGTTTTGACATCACGATGGCGCGCTGCGACAGGTAAGCCGCCTCGGAGATTGAGTGCGTCACGAAAATGACGGTCATTGCCCGCGCTTTCCATAACGCGCGAAGCTGCTCATCCAGCCGTTGACGGGTAATTTCATCCAGCGCCGCAAACGGCTCATCCAACAAAAGCAACGCCGGCTCCGTCACGAGCGCCCGAGCCAAAGAAACCCGCATTCGCATGCCTCCCGACAATTGCGCCGGATATCGATCGAGAGCATCGGAAAGCCCCACCTGCGAAAGCGCGTCTCCGGCAGCGGCGCGCGTTCGCGCTCGATCCCACCCCAACAATTCCAAAGGCAACATCACGTTGCGAATTACATTTCGCCAAGGGAGCAAGTGCGCATCCTGAAACACAAACGCCACCCGACTCCCGCGCTCTTGTAGGGGCGACACTTGTGTCGCCCTCTTCTCATGCCCCCTCTGCCCGTACGCCGGGAGAGGGTTCGGATGAGGGCCGCGCTCCCCAACCTCCACCTCTCCAAAGGAAGCCCACTCCAATCCCGCCACAATCCGCAACAGGGTAGACTTCCCACACCCGCTAGGTCCCAGCACGCTGACAAACTCCCCCTCCCCAATCTCCAAATCGATCGCCCTCAGCGCCTTGACCCCTCCCTCAAACACCTTCTCCACTCCGCGCAACCGCACCCCCACGCCGCCCCTCCTCGTCGCCGCACAAAGCTGAGCTCTCTCTCCAACGTTGCCCATTAACGGCAAAAACTCTATCGCTGCGCGGCCTCCAATCAAAGTCTTCACGTCTTCGCCGAAAACTGCGTCGTATCCCGCCCGCCCCGAATCACGCTCCAGTATTCCTCCCGCACATCCTTATCAACCTCCGCCCCATCCCCACCGTACAATCCGTCGCCCCCGCGCTTCTTCGGGCCTGAAATCCAATACTCCTCGCCATTTTCCACGCAAATGCAGTTGTACTTGTACCCGTTCTTCACCTTCAGAAACGACAGCCCACGGTAATACATCGTCCGCCCTGTTTTCGAGAACGTCACCCGCCCAATGCGCGCACTCCCTTCCAACTCACCCGCCTTCCGCTCGATATACATGACCCGCGAATTCATGCTGACCAACACAACCTACTGGAGGCGAACAACCCGGAAAGCGAACGAACCCTTCCAAAGTGCAATGCCAAAAGCTCTACCCCGCGAAAACATCCGCCACCGCCGCTCGAAACCCCGGCAGGTCCGGTTCCGCATCAATGGTCTGCGTCATGTTAAACAGGACCGGTTCCGCATTCTTCCAGTAAACCGTGATCGTCCGAAATGTCGTGGCAATTGGCGTATCGAGTCGGCCTTCAAATTTACTTCTCGAATTCTTGGAGCATTGCCTCGATCACGAGCTTCATTTCCGGCAGGTTCTTTTGCGTGATTTGCCACGCTGCTTGCACGTCCACTGAGATGTAATCGTGAATCAGAACGTCGCGCAGCCCAGCGATCTGCCGCCAGGGAACTTGGGGGTGGCGGTCGCGAAGATCTTGAGAAAGCCTTTTGGTGGCTTCTCCAATGATCTCTAACTGGCGAACCACCGCGTCTTGCCAGTGCGAAGCCTTCATAAATTCGTCGCGGCCGACAAAAACATAGCCTTCAATCTTGCTCGCCGCGTCGAGAATATGACGCAGATAGAACTGATCTCGGTTCATATCGCAATCGCTTCTCTCAGGATCTGATCACGAATATACGGGCTTAGTGAAGCTTCGGTGACTACGTCCACGTTCTTGCCAAGCAGATCCTCAAGCTCTTGCTTGATTGCCACAAGATCGAGCAGACTGCTCCGCGGGTCCAGCGTGATGAGGAGATCAACATCGCTTGCAGGGCCCGCCTCTCCGCGAACTGATGATCCGAAGACACGAACCGTCGTTGCGCCGTGGCGGCGGGCCACATTCACAATCTGATCTCGTCGCACCGTGATTTGAGGATCAAGTTGCATGGGGCACCTATCGGATCATCATAATACAAGACCCCGGCGAAAGATCGCCGGGGTCTTTGATTTTCACCGTGGCATGGGCGTCTCGCCCATGTCTCTTTAGTCCAGATTCATCGACATCAAAAACTGTGCATTCGATTTACCCTTCCCCGGCCAAGCCCACGGCTTTAGCCGTGGGTTCTATCGATAGTTCGTAAAAAACCCCACCTCATACCCATCCGGCGTCCGCACCGTGAAACTCCGCAACGAAGCATCATCAAAAAAATCCCCCACGCTCACCCCGTTGGCGTAAATCGTCTTCCGATGCGCCTCCAACGCCGCTGCGCCTCCGTTCACCCAAAAGTAAACGCGCATCGCCCCAGCCTTGGGATCGTCGCGCTCTCGACGCCTCAACCAGATTCTCCCTACGCCTCCAGCGAGGCTCGCACGTGGCAACCTTCCCTGCGCATCGGGCTCCGCTTCCCACCTTCGCACGAACCCCAGCTTCTCGAAAAACGCCACGTTCTCCCGCACGTCCGTCACGTCCAGTTCCGTGCTCACCACCGCAAAATCCGTTGTCTTCGCCTGCTGCATCATGTTCATCGCTCCATTCGCAATCGAAGTCGCCGCCTCTCTCGCCACCGGCGACACTGCGGTTTTCAACGCAGTTGCCGATACGTCCCGCAATCGCTCTTCAAATCCGATAGGCGCAACCACACCCTCCCGCGCCAGCCACTGCCGCATTTTCGCCAGCGCCCGATCCACGCGCTTACGCGCCGCCTCGGCAGTCGTCGCCATCGCCGCCGCGATCTCCGCAAAACTCGCCCGTTGATAAAACCTCCGCAGTACCGCCTCCCGATCCTTCATCGAGACGGCTGCAATCGCCTCATCCAACATCCGCGCCAGTGCATCCGCCTCTTCGCGATCCTCGACCCATCCAGCCGTACATCCGACGTCCCTCGCCACCTCCACCGATTTCTCGTGTTTCTCTCGGCGCATCCGCGCCTTGATTGCCCGTGCAGACGCATACCGCGCGACGGTGTAGAGCCACGCTGCCAGCGACCGCTGTTTCCTTTCCACCAGCCGGGGCGCCTTCTTCATCAGCACGACGAACACCGCCTGCGCGACATCCTCCGCAATTTCCCGATCCCGCACGCGCCGAGCCACCGCGACCCGCACCCCCTCAACATGTCGAGACACCACCTCCGCGAACGCATCTTCCGATGCGTCGAACACATAGCGCGTCAGCAATTCCAAATCCGTTTCTTTCAACACCACTGGTTCTACAACCAAGTCCCCCGCTCCCGCAAAACCGGACAGCGCAAAAAGAAGCCCCAGCCATAAAGGCCGGGGCTCAGGTGTCACCCCGTAGCATGGGCGTCTCGCCCACGTGTCCTTAGTCGAGGTTCATCGACATCAAAAACTGTGCATTGCTCGGCACCTTTTCCAGGCGCCCCTTCAGCAATTCCACGGCTTCCACCGGATTCATATCCGAAAGGACGCGACGCAGGCGGTAGACCAGTTCGAGTTCCTTTGGATCGAGGAGCAGCTCTTCGCGGCGTGTGCCGGAGGCGTTGATGTCGATCGCCGGATAGACGCGACGATCCACCAGGCGGCGGTCCAGGTGCAGCTCGGCATTACCGGTGCCCTTGAACTCTTCGAAGATCACTTCATCCATCTTCGAGCCGGTGTCCACGAGCGCGGTGCCCAAGATCGTTAGTGAACCACCTTCTTCGATGTTACGTGCAGCCCCGAAGAAGCGCTTGGGCTTCTGAAGCGCGTTCGCGTCCACGCCGCCGCTCAGGATCTTGCCGGAGTGCGGGACCTCGGTGTTATAGGCGCGGGCCAGACGGGTGATTGAGTCGAGCAGGATCACGACGTCCTTGCCGAACTCCACGTAGCGCTTGGCCTTCTCGATCACCATCTCGGCGACCTGAATGTGCCGGGAGGCGGGCTCGTCGAAGGTCGAACTGACGACTTCGCCCTTGGTGTTGCGCTCCATGTCGGTCACTTCTTCAGGACGCTCATCGATCAGCAGAATGATGAGGATGGCCTCCGGGTGATTCGTGGAGATCGAGTTGGCGATCTTCTGGAGCAGCACCGTCTTACCGGTTCGCGGCGGGGCGACGATCAGCATGCGCTGACCTTTCCCGATCGGCGTCACCAGATCCACGATCCGCATGTTGAGATCCTTTGCATCCGCCTCAAGCGACAGACGGGCATTGGGATGCAGCGGCGTCAGGTCTTCAAAGTTGCCGGTGTCGGCGATCCTCTCAGGATCCTCGCCATTGATCGCCTCGACGCGAAGCAGCGCGAAGTAACGCTCGCTCTCCTTCGGCGGACGAATCTGCCCCTGCACAACGTGTCCGTTGCGCAGACCGAATCGCCGAATCTGCGACGGCGAGATGTAAATATCATCGGGGCCGGGAATGTAGTTGAACTCCGGGCTTCGCAAAAACCCAAAGCCATCGGGAAGAATCTCCAGGACGCCTTCGCCGAACATTAAACCGTTCTGGCGAACGCGGGCGCGCAGGATCTGAAAGATCAGGTCCTGCTTCTTCATCCCGATGTAGTCTTGGATGTTTTCCTGCTTGGCGATCTCGTGAAGCTGGTGGACGTCCATCTGCTGGAGATCCTTGATGTACAGCTTTCCGCTCTTGACCTGCTCGTACTTGGCGTTGGTCTCGGCGTCGATCGAGCTGACGTCTTCCGAGCCGGATCTTTTGTCATGCGGCGGCGCGGGCGGCGGGGGCGACGGTTCCGCGACTGCGGTCGCGGGTGCGGCCTGTTCTTCGTGATCGTCCGGCTGATTACCTTGTTGCCCGGCTTTGCGGGGCCTTTGCTGCTTAGCCATTTGGCTAGCCTCCAAAATGGGGTGTGATTTGAAACTTTGGCTCTGGGCCTTGTGCCCCGCGGGGCCGCTGCTGCTTGCGACCGGATCGGTTTTCAGTTGCGGGCCAGATCGGCGGGGAGGTGGGATGCTCGAACCTAAGTTCTCCAGTGAGATTCGTAAAACCTTAGACGGATACGTCCGCCAAGAGGTGCGGCCAACGTGGCCAGTGATTCAGAAATCGATAGCTCTTTTGGGGTTTGCCCGCCGCTTCAAATCGCGGCTAGCGTAAGGCTGGATCTGTGTGATCACCAAAATATTAGGCGCTACACGTCACCGCATCAACGCGGCAAAACCACTTTACAAAGTTAGGGAAAACTCAATCAATATTGAGTTCCGTTAAACGGAAGTTCTTTTACAGCCGAGACTTCCCAAAGATCTGCAACTGCCGCTCAGGTGTGGACCGGACCTGTTGATCGAGCCCATCCATTACTGTTTCTTACCGAGAATAAGGGAAAGCACGTTCTGGACTTGATCGCGGACATAGCCCGCATCCGCAGTGTTGATGATCACATAATCGGATATCTCCCGCTTCTTGTCTAGGGGCCATTGTGCTTTTTCGCGGCGGGTGAGTTCTGACATGTCCCAGTTACGCTGATTCCGCACGCGGGCGAGGCGCGCTTCCGGGGGCGCATCGACGAAGACAACCGCATCACACTGGTCGTTTAACCCGGTCTCAAACAGCAGGGGCACGTCCCATATCAACGCGATCGCGTCGGGGTTTTCGGCATAATCGCGAGTGACCTGCTCGCGATGCTGCGCGACGATGGGATGAATGAGAGCCTCAAGGCGCGCGCGTTCGTGGTCGTCCGCAAAGATTTTCGCGGCGACGGCTTTGCGATCGACATCACCGTTGGCAAGAAAAACAGCGTCACCCCACCACGAGCGCAATGCTGCCTTCACCTCCGGTCGCCAGTACGCCGCACGGACATTTTCATCCGCGCAAATCACCAGGCATCCAAGCCTGGCGAATTCTCCCGCGACAAAGCTCTTGCCCGCGCCAATCCCACCGGCAAGTCCGATGATCGGCTTGTGCTGCTTCATGATTGCTTCGCCTGGTCCACTGGCTTCGACTGCGTGTGCGGGATGAACCCGATGCAGAAACAGATGATCATGACGATCCAGAAGACCCAGAATGCAACCGCATCTGGGGAATGGAAGTCGAGGCGATCGGGATTGTGAGGGGTGTTGACGACGTAGTCGAGGACGAGCTTGAGGCCGATGACGATGACGAGGAGGTAAGCGCTGGTCTCGAAGCGAGGGAATTTTTCCAGGAGCCTGATGAATATGACGGCGGCGAAGCGCATGAGAACTACGCCCAGCATTCCCCCGATGAGGACGACCCACAGCTTGGGGTGGCGCTGCCCCGGCGGCGGAGGTCCGACAACCCCGATGGCGGCAACGATGGAATCGATCGCAAAGGCGACATCCGTGAGTTCAATCACGCCCACGGTCATCCAGAAGGCTTTGCTGTGGCTGTTGGCAATGTGAGCGTAATCAATGTGACGGAGAGAAGACCCCAACGGCGCGCGATCCAGAGGCTCATCCTGCACCGATGGGTCATGCTCATGACCTTCAACGACGGGAAGCCCCTTTTCATCGACAGTCAGCTTGACATCATCAGGCGGCTTCGCATCCCAGAAGAAATGCTTCACCGCGACCCAGACGAGATAGAGGCCGCCGAGGAGTTTCGCGATTCTCCAGTGGAGGAGGTAGCTGGCGGTTCCGATGGCGATGAGCCGAAAGACGAAAGCGCCGATGAGGCCGTAGGTCAGCGCTTTGGATTGAAGGGATTTCGGGAGTCGCCGGGCGAGGAGCCCGAGAACCAGCGCATTGTCGATGGACAGGACGCCCTCAAGGACGATGAGGATGCCGATGACGAAAAGATCGTTGCCGTCGAAGGTTTGTCCGAACATAGAGCCGCGTCCGTGGCTGGGCGTTGAGAAGTTGTAGGAGCGAAATGACTGGAAGGAAAGTGGCCTTGCGGGGTTAAATCTCGTAACTAAATGCGGGCGATTGTCTCTTCAAACGACTTCACGCCCGTGGATGCGCCTAATTCCGAGCAGCAGTCGGCGGCGGCGCGATTGGCAAATTTCGCTGCTTGCCCCATCGGCATTTTTCTCAAGAGCGATGTGAGAATTCCTGCATACCAGGTGTCGCCGGCGCCGGTGGTGTCCTTCACTTCCACTTTGTAAACCGGGGCCGAGACCTGTTCGTGGCCGTCGTCGAGGATGCAACCCTCTTCATCCAGTTTGATTCCAATCAAGCCGGTCTTCATGTGCTCGCGGAAAGCAGCGATCATTTTTTGGGGATCCGACTCTCCGGTGAGCGATTGCGCTTCCGTGCGGCTCGGGCAGAAAACATCCAGGTGCGGGAGGATGGGGTACAGATCTTTAGCCGGCCCTGGCGGATTGACGGTGTCGAGCGCCAGCTTGGTGTTTGGATAAGTCGTTTCCATTTCCTGGAGGAGCCCGGCAAGGGCCGGGGTCAGGCTCGGGAGTAGACCGAGGTAGCCGACTTGGACATACGTGCAAGTGGCGAAGAGGGGAAAGCATCGGCGGAAGCTGGTTTCATCAAGCAACGCGGTGACGCCGGGCACATGGAAGAAGCATCGTTCGCCGCCGGGTTCCACGGCGACCACCGTGGCGCTGGTCTGAGCGCGGGGATCGGGGAAGACATGGGAGGTGTCCATGCCGGCGCTCTTGAGACGATCGGAGACCGCGGCCCCGAGAACGTCGTTCCCAACCAACCCCGCGGCGGCAACCTTCATGCCCAGCTTGGCCATCGCAACACCGGTGTTGCAGACGTTTCCGCCGGTGGTGAGGTTGAGATTCTCAAGGATGCGCAGCCCGCCTTTCTCCGGAGGGTTGCGCAAGTCGAACGGTGCGGCAATCAGGTCGGCGACAATAAGCCCAAAAATGGCGGCATCCATGGGAATAATAAATAGCGAGTGAGGGGTGACGGGTGCTATAGCGGCAGATCGGACTCGTCTTTTTTTTCCGCGGTGTCGTCGCTGGTTAATCCTGTCGCGGGTTCCACGTCGATCGCCGAGTAGTCGTCAAGGTTAAGCGTAGTCGTTTCGCCGTTGTCCGTCTTAAGAACGAGCCGATCCAGCCAGAGCTTGTCGCCTTTGGAGTGTGCGAACCAACTGCCCGTAGGCTTCTGCTCGAAACTTCGCACGGTCCCGGCGACGACCGTCGTCCACGTGTAATCGCGGCCGGCAATCTGCTGCGTGACCTTGACGCGAGCGCCGACTCTAAGCTGTTCTTTAAGAGCGTTGTCCATTGGGTCGCAAATGTACCTGTAGGGGCGAGACTTGTCTCGCCCGGCGTCCCTTCTCCTTAGCACACCCTTGTAATCATGTCTCCCGACGCAATAATTGCGTTCTTCCTTGGATGTCTGGAGCTCACGGAGGTGGCGCTTGCGAACGATTGCATTGATGAATCAAAAGGGCGGCGTGGGAAAAACCACCACCAGCGTCAATCTTGGCGCCGCGCTGGCGGAACTGGGCCAGCGCGTTTGCCTGATCGACCTCGATCCGCAGGCGCATCTGACCATCAACTACGGCGTCGAGCCCACCGATGAAACGGTGTCGGTGTATGACGTTCTGATTAACGACCGATCCTTTCTGGAGGCCGTCCACAAGGTTGATGAGCGAATCGCGCTCGTTCCCAGCTCGATCGATCTGGCGGCGGCGGAGATTGAACTCGTTTCTGTGCTCGGCCGCGAGACCATCTTAAAAGAGAAGCTCGAGCAGGCGACTCATGATTTTGATTACATCCTGATCGACTGCCCGCCTTCCCTGGGACTCTTGACGATCAATGCCCTGGCGGTGGCGACGGAAGTGCTCATTCCGATGCAGCCCCACTTTCTGGCGCTACAAGGCGTGGCAAAGCTGCTGGAGACCGTGCAACTCGTCGGCCGGCGGATGAATCCAAAGCTCGTGGTGTCAGGCATTCTTCTGACCATGTTCGAATCGCAGACGAAGCTGTCGAACGAGGTGGTGGCGGAGCTCAATCGCTTTATCGAGGAAGGAAAGACTCAGAACCTGCCGTGGTCCAACGCACGGATCTTCAACACGCGCATCCGGCGGAACATTAAGCTGGCCGAGAGTCCAAGCTTCGGCCAGCACATCCTGAAGTATGAACCGGCCAGCAACGGCGCCGCGGATTATCGGGCGCTGGCCAGGGAAGTTGTCGGAATGGTTGAAGCGCCGCCGGTTGCGGAGGCCAGGCCGGTAGTCAAAGTGAATGTGGCGACCCATCTCGACACCGCAAAGCTGGCAGCGGCGAATGTCGAGCGCGATGAGCAGGTGGCCTGATGCCGCGCCGCTCGATCCCGTTTTGGATTCTGCTGATCAGCTACTGGGGGATCCTGTTCTACTTCACGCATCTGAAGGGGCTCGTGGTGACGATGCGCGGCGGGGACAAGATGGCGCATTACCTCGCGTACGGTCTGCTCGGAGGGTTGTTGTATCTGGCGTTGTGGACCAACAGCCCGCCGTCACGGGATCTGGCGTTCAAAATCCTCGTGATCGGAATGTGTTACGGCGCGCTCGATGAATGGACGCAGGCGCTGCCTTGGTTTCAGCGTACGTGCGACTTCGTGGATTGGTGCGCCGATTGTGCCGGGCTCGCAACGGCTGCGGTAGGGATGAGAATGATTCAGCGGGGGTTTGAACTGGTGTTTGGACGGGCGCGGCGCGCTTGAACAAGACCGCGTATCAGATCGTCGAGAGGGAAACGCCAATCATCCAACAAAGCACCGCAACGGCCGAGGCGAGCACGATGGCTATGACCACCGCACCATTCAAGTAGTCCCACCACGTAGGATAGGGGGGAGGATCGAAGCCGTAATTGGATTGGCCCTTGTAAGTGCTCATGTCGTCCAGACCTCCCGGGCTTCCGTTGTGTTCTTCGGCCAAAAAACCGAGTGTTCATCAACATTCGATGATCCCCTTTTCGGAAGAATCATTGCGACCGGAGAGGGCCGTTCATACGATCACGCCTTATGCCGAATGAATCGCTTTTTGCGCCCTGGCGGATCGAATACATCCGAAGCCTCGCCAAGCCCGAGTCCGATAAGTGCTTTCTCTGCGAAGCTGCCGCGGCGACAAGCGAATCCGAGAAAAAAGAACGGCTGGTGCTGTGGACCACGGCTCACTCCGTCGTCCTGATCAACCGCTTTCCCTACACGAACGGCCATTTATTGGTCGCGCCGCGAGGGCATGTCGCCGACCTCGAAGCAATGAGCGTCGATCAGCGAACTGATTTAATGGAGCAGACAACCAGGGGACTGGAATTGCTGAAGAACGCTTTGTCGCCCCAGGGCTTCAATGTCGGAATCAACCTGGGCCGCAGCGCCGGTGCCGGAGTTCCCGGTCATATCCATCAGCACGTTGTGCCCCGATGGAACGGCGACACCAACTTCATGAGCGTCATCGGCGAAGTCCGAGTCGTCCCCGAAGCCTGCTCCCAACTCTACGAAGAGCTCCTGCGGGTGATCCGAGTAGCTTGAATCATCCGCTCTCCGCGTCTCCGCGGTTGCGTTTAATTCGTAAACATCAGCGCAAAAAGAAACCTTCCGCCGTGGCAAGGAAGGTTTCTCTTTTGTTCTGCGGCCTTTTGGGGAGCCAGGCCGAAAACGGTTTGGGGTGACTTGGGTGTGTGACCAGAAGCTGCGGGCGTGAGCCACGGAAGCCCGCAAGTTAGAAGAATTTACTTCTTGGACTTCTTGGTCGTCGACTTCTTGGCTGACGACTTCTTGGTCGTCGACTTCTTAGCTGCTTTCTTTGCCATGGCGCTGTTACCTCCTTTCAAGAGCAAACTGTAAAGCGATTGGAAAAATGAGTCAACGGTTTTTTGCGTCGCGCAAAAATTTTTTCTGCCGCGGTGCGCCAGCGCCCATCGCGCGATTCGCGCGCGGAAGAAGAAGTTGAGCCACAGAGATCACTGAGACCACGGAGAAGAAATTCGATTTGCTTTTGTATTCTCAGTGGTCTCTGTGATCTCCGTGGCTCAACTTCCTTCCGAATCGAGAGGTGGCGCATAAGATGACGGTGATTGACTGAAAGGAAATCCTGTGACGACGATCGCGATGAGGCCGTGCATCATTATTGTTCGAGATGGTTGGGGATCGAATCCGTTTCCGGAATGGAACAAGGCAAACGCCGTTTATCTCGCGCGCCATCCCGTCGACGACAAGCTGATGAGCGACTATCCGCACGTGCTGATCCACACCAGCGGGTTCGATGTCGGCCTGCCCGAAGGGACGATGGGCAACAGCGAAGTCGGGCATCAGAATATCGGCGCCGGTCGCATCGTCGATCAGGAGTCCGTGCGCATCACCAAGGCCATTCGCGACGGTTCGTTCTACGACAACACCGACCTGAACGCCGCCGTAACGAATGCGCTGGAAAAACAGAGCGATCTTCACCTTTTCGGCATCGTTTCCGACGCCGGCGTGCATGGGTTGCTCGAGCACCTTTTCGGCTGCCTGGCACTCTGTAAGCGCCGGGGTTTAGAGCGTGTTTTTCTCCACGCCTTCACCGACGGCCGAGATACCTCGCCAAGGTCAGGATTGGGTTACATCCGCCAGGTCGAAGCGAAGATGAAAGAGATCGGCGTCGGCAGGATCGCAACCGTCTCCGGGCGCTATTGGGCCATGGATCGGGACAACCGCTGGCCGCGGGTTGAGAAGGCGTTTCGCGCCATCGCGTTTGGGGATGGTCCTCTCTTCCGAAGCGCTGAAGGCGCGGTGATGGACTACTACGATCATCCGATCGAGACCAACATGTCCGGCGACGAGTTTGTGACGCCCTCCGTGATCAGCGATGGCGGAAATTTTCCGCGCGCGATCATGAAGAACAACGACTCCGTGATCTTCTACAACTATCGCGGCGACCGTCCGCGCGAGCTGACCAAAGCATTCACCGCGCCCGACTTCGTCGGCTTCGATCGGGGCGCAAAATTATTTTTGTATTTCCTGACGATGACCGCTTACGAGACAGGCTTATCCGTCCATGTGGCGTATCCCAAGCCGCCGAAGATGACCAACATCCTCGCGGAGTACGCGTCTGATCTTGGACTGAAACAGTTTCGCTCGGCCGAGACCGAGAAATATCCGCACGTCACTTTCTTCTTCAATGATTATCGGGACCTTCCATTTCCGGGTGAGGATCGGCAGATCATTCCCTCGCCCACCGCGCTTCCCAACGGCGCGCCGCTGACGACCTATGACCAGATGCCGGAGATGAGCGCCTATGGGATCTGCGATGAAGTGGTGAAGCGCGTGAACTCCGCCAAGTACGACCTGATGGTCGTCAACTTCGCCAACGGCGATATGGTCGGTCACACCGGCGTTCTTCCTGCCGCGGTGAAGGCGGTAGAGCATGTCGACATCTGCGTCGGACGTGTTCTCGAAGCGGTCCAGCGCCAGGGCGGCGTCGCCATCGTCACGGCCGATCACGGAAACTGCGAACAGATGATCGACCCCGCAACCGGCGGCCCGCACACCGCGCACACGACCTATCCGGTGGAGCTGATCGTTGTGGATGATCGGATGAAAGGAAAGAAGCTCCGGACCGAAGGCAGGCTGGCGGATGTAGCGCCAACCGCGCTGGAAATGATGGGGCTGGCGAAGCCGGGGGAGATGAATGGAAAGTCGTTGATTTCAGGGTGAACTGCTCGATAGGGATGCGGAATAGCACGTCCGAAGAAGCGGACCCCACGCTCGATTCCGATCACCTTGCAGCGGTTTCCCCTTCCCCTATAATCGCGCCGGTTAGAGGAGATTTGTATGGCTCACATCATTGCGCAGCCTTGCATCGGGACCAAAGACACCGCCTGTGTCGCGGTGTGCCCGGTCGACTGCATTCATCCTACTAAGGACGAAGAGACCTTCGCCGCCGCTGAAATGCTCTATATTGACCCCGACACCTGCATCGACTGCGGCCTCTGCGTCGATGAGTGCCCCGTCACCGCAATCTTCCCCCAGGAAGATCTCCCCGCCGAGTGGGCGGAGTTTATCGAGAAGAACACGGCCTACTATAAGAAGTAACCCAGTCGCTTAGCACAATTGTTGAATGAAGCCGCGATTTCGCCGTCGCGGCTTTTTTCATTCCCTGTAGCACTCCGTACTGACGGCTTTGCCGCAGGGAATCTTTTTTTGTCTCAATGCCTCCGATTGCATATCATCTGGGTAGACCTTTGGGAGATTCTGACATGAAGTTGCTTGTAATGTTTGTCCTCGCGGCTGCCACGTACGGCGTGATTGCGGTGAAGGTCACAACAGCGGAAGAGACAAAAACTCCTGCCACCCCGGCGACCACGCAGGCCGCAACAAAGCCCGCCATCGCGAATAAGAAATGTCCGGTCGGCGGCGAAGATGTGGATCCGAAAGGCAAGACGGTCACCTACAAGGGCAAGACCGTCGGTTTCTGCTGCGATGACTGCGTCGAGAAGTTTCAGAAGGATCCGGAGAAGTATGCGAAGGATATGAAATAGACGGCTCACTCCAACTTTGAGAAACGAAAAGCCCCGGGTGCATTGCAGATGCGTCCGGGGCTTCTTATTTGATGCCTTCGCTTCGTCGCGCCGCTACTTCAGCATTCCCTCCTGCTTTGCGTAGTTGAAGACTCCACCGGCCTCGATGATCGGCAGGACGTCGCCGAGCGGTTTGAGCTTGTAGCGGTTGCCATCGGTCTTGTTAATGACATCCAATTGATCGAGCGAGACGTCGAGCTCGTCACCGGTCTTGATTTTCTCAACCAGCCTGACCTCGGATTCGAAGGGGATCAGGTAGCCGCCATTGACCGAGTTGCGAAAGAAGATTCTGGCGTAAAACTCGGCGATCACGCACTGCACGCCGGCTTCAGCAAGCGCCAGGGGGGCGTGCTCGCGGGAGGAGCCGGAGCCGAAGTTCCTGCCGCCGATGACGATGGTATAGTCGGAGCGGAATTCGTTCTCGCGGACGAAGTTAATGTTGCCTTGCGGCAGGCCGCGCTGGCCCTCGGGGACGGAACTCATGGCGTACATGCCGAAGAATCTCCGCTCCTCGGGGAGCGAGGGGTTAAACGACAGATACTGGGCGGGGATGATCTGATCCGTGTCCACATTGTCGCCGAGGACGTAGGCCTTGCCGGTGATTCTGGCTTGCATGATAGAGTTCCGTTCGTCGGGAGGTGGAGGATAGGGGGGGGGAACGCGCCCCGCAAGCGGGGCAGCTGGTGAGCGTCAAATCAATTTTGTCAGTCGTCCGGAGCTCATCTGATCGTCGCCATCCTGATCGTCATCTGACGCTCAATAAGTGAGGAGGTGGGTTTTGAAACGGGCGGTTGAGTCGCGTACAACAATCTTCAATGACCGAAGCGATGTTGAAGTGTGTCCGGCCAGTGGAAGCGGTGGATCCGCCGATGCGGGGGGAGGTGGGGGTGTGGCGATTCTTCTTCATGCATGTTCTGGCGCTGGTCCTGCCGCTGACCGCGGGGGTGATCCTGTATGGCTGGCGAGCCGCTGCCGCGATGGTTCTGGTCGTTGGAAGCGCGATGGTGGGGATGGTCGTGTGGAGAAGGGTTGGACGCCGGGGAAGACGGCTGAATCTGGCTTATGGCTTTTGGCTGGCGATGCTCCTGGGTCTGATGTTGCCCGCCCACCTTGCCAGCGGGAATTACCCGAGCGCGCCCGCCGGGTACGTTTGGGCGGTCTTGCCGGGAGCGGGGTTGGCGCTTGTCGTTGTGCTCTGGTTCTTTGGCGGCGTGGGCTCGGGCCGGGTGCATCCGGTTCTGGTTGTCTATTTGCTTCTGGTCGTGATGTTTCAATCGTTGCTCGTCCCGCATTTTGTCCTGCAGCGGGGAAGGATCGCCTCGGGCGATCTTCTCGCGGTTCCCACGGAGCGCAGTCTCGCGGGGCGCGAAGTCGCGGTGCGCAAAGAGGCGTGGACGCAATTCCCCTGGGCCGAAGGAGGGGATGCTCTGTACGCGGAGCCTGCGAGTTCCAAGCTCGTCTCCTACACGACCGGCAGCGAGCCACCGGACCGCGCGGCGCTCTCTCTGGAAGAATTAATTCGGGACAAGATGCCTCCGCTCGAAGATCTGATTGTTGGCGGGCAGCCCGCGGCGATCGGACTTGGAAGCGCGGTGGCCGTCATCATGGGAGGGCTTTACCTGCTCTATCGGGGCCTGATCGATTACCGGGTGCCCGTGATGGTGGTGGTTGGGGCGTACGCGGGGTTTCTCTTGCTGCCGATTCCGGTGACGATCACCGAGCAATCGAGGCACTGGCAATCTCTAATCCTCAGTAAGCTCTCGGTCGGTTGGCCCACAGCGCTCACGTTTGTGAATTATGAGTTGATGGCGGGGCCTATCCTGTTCATGGCATTCTTTCTGGCGACCAGCCCGGGCGTGAGACCGATGACCCGCAGGGGGAGAACGGTCTTTGGAGCGCTCGTCGGGTTTGTCGCGGCAGTCTTGCAGTTATATCTGGATGTTTCTTACGGGGCGTTTTTGGCGCTGCTTCTCGTGAGTCTGAGCACGCCGGTTCTGGACTGGTGGTTCAGGCCACGGGCGCTTGTTTAAGTTGGCGGGCGCGATGTTGAACCGTCGTCGGATGTGGGCCTTCGGCCCGACCGCTACGCGGAGACTGGCGATCTACCAGGATTCGCATATCGACGTCGGCTCGTACGGATTTCTTAATTCCTGCGCCTTTGGTTAGCGGCCCCGCTTGCGGGGCGCGGATTTCGAATGGGAATCAGGCGCGAGAATTAAACAGAATCCGGCTCAAATGCAACGACGGGAGATTGGCGCTGACCAAAAAGAACCGCTCAAGCGACGGCTTGAGCGGTGTTCAGTTCAAATGATCTTAAGACTGACTGGGATCAGCGCGAGCGACGCCGGCGGAGGATGCCGAGGGTTGAAGCGGCTGCGACGAGCATCATGGAGGTGGGCTCGGGGACGGCGCTGAAGCTAATGTTGTCGAGGGCCATACCGGGGTTGTTACCGGTATTGCGGGGGTCGACCCAGCGAATCCAGAGATCGCTGCCGGGCGTCCATTGCATGCCTGTGACGGTGGTCGGTCCCACCACAACCTTTCCGGTGGTGTTGCCGTTGACAGCCGCCGCGGTCGTGCCATTAACCGGGGAAGTCCAATCGAGTCCCGTGGTGGCGGTATAAGCGGGGGAATCGTTGATTGCGGTGGCGGTCGTGCTGTATTGCACGGTCCACGTTTTGGGGACTGGGGTGGCATTGCCACCATCGCGCCACTGCTCACCGTCATAGCCGAGCGTGAAGCTGTCGAGGGTATAACCGACGTTGTTGGTCAGTCGCAGGGCGAAGTATTCCTGACCGGCCGTGGCTACCGTCGTGCCCGAGACCACGGCACCCAAGGCGCGCTCGGTGGACGTGGAGGTGCCAAAGCTCATGAAGCCACCGGTGGTCGCCGTGCCGGCTCCAATGCGCATCCGCTGATGCCCGTCAAATCCCCCTTCTGCAAGGAGCAGGGGATGGAAGAGATACCAGCCGACGATACTGAAATTTCCAGGCGCAGGCGCAGGATTATCGTTGGTCCAGCCTACAGGGGAGGCACCCAAAGATACATTCTCAGGCGAAATGGGAAGGGAATCGAAGTTCTGGGAGTAAGTAGACCCCGGGGTTGTATAGATGACCGCGGCTTGAGATGCCTGTGGGGCCAACAAGGCACCGGCGGTGATGAAGGCGCACACTAGAAGGCTTTTGCGTTGTACAGTCTTGGCCATGTCCCACTCTCCGAAAAAAGAGATGATAAGCGTCGGTCGAGCCCTCGCACGACGCCGTTTCAGTCCTTACATGTTAAACCAAGCGGCATGGGGATGCAAGTAAAATATCGGTTTGCGACATATTTTGCCGTCTTTATCGGACAGGCGTCGTTGCGTTACCAGTTTAACATCGAGGGGAAGTTCTCGGCGATAAGCGCTTCATAGAAGGGCTTTAGGTCCCGCACGTTCGGTTTGGCTTCAGCTTTTGAGTAAAGGTCGTAGGGATTGAACTTTTTGACGTAGTCAAACATTTTTTTGTCGTGGTCACTCATGAGGTGTTCGTAGGCGCCTTCGCGATGGGCGGCGTAGAAGCTGTGATAGCGGATGGGGTAAAGGGCTTCATCGGGGAGATGACCCTTGACGACGTTGTAGAGGTATTCGTCGTGGCCCCAACTGAGGTGCACGTTGGCTAAGCCGCACGCGGGGGAGTAGATGCCGTAATGGGACTGATAGGCGGGGTTTTGGCTGTCGGGGTTATCCGCGAAGAATTCGGGGAAGACGACTTTGTCGGAGTACTGGACGCCGACGGGGAAGGTATCGCCGACGACGGCCCATTGGGGTTCGCCCCAGAGGCAGAGGATTTTGCCAAGGTCGTGAATGAGACAGGTGAGGATGAGCCAGCGCGGCTGATTGTCGGCGCGGGCGCTTTCAGCGGCTTGGAGAAGATGTTCGATTTGAGTGAGATCGGTGTCGGGGTCGGAGTCGTCGACGAGGGTGTTGAGATATTCCATGGCCTCCCAGATGCCCATCTTCTTTTTGTCGAGGCTGAGGTACTGCTTCTTCTTCTGCTGGACGAAGTCGTAGGTCTGGTGAGTATGATTGAGGCGGTAGAACTCCTTGACGCTGGCGCGGGCTTCTTTGCGGTAGTCGCGGAATTCTTCGGTGGCTTTTTTGGGGACGAAGTTGGGGCCCTTGGGATCGGCGGATTGGGTGGGGTAGCGGTCTTTGAGGAATTCCTCCCAGTGTTCCATGGTATCGGGAGGAAGGTCGTTGGTGGGTTGACTCGACATGTTACTCCGGTCGTAATCACGAAGTATAACCTGCTTGCCGGGAGGCGGGCAGAGGAAAAGAGGTTTTAACTACAGCGTCAAGGAGGAGGAATGAGGTGGCTTTTTGCGGCGATTCTGGCGATCCCGATCTTTGTGCGCGCGGAGGTGCGGATTGCCAAGCTTGATGAGAAGGCGCAGGAGGGCGTGGTGGAGTTGAGGGGCGTGTCGGGCGATGTGTTTGATCCTTCGATTTGGGAGAAGGGGAAGCTGAATTGGGTGGCGGATGCGCGGCATCCGATGATGGAGCCGCGGGAGGGAGCGTTTCGGAATATCTATGCGCCGTCGGCGGTGGAGGTGAACGGTGGGTGGCGCTTGTTCTATGGCGGGTGGGATGGGGTGGCGAGTGGGAACGACCGGATCTACAGCGCGATGACTTCCGACTGGTTAGAGATTAAGGACCGGAAGACGGTGATCGAGCACGGGGTGTTTCAGCATGTGTGCAATGTCAGCGCGGTCGAAGCAAGAGATGGGTCGTTCATGCTGGCGTGCACCGCGTATCCGGACGCGAACGGATTGAACAAGCCGGCGTCTTTTGTGTGGAAGGTTGGAGAGGCGGCGCGCGAGGCGAAGCGGAGCGATGGAATCATGATCGTCGGGTATGAGAAGTTCGCGCAGGCTGATATGAACGGGATGAACGTCATCGTGCGCGAAGATGGCGAGATGATGAGGTTGTACTTCGGGAATTTTCGAGATTTTGGGAAGACGTACCGGGCATCAAGCGAGGATGGGAAGCGGTGGACGCTGGATGGGAAGGTGCTGGATGGGAACCTGATGGTGAATGATGTGAAGCGATTGCGCGTGCGGGGGGAGTGGTGGTATCTGATGGGATTGCATCACAACGGCGATGAGCTGGTGTATTCGCTGTCGCGGGATGGGATGAAGTTTCCGCCGGCGCGGCAGTTGTTCAAATGCCGGGGGGAGACGGATCGGTTCATGGTGGCGATGGGTTGGGTGGTGAGCGATGAGCGGGTGCTTGGGGTGCTTTATGGCGCGGGGGCGAAGGGATCATTAGATCAGAATCGGATCTTCGCGCGGTGGTTGCAGAAGCGGGTGGTTTGGGTGGGGGAGGATGGAACGCGGGTGGAAGCGAAGGGGGCGCGGGGGCCGGATCGGGTGGAGTTTTCGATTGAAGGACGCGGGCGTTTTGAGGTGTTGCAGGAAGATGGAGAGACGACGGCCGGGACCACTGAGATCATTGAGCTGAAACGCGGCGAGGCTTATTCAATTGACAATTGAAAATTGACAATGGTCAATTGAAAACTGGGGAATCTGGCGCTTCGAAGCGCTCCCTTGGATCATTCGCTTCGCTCATCGCGGCTCACCGTTTTAGTTCGGAGCGAATTTTCATGAGGATCTTGCCGAGACGGTTTTCGCCTTGTCCCTGGTAGACGCCCCAGATGCGGTCGTTCCAGGTGTTGCCTTCTTCGAGGGTTGCGTCACCGGTGTCGAGGAGCTTTTGTTTAAGATCGGGATGGTGGGTGAACTTGGATCTGATGCATTGCTCCATGACGTCAAACTTGAGCGCGTCCCAGTTGGGGCGGAACTGGAGCTTGCGTCCCTCTCGCTTCGCGTCGGCGGGGGTGGGAAGTTGAGCGATGCGTTTGCGCTCGTTCATGTCCAGCGTCTTGGCGGATTGGTAGGCGTGTTCGACAGTGGGGTAGGTGATGGATTCGAATTCCAAGGTTGAAGGGTAGAAGTTGGAGAGAAAGCGGTAGGGGCCTTGGAATTCGCCAATCTTTGGAGTGGCGCTCTGAGGAGCAGCCGTTGCGGGAACGGGCGCAATGCGGCGTGCGTTTGCGCAGCCGACAGCCGATACGATGATCAAGTAAAAAACGGTACGCATTACGCGTGAAATTACCTTCGTCGCCGGTGTTCGACCATGATGCAGCGGTCCTGGATGAAATCGATGCCCGCTTCATGCGCGAGCTTTTGCGCTTCGGCGTTGGTGATGCCGGATTGAAGCCAGATGGCTTTTGCGCCTTTGGTGATGGCTTGTCTTGCGACATCCGCGCAGGCATTCGGGCGGCGGAAGACGTTCACGAGATCAATATCGCCAGGCACGTCCGCGAGGGTGGGGTAGCACTTTTGGCCGAGGACCTCGGAGTGATTGGGGTTGATGGGGATAAGTTCGTACCCTTGAGCGAGCAGATAGGCGGGGACGTAGCTTCCGGGACGCATTTCGTTGTCGCTGGCGCCGACGATGGCGATGCGTTTGAAGTCGAGAATGCGCTCGATGATCGCGGATTCGTCGCGACTTGGCGGGGTTGGGAGGGGACACGCGGGGTTGGACATGATTGCTCCTGGAGTGGTGAATATTATACAGGCGGACCCAGGGCTGAAGCCCTGGGCTTGGCCTTTGCTGTTTTCGCGGTTGGTGTTGTTGGTGCTACAATCGCTCTCGATGGCCAAGCGAGATTATTATGAAATTTTGGGTGTTGGGCGGAATGCGTCGGCGGATGAGATTAAGAAGGCTCACCGAAAGCTGGTGAGGAAGCATCATCCGGATGCCAACAAGAACAACGCGGAGTCGGTGGAAAAGTTCAAGGAGGCGCAGGAAGCTTACGATGTGCTTTCGGATGCGCAAAAGAAGAAGAATTACGATCAGTTCGGGCACGCGGGCGTCGGAGGGATGCCGGGGGGTGGAGCGCCCGGAGGGGATCCGTTTCGACGTGGACAGCCGCAGGGGCAGAGTGGATCGGGATATTCTTATCAATGGCGGCCGAGTCCGGGTGTGGATGTTGAAGATTATGACCTGAGCGATTTTGGAGATGTGTTTGACCAATTGTTCGGCGCGCGGGGTGGGAAAGCGGGAGTACCTCCCGGTCGTGGCGGGGTTGGCGGAGGCGCCCGGCAGGCGCGACCGCGGCGCGAGCCGGAGCGCGGGCAGGATGTGGAGCATGAAGTCACCCTGACGTTTGAGCAGGCGGCACGCGGGACGACCTTGCCGTTGCAAATCAATCGTGAAGGTCGGCTCGAGACAATCGATGTGAAGATCCCGGCGGGGGTGAAGGATGGAAGTCGAGTCAGGATCAAGGGAAAGGGTCAGCAGAGCGCGGGCGGGGAGCATGGGGATCTGTACATCATCACGAAGGTGATGCCCCATCCGTATTTTCGGCGCGAGGGGTTGGACATTCTATTGGATGTGCCGATCAGCGTGTACGAGGCGCTGCTGGGGACGAAGGTGGAGGTGCCGACGCTGGAGGGACCGGTGACGATGACGATTCCGCCTGGGACCAGCAGCGGATCGAAGCTGCGGATCAAGGGGCGGGGGATTGAGCGCGGGAGCGAGCGTGGGGATCAGTATGTGCTGCCGCGGGTCATTGTGCCCAAGGGATTGGCGGATGAGGATCGCAAGACGGTGGAGGAGATGGCGAAGAAGCATCCGCTCCATGCGCGGGCGGATGTGCGATGGTGAGTGGAGTGGTGGACAGAGTGTAGGATGATGAAGTAGCACGGGCATCCTGCCCGTGACCAAAAAGCTCAACACGGGCAAGATGCGACTCGACTGCCTTCGGCTCTGTCTTCGACCCTGAGGCTCAGACCCGAAGGGAGGCTCAGGTTCGAAGAGAGCTCGCCGAAGTCCCGTGCTGCGACGGATCGCATCATGCGACCTAAGAAATTCAGATCGCGATCGGGGCGGACGTACTGGGCATTGCTCGCATTTTTATTGGGCTTCGCGATTCTGCTGCTGGGGATTTTGTCGTACTACCTCGCTCCGGCGATGGATGCCGCGACGTCGAAGGGGATCACAGCTCACGAGAAGCGCACGCTGATGGCGTACTCGCGATTGCTGCTGGCGATCGTGCTCTTCATTCTGTTCGCGGGACTGATCATGACGTTTCGGGTGGGGCGGTTTTTCTTCCCCAGGAACAGCGCGGATCGCGTGAGGACGAAGTACGTTGACGCTTGGGCCGAGGCGGGAAAGCGCATGCAGGCGCCGGAAGACGAATGCGACCTCTGAATAACCATCCTCGACCCGCGAATTCCGAGCGGCGTGGTCGCTTCAGCGACCATGTTCTGGGTTTATTCAGAGGTCTCGAATAGCAAAGCGATTTTTTTTTGTTGTCCACGGTTCCTGCACATGTCCAATAATTTTGGGGATGAATCGTTGAAAAAGAAATTTCCGATTCATTCGACGCTGATGTCACCGGTGGTTGCGTCGTTGTGAATGGGAAATCCAATAAAAGCGTTCTTGTCAGTACAGGTAGACGCGACTATGTTCTGCGCCTGACACGGACGTTGTGGGACTGACTCGGGAATGTGAATCGGCGGAGCAATGGTGCGCGGGGGGCCGCGGGGATCACATCGGATGACCGATCGGTTTCACGCACATCGCAGGATGCGACTCACGGAAGAATTTTAGTTGACGAGCATGAGGCTCGGACCCCGTTTGCGAAAGATGCCGCGCAGAGGTTGTGCCTGCGCGTAACGGGTGTCGTGCCGGTGGTTTCTTCGCGCTTCGGAGGAGCGCGGGGGAGGCAACCGGTTTACAGGAAGGTCGCCGGCATCAGGAGCGGAAAGCTGTCACAGGTTTTCCGTGCCGGCGAGCATGGGAGCGTCAGGGAACGGAAGGAGCACGACTTGAGTTGCATCAGCGCGCACGATCCTCAATTGGCGAAACTGGCAGAGGCCATCGCCCAGCGGGTGGGACAACAACGGTTTCATGTCTGGTTCAATAACTCTACTAGGCTGGATCTTAAACATGACGGCTTAGAGATCGCGGTGCCAAATGATTTCATCAGCGAATGGATCGGCACGCACTTCAAGCAGCCGATCCAGGACGCGGCGAATGAAGTTCTGGGATGTTCGCTGACAGTGCGGTTCATGGTGGTGCCGCAGCTTTTCGAAGTGAACGGCACGGGGCAGACCGAGACGAACGGAAACCGTCACGCGAGCGAGAACCGAAAAACCAGGACGAACGGAAATGGTGAAAGCGTAGCCGTGCTGACGAGCAAGGCGGTGCCGATCCTGCGGACGTCGATGCCGGTGCCGATTCCCGGGGGGCCGGAGCGGGAGATGGGCGGGAACGCGTACTCCAGTCGCAGCCGGCTGCGGCACGACCTGGAAAGCTTCGTCGTCGGCGCCAGCAACCAGCTTGCGTTCAACGCGGCGGCGTATGTCTCGGAATTTCCGGGAGCACAATATAACCCGCTGTTCATCCACGGCTCATGCGGGCTTGGCAAGACGCACATGCTCCAGGGGCTTTGCAAGAAGTTTATCGAGCATCATCCGACCAAGCGCTGGATGTATCTCACGGGTGAAGCGTTCACGAACGAATTTTTGACCTCTCTGCGGAACAACAAGCTGGATGCGTTCCGTCGGAGAATGCGGGACCTGGATCTGCTCGTGATCGATGACGTGCATTTTCTCGCGGGCAAGAAGGCGACGCAGGAAGAGTTCCTGCACACGTTCAACTCGATCGAGGCAATGGGCCGGCAGGTCGTGATGGCCAGCGACAACCATCCGAAGATGATCGAGGAGTTTGGGGAATCGCTGGTGAATCGTTTTGTCAGCGGGATGGTGGTGCGGATCGATCCGCCGAATTTTGCGACGCGATGTGAGATTCTTCGGGCGCTCTCGCTGCGGATGCGAATGCCGCTGAGCGAAGAAGTCATTACCTGGGTGGCCCGCCGAGTGACGCAGAATGTTCGCGAACTGGAAGGCTCGATCACCCGGATGACGGCCCATGTGAGACTCACCGGGAGCCTGCCGGATGTGGCGACCGCTCAGGAGGCGCTGGGGGACCTTGATCGTCAGTTGGTGGCGCCGGTGAAGCCGGAATCAATTTTGCAATCGGTGTGCAATTACTTTGGCCTGGAACATAAGGACCTGATGTCCGGGCGGCGGCAGCGGACAATCTCGCTCGCTCGAAGCGTGGCGATGTTCCTCGTCCGCAAAACCGCGAAGCTGAGCTTCCCCGAGATTGGCATCCGCATGGGCAAGCGGAATCACAGCACTGTGATCAGTGCCTGCCGGAGGATTGAGCGAGCTGTATTGGCAAACGAGACCTTAGCCTGGACAAGTGCCGTGGGTGAGAGGCAGGAAGAAGCCGCGGAGCTGGTTCAGCGGTTGGAAGAGCACAGCCGATCGATGAATTGATTTTGCGTAGCGTGGGCGTCTCGCCCATGTCTCCGAGACAGCGCATCCGAGAAAGACATGGGCGAGACGCCCATGCTACGCTCAGAGAATCATCGTGCAGACGATCGTTCGGCGACGCGGACGTGTGTCGAAGTCGATCAGCACGACTTGCTGCCACTCGCCCGTGAGAAGTTTGTTGTCGGAGAAGGGGATGGTCAGGCCGGGACCCAGAAGTGCCGAGCGGATGTGGCTGTGACCGTTGTCGTCGTTCCAGGTCGCTTCGTGATCGTAATGGGCGTCATCGGGAACGAGCTTCTGCATGGCCTCGGGTAGATCGTGCTTGACCAGCCCCGGCTCATACTCGAGCGTCGTCAGCGCAGCAGTGGAGCCGCCGACGAAGAGATGCAGGAGTCCATCACCCTTATGTCCAGCCAGACGTTTGGCCAGTTCGGGATTGAGATTGATGATGTCGGTGTTTCCGTCCGTTTCGACGGTCAGGGTGAAGCGCTTCATGCTGTTTCCGGGTTCCTGCTGGCCAGTTTAGATCATCAATCCCGAGCGGTCGATGGGTCAAGCATAGGTGTGACGCGCGTCAAAGCTGAAACGCGCGTTCCCATCGGCATACGGAAGCCGCTGCGAAATAAGGACTTACATTTTTCCAGTCTTTGCTATTATTTGACCGACCGATAAACCCGTGCTATATTTCACATCGTTAAGATGCCGAAAGGCTGACCTTAGTTGTTTTGGGACAAGCGTTTGCGCTTGCATCTGTCCGGAAGTTTCCTGCATTGGGCAGGGTGAGCCTTCGGTTGGCGCCGATCATGTGCGCCCGGGAACGGTGAAATCGTGAACGGGCCGAATGCATCCGCTGATTCAAAAACGCTCGTTCTCGCCGCAACCGACATTGTCGAATTGATCGGCCAGAGCGTAGCGCTCAAAAGGCGGGGCAAGGATTTCGTCGGCCTTTGCCCGTTTCATCAGGAGAAGACGCCGTCGTTTCATGTCAGCCCCGGCAAGCAGTATTTCATCTGCTACGGATGCAAGGCCGGCGGGAACGCGATCGACTTCGTGATCAAGCGCGATCGCGTTGAGTTTATCGATGCGCTTAAGACGTTGGCGCAGCGAGCGAATATTGAATTGCCGAAGTTCGGTGTCTCCAAGGAGAAATCCTCGGAGCGCCAGCAACTGCTGGAGGCACATTCCGCAGCTTGCGCGTTCTTTGAAAAGTTATTATTGCATCCGGAGACCGGCCAGGCGGCGCGTGCCTATCTGAGCGAGCGTGGCTTCGACTCAGATTCAATCAAGCGCTTTCAGATTGGATTTGCGCCGATGGGTTGGGATGGACTGATAAAGAGTCCGGTTGGGAAGAAGTTTTCTCCGCCCATCTTGGCGCGCGGGGGATTGGTCAAGGAAAAGGCCAACGACCATGGCGATGTGGTGAGTCACTACGACACATTCCGAAATCGGCTGATGTTTCCGATACGGGATGAAGCGGGTCGGGTGATCGCATTCGGCGGCCGAGTGATGCCGGGGTCGGAAGACCCGGCGAAGTATCTGAATAGCCCGGAAACGCCGCTGTTTTCGAAATCGCGAACTGTTTTTGGACTGGATTTGGCGCGGCAGCGGATCGTCGAGACGCGAACGGTCGCGGTGGTGGAAGGTTACACCGACGTCGTGATGGCCCATCAATATGGTGTAACGAACGTCGTTTCAGTGTTAGGAACCGCGCTGACGGAACAACACGTCGGCATCCTGCGACGGTTTGCGGATCGGATCGTGCTTCTGTTCGATCCCGATACGGCAGGAGACGCGGCCGTGGATCGCGCGGTTGGTTTGTTCCTGACGCAACCGGTCGAGATTGCCATCGCGGCATTGCCGGATGATCTGGATCCGGATGAATTTGTGATGAAGAACGGCGCAGCAGCATTTGAAGAGGTATTATCAAAGGCAGCCGATGCGTTGACCTTCAAGTGGAAACAGGTTGATCGGCAGTTTCGGTCCGCAGACGGTGTGACCGGACAGCAGAAGGCGCTGGAGGCTTACTTAAGTGTGATTGCGTCAGCCGCCCAGGAGCGGGCGATCGACTCGACTCGATGGGGTCCGATCGTGAAAAGGCTCCGACGTCTGACGGGTATGTCGGAAACCGAGTTGGAGCGTCGGATTCGTCCGAGCAGTCGACCGAGAATCGCTGTCGCGGAGCAGGCTCAGCCGAAGATTCCAAAGGCTCGAGGGATTCCGACGGCTCAGGAGCAGGCAGAGGTTCGGCTTCTGGGCGTCCTGCTGATCGAACCGCACAGATGGCATGCGGTACAGCAAATCGTGAGTCCGCAGGACTTTATGGAAGAAGCGCGTCGGAAGCTGGCCGAGGTGTATTGGCATACTCAACAGGATGAGGGAGAGCCGGTATTCAACCAGTTCCTCGGCGAGCTGAACGAGCCGGCCTTGAGTGAACTGGCGATCGCGACCGTGGAGGCCGTGGAAGCGTTCGCCGACCTTCAGATGACGCTGGATTCGGCGATGGAACATTTCGCCAGAACTCGGCGCGAACGAGATTACGAAAAACAAGATGCCCAACGCCGACGTAATGACGGTCAGTTGGGGGAGCAGGGCGAGATCGACCTGCTTCGCAATGCTCAAGATAAAGCTCGGCAGCCTGATTTAAGGCGTGTCGTTTCTTAAGTCCGGGGTCGCCAGACCTGGGATTGTTGTTGTACGCATGGACGAAACTCCCGTTACAGGGATCGGAAATGGCTCCGAGTTCCTTGGCCAGAGACGCCGTGCGAGATAGCCCGCCTTGCGTGCGGGGAATGGTTCGGAACGTAATGAAGGACGGTAGCCCCGTAATGGAAACGCCCCTGATTGGATCAGGGTCGCAGGAAGAAGTGGACAAGCGCGTCGCGGCGCTGCTTGGTCTTGGTACTTCGCGCGGATTCCTCACCTATGAGGAACTGAACGAGAAGTTGCCGGACGAAGTGGTCTCGCCGGACAAGCTGGATTCGCTGCTGATGCGAATGGACGAGATGGGCATCAAGCTCATCGACGAACACGACATCGGCGATTACATTAAGCAGCCGCGCATCAGACCCCCCAAGCCGCACCTGCCGAAGGAAAGTAAACATGGCAAGGGCCACGGAGCGCCGGACGAGCCGATCATTGATGATGAAGGGCAAGAGGTTGATCTCAATCTCGAAGCCGAGCTCGCGGAGGCTTCGACTAAGCGAATCGACGATCCGGTGCGGATGTATCTCACCCAGATGGGCGAGATCCCGCTGCTGACGCGCGAACAGGAAATCGCGCTCGCCAAAAAGATCGAAATCACCCGCAAGATCTTCCGCTCCAAAGTGCTGGAGAGCGATTACTGCCTCCAGAGCGCGGTGGAGATTCTTCAGCAGGTCGATGAAGGAGATCTCCCGTTCGATCGGACGATGAAGATCAGCACCGCCGAAGATCAAGCCGATAAGGCAACGATCGGGCAGCGCATTCCGCTGAACCTCGGATCCGTGCGGACCATGCTGCTCCGCAACCGCGAGGAATGGACCACCCTTCGCGAATCCAAGAACAAGAAGGAAGTCGATGACCTGAAGCTGGCGATGCGCCGGCGACGCCGTCGCAGCGTGAAGCTGCTGGAAGAGCTGTCGTTGCGGACGAGCAAGGTGACGCCGCTCTATAAAAAGCTGTCGAGCATTTCGACAAAGATGCTGGAGCTCGAGCAGCGGATCGAGGAACTCAAGAAAGTCAAAGATCCCGGCGAAGACCTCGAGGTCTGCCAGGAAGAGTGCGCGGGTCTTGAAGACCTGGTGCTCGAAGATGCACAGAACCTGCACAAGCGCGTGGTCGCGGTGCGGAAGATTTACAACAAATACGAAGACGCCAAGCGAAAACTGTCAGGCGGCAACCTTCGTCTGGTCGTCTCGATCGCGAAGAAGTACCGCAACCGCGGCCTGTCGTTCCTGGACATCATCCAGGAAGGCAACACCGGTTTGATGCGCGCGGTCGACAAGTACGAGTATCGCCGAGGCTACAAGTTCAGCACATACGCGACGTGGTGGATTCGCCAGGCGATCACCCGGGCGATCGCGGATCATGCCCGCACCATCCGCATCCCCGTCCACATGATCGAGACGATGAGCAAGCTGCGCAACATTAGCAAGATGCTCATGCAGGAGCTTGGCCGCGAGCCGACCATCGAGGAAATCGCCAAGAAGGCGAAGATGACGGTCTCGGAGACGCGCCGCGTCCTGAAGATCAGCCGTCATCCCATCTCGCTCGATCGCCCGGTGGGCGAGAGCGAAGACAGCTACTTCGGCGACTTCATCGAGGACGAAAAAGCCGACAATCCTGTCGAGTCTGCGACGCAGGAGATGCTCAAGGACAAGATCGAGCAGGTGCTCAAGACCCTGACCTACCGCGAGCGCGAAATCATCAAGCTCCGCTACGGCATCGGCGACGGCTACACCTACACGCTCGAAGAAGTCGGTCGAATCTTCAAAGTGACCCGCGAGCGCGTGAGACAGGTTGAAGCCAAAGCCATCCGCAAGCTGCAGCACCCGGTGCGAGCGCGGAAGCTGGAAGGCTTCCTGCCGGGCGGTGTGACGCGGTAACGACATCCTGAACTTCCAGAATCAATGGAGGCGGGCCCAGGTCCGCCTCCTTCTTTTTAGCCATGCGGAGGATGTCATCCATTTCTCGAAAATGATCGTTCCTATCCCGCAGGTCACGCCCTAAATTATGATAGTCTCAGGTTTTTAGGAAGTTATTATGGCTCGAGTACTCGTTGTTGATGACGATCCGGATCATTGCGAGGTTGTGAGCAAGCTGCTTCAGAAATCAGGCTATGCGACGGTGAGCGCATCCAATGGGTGGGAAGCTTTGATTGCGCTGGACAACGGCAAGTACGACCTGGTATTGCTTGATTTGATGATGCCGGGGATGGATGGGGCGACGTTCTTGAATATTCTGCGGCATGACGAGCGGCGGAAGAATCTGCCGGTGCTTGTGGTGTCGGCGCTGCACCCCGATCAGGTGGATGATGCGGTGAAACGAGAGGGGTATCAGGATTATTTCCAGAAGGCCGACTTCAAGCTTTCTGACCTGGTGACGGCCGTTCGGGCGCATCTGCCGGGAAATGATAGCGCGGGAAATTAGCAGGATCGCGGCGCCCGCGGGCGGGGGCGATCCGCGCAAAGAGGGGAAAAAATCGCCGGTCGGCTTATCATTGAAGCAATGAGCCAGACGCCGGCCTGGGATGACAAGCTGCTCGCCAACCCGCATACGGTGGGAGACAAGCGTGCACGCGTGCAGAAAATGTTCGCGGCGATTGCGCCGAGCTATGACCTGAATAATCGGTTGCATTCGCTGTGGATGGATCAGCGGTGGCGGCGAAAAGCGGTGAAGCTGGCGGAATTGAAGGCGACGGATCGGGTGGTCGATGTGGCGTGCGGGACTGGGGATTTAACGTTGCAATTCTTCCGGAAGTTGATGACTCATCGCCTGCCTGAAGGGGACGTTCCCCGCCCGGGGCAGGTCGTCGGTATCGATTTCACATTTCAGATGTTGCCGATTGCGCTGCGAAAAGCGGAGAAATTGTCAATTGGCAGTTGTCAATTGTCAATTGACAATTGCTCGTTTCTCAACGGCGATGCGATGGCGTTGCCTTTGCCGGATGAGTCGGCGGATGTGATTTCGATTGCGTTTGGAATTCGAAATGTGGCGGATTCGTCTGTCGCGATTCGAGAATTTCATCGGGTGATGCGACCAGGGGCGAGATTGATCATTTTAGAATTTTCCCTACCGACGAACGTATTCCTGCGCGGGTTGTACAATTTTTATTTTCGGAAGGTGCTGCCGCGGACGGCGACCTGGATCAGCGGGGATCGGACGGGGGCGTATAAGTATTTGCCGGAGTCGGTGAACACGTTTATTGGGCGAGAAGAGATGATGCGGATGATGCGCGACGCGGGGTTCGAAAACGTGCGGCAGTTTCCGATGACGTTTGGGGTTTGTGTTTGTTATCGGGGGATGAAGAAGTAGATCATTATCGTGGAAACACGCACCCGCTGAAGCGGGGCACGCCGGGGTCTATTGCGTGAGGAACGCGTTGTCGATGATGTTGTAATCGAGTTGGTTGACGACACCGTCGGCGTTGAAGTCGCCGTAGTTCCAGCCGGAGAGTTTGTTGGCGAAACCGTAATCGATGAAGAAGTAATCGTCGAAGTCGATCGAGCCGTTGCCGTCGATGTCACCGAACTTGTAGGTGGTGGCGGTGGATTCGGCGGAGTAGCCGGAGTTGGCGGCGCCGGTGAACGCGCGGATCTGGTAACCGTAGCTGGTGTTGGGATTCAGGGCCGGGTCCGTGTCGCTGAAGCTAACGGCGGTTGCGGTGAGAGTGGCGACGACGGACCAGGAGCCATTGCCTTGCCGGCGTTCAACAGAGATGCCTTCGCGATTGCCGGTGGGGAGGCTCCAGGCGAGATTGATCTGTCGCCCGCTAACGGCAACGGCAGTGAGGTTGGTTGGATTCAGTGGAATTGTCGTACTCGTTGCCTCGATTGAATTGACGCTGACGTTCCCGGCGAGATCTTCGGTGCGGGTCACGTAGAAATAGCGGGTGCCGGGCGTGCGGCCGGTATCGGTGAAGTCACTGGTGGGGAGCGGCGACGCATTGATTTTGGTGTACGGGCCGCCGGCGACGGTGGCGCGATAGACGTCGTACCCCCAGAGGTTGGCATCCGCGACATCGTTCCAGTCCAGCGCGACGGTGGTGCTGGTGGCATCAGCGACTGGCGCGTTCGGCGCGTTGGGCGCGGTTGCGTCCAGGGTGACAGAGAGCGCGGCGGTTGCCGCGCTTGTGTTGTCGGCCGGGTCGGTCGCGGTGGCGGTGTAGTTGAAGATCCCCTGCGGCTGCGTCGAAAGGGTGACGAAGTCGGCGCCGCCGGTGGCCGTGAGTGTGGTCGCGAGCGTCGTGTCGCGGAAGATTGTGATCTTGGTCCCCGAGATCGCGGTGACAAGGAAGGTCGGTGTCAGGTCGATGGTGATGTTGTCGCTGTTTGAAAAACCAGAGTCTGAAGCGAAGGAAAGATCCGGCTTGCTCGGAACGGCCGGCGGCGTCGTGTCGATGGTGATGGAGAGGGCGGGGGAATCGGCCGACTCGTTGTCGCCCGGGACAATCTGCCTTGCGGTGATGGATTGCAGACCTTCGCTCAGCGTGTTCGGATCAGGAACGGAGCCGTCGGTGGTGACGAGGGTCGAGCTGCCGCTGGCGACGGCGGACCCGAGCAGTGTGGCGCCGCGATAGATCCTGATGGTGGCGCCGGAGATCGTGCCGCTGACTTGGAACTGGAGCGCCTTGGCAGGGCTCGAGTTGTTGTAGTTGGTGATGTTGTCGGTGATGGTGGCGGGGGTGGAGCCGGAATCGGTGAGCAGGTCGACGGAGGTCGGCGCGGGCGAGATGATGGCGGTGGTGGAATTGACGTCGAAGTAGGTCAGGACCGCGGACATGAGGCTGTTGCGCTGCGACTCGGTGTAGATACTCTCGAAGGGGAAGCCCATGTTGATGATCTGGGCGGGGCCGGAAGTGTATTGAATCGCCGCCGCGCCACCGGTGACATATCTCAGGGCGACACTGGCGCCGCTACCGGATGCGATGACGTCGGGCGTGCCGACGTCGTACGTGCCGTAGGTTCCATTGTCGTAGGTCAGAGCGGGTACGCCGGCAAGCGCGCCCACCCCAGCGATTGTGGCATAGGTAGCGGGGTCGATGCCGTCGCTGGGATCAGTGTCGTTGCCGTCGTCGCTGACATAATTCGTATGAAGGGTGTTCTGGTAGAACGAGGAGCCGTTGTTTTGTGCGACGAGGTCCCAGCCGATCTCTGCGCCGGAGATGAACATCTTGCCGCCGTTGGTTAAGTAGGTCGTCACTTTCGGCTGGACGGTTGAGGTAAACGTTCCGTCGCCGGCGGATTGCTCGCCGCTCATCCAGATCACGGTGTGATAGTTGGCGAGGACGATCTGGCCCGCGGCGACGGCGGCGTCGGTCGCGGTCTCGATGCCGAGGGAGGGATTGAAACTGGCAATGGCGCTTGCAGCCTGGACGGAATAGTCGTACGAGTTGTTGTAGCGCGGCCGCACCCGGCTGTAGGTGAAGCTCGAAGTGGCATTAAGCAGCGACGATTCCGTGTCGTCGCCGAAGCGATCCATGCGATCGAAGTTGTTGACGATGAGGATAGGCGCCCGGCGGCCCGCCTGCGGTTTGGCGGCAACTACGAAACTCGGCATCGAATCGCCGCCGGTGTTGGTGGCGACGATGCGATAGTACGTCACCGCGTTCAGGGGCTGACCGGCAAGAGTTGTCGTCAGCACATTGCCGAGGTTGGCGACGAGAGAGAAGCCGTAGCCGTTGGTGGAGGAGTAGACGCGATAGCCGGTGGCGGTTCCCGCGCCGCCGGTGGATGCGTTGGCGGCGGGGGCATTCCAGCTCAGGACGACGTTCTCAGCGGCGTCGGTGGTGGCGCGAACGTTAGTGGGCAGGTCCGGCGCCATCGTTGCGGTGGTGCCGCCCCAGGCATTGAAGTACTTGACCGTCGCTTGATATTCAGCGCGAGCGACGGCATCGCGAACCTTCGGGTCCTTCATCAGCGCGGCATCGCTTGCGTTGTCGTGGAACGCGACTTCGATAATCGTCGCGTCGAATTCTCCACCGATGGTGCCGTTGGAGATTTCGCCGTATGCGCCGGAAAGAACGGCGGTGTGGTTCGGGAATGCAAATTCGAGCGGGGGTGAACCGATGCCTTGCAGATCGTTTTGAATCTCGGCCTGCGCCTTGGTTGCCCAATCGTTCTGGTGTGGCGTGGGGTTCGAGGATGAAGTGAGACCGAGCGCGCCGCGGGCGGTCCCGTTAAAAGCGTTGGAATGGAAGCCGAGATAAATGCGATCGGTGGCGCTCCCGACGGCGGAATCATTCATATAAGCGGCCCATCGGATCGGTGCGCCGACATTCGCGTCGATGTCATCGGAGAACCCGCCGTCCACCGTTGTGGACGAGACCAGCGTGGCGGCGGCGCCATAGCCGCGCGAGCGGTACAGCCAGTAGAGAGCTGCTTCGTCTTCGCGGGATTGACCGGAGATTCCGGGCGAGCCGGGGTTGAAATCACCCATGCCATTGCCGAAGCGGATGGCGTCGGCGATGACGTTCTTGCCGGTAGTGGCGGATTTGTTGGAGATCTCGACGTTCCCGCCGGTGCCGGGGGCGAAGTAATACGTGCCGAGATAGACCCAGCCTTTGCCCGTCTTCTGGTGATCGACGTGAACTTCGTACGATCCGCCGGTGTAGTTGATGCGATAAGTCTGATCCGCCGCGCGGTTGGCACTGTTGAGGGCCCATGAATAAACCGGATAAAAACCCGCAGTGGTGAGGGTCGGTGTGTAGCGCGCGACAGCGGTTTCGGTCAGACTGGTGGCGGCGAACTGGTAGTGGTTTGCGATCTCGACGCTGTTGACGGAATCGTATCCGTTTGCCGATGTGCTGAAGTAAGGCGTGCCGGCACTCGCGGTCCAACTCCCGGATTGGAAGGAGAACCCGGAACTGGTGTTATCAACAATGACCTGATTGGTCTGATGACCGACAGGACGCATCGGTACAACCGTGGCGCCGGCATTCAAAAGGTAATCGGCATAGAGCGACATCTGATCCTGCACGCCCATGTCTTCGACCATCCCGTTGGTGAGACCGCGCTGGGTGACCCAATGGAATTTGGTGGTGCCTGTGACGGAGTCGAAGTAGGAGGTATAGGTGTAGCCGTGACCTCCGGAGGTGTAGACGACCTTACCGGTGAGCGTGCCGGTCGCCTGGGAGCCGACCAGGGCGCTTTGGGGGCCAATCAAATTGGTGTTTGCCGCGAACGCGCTGAGGTTGCCCGAGATGGGAGCCTGCGGGCCCATGACCTTCGACCGGGCCGAGAGCGCGGCGAGCCTGGGATTGTGGACAGGCGCATCCTGAAGCGGCGCGGGATCGTGAAGATCGTGATGCAGCTTCGAGTTTTTGGGGATCTTCACATCGACGTCATTCGCCTTCACTTTGTGAAGGCCGTCAAAGTGATATTCGGTTCCATCCGGGCCGATCATGCAGAGCATGCGGCGCGGCTCGAGCTTTTCGATCGCAGCACCGATTGCCCGGGATATGCGCGGGGCTCTCTTGGCGGAACGTGGGTGCATGAAATCTTGCCCTCTCGCGATGAGTCCGCTGTTAACGACCGGTCCCGAAGAATCGCTGCCGCATCATAACGGCTGGAGCGCGAAGGGGCCAATAAATAACGCTCGTTCCGATAATCCGAGGCAGAAAAATCGGCATCTTTTGTCCAGCCGTTCTAAACCGACCTCTCGAATCGATCGATGAACATGACGGAGCGGCCCGCGGGGCCCGATGAAGTGCTTTGTCACGAGGTCGTACCCATGTCCAAATCAAATTCGCGTCAAAACCCCAAGGCCATGTTTGAAGCGCTCGAGCGACGGCAACTGCTCAGCATTAACGTCAACGGTGGGATCGTGTCGGTCACCGGCTCATTAGCATATGACCACGTGCTGGTCTCGGTGGTGCCGACCAATCACAAACAGATTCGGGTGAACCTCAACGGCGAAGTGCAGGCGTTTGCGAAGGCGACCCTGAAGGGGATCAAGATTGATACTGCCGGCGGGCGCGACACGATCATCGTGGATCAGTCCAACGGTGCGGTGAATGTCCCCATGACCATCTCCGGCGGGGCCGGTGCGGATTACATCATCGGAGGATCCGGGAACGATCAGATCAATGGCGGCGGCGGAAAAGATCGCATCAATGCCGGCGCGGGCGATGACTCGGTCTCCGGCGGCGCATCACGCGACCTCATCGCGGGCAGCGCGGGCAACGACACGCTCGTCGGTGGAAGCGGCGATGATGCCATCGACGGTGGCGTGGGAAATGACGTCATCAGCGGTGGAACGGGCGACGACGTCGCGGTTGGCGACGACGGCGCCGACACCCTCATGGGCGGATCCGATAGCGACCAACTCGACGGCGGTAGCGGCGCCGATTCAATCGACGGTGGTCGCGGCGATGATGATCTCGAGGGTGGACTGAACGCGGACAATCTAACCGGCGGCACTGGCGCTGACGGCTTCGCGCAAGACACCGTTTCAACGGACACGATCACCGACAAAACCAATGGCACCGATCGCGTCTACTCGCCGTTCTCGATCGATTCGCTGCCGCCGGAATACCAGGAGAAGTTCAACACGACGTTCCGCAACTCTTCCCCGCTGGGTGTGCTGATAAACGATGATCAGACCTTCGTCATGATCTATCGCTACAACCCGGACGGCCAGACTTATCACGCGTACTTCACCTTCACGGGGAGCAATCCGTTCGATAACCTCGATAGTGTGGAGTTGTCGAAGTACGAAGTGGCGCCGGACAATATTCCACCGATCACCCTGAAAGTGTTCCGCGGACTGCACCCGGACGGCGTGATCAAGGAAGTCTTCGTCGATCGCGATGACATGGGAAAATTCACGATGATCCGGCTGAAGACCGGCGATCAGGACTCGCAGTGGATCCGCGCCGCCTGGCTGGACAACGAATAAACACCTGAGTGAGAGGCCGCGGGTTTTCTCCAGTCGGACCCCGCGGCCTCATCTCATCAGGTCACAATAATGAACAGAGTCGCCAGTGTGTGACTCCGAGGCCGCGGCTCGAGGTGACCCGCGGCCTCTTTATTTCTATCGCCGGATTTGAAGCAGGGACTGAGTGCGCACGTCTCGTTCGGGCGAGAAACAGGCTCGACCATACCTGAGTAGCTTCGTGGTTGTTCAGGGATATAGTAGCGTTTGATACGAACTCAACGGATTTTTTAACTGACTTTGCTTCCGGCGGCGGTGACGTCAGCAGGGGTGACCACGATTACTTTGGTCGTGGCGCTGTCGGTGGCGGCTAAGAGCATGCCGTTGCTGACTTCCCCGCGCATTTGGCGGGGAGCGAGGTTGGCGACGACGACAATCTGCTTGCCGATGAGCTGCTCGGGAGCGTAGTGCTGGCGGAGGCCGGCACAGATTTGGCGCTGCTCCCCTCCGAGGTCGATCTGAAGGACGAGGAGCTTGTCCGCGTTGGCGTGGGGCTTGCAATCAAGGATCGTGGCGACACGAAGATCGAGCTTGGCAAAATCGTCGTAGTTGATGGTCGTTCCTGTCGTGTCCATCGGTGTTCCTTTGTGAAGTGGGGCAAGAGCTGACACTCTATTGGGCGGAACTTGGCCCGCCAAGGGCGTTTGCAGCGAGTTCTGCCTTTGGCACGTCTTTTGAGAATCATAGGGCAGTTGCTACCCCGAAAGGAGCCGACCATGCAGAGAATTTTTGTGTCTACTGTCGCTTTGGCGCTGGCATTTGGAGGCGCCCCGCTGCTTACAGGCTGTGACCGTACGGTCGAACATGAGAAGACCGTTCAGGAAAAGGCCAACGGCGGTGTTGAGGTGAAAGAGAAGAAGGTGACTGAGAACTCGGATGGTACAGTCACCAAGACCGAGAAGAAGGACGTTCATAACCCGTAACGTCTGGATTCGTTATTGTTAAATTGAAAAGGGCGCGGATTGCTTCCGCGCCTTTTTCTTGCGCAAAAGCGCATGGCGTTTGGCTCAAATGACAGGACCCAGGGCTGAAGCCCTGGGCTTGGCCTTCGATGGAATAACCCCCGCCGTCACGTTTCTGCCCATGCTACGGATTCCAGGTTTGGGGAAGGGCGATGACTTTTGTGATGAGGGGGCCGTCGCTTGGGACGATGATGATTCCCCAGCGGTAGCCGGCGTGGATGGGGACGGGGTCGTAGGCGATGACGGGGCCGGGGACGGACGGAAGCTGGATGCCGTCGGGGTTGTAGATGTAGGGTTGGTGGGATTCCGGGCAGGCGAGGGCGCCGATGGCCGAGAAGCCGGGAGTGTCGGCCAGATCAGCGAGGCTGGCTGGGAGGTGATGTTGCTTGCTGTAGTAGAAGAGGAGGGGGCCGCAGATGTCGTGGAGACGGGTGGCGCAGGGATCTGTGTTCAGATTTGGGGGGGCTGAAGGTTGGGATGATCCGTGCACCTCCCGCTGCGACAGTGATGCTGTGGTGGCACATCCGATCGCGACCGAGAGTAATAATAAGGTCACCGCGAAGGCGCAGGCGAGGCGGGTCATTTTGCGGGCTCCTGGGCGGGTTGAGTCGTGGACGGTTGCGTGGCCGCGCCGCGCTGGAGTCCTTTCATGTGCTCGTCGAAAGCGCCGGGGTAGACCGCGTTCGGCGTCAGCTTCGTTCCCTTGAGCTCATCAGCCGACATGCCCTTGAGATCTTCGGGTTGGGCGGCGACATGCGGCGTGAGGAAGATCAGGAGCTCGGTCTTGGTCTTCTGGTCGATGGTGCGTTTGAAGAGTTCTCCGATGATCGGGATGTTGCCGAGGATGGGGACTTTGCTGATGGTGGCGGTCTTGCGATCTTCCATCAACCCGCCGATGACGATGGTGTGACCGCTCTGGATTGCGACGTGGGATTGTGCCGAACGCTTGGCAATGATCGGCTGCGACGCGGTATCGGAAACGGCGACGGTCTGGCCGGTGAGTGAGGAGATTTCGGGTGCGACATCGAGGATGACGAGGCCATTGGGATTGATGTGGGGAACGACGTCGAGAAGGATGCCGACGTCTTCATAGCGAAGGGTATTGATGGTCTGACCGGTGTCGGTGATTCGAGAATTGTCGACGAGGGGAACTTCCTGGCCGACGGTGATGGAGGCAAGTTGGTTGTCGGAGGCGAGGATATAGGGACGGGAAAGAACGTCGAGCTTTCCTTCGGTCTCGAGGGCGCGGATGGTGGCGGTGACATCGGTTTCAAGGATGGAGACGACGAGACCGCTCTGGAGATTGGCCAGACCGAAGTTGGTCCCTCCCTTTTGACCATTTCCTCCTGCACGGAGGTTGAGTACGGAAAACTCGGCGCCGACGTCGAGGGCGTTGTCGTGGGTGACTTCCGCGATAAGGACCTTGATGAGCACCTGGGCGACGGGGCGATCGAGCTCGTCGAGGATCTGTTTGACGCGCTCGTAATTTTTGGGCGCGGTGCGGATGAGCAGGGAATTGGTGTCGGGATCGGCGATGACGATGACTTGACCGGCGAGATCGGCCGCGGTTTGCGCGCCGTTCGAGGAGATGCCACCGGGGCTGCCGAATCCGGAGCTGGATCTTTGGCCAAAGTTGCTGCTATTGCTGAGCGAGTTTTGATTGGTGCCGAAGGGGGATGAACCGCTGGACCCCGAGCGGGAGGAGTTGGATCCGAAGCCACCGCTGTTACTGCCGGTGCGGCCGGATCCGGAGGTGCGGGAACTGTTGGTACCGGTGGAACCGCTGCGGCTGAAGGCGTTGTTGCGGGTGTTGGCGGGGCGCTGCTGCGAGCCGCCTGATCCACTATTGTTAAACAGGTAGTTCAGGACGTACTCGAGGTTGTCCGATTGTGCGTTCTTCAGGCGGTAGATGAAGACGGTTTCGTCAGAGGCGGGATTGGCATCGAGCTCCTTGATGACGTGTCGGATGGTGGCGAGCGTTTCCTGGGGTCCGGTGACGACGATGGTGTTGGTGCGGTCATCAGAAGAGGCGCTGATCTTAGCTTGCTGACGCGCGGTCTGGTTGGGGTTCTGACCACCGCCGCCACCACCGCCACCGGACCCGCCACCGCCGCCGCTAAATCCGCGAAAGAAGGGGAACCCTCCGCCGAAACCGCTCTGTTGCTGATTGCGGTTGCGGCTTGCATCGTCGCCGAACAGATCGTTGATGAGCTTTGCGGTTCCGGAGGCGCTGGCGTAATTGAGTTGAACGACGATGACCTCCGCGGAGGCGACGAGATTGTTGTCGAGCGCGCTGACGATTTCCACGAGTCGGCGGATGTTGGCGGCCGTATCCGTCACCACAAGTGCGTTGCTGGAAGCATTTGACGCGAACCCAGAGGGGTTCACCAGCGGCGCCAGATCGTTCTTAAGCTGTGTGGCATCCGCCTGACGGAGCGGGATGACCTGCGTGATCAACTCATCGGTAGGCTCGATCTTGGTCGGATCGGAGCCGATGTGAACGGGGATGTTCGCGGTTTTAGCGTCGTCGAGGGAGAGAATCTTGAGGATGCGACCCTGCTGGACGGCGGCATAGCCGGCGGTTTTAAGGACGGTGTTGAGAAGGGAGACGGCGTCGGCGGGGCTGACAAGCTGCTTGCTGACGAGCGTGACGCGGCCTTCAGGTTTCGCGATCTTGACGACGATGAAGCCCGCAGTGGCGGAAAGCTCGTCGAGGACGGATTCGATCGAAGCATCTTTGAAGTTGAGAAGCAATCCGCCGGGCTGCGTGGTGACGCCATGGACGCCGTTGCCGTTGGCGCGGGCGCCGGTGGTCGGGCGCGTGGCGGAGGTTTGCGTGGTCGCGGGATGCGTGGCGGCAATCTGCGCTTGCGCTGCAATGGGCGCGACATACAGGACGAGGAGCGTGAGCGCTGCGACGGCGAGGTGCCGTGAGTCGGGCAGCGTGATCGGAATCGGTCGGTGTGTCATCATGGTCGGATTCCCGCGTAAGTTAAGCCCAAGGCGGATTTACTGCTTGCGCTCCTGAAGGCGGCGCAGTTTCATTTTTTGTTCGAGGGTGAGATTTGGATCGTTGATATTGAAGGGAAGGGAAGTCGGCTGTGTGGAAGCGGAAGCGGAAGCGGAAGGAGCAGTGGTCGCGGCGCTTGGAGCGCTTGTGGTCAGCGTGCTGGCGTGGCCGAGGAAGTTGCTGCCCATTTCGATCCAGATTCGTTCGTTGCCGTGCTCGTACTGGACGGCGTTAATCTGCATATCGACGATGCGCCCACGGGCGATCGGGTCGCCGAGTGCGAGCTTGATGACGGAGTAGGTTTCGGAGTTTTCGATGTACGCGCGGAAGCCGTCGTCCTCCATCACGACGCCGGTGAGCACGAGGGATTCCTCGGGAAGCCTCGTGGTCGCGGGCTGGGAGGCGGCGTGGCCGGAGGTGGAGGACCTGGAGCGGTCGCGAAGGAAGATGTTGTGATCGGAGAGGATGGAGTAGCGGTCCGAGTAGGTTTCTCGGCGCGGGGAGGGATCGGAGCGCTGTGCGTTCGTATCGGCGCGCGGAGGGCTGGACTCGGTGCGCTGCCCCTGGGCGCGAATCGGCGAGAGGAGGATCAGGATCAGGATTGGGATGAAGAGATTTTTCAATGCATCATCTCCCGCATGGACGACGCGGTGGCGGACTTGTTCTGTTTTTCCGAATCCGGAATCAGCGAGATGGTGGAGACGCCGAGCGAGAGCGAGAGATCGTCGGTGCCTTCTTTGGCTCGCATGTTGATCAAGACCTCGGTGATTTTGACGGGTCCGGTGGCGGTTTGGACGCGCCAGAGAAATTGGCCGATCTGTTTCATGCCGCCGGTGCCTTGGGCGCGCATGGTGATGCGGTAGAAGTCTTTTTCCTTCTCGGTGCGTTCAGTCTTGACCTGGGTGAGGGACATGCCGGCTTCCTGCGCCCAGTCATTGAGGCTGTGCTGGAGCTGCGTGTCCGCTTCGTTGGCGTCTTTGTGCAGGCCGCCCTGAGTCATCGCGTTCCATTGCACGCTGGCTTCCTTTCGTCGGCGGAAAAGCTGCGTGGTCCGGTCGACCTCATCGCGCTTGGCGGCAATTTTCACGTCCAGTTCGTCCTTCTGCGCCATAAGCGGCGAGAGAATGAAATGATCGATCGCGAGCACCAACACGGCGGTGACGGCGAGGATAGCGACCAGACGTTCTCGTTTACTTAAGACCAAGTCCTACTCCACAAAATTAAAGGTGAAGCTCATGGTGAACGCGACTTCGCGCGAACGCGTGTCGGCGTCATGGGTCTCGAGCAGCTTGAACTCGATGAAACGCTTGTTTTTTTTCAATCGATCCACGAGATCGAGCACGAGCCGCCGGTCGCTGGCCTTGCCGGCAAGCGTCCCTTTGCCGTTGTCGCGCATCGTGAAGTTGGTGACCCAGACGCGCTCGTCGTCACGGAATGAAAGAGTGATCTGGCGGAGTCCCTCCAGAAGCTGAGGACGATGCTTGTCGAAGAATTCCTGGCTGAAGTTGACGCGATCCACGGTGGCTTTGGCTTCGTCGATCTGAGGCTTCTGGCTGGTGAGCTGGGTGTCGAGCTCGTCGAGATCGCGCTGGCGCTGCTGGACGGACATGTAGAGCATGACGATGCCGACGAGCGAGATGACGCCGAGGACGGCGCCGAGGATGACGCGGCGATCGACCTTGCGGACGCGCGGCGGAGCAAGCTTGGAATGGCGGAAGTCGAGCGGAAGCAGAGTGGGCTGCGCGCCTGCGATCGCCAGTGCCGCCGCGGCGCCGTATTCGCCGAGAATATTGACCGATGGAGCGCCTTCGGCGTGGGGAAGGTCGCTGGTGATACCGAGCACCGAGAGGTCGCGGTCTGTTCCAAGGCGGAGGCCCATTCGGTCGGCGAGAGGGAGGAGGTCGGCGCCGGGGAGTCCGATGCCGTTAAGGATGAGCAGCTCGGCGTTTTTCTGTCCGTTGCCGGCGGTGAGGGTCATCGCGCGGCGCAGCTCAGCGGCAAGCGGGCCGATTGGAGCGGTGCCGTGTCCGTTCATCGCGAGCGTGACGTGCCGCAACATGCGCGGGGCACCACTTTCGCGCCAGACCATTTCGGCGCCGGCGCGGCTGAGCAGGACGATCGCGCCGTCGGAGTCGGCTTCCTTGACGCACGCCGCGAGCGCGAGGCCGGTGGAAGTGACGGCGATGACGTGCAGGCCGGCGGCGTCCATGACGCGCTCGATGTTCTCCAGCCGCTGCTTGAGTGTTCCAACGAGTAGGACGCGCGATGCAAGGCTCGATTGGGTTTTGCCGGTGAAGTCGAAGACGAGCTCACCGCTTTCTGAAACAGCAAGGCGCTCGGCCTGGAGGCGAAGGGACGCGCGGGCGCTTTCCGGATCGGCTGGGGGAAGCTCTTTCTCCAGTGCAACGAGCCAGCGGGCTGGGATTCCGACAACGGCTCGGGTCGAGCCGAAACGGTTTTGGCGAAGGAATGCCGTGAGCGCCTGGCCTACACCGTGCGGCTTCTCCAGCGACAGGTCCGCCGGAAGGACGAACGTTGCGGTGCGGCGAATGCTTCGGCGCTCGCCGGTGACGGAGAGCTCCACGCAGGCGATCGTGCGATCACCGACGGCAAGACCCAGAAATGTCGAGTTGCGTCCCATCATTGAGTATTGCCTGACTTCATGGAGCCGGTGCTGACGATGCTGGAGCCGGGACCTTGTCCGGCGCGAAGCGAATTGAGAATCTGCTTGTCCATCGGCCAGCCTCGGTCGGTGAGGTCCCGCCGGTAGATGATCTGGGGGACGGACGTTCGGTTGTCGATGACGATGCGGACGCGCTTGTAGCTTCGGCCGTTGGCGCTGACGGCAAGGATGTCGCCGCTGTACTGGGATGATGTCGCGGTGATCTGGCTTTCGAGTCCGACGGCTTTGCTGCCGAGGGCTTCGGTGACCCACGCGAGTGAATCGGAGGTTGTTGCGCCCGTGCGCTGCGCAAGGATTTTATCGACGTCGCCGCTCTCCAAACCGGCGAGGCAGAGCAGGACTTCGCGCGGGGCGCTGTTCATGTTGATTCGGCCGCGGAGGGTTCTCGAGCTGATGGTGGTGACGTTTTTCTCGATCTTCGTGATCTCATCGCGAGTGAGCTTGAAGCGGATGTAGAAGTCGAAGACATCGCGCACGCGCTCGCGGCCGAGCTGCGCGATAATCTGATCGCCGCGGCTTTTCGAAAGGTTCTTTCGGAGAAGATCGCGCAGTTGGTTGCGCTGGCCGCGGTCGTTGATGTTGACGCGCTGGCCGCCGGTGTTGGCGCCGCTTCCTTCAACGCTGTAGATCGTGAGGAGATCGTAGATTCCGCGGGCGAGCTGGGGATCGGTGGAGAGCGATCCGTTGGAGCGGGATGAGCTGACGGTGCCAAGCGGAACGGCGTTACCCGTGCCGTAGAGAAGCGCGCGGGTCATTCCGCGGACCATCAGCAGCTCTTCAACCGTCTCGAAAGGCGCGTTCTTGCAGTAATAGGGCTGGGGTTGCCGGGAGAGATAATAATCGTTCTCCGCGCCGCCGTTGCCTGGGGTGTTGTCTTCATCACGCCAATCGACGATGGCGGATGCGACATCATCCGTCATCGCGGGAAGCTTCATCAGGCGGTCGTAACTCGCGGAGTTGATGTTGAGTTTTGCGGATTCATCGACGAGGCCGAAGAGAGGAAGCGATGGATCCTCGTACTCCGGACGGAGAATCCAGAAGTAAGCGCTCCCGACGGGGACGGCGGCGAATTGGTTTTCGCCGAGCGTGCTGACGTTCCGCCCTTCCTGCGCGAGAACGGCGAGGAGGTACTCCTCGGCTCCGCGCTCGACGGAGTCGGCTTGGACCGAGGCAGATAGGTTGGATGCCGCGAGCGCTTCTACCCGCATGGATCGGCACATGACGATCACGCAGCCGGCGAGGGCGAACGTGACGAGCATGGTCGCGATCAAGATGGTGCCGGAACGGAAACAGATTTGGCGCCGGTGGATCATCCGCCACCTCCCTGTTGTGCTTCGAGCTGCTTCGCGCAGGCGAGCGGGAGGATGCGCGAGATGATGATGGGCCTGGCGCCGGGCTGTTCGCCGGCGGGCGGGTCAAGCTCCAGCGTGATCGAGACGGCGATCGGGAGAACGTCCCCGACCCCGGTCGAATCCCAGTCATCCTGCCAGACCTGACCGTCGAAATATTGCAGGGTAAAGGCGCGGACGTTGCGGCAGATTACTTCTTCCTCCGGCGGCGGGGCGACGGTGGGGAGAAGATTCCGGCTGACCTGCCGGACCAGAACGGGAGGCGTCACGTCGGTTCGCAGGGTGAGATCGACGCGGCGGATTCCCTCGCCCATCGGCTGATCGTCCTGCGTCGCGTCGTGGCCGACGCAGTAGAACTCGACGGTGTCAGCGCGACCACCCGGGCCGGCAATTTTCGTTCCCATGAACGCGCCGGCGAAGATGCCGGTGGGCGGCAGCACTGACTGAAGATCCTGCGAGAGCATCTCGGCCGCAATGCTCGCGCCGCGCATGCGATCGACGGCCGCAGTCGCGTTGCGGCGCGCCTGGAGCGCGAAGCTCATCGCCTTGTACATCGTCAACGAGAGAATGACGACGATCGCCATCGTGAGCGTAAGCTCGATCAGCGTGAAGCCGTGTCGGCGCGATCTCATGGCGTTCCCCCCGTCGCGGTTTCATAGACGAGTGTCGAGACGATCAGGCTTCGCTCGCGCCCGCGTTCCGTCCAGACGATGCTGACATCAAGCTCAGTTAACCCGTAGTCGCGGGATTGCCTCTGGAGGGTCCAGCGATAGTCGGGATGGTCGGCGCCGAAATCGCCGGAATTTCCGGTCGAGCTGGAGACTCCGAGGGTGGTGAGCTCACACAACTTTTCCTGTGCGAGGCTCGAGGCCTCAGCGGTGTGTCGCGAGTACTCGGCGGCGGCGAGTGCCATCGAGACACCACGCATCGCGACGGGCAGCACGATCCCGAGCAGCACCATCGTGGCCAGGACTTCGATCAGGGTAAAACCGGGTTGGCCACGGCGCGTGTTGCGCCGGCGCAGCGTTTTACTGTGCGTCGTTCGGTCGGTCGGGATGGAACTCAACGGGCTCATCGTGTTTGCTGCCGCGGCGCTGAAGCGACCTGAAATCCCTCGGCGGGCATGGCGCATTCAATGGTGATGATTTCGCCGATGTTGTTGGTCAGTAAAATTCTGGCGGCTTGCGTGCGACCAGAGGTGTAGAAGTCAATGATGTCTGCCGCGGGAGCTTGCTCCTGCGCGAGATCGATGCGCGATCCATCCGGCACGGAGAAGACTTGTCCCATCGTGTTGCCGAGCGCGACGAATTCCTGGCCGTCCTGCATCGTCAGCCAATAGTGGCCGGCTGTTTTGTCGATGTTGAGGCGATAGGTGGTGGCGTTGGTGATGGCCTCTGTCCGGGCGTAGCGCGTCAGGGCGAGGAGTTGGTCGGTGGCGTCGCGCTGTTGGGAGCCGCGGCTCCAATTGCTCAGCGACGGCGCGGCTAGGGCGAGGGTTACGCAGATGACGGCCATGACGAGGATGAGTTCGAGAAGGGTGAAGGCCCTTCGGCCGCGCAAGGCGATGACGCCGCCAATAACATGGGGATCGTGCTCGTGTTGAAGGTTTGAACACGGGCAGGATGCCCGTGCTACGGGGATGGTTTTGGTCAGCGGGTGCAACATGTCATTAGTTCGTGATGTCGTCGTTGCCTTCGCGGCCATCCGGTCCCATCGAAGCAAGATCGACGCCATTGGGGTTACGAGAGCCGGGGTACTTATAGATGTAGGCATTGCCCCAGGGATCCTTGGGGATTTCGTTACGCTTGACGTACGGGCCGTGCCAGTTCTGGACGCTGCCTGGTGCGCCGATGAGCGCTGAGAGACCTTCATCATTAGATGGATACCGGCCGCAATCGTGCTCGAAGAGATCGAGTTGCCCGTCGAGCATGGAGATGTCCGCCCTGGCCGCGGTGACGCGCGCTTGTTCGGATCGACCGGCGAACTTGGGCACGACCACCGCCGCCAGCACAGCCAGGATCAGCAGCACAAGCATCAGCTCGATCAGCGTAAAAGCACTTCGATGTCGATTCCTGTTCATAATCTCCTCGTTACCAACGGACAACGGACAACGGACGACGGACAAATAACAATCACTTGATCAAATCCTGGAGCGTAAAGATTGGCAGCAGCATGCCGACGACGACGGTGCCGATCAGGCTTGCCATGACCATGAGCAAAAGGGGCTCGGCGAGCGCCACAAGCATGCGGAGGTTGCGGTCGAGTTCTCCTTCGTAAGCCGCGGAGAGCCGCACGAGCTCTTTATCAAGCCGGCCGGTTTCCTCGGCGACAGCGATCATCTCGACGACTGACGCCGGAAAGAGCATCGAGTCTGCGGAGAGGCTTTTGCTGAGCGGTGTGCCGCGCTGAACTTCTTCGATCGCGTGCGCGACGGCGTCGGCGAGCGTCTGGTTGCCGAGCGCTTCTTTGGCAACGCGAAGCGACGCCACCAGCGGAACGCCCGCTCCAACAAGCGTGCCGAGCATTCGGCAGAAGCGGACGAGCGCGAACCGCGCCGCCACTTGACCGACAAGCGGCGTTTTCAGCATCGTGCGCTCGAGGAATCGCTTTCCCCCTTCGCTGGTTGATGCCCGGCGCAAGGCGATCGCGCCGCCGACCACGAGGATGCCGATGATCCAACCGTAGTGCGTGATCCAGCCGCTGGCGCCGACGATCGCGCGAGTAAGCCAGGGAAGTTGTCCGCCGAAGCCTTCGAAGATGATGGAGAAGCGCGGGATGAAGAACGTCAGAAGGCCGATCAGGACGCAGATGCCGAGAAACGCCAGCACCGCGGGATAAACCATGGCGGCTTTGACCTTGCCCTTCAACTCATGTTCACGGGTGCGGAAGTCGGCGATCTGTTGAAGCACGACGTGGAGAAAACCCCCCGCCTCGCCGGCTCGAACCATGGCGACGTACACGGTGCTGAACGTCTTCGGCCACTTGGCAAGTGAATCCGCGAGCGGTTCACCCCCGACGACATCATCGTGAACGCGGCCCCAGATGTTCTTGGCAGCGGGATTGGAGGTTTCGCGGCGGAGAAGATGCAGAGATCGCGACAGCGGCAATCCCGCTGCAAGAAGATTCGCAAGCTCACGCGTGAACGCCTCCACCGCGGATTGCGGAACGCGCGTGGAAAGCGATCGCGGCTGCGCCTCGGCGGCGGTCTTCGCGCTGCGCTGCTCTTCCACCGAAACGGGCGACAAACCCAGGCCTATCACATGATCAAGCGCCGCTGACCGGTTCTCCGCGGGGAGTTTTCCGCTCGTCTTACGACCGGTCCGATCGAGCGCGGTATAGGTGAACGTCGTCATGGCGCGCTTCCTCCCGCGGGCTCCGCGGTGAAGGCGCCGGCTTCCTCGTCCTTGGTGTTCTGCATGACCTCCGAGACGGTGGTTCGTCCTTCGCGGACAATTCGCCAGCCGTCTTCGCGGAGGCTCTTCATGCCTTGCGACACGGCGACTTTTCGCAGCTCATGCGAGGGCTCGCTCTTGATGATCAGCGAACGAATTTCATCCGTGACCGCCATCAACTCAAAGATCCCCTGGCGGCCGCGGAAACCGGTGCCCTGGCAGTTTCGGCATCCCGCGCCGTGATAGAGAACGTCCGGCACCCGATCGCCAAACTCGTCGCGGATTTTTTCCGATTCGCTCCGCGGCATTTCCTGTTTGCACTTCGAGCAGATAACGCGCACCAGCCGCTGGGCGACGACGACCTCCAGCGAGGACGCGACGAGATAGCGCTCAATGCCCATATCGACAAGGCGCGTCGCGGCACCGGGGGCATCGTTGGTGTGCAACGTTGAGAATACAAGGTGGCCCGTCAACGATGCCTGCACCGCGATCTCGGCGGTTTCACGGTCGCGGATTTCACCGACCAGCACGACGTCGGGATCGTGCCGGAGAATTGCCCGCAATCCCGCGGCGAAAGTAAGCCCACTCTTGACGTTGACCTGAATCTGATTGACCCCTTTGAGCTGATATTCGACCGGATCTTCAATCGTGATGATCTTACGATCGACCCCGTTAATCACGGAGAGGGCGGCATACAGCGTGGTCGTTTTTCCGGAACCGGTCGGACCGCTGACGAGGACGATGCCGTGCGGCATTTCCAGGATTCGGTCGAAGTGACGGCGATCCCGATCGGCCATGCCGAGGTTCTGCACGCCAAGCATGGCGTCGCCGCGGTGGAGGATGCGGAGGACGACGGCCTCGCCGTGAATCATCGGAATGATCGAGACGCGGACGTCGATCTCGCGTCCGGCGATTTTCAGCTTGATCCGGCCATCCTGCGGGAGACGTTTTTCCGCGATGTCGAGGTGAGACAGAATTTTGATGCGCGAAACAATCGCCGCATGGAAGCGGCGCACGGAGCCCGGCACGTTCGACTGAACAAGTACGCCATCGATACGATAGCGCAGGCGCAATTCACTTTCGAAAGGCTCAATGTGCACGTCGGTTGCGCGGGAATCGACGGCTTCAGTCAGGATCTGATTCACGAAGCGGATAATCGACGCATCCTGGGCGGCGTTTGCCAGATCCAGGTCTTCATCTTCATGCGAGTCGATGACCTGAAGTTCGTTCGAGTCCGCGGTGAGTGTTTGCAGCGTGTCGGCGCCGACGCCGAGCAGCAACTTGAGCAGCCGTTCGATCTCGGAAGCGGGCGCGAGCACCGGCATCACATCGCGACCCGATGCCAGGCGCAGCTCGTCCAGTGCGGATGCTTCGGTAATCCGGCTGGTTGCGACCCGTGTGACACCGTCGCGCTCCTCGAGCGGCAAGAGCCGGTGCCGAAGCAGCAGCCGCACCGGGAAGGCGCTGAGAAACTCCCGCGTGGGCGGCTTGTGCTCGAGACGTTCAGCGTCGATGTATTCGACCTCGAAAGTCTCGGCGAGAAAGCGAAGCATCGCCTCCTCGCCAAGCCCGTCCGCGGAAAGCACCGCTTCTTCCAGAGGCTTGCCTTCGGTCAGCAGCATTCGGGCGCGCGATGCCGATGAGGCATCGAGCAATCCCTTCTGCTGCAAGCTTGAAATCACATGATCCACAACGTCTACCTGTAAGAACACAACGGGCCGGCCATTAGCCCGCGAGCACGATCCCAATAGGCGACCACGATCCTCGAACCTCTATATCATTGTGCAAGATCACGCGCTGTTCGTTGTCGTCCTGAGAGCGTGTGAATTTTTCCCGCAGCACGGGCATCTTGCCCGTGTTTGCGATGCGGACACGGGCAAGATGCCCGTGCTACAGTCAAATCTTCACAAACTCTCAGGATGACAATCAGCGCCGAATCACGCACAGCCATTTAGGCAGGTTATTGTCAGGCTGAGTCATCACGCGGCTGCGCCGCATCCGCGATGCATGAAAAAGACCGTCATCCTGAACGGTACACCGTGAAGCAACTTGCGGGATCGGTGATCGATTCTAGATGCCTCACAAGCTCTTAGCATGACAGTGTTCGAGAATCGTGCGCTGCTCTTTAGTCGAGCATGCCCGTCATCACCAGCACCGCTTCCTGGCGTTGCGTGAGGACTTCTTTCAGGTCCTTCTGCGCGGACTGCAGTTCCGCCTTTGCCTTTTCTTTAGCATCGCGGAGGGATTTGAGCTTGCTGGACAGCTCATCGGCGGAGGCCTTGTCGTTGTCCAGCGCCTGCTTCAAGTCGCGCATGGCTTTGCCCACCGGAGTCGTTGGCTCATCCTGGTTATTGTCGCCGCCGCCCCGCCGGCCGAATAAAAACCCGCCGCGCGAATCCCGCTGCGCCGTAACTAACTTTTCGATCTTCGGCAGCATGACCTTCCACTCCTCGTCCGTGGCTTTCAGATCGCTCTTAAGGCGATCCTCCATCTGCTGCCGCCACTGCGCGGGATCACCACGACTCCCGCCGCGATTGCCACGATCACCACCACGTTCACTCTGCCCGCTTGCAGCAGGCTTGGAATCCGCCTGCGCCAGCACCATTGCCGGCGCCGTTAAGGCGGCCGATAAAATCGACATGTAAACCATTCGGCGAGACATTTCCAGCTCCTTTCAATGAGCGTATTCGCGACTTCAAGGTTGCGTTGCGGGGCGCGAGGTCGCGCGATCTTCACCCCGTCGGTTTTCACGATCACGTCCCCCTCGATCAAACGGCTGGTGCCGCTTCAGAAAATCCTCGTACTTCACGCGCTGTTCCGGCGTAAGGATCTCCTTCGTCTGCTTCACGGCATTGTCAAAACCTGCACGCCTGTCTTTTTCCAACCCGGCCATCTGCTCGGAATATCTGCTCTTGATCTCGTCGAACTTCGCACGTTCCTCCGGCTTCACCATTGCCGAGATCGCATCATCCCGTTCCTTTCGATATTGCTGCCGGCGATCTTCCTGATCGCGCCCGCCGTGACGAGCGACTTCGGACCAGATCTGCTTCATCTGCTCCTGCTGCGGCGCAGTCAGATTAAGTTCCTTGGTCAACATTCCGCCGCGTTCCATGGGACGGGCCGTCGGCTGTGCCGCGGCCGTAACCTCGCGCGTATGCACACTGACACCCACCACCAAACCGGCGGCGAATGCGACCACGAACCCCATGATAACGATGAGTTTGGTCATCGGATGCCCTGCTCGTTCGGCGACAGGTCGTCCGCAATCCACTGGGCCAGAACGACGACCTCCGACCGGCTTTCTTCATGGCCCTCGACCGGAGGAACCGTCGCGAGGGTCTCAAGCGCATCCGGTCCCTTCGCCGACTGCATGGACTTTTGACCGGGCCACGTCAGCACCGTGCCCGCGAGCACGACGGCGGCTGCCGCGGTTAACCAACCGGCGATCCGGAGCACGCCGCGGTCGGACGCCCCGTGCCAGCCGCCGTACATTCGACTCGCCGCGCCCGGTCGCATCTCTCTCCGCGGCACGGTCGCCAGTAGATTGCTCATCGACCGCAGATCCGCCAGCAGCGCAGCGCACTCCGCGCATTCACGCACGTGCGCTTCCGTCAACGGCACGGATTCGGCAGAAAGCGCTCCGTCGTAGAACGCTTGAACTTGTGCGGATTTTTTGCAACTCATGGTTCGCTCGCCGTTAGAGATATCCTTTGAATCTCTTCCGAAGCTCTTCGCGGGCCCGATGCAATCGCGATTCGACCGTTCCTCGTGGAACATCCAGCGCCGTCGCCATTTCCTCGTAACTCATCCGCTCCAATTCCCGGAGCACGATCACCGCCCGGTGCTCCGGCGACAGAACCTCGAGCATCGTCGTCAGATCCAACTTCGCATCCGAACCGGCTGCACCGGATCGAGTCTGAACCCTTTCAGACTCCGCATCAGCATGATCGATTGATACCTTCGCGCCGCTCCGCCACCTTGACCGCTTCAGCATCGCGGCCCGGCGGACGAGGATCTGCACCATCCAGGTCCGCACCGCGGATTCACCGCGAAAGTTTCCATTCAGGACGGCGATGAACGTCTCCTGAACAATGTCCTCCGCATCCGCGCTGTTGCAAACGAGCGCGTGCGCGATGCCATGCAGATAGCGCGCGTGACGATCGACGAGCGCCCGAAATGCCGCTTGATCCCCGCCCGCGATCTGTTGCAGCAGCGCGTTATCGTCCGCGGTCACAAGCGCCTCATTCCACGCTTGTGGCGCCATTTCGTTCGTACTGTTGCCGGCGAGGGGGGATTTCTTCCGTCCGGAAAATATTTTTCCCACCCTGCACTTAAACGCTGCGCAAGACAAGAGTTAATGTGATCCAACGCAAAGCACCCAAGCGCCAGTCGGAGCTGGTCAAAGGGCCAAGCGGAATGTCTATCGCTCACGGGTCTCATGGAGACGGACGAGTGATTCTATCCGATTACCGATCAGAGGTTTTCAAGACGCTGCTGTTTATCCATCTCTAATAGCGCCGATACCAGCGACTCTAAAAAACCTTCCAGGATCTGATCGAGGTTAAAATTCTTTTCACCGCCGCCTTCGCCGCCCAGGCGATGATCGGTGCAGCGGTTCTGGGGGAAGTTGTACGTGCGGATGCGCTGCGAGCGATCGCCCGAGCCCATCATCGCTTTCCGCGCCGACGTCTGGGCCGCGTGCTGCGTGGCGCGTTCGCGTTCATACAGCGTCGCGCGAAGCAGCGCCCAGGCGCGCTCTTTGTTCATTCCCTGCGACTTGTGTTCGGTCATCTTGAACTGCAGACCCGTCGGCTTGTGGAGCAGCCGCCACCCCGTTTCGACCTTGTTTACATTCTGCCCGCCCGGTCCACCGCCCCGGCAGCCTGACTCTTCGACATCCCGCGGCTCAATATGAATCTGCACATCCGGCATTTCCGGGAGCACCGCAACCGTCGCGGCGCTGGTGTGGATCCGCCCCTGCGCCTCGGTCTCCGGCACCCGCTGCACGCGATGGCCGCCGCCTTCGAATTGCAGGTGGCGGAACGCGCCGTTGCCTTTGACGTTGATGATCATCTCCTTAAACCCATCGCGCTCGCTGGCGGAGAAGTCCGAGACGATGAACTGCCAGCCGTTCCGCTCGCAGTATTTGCGGTACATCTCAAATAAGTCCCGGACGAACAGAGCGGCCTCTTCACCGCCGGTGCCGGCACGAAGTTCAAGAAAGAATGAATTAACAACATTGTCCTCCGCCGCCACGAACTGGTCCTTCAACTCCTCCATCAACTCATGAGACTTCGCTTCCGCCGCCGGCAACTCCGACTGCGCCAACTCCGCCATCTCCCGATCGGAAGCCCCGATCATTTCGCGAAGCTCCTCGACCTGCGTCGCCGCCTGCTTGAATTCGCGGTACTTCGTCACCACCAGCTCAAGCTGGCCCGCCTCTTTGCTGAGAGCCACCAGTCGAGTCGGATTCGACAGCAGCGCCGAATCATTCAACTGCTCCTGAAGCGAAACCAAATGCTGTTCCAACTCATCGAGCTTCCGCACCAGAGGGGTCTTTTCAGTCGTGGATGGCATAGTGATAGTCGTTAAGCACGAACGATGCGGACGCGGGAAGCGATCGGTGGGGGAAAGCTAAAGCTGCGAGAACATGCGGCGGAGAACCATCAAAATAATCATACCGCACAAGCCCCCTTAAGACTATCGGCACCGGAGAGTCGATAACAAAATTATGACGGCCGTCGCCACCATCCAGCCCACCTACGAACCCGCGCACGCTACGGCGCGCCCGGCTTCGGGCACAATGCTCCTGATCTTCTTGTGCCTGATTGGCGGAATGTTCGGCCGGCTCTGTTACCTCACGCGCCCGTTCAACAGCGACGCCGGCATGTTCATCTACATGGGCAAGGTGATGAACGAAGGCGGCCGGCTTGGCGTCGACTTCTGTGACAACAAATTCCCAACCGTTGGCTTAATTACCGGTATCTTCTGGCGCGCCTTCGGCACCGGGTGGGCGGGATATGTCCTCGTGCAGACGGCCATGGTGCTTGTTGCGGTCGGCATGCTCTCTCGCGCTATGCGCCGCCACGCCGGAGAATCCGCAGCCCTCGCGACCGGACTCTTCGCGCTCGTCCTCCTCAACTTCAGCACCATAGTCTTCGGCGGTTTTCAACTCGAGACGATGCAGGGGTTCTTTGCCGTGCTTGCCGCCGGCGCGGGAATCGAAGGGCTGAGCAGGCAGCGATCACGCTGCTTCCTCCTGGCTGGCATCTTCGCGGGCTGCGCCGCGATGCTTAAGCCCACAGGTTTAGCTGTCGCGGGCGCGATCATGCTCACGATCGTCTTCAACCGGCAAAGATCCCGACTTCAAATCGCTGCGCTAGTCGCCGGTGTACTGATCTCACTGTGCATCGCTGCCGCTTGCCTTTTTGTGACAGGTCAGTTGGAGAAACTCCCCCTCCTCTGGAATCAGATCACCCGCTACGCCGCCGACAGCGCGTGGGAACCGGCAGACGTCTACAAACTGATCGTGGTAGGGGGCCTGCTCTTCTTCCCGGTCCTCGTGCGCTTATGGATCTTCCGCCGAGATCGCGAGCCGATGCAGTCGCCTCGCTTTCTGATGATCTTCGCAACCCTGTGGCTCCTGCTCGAACTGACGGGCGTGATCCTTCAGAAGCGCATGTACGCCTATCACTTCCTGGTCCTGATCCCCCCGGTCGCTCTGCTCTTCGGGTTGATCCCCAGACGCGCGCGAGCGACGTCTCTGGCCGCCGGCCTTGGACCCGTCCTCGCCCTCTCCGTACTCGGCGCATGCCGTGTGACGAACTGGGATCACCCCGGCCGGCAAGTGCACCCCGTCAGTCAGTATTTGCTTTCACATGCGAATCCCACCGACGCGATCTGGCGAGAAGATGGCGCCCGGATCCTTCTTGAGACCAACCTGCATTCCGGCTCGCGCTATCCCCTCACCTTCCTCTTCACCAACTACGACCAGGCCCCGCTCGACTATGGCCGGACCATCCTCTCCGACTTCCACCGCACGCAGCCGAAGTACATCATCCTCTTCACCAACTTCGAAAGCTGGATACACCACCAGTGCGACTATTACACCGAACTCCGTCGCCGGCCCGTCCGGCGCGAAAACTACCTCCAGGCATGGCGCGCCATTCGCGCATACGTCGACGAAAACTACGTCGAAGAGGCAACAGTGAGCGATGAGACGATTTTCCGGCGGAAATAGCCCCCGACGACCGATAAAGATTGTGTGACCACATCCTGGCTCGACGACACGTGGGGAATGCGCAACTTGCCCGCGCCCGATCCGTGCGACCGCCATCAACCCTTGACCCAGAGCATCAGCTTCTGGCTCTTTGTCACATTCGCGCTGATCGCAGCCCTCCTCGGTCGCCTCGCCTACCTGACCAAACCCTTCGACCACGACGCCCGCATCTTCATCTACCTCGGCAAGCTCGTCTGCGACGGCGGCCGGTTCTACCACGATGTTCTCGACAACAAATTCCCCAGCGTCGGTCTGATGACCAGCGTCTGCTGGCGCTGGCTCGGCACCTGGTGGCCCGGCTACGTGCTGCTCCAGACCGGCATGGCCATGGGTGGAGCGCTCCTTCTCGGAAGAATGGCCGGCCGCTACTTCGGTCAGCACGCGCGCCTGCCTGCCGTGCTGTTCGCGCTCGTTTATTTGAACTTCAACGTCGCGGTCTTCGGCGGATTTCAGCTTGAGACCCTACAGGTGTTCTTCGCCATCCTCGCCGCCGGCGCTGCTCTCGAGGCAATCAAAGGTGGCGCAATCTCCGACGCCTTCGTGGTCGGCCTGGCCGCCGGTTGTGCCGCGATGCTCAAGCCCACGGGACTCTCCGTGCTTGCCGCGTTTGCCGCCGCAACCATTGCCTGTCACTGGCGAAACTGGCGGCACATTCTCCTCCACGGACTCGCCGCCGCGATCGGCCTCTCACTTCCGCTCGGCGTCGTGCTGATCTACCTCATTCGCACGGACACGCTTCGTGACATGCCCGAGCTTTACCGCCAGATTTCCCGCTACGCCGCTTCAACGCCATGGGAAGCCACCGATTTCTGCAAGCCTTTCGTCGTTCTCATCGTCGCCCTGTTCCCGGTTCTGGTTCGCGCCTGGATCTATCGACGCGAGCAAAACTGTCTACCCATTAAGATCGAGCGCGCCGGCGCGATCTTCGCCATCGTCTGGCTCGCGCTGGAACTCGCCGGCGCGATCATGCAGAAGCGGATGTACGCCTACCACTTCCTGCCCGTTGCCGCGCCCGCCACCTTGATCTACGCCATGTGGCCCCGCCGCGACCACGCCGGCTCGCTCGCCGCCGCGCTGGTCCCCCTCGCATTCGCATCCATCATCGCCTCCGGCGAGATCATGACCTTCCACTGGGGCGCGCCCATGCACTCACCGGTGAGTGAGTACCTGATCGCGAGAACAGGCGTGAACGATTCCGTGTGGTCCGATTCCGTCCCCCGGATCTTGCTCGAAACCGGCTTGAAACCCGGCGCCCGAATCCCCCTGACCTTCCTCTTCCTCAACTACGACGAAGCCCCCCTGGAATACTCCGACGTGATGCTGCGCGACTTCGACATCCGCCGGCCGAAATACATCGTCATGCCGATGGATCTGAAGGATAAGCTGCGCGATGAAACGACCCGCGCGCCCGAGCTGTTTCACCGCCCCCTCCGGAAACAAAACTACATCAAAGCCTGGGGCCGCATCGAAGCGTATGTGAAATCGCACTATACGCTCGAAAAGTGGATAGACGGCCAAATGATCTATCGCCGGCACACGGACCAGCAGGGGATCGCGCGCACGGAGTAGCGCTTGGATCTACATCTCCTGCGGCACATCCACAGCCGTCTTCTCAATAATCTGAATTGTCTCTTCCGCCGACGATGTCTTCCCAGTACCAGGCGCGTGCCGAAAGCGAATATCCGGCAATCGGCTCACCGCTTGCCGCAGCACCTGTTCCCACCGCGTTCGAATCTTCAAAAAATCCGGATCGTCAATCCCAAACCGCCGCTGCCGAAGCACATCCAGTTCATCCGTGCTGTACGCAAGCAGATCGATCGGCGGTCCCACGGTCACATTCGATTTCATCGTCGAATCAATCGACAACAGCGCGTATTTCGCGGCCTCTTCCAACGTCGTGCGATCGTACTGAATCCCCCGATCAAGAATCGGACGGCCATACTTCGTCTCGCCGATCTGCAAATACGGAGAGTCCACCGTCGCCTGCAACGGGTTCCCCTGCGGATAAACCAGAAACAGCTCCGGCGGATGCCCCTTCACTTGCCCGCCCAACAGAAAGTGGACGTTGAACCGATAGTCGTCCTTCTCCAGATGGTCCTTGTCCATGTCGGAGACGATCCGAACCTGCGCGCCGACAACGCGCGCCGCATCGTACATCGTCGGCGCCGTCGCCAACCCAAGTCCCGCCTCCCATTCCCGCTGAAGCTGCGTAATCACCGACTGCGTCAGCGACAAGCTCCCGCTCGAGAGAATCACGAACATCCGCTCCCCAGGCTGCGCAAACGTATGCATCTTCCGCGTCGTGTTCACCTGGTCATATCCCGCGTTGGTCCGAGAATCAGACGCCATGATCAGGCCGAACTTGGTAACGATGCCCAGGCAATAAGTCATTTTGCAGCTTCCTATTGGAATCTTTATCGGCAACTTCGTCAGTATAGTTCCGAAGCAACCGAAGCGCAAAACGTGCGTGAGAATTTCGCCGATGAGTATGTTACCGGCGTGTGTGCCGCCGATAATGATGGACGTTTGGGAAGCGGGAGCGCGATGTACCTCCGATTTGGCTATGAAATGCAGTTCGATCTGACGGCGCCCACGCCCATGATCTTGAACCTCTACACCCATCCTTCGCACGCATGGACCCTGCGCCGCCCGGAGCAGCTGGTGGTCGAGCCGGATCTGACCGTCGACATCTTCATCGATGGCTTCGGCAATCGCGTCGGCCGCATCCTCGCGCCCGCGGGCAAGGGACGGATCTGGTACGACAACGTCGCGCTCGATAGCGGCCAGGTCGAGCAGTCAATCGAAGCTGGGAAGTTGTCGAAGATTGAGGACCTTCCAAACGAATGCCTCCAGTTCCTCATGGCCAGCCGATATTGCGAAGTCGAGCGCCTCAGCCCCATGGCGTGGGACCTCTTCGGCAAAACCCCCAACACCTGGGAGCGGGTCCAGGCGGTCCTCGATTTCGTGCACAACCACATCCAATTCGGCTATCGATTCGCGCGCAACACCAAGACGGCCTGGGATGTCTGGTACGAGAAGAAGGGCGTCTGCCGGGATTTCCAACACCTGGCGATCACGCTGCTGCGCGCGCTCAATATTCCCGCGCGTTACGCGACCGGATATCTCGGCGACATCGGAGTTCCCGAAGAACCGTTCCCCATGGATTTTTCCGCGTGGATGGAAGTCTTCGTCGATCGTAAATGGATGACCGTCGATGCCCGATACAACCAGCCGCGAACCGGGCGAATCCTGATCGCGCGCGGACGCGATGCGATCGATGTGGCCATCACAACTTCATTCGGATCCGCGAAGCTGGAAAAGTTCCACGTCTGGCTCGACGAGTGCGGAGCCGAGGCAATCAGGGAACCCCATAGCGTGCCCCCGATGGCCGCGAAGCCCGGATTCTTCATCGGATCGCCGCCGGCGCCTCCTGTTACACCGGCCGCACCCACGCCGCTGCCCGCGGCCGCTTAAAACTTCCTGTGCGCATGTCGTTCTTCTGTAGATCCGACGCCTGCGTCGCGGTCGCGGCGCAGCCGCGAACTGACCGCGATTTCGACGCTGCGCGTCGACCGCGACGCAGGCGTCGGATCTACAAAACTGACCCTGCGAGTGCATGAAGCTCGCCAAGTTCGCCAAGCATCGCATCAAACATTACATTCCCGTGCCTTAGCGTCTTCGCGCACGATTCGTTTGAACCCCCATGACCCATCCCCTCACCTACGACCTCCTCAAATCCGACCTCACAACCCAGGCCCGCCTCGGCCGCGTCACCACGCGCCACGGGTCCTTCGACACACCCGCCTTCATGCCCGTCGGCACCCAGGGCACGCTCAAAGGCCTTCTCCCCAACCTCGTCGCCGAGACCCATTCCCAGATCATTCTCGCCAACACCTATCACCTGATGCTCCGCCCCGGTTCCGACGTCGTTCGCGACCTCGGTGACCTTCACAACTTCATGGCCTGGCCCGGCCCGATCCTCACCGACTCCGGTGGCTTCCAGGTCTTCAGTCTCGCCGACATCAACAAAATCACCGACACCGGCGTCACCTTCAAATCCCACATCGACGGCCGCATCGTTCACCTCACCCCCGAGCTTTCGATGCAGGTGCAGAACGACCTCGGCGCCGACATCATGATGGCCTTCGACGAATGCCCGGACCCCAACCTCCCGCGCGAATACCAGCGCGAAGCCGTCAACCGAACCCTCCGCTGGGCCGAACAATGCTTGGCCGCCCACGCTCGACCGAACGATCAATCCCTTTTCGGCATCGTTCAGGGAGGTACGGATCTGGAGCTTCGCTCCCACTGCGCCGACCATCTCCTCAAGCTAAACTTCCCCGGCTACGCGCTAGGCGGCCTCGCAGTGGGTGAAGGTTTCGATGCGATGATCCGCGTCCTCCAGCACACGACGCCGCTGCTCCCACCCGACAAACCCCGCTACCTCATGGGCGTCGGTTTCCCCAAAGACATCGTCAACGCTGTCGCCGCCGGCATCGACATGTTCGATTGCGTCATGCCCACGCGCAACGGACGCAACGCTTCTGCGTTCACCGCAACCGGCGCGATCCGGCTCCGAAACGCCCAATACGCTCGCGATAACGGCCCCGTCGAGCCCGGCTGCGACTGCTACGCCTGCCGCGCTTTTACCCGCGGCGCCATCCGGCATTATTTTTTAGCCCGCGAGATGCTTGGCCCCATCCTCCTTTCCCTGCATAATGTTCGGTTCTACCAGCGGCTCATGGCCGACGTCCGCGCTTCGATCGGGAACGGGCAGTTTCACGAATTCCTTCAAAGCGACCCACGGTGTCGGTTAGGACCCGCATGGGGTGACCATGTGAACAGCTGAGACTCTGATGAGTCCGCTGCCGCTGGTGCAACGGACAACTGACAACGGAACAAAGGACAAATGACTTTCCTCCATCTCCTCGCTCAGAACCCCCCGCCCGCGACCGCTCCATCAGGCCCTCCCGGATGGACCCAGTTCGTCCCCATCATCCTCATCCTCGGCGTCTTCTATCTTTTCATCTGGCGAAACAAACGCGGCGATGAAAAAAAACGCACGAATATGCTGGGCGACTTGAAGCGCGGCGATCGCGTGCAGACCATCGGCGGAATCATCGGAAACGTCGTCGAAGTCCGCGACGGCGAGGTCGTCGTCAAAGTCGACGAAACCAGCAACACCAAGATCCGCTTCGCCCGCTCCGCGATTCACCGCGTTCTCGGAGAAGAGAAACCCGACGCCAAAACGTAGCACGGGCGTCCCGCCCGTGTCTCCGAGCTGGAACGGGAGTAATTCGAAATCTGAGATTTAATCTCAAATTCTGAGATTCCACTTTTGAAATTCTGATCTGAATATTCAGGACGTACCCAATGCCTACCAACATCTTCGGTCGAGTCACCGCAACCCTCGGCATTCTCCTCATCGCGATTCTCGCCGTCTTCTGGCCCCCCCAGAACCTCTTCAAAAATGTTCCCCTCAGCCAGAAGCTTAACCTCAAGCCCGGCATCGATATGGTGGGCGGCACCAGCCTCACCTACGAGATCAAGCCCCCGAAGGGCGGAACCCTCCCCTCCGGCGACCTCGCCGTCTCCGTCATGGAATCGCTCAAGAAGCGCGTCGACCCACAGGGCATCCGCAATCTGATCTGGCGTCCCCAGGGCTCCCGCCAGATCGAGATCCAAATGCCCGCCAGCGGCAAAGCCGGTGAGAGCCGCAAGATCCGCGAGGACTACGCCGCCGCACAGAGCAAGCTTGAAGACACCAATGTCCGACCGGGCGAAGTCATTCGTGTTGTCGAAAAAATGAAAGGCGAGGATCGCGACAATCGCCTGAAGCAACTCGCCATCGGAAGCGCCACCCGCGAGAAACTCTTCGCAAATCTGGACAAGACGTTCGATCAGATTCAAGCCGCTACCGCCGCCAACAATATTCAACTTCAAGGCGATAAGGAACTCGAATACCAGAAGCTTCAGTCACAGATTGAGGAGACGAATCTCACCGCTTCCGCTTTGGAAGCCACGCTGAATCAGGGCCAGCCCACGCGCGATCAGAAGCTGGCTGAGATCAGGAAGAACGCCGCTGATTTTCCCGCTCGCCACGCTGCCGTCGATCAATTCGCCAACGCATTCACTGCCTTCTCGCGAGTGAAAGGAACTCTCGATGATTCCGGCGATCTAAAGCGTCTTCTTCGCGGGTCCGGGGTTCTCGAATACCACATCCTCGTTCCCGTCGATCCAAATCCAGCCGCCCGACCGGCCGATGTCCAGGCAATGGTGGCGCGACTCGAGAAGCGCGGGCCTTCCGTCCAAGCCGGCGACACCATGCGCTGGGTCGAGTTCGACAAGCCCGAAGAAGATCACGGCGTAGGCCACCTCTACAACGGCAAGCACTGGGGCCTCATCGACATCACGCCGCCGAAGTCCATGACCAAGCAGATGTCACCCGCCTGGGCATTGATTGACGCCCGCACCGTCAACGATCCCAGCACCGGCGAGCGCATGGTGCAGTTCAGCTTCGACGCCCAGGGCGCTCGTTACTTCGGCGATCTCTCCGGTAACAACATCGGCAGGCCGCTTGCGATTGTTCTCGACGACCGCCTGATTTCCGCGCCCAACCTCAGATCCCGAATCGGCGCCGTCGGTGTCATCGAAGGCAACTTCACGGCACAGGATCTGAACTACCTCGTCCGCACCCTCAACGCCGGCTCGCTGCCCGCGCAGCTTGCCGAAGAGCCTATCTCAGAAAAAACCATCGGACCCCAACTCGGTGCGGACAATCTCCACCGCGGCCTGCTCGCCTGCGCCGTCGGTCTCGTCGTCGTCGCCATCTTTTTGATCAGCTATTACTACCTCTCCGGCGTCGTCGCGCTGGTCGCCGTCCTTCTCAACCTCGTGCTGATTCTCGGCTCCATGGCCGCCATCAACGCGACTTTTACGCTGCCCGGTATCGCCGGCATCGTGCTCACCATCGGCGCTGCGGTCGATGCGAACGTGCTGATCTTCGAGCGTCTGCGCGAAGAACAACAACGCGGACTTTCCCTCCGCATGGCCATGCGCAACGCCTACGACCGCGCTTGGTCCGCCATTGTTGATTCCAACGCCACCACGCTCGCAACCTCGCTATTCCTCTACTGGTTCGGCTCTGAAGAAGTGAAAGGATTCGGCCTCACCCTGCTCATCGGCTTGGTGTGGAGCTTGTTCACCTCGCTCTTCGTCACCAAGACGATCTTCGCGATCATGATTGACCACTTCCACGTCACCAAGCTCGGAAGTCTTCCGCTCACGTTCCCCAAGTGGGACCGGATGCTCAAGCCCAACATCGACTGGATGGGCAGGCTCGTCTGGATCTTCGCCGGCACCAGCGCCATCATCATGCTCGTCGGTCTCTCCGCCTTCTTCTCCAGGACAACGCAGGGGCAGATCGCCGACATCGAATTTGCATCAGGCACTTCGGTTCAGTTGGAACTCAAACAACCAGCCCCGATCGAAGCCGTTCGAAAGAAGGTTGAGCAGAAGCAGTTCGAAGCGGTTCTTCCCAGCCCCTCAGTCGTTTCGATCGGGACCGAAAATCGCGAGTACGAAGTCGTTACACCCAATGCCGAAAGCGCGAAGGTCAAGACCGCCGTCCTCGAAGCGCTCGGGCCTATGCTTAAGATCGACCTCCCTTCGACGTTCCAGGGCGTCGCCCAACCCATCGCTGCCGCTCAGGAATCGAAGCAGGTTGTCCCGATCACCAACGATGATCTGGTTCTGCAAGTGGGCCCGCGGAAGGAGAATTGGACGCCGCCCAGTCTCGGCCGCTATTCCGGCGGCGCTGCAATCGTGTTGCGGGATCTGACTCCGCCTTTGTCTCAAAAAGAGATCCGCGCCCGCATCGAGCGCCAACGCGTTCAGCCTCAGGCGCAAGGCTCCGGCAACACCTATCGCGACTACACCGTCGAGACACCGACGAAGCCTGATGAGCCGACCACGACCGCCGTCATCCTCGTGCAGGATCCCAACATCGCGTTCGAGACCGATCCGCTCAAGTGGCGTGATGAAGTCGCGGCTCCGATGTGGAACCTCGTCAACGAAGCCGTCAATCGCCCGCCGCAGCTTCAGCGCGTCAGCAGCTTTGACGCCTCCGTCGCCGGCGCTGCTCGCGATGACGCCTTGATGGCGCTGGGCCTCTCGCTGCTCGCGATTATGGCGTACATCTGGTTCCGCTTCGGTGACCTTAGATACGGCACCGCAACCGTCGTCGCCATGCTCCACGACACACTGCTCGTGGTCGGCTTCATCGGTCTATCCCACTGGATGGTCGCCTACACGCCCTGGCTCGCGAACATCCTCCTGATCGAGCCGTTCCGAATTAACCTCACGATTGTCGCCGCGATCCTGACCGTCATGAGCTACTCGATGATCGACACCATCGTCGTGTTCGACCGCATCCGCGAGAACCGCGGAAAATTCGGCGCCGTCAACAGAAGCATCATCAACGACTCGATCAATCAGACGCTTTCGCGAACGCTGTTGACCGGCGGAACCAACATCGCCACGGTCCTGTTTATGTACATTATGGGTGGACCCGGCATCCACGGCTTTACTTTCGTCCTCCTCACGGGCATATTAGTCGGCACGTATTCGTCAATTGCGATCGCGGCGCCCATCCTCGTGTGGGGCGGGAAGAAAGCCGAATCGACGATGAAGACTACGCCCGTCGGACAACTCCAACGTGCGTAAGAAGATTGTTCAAACCGGATTCAGCAGACGGTACGATCGGCGCAAAAGATGCGCGTGCCGGTCCGATAAGTAAACTCGCAAGGCACGGTTGGCCGATACGAGTTGCATGAACGACTTCGAAATTGCAAATGCGTTTCGCGCCAAGCCGTTTCGGTTGGGTGCGGAGACCGACAGATCTCTGTGGGAAAGGATGCCCATGCGAAAAGAAGTAAAGCTAGGCTTCGCCATCGGGGGCGTAGTTTTAGCCGTTGTCATTGTCTGGGTGCTGTCGGTCGGGGGCTCAGGCAAGCCCAAGACCCAGGCGGGTGCGGTGGGGGCGAAAGCTGCCGATCCCGCGGCCGCCAGGTCGATCACACCCTCGAGCGAATCGCTGAACACCGAGAAGCCCGCGGTGGCCCCCGCGCCCGCGGCGCCTGGATCGGTGGCGGCGAATGATTCGGCGAAATCCGATGCTCCGCCGTCCGCGGCGCCGAGTCAGGAGACTGCTTCGGCGGAGAAGCCCAAGGCCAACGGCGATCTCGATTGGGGCAAGCTGCTTAATGGCGATCAGCAGATTCCGTTGATTGCGCAGACGCCAAGCCCCGCCGGCAATAGCACGATTATCGCGCCCACAACTGCGCTGCCGGCGGCTCCGACGGTGGCGCCGGTTGATCAGGCGAAGGTCTCGGAGTTGGCGAACGCTCCGATCGATACCCCGCAGGCTCAGACACCGCCGCAGGTGGTCGCAGGCATTCCGGACAGCCCGAGTCCAGCGCCGCTTTCACAAGCGCCCACCACGCCAACCACTCCGCCGACGGATTTGGTCATCGATCCGGCACCGGTTTCGCCGACGACTCGTCCGGCGAACGCAAACGCGCGGACGCACACGGTTCAGAAGAATGAAACCATTTCCAGCATTGCGGCAGTCGCTTATGGGAGTGCGAACTACTATCCGCATATCCTGCGGGCCAATCCGAGCCTCGATCCGAAGCGGTTGAAGGTGGGGATGTCGATCGTGTTGCCGGAGGTTTCGGATGTGAAGCCGAGCGATGTTCCGGGCGGCAGCGAAGCGGCGGACGGAAACGCGACGCCGGCTGCCAGCCGCACGGCACCCGCGATCGACGCGACGAAGGAATACAGGGTCCAGCCGAATGACAGCCTGTACAAGATCTCCGTCAAGCTCTATGGGAAGAGCGACATGGCGGACAAGATTTATCAGCTCAACAAGGACAAGATCGGCGCTGATCCGGCGAAGGTGAAGCTGGGGACGGTGCTGAAGCTGCCGAGTGCTCCGACGGTGACGACGCCGGTTGGGCATTAAGGCGACAAACACTTGGTTTTCCTGAAGGACCGCGTTTTTGCGGTCCTTCTTTTTTGGACGCTTGAAAGCGTCTGCGGTCACCCCCGGTGTATTCACCGGGGGCGAAATACCAGGGTCAGGCGGCGGGGCGTTTGGGGGACCAGAGCGTCATGGTGGTGTGGTTGCTGTTGACTCGGCAGCGGGTGCGGGCGTGTTGCCAGAGGCGCTGGGTTTCTTCATCGAGGTTTTTGGCGTGGGTGGCGAACCAAAGGACGGCGTCCTGGAAGCGGACGCAGTTGCGGAAGGCGGCGAATTCGCCGAGCTGGTGGAGGATGAATGCGGAGACGAAGGCATCGGCGGTCAGGCGGCGGATGGGTTCTTGAGGCCAGATGCCTTCGGTTTTCTGGAGACCGGCGAGATAGGCGAGGCCGCCGTGGATGGAATTACCCTGACCGTTGTTTCCGAGAAGGGCGCGCAGGCAAAGGGCGGTGGCGATGGGATCGCCCCATCCGCCGTCTTTTTGCTGGCTGGTGAGGACGACGTTGAGGAGCCGGCGATAGAACGGATGAGAGCCCTGGCAAAGCTCATCCATGCGGATCATGCCCATGGCAGCGATGGGGATGACGCTGGCGAGGGTGGTTTCGAGGGGATCGAATGTCGAGGAGTGGGAGGTTCTGGGAGGTTTTGGGAAGTCCGATCGGGGTATGTCCATGTGAATGAATTGGGAAGGGGGCGCGGCCGGGACGCGGGGCGTTTCCGGGCGGTTATCCATAAGCTCGTGGTAGAGCCTTCGGAACTGCTGGTTATCGAAACGCCGCTCAATTTGCCGAATTGTAATCATCCTGCACATCCTTGTGATTGGATTTAGTTAGGGAGAATGATAGCCTAACATTTATGAGAGGTCAAGGGGAATGTTAGGAAAAAGGATGGGTTAAGCGGGCCGAGCGCCGAGTTCAGGAGGATCGAAGAAACGAAGAGAGCGCGAAGTCGCGAAGGCGCGAGAAGGTGACGCGAAGGAAAGCGCCTTGCTGAGAATTCTTCTTCGCGGTTTTTTTCGCGACATCGCGGTCGCTTTGCTTAGCGAGTTGGGACAGCGAGGTTGCGCGCTTAAATGATGGCGGGGTGGGCAGCGCGGAACCAGTGGGTGGGGAGAATGGCGAAGGCGATGATGGCGAGTTGGGAGAGGACGAAGATGAGGAGCCAGAGAAGGGCGGATTCCATGAATCCGTAGGAGTGGAGCCCGACGCCGAGCATGTTGACACCGAACCAGCTCCAGGCGGTGACAATGTTCCCGAAGATGGCGAGACAGGCGAGGCCGCGGTCGCGGACGAGGCCTGCCCAGCGGGCATGGAGGAGGAGGGCGTTGGAGAGGACGATGAGGACGGCGCCGTTTTCCTTGGGGTCCCAGCCCCAGAATCTTCCCCAGGATTGGTCGGCCCAGATTCCACCCAAGACGGTGCCGACGAAGCTGAAGAGGATGGCGAAGCAGGTGATGCCGTAGATCATGCGCGAGAAGTCTTTGGCGAGTGTGGCTTTTGCTTCGACGGCGGCTGGCGACTGAACGGCGCGCGGGCGCATTGTCGAGAACAGTTTCCAGATGATGTAGAGGATGGCGATAAATCCCGCGAGGAAGGTTGCGGCGTAGCCGAGGGTGATCATGACGACGTGGGTTGCGAGCCAGAAGTTGGTGTCGAGGACGGCCTGAAGGACCTTGAGGGTGTCGCCGGAGAGGGCGAGACGGTCGGCGATGAGGAGGGAGAAGAAGCCGAGCAGTGAAGCGGTGGCGCAACCGATGCCGCTGCGATAGACGGCTTCCATTCCGAGCGAGAGGATTACCGCGCCCCAGGCGATGAAGATGGCGCTGGATGCGAGATTGGTGACGGGGGGGCGGCCGGAGATGTAGATGCGGGCGATCAGTCCGAGGGTGTGGACGATGAGCGCGAGGGCGATGATCCAGATAGCGGCTCGGCGGAAGGGCAACGACCAGCCGAGCCAGGAGAGGGTGATCAGCACGAATCCGAAGAGATAGAGCACGAGCGCGTTGGTGAAGGGGTCGAAGCGGTTGAAGAGCTGTTCGAAGCGAACGGCGGACATCTCTTTCGGCACCTGAGATTCGTAAGTGGCGGCGTAGGTTTGGACGGAGTGGTTGAATTCATCGTAGCGCTTGGCGTTGTAGTCCTCCAGCATGGTGACGAAGGTTTGAACGCTGGGGGGAAGCGATTCGAAGTTCTTGGCGCTTCCGGCGGCTTCGCCGAGGGTTTTCCAGTGGGTTTCGCCGGCGGGTGGGACGACCATGTGCAGGCCGCCCATGTCGGAGACGGCCAGGAAGGCGGTTCGCTTTCGCCAGAGCTCTACGGCGCGGCGCTCGAAGAGCGAGTAGCTTTTCTCGTCGTTGGGATCGAGCTTCTTGATCTCGGGGGCGAGCTTGGCGAACTTGGGCTCGAGCTCTTTCCAACTGAAGCGGTAGGGGGTTGCGCCGCCGAAGCCGCTGATTTGGGCGAAGGCGGATTTGGGCTTGGGCTGGAGCTCGAGGAAATTCAGGAGCTCGGGGTTGTCGATTCGGAAGACCTCTTCGGACAGCGCTGCGTCGCGGTCGCCCCAGAGCTCGAGCACAAACTGAATGGCGGGGGTGCGCTTTCCGTCGACGTAGAACGATTCACGGCCGAGGAGGCCTTTCATGGTGTTGCGCGCGAAGCTATCGAGCGGCTGGACGCGGCCCTCGTGGGAGACGGGGAGCCGGCCGAAGGCGTCGCGATCGCATGGGGTTTTCTGCGCGGGGGCTTTGAGGTGGGCGAGGACGTAGAAGGCGCAGAAGCCGGTGATAATCAGGGGGAAGATGAAGGACCATGATGCCCACCAGGGGTTGGATAGTTTTGCCTGGCTGGCGGGCTGGGCGCGCTGGATGCGGCGCTTGGTTTCCTTGCGGAGGAAGTTGAGAAGAACGATGGCGAAGTGGATGAGCAGGCCGATTGCGCCGACGACACATGCGATGTAGGGGATGGTCCAACCGGGGTTGCGAACGACCTGGAGGATGGTGCCGCGCTCGGTTTTTTTGTTCCAGTCGGCCTGGAAGAATGTTTCGCCGTTGTAGCGGAGCGGGTTGTTCATCCAGATGCGGACCTTGCGGTCGACGTTGTGGCGGGGGTCGATGAGGCGGACGTAGCTGGAGAAATCTTTGGCGATGTCGGTGCCGGGGTAGCGGTCGAATTTGAAGTCCTCGAGCTCCATCCGGTAGGGCTTGTAGAGGCGCTTGAAGCGCAACTGGATGTTGAATTTCTTGCCGTTGACTTCGAAGGTCTGGGGGGGAAGGAGCGGCTCGCGGAACTGGTTGACGGCGCCGGAGACGAGATAGAGGCCGAGGTCCTGGGAGCCCGCGAGCAGGCGCACGTAGGCGGAGGGAAGATCGATGGCGCCTTCGGTGCCTGAGGAGGTTGGGACATTGAGGATGCTGATGCCGACGCCATCGCCTGCGGTTGCTTTGGCAGCAGGTGGATTGGACATCGATTGCGCCTGCATGGGGCCGAGGATCTGGGCGTTGGGATAAAACTCTTCGACTCTAATCGTTATCGGGAGCTTCGGATGGGAGATCGTGGCGCCGCTCTTGATCATGGACGAGGGGACGACGGCGACGTTGTCGTGATCGGCGGGCGTGGTGTCGACGATGGCGAGTTCGGCGGTGCGAATGTCCTGGGAGAAGCCGGCGGATTCACCGATGTTGATCGACATCTGGCTCTCGATCTGGAAGGCGCTGGTGATGCCTTCGCCGACGAGGAGGAGAATGAGGCCGAGGTGGATGAGGATGATGCCGGTTCGTTTCCAGGAAAGCTTAAAGCGGACGAAGTGGGCGGCGAGGAGGTTGATGAGGAGGAGGAGTCCGAGGGTGTATCCGCCGAGCATGGGGAATCCGCCGGGGATTTTGAATTGGCCGGGCTTGGGGCGGGGGAAGAAGGTTTGGAAGGGAATCCAGCAGAAGAGGGCGTGGAAGTAGTGCTTTTGCACTTGCCAGATGCCGGTGTCGATCTGCGCCCAGGTGCCGGCGTAGATGAGGATGATGGAGAGGATGATGAGGATGACGGTGAGGCGGAGGGAGGCGAAGGGGGCGAGGAGGGAACGTAGTGGCGACCCGCGACTCGTGACTCGTGCCTCGTGAGAAGAAGAAGAGCTGGAGGCGGTGGGCGCGTTGACACTCTTTGTGGAATGCGCGTGAAGGGCGGGGATGGATGACGGGGTGAGACTCAACTGGAGAACTCCAAGGATTTCAGGAAGGCGTTGAACGCTTCGCGCTGGGCGGCGACGAGATCGGAGGGGCCGGTGAGCTTGAAGAACCAGAGCTGGTTGGATTGGCTGACGATGCAGATCAGCATGCGCTTGGGAGGAGTGAGTTTCGGGTTGTCGATCTCGAGGACGACGCCTTTGTTGTCCTTGCCGGTGGGGATTTCGTCGAGCTTGAGGGATTGGATGTCGGCGATGGGCTCGAGGGAAAGCTGGCCGCGCCAGCGATTCACGTTGTCGAGGAAGGAGCCGGCGCCGGTGGGGGGAAAGGACGTCACCGCGAGTTCGGCGCTGCTTGGCGCGGTGCCGATGATGAAGGCGAGAACGCGCGGGGGTTTTTGATCGGGGAGTTGTTGCCAACCGGCGGGAGCCGAGAAGGATTTGATGCTGACTGGGCCGGCGGTGAAGGCGGGGGCGTTCGTGGGTGCGGAGGCGGTCGTGGGTGCGGAGGGCGTAGTAGCGGCGACGCCGGCGGATGGGGAGATCGAGTTGATGAACGCGTCAAAGTTCTGTTTCTGACTGGTGATGATGGGCTCGGGACCTGACAATTTGAAAAACCAGATCCGGCTGCCGTGCGGGGTGATGGCGGCGAGCATGCGCTGCCGCGGAGTTTTGTCTTCGGGACTGGTGAGGTCGACGAGATCAACGTGCAGTTCGTTGATATCCGTGTGCTTGACGAGCTTGTTCAGGTCTGCTTCGTGTGATGCGGGCAGACCAAGCTGCCCTTCCCAGCGGTTGAGATTGGGCAGGAGTTGGCCGGCTTCCTGACCGAGGGGTACAACCGTCAGCTCAACCGGCGGCGTCTCATTCACAATGATCGTGGCGAACCGCATCTGCTGAGGCGAAGTGGACTCCTTCCAACCTTGCGGAAGCTTCCAAGTGAGTGAGCCGGCGGCGGTGGCTTGCCCGGGGGAAGTGTGCTCCGACGAGGCTGTTTGCGTCGCCGCGGGATCCTTGGCGGCGCGGTAGAAGGTGATGGATTCGTCCCGATCGCACCCGCACGCGCATCCAAACCCGATGGCGACAACGGTGGCGAGGGCGAACATGGCGTAGGTCGAGCGGTATCGCACTGGATACTACTACTCTAGTCGGGTGGGTTGCGTTTTCCCACCCGGCTCCCTGTGGCGATGTGTCAACGTTGGGAGGAGCGCGGAGACGGCGAGGGCACGGAGGAAGGATTTCATAAAGTGTCCGAGGTTGAAGGGTCGCGGACATTTATAATTGAAAGTGAAATCTTTTTGAAGTTTGATCGTCAAAGCAATGATGACAATGAATCGACGAATTTTGAGTTTATCTGGCGCGGCTAACACGGGCTGGAAGCCCGTGCCACGGGGGAGCGTTCATGATGCGCGGAGGAATCCCCGGGGAAGGACCGGGTTTACGTTGGTGGAGCTATTGGTGGTGATTGGGATCATTGCGGTTTTGATTGGGCTGTTTTTGCCGGCGATGGTGGGGGCGCGGAAGAACGCGCAGACGGTTCAGTGTGCGAGCAACTTGCGGCAGTTGTGCGGGGGGTTGATCAACTATTCCGCGGAAAATCGGGGGATGTTTCCGCCGAATGTGGGGGCGCTTTATACGTTCTGGACGAGCAAGGCTTGCATTGGGAAGTACATCAAGCCGCAGTTTCCGACGACGGATGATACGGTGGCGGGCGGGGTGATGCGCTGCCCGGCGGATCTGGAGGATGCGGTTCGCTGCTATTCGATGAATGTCTTTGCGAGCGCGAAGGTTAGCGTATATGTGGAGGCGTCGCTGAACGATTCGCCGCCGAGCGGGAAGCTTTGGAAGTCGAATGTGGGGCAGGGATCAAACATGATCCTGTTGATCGAATCGTTTGCGACGGAGAAGTGGCCGACATCGGATGAGCCGACGCCGCCTGCGAATTGGAAGCCGCTGGGGATCGCATCGCCTGCGGTGGTGGGCTGGGTGCCGCATCAACCAGCGGGGCGGTTTGGGTACGGAAGCGCTGGGGGCGGGTTCAGCCCGGACGACCAGTTTGGCGCGAAGGCGGCGCAGATTTGTTACTACCGGCATCGATCGGGAAAGTCGCCGGCCGGAATGGGAGATGCGTTCGGGAGGTTGAACATCGGGTTTGCGGATGGACACGTGGATTTGTACAGGCATGATCGGGTGGTGAACTGGTCGACGGGGAAGAGCACGTATGAGGCGATGTGGTCGCCGATCGATCGGGAGATTGATTGAAGGAGGTTTTGTGGTACGACTGAAGGTGATTGTGGTCCTGGTGCTGTGCTGCATGTGTGAGCTCAGTCGAGGCGAGGATGCTACGACGAAGCCCGCGCCGGCAGGGGGGAAGTTGAAGGTGGGCGTGCTCGTGAGCCTGTACACGGCGACGGGGCCTAATTTGGGGGGAAGACCGTATGGTTACTCGCACGCGAATGTTGCGGGTGAACTGAAGGATGAATCGCTGCAGTTGATTCCGATTATTGAGCCGGATTCGGAAAACGACGCGGATCTGGCGACGGTGGTGAAGGAGAAGTTTCCCGATGCGGAGGGTCAGGTGTTTCGGGCGGATGATAAAAATGCGCTGGCGACGCTGGATTTGATTGTGCTGGCTCGGGTGCCGAATTTGAAGGATGAGGTGATCGAGGGAGTGAAGACGGCGGTGGATGGGGGCGTGGGTCTGCTGGTGGTGGGGCGGGTGGGGAATGTGACGCCGGGGTATACGAACAAAGGCGTGTGCGAGCTGGTGGGGATGACGGAGGCGGTGTATGCGTGGAACCTGAAGCCGCAGCCTTGCGAGGTTCTGGCGTCGGATGATCCGCTGATCAAGAATGTTCCGCAGGCGGATACCTGGGAGGCGACGCCGGCGGGGGCGATGGGGAAGTTGAAGGAGGGATCGAAGGCGCTGATCAAGCTGTCGGCCACGGATGCGTTGAAATTTCCGGGGGATCAGGAGAAGACTTCGGTGGAGGGGGATTACAACGTGCTGTACCTGACGAGCCTGGGCAAGGGGCCGGTGCTGGTGTGTGCGTGGTCGGCGCTGCCGACGCCGCTGAGGCATCTGGATGGGCAGAGTTTTTATGTGCGGGGATTGCATCGGCTGGTGGAGATGAAGAAGAAGTAGATGTCCGAAAGCGCAACGGGCGTACGCGGATCGTCAGGGAGCAATCAATATGGGCGTGATTCGAGTGTTGGCGGGGATGGCGTGTGTGCTGCTTTTGGGCAGCGCGAGTGCGCTGGGCGCGGAGGCTGCGACGAAAGCCACGACGCAGTCGACAACCCAGGGGTCGGAGAGCCATCCCGCGGAAGCCGCGAAGGCGGACGATGCGGGGCATAAGCTGCGGGTGGGGTTTGTCGTGAGTTTGTACACCGCAACGGGGCCGAGCAAGTTGGGGAGGCCCTATGGGTACGACCACGCGGATATTGTCGAGAAGCTTCATGATGCATCGGTGCAGTTGATTCCGCTGATTGAGCCGGATTCGCAGGACGATGAGGACATGAAGAAAATGATCGCGGAGAAGTTTCCGGATGCGAAGGGAGAGGTGATGCGCGCGGATGATCTGGAATCCTTGAAATCGCTGGATGTGATGGTGGCGTATCGCGCGCCGAACATAAAAGATGAGGTGTTGGCGGGATTGACCAAGGCGGTTGAGGAAGGTGTGGGTTTGCTTTGGGTCGGGCCGGTCGGAGTGAACAATCCGGGATGCACGGAACTGTTGAACAATCTGATTGGGTTGAAGGAGGGACAGTATGGTTATGCTGGGCAGGCGCAGGAGGTGGAGGTGGTGGGGAAGGAAGATCCATTGATGAAGGATCTGACGGATGAGGGGAAGTGGAGATGCGCGCCGAATGGAGTGAACGGGCATTTCAAGGATGATGTGAAGGCGCTCGTAAAGCTCCAGTCGACGGCGGACATGGTGTTTCCGTTTCAGAAGATCGATACGGACGCGGATTTCTATCTGGTGTATCAAGCGCCGCTGGGGAAGGGGCTCGTGATCGTGTGCAATTGGTCGGGGAATCCGCCGGAGGTGGTGAATGAGGAGCCCAATTTTTATGTGAGGTGTTTCAAGCGGCTCGGGGAATTGCGGAAGAAGTGATGAAGCGCGTGTAGAATGGGGGAAGATGCCGAAGGTTACGAGAATTTCGGAGCAGAGACGGCGGGGGAACCGGCGGAATATCCATCTCGATGGCGCGTTCGCATTCGGGTGCAACGTGAACGTGGTGGCGCGGTTTCGGCTGCGCGAGGGGTTGGAATTGAGCGACGAGCAGGTGCGGGAGATCCAGCTTGGGGAGGTGAAGCAGGAGTGTTTTGATTCGGCGATTAAGCTGCTCGAGTCGCGGCTGCATGGCACGAGCGAGATCCGGCGGAAGCTTTCACGCAAGGAGTGGGGGAACGAAGTGATCGAGGCGGTGATTGGGGATCTCACTCGGCTGGGGTATCTGGATGATGAGCGGTTTGCGAAAACGAAGGCAATGTCGGCGGCGCAGCATAAACAGCATGGGCCGCGGCGGGCGTTGATGGAGCTGATACGGGCGGGCGTGAGCCGGGAGGTGGCTTCGCGGGCGATGGAGGATGTTTATGGGAGCGTGGATAACGTGGCGGCGGCGCGGAAGTTGGCGGAGAAGCAGGCGGGGAGGTTGAAGCGGTTGGAGCCGGTAGTGGCGCGTCGAAGGCTGGCAGGAATGTTGCAGAGGAGGGGATTTGATTATGACACGATCAAGCCGGTGATTGATGAGGTGCTCGGGGATGATTCGTAGCATGGGCGTCTCGCCCATGCCGAGCGGCGGAACATGGGCGAGACGCCCATGCTACGGGGGAGGTTGGAATGAGCGGAGTTCTTGTTTGATGCGGTCGATGACGGGGGGCCAATCGTTGGGGGCGGGCTGTCGGAAAAGTTTGGCGGTGGGATACCAGGGGGAATCTTCGCGCTGGAGCATCCAGCGCCATTCGGGGGCGAAGGGGAGCATGATCCAGACGGGTTTGCCCATGGCGCCGGCGAGGTGGGCGACGGCGGTGTCGACGGTGATGACGAGGTCGAGGTTGGCGATGAGGCCCGCGGTGTCGGCGAAGTCGGACATGCGGGCGGTGCGGTCGATGAGGTTGAGGCCTGGGGTGCTGGTGGTTTCGGCGCCTTTCTGAAGGCTGTAGAAGGTGACTTGATCGACGTCGCCTAGACTGGCGATGAGTTCCAGGGGGCAGGAGCGGAACTTATCTTGCTCGTGGGTGCGGCGGCCGGCCCAGGCGAGACCGACTTTCAGCCGACGCTTTGGGTCGGTCTTGATCATGTCGCCCCAGGCTTCGGCGAGCTTGGGGTGGGCGGTGATGTAGGGGATCTCGGCGGGGATGGTTTTGATCGTGGTGTTGAGGGCGAGCGGGAGGCTCGGCAACGGGATGTGGTATTCGCAGCGTGGGAGGGTTTCGTTGACGGCGATGACCGAGACGACGCCGGCGACGCGCTGCATGAGGCGTTTTAATTCGGCGTGGCATTCGACGTAGACTTCGGCATCGCGGTCGGCGAGGACGTTGGCGTAGCGGGCGAACTGGAGGGCGTCGCCGAAGCCTTGCTCGGCGGTGAGGAGGATGGAGTGACCCGCGATTTTGCCGCCGGTCCAGCGGGGCATGGGAAGCTGGCGGCGGAGGTGGGGGAATTTGTGGAGTCGCCATTCGTACTCGGGCCAGGCGCGGGAGAGTTGGCCGGTGAGAAGGAGGTGGCGGGCGCGGATAACGTGGGCGTTGGGATCGTTGGGGACGAGCGCGATCGAGCGGTGGGTGTGATCGGCGGCTTCGGCGACCTTGCCGAGGTTCATGAGGTTTTCGGCAATGCTGGTGTGGGCGGGGCCGAACTGATGATTCAGCTCGAGAGCGCGGTTGGAGCACTGGAGGGCTTTTTCAAACTCGCCGAGGTTTTTATAAACTTCGGCGAGATTGTTGTGGGCGGCGAAGTCATTGGGGTCCAGTTGAAGGGCTTGTTCGATGAGATCTCGGGCGGGGAGGAACTGGCCGCGCTGGTGGAGGATGACGCCGAGGAGGTGCATGGCGGCGGGGTGGCGGGTCTGCTGGAGGACGGCGCGGTAGATCTGCTCGGCCTCGTTGAGCTTATTGGCGCGGTGGAGGGTGAGGGCTTGTTGGAGGGCTTCGTCGACGGTCATGTATGGGATTTATCGACAGAAGAGGGTGATTTGTCGATGGGAACGGTGCACATTAGGTTTCGATGGACTGGGTGTGGAGACCGGCGACGTCGCCGCGAGGGGTTTGGCCGACGATGTAGACATCGACGGTGCGGGCGCCGATGCGGAGGACCCTGGGGTTTTTGAGGAGAGATTCGAGGGACTTGCGGAGTGCGCGGTAGCGGTCGGCATCTTCGGTGGTGAGAAGCTCGCGGAAGAAATCGTCGAGAGATTGTTCTTTGAAGGGGCGGGCTTTGATGATGTCTTTTGCGGAAGGGGATTGGATGACATCGAAAGGGACATCCGACTCGCTGGGGTAGAGAAGCCCTTCGGCGGCTTTGCGGAGGATGTCGAGTGGGTCGGTCATCGGGTTTAGTTGAGGTTGGGGACGGAAGCGCTTGAGATGCGGGCGGTGTCGAGTTTCTGGCGAAGTTTGTCGGCGATCTCGGGGGCTGTTCGGTCGAAGAATTTGAAGCCGGTGCGCTGCTCGATGTTGGCGGGGGTGGTGCGGTATTTGGCCCAGTCGGAACTGACGGCGTCGTTGTCGTTGGGCATGCGGACGGCGATGACGCGGGTGTTGATTGTGATCTTGGCGAGGTCGTCTTCGCTCTGCGCTTCGGGGACGATGACGATTATTTTCCAGCACTCGGCGGGGACGGTGACCTTGCCGGCGGCGAGTGTGGTTTTGGGTCCGGCTGACCCGATTCCGCCTTGACCGGCCGGGCCGGTGATGATGTAGAGGCGATCGCGATCGCGGCGGACGAGGGAACGGCAATAGTCTTCGAGGTTGGCCCAGGCTTTCTGGTTCACGTTGGGGGCCTGGGGGATGATGTTGGTCATGATGAAGGTGGAGAAGCTCATTTCTTCGTTGGCGGCGCGGTCGGAGTGGGGGCAGAGGTGACCGCGATCGAAGCCGGAGCCGGAATAATTGCGATGGGTGACGTGGTAGAAGTTTTTTGGGAGGGTTGGATCGGGGTCGAAGAGTTGCTTGCGGGGCGCGGAGCCGAGGTCGAGTTTCGTGAGGCGCCAACTGACCCAGTTGGGGATTCCTTTTAGCTCGTTGTAGCTGAGGGCGTAGTAGGGCTTGATCATGAGATAGTTGGTGCGGTTGGTGGGATCGGTCGTGGCGGAACTGGGATTGCCGAGGACGAGGTCGACGGATACGGGGGAAATTTGTTGTGAAGGCTCGCGGGATTTGGAGAGCGTGGCTTCGGGTTGCGGGGCGGTGGTGGAGGGCGAGGGGGAGGGCGAGGGCTGCCGGCGATATTGGCGGGTGAAGTGAACGATGGCGACGATGGCGCCGAGGAGCAAGATTGCGGCGATGACGAAGACTTGGAGGCGGCGATCGAGGGCGATGCGGTGGGTGACTGGACCGCGGGCTTGCGCCGGGCGGCTAAACCTGTCGTTGTTTCGTGGATTTGCTCGATTCATAGGTGAAGCAGGGTTAGTGAGTGTGATTGATGTTGGGGGCGGGGCGGGGCATGGGTTGAGGGGGTTTGGATTGTTGAGTTGTGGGTTCGCTGGTTTTTCCGATGCCTCTGAGTGCCATGGTTAGGGCTTCGCGGTTGGTTGCGTTGACGAGGGCTTCCTGGTTGCTGATGAGTTCCTGGCGGTGGAGGGTGAGGAGATCCTGGTCGAAGGTGTGTTGGCCGGCGCCGGCGGATTTGATGTAGTCGCCGAGTTCGAGGGCGCGGCCTTCGAGGATGTATTTGGTTGGGACGGGTCCGCCGCGGAGGATTTCGGTGGCAGGTCTTCTGGAGCCGTCGCGGCAGATGACGAGTCTTTGGGAGATGATGGCTTCGAGGTTTCCGGCGAGTTGCGTGAGGAGGAGTTTGTGTTCGCTGGGTGGGAACATGGCGATGATGCGTTCGATGGTTTGTGGGGCGCTTGCGGAGTGGACGGTGGAGAAGACCTGGTGGCCGGTGTCGGCGGCGCGGAGTGCGATGCGGAGGGTGTCCATATCGCGCAGCTCGCCGACGAGGACGACGTCGGGATCCTGGCGTAGGGATTGGCGCAGGGCTTGTTCGAAGGTGGGCGTGTCGGTGCCGACTTCGAGTTGGGCGATGAGGGCGAGCCTGGGGGTGTGGAGGTATTCGATGGGGTCTTCGATGGTGATGATCTTGCAGGAGTGGTGCTGGTTGATGAGGTCGATCATTGCGGCGAGTGTGGTGGATTTACCGGAGCCGGTGGTTCCGGTGACGAGTGTGAGTCCGCGATGTGAGAGGGCGATCTCGGCGATGACGGGGGGCATGTGGAGTTCTTCGAGATTGCGGATTTTGCTTTTGATGAGGCGCATGGCGATACCGGGGAGGCCAAGCTGTCGGTAGGCGGAGCATCGGAATCGTGAGACGCCGGGGAGTGCGTAGGAGAAATCGAGGCCTGCGATCATGCGTTCGTCGGAGTTTTCGCGCATGCGTGGCGGGGCCATGGAGGTGATGAAGTTGTGGACTTCTTCTTCGGTGAGTGGGGGCTGGTCGGAGGTTCGGATGATGCCACCGATGCGGAAGGAGGCGGGGAGACCGGCCTGGATGTGGATGTCGGAGGCGTCGTGGTCGGCGGCGAAGCGTAGGAGTTTGGCGAAGTCCATGTTGCCCTTTGGAAAGAGAGGTGAGGGGTGTGGGTGCAGTATAGATTGTGGGGTTGGGGAGGGGGAGAGGGAAGGGGCAAGAGGCAAGAGGCAAGAAGGGGACGAAGGGACACGCTTGGCCTGCGGAGCGTGGGGGGCGAGGAAGTGTTTGCGATGGGGGAGAGTTGTACGCGGGAGTGGGGTTGGTGATCTTTGTCACGGGGGTCGAAGCGGATTTCGTTGCTGGCACTTGGGGCAGAAGCAGGTGGAGCGGGCGCCTAGGACGATTTTTTTGATGGGGGTTTTGCAGGTGGTGCAGGGGCGGCGTTGGCGATTGTAGACTTTGTGCAGGCGTTGGAAGTCGCCTTTGGCGCCTTGGGCGTCGACGTAATCTCTTAAGGTGCTGCCGCGGTGTTTGAGGGCTTTGTTGAGGACTTGTTTGATTGATTCGGTGAGGCGGGTGATCTGGTCGGGCTTGAGTTTGTCGGCGCGGGTGAGGGGGTGGATTTTGGCGGCGTGTAGGGATTCGTCGACGTAGATGTTGCCCAGGCCGGCGATGAGGCGTTGGTCGAGGAGGGCGTTTTTGATGGCGCGTTTTGTGCGGGCCAGGCGCGGGGCGAGATGTTTTGCGCGGAGGGATAGGGGTTCGGGTCCGATGTTGGTTTCGGCGGATTCGGAGCCTAACCAGAAGATGCCGCCGAAGCGCCGGGGGTCTTTGAAGCGGAGTTGGGTGTTGCGCGAAGCATGGGCGTCTCGCCCATGTTTTGGGCGCGGATGCATGGGCGAGACGCCCATGCTACGGGAAGAGGAGTCGGTCTCGACGATCAGATGAGTGTGGAGAGGGATCGGCTCATCAGGCGCTTCGAGCGTCAGACGTCCAGACATACCAAGGTGAATGTAGAACGCGTTGTTGTCGTCGAGCGTGAAGACGATGCGCTTGGCGCGGCGGTGAATCGATTTGATCTTGCGGTCTTGCAGATGCTTGGGAAGCTCGAAGCCGATTGGGGTGACAATGTCGGGGCGCAGGTGGACGATGCGTACGATTCGCCGGCCCGTGAGCGCGGGGGCTAAGGTGTTTACGATGGTCTGGACTTCGGGGAGTTCTGGCATGGAACTTTGTACGCTTTCGTGAGTCTGTGGTTTGAGGGTCCGTGGCAGCGGGGCTAGGATTGTATTCGTCCGGTCGTACCCTTCATCGGAAATCATGTGGGCACGGTTGGCTTCGGGTCAAATTTGGAGTTGGCATGGAAAATCAGATTGGGATTGTGCAGCCGACGGCGACGAGTCTTTCGCAGGATGAGTTGGCGGCGGTGGAGAAATTGCAGAAGGCTTATCATGACTTAAAGGCGGAGCTGGGGAAGGTGATTGTGGGGCAGGAATTGGTAATCGAGGAGTTGCTGATTGCGCTGTTTTGTAAGGGGCATGCGCTTTTGGTGGGGGTGCCGGGGTTGGCGAAGACTTTGTTGATCTCGACGTTGGCGAAGACATTGGGGTTGTCGTTTAATCGGATCCAGTTTACGCCGGACTTGATGCCTTCGGATATCACGGGGACGGAGGTGATTGAGGAGGATAAGGCGACGGGTCGGCGGGAATTGCGGTTTGTGCGGGGGCCGATTTTTTCAAACATGATTCTGGCGGATGAGATTAACCGGACGCCGCCGAAGACGCAGGCGGCGCTTTTGGAGGCGATGCAGGAGCACCAGGTGACGGCGGGTGGGAAAATGCATCGGCTGCAGCAGCCGTTCTTTGTGCTGGCGACGCAGAATCCGATCGAGCAGGAGGGGACGTATCCGCTGCCGGAGGCGCAGCTGGATCGGTTCATGTTCAACATTAATGTGGGGTATCCGACGGAAGAGGAAGAGTTTCAGATCGTGCGACTGACGACGGCGGGGCGGGGTGTGGATTTGCAGAACGTGCTGAGCGGGGATGAGGTGCTCGCGCTGCAGGATGTGGTGAGGAAAGTGCCGGTGGCGGATCATGTGATTCGGTATGCGTTGCAGTTTTCGAGATTGACGCGGAAGACGGAGGGTGGGGTGCCGAAGTTTGTGGAGGATTATGTGGCGTGGGGAGCGGGGCCGAGAGCGAGTCAGTATTTGATTTTGGCGGGGAAGGCTCGGGCGCTGCTGAAGGGGCGATATCACGTTTCGACGGAGGATATTCGGCAGGTTGCGTTGCCGGTGTTGCGGCATCGGATCGTGACGAATTTTAATGCGGAGGCGGAGGGGATGAAGAGCGACACGATTGTGAAGAAGTTGATGGAGCATATTCCGAAGCAGCAGTATGACGAGATGGATAGGCAGGCGTCGAAGATGCTGAAGGATGCGCCGGCGGCGTGAGACGGCAGATATCATGGACATCCGGCCCGCCACTTTGGTGCGCGAAGTTGCCGCCTCCGAGGCGTGGTCAGAGGTCGTTAATGAAGCGAAGGCATTCACGTGGATGCGCCGATGCGAAGTGGCGCTGTTGCGAGTTGATTCAGGTCAGCTCCTGCTTGTTCGTGGTGGTGCCGATGGCATCGAGTTCGAGGTGACCTATGATGAGGTATTCGTCAAAATCGATGGCGTTCGACGGCGCGTGGTACTTCTAGCCTGGCATACGCATCCGCGCCCGACTGGACCGTCTGATCAAGATAGAAGGTTCCTGGCGAAGTTGAATCAGAGGTCGTCGGTGATTTACGAGATGTTTGGCGACGGACGCGGTACGCGGTTTTATGCAGCTGATCGTGTGGAGGAACGATGATTGGAAAGGTGACAGATCGTATCGAAATGAAGGGACATGCCGCGTTGGAATATGGCGCTGAAGGGGTTGTCGTAATCTTCCAGCATGATCAATCCGAAGCGCCGCCACGGTCTGGCGAGGCGGTGCTCCTCGTGCGGAGCGACGGCTGGATCTATTCCGGAAAGGCGGAGGATGTTCGATTTGAACCCTCGGCAAAAGCGAGCGGTTTTTTCCTGCGAGGTCTACATTTGGATGAGGTTCCGCTGGGTTCGGTTATCCGTTGGGGTGTAGATATCCAGGGAGTTCAGAACGCGGTGGCGTAGCGGACCAGCCGAACGCGATCCGAGGACGAGCGCGCGGCAAGGATGAAGGCCGCGCCGCCGGCGCGAGACGATCAGCAGCGTATGCGCAGACGAAAAATTGCAATCTTGGTTGTTGTGATCGTTCTGGCTGCATGTCTCTGGCGGGAGACCATGACATGACAGCAAATCAGTTACGTGAGTTCAAGCAAACGATGCCGTTCAAGCCTTTCACGATTCACATGAGCGATGGTTCTCGTTTTCTGGTTGATGATACGGAATCGCTGGTACTGCCGCGCGGTTGGTCCACCGACGCAATTGTGACGATGCCGCGAGGCAGGTTTAAGTTCATCTATTTGAGAAATGTCACGCATGTTTCGGGTCAAGGCGCTTGGCCAAGGATGAAGGGACGGCTGGGCAAGCGCAACGGCGAGTCGTGATTATGGCCGAATCCGCAACGGATTATCGCAAGTACCTCGATCCGCGAACGTTGGCGCGGATTGGGTCTTTGGATTTGCGTGCGCGGTTGATTGTGGAGGGGTTGATGACGGGGATGCATCGGTCACCTTATCAGGGGGCTTCGGTTGAGTTTGCGCAGCATCGGGCTTATGCGTTTGGGGATGACATTCGGCGGGTGGATTGGAAGGTGCTGGCGAAGACGGATCGGGTTTATCTGAAGCAGTATATTGAGGAGACGAATTTGCATTTGATTTGCGTGGTGGATGCGAGTGAGTCGATGGGGTATGGGAATGTAAAATCCGAAATCCGAAGTCCGAAATCCGAGACCGACGCGGTGTGGACGAAGTTTGATCATGCGACGGCGATTGCGGCCTCGCTGGCTTATATGGCGATTCAGCAGCAGGATTCGGTGGGGCTGGCGGTGTTTGATCGGGAGTTGAAGAAGTTTTTGAAGCCTTCGAATTCGCCGGGGCAGTGGAAGACGATCACGCAGGAATTGACGATTGTGCCTCGGGTGGCGAAGACGGGGACGGGGCATGTGCTGGATCAGTTGGCGGAGAAGCTGACGCATCGGTCGTTGATCGTGGTGCTGTCGGATTTCTTTGATGATTTGAAGGGGATTGCGCAGGGGCTTCGGCATCTTCGGTACAAGAAGCATGAGGTGATGGTGTTTCAGATTTTGGATCCGTTGGAGATTGAGTTTCCGTTTGAGGACGTGACGTTGTTCAAGGGGTTGGAAGAGGCGGGGGAGTTGTTGACGGAGCCTCGGGCGCTGCGGGAGGGGTATTTGGAGCAGTTGCGGGAGTTTACGGAGGAGATGACGAAGATGTGCCGGGGGATGCGGATTGATTTTACGAGGATGAATTCGGGTGATGCGTTGGATGTGACGTTGAGTGGGTTTTTGGCGACGCGCGCGGCGAGTATTAAGTAGGAATTGACGATTGTGCGATCGGGTCATTGAGGATTGAAAGGCGAGGTTTTCAATCGACAATGACTCAATGACTCAATGACTCAATCTTTAAGCATTCTCGGTTTTGCGTTTATCACGCCGACGTTTTTCGTGGCGGGGGTGTTGTTCGCTTCGATTCCGATTGTGATTCATATTTTGAATCGGCGGCGGTATAAGACGGTGCCTTGGGCGGCGATGGATTTTTTGCTGCGGGCGATGCGGAAGAATCGGCGGCGGCTGAAGTTTGAGCAGTGGTTGCTGCTGGCGGCGCGATGTCTGGTGATGTTGCTGGTGGCGACGGCGCTGGCTCGGCCGCTGGGGTGCCGGGAGGGGGCGTTTGCGGCGCTGACGGGGACGCGGTCGGGGCTGCATGTGTTTGTGATCGATAATTCTTATTCGATGGCGTATGAGGCGGATCGGTCGGAGGCGCGGACGCATCTGGATCAGGCGAAGGTGCTTGCGAAGGAGCAGATCAAGCGGCTGTCGGCGGGTGGAGAAGCGGTGGCGATTGTGACGGCGTCGCGGCCGGCGGCTGCGGTGCTGTCGGCGCCGACTTATGACCTGGCGGCAGCTTCGAGCGCGGTGGACAAGATCGAGCAGTCGTTTGGGGGAACGGATATCCCGGGAGCGCTGCGGGCGGCGGCGGAGATTGGGAAGGAGGAGAAGGCGCCGTTTTCCAAGACGCTTTATATTATGACGGATGGGACGCGGAGCGCTTGGGAGCCGAGCGAGGCGGAGGCGTTGGCGCAGACGGGGAAGGAATTGGCGAATGTTTTTAAGAAGGTGACGCATTTTAATTTGGGGCGGGCGGGGCAGTGGAACCAGGCGGCGCTGGGGTTGCGGCCTGCGGGGAACCTGGTGACGAGCAAGTTCAATAGTGATTTTTTGGCGCAGGTGCGGGGGTTTGGGTCGGGCGGGGATCCGGTTGTGCAGTGGAAGCTGGATGATGCGGTGTTACCGGGCGGGGGACATTTGAAGATGACTGGGGAGGTGCAGACGTTGGCGCAGGCGGGGTTGGCGTTTCGAGAGGGTGGGGCGCATGTGGTGAGTTTGAATCTGGCGGGGGATGATCGGTTGAAGATTGATAATCAGCGGTGGCGGGTGGTGAATGTGGTGAATGGGCTGAAGGTTTTGATGTTGGAAGGGGAGCGGGGGGTGGGGAGGTTGACGGGATCGGGGGCGCTGTTGAGTTTGGCGCTGGCTCCGCCTCGGGAGAATGTGGACGCGACGACGCAGCCGGTTAGGCAAGGTGGGGGCGGTGGCGGGGGGAAGTCGGAGAATTATATTTCGCCGGAGGTGATCAGCGATCTGGAGCTGCCGAACCGGGTGTTGACGGATTATCGGGTGGTGATTCTGACGGCGGTGGGGCAGGTGGCTCCGGCGATTGCGGATCAGCTGGCGCTGTTCGTGAAGCAGGGTGGGACGTTGATGATGTTTCTGGGCGAGCCGGTGGTGGCGCAGAACTATAATGAGGTGTTGCTCACGCGCGGGTTGTTGCCGGGGGCTTTGGCGAAGCGGATGAATGCGGGCGTGGACCAGGGTGGATTTTACTTTGACTTTAAGCCTCGGGGGAATTTGCATCCGTTGTTGCGGGTTTTTGAAGGGGAAGAGAATTCCGGGTTGGATACGGCGCAGATTTTTACGTATTGGCAGATGGACGTGAAGGCGGATGCGAAGGCGGAGCGGGTGTTGAATTATTTGCCGGCCAAGGGTTCAGGGGTCGGGGTTCAGGGTTCAGGAGGTGGGGAACATCCGGCGATCACGGTGCATCCGCTGGGGAGCGGGCGGGTGGTGGTGGTGACGACAACGGCGAACGCGGAGTGGACGACGCTTCCGGTGAAGCCGGCTTATTTGCCGTTGATGCATGAGTTGTTGTCGGGGAGCGTGAGCGCGGCGGATGGATGGATGAATTTGACGGTGGGGCAGCGGCTGGAGGTGCCGACGAATCTGAAGCTGACGGCGGCGCCGACGCTGGTGGATGCAGCGCAAAAGGAAGTGGTGCTGGAGCCGATGAGCGGTGGGCCGGTGGGGTATCGGAGCGGGCCGATTAACCGGCCGGGGGTTTATCGGCTGGTGATTGGGAATCAGTCGATGCCGGTGGCGGTGAATGTGCCGGGGGATGAGGCGGATGTGCGGACGGTGGATCATAGGGCGATCAAGAAGGCGCTGGGGGATATTGAAATGGAGCTGGAGGCGGATCAGTTGCCGGCGGAGGTTACGGGGGTGGCGGCGGGAGGCGAGGATTATGGTTGGCCGCTGATGATGGCGGGGTTGTTGCTGGTTGGGGCGGAGTGTTGGATGGCGATGCGGTTTGGGCATTATCGAAGGAGGTAGGATGTCCGTTGTCAGTGGTCCGTTGTCAGTTGCTGGAAATGCGACGGACGACTGACGACTGACAACTGACAACTGATCACTGACAACTGACAACTGACAACTGACAACTGACAACTGACAAAAATGCAACGATTGCTGGAAATACTTTTGGGGCTGGAGAAGGGATTCCTCTCTCGGGAGGGGGAGCTTTCGTTGCAATTTAATCCACACTGGCCGGGGCAGGATTGGGTGGGGGCGGTGTCTTGGAATGTGCTGCTGGCGGTGCTGGCGCTGATGCTGGTGCTTTATGTTTATCGACGGGAGGGGCGGACTCGGGGGGTGAGGTTGGGATTGGGGATCGTGCGCGGGGTGCTGCTGGGATTTTTGCTGGTGCTTTTGAATCGGCCGATCTTGACGCTGGGGCAGAGCCGGAATGAGCCTAGCGTGCTGGCGGTGATGGTGGATGATTCGGTTTCGATGCGGGTGAGGGATGCGGGGGCGGGGAGTTCTTTGAGCCGGCTGGAGGCGGTGGAGAAGCTGCTGTCGAGCGCGGATCGGTCGTTGATCAAAGAGCTTTCAGCGACGCACCAGGTGCGGTTGTATCGGTTTGATAGTGATAAGGAGGCAATTACTGCGGAGGCGCTGGCGAAGCTGGAGCCCACGGGGCAGCACACGCAGATTTTGCCGTCGCTGCGCGGCGTGCTGGCGGATCTTCAGGGGCAGAGGCTGGCGGGGGTGGTGGTGATGACGGATGGGCGGGAGACGCCGGCGAGTGCGCTTGCCGAGGGGTTGGCGGCGGTGAAGGACTTTGGCGTGAAGGTGTATCCGGTGGCGGTGGGGTCGGATAAGGCGCCGGCGAACATTGATGTTCAGTCGATCAGCGTGCAGGACAGCGCGTTCAAGGGGGACATCGTGAACGTGCGCGCGATGGTGCGGGGGACGGGGTATGAGCCTGGGCATCCGGTGACGCTGCAGGTGAAGGATAAGAAGACGGGGCGGATCTTGACGTCGCCGGGGCAGAACGGGGAGACGAAGGTTGTGCTGGCGGACGATCAGGCGGTGGAGGCGGAGGTTCAGTTCAAGGCGGATGAGGTGGGGTCGCTGGATCTGGTCGTCGAGGCGGTGAAGCAGGCGGGGGAAGTGGATGATGAGGACAACATTCGCACGGCGCAGCTCGCGGTGATGGATGCGAAGATTTCGCTGTTGTACGTGGATGGATATCCACGGTGGGAATACCGGTATCTGAAGAACGAGATGATCCGGGATAAGACGGTGGAGGTTTCGTGCCTGCTGACGAGCGCGGATCCGACTTTTGCGCAGGAGGGTGATAAGCCGATCAAGCGATTTCCGGAGAGCATTGAGGAGATGATGGATTATGACGTCGTGCTTTTTGGCGATGTCGATCCGCGGCAGTTCAGCGATGCGCAGCTGCAACTGGTGGCGGATTTCGTGAACCGGCGCGGGGGAGGATTTGGGATGGTGGCGGGGCCGAAGTGGTCGCCGGTGGCGTTTAAGAATACGGCGATTGAAGCGCTGTTGCCGGTGAGTCTGTCGCGGGTGGACGGGGATGAGGCGCCGGCGGCGATCACGAGCGGGTTTCGGCCGGCGCTGACGAAGGAGGGGACGAGCAGCTCGATCTTCCGGTTCTTTTCCGATCGGGCGGAGAATCAGAAATATTTATCGGAGGGGATGCAGCCGATCTTCTGGTATTCGAAGGGCGTGATGGCGAAGCCTGGGGTGGGCGAGGTGTATGCGGCGCATCCGAACGATACGGGGCCGGACGGACGGAAGGCACCGCTGCTGGTGCTCGGGCGGTATGGAGCGGGGCGGACGCTGTTCAGCGCGATCGATGATTCGTGGCGGTGGCGGTTTTATACGGGGGAGAGCGTTTTTGATACGTATTGGGTGCAGCAGATTCGGTATCTGGCGCGGTCGAAGAAACTGGGGCAGCGGCGGATCACGTTCACATCGCTTCGGCCGATGTATCAGCTTGGGGAGCAGATTCGATTGAGTTTGCGGATTATGGATCCGCAATTGATTCAGCAACTTCCGGAGCAGCTTCGCGTCGAAGTGATGGATGGGAATGGACAGATCGTTCGGCACGAGACGCTGGTTCGGCAGGAAGGGCAGCCGGAGCTTTACGTGGCGACGTTTGCGGCGGACCGGGTGGGGAACTTTACGGTGAAGTTGCCATCGGTTTCGGGTCAGGTGGAGGCACAGGAGCTGCCGATCACGGTGGCGGTGCCGAAGCTGGAACTGGCTCAGCCGCAGGTGGATCGGACGTTTTTGACGCGATTGGCGTCGGAGACGCTTGGGCGGGTGGTGGATCTGGATCAGGCTGGGAAGGTGTTGCCGGGGATGATTGCGTCCGCGGCACGGGTTATTCCGGTGGAAACGACGCGGCCGCTGTGGGATGCGCCGCTGGCGTTGGGGATGTTTGTTTTGTTGATTACCGGGGAGTGGGTTGGGCGTAAGATGTTTGGGATGGTTTGAGGGGAAGGCAAGAGGCAAGAGGCAAGAGGCACGAAGGGACAGCATTATGCCGCCAGCCATGTTGATCGATGCGTTGCGAGGTGTTCGTCGGAAGGTGAAAGCGTATTCGGTGGCGTATGGGGTGGGAATTGCGCTGGCTTGCGTGGTGGGGTTGTTCCTTGGGCTGATTTTTGTCGACTATCTTTTGAATCTTCCTGCTGCGCCGCGGATTGTGTTGAGTCTGTTGGTGCTGGGGGCGCTGGCTTATGTGGTGGCGCGGTGGGTGATTAAACCGGCGGGGGCGACGGTGACGTTGTCGGATATCGCGGGGCGGCTGGAGCAGGCGTTTCCGCAGTTTGATGATCGGCTGCGGTCCACGGTGGATTTTGCTCATGGTGGAAAGTTCTACGGCTCTGATGTGATGCAGCAGCGGGTGATGAGCGAAGCGGCGGCGCTGGCGGGGCAATTGAATTTGAGCAGCGCGGTGGTGGCGAAACCGGTGTGGTATGCGGCGGCGTCGGGGGTGGGTGCGATTGGGCTGGTGATCGCGCTGGCGGTGATGGTGAACCCGGCTTATACGCGGATTGCGCTGACGCGGTTGTTGTCGCCGTTTGGCGCGCCGAGTTGGCCGAAGGGTGTGATGATTGAGCTGGTGGGGCGTGTTCCGAAGCGGGTGCCGGTGGGGGATCGGGTTGAGATGAAGATGAAGTTGACGAAGGGGGATTCCGCATCGCGGAAGGCGCGGATTTATTACCAGGTGAATGGCGGGCCGGTGGTGCAGGAGTTTATGACGCGCGGGGTGGACGGGGTTTATACGGCGTCGCTGGACGCGAAGGCGGAGGCCGGGAAGAGCGCGGGAGCGATGAAGGTGTGGATGACGGCGGGGGATGATCGGAAGGATATTGAGCAGATTCAGGTTTTGCCGCGCCTCGGGATTGGGAAAGTGGAGGCGGTGATCACGCCGCCGAAGTATGTGGGGACTGCGCAGCCGGTGACGGTGAATCTGGCGGATGGGGCGGCGATGGTGGCGACGGGGTCTGAGGTTGCGCTGCGCGTGACGTTTAATAAATCGCTGGCGGGAAATGAGGCGCCGGTGGCGGTGAAGCCGGTGACGGATGCGAAGAAGATGCCGGCCTTCAATTGGCAGCGGGCGGGCGAGCAGCAGGTGCTGGCGAAGTGGACGGCGTCGGAATCGCTGCGATTTCATATCCAGGCGACGGATGTGGACGGGTTCAAGAATACGGCGCTGGAGGAGTATGAGCTGATCGTTCGGCCGGATCAGACGCCGACGGTGCAGATTGAGATTCCGCGGCGGAATGAGGAGCGGACGCCGGTGGCGGTGGCGCCGCTGCAGGCGGTGGCGGAAGATGATTATGGGGTGAATTCGCTGAAGCTGGTGGTGGATCGGCTGAATGATCGGAAGCATTGGGAAGTGGAATTGGTGCGGAATGCGGCGCCGGTGGCGGGCGTGGCTTGGAGCAAGATCGACGGGTCGAGCGAGCGGCTGCGATTCCGGGCGAATTACAGCTGGGATCTGGGGAAGCTGGATGCTTCGGGTTTGAAGGCGGGGGAAATTCTGGAGTACTCGCTGCTGGTTGCGGACAACTATAACTTGAATGGCGCGGTGCATCCGGCGGTGGCGAGCGGGAAGCTGCGGATCACGATCGTGAGCCAGGAACAGTTTGCGGACATTGTGACGAATGAGCTGCGGGTAGCGGCGGGGCAGGTGGCGGATATTCTGAATCGTCAGGGGCGGACGAAGCAGGAGACCGGGGAGCTTTCGAAAGATACTTCCGGCAAGGCGGAGTTCGATCAGGCGGATCGCGCGGTTGCGGAACGTCTGACGAGCCAGCAGGGGACGGCGGCGGCGCAGTCGAAGCAGGTGGCGGGGAAGCTTGGGGCGCTGCAGCAGCGGATGGAAGAGAACAAGTCGCCGGCGAGGGATCTGAGTCAGCTTGCGAGCGACGTGAAGGATCTGCTGAATGGGGCGGCGGAGAATCCGATGAAGGCGGCGGCGAATCAGATTACGTCCGCGGCGCAGCAGAAGACGGATCCGAAAGCGCCGGAGGCGGAGCGCAAGCAGCAGGTTGATGGGCGCAATGAGAAGATGAGCGGGGCGGTCGAGAACCAGCAGCGTGCGGCGGAGCAGTTGCAGATGGCGCTGGACAAGCTGGGGAGCGTGGGTTCGCTGTCGCAGACGATCGAGCGGATCAAGAACCTCCTGGCGGAGCAGCAGAAGGTGACGAAGGAGACGGCGGCGGTGGGGAATGCGAATCTTGGGAAGCGGCCGGAGGAGATGAGTCCGGAAGATCAGGCGAAGTTGCAGAAGGCGGCGACGGATCAGGAGAACCTTGCGAAGAAGACGGAGAAGGCGCTGAATGAGATGCAGAAGCTGGCGGAGCAGATGGCCAAGAGCGATCCGGCGAGCGCGCAGGCGATGAAGCAGGCGGCTGTGACGGGTCAGCAGCAGCAGATTTCGCCGAACCAGAGCAAGGCATCGCAGTCGGCGAAGCAGAATCAGCAGCAGTCGGCGCAGGCGGCGCAGAAGCAGGCGGAGATCGGGCTGACGATGATGCTGAACGATCTTCGCGAGGCGGAGCGTCGCAAGCTGGAGGAGTTGTCGAAGAAGCTGGCGGAGTTGCAGCAGCAGGTGGCGAACCTGATTCGGCGGCAGGCGGGGCATAACCTGGACAATCTTGGTGTGCAGGGCGCGGCAGTCGTTGCCAAGATGGATGCGAAGTTGATTGAGGAGCTGGTTGCGAAGGCGGAGCGGGACAAGGCCCATTTGCCGCCGGCGCCGGACCTGGGTCAGTTGACGACGGGGCAGGAGCAGACGGAGCGGAACACGCGGGATATTGCGCGGACGGCGGAGGAGATGCCAAATGGCGCGGAGCCTGCGAGCAATCTGACTCGTGCGGCGACGAAGATGGAGCGCGCGATTGTGAGCTTGCGTGGGAAGGATCTGCCGGGGGCGTATCAGCCGCCTCAGGTTGAGGCGCTGGCGGCGCTCGAGGAGGCGAAGCGGATCGTGGATGAGCAGAAGAACGCTGTTGATCAGAAGAAGGATCAGCAGCAGCGCGAGGCGATTCGGGTCGCGTATATGAAGATTAAGGAAGATCAGGAGAAGCTGAACGGGGAGACGTTGCGGCTGGAGAAGACGCCGAAGCTGGCGGATGGGAAATTGAAGCGGGAGGATTCGGTTCGACTGGGGCACTTGCCGGGCGAGCAAGGGAAGCTGACGGATCGGACGAAGGGGCTTGAGGAAGATCTGGCGGCGCTGGGGAGCGTTGTGTACATCTGGGCGAACAAGGACATCGTTACATCGATGGACCTGGTGAAGGACGATCTTGGGAAGCCGGATACGGGAGTGGTGACGCAGGCGGAACAGGTGCGGGTGGTTGAGCAGTTGGATGCGATGATCAAGAGCTTGAAGGTGGTGCCGCTGGATAAGAAGTTTGCGGAGCGCAGCGGTGGCGGGGGGGGGCAGTGCAGCCCGAAGCTGCCGGCCGAGGCGGAGCTTCGGTTGTTGAAGGAATTGCAGCAGGCGGTGAATAAGTCGACGAAGGTTCTAAGTGCGCAGGCGAAGAAGGAAGAGCCGAAAGTTGTGGCGCTGGGCGGTCGGCAGGGGGAGCTTCGGGAACTGCTTGATCAGATTCTGCAGAAGTCGTCGGGCGGGCAGATGAAGCTTGGGAAGGAGCCGGACAATAAGGATCAATTGCCGGAAGAAGCGAAGAAGGAGGATGTTGAGAACCAGGAACTGGATCAGGATCTTCTGGGGCAGAAGACGGATGCGGAGCGGATTGAGAAGAATACCAATCTGATTGGCGATCGGATGGCGCGGTCGCGTCAGCGGCTGGGGCTGAACAAGGATGCGGGGAAGATCACGCAGGTGATTCAGGACCGGATCGTGGTTGATCTGGAGAAGCTGATTGAGGAATCGCGGAAGCAGGAATGCAATGGGACGGGGCAGTCGAAGCCGGGGATGGCGCAGAAGCAGGCGCCGCCGCGTGCGACGGGGGTGATCGTGCAGAACGGGAAGCCGAAGGAGGGGCAGTCGAAGCCGAATCGCGGCAGCTCTCCGGCGGCGAATTCCAGCGCGCCGCAACCGACGGCAACGCAGACGGATCTTTCGCAGCAGATCAAGGAGACGAGCGCGGAGTGGGGGAAGATCAGCCCGCGGCTGCGCGATGCGGTGATCGAGGGATCGAGCGAGCAGATTATTGAGAAGTACCGGAAGTTTGTTGAGGACTATTATAAGGGATTGAGCCAGCAGGGGACGGAGCAGAGGCAGTAGGTTTGAGGAACCACGGATGAACACGGATGAACACAGATCGAAGAAGAGAGAGATTTGGGTAAAGCATCTGTGTGCATCTGTGTGTATCTGTGGTTTGGTCTGTTCCTATTGTGCGTCTGCTCAGACGTCGAAGCCCGCGGACGCGGCGGTGGCGAGCCAGGTTCGGGGGGATGAGATTACGGCGGGGCAGCAGGAGGCGGTGCGGCGCGGGCTGGAGTGGTTGGGATCCCATCAGAATCGGGATGGCGGGTATGGGGCGATGAATGGGCCGACGAGTCATGCAGCGATCACGGCGCTGGCGGGGCTGGCGTTTATGCAGGCGGGGAATTTGCCGGGACGCGGGCAGTATGGGGAGAAGGTCACGAAGTGTTTGAACTTTACTTTGGCGAATAGTCAGGAGTCGGGATTGATCGCATCGGATCAATCGCATGGGCCGATGTACGGGCATGGGTTTGCGACCTTGTTTTTGGGGGAAGTTTTCGGCATGACGCAGGACGAGCAGGTGAAGGAGAAGTTGCAGCGCGCGGTTCGGCTGATTGAGCGGACGCAGAACGGCGAGGGCGGGTGGCGGTATCAGCCGGTTCCGTTTGATGCGGATATTTCGGTGACGATTTGCCAGGTGATGGCGCTGCGGGCGGCGCGGGATGCGGGGATTAAAGTTGAGAAGGAGGTGATCGAGAAGTCGATCAAGTATGTGCGCAGTTGCCGGAATGAGTCGGATGGGGGGTTTAGTTACGTTGCGCACCAGGGCAGCGGGAGCGGGTTTGCGCGATCGGCGGCGGGTGTGGCGGCGCTCTATTATGCGGGGGTTTCGGATGGGGATGACATCAAGCGGGGGCTGGCTTATCTGAAGCAGTTTCAGCCGCAGCGCGTGGCGGCAGGCGCGGGTTCGGATGCGGAGGGGCATTACTTCTATGGGCATTATTACGCGGTGCAGGCGATGTTTCTGGCAGGGGGAGATTACTGGGCGGCGTGGTATCCGGCGATTCGGGAACAGCTTATTTCGAAGCAGGACAAGAGCGTGGGGAAATGGAGTGGGGATTTTAATGATGATTATGCGACGGCGATGGCGCTGATTATTCTGCAGATGCCGAACCGGTATCTGCCGGTATATACGGGGAAGGGGCCTGGGAGCTAGTTTCGCTTCCAATTTTCAATTTTCAATTGTCAATTATCAATTTTCAATTTCGGGTTGGTGTTTTGGTTGGGGTTGTTTGCACGCTGGCTGCGCCTGCGCGGGGGCAGGGTCGGTGGAATCTGACGACTGCGGATTTTCAGTCGCGTCTGGTGCAGGTGAAGGGGATTGACGATGCGGGGGTGAGTGTTGAGCCGGGGGATCAGGTTGGGTGGGATCAGGTGCTTCAGTTTTCGCGGGAGTCGGCGCCGAAGGTGAGCGGGGGGAAGTTTATTTTGCACACGGCGACGGGGGATCACCTGCATGGGGCGCCGGTGAAGGTGGAGCAGGAGAAATTATATTGGACGCTGCCGTCGCTGGGGGAAGTGACGGTGGCGCTGCGTCAGGTGCGGGGGATTACGCGGGGATCGCGCGGGAACCTCAGCGCTAAGGTGCCGGTGACCGAGGATGTTGTGAGTTTGGCGAATGGGGATCAGGTGAAGGGGATTATTTCGGATGTGACGGGACAGAACGTGGTCGTGCAGTCGAATGGAAGCGCAGTGAGGGTGCCTTTGGATTCGGTGGAGACGGTTAGTTTTGCTTCGACGGCTGCGACGACGAAGCTTGCGGGGCGGGGGTTTCGGGTGAAGCTTGCGGAAGGATCGACGATCGTGGCGACGGGGCTGCAACTGGCGGCCAATCAGATGACGATTGCGCTGCCGGATCAGACGAGCCGGCAGGTTGATGTTGCGAGCGTCGTTTTGGTGGAGCAGTTGAATGGGCCGGTGGCCTGGCTGAGCGGGCTTGATCCGGTGGAGAATGTGCATACGCCTTATTTGGGGACGGCGCGACCGGCGCAGATGGATCGGACGGTTACGGGAGAGGTGATTCGATTTGGGGATAAGACGTTTGATCGCGGAATTGGGGTGTTCCCTTATTCGCGGATGATCTGGAAGCTGGATGGATCGTATACGGGGTTTCGCACGCAGTATGCGATGGCGGGGCAGGGGGCTTATGCGAACGTGACGGTGCGGATCAAGATGGATGATCGGGTCGTGCACGAGCAGGCGAACTTTACGGCTGGGGTGTTGTCTCCGGTGATCGCGTTGCCGACGAATGGGGCGAAGTCGGTTGCGCTTGAGGTGGATTATGGGGAGAATTTCAGCGTGCAGGACCGGTTTAATTGGATTGAGGCGGCGCTGACGAAGACGGTTCAGGCGCAGGCGGGGGCGAAGTCGACGACGCAACCCTAAGGGTTGGATTTTGATCCTGCATCGGCGGCTTGTCGCGGAAGAAGCAGGGGGAGCAAGAGAAAGAGGGTTCCCACCAAACATAAAGCGACACCAACGGCCATGGCGATTCCGAGGGATCGGATGGCGGGGACTGAGGTTGTGATCAGGGAGGCGAAGCCGACGATCATGGAGAGGGCGCAGAGGATGACGGCGGTGGTTGTGGGCCCGAGCGCCGCGGAGCCGGCAGTGGTTTTGGCGTGGCGGGATCTGGCGAGGTGGACGAGGAAGATGCCGTAGTCGACGTCGATACCGATGAGGAGGGGGAGGGCGGCGAGGTTGATCATGTTGAGCTTCTGGCCGGAGATACGCATGAAGGCGAGGAGCGTTGCGAGGCCGAAGATCGTGGGGATGAGGGCGAGGAATGCGGCGGAGAGATTGCGGAAGTGGAGGGCGAGATATGCGGCGACGAGGATCACCGCGATCAGGATCAGGCGGGGCAGATCCTGGCGGATGGTCTGCTCGGTGTTGCGCGCGAGCACGGACATACCGGTGAGCGTGGCGCCGGGGAGATCATTGAGGTCAGCTTGGGCGGCTGAGACGACGCGCTCGCGGCTGGAGCGGTCGTCCATGTTGCCGCGCACGGATACGAGCAGGATGGATTCGGTGGGGAGTGAGGAGGGGGAAGATGATTTTGGGAGGATTGTGTTGGCGAGGCCGGGGTATTTTGCGAGTGAAGCGATATCGGGTGGGGTGGTGCGGGTTAAGAGGTGGTTCAGGAAGTCGGTGTATGGTTTGAAGGCTTCGGGATTGAAGAGGCTGTCAGCGACGACGGCGTTGAAGTCGGCGATGACTCGCTGCGCATCGCTCTGGCTGAGCGCGGCGAGGCGGGCGGCGGTGCGCGAGGGATCGGGGAGGAGGGTGGGTAGGCCGAACGTGGCGGTAACACCTGCGGAGCGAGCGCTTTCGGTCATCAGGCGGTCTTGAACGCGATGCGAGAGATTGAGCAGGCCGGCGGGGGAATTGGATTTGAGATAGACGATGAGCGAGCCGGGGGAGCCGCCGAATTTGTTGGCGATTTCGCGCTGGGCATCGAGCGGGGCGTTGGGGCGGGGGTGCATGACGGTGAGGTCGGACTCGAGGGGGAAGAGATCTCCCCTTTTCGTCAACACGATGAGCGAGGCGACGAGGAGGAACGATGAAAGGATCATGGAGGTTCGGCGGCGGCCACTCAGAAAAAAAAGAAACGTGTCGAACGAGAATCGGGTGGACGACATCGTTCGCGCGGAAGAACCTTGGGCGGAGCGCTTATCGGTTAAGACGAGGAGGGCGGGAAGCACCCAAAGGGCGCCGACGAAAGCGCCCGCGAGTCCGAGGGCGCCGAGGACGGCGAAGTCGCGCAGGGCGGGAACTTTGGACGAGCCGATGGCGATGAAACCGATGATGCTGGTGAAACAGGCGGCGAAGATGGCGGGGCCGACCTGGAGGGCTGTGGCAGTTGCTGCTTCGGTGGGCGAGTGGGCAGCGGCGCGGAAGTTGTCGTAGTGGGCGATGTACTGGATGGAGTAGTCGATGCCCATGCCGGCGAGGATGCCGCCGATGACGGCGGTCATGGGCGTGAGCGTTGGGAGGACGCCGGCGTAGATGCCGAAACCGTAGAGCACACCGAGTGCGACGGGTCCGAGTGCGAGGAGGAAGAGGCGGAAGGGACGGCGGTATGCGAGGAGGAAGAGGAGTTGAAGGAGGACGACGGAGCCGGTGACGGTGGCGATCATGTCGCGTCGGATGCCGGCTTCCGCGGCGGTGGCAATGGCGTAGGAGCCGGTGTATTGGAGGGTGAGGTGATCGGCGTTGGCTGTTTCGGACAAGGTGGAGATTTCGCGGGTGAGCTGCCGGGCGAAGTCGATGTCACTGGGCGGGCGCTTGGCGCTGATGCGGACGAGGATCGAACGGCCGTCGGGGGAGATGAAAGCATCGCTGCCTTTGAAGGTGTCGAAAGGGCGCGAGGATGCAATACGATTGAGGATGAACTCGTGGAGGCGGAGGGGATCCTGCAAAAATACTTTCGCGAGCGCTTGCGCGGCGGGGCCGGGGGCGGAGATCAGCGTCTCGTTCTGGCGAAACTGTTCGAGCATCTGTTCGCGGGTCAGGCGGGCTTTGGCAAGAGCGAAGGAGTGATCGTCGAGGTAGAACAGGCCGTTGGGGACGAGGACTTCCTTGAAGAAGGCCTGGGTTTGTTCGTCGGCGCGATAGGCGACGGAATCGACGAGGGATGCGGCCCGGGGCGAGGACTGGACAGCGGAGGCCAGAGTGCGTGCGAAGGAGGTCAGGGCATCGGGGTCGGGGGATTGTCGATCGGCCGGCAGGGTCGCAACGACGATCAGTTCTTCGGCGGCGGAGAACTGGTCGAGCACGCGGAGCATCGCGCGGCCGGCGGGATCATCCCGGGAAAAGAGGGGCGCGAGCGAGGTGTCGGCGTGCAGATGGGAGACGGCGAAGGCGCTGGCGAGTGCGGCGAAGAGCGCGATCGCGAGGGCGATGAGCGGGCGGTTTGCGGGGAAGGTGCCGATGGAGCGAAGCATGGGGATGGATCACTTTTCGGGGGCGGCAAATTTTTCGGCACGTTTGGGAGGCTTGAAAGCGGCGGGGGCGAGGTCGGCGTTGATCTCGACGTTTCGAAGGTCCACCTGGATTCGGCCGGCGTCGCTGATGGCGGTGACGCGCTGCGGCCAGGCGATGGCGTTGATGATGGTGTAGCGGTCGAGGGTCAGGGTGAAGCGGGGTTGCTGGTTGGGGTCGAGGAGCGTGTAGCGGCGCGGCGTCAGCGTGTGACGATCGACGTCACAGGTGAGGGTGGTGTTGTCGGGGCGACGTTGGGAAAAACGAATCGTGGAGCGCTGCTCGGTGGCGATCAGATCATTGGCGTCGAAATATCCGCCGAGGAGGGATGAGAACGTGCGTGCGAGCTCGCCGGCGCCAGCGCCGGCTCGGCGGATGTCGTCTCGATGGGAGGAGTCCGTTGGCGCGACGAGCCATAAGGCGCCGTCGGTGAGCGTCAGGTCGAAGATCGCCTGACCGAATTTCCAGGCGCGGAGCCTAGCGCGATCGGGGGGTTGCATGACGAGCGCGCCGTCGAAGCGGATGGACTGATTGTCTGGCTTGATGAGGGTGATCGTTCCTTCGGAAGAGATCGTGTGCAGGCGATGCGCCTCATTGGAAAGGTGCTTGCGTGTTTCTTCGACGGAGAGGCGTGGATAGGTTGGGAGGTTTTCGGATTTGCAGCCGGTGAGAAGAACGGCGTAGAGGAACAGCGCGGCGACGACGGAGCATTGTCGTGAAAAGGGGACTCGATCGATGGGGGGAAATTCGTGCATCAGGCCTGGATCAGATGGCGAAGGATTTTTCCGGTGGCGGTTCTTGGGAGGGAATGACGGATCTCAAAGATCCGCGGGACTTTGTACGCGGTGAGGCGTGCACGAGCGAAGCGGGCGAGGTCGTCGGCGGCTGGGGGCTGCTGCCCGTGGCGCGGGATGATCAGGGCCTTGAGGCGGTTGACGGTGTCGGTGAGGGGGACGGGTATGACGATGCATTCGGCGACGGCGGGGTGCTCCAAAAGCATTTGTTCGACCTCGGTGGGATTCACCTTGAGGCCCCCGACGTCGATCATGAGCTTGAGACGGCCGGTGAGGGTGAGATGACCGTTTTCGGACACGCGTCCGATGTCGCCGGTGGCGAAGAATCCGTTGTTGATTTCGGTGCCGTCGCCGTGGAGGTAACCAGTGAACATGGAGGGGGCGGAGATGTGGATTTGGCTCTCGGTGTTGGCTAACGCGGGGACGCCACTGGAGGTTAGGGGACGGATTTTGACGCCGTCCATGGGGGCGCCGGCGCTGGCGGGGTCGAAGTCGCGGGAATGGGGGTCGTTGAAGGTGACGGATCCGATCTCGGTGGTGCCATAGACTTGGCCGATCCGCAGACCGAAGCGGCGGTGAACAATTTCTGAGACTGGTACGGGCAGCAATGAACCAGCGGAGTAGGCGCATCGGAGGGAGGGGAAATGCGCATCGTCGGGCGCGAGACGGGCGATCATTTCGAAAATGCTGGGGACGGCGGGGAAGATGGTGATCTTCTCACGGTGGAGCACTTCGACCACGGATGCGAGATTGAAGGATGGAGAGAGGTTGACGGTGCAGCCGGCGAGGAGCGGGGCGAGGAGGCCGTGCTCGATGCCGTAGCTGTGGCAGAGGGGAACGGTGGTGAAGACTTGGTCTTGTGGGGAGAAATCCATTGAGCGCACCATATTTTGGGCGACGGCGTCGATGGCGGCGGTGGAGCGGCGGACGATTCCGGGGTGGCCGGTGGTGCCGGAGGTTTGGAGGAGGAGGTCGGGGCCGGCGGTGGGCGGTTCCGAAGCGTGCGGCGTGCCGAGCAAAGGACCATCCGCAACATGATCAATCCTGAGGAGCAAAGAGACGTGCTCACGGAGCATTGCGATGATTTCGACAGTACCGAAGACCGCGGCAGCCTGAGCATGCTTAGCGGCGCGAATCAGCTCGGGTTGGACGGCATCGGGCGACATGGGGAAGACGGTGCAGCCGGCGGCGAGCGATGCGAGAAAGGCGACGTGGAAGTCGGAGGTGTTTCGAGCGCAAATCATCACGACGGAGCGCGGAGTAAGATGTGCTCTTAGTTGCTTGGCCAGCTCCTGGGTGCGCTCGTGCAGCTCTTGATAGGTCAGCGCTTTGGTACGAGCTGTTGCGATTTCGCGCACGGCGAGGCGCGTGGGGGAATCCTTTGCGTGGCGTGCGACGGCGGTGAGAAGTTCGGTTGGGCCGTCGGTCATGCGGGAGATGCCTCCAGGGCGGCGGCGAGGGATTCGGGAAGTTCAGCGGGCGTTTCAACGAGTGAGAACAGGTGGCGTCTCGGGCACAGAGGGAGGAACTTCTGGAGTTGCACGCAGAGGTGGAAGAACCAGAGCCGCCAGCGCAGTGCGAAGGGTGGGCGTGGAAAAACGTTTCCGGCGAGGATCGAGATGATGGCTTTGTGTATCTGGAGCGGGCCTTGTCCGTTCATGAACAGCTCGCGGAAGCTGTGGTTGTAGAAGGACCTGATCAAGCCCCAGAAGACGGAGGTGCTTCCGGTGACGAACTTTTGATAGCCGCGGGTTGCGGAACGCGGGTTGGCGTTTCCCTTCAGTACGGCGATCGTGTGTTTGGATGCCTCTACGGCGCCCATCATCGCGAGCGTGACGCCGGTTGAGAAGATGGGATCGAGGAAGCAACCGGCGTCGCCGATCAAGAAGAATCCGGGTCCGGCGTGGGGGGCGCAGGTGTAGGAGAAGTCGGACGCCATGCGATTCTCGATCGGGCCTGTTGCGTTGCGCATGCGATGCCGAACGACAGGGCATCGGGCGATGGCCCAAGCGAGGACGCGATTTGGTGGAATGTCCAGGGTCTTCACGAAATGGGGGTGGGTGACGAAGCCGACGGATGTTTTGGTCTCATCGAGACCGATGAGCCAGAACCAACCCTCCTTGGTCATGACGATTGTGGGGTGGCCGGTTGCGCTGCCTGGCAAACGCTCCACGTTTTGAAAATGCTCGAAATACGCGACCTTCTGGAGGTCGGGATCTTCGAAGTTTCGGCGGGTTCCGCGGTATCGGCCGACGAGCGTGGAGTGTCCTGAAGCGTCGAGCAGCATGCGGGCGGTGAGCTTCTCTTGGCCGAGCGAGATCTGGACGCCGGTTTCGTCTAAGCGAAGGATTTCCTTCACAGACGTTTGTTCGCGAACTTCGGCACCGGCGGCGGTGGCTTCATTCATCAGCATCTGATCGAAATGCTTGCGTTCGATGTTGAAGACGACGGTGCCGGGGACGAGGCCGTCGTCGAAGGTGAAGGACATGGATTTGGGGTCGTCTCCCATGGCGAATTCAGCGCCGTACTTGGGCACATGGGGAAGTTTCTGGAGGGAATCCCAGAGGCCAAGTTCGCGGAGGAGTGTTGCGTTGCGTGGGAGGATGGACTCGCCGATGTGGAATCTTGGGAATTTGACCTTCTCCAGGATGACGACCTTGAGGCCGGCGCGGGCGAGCATCAAACCGGCGGTGCATCCGGCGGGGCCGCCGCCGGCGATGATCACGTCGTAGTCGACAGGAGCAGAAGGGGCGGTAGGGGGGATCATGAGCATCCTGTCGGAGATCAGAGCTGGGCGACGCCTTCGATTTCGACGAGCAGTTCGTGCCGGCAGAGTTCTGCCGGGATGTAGTCAGCCCGAAGCAGTTGAGGAAAGGCAGCGCGAACGGCGGTGGTGATTGAGTTGATGTCGCTCTCGTGGCGGTAATAAATTCGGAGATGGCGGAAGCGCGCGAGCGGTTCCGCGGGATCGGGGGATTGGCCGGATGCGCTTGCGGCGGTCACGAGGGTAGCGAGGTTTTCGAACGTTTCGTCGAGTTGCAGCGCGAGGCTTTCGACGTGAATGGAATCTTCGCCGCGAATGCTGGCTGTGCCGCCGACGAGGAGCAATCCGTTGGGGTATGCGGCGGGTTTGATTGTCGTCGCGCGCGCGAAGCACGGGGGGAGGGGGCCATAGCGACGCGAATAGCGGTAGGCGGCAATTTGCCGGGGATTCTCGACCGCCTCGCCCGGCTCTTGTGTTGCGAGACAATGGACGACAAGGTCGGTTCCGGAATGTCCCACGCCCGATGCGGTGGCGACATGGCGGGAGAAGGCATCCGCGGAACCGTACCAGGTTTCGAATGCTCGGAAGCGCGCCGCGTTGAAGACCCTGTAGCGGTCGCGTTCGGCATCCATCGCCGCGTGAATTGCGGGGAGATGATTCCAGAATCGGACGGGATAATGGCCGGCAAGCTGCTGCGCGATGGCGGTGTAGGCGTACATCGTGGCACGCTCGAAGGAGCTGCTGTCGAGGGCGAGGGCGTTGTGGACGCGTGCGCTCATGAGCATCGCAGCTTCGCCGCGTGCAACGGTTAGCTCGTCACCGTCAATTGTGGGCACGGGGTCTGGCAGCGCGAAAGTTTCCGCGATCCACGGGGGCGGCAAGAGGGCGTCGCCGTCGCTCAGAGAGCGAACGATTGTAGAACCGGGATGGGTCAGCGTTTTCATGACACTGTTTTCGGGGGCAAAACCGTCAACATCAGTTCGCCATTCACTTTACTTTCAGCCGGCTGGGTTTCAAGCACTCAACGTTTGGTTGGCGAAAGAGTTGCGCCTGAAACCACACCACTATAATCGGTGCAAAGGACGCCGAAGGCTGAATCCAACTTTTCGCAACAGGCGGCCTGTATACCGGGGGCATCGAGCGTGGCGAGGAGCTTGGGAAGCGTTCCGGACGCCAGGGCCGCCGCGATCCCGAGCAGGGGGGTGGCGCTAAAGCTTTCGGCGACATGTCCATACACGCTGGACACGAGCGTGGTGCGATCGGTTTGGGTGATGGCGGCAAGTTCGGCACGGTCGATCCAGGTGCCGTTCGAGGAGCCGATGAGTTGTCTGGGATGTGCCATTTCAGCGAGGACCTGTTTGACGGCGTCGGTGGGAGCGTCTTTGGTTGTGCGGCATGATGATCCGCCGAGTACCCGGGCCCAGGGGCGGGCGTTGCGCTGTTCCATGGATTTGCGGGACTCGAGGACGAAGGTGACGGCGGCGGCACCGGTTGAAAATCCACGACTATTGGAGAAAGGCGATGAGCTTTCGCCGGTCGAGTAGAGGCCGCAGCGCGCGTAGGTTGCATTGATCAGAGGGTGATCCTCTTCGGCAGCACCGACGATGGCGCGATCCCAGTGGCCGGTTGCGATGCGTAGCGAGGCAAGCCGGAGGGCATCGAGGCCGGACGTGCGGGAGCCGATTACCGTTTGGCACGATCCTTTGAGCGAGAGCATGAGGCTGAGATGCGCGGCGGCGGCGTTGGGAACGCCTTCGGCGAACAGCATGGGGTTGGCCGCGAGAATTCCGTCTTCAACAATTTGCTTGTAGTAGCTCGATGAATAACTGGTGGAACAGTGCATTGAGCCGACGATGACGGCGCAGGTTTCGGCGAAGGCGGCGGCATCGTTGATGTTCGCATCGGCGAATGCCAGGGTCGTCGCGGCGAGGGAGAGCTTGACGTAATCGCTCATGCGGCGGATGCGGCGGGCGTTGAGGAGATGGAGATAAGCCGACTCCTCGATCGCGCCTGTGCGTGCTGCGAATTCCGCACCGTTGCTGTTTGCCAGTCGTTCCGCAAAGGCGGAAAGGCTGGAGATACCCGGAACGAGCACGCCGATTCCGGTGATGAAGACTTCGCATGTGCTCTCGGTGGGGCGATGGGATGCGGTTGAGAATTGGGGCTTGGTGTTGGCGGGGGTGAGGATGATGCAGGTGTTGGCGCCGCCGAATCCGAGGGATGTGTTGAGGGTGGCGCGCAGCTGGCCAGGCTTCGAGTTGGTTGACAGATTCAGACCTTGGAAGTCGGATTGATCGGCCACCGCATTGGCGCAAGCGGGGATGACTTGATCGCGCAGGGCCATTGCGGAAAGGATCAATTCGCAAGCGCCGGCGCCGCCGAGGGTGTGGCCGAGATGACTCTTGAAGCCGACGACGGGAACGCGCGGTAGACCGTCTCCAAAGACGCTGCGCAGGGCGGCGTATTCGCCGGCGTCGTTGTCGGGGGTTCCGGTTGCATGTGCGGCGATGAGGTCGATGTCAGTTGGAACGAGACCCGCGTCAGCCAGTGCGGCGGCGATTGCACGCGCGGCGCCTTCGCCTTGGGGATGGGGCTGGGTGAGGTGGTGAGCATCGGCGGACTCACCGCAGCCTTGGATGGTGGCGAGAATCGGCGCCTTGCGCGCGATTGCATCCTGGCGGCGCTCGAGCACGACGATGCCGTAACCTTCTGCGAGCTTCATCCCCTGCCGATCGCGGGCGAATGGCCGGAGGGGTCCGTCCGCCACGAGCCGGAGAGAATTGAAGCCGGCGTAGGCGTACTCGCTGATTGTGTCGTAGCCGCCTGCGATGACGAGATCCAGTTGGCGCGATTCGAGGAGTGTGACGGCGAGTGCGATGGAGCCTAAGCTCGAAGAGCATGCCGAGCAGGTTGTCACCGCGGGACCCGTTAAGGGGAGCGCGCCGGCGGCGGCGCGCAGGGTGCTGCCGGCGAGGAATTCTTTGAGCATGGCATGATCGCCGGTGCGGAGGAACATGCCTGCGGCGCGCATGCCGTGCAGCGTCGTACCGAGCATGAAGCCGCAGCGGTGCGAGGAATAGGGCAGTGACTTTGGTGGCGCGTCACGGATAATCGGTTGGATCGGTGGTCGCGCGGAAGAGCCGCTGGGCTCTCGTTCGCGGGCGACATTCGAGGGTTCACAGGTTACTAAAGCAGTTGCGTCTCTGAGGGCTTCTTGAATTGCCCATCGCAGATAGCGAACCTCGCGCGGCTGATTGGGGCAAAAATCTTCGGGCAGTTCTGGAGCTTGTCCGCCGCCTTTGATGATGGGCTCCGGCTGCTCGAGTGCAGTCAGAGGTCCGATGCCGCAGCGCATGGCGAGCACGGCTTTCCAGGTCTCCTCTCGGGTTATGCCCAATGGCGTGACGAGCCCTGCGCCGGTGATGACGATGCCGTCGCTCATGCATTCCCCCGCGGCGGCTCGGTGTCTTCGCAGAATGCGGGTTGGAGCACGAGCCATTGCTCGGCATTGGCCGCTACGTGTTTTTCCAGAACTTTCGCCAGACGGAGCATGGGATCTTCCCCCGGGGACTGCACATCGATCGCGTCCTCGACGATGAGCTTCATCTTCCCATCGTGCTGACGAACGGAGAATACGGGAATGATTGGGGCGCCACTCGCCGCCGCTAATTTCACCGGTCCGGTCGGCAGGATCATGTGGTTCCCTAGAAACGGAACGCGCTGACCCTTCTGGCCCGGCAGCACGCGGTCGCCCTGGATCACCACGACGTCATCTGCCATTAGACAGTCGCGCAACCGCATCCAAAGCCCCCAGCCGTCCTCGACGGGCGCCTCGATGACTCCCAGGCGTTGTCGAAGCACCTGCCGGATTTCATCGAAACGATCTCCGGCATCGCGACGAAAGACGACGTGAACCCTGGGCTCCATGTTTCGCAGCGCGGCCAATCCCACTTCGAAGGATCCCATGTGGGCGGTGACCACGATCGCGCCGCGCTTGAGCGCGCGAGCGGCGACGTATTTCTCGTGTCCGTCGATGGATTGGACTTGTTGCAGCATCCGCTCGGGCGTCCAGCGCAGTGCCAGGCCGACGTCGGCGACGAAGTCGTAGAAGTTTCCTGTCACGCGCCGGGCAAAGCGCAAGCACTCGAGGTCAGAAAGTTGAGGGCGGTAGATCCGCCGCGCGTTCAGGGCGGCGACGCGCTGGATATGTTTGGATGCGGCCGTGGTGAGTCGTACGAAAACGGGGCGCACTGCTTTTGCAAACCAAGGTGCATGCCTCGCGCAAAAGAAAAGCGCGCCAAGCCAGAACGTCGTCGCGTGACGGCGGAGCGCTCCCGTGGCAGCCGACGGGGAGGTGCGCGGCAGCGCCTGCCCGGATGGATCTACAGCAACGGATTTCACTTCGTCTTGCCCTGCCCGTCAGAATTCCCTTGCAATGCGTCCAGTGGCCGAACGACCTTCACATTTGCCGGGGCATCCATCTCCAGCGGCTTCGCGGCTGCAGGGCTTGTGGAAATGTTGGAGAACGCGATTACGGTGCGATCGCCATCCGTGTCGATCATTTCGGCACGCAATATATAGCCATGCTGCTCATCCAGCAAAACACGAACTTGCTCGACGTGCTCTCGCAGCGAGGCGGCGGTGGGGGTCATCGCGAGCGCGAGGTGGCCGGGTTCAGGCATTGCCTTGTCTAAGCCGGCGACCGGTATCTGGGAGAAGGTGAAGTACTTCTTGAGGACCTCCAGGCGCGGCAGGGGGCTGGCGGCGAGCGATGCGAGCTTCTGATCAACCGGATAAATCTCCAACATCTTCTGCTTCACGTAGAGGAGTTGAACCTCCTTCTCGTTGACCAGCATGATGGTCGGTTCAGGCTTTTGCGTGTCCCAGCGCATTGCGGAGCCTGAGACGCGGACTTGGCCTGTCGACACGAGCGGCCGCTTGAGCATGGCGGTGAACTTCCTCTGTTCAAAATCAGCGGAGAGGGATTGGATCTGAGTCGAGCGATTGTTGATCTCGACCATGCGGCCCCAGAGCTGTGGGTCCACGCCTTGAGGGGCGGCGGATGGCTGTGTCGACGGCGCTGTCTGCGCGCTGCAAAGCGTTGCCAGACAAAACGACATCAGGGCGCTTGCGAGTCTCATGGATTTTCCAATCATCTAGGAACGACTGAGCGTGATCGACCCACGAGCCACGGTCTCGTGGCCCACGTGGGCCGAGACCTCGAAGTGTTGCAGCGGAAGCATAGAGCGCACCAGCTTGGATTTTAAGACCAGTTCGGCCGGCGGCGAGACTGACTGCTCAAATCGCACATCGACGTGGGCGAGTTTGCCCGCCTGTGGGACGTTCGGCCCTGATCCGGCGATTCCGGAAATCTGCGCCAGCGCTTCGGCGATGAGCACGCCTGGGATGATGGGGTTACTGGGAAAATGTCCCGCAAAAAAATCTTCAGATCCCGCGACCGACCAGATGCCCTCGGCAAAATCTCCGGTTTTGTGCGAAGTTATTTTCGACACGAAGCGAAACGGTTGGCGATGCGGCAACTGTTCAAGCGGATCCTCGATGGGTGGGGGAGTTGCTGATGCGTTAGCACCCGGAGGGTTGATTGCCCCTCCCTGATTCTGGATGAATTGCGCCAGCGAGGCCACGCTTTCAAAGACAGTTCGACCGACGGCCTCGTTAGGGATCTTCACCCCGAATTCACGTTCGACGCTCGTCACAAGCAGGAGCATGTCCAGGGAATCGAGATCGATGTCCGATCCAAAAAAAGACATGTCGTCCGCGATCGCGGCGTCCGAGCCGAGTTTCAGGTCTCGCCGCAGAATGGTCTTCAAGCGGTGCAGGAGTTGAGGATCGGGTTCTGGCATTGTCGTCGATCAATTTTCGGGATTTTGGAAGCCGAAGCAACCGCCGTGAGCGGTTATGTTTATTGTCCTGTCCCTCCGGCAGAGGGTAAGGGTGAGGGAGGGCGCGGAGAAAGAACACGGGCAAGATGCCCGCGATACAGGGGTGTTTTCCGCCAACGTTCTCAATCCGTTCCGTAGAACGTTGCGACCGGTAAACCCAACCCTCGGACGCGGCCGGCAATTCTGTCGATGGTCTCTTCGGACAACGGTGCCATGCCGCGTGCGCGCGCGACAGGGGAAATGGTGCACAATTGGACCAGTTTGATTCGGCAGCCGACCATCATCAGATCGTTCAGGCGGCGGAGGTACTCGGAGATTTCGACTTCGCCGGGGGCTTGTCCGTCCAACTTCAGGAAGATTGACTGAATCACCACCGGCCGCCGCCGGCCGGCCTGGGCGATGTTCGCCAGCACGCGACTCATGGCCACGGGGGCTCGGACGATCCGGCTGAAGAGCTCTTCGCTGCCGGCGTCGAGCTTGCACCAGATTTCGCCGTTGTGGGCTTCGAGCACGCGCACCGCATCCGCGACCATCGGGCGATGCAGGAGCGAGGCATTGGATTGAAGGACGATTCCGTGCTTGTCCAAACGGTGCCGCGCCATGAGCTTTGTGAGGATTGAGACCACTTCGTCGAGGTTCTCGAACGTGGTTGGCTCGCCGGCGCCGCTGATGACGACGTCGGTAAACTCTCGGACATACTCGGGGGTGTCGTTGAACTCCGCGTAGCCGCGGAAGATTTCGCCTGAAGCGCAAACTTCGAGCAGGGAATCCAGCTCGGCTTCGAGCGTTTCGAGATCCACTTCATCGTGTTCGGGGGAACGTTCCAGAGCGCAGTAGATACAATTAAGGTTGCATCGCTTTCCGCGCGTTACGTTGATTTCGAGCGCCAAGCCACCATATCGCCGGCTGACGATCGGACGCACATATTGGTTGGATCGCCAGAAACTCGCCGCGCCCCGTGAAATGGGAACTTGAAGCAGGGTCATTCTACCTCCTTGATATGGCCCGGTCTGTTCTCCCTACGTCGTGAGCCGGTCCTTGGGTTCTTGGTGGATCGCAAAAATCTTTTTTTTGCTTTCAGGTTGAGGAAGGCAAGGGTTGATGGGTACTGGTATTGCGCACAAGGTGACGATCGTGGATTTTGAAAGCGTTTTGGGCATGTGGGGCTTCGACCTGACCGCTACGCGAAGAGTGTGATGATTCAGAATCGCGGGTCGTATTTGGACAGATTTTGCGGGATGGCGTAAGCTCATTTTCTCATTGGCCAGGAGGGTTGTTTGCGGTCTGAGGGTGAGGTTCGCATTGCTGCCGTGATTCTTGCCGCGGGGATGTCGCGGCGGATGGGGCGGCCTAAGGCTCTTCTTCCGCTGGGCGGCAAGCTCCTCATCCAACACGTGGTTGAAGCGATACGATCGGTTGGCGTGGTCTCGCCGATCATCGTTGTTACTGGGCATCTTGCCGATCAAACCGTGGCGGCGGTGGAAGGCGGGGGCGTTGAGTGCATCCATAATGCGAACTATGAAACGGCTGGGATGCTCTCGTCGATTCAGGTCGGACTTCGAGTTGTTCCGGGAACTTGCGCCGCAGCGCTGATCGTCCTTGGCGATCAGCCGCTGATCGCGCCCAAGACCGTTGCTGCGCTGATTGGGAGGTTCCGGCAAACGGCCGCCGCAGTTATCGTTCCCACATATCAATCGAAACGCGGTCATCCGATTCTGATCAATCGGAACAACTTCGCCGAAGTCCTGTCGCTTGGTCCTGATGACACGCTCAAGAAATTTGTGAACCTTCATGCGAAAGACTCGATCGAAGTTGAAGTTGATGATGCGATGATCCTACTGGACGTTGACACACCGGAAGACTATGAACAAGCTCTGCGCCGGTATCAGTCGCTCCCGGCATAAAGGACGAACCATGTCAAAGCGAGATTCTTTCGATTTACAGAAGACCGGATTCACCCGTCGAGGCTTTTTGAAAGGCGCCGGCGTTGCTGCCGCTACGGCGGCGATCGCGGATGGCTCTCTGGAAGCGCTTGCGGACAGTAAGTTCACACCGCCGAATCTGCTCGGGCCCAATGCCGCGAAGATTACGCTGAATATTAACGGGCAGGCGAAAACGCTTGAGCTTGAGCCGCGGACGACGCTTGCCGAGGCGCTGCGGATCAACCTTGACATGACCGGCACCAAGGTGGTGTGCGACCGCGGGTCGTGCTCCGCATGCACCGTATTTCTGGATGGCGTGCCGGTCTGCTCCTGTATGACGCTCGCGTTTGATGCGCGAAACAAGCAGATCAAGACCATTGAAGGGCTGGCGGAGGGGGACAAGCTTCATCCGATTCAGGAGCAGTTTATTGAGCACGATGCGATGCAGTGCGGGTTCTGCACGCCGGGCATGATCATGAGCTGCGCGGCGTTGCTCGAGCGGAACAAGAAGCCGAACCTGGAAGACGTTAAGGACGCGACCCGAGGGAACCTCTGCCGGTGCGGAACTTACCCGAAGGTTTGTTCCGCCACGCTTGCGGCCGCGAAACAAATGAACGGATCCAATTCGTGAGCGATCGAAGGGACTGAGTCATGCCTGAAACGAAGACCACCAGCGCACCCGCCGCCGCACCGGTTCCGGAAAAGCAGCCCGTGCCTCAAGCGGCGCTTCCCAAGGATGAGAAGACGGAGAAGAAGTCTGCTGAGTATAGGTTTCCGGTGGGCATTGTTGGCGTGGATATGAAAGAGGTGGAACGGGAGGTCTCCGCGAACGAACCTCCGCCGCTGCCGATCAATGAGAAACTTAAAGTCATTGGCAAACCCACGCCGCGCCTCGATGGACGGGCGAAGGTGACGGGCGCGGCAAAATATACCGCGGATATCAAGCTGTCGGGCATGCTCTTCGCGAGGATGATTACGAGCCCTCATGCGCATGCGAAGATCAAGTCCATCGACACGAGCGCGGCGGAGAAGCATCCGCGCGTGAAGGCGATTCATATTCTTCGGAACGATCACTCGGAAGCGCAGGAGCAGAAGGAGGCTGGGCCGGCGTTTGCGAAGATTCGATATGTCGGTCAGCCGCTGGGTGCGGTGGCGGCGCTGACGCAGCATGATGCCGATGAGGCGGCGCGGCTGGTGAAGATCGAGTACGAGGTGCTTCCGTTTGTCACGGGCATCGAACAATCGCGGAAGGAAGATGCGCCGCTGATCTTTGAAGCTCCGGTTGAAGCGAAGGGTTCGGCGGGTGGCGGCGGCGGTCCCGCGGGTGTTGCTCAAAAGGGAAACGTCCGGGGACCGGCACAGCAAAAGCGAGGCGATATCGACAAAGGATTTTCGTCTTCGGATGTGATGATCGAAGCTGACTACCGGACGCAGGTGCAGACCCACAGCCCCTTGGAAACGCATGGTGTCGTCGCTGATTGGAAGCCGGACCAGCTTACTGTTTATGCCTCCACTCAAGGCACGGACTCGGTGCGCGATGAGCTGGCGGGCGTGTTCAAGGTTAAGAAATCGCAGGTACGAGTGATCACCGAATATATGGGGGGCGGGTTCGGCGCGAAATTCGGAGCTGGAAACCATGGGGTCCTTGCGACCCATCTCTCCAGGAAAGCGAATGCGCCCGTCCGGCTGATGCTCGACCGACGCGAGCAGCACCTTTGTGTTGGCAACCGGCCGAGTTCGCAGCAGCATATGAAGGTTGGCGCGAAGAAGGACGGGACGCTTACCGCTCTGAGCCTTGTGAACTACGGAACGGCGGGAGTCGGCACCGGGGCGGGGGCAACGGGTCCGACGCAAAATCTTTATACGTGCGAGAACCTTCTTACCGAGGACTACGACGTCTTCACCAACGCCGGTCCCGCGGCCGCGTTTCGAGCGCCGGGGCATCCGCAGGGCGCGTTCTCGCTCGAAAGCGCGATGGATGAACTTGCGGAAAAGCTCGACATCGATCCGCTTGCGCTGCGCGAGAAGAACGATGAGAGTTCTGCCCGGCGCGCGGAGCGAAAGATCGGGGCGGAGAAGATCGGCTGGTCGGCTCGAAAGCCCGCGGGCTCGACGCCGGGCCCGGTCAAGCGCGGCATGGGCGTGGCGCAATCCATCTGGTATCGGTTCACCAATCAGGACTCGCACTGCCAGGTTCGGATTACCCGCGATGGGTCCGTTGAACTTCTCTCCTCCGTTCAGGACATTGGCGGCGGGATCCGCACAGCCCTGGCGCAAGTTGTCGCCGAAGAACTGGGACTGAAGCCGACCGACATCACCATCAAGATTGGCGACACGAATTATCCGCATGGTCCCGCATCGGGGGGCTCGGTTACGACGAATTCGCTTACGCCCGCGGCCCGCAATGCTGCTTATGCCGTGAGGCAGCAGTTCCTCGAGCAGGTTGCGCCGCAGCTTCATGCGAAGTCTGAAGAGCTTTCGATGTCGGATGGGAAGATCTCGGTTACCGCGGATGGTTCCCGGGCTCTGACGTTTAAACAAGCTGCGTCGAAATTGAAGACGGATCAGATCTCGGCTCAAGGGGATCGCAAAGAGGACTATGTGAAAACGGCGCGTAAGGGCAAAGACCGCGGCCACGATTCGGGTGGAGTCGGGGGGGTGCAGTTTGCGCAGGTTGCTGTCGATACGGAGACCGGCCAGGTGAGGGTGGAGAGGATCGTCGCGGTGCACGACTGCGGGCGACCGATTAACCCTCTTGCACTCGAATCGCAGATCAATGGCGGCATCATCCAGGGCATCAGCTACGCGCTCTATGAAGACCGAATCCTCGACCGACAGACCGGCGTGATGGTCAACCCTAACCTCGATCAATACAAGATCGCCGGCTCGATGGAGACGCCGGAGATCGAGATTCACCTGATCGAACAATACTGGGGTAAGAGCAGCACGGATGCCGGTCCGATCGGCGAGCCTGCGACCGTTGCCACGGCGGCTGCGGTTGCGAATGCGGTATACAACGCGATCGGTGTTCGCGTTCGGGAGATTCCGATGACGCCTGCCGTGGTTTTGAAGGCGCTCGCGGAGCAACGAAAACTGGCGAAGGCGTGATGCTCAGGCGAAGTTCTCGGCGTCGCTCTCTTCGAATGATGAAAAAGTGAAGGACCCATCATGAACCGCTTCGAATACGCCGATGCAGCCACGGTCGATGAAGCTATTCAGTTGACCGTGAAAGGCTCTGCCATCAAGGCCGGGGGTGTTGATCTTCTTGATCTCATGAAAGAGCGGCTGGCGATGCCTTCGCGCCTGGTGAACATCAGGAACATTCCGGGACTGGATCAGGTGAAGGAAGATGAGAAGGGATTGTCGGTTGGGCCTCTGGTGACACTGGCTCAACTTTCGTCGCATCCGATTGTGTTGAAGAAGTACACGGCACTGGCGCAGGCCGCGGGTCATGCGGCTACGCCGCAGATTCGGAACATGGCGACTGCCGGGGGGAATCTGCTGCAGCGACCGCGGTGCTGGTATTTTCGGAGCGAGTTGACGCATTGCCGGAAGAAGGGCGGGGAGATCTGTTTCGCGCAGGAGGGTGAGAATCAGTACCACGCGATTTTTAACAACAAGCTGTGCGCGATCGTACATCCGTCCGCGCTCGCGGTCCCGCTGATTGCGATGAATGCGATGATTGAGATCAGCAGCGCTAAGGGAAAGCGCGAGGTTCTGCTGGAGGAATTTCTGGTGCCGCCGAACGTGGAGCTTCATCGCGAAAACCTCCTCGATCCGGGCGAGATCGTCACCAACATTCGCGTCCCCGCGCTGGCGCGAGGGGCGAGATCGCATTATCTGAAGCAGCGCGAGAAGGAATCGTTTGACTGGCCCATCGCCGACGCCGCGGTCGTGCTGGAGACTGAGGGCGACAACTGTAAGAAGCTGTCGCTTGTGCTCGGCGCGGCGGCTCCGGTTCCGCATCGCGCGAAGGAAACGGAAGCGAAGCTCGCGGGGCAGCCGCTGACGCGGGATAACCTTTTGGCCGCCGCGGATGCGGGTCTGGCGGCAGCGACGCCGCTGTCGCAGAACTCGTACAAGATTCCGCTGTTTCGAAATCTGATTGCGCGCGCGATCCTCGCAGCCGCTAAGAATGGAGAAGCACAATGAACCCCCCTCTGCCACCCCCGCTGCCGCTTCCCACGCTGGACAACGAAGAGGTCCCGAGAGTCTGCAATCTCCTCCGCACGAAGACCGCGTTCGGGTCGTTCACCGGCACGGATGCACCGCCTTGGCAGGCGGGGGCTTCGACAACGGCGGTGTTCTGGTGCCTCGCCACGATGACGACGGCCGGGCCGGATGATTGTTATTGCCACCCGCAGAATTGCCGCGAGGGGAGAGGGTGTTTTCGGGGTGAGGAGTGAGGTGGCGCGGAAGGGAGTTGGATTTTGATGCTTTGGAAGGCAAGAGGAGTAGGCAAGAGAGGGGCGGCAGAGACGGCGACGGCGTCGCGAAGAAAGTCGGTTTGGGCGGGAAGGTTTAGGACCTTTGGAGGTGGGAAAGAGGCACATAGGCACGCAGGCAAGAAGTGAGAGAGGAGGGGACGAGGGGCGGGTGGGTCGTGAAAGTGTGGTGTTTTGTGTCGTCATGTGGTGGTTTGGGATCGCCACGAGGAAATGAATTTGGCGTGGGCATATCCGTTTATATCCGTTTGCATCCGATTGGATTTAGGGTAAGTGGGAGTTGAGAGGGGGGGGACTTTTTGTCGGCGCGGCCACGGGCAGATTGCCCGTGGTACGGGGGTGGACTCTGGGCGCATGATCGTTCCTTTCTGAGGGTGCGGATCGGTTGCGGTTCCTCTACCTATCGCGGGGCGCTGCGCGAAAAAGTGTGCTGGCGCGCAGCGCTTTTTGGGGGAACGCGGTTTTTTTGGTGGGGCGGGGGAAAAGAATTTTTAGTTTTGGGATTTTGTGTTTTGGCGCGCTGCGCGATTTGCGCGCCGATGGCGCAGCGTGGGGTTTATGGTGATTTGCTGGAGAGTTAGCGACGGATGGATACAGCTTCACGCAGACGGGGGACGGGGGGAGAAGAGAGCGCGAAGACGCGCAGGAGATGCGAAGAAGAAGTTTTAGACGCGGATGAGCGCGGATGGTCAGGCGGGTGGAGGGGCTAGAGAGTCTTGGGGTGTGAAATTGGGGATGGGGAATTCAAATTGAAGACTGGGGGCTCGCCAGGGTTCCCACATTTTTGAGTCTGCTTTAACGTTTGAAAGCCGGATGGAATGAGCTTGAGTTGATGCAAGAGGCACTTCAAGATTATTTGGGGATCACGCAACCCAAACCGGATCGGTAACTCGCGTGAGTTTAGCGGTCGATCCAAGATGTCATTTGTGCGGTTGGTGAGATCATCGAATTCTCTTCGACCTTGTCGCCTGTTGCCCCTGCGAGCCATCCGGCCTTGAGTAGTCGCTTGATGCTTTGATTCACTTCGCTATCGGTGAACCTGCCCACGTTTCGGCCGCCGCAGGTTCGCCACCTCAGTTCTTTCCACCGGCACGAGGGAAGCGGTTTCGCCACCCGTTTGACTGCGCGGTCAACAGTCGCCGGCGAAGCGGTTTCCGGTTGGGGCGCAGTACCTGCGAACAAGGTGTCCGGCTGGTTCCGAAAGTTCTGACGCTGTGCCCGGATCATCTCGCAGCCAGCTCGATTAAACAAATCAAATGCCGGCTCATATCGTGAGACGAATGCCATCCAGTACTTTGGAGTGGCATCGGTATCAGCGTGAACTGGCAACGCCTCTGCCAGGTTAAACCAATTTCGCAGCTTTAGACGGTATCGATCGACCAGACTTTCGCACTTCTCCCTCCAGGAGATCGTGCTGTCTTGGACGATGGCTTGCCAATAATCACCGCCAGCAATGTCGCTGAGAAGGGCCTGAGACTTTTGTGATTGCGCATGCTGCGACACCGCCTCATCTGCATAGAGCGCTTCAAGCCACATCGCTTTATCATCTTCTTCTTCCGCGGCGTGCACCAAGGGATCGTTTAATACACCGCTCACTTCCAGGCGCATCTCCACGGTTCGCGCGAGTGCCGCTTGCCTCATGAAGGCCCGTGCCATGAACACGATCAGTGCTTCAACGCTGCGGTTCTGGCGCACTTTGTCAAAGATCAGTCCCAGCTTTGATAAGCTCAGCTGCACCACGTCGCACGGATCAATGTACAAGAGCGTGGTATGTGTGGCGGCGACTTGAGCGATCCTGCCGACATCGCCAAAACAATCCTTGGATACCGCTTCAGCGAAGGGGAACGGTTTGAGAACCGTCACGAGATGCTTGTAGAACGGCTCGTAGTTCTCGTAGCAGAGAAGTTTGACAGGAAATCCTTGCTGAGCAAGTTCTTGGAGCCGCGCTGCAATAATACGAGGCGAGCCCGGTTCTCCGGTGTTAAACTCCCCGCGACCGGCGAACATATCCACGACGCAGATCGGCTTTCCAAGCTGCTTGACCTTTTGGAGATATGGAACGAGGTAGTAGTCCAGAACAGAATCTTTGTAGTTTGACCAGTCTCTCTTGCTATCAAAGAAATTGTTTCGGTACTTACTCCCCATTCGCTCATCTCGCCCCGGCCAGAGCCGGCATCTCATCCCAAGTCTGCTCGTTGAGAAGTCGACCCTTTTTGTGCTTCTGAATGCCACCCCATTGTTTAAAGAAGAACGGAACCTCGTGCTTCTCGCACAGTCGTTTAATCTGCAGCACCCATCGTTCGTCCATCGGTCGCGCTCCGGGGCCCGACTCACCGCCAACGATCACCCAATGGATCCCTTTCAACGACAGTCCGTTGAGGGGTCCAATCAATGGTTCGCACGAGAGGAAACGGATCTGTGCCGGAACTCGTTTGAGTCCATCCACGCGATCAAGAACCCGTCCATCCTCAACACTCGTGCCCAGCCACACGTTTCTCGGCCACGGTAACTCGTTCGATAACTCTGCGGCGCGCTCAGATCGCTTGGTCAAGACTTGAAACGTATGCTGGGGACATGCCACCATCACCTCGAAGATCTCCTTGATGTAGAAGAGCGGCACATCCTCATGAAAGAGGTCGCTCATAGAGTTCACGAAGATGAAGCGCGGAAGGCGCCAAGAGCGAGGGAGATCCAAGGACTCGCGGTGCAGATTGATGTGCCCAGTGAAAACGGGCAATCCACCACGTGTGCGCGTGGCCGTATTGCGGTACTTCTTCCCAGTACCATTAGGCATGTGCGTAAGCCGGAGCGCCATCCGGGCGGCGTAGCAATTCTTGCATCCCGCCGAGACTGGGGTGCACCCAGCGACCGGATTCCAAGTCGCGTCGGTCCACTCGATCGACGATCCGATGGCCATGTCAAGCTCCTAAGAGAAAAACTGTATTACCTAACTTACAGCGAACATACAAGGGTATTTATACCGTCAATGTGTATAAATCGTGCAGATCATGTCGTACCGTTGAAGAATTCTTTGCAATGGCGGCATTGGCCACTCCCGATTCTGGGGAGCGGTACGGTGAGCCGCTTCGAGCGCGGCGGACTTCGACGAGATCAGTCGCGACGCGCGCTCTCGTGCCTTGGTTGCGGTTGCATTTGAATCCCTCTCGCAAAGTCTCTCGGCGTCACTCGGATCGCACTCCGATGGCGCTGGCGGTGGCGTGGGTTTCGATGTGGCTGATGCTGAGGTGCCAGGTTTGGATGCCGAGTTCTTTGGCGATTCGGGCGCATTCGGCGCTGAGTTTAATTTTGGGTTGGCCGCTGGGTTCTTTGATGACTTCAATGTCGGTCCAGGCGATTCCGCCGCGCCAGCCGGTGCCGAGGACTTTGAGGACGGCTTCCTTGGCGGCGAATCTTCCGGCGAGGTGTTCGTAGTATCGGGCCTTGCCGCGGGCGCAGTAGTCTTGCTCGTCTTGGGTGAAGACGCGATTGAGGAAGTGGTCGCCGTGGTCGGCGACGAGTTTTTTGATTCGCGCGGTTTCGACGATGTCGATTCCGTGGCCGACGATCATGGGGTTCTCATAGCTGGTGAACGTCGAGAGTCAACGCGATCCTCTGTAATCAATCGGAGAAGATCAAGCATGATGACCGGGTTTTCCTGACACCCCGGGGCAATCGCAAACTCGGAGCCCGCAACCGATCTTGTAGAGGCGACACTTGTGTCGCCCCTACAACGCAAATCGGTCGAGCGGAGTTGCGATTGCCCTGCTTGACACCCCCGCGCCGCGTCTCAATACTTCGTTCTGGCGCATCCCTTAGGAGATTCCACGTTGAAGAAGCTGCTCGCGGGCATTGGCGTTGGTCTGATTGTTTCGTCGTCGCTGGCGGTTCGTGCGGCCGATGCACCGGCGCCCGCGTCCGCGTCAGTCCCTGCATGGTCTGCCGCTTCTTCGGATTCGGTGGTTGCCCGGGTGAATGGTGCTCCGGTGACCATGGGGCAGCTTACGAAGCCGCTGGTGGAGGGGTATGGACTGAGCGTGCTGCTTCGGCTGGTTCAGCTCGAGCTTGCGAAGCAGATCGCGGTGCAGAATAAGGTGACGATTTCGCCGGAAGACATCACGGTTGAGCGGAATGTCACGATTGAGAAAATGTTCCAGGATTCCAACGCGAAGCTGCAGGGGAGAATTGACAAGGCGAGGGAAACACATAGCGACGCCGAGGCGGCGCGACTGACGGCGGAGATGAAGAACGACAACGAGCGGGGGTTTCAGCAGTTTCTCGAATCGCAGCATCAGAGCGAAGCGGACTTTAACCTGGTGGTGGAGACGAACGTTTATCTGCGAAAGGTTTCAGAGCCGATGCTTGCGGGGAAGATTACGGAGGAACAGCTGAAGCAGGCTTTTTCGGCGATGTATGGTGAGACGATCGAGTGCCGGCTGATTCAGTGCTCGAGCGTGCAGGAGATTCAGGAAGCGAAGCGGCGGCTGAAGGCTGGGGAGCCGTTTGAGAAGGTGGCTCGGGAGTTGAGCCGGAATGAATCCACCCGCACCACCGGGGGGAAGCTGCCGGCGTTCAGCCGGGATATGCAGGGCTTTCCGCAGGCGTTTAAGGATGCGGCGTTTGCGCTGCAGCCGGGGGAAGTTTCGGACATGGTCCAGGCCGAGGGCGCGTATCACTTGATCATGCTGGAGAAGCGCAACGCTCCCAGGGTCGTGAAGTTTGAGGATGTGAAGGAAAGTATCCGGCGGGAGCTTTACGATCGGGCGGTGCAACTGACGATCCGGCAGCTCCGGCAGCAGATTCAGGATCAGGCGCTGAAGGTGCTGGTGGTGGAAGATCCGGTGCTGAAGAAGCAGCTTGAGACGCGACTTGCACGACAGAAGAACGAGATCAAGGATCGGGATGAGATGCGCCGGCAGATCGATAAGGATCACGATCAGCAGAAGGAAAAGGGTCCGGCGCTTCCTCCGCCGTCGGGACCGGAGCCTGCGGCGCCTGTGCCTGCTCCAGCAGCATCGGCGCCCGCGACGTTGCCGGGCGCTCGGTAATTTGTGTTTTCGATCTTTCGTGTTTGGAACTTTTGAATCGCGCACTGACATGGTCGCTGACGCGACCACGCCGCTCGGATTTGCAGGTCGAGGATATTTATTTAGAGATCCGGGGTTTCACCATGCCGACACCCGCTTTTAGAATCGACGTTTCTCCGCGGATCTCCCGGCTGCCGCCGTATCTTTTCGGGCGGATCAACAAGATGAAGTTATGAGGGGAATCGTATAACCATCCCGCCAAAAAAACCGCCCGGCGAGTGGGTGACGCCGGGCGGAAGAGGAAACTGAGGAAGCTTGTTGAAGCGTTCCGCGGCCGCTTGCGCGGCTTCGCGGATACGCTCCGAATCCTGAGTGTTTATTTACTTATTCTGGAGCGACCGCACATCGACTTGCGGCGCTGCCGGGCGAGAGTCGAGCGTCGCTGAATCCTTGTTCAGGGCGGGCTTTGCCTTGGGAGCGGGGGTCTGGCGATGGCTTGCGGTTTCGCCGACGATCGCATTGCTGCGCACGACGTTGGGGAGGATGAGCACCTCGACCCGGCGGTTGCGGGCCTTGTCGGCTTCAGCGTTGTTTGCAGCGATGGGGCGTTGATCGGCATAACCCGTCACCGCCAGCCGCTGCGGATTGACGTTATCGGTTATCAAAGCGCTGCCCACGGAGATCGCGCGGTGGGCGGACAAATACCAGTTGTCCTTATGACCGGCCTGGATTGTCGCGGGGTTGACCACGCGGGTGTTGTCGGTGTGTCCGGCGACCATCAGCTCATAGCTGCTGGCCGAGTTGCTGTTGAGGATCTGGGCGAAACGTGAGATGGCGCCTTTCGCCTGGCTTGTCAGCTCGGACGAACCGGGGGAGAAGGTCACGTCGCTCTTGAACTTCACGATCCCGCGAGCGGCATCGAAGTCGACGAGGTCGGGGTTCTGCCGGGCGAATTCGGTCAGCGCGTTGGACAGGGGTTCGGGCAGGGCGTTGCCGGCGCCTTGCTTGTTCATTGCATCGGCGTAGCGACGATTCAGATCGTCGAACTGCCGCTGCAGATCGGAGTTCTGGGTGTTCAGGTTGTTCAGCATCGCGTCGCGGCCGTTCTGGCCGTTCATGATCGCCGCGAGTTGATTCTTGAAAGCGTCCGCCTCCGCGCGAGCGGATGACGCCTCATTCTGCGCTTGGCCCAATTGTTCCGCGTAACGGTCGCGGTCCAATTTTAGCGCGTTGTATTTTTCCTGGGAAACGCAGCCGACCAGTGAGAATAAGGTGGTGGAAGAAAGTGCCGCGATAACGAAGAGTCGATGCATCCTTGCCATGAGTCGTGCCTCCTGCACTTTGAGATGAGCGGGGAGAAAAGCCGACGGCTTGTGTTTCCCCGGGGGTAAAACCCCGTATTTTGCGACTTCCGTTGATGTGCCGTATCAATCGGCACGGTCTGCCCGCGGAAGCAACGACCCTTAGTCTGCAATCTTTTTATTGAGTTTCAAGAGGTAAATCCGGGAAAATGCGGCAAATTTGCTTCGGACTGCAAGGACATTCGGTTAGAATCTCAATCCGTGGTAAACGATTCGGGGCTCGCGAACGCATTCGCCATCACCCTCGTTGTACCGGGATGCGCGGCAAGAATCGCCCCGCTTATGAACCTTCGCGTCTGATAACCTTAAACTACGCGAGACAAATCGCTTGTGCAGGTTGTCCCGCCTTGGAGCGGCGGTACATTCCATGCACGCCCAGCGCGCCAGCGCGCTGGCTTTTGGATTGGGAGAGAATGCAATGGCCAGGTCGTTTGTTTCTACCGCCATCACTGAAGTTCCGCGCCGGCGTCAGCGATTTCTCATAGCGGCCGCCGCGGGCGCTTCGCTTGCGGGCGCAGCATCCACGGCGCAGGCACAATACTTCTGGGTCAACCGCACGGGCAACTGGAGCGTCAACAGCAACTGGGGCGATGGCGTCAACGATCAACCCCCCGCAGCCGGCGGCAGCACCGTTGACCTGGAGTTCTTCACCGATAGCACCTTCGCGGGCTACGTCGGCTCCTACACGTCGACCAATAACCTTGCCAACCCGTACAATCTCCACAGTCTTTCGTTCCTGCCCTTCGCGGCGGGGGATATCACGGTCGCCGGATCGCGGCTGAACTTCATGGGCAGCAATCCGTTCATGGGCGTCTTTTTTACCAATGGTCATGCTTCGGTTACCGCGCCGATCTCATTGGCCACGACGACGACCATCACCAACGTGAATGCAGATGGCACTTTCGATGGCACCATTCTGCTGCTCGCCGGTGGCGTGACGGGTGCGGGCGGAATTAATCTCGCCGGCGGGGATCTTTACCTGACGGGCACCAACACCTACGCCGGAACCACAACGATCACCGGCGGGTCGCTGCTCGCGGGCGCGACCAACGCGCTTTCGCCCAACAGCACCTACGCGCTCAGCGGTTTTGGCCAGCTCTTTTTCACCGTTCCCGATCCCGTCACCATCAACGGCACCACGGTCGCGGCCGGAAGCTACAGCCAAACCATTGGTGGAATCAGCGGCGCCGGGTTCGTCGATATCGGCGCCGCGGCGCTCACGGTCGGCGGCAACAACGCCACCACCACCTTTGGCGGTGTCATCTCCGGCAATTTTGGTTCCCTCGTCAACAAAGTCGGCACCGGTTCCATCCTTTTCAACAGCAACGTCTCTGTCGATCAGCTCAATATCAATGCCGGCTCCATTCGGATCGGCGACAATTTCAGCCTCTCCGGAACCAGCGTCAAGATCGGCGTCAACAACGGGTTGAACCTCAACGGCCTGGACAGTCCGACGATCGGGGTCCTTTCCGGAAGCGGAAACCTCGACATCAGCGGGGCGGCTTTCACGACGGATGCATCCGACAATTCCACGTATTCCGGCATCATCAGCGGCAACGGGATTCTCGTGAAAAACGGCGGGGCCACTCTGGCGCTCGCCGGCGTCAACACCTACTCCGGTGGAACGCAGATCAACGCGGGCGCTCTGTTCATCAACGCCGACAGCGGACTCGGTTCCGCGGGAACGGCGCTGACGTTCTCCGGGAACGGCGCGCTCCAGTTGGGCGGTTCGTTCAACATCGGAAGCACGCGCGCGATCAAACTCAACAGCTTCGGCGCGATCGACACGCAGGGCTTCAACACCACCATCAGCCAAGCTATTGGCGAAACCGATCTTTCCAGCGCTCTCGCCAAGATGGGCACCGGAACGCTGACGCTCGCCGGGAGCAGCACGTTCACCGGGGGTCTTCAGATCGTTCAAGGCTCGGTCGTTCTTGCCAACGCCAACGCCGCCGGGACCGCGGGGACGATCGAGTTGAACGGCGACGAAACGCTTGCCGCCAACACGACGCTGATCCTCAACCCCAACCTCACTCTTGCCCGCGATATTCAGGTTAATAACCTGGGCACCGGCGCCGCCACGATCAGCTCCGCCGCCGGTACCACGGGGGCGGCGATTTTCAGCGGCGCCCTCACGCTTGATCGCGACGTTACGATCCTCGCTAATAACACCACGACGAACGATGCCTCGAACAACCCGGGCCAGACGCGCTTCGACGGCGCGATCTCCGGGGTCGGTGGAATGAACCTCACGGGCGGCCGCATGATCCAGTTTCGCTCGGGCGCGAAGACCTACGCCGGTCAAACTCATCTCATCGGGGCCGGCACCACGCTCTCGATCAAGAATGCCTCGGCGTCTCCGTCCAACTCCACCGTCAACCTCGATGCCGGCACGAACGTTATCCTTGAAGGCGTCGGCAACGCCGTCCTCGGCGGACTCGCGGGCAGCGGGACCGTCTCTAATAACGCCAACGCGGGTGTCTCCTCCATCAGGGTCGGTAATAACAACGCCTCAACTGCGTTTACAGGATCCATCACCGGCGCCGTCGCTTTCGAAAAAGTCGGCACCGGAACCACGATATTCGCCAGCGCAAACAGCTACACCGGACCTACCACGCTGACCGGTGGCACGCTCTCGTTCAGCGCTGCGAACCAGATCGGCAACGGCAGCGCAGGGAACAGCCTGATCTTCAATGGGGGCACGCTCCGTTCGACAGCTTCGGTTGACATCAATCGCCAAATGACCGTCAACTTCGCCGGCGGCGCCATCGACACCGGCGGCGTGTCCTTCGCGTTCAATGGTACCGGCAACACGAACCTCAGCGGCAACCTCACCGTCACGGGCGGCGGCACACTCGCCCTCGCCCGCACCGGCGGCACCCTCACCGTCAACCCCGGAACCACCGTCACCCTCGAAGGCGGCGCTTCGCTCCTCCTTGCCAGCACGATCGAAGCGCTCTCCGGCGGTGGCAACCGGGCGAACCTCATCAACAACTCCACCGGGGGATTGAAAGTCACCGCCGGTACGCACAACGTCGGCACCGTCGATGGGACGGGCAACGCATCCGTCGCCGCGGGCACTACCCTCGCCGTCGATCACCTCCGCGGCGGCGCACTCGATGTCAACGGCACGTTCCGCGTCCGTGCCAGCGGCGCTGACTCCAGCGTCACCGTCGTCACGAACCTCAGCATTGGCGCAGCGGGCGCGCTGGACCTTAACAACAACGACCTGATCGTCGATTATCCCGCCACCGGCCCGAACCCGATTGTCACGCTTCGCAATTGGGTGCTCCAGGGTTACGCCCCTGTACCGACCACCGGCAAGACCGGCATCATTACGACCGTGGGCCAAACGTTCGGCAACACGCTTCTCGTGCTGTTTGACAACAGCACGGTCAATCTCCCGAGCTTCGACGGCGTCACACTCGATGCCACTTCGATCGTTGGGAAGTACACTTACCAGGGTGATACGAATCTGGACGGCATGGTCGATGTGAACGACTACACCGCGGTCTTCCAGAACCTCGGCTCAACGGTCGCTCCGGGCGTCGCCTGGCTGAAGGGCGACACGAACTTCGACGGCGTGGTCACGCCTCTCGATGTCACGGCGATCGACGCGAACATCGGCTCGGGCGTTGGTCAGCCGCTCGCCGCGCTGGGCATGGCGGCGGTCCCCGAACCGGGAAGCTTAAGTCTCATGCTCGGCGCTGGGCTCCTGCGCATGCGTCGCCGCCGGCGGTGAGAACGCGTCGTGCTTAGCGGCGCTTGCCCATCACCAAGCCGATGACGAAGAAGATGATTGCCAGAACGGCGCCGATGCCTGCGAGGATGCCGATGTTTCGGGTTTGGGCGGGGGTGCCGGCGATCTGGTCCATGAGACCGGGGCGGGCGTTGGTGATTCCCGAGAACAGGGAGAGGAATCCGACGAAGCAGAAGATTGCGGCGCCGAGGGCGGCTGCGCCGAGTGCGGAGGCCATGGGGTCGGCGGCTTCGATGTAAACGGGTGGGGCGGTTACACCGCGACCGGAGCTGGCGAGGCCGGAGACCATGCCGGATCCACCGCCGGATTCGGTGGGTGCTCGGCTGCGCGGCGCCTTGGCGGCGCCGGGGGAGATTTCATCGAGGAGTTCAGCGCCGAGGCTGGTGTCATCGCTTTCGCGTGTGAGATCGAGGAGACCGGAGCCGGAGCCGACGGAGTCGAGGTTGATCTGGTCCTGACCTGGGGAGATGGCGGTTTGCGCGAGGGGGTCGGCGTGTTCGACGGAATCTTCGCCAAAGACGTTGATTCCACCGCGACCGGTGCCGGTGTTGCTCATGCCGGTCATGGAACCCCCGGCCACGGAACCGGAGCGGCCTTGGCCGGGGGAGGGCATTCCCCCGATGGAACCGGAGAGGCCGAGGTCGGCGGCGAGGGCGGTGTCGTCCTTCATCTGCATCTGCATACCGGACCCGGAGAGTTGGCTTTCGGAGTCGGCGAGTGAGATGCCGAGACCGGAGCCGCCCATGCTGCCGCCGCTGCGCGAGTCGACGAGACCGATGGGCGCGCCGGAGTCGGTTGGCCCGCCGAGGGTGATCTGGTCACCGGAGCCGGAGGAACCGGAGCCGAGTTCGTTCTTGAGCTGTTCGACCTGGTCGGCCTTGAACATGAGGCGTGGCCCGTCGCGGAACTCGCGAAGTCGGCCTTCGCGGGTGAGCTGCTTGATCTCTTCTTCGTTGCGGCCGAGGGCGGATTTGGTCTCGTCCAGCGTGTAAAACATCTTAGCCATCATGGTGGGGCTCCTGGGTTGTCCGTGGTCCGTTGTCCGTTGCTCTTTTTACTGAGGGTTTGCGGGCGCGGCCGGCGTTTTGGGGGCGGGGGCGTTGCCTTGTTGTTTCTTTTCTACCAGTTGTTTGATTTCGTCGGGAGAGGGTTGGGTGTTGAAGTCCGGGAGCTGGCGATCGTAGCGGAAGTTTCGGGCGGCGATGAAGTGGAGGTATTTGTCGCCGGGGAAGAACTGATAGGCGCAGAGGGTTTGGGAGTCGACATCCATGACGTAGCAGCCCCACGTGTTGGCGGAGAACTGGGCGGGGACGACGAAGAGACCGGCGCCGCCGGCGATGGGCATCTGGGCCTGGCCGAAGGCGGGGGCGACGAGGTGGGGTGCGTCGTTGCGCGCGAGCAGGACGACCAGGATGCCCGCGAGCAGCAGGGCATTGGCGTAAAGGGCCATGGCGATTGGATTTGTACTGCGTAGTCGCATCGTTAAAAACACCGGACCAAACGGGGGTTACGACGGAACGATACCAATTCGACATTATAGGTTTATCGGCGAGGTGGGCAAACTTATCTTCCGTTTGCGACGGGATTTGGGTGTCGGAAGGTGAGAGGCAGGGGGCAAGAGGCAGGGGGCAAGGGGCAAGAGGCAAGAGGCAAGAGGGGGTGGGATGAATGAAAAAGTGTTGGAGTATGATGCAAATGGATGTTTCGCAAAAAGGGCCAGGAAAATGCGGCAGAAAGATCCGTTTTTTTGACAACGCGAAGGGGTTGGGAGTCATTTTTCGATCGGCTTGCATTGCGATGGCAAAATGACTCCCGTCCCGTTGGGAGTGCCGTCCACTTGGGAGTGCCCCAGGGAGAGAAGCTCAATCAGGCTGCGCTCCGGGCCCTCGTTCGGTGGGCTATGGCACTGAACTCATCTACCTGATGTGGCTCTTGATTTACCGGGGGGCGGGGGTACGGTAGAATGTCGCGCTATCGAAGACGTTATACCCAGCGCGGGGCCATTGCCGGAGGATGCGCCGGGGCTTGCCACCGACATCGTGAAAACGCTGCGCGAGCCGCTGCTGGTTCTCGGCGCGCGGTTGCGCATCAAAGCCGCGAGCAGTGCCTTTTACCGTGTGTTCCAGGTCAAGCCGGACGAAACGATCGGCCGCCACATTTACGAACTCGGCGACGGGCAGTGGAACATCCCCGCCCTGCGGAAGCTGCTCGATGAGCTTCTCCCCACCAACGGCGCGTTCGACGATTACCCGGTCGAACATGATTTTCCCGGCATCGGGCCGCGCACGATGCTGCTCAACGCCCGCCGTCTCCCGTCCGGCGGAGACAGGGGTGGCGAAACGAAGCTGATCCTGCTGGCCATCGAGGACGTCACCGAGGGCAAGGCGGCGGAGCGCGCCTTGGCCGAGCGGGCGCGTCTTCTGGACCGGAGCAACGACGCCACGGAGGAGGTGTCGCGCCAGAGCGCGGAGCGCTTCAAGTTCCTGGCCGAATCCATGCCTCAGAAGATTTTTACCGCCACCGCCGGCGGCGACGTGGCTTACTTCAACCGGCGATGGATGGAATACACCGGACTTACTTTCGAGCAGATCAAAGAGTGGGGCTGGACGCAGTTCATTCATCCTGACGACGTGGAGGAGAACGTGCGCGTTTGGAAGCGCTCGATTGAGACGGGCGAGCCGTTCCAGTTCGAGCACCGTTTCCGCCGCGCCGACGGCGCATACCGCTGGCACCTCTCCCGCGCCCACCTCATGCTCGACGCCGACGACAACAGCGCGATGTGGCTCGGCTCCAACACCGACATCGACGACGTCAAGCAGGCGGAGGAGGCGCTGCGCGAATCCAACCAGCGCGTCACCAACGTCGTCGAGAGCATCACCGACGCGTTCATCACCCTGGACAAGGAATGGCGCTTCACGTACCTGAATCACAGGGCCGAAGAAATTCTGCTCCCGCTGCAAGCATCGCCGCGGGAAAAATTTCTCGGCAAAAATCTCTGGGAACATATCCCCGATCTCCTCGGCACGCCGGTCGAAGAAAACTATCGCCGCTGCGTGGCCGAGCGGGTGACGGTGGAGTTTGAACTGTTTTATCCGCCGCTGAACGCGTGGTTCCAAGTCCGCGCCTATCCATCCAAAGACGGCATTTCGATTTATTTCCAAGACATCTCCGAGCGCAAGCGGGCGCAGTTGTTGGAGGCCGGCCAGAAGGGCGTGCTGGAACACATTGCCCGGGATGCGCCGCTTTCCGTCGTGTTGGAGGCCGTGGTTCGGATGATCGAGGAGCAGTCCGGCAGCGGGATGATCGCATCCGTCCTGCTCCTGGATGAAGATGGAATTCATCTCCGCCACGGCGCTGCGCCGAATCTGCCGGAAGCGTATAACCGCGCCATCGACGGCATCGCCATCGGTCCGAAGGTCGGCTCCTGCGGCACGGCGGCGCACTTGCGGAAGGCGGTTTACGTCTCGGACATCGCCAACGATCCGCTTTGGGCGGACTTCGCGAAACTGGCGGCGGCGCATCGTTTGCGCGCCTGCTGGTCCACGCCGATCCTTTCCAGCACAGACCAGTTGCTCGGTACGTTGGCGATGTATTATCCGCAAGTGCGCGAGCCAAACGAACACGACTTGCGACTCGTGGAAACGGCCACGCGCAATGCGGCCATCGCCATTGAACGCAAACACGCCGAGCAAGAGCGCAAGGCGCTGCTGGCCAGCGAGCAGGCGGCGCGAGTGGAAGCCGAGGCCGCCAATCGCGCCAAGGATATATTTCTCGCCACGCTCAGCCACGAGATACGCACGCCACTCAATGCGATCGTCGGCTGGATGAGCATCTTGCGCACACAAGGGTGCAAGCAGGAAGATTTAGCGGAAGGGCTGGACGTAATCGAGCGAAGCACCAAGGCGCAGGTTCAGTTGATCGAGGACGTGATGGACGTCTCGCGCATCGTGGCCGGCAAGCTGCAACTGCACCTCCAGTCGTGCGGGATGTCGGCGGTGATTCAGGCGGCGCTGGACGTGGTGCGACCGGCTGCGGACGCCAAGCGCGTGACGCTCGAAGCCGACCTTGACCCGTCCGCGGACCGGGGCTCGTGCGATCCCAATCGGATGCAGCAGGTCGTCTGGAACCTGCTCGCCAACGCGGTGAAGTTCACGCCCAAGAATGGGAAGGTGACGGTGACGCTCATCCACGAGCGCTCGATGACCCGGATCACCGTCAGCGACACCGGCGCGGGAATCGCCCCGGAATTCCTTCCCCACGTCTTTGAGCGCTTCCAACAAGCCGACGCCGGCTCGCGACGACAATACGGGGGCCTGGGGCTGGGGCTTTCCATCGTCAAGCACATTGTCGAGCTGCACGGCGGAACGGCGCGGGTCGAAAGCGCGGGTTCGGGAAAGGGATCGACCTTCACCATCGACCTCCCCGTTCGCGCCGTCCACGCGGTCGAAGCGCCGGAACAAAGCGATGAAGAAACCGGCGACGCCCCTCCTGACCCCGCGGGGAAGGAAGTGGAAGGGCGGCGCGGGGGTCAGGGGGGGCAGCCCCCTTCTCCCTCGATCCGCCTCGACGGGTTGCGCGTGCTGGCGGTGGATGATGAAGCCGACGCGCGGCGCTTGGTCGCCAAGGTTCTGGAAGACGCCGGAGCGACCGTCACCGTCGCGGCGAGCGCCGCCGAAGCGCTGGAGGCGCTATCAAGGGAAATCCCCGATTTGCTGGTGAGCGATTTGGGCATGCCGGAGATGGACGGCTATGACCTGATCCGGCAAGTGCGACAGCGGAGACACACTGGCGATGCCCTGCCGGCGGTGGCGCTGACCGCCTACGCGCACCGCGACGACGAACGCCGCGCGCTGCTGGCCGGTTTTCAGGTTCACGTCCCCAAGCCGGTCGATCCGCACGATTTGATCGCGGTGGTGGCGAGTTTGGCGCGACGGACAGGTTAGGCGGGCAAAGGGGATATCCAGAATTTTCATTTTCGCAGGCGTGTGATTCAGAACCCGCCTCATTTGATTCGTGATCGCGCACGGTTCGTTCAAGGACAACGCGAAGGGGACGGGCGTCATTTCGATCGGCTTTTGTTGCAACGGCAAAATGACTCCCGTCCCTTTGTGCGCGTCGTCCCTTTGTGCGCGTCCGTCCCGTTGTGCGCGTCCTGTCTTCGGTCGCGTTCTTCACAGCTACGAAATTGCTTGTCTTGGCCCCTCTAGGTAAGGTGAAAATTGCATTTCGAGCGGGCCGAAAGTCGCGAATTTGGTGCGCGCAAGGAGCGTTTATGGCAATGGAGCCGATCGTTATCTGTCCATCCTGTCAGACCGAAATTAAACTTACCGAATCCCTTGCCGCCCCGCTCATTGAGGCGACGCGAAAGCAGTTCGAACAGAAGCTCGTTCAGCAGTCCGCCGAATTTGCCAAGCGTGAACAAGCTGTCAAAGCTCGTGAAGAGCAACTTGCCAAAGAACAAGAGTCGGTCGATGCCACCATCGACGAGCGATTGAAGTTGGAGCGCGCCAAGATCGCTGCCGACGCTGCAAAGCGCGAGCTAGCATTGAAAGATAGAGAAGCCGCGCTCGTAAAGGAGAAGGAATCCGTTGAAGCAACGGTTGCCCAAACGATCAAGCAGGAACGTGCGAAGATCGCGGCCGACGAGTCAAAGAAGGCGAGGCTCGCGCTTGGCAACGATCTGGAGCAGAAAGCGAAAGAAATCGCCGACCTCAACGAAGTTCTGAAGAAGCGGGACGAAAAGCTGGCCGAGGCGCAGAAGGCGCAGGTCGAACTCATCAAAAAGACCCGGGAATTAGACGACGCCAAACGAGAGATGGACCTGACGATCGAGACGCGCGTGCAAGAGTCGCTGGCAAAGGTGCGCGAACTCGCCAAAAAGGATGCTGAACAGGAACTATCGCTCAAGGTCATCGAGAAGGATTTGACGATCGACTCGATGAAAGTCCAAATCGAGGAATTGCGGCGCAAAGCTGAACAGGGTTCGCAGCAACTTCAGGGCGAAGCGCTGGAAATGCAGCTTGAATTGCTGTTGTCCGGGAAATTCCTGCACGACCGAATTGAGCCGGTTCCCAAGGGCGAACATGGCGGCGATATCCTCCATCGGGTCAACACGCCTGCGGGAAGCGGTTGCGGCACGATCCTCTGGGAAACCAAACGGGTCAAGAATTGGACCGACACGTGGCTCCCCAAGCTGCGCAACGATCAGCGCACGGCCAAGGCCGAGATCGCGGTCATCGTCAGCGCCACGCTCCCCAAAGGTATCGAAACGTTCGATCAGATCGATGGCGTGTGGATCGTGCATCCGCGTTGCATCCTGCCGGTCGCCATGTCGCTGCGACACATGCTCATCGAGGTCAACGGCGTCCGCCAAGCCGGCGAGGGGCAGCAGACCAAGATGGAAATGATCTATTACTACCTCACGGGCTCCAAGTTCCGCCTCCGAGTGCAAGCCATCGTCGAAGCGTTCTCCACGATGGGCGAAGACCTCTTGAAGGAAAAGAAAACAACGCTCAAGCAATGGGCCAAGCGAGAGGAGCAGATTCACCGTGTGATGGAGGCAACCGTCGGCATGTACGGCGAGTTGCAGGGGATCGCGGGGAAATCGTTGCAGGAAATCGAGGGACTCGATAGCCACCTACTCGAAAGCGATGTTTCGGACGGTAAGGAGGGCGCCAAGGGGACGGGAATATAATGCCATCAACTTAACCTTCCATCGCCTGCTTTTTCAATGCGTTTCGCATCTCTTACGGGGGGCGGTTCAGCAGGTCGTACTCTTTGGGCAGACGTTTTCGGGCAACGCGAAGGGGACGTGAGTCATTTCGGTCGGCTTTCATTGCAACGGCAAAATGACTCCCGTCCCCTTGTGCGGTTCCGGTTCGTCCTCTTGTGCGGTTCGTCCCCTTGTGCGGTTGGCGTTGTGGGATGGGCTTGTTTAGCGAATTCGCCTGGGCTGTCGCCGGTGGCCATGCCGAACGGTAATGATTCGCACGAGCGGCCGCTCGCTGTCGACGCGATAGAAGACCAGGAAGGGCCCAATGGGCATCGATCGGACCGTCAGCGAAGGATTCTTGCGGCTCTCATGCACTTTGAAGCGGTGGGGCAAGTGCCTGAGTGAACCCATCGCATGTTGAAGCCGATTGATGGTGCTCACGGCGTTTTGTGGTGAGTCCTGGGCAATGTAGGTCAGGATCCCGTTGAGATCGGCAAACGCGCGGGGAAGCACGATCACAGCGTAGGTCAGTGGCAGCATGGAGCGTTAGGGGTGGATGTGTTTCGTTCGAAGGCGTTCGAAGGCTTCATCCAACGGGATGCCTTCGCCCCGCTGGTACTGTGCCTCACCTTCGGCGATTGCCGCCCGCGTATCGGCGTCAAGCTGCTCAAAATCTTCGCCTTGAACCTGGTCGAGGGTGCTGAGCGCGAGTTGTACCAGGTCGTCGGGGGTGGGCATGCCTGTCTGCTTCATCCGCTCCTCGATGAGACGCTGTGTTTGGGGATTGAGTGAGATTGTCATAAGGTTTGTTCCGTTCACGGGAATCATAGCATATTCGGGCACAACTGGCTGCCGCATGGTTGACAAAACAGGCGTGGGTGTCCCGTCCCCTTGGCGTGCCCTGGTTCCGAGACTGAGGAACTGCTACCCGCTGAAGCGGGCAGTCCGGTGGGGCGTTTTTGGAACTGGGGGGCTAGAGCCGATTTCACATCAGTGGATACACGTTTCTCAAGTGAAGAGTCGAAACCGCTTGAAATTGCCGATTTCGGCAACATTTTTTGTTTCGTTTTGTGTGCACTGATGTGAAACCCGCTCTAGGTCATCCAGATGCGGAAGTTTTTGCAGGCTTGGGGGTTGGGTGATCTGAAGTGCTGCGACGACCGGAGAGAACGATTCGGATCGGTCCCTCCGGACTCGGCTCGAAGCAAATGGTTCAGCGTTCACCCACGCGGAGCAGGACAGCAGTGGTTGGTTTTACTGTGATCGTCGGGGGTCCGTCGCTGCCGGATTCGACGTTGGTCCACTTTCCATCCCAACTGCCCTTCGGGTCAATGGGGGAATTTCCAACGGTAACATCAGTCTTGGCGGCGATGTCGGCGGCCTTCTGTTCGAGCGTCATGGATTGCCAAGGGGATTTGGGCGATGTTCCGTTGATCGTGACGGTGATGGGTTTGGCGGTGGGGCCGAAGGTTTTGTTGAGAAGGAGTATGGACTGGCCGGCCTTATCGTTTTGGTAGGCGTAGGCGGTGAAGTCGAGGTCTTCTGCGCCGTCGACGTTTACGTCCATGGGTTTTCCGTGCGCTGCTTGGGCGAAGGCGAGGATGCCGTAGGCGACGGGGCGGATTTCGAATTCTTTGCTGTCGGGCTTGTGGACGAAGAGGGCGTAGTTGGCGCGCATGATGGGGTAGCCGTTGACGGTGTCGCCGGTGTGGAAGTTGAGGCCCTGGATGTGGTGGGCGGCCCACCAGTTGAGGTAGTCGAGGACCCAGAGGGTGCTGGCGTAGGCGTCGGAGCAGTCTTTGGCTCCGCCGCGGAAGCAACTGTTGGTTTCGTCCATGCGGAAGGGGATGTGCTTGGCGTCGAGGGGTTTGACGATTCCGTCGTAGAGGCGTTGGTAGCCGGCGTGGGTTTTGTTGGAGAGGAAGCGGGCGCGTGCGGCGGGCGGGTCCTTCTCGGCGTCGCGGCCGTTGCCGAGTGCGTAGGTGTGGGTGGAGATGTGTGAGAGGTGTCCGGCGGGGAAGAACTCGTCGGCGAATTCGAGAGCGTACGCTTTTCGACTGGTGGCGGGGCCGTTGATCTTTGCATCGGGGACGGCTTTGAGGATGGCTTGGTAGATGGGTTTCCAGGCATCGCGGAAGGGTTCGTAGGTCTTGAAGTAGAAGTCGGGTTCGTTGCCGATGGAGAAGCAGTCGAGGGTGTCGGCATAGTTTTTGTTGATGTATTCGGCGAGGCGGGCGGCGTTGGCGGGGTCGCCATTTTTGAGGCGGAAGGAGTAGATGACCTTTGCGCCGGCTTTTTTGGCGAAGTTGAAGAGGGCGTCGATGTCTTTCGTGTCGGGGACGGCGACTTTGGGATCGTCGACGGCGTTGGCGCCGACGCGCAGGCTCTTGACGCCGAGGGTCTGGTAGACGCGGACGAGGTTTTCGTCGTTGGCGTCGAAATAGTATTTGCCGTTTTCGGGGACGACAATGCGCATTTCGTAGCTGCCGCCGAGGAAGAGAGGGGCGATGTCGGGGGAGGTGGGGTTGGGGGAGAGGGTGATGGTGATGGGTTTGGGAGAGGATGTTTGCGCGGTGGTTTGAGTTGCGCTGAGGCCGAGGAGGAGGATGGTGCATAGCGCGATGCGGAGTTGGGAATGGATTCGCATAACGGAGAGGTGAATTCAGGCGGGGTTGGTTGTCAAGCGTTGAGGAGCGGTCGCACTACCCGCTGAAGCGGGCAGTCCGGTGGTGGGTGAATCTGACGAAAAGATGTTGCGAAATAAATGGTCCGCTGAAACGCCCTACCTCGGGTTGGGTATGATCAGTGATGGTGAGGTGAACTGTGAAGCAAGTGACGGTGTGGATGCTGGCGTTGGTTGTGGGCGTGGGTCTGTTGCGCGCGGACGAGAAGGAGGGGGCGGGATTTTATATGGGGCGGGAGATTGCGCAGACGATGCATTTTACGGGGGCGGAGTGGTTGACGCGGGAATCGCGGCAGCGGGAAGAGGACTGTAAGACGATGCTGGGGGAGCTGGGCATCAAGAAGGGGGATGTGGTTTGCGATCTTGGGTGCGGCAATGGGTTTTACTCTTTGAAGCTGGCGGAGATGGTGGGGCGCGAGGGGAAGGTCATTGCGGTGGATATTCAGCCGGAGATGTTGGAAATGTTGCGGAGGCGCGCGGGGGATTCGGTGAAGAATGTGGAGACTGTGGTTTGTACGGAGGATGATCCGAAGCTTGCGGAAGCTTCGGTGGATCTTTTGCTGATGGTGGATGTGTATCACGAGCTTTCGAAGCCCGCGGAGGTTCTGGCGCACGTGCGAAAGAGTTTGAAGAAGGGAGGTAGGGTGGCGCTGGTGGAGTTTCGGGGGGAGGACACGAAGGTTCCGATCAAGCCGCTGCATAAGATGTCGCGCGAGCAGATTTTGAAGGAGTGGTGGGCGAATGGGTTTAAGGTGGCGAGGGAGTTTGAAGGATTGCCTTGGCAGCATTTGATTTTTTTGGAGCGGGATGATGAGGGGGCGCATGGGCGAGACGCCCATGCTACGACTAAAGCGACAACTGGGACGAGTGCAAAATAATTTCTAGAGTTTGGACACGGGCAGGACGCCCGTGCTACGGGCGCGGGTGGAGGAGGAAGGCGCGGCACTCTTTGAGGTGGTCGGTGTTGATGAGATCAACGTCCGCGTCGTGAAGTTCCTTCCAGGCGGCGGGATTATCTGGTGCCGCCCAGAAGCGAAGCTTTCGATGTTGAGCGTGGGAGCGGCTTGCGAGTTCGCGCATGATGGCGCGCTCGTTTGCGGGGATGGGTCCGTTGCCGTTCCAGGTGAAGGTGTCTTGCCATTTGGAACTGATGAGGGGGATGAAGGTGGGTGGGGGGTTGGTGTTGAGATCGGCAAGGGTGCCGTCGCAGGCGACGATGCGGTTGGGCTCGCGGGCGATGAGATCGCGGGGATTGTTGCCGGTGAGGATGATGGTGATGGGGCCTTCGTGGGTCTCGGAGTTCGTGAAGTGGGTGAGGAGAGGATCGTATGGCGCGAGGATTTGTTTGAGTCGCGTGTAGGTGGGGATGGGGTCGGATTTGAGGTCGATCAATAGAGTGACGGAGGCGGGGGAGTTTTTGTAGACGTGGCCGGCGTTGTGGCGAATGCGGTTGGCGAGGGGTTTGAGATAGAGGGAGTCGAGCGTGCGGGTTGGGATGATTTCGTCTTTGTTGTGGGCGATGTAGAGGATGTTATTGAGAGGAGCACGATGTCGGGCTCGATGGAGGTGTAGCCGGCGGCGAGGGCGTCGGCGAGGGGGTGGGTGTGGTCGTAGTCGTTGTGGGCGTGAGCGTGGAGGAGGGGGGAGATGGATGAGGTGCAGGAAGTCAAAAGGAGAAGAGAGAGAAACACGGGCTGGAAGCCTGTGCTACTGGAAGAGAAGAGGCGGGTCATGGCTGTTCGGATGCCTTTCTCAGGTGGGCGTAGATTTTGGCGAGGTCTTTGAGTTGGTAGTGGGCGTTGAGTCCGGAGGGGTTGGGGAGGATCCAGAGATGGGTGTGGGCGATGGGTTTGGGTTGGAGTCCGAGGGCGGCGTCGCGGTCGGCGAAGGCGAGCCGGTAGGCGCCGAGGCCGAGGATGGCGAGGAATCTGGGGCGGTAGCGGAGGAGTTTTCTTTTGAGGAGTTGGGCGGCGGGCGCGTATTCGGCGGGGGCGAGGTCGGCGGCGCCGGCGGTTGCGGTGGGGACGATGTTGGTCAGACCATAGCCGAGATCGAGCAGTGCGTGATCTTCGTAGGGCGAGAAGAGGTGGGGAGTGAAGCCGGCGGTATGAAGTGTGGGCCAGAAGCGATTTCCGGGGCGGGCGAAGTGGTGGCGGACAGCGGCGGAATAGAGGCTGGGATTGATGCCGCAGAAGAGGATTTTGAGGTTGGGAGCGATGAGATCGGGGAGGGATTTCCCGATGCATGCTTTGATTTGTTGGGGCGTTGGTCTTTGGCGGTGATGGATCATGGCGATGCGTTACAATAGGGCGATGTCGAAGAACATTCCTGCGAACCTGCGGCCGGCGACGAACGAAGATCGCGAAGCGGTGGCGGCGCTCGTGAGTACGGTGCTTCAAGAGTATGGGCTGAAGCATGAGCCTTGCGGAACGGATACGGATCTGGGGGACCTGGAGTTTCATTATGCGCGTCGCGGGGGGCGGTTTGATGTGCTGGAGAATGACTCTCGGGAGATCGTGGGATGCATTGGGTTGTATCCGGTGGATACCCATTCGGTGGAGCTGCGGAAGATGTATCTGCGGAAGGATGTGCGGGGGAAGGGGCTGGGGAAAAAGCTGCTGGATCACGCGGTGAGCAGCGCGAAAGAGATGGGGTTTAAGCGGGTGACGCTGGAGACTTCGACGGTGTTGAAGGAAGCGATCAAGCTTTATACGAAGTATGGGTTTGCGCCGTTTGTGGCGCAGCATTTGGCGAGGCGGTGTGATCAGGCGTTTGTGTTGGAGCTGGATGGGTGAAGGATTGAACGACGCGCCGAGTTCGCCAAGACGCCAAGAGCGCCAAGGGAAGAGAGGGTGAGATGCCTTTTGAAGATGAGGATCCGATGTTCGGGCGGTTGCCGGAGCCTCCGCCGGAGCTGGACAAGTTGGCGCATGCTGTGATTGGGGCGGCGATCGAGGTGCATCGGCGGCTGGGAGCGGGGCTTCCTGAGGCGGCGTATCAGCGTGCAATGGAAGTGGAGTTGAAGGAGCGCTTGATTCCGTTTGAGAAACAGAGGGTTGTTGCGATTTTCTATAAAGGAGTGGAGGTGGCGAAGGGGTGCATCGACCTGCTCGTCGGTGAGAAGCTGGTGGTCGAGATTAAGGCGTGTGAGACGTTTCATCCCGTGCATCGGCTGCAAGTGCTGTCTTATTTGCGCATCATCAAGCAGCCACTCGGATCGCTGATCAACTTCGACGTGGCGATGTTGAAAGACGGCGTCAAACGAATCATCTGCTCCTGACTCGGCGATCTTGGCGTCTTCGCGAGCTTGGCGTGTCGTTAATTAATCGACTAGTAGTGAAATCCGCTGCCGCGTTGGTGGGTGAAGGAGGGGGCATCTTTTAATAATGCGGCGGCGGTTACTTTGGCGAGGTGGACTTCGTGGTCGGCGTTGAAGGTGCAGGTTTTGATTAGGTTGCATTCGAGCCAGGCGACGGCGTCTGCGAAGACTCGGAGGCCGGAGGGGGTGGTAAGGGTGGAGATGTTGGCGAAGGGATCTTCGCCGGGTTTCACGCCGCGGGCGTAGCGTTTCATGAGGTTGGTGTCGTTGTCGGGGATGATGGAGAGGGCGAGGCGGTTGGATTCCTTGATGAGGTGGGCGATGGGGCGGTCCTGGGCGATGGAGATCATGATGGCGGGGGGATCGAAGGCGACTTGCTGAACCCAACTGGCGAGCATGGCGGAAGACTGGGCATCGTGTTCGGCGGTGAGGATGAAGACGCCGGAGGGGATGCGGCCGAGGGCGCGTCCGATGGTGCTTTTGATGTCGGGGGGAACGTGGTGCATGAGAGTGAGAGTTAATGGAGGGTGGGGGGATGAGTCAATGGGGGGATTGACGATTGGGCCGGGAGGAATTGACGATTGGGTGATTGAGTCATTGACGATTGAAAGACAATTGGCTCTTCAATCGTCAATGACTCAATCACCCAATCGTCAATTCTTAGCTGACGGGTTCGAGGCGTGCGTATTGGAGGATGAGGGTTTTTCGGCCGGCGGCGTTGAACTCTATTACGGCTCTTGTTTGTTGGCCCATGTCGGTGACTTCGGTGATTCGGCCCAGGCCGAATTGGGGGTGGCGGACGAGTTGGCCTTTTTTGAATTTTGAGGCGAGGTGGTCGGATTCGATTTCGAGGCGTTCGCGGAAGGCGGCGCGGGTGTCGTGGAGGTCGTCGATGCCGGTGCGGTCGGTGATGTCGAGTTTGTCCTGGGGCATTTCGGAGAGGAATGGGCTGGTGATGGTGCGTTCGCGCAGGCCGCGGATGGTGCGGTAGGCGGCTTTGGTGAGGATGAGTTTTTGTTCGGCTCGGGTGATTCCGACGAAGCAGAGTCGGCGTTCTTCTTCGAGCTCGTAGAGGTTGCCGCGTGAGCGGGCGTGGGGGAGGACGCCTTCTTCTAATCCGATCATGGCGACGACGGGAAACTCCAAGCCCTTGGCGGCATGGAGGGTCATGAGGGTGACGGCCCCGCCGGCGCCTTTGAAATGATCGGCGTCGGCGACGAGGGAGATCATGCCGAGGTATTCATCGAGAGTGCCTTCGGGGTTTTCCGTTTCGAACTCGGCGGCGGAGGAGATGAGTTCGTTGATGTTGTCCAGGGGGCGATTCTCGGATTCGCCGCCGGGGTCTTCTTTTTTGAGGGCGGCTTCCATTCCGGATTTGATGACGACGTCTTCCATGAGGGCGCGGACGGAGATTTTTTGGGGTTGGAAACCCAGGGACTGCGGTCCCTGAGCTTGGTTTGGGGATGCGGGTGAGAGCAGGGCGCGCCAGGGGTTGATTAGGGTGATGAAGTTTTTGATGGAGTTCAGGGCGCGGGTGGAAAGTCCGGGGACTTGGTGTGCCTCGAGGAGTGCTCCCCAGAGGGTGAGACCCTTTGAGATGCCGTGGGATTGGAGTTGTTTGACGGTGGTGTCGCCGATGCCTCGTGTGGGGACGTTGATGATTCGGGTGAGTGAGACTTCGTCATCGGGGTTGGCGATGACGCGGAGGTAGGCGATGACGTCCTTGATTTCCCTGCGGTTGTAGAACTCGACGCCGCGGGCGATCTGGTAGGGGACGTTGGCGCGGCGGAGGCCGTCTTCCATGACGCGGGAGAGGGCGTTCATGCGATAGAAGATGGCCATCTTGTTCCAGTCGATGCCGGTCTTTTCGTGGAGGTCCTGGAGGATGTGCGTGACCTGGGCGGCTTCATCGTGCTCGTCCTGGCAGAGGAGGACTTTGGCGTTGTCGCCCTGGTCGTTTTCGGTCCAGAGAGACTTGTCTTTGCGCTGGGTGTTGTTGGAGATCAGCTTGCTGGCGATCTCGAGGATGGTTTTTGTCGAGCGATAGTTTTGTTCGAGGCGTACCACCGTGGCGGCGGGGTAGTCGCGCTCGAACTCGAGGATGTTTTTGATGTCCGCGCCGCGCCAGGCGTAGATGGATTGGTCGGGGTCGCCGACGACGCAGATGTTTTTGTGAAGGACGGCGAGCGCGTGGGCGATGACGTACTGGGCGTGGTTGGTGTCCTGGTATTCGTCGATGAGGATGTACTGGAAACGCTCCTGAAGCTCCTTCAGGACATCAGCGTGATCGCGGAAGGCTTCGGCGGTTTTGAGGAGCAGATCGTCGAAGTCCAGGCCATTGTTTTGCTTGAGAAGCTGCTGGTATTTGGCGTAGGCACGGGCGATTTGGCGTTCGTAAAAATCTTTGGCGCGAGAAGCGAAGGCATCTGGTCCGAGAAGGTGGTTCTTGGCGTTGCTGATGGAGCTGTGGACCTGGGACGGCGAGAAGTTGGTGCTGGAGATGTCGAGAGATTTGAGCGCTTCCTTAATCAGCTTGGTCTGATCGGCGGAGTCGTAGATGGTGAAGTTGTTGGGCAGGCTGACGGCATTGGCGTAGTGGCGGAGGACCCGCAAGCAGAGAGAGTGGAAGGTGCAGACCATGGGCCAAGGCTGGTCGAGCTTGCCGAAGTCGCGGATGGGGCGGGAGGAGAGGGCGCCGATGCGGTGCTTCATCTCGCCGGCGGCTTTGTTGGTGAAGGTGAGGGCGAGGATGGAGTTGGCGGGAATGCCGGTGCTGATGAGGAACGCGACGCGGCGGGTGATGACGCGGGTTTTGCCCGAGCCTGCGCCGGCGACGATGAGCAGGGGGCCGTCGACGTGGAGGACGGCGGATTTCTGGGCATCGGTGAGGTCGGTGAGAAGGTCTTGTTGGGAAATCACGGGGGGATGGTAATCGGTCTGGGGAGAAACGTGAAACGTGGGACGTGGGATGTGGATGTGAAACGTAAAACGTAAAACGTAAAACTGAAACTGAAACGTGAAACGTGAAACGTGATAGGAAAAAGGCAATCGGCCTTCTTGGGATGAAAAAAACGACCGGCGTAGGAGGGGTCGACTGCCGGGCGGGGGGGGAGAGAAACCTGGTGAGCGATCAGTCTGGCGGGATGTATGCCTCGAGTTCGCTCAAATATTCGTATAGCGCGGTTGCAGAGTTGTGCTCCGGTTGATCTGACGCATGAACGAGGGTGAAGTTCTCGTGTCGTGATGCGCCGGCCAGGGATTGCAGCGCGACGCGGTAGGGGCTGTTGCGCAGCTGCTGGTGATAATCGGCGCGGAAGGCTTCGTACGCATCGGAATGTTCGTCGAGAAGCTTCCAGAGCTTGATCGCGGGGCCGAGGTGGGGGAGCACGTGATCGACCTTGCACCACTCGCGGAGGTCGCGGGTGAGATTGTGGGGCTCGACCCAGATGCGCTGTCCATCGTCGTCTTCGCAATCGTCCATCAGGTGCTTGACTTTGATCATGTTGCCGCGCTCCGTTCAGTTCGGGATTACACAAATCCCGTGAGGACGGCTTGGTTTGTCCTCACTAATAATACGACGCGTCCGGCGGGTGGATGTTTGTATTTTTGGGTTGGGTTGATCGGGAGGGGGAAGGCAAGAGGCAAGAGGCAAGAGGCAGGAGGCAGGAGGTGGAAGTTGTCGGCGGGATCGATAGGAAATAAACCGGCGGCGCTATCGGTTAGAGGAGCGAAAGGCAGCGGTCGATGCGGGCGAGGGTGGATGTGCGCGCGAGGAATTCGAGGGATTGGAAGATGGGGGGGCTGATGGTGGAGCCGGTGATGGCGACGCGGATGGGTTGGGCAACTTTGCCGAGGTTGAGCGTGCGCTGGGCGCAGTAAGATTGCAGCGCATGCTCGAGAGCCGGGGCGTTCCAATCGGCGACGTTAGCAAGGATGTTGCGGATTTCGCGGAGAAAGGCGGCGCCTTCGTTGTTGTTCTTGTTGAGGTTTTTTTCGACGGCGGCGGGGTCGTAGGCGATCGCGTCGTCAGGGATGAAGAAGAAGCGGGTGGCTTCATCGAGTTCGCGCAAGGTGCGGATTCCGCGCTTCATGTCGATGAGGGTTGCGAGCTGTTCGTCGGTTGCGCGGCTGGTGGGGGAGTCGGGGTTGGCGTTAACGAAGTCGCGCATCGCCTGGACGAGTCGGTCGGTGGGGGCTTCTTTGAGGGCTTCGGTGTTGAAGGCGAGGAGTTTGGCGCGATCGAACCTGGCGTTGCCTTTGCCGATGCCGGAGATGGTGAAAAGTTGGACGAGCTCGTCGACGGTCATGCGTTCGCGGTTTCCGCCGGGGTTCCAGCCTAAGAGGGCGAGGAAGTTGAGGAGGGTTTCGGGGAGGTAGCCGTTTTTGCGGAAGTCGTGGACGAGGATTTCGGGGAGGTCGGATTCCTGGAGATCGATGACGTTCATGATTGCGGATTGCTCCGAAAGATCGAGCTGTTTGCTGTTGTCGGAGATCCAGTCATTGATCCGCGAAGGCGCAAGCGAGGCGGCGGCGGCGATATCTTCGGGGGATTTTTTGTAGGTCTTGAGCCAGGTTTGGGCGCGCTGACGGATCATCTTGTCTCTGTCGCGCTTGGACATTTTGGAACCGTCGGTGTTCATGATGATGGGGAGGTGTCCATAGGTCGGGCGCGGATATTCCAGTGCGTGCTGAAGTGCGATGTGGTTGATGGTGTTGAGGAGGTGTTCCTGGCCGCGGAGGACGTGCGTGATTCCCATTTCGGCATCGTCGACGACGACGGCGAAGTGGTAGGTGGGCATGCCATCGGTCTTGCGGATGACGAAATCCTGCACCTGGCCGGCGGGGAGGACGATGTCCTTGTCGAGCACGACGTCGCGGAAGGAATAATCCTTCACCGGCATCGAGAAGCGAACGACGTGGGGACGGTTTTCGGATTCATATTGCCGAACCTGGTCGGGCGTGAGCGTGGGGCGGTTGTAGATGAAGGTTCGCTTTTCGCGTTCCGCGGCTTTGCGCAATGCGTCCAGTTCGGATGACGTTTCGTAGGCTTTGTACGCGAGATCGCGAGCGATCAGGTCTTCGATGATTCGGTTGTAGACGTTTTTGCGTTTGGATTGGTAGACGAGGGAGTCGGGGTTGTCCCAATGCAGGCCAAGCCATTTGAGGTCTTCCAAAAGTTGGACGGTCGCTTGTTCGGTTGATCTCGCGAGATCAGTGTCTTCGATGCGGAGGAGGAATTTGCCGGCTAGTCCTTCGTGGCGGGCGAGAAGCCAGGCGAAGAGTGCGGTGCGGGCGCCGCCGACGTGGAGGTAGCCGGTGGGCGAGGGGGCGAAGCGGGTGACGACGTTGGACATGCGGTGGGATTATGCAGATGGTTGGAGGGGGCTCAATGCGCGTGGGTGGTTGGTGCTGGTTTCAGTTGCTCCCCAGTTCCTGGCTACTTTTTTTCTTCAAGCAGAAAGCGGCCTTGTTGTTCGACTTCTTTGGTAATGGTGCCGGCGAGCATCGCGAGGGCCCATGGGAGATCGATGTCAATTTCGACGGTGTTATCCCGGGGCTCGACGCGGGCGGCGATTGATTGAGCCATGACTTTGGCGGTGAGGTGGAGGGATTGCCCTTGCCAGTTCTCGTCGAGCGTGCCCATTTTGCTGGCGGGACTGGCGCGAAAGTCGTTGATGCCTTTTTGAATACGCTCGCGGACCTGTTCGGGGGTGAGACGATGGGGAACGGAAATGTGAATGGTTTTGGCCACGGGATCCTTGTTAAGACATATGATTTTAGGTCTTTAGATTAGAGCGCGTGATTCTGAAAGGTCGTCTGATGTGGGCCTTCGGCCCGACCGCTACGCGAATGCGAAGACGGTTCAGAATTGCGGAATCATGTAAACGGCGCTACGGCTTCATGGCCACCAGCAACCAGCGTTGTCCGATATCTTTCGGGATGGGCTTGCGGAAGTCGTAGTGATGTTCGCGCTCCCAATCGAAGAGTTCTTTCCTTTGCTTCGCGCCTGCCGGCAACTCCATCGCGAGGGCGACACTCATCGATGCGCCGAACGCGACGACGCGCTTGGCGCCCATGCCGCGCCATTTTTCGGCGAGCGCTTTCGCCTGCTTGTGCGACATCCCCATGATCATTCGGCGCTCGCTCTTGTCGAGCCAGGCATTGATCTCGCCGGTGGCTCCATCGTCCAGCGAATCTTCGACGAAGGCATCATCGCCGAGCATCGTCCCGGCGTTCTTCGGGCGATTATTGGAGATGAACATGACGGCGACGGCGATGCTTCCGCTGAGCAACACCAGCAGCGCGATCGTGGTGATCCACTTCTTCATAGCCTGCCCCTTTCGCAGAGTTTGAGATGAAGCCGCACATCATACCAAGTCGCGTAACCTGTAGAAACAAAAAACCCAGGGATACAATCCCTGGGCTTTTGCTCTCGGCACCTCGTTGTCTTGTTTACGCATCGAGCATCAGATGCTCGGGGGGGATTACTCGGAACACTTCTTCGGTGCTGGTTAATCCCCTGGCGACCTTGAGCAGCGCCGCTTGCCGAAACTCGAGCATTCCCTCGGCAATGGCGGCATCGCGGACGCGAGAGGTCGCGGCCCCTTCGGAGATCACATCCCGAAGCTTTCGCGTCACCTGCATCAGTTCAAATATGCCTGTACGTCCGGCATAACCTTCTTTGTTGCAGGTCTCACAGCCGCGCGGCGCCCAAAGCGTATTGCCTTCGCCTTCCGCGAGCATCGACTTGACTTCCTCGAACGTGTCGGGGGCATCGGTCAAATCGAAACTTACGCGGCACTTGTCGCAGAATGTGCGGACGAGGCGCTGCGAAACGATGCCTCGCAAGGCGTTGGCGAGGAAGTGCGGATGCACGCCGAGGCTTCGCATCGACTGAATGGCGCCTGGGGCGCTGGGGGCATGAATGGTTGCGAAGACCAGGGTGCCGCTGTTGGCGGCGTGTGCGGCGATTTGCGCGGTTTCGGCATCGCGGATTTCTCCGACCATGATCACATCAGGCGATTGCCGAAGCACCGCCCGCAGAAGTTCGCCGAATCCAAGATCGACGGCGAGATTTACCTGCGACTGGCGAATTCCATCAACCAGATACTCAACTGGATCTTCGATGGTGTTGATCTTCTTGCGACCATCGTTCAGGCGCACGAGCGACGCATACATGGTTGCGCTTTTGCCGGAGCCTGTCGGCCCGCAGACCAGGATCAATCCGCTGGGGCTGGCGAGCATTTGTGAATACTGATCGTGCTGCTGTCCGGTCATGCCGACGTCTTCGAGCTTGAACATTCCACCGCCGCGCACGAGCAGGCGGAGCGCGAAATCCTCGCCGTACACAGTGGGGATGACGTTGATTCGAATGTCTACGGAATCTCCATCGCGAGGCTCGAAGATCCACCGGCCATCGATCGGCTTGCGGGTTGCGGTGGTGTCAATTCGAGCGGCTGCCTTGATGTGGGCGAGGCATTTTTTTCCGAGTTCGCTCGGCAGAATGGAGAGCACGCGTACGACGCCCAGATGCCGAACCATCACGGCGACATGCTGCTCGTTGGTTGTGAAGAAGAGATCGGAAGACCGAAGGGTAACTGCGTGCTCTACCAGAGTCTCCACTGCTTTTTCAGCGGGCAGGTTGTGGACGTCAACAAGTTGTCCGAGCTTCGCAGCAGCGCGGGGGGCAGGGAGGTTTGAGATTGCAACCATGGTTCACTTCGCCTTCTCGCCTTTGTCGCGATTCACGACTTACGTTTTGGATTCCCCTACTGCCGAAAGGCTAACTCCCGGGCTGCCGTCTCATCGTCCGCGAATGCCACAACTCTGCCGACCTTGAGCAGATCCAGGACCTGTCTGACGGGCGGGCGGATGGAATGGACCACCAGCGCGCCGCCGCTGTTCCGGAGTTCCTTGTTTGTGGAGATCAGCCACCCAATCGCCGCGGAATCGATGAAGTGCGTCTTGCCCAGATCCATAATCACGCGATTTGTGAACCAGTTCTCCCCGAGCAGAGTGGCCAGCGGGTTCTTCTCCCCGAGCACTCCTTCATAGGTTATCGGCCCATCGACGCCGACGCGGATGATCCCATCCTTATCGATGGAGATCAGGTTCAACTTGAACAAGGCCGCCTGCGTCAATGTGGGGGTTATGTATGACATCCACTGACCTTATCGACGCAAGCAATGCTCCGGTTTATGAGCGCCAGCGGGTATTCATTTGGAGGTCTGGTAATCAGCGAGGCGGATAGACGTTTTGTGCAACTGCTATGCGATGGGAGGGGATTGTCAGGAGAAACGTGAAACGTAAAACGTGAAAAAGTGCCTTGCAACGGGGTCGGTAAGTGGATTGGTTCTTGGGATGACGCTATTCGGGGGTGGTTTCCCTGGGGGGGCGGGCTAACCAGATTCCTAGTTCGTAGAGTAGGACTAGAGGGATCATGAGCAGGACGGTGGCGGTGATGACGTCGCCGGGGGTGATGACGGCGGCGACAACGGCCATGATGAAGTAGACGTAGCGTCGGAAGGCTTTTAGGGTTTGGACTTCGACGATTCCGGTTTTGGCGAGGGCCATGACGACGAGGGGGAGCTGGAAGCTGAGGCCGAAGGTGATGAGCATACCGACGACGAGGTCGATGTAGTCGGGGAGTTTGTATTCGGTTGCGATGAGCTGGTTGCCGCTGAAGGGGACGACTTTGATTTCGCCGTCGAGGAATGCTTTGTAGCGGCGCTGGACCTGGTCGTACCACGTTTGGCCTTCGAGTGGGTGAGGGGGGTTTCCGCGGACGACCTGGATGAAGGTGGGTTGGGTGGTGGGGGGATTGAGATCGACGGGGGCGGGATTGTCAGCGCGTAAGGGGACGCTGATGCTGAAGGCGACGAAGAATTGGAGCGTCCAGGGGAGGACGAAGAAGTAGACGAAGAGCATGCCGGCGATGAGCAGACCGATGCTGAAGGGGATGAACTTGGTGATGTATTTTCGTTCGTTGGGGTAGAGGCCGGCGGCGATGAATTGCCAGAGCTGCCAGGCGATCCACGGAGCGCCGATGGCGGCGGCGCAGATCAGACTGATTTGCAGATAGGAGGTAAAGACGTCCTGAACTTCGTCGCTGTGGAGCTGGGCGGAGAGGCCGTATTTCTGAAGGGTGTCGACGAGGGGTTTGCAGAAGACGGGAATGATGACGTCGCGGCCGAGCGCGAGGCAGAGGGCGGCGGCGACGGCGAAGCCGACGAGCGCGAGGATAAGCCTCTTGCGGAGGTCCTCGAGGTGCTCGCCGACGGTCATGCGATATTGTTCGGGGTCGTGGTGGGGGGGAGGTTGGTTGGTGGGCGCGGTCGACGTCATTGCTGGGCATTCTAGGGAGGGAGGTTGGGGAGGGCGAGGGCGGGCGGCGGACTATTGGAAACGTGAAGGCAGGACAGATGAAGAGGGGGTACGATTGGCGAGAAGGAAGCAAATCCGTTTAGCGATCGTTCAAAGCGGCCTTCAAAGAAGCAATGAGCGGAGGTATATCGGAACGAAGGATTTGCCAGAGGATATCGAAGTTGACTTCGTCATAACCGTGAATGAGCTGGTTGCGTAGGCCGACGATTTGGCGCCAGGGGATTTCAGGATAGTGATCTCGATGTTCGGACCTGATGCGCGCGGCGGCTTCCCCGACAACTTCAACAAGTCGAACGAGCGCAAGGTTCAGCAGGCGGTCGGTGTCGAGGTCTGCGCGGCATTTACCACTCGCGAAGGAGGCGGCTTCCTGAGCGGCATCGAGCATTTGGCGCATCGAAATCATGGGATCATGCCTGCTCATAGATGGTCTCGGCTTCAGCCAGCACTTGATCGCGGAAGTAGCGACTCAGGGAAGCGGCGGTGTGAAGGTCAACCTCTCTGCCCAGGATTGCGGCCAATTCCTCTCGCATGGTAAAAAACTCAAGTCCGGGAATGTGTCGCGGGTCAAAGTCCACGAGCACATCGATATCGCTGCGGGGCGTGAAGTCATCGCGGAGGACGGAGCCGAAGAAGCCGAGCTTGCAGATGTGGTGCTTGCGGCAGAATTCAGCGATTGCGTTATTGCTCACGTTGATTTGGGTCATCGGCGTCTGCGAGCATTATAAGGCAAGTTCGATCGGGGCGGAGGGCGCGACACAATTTTGGAGTATGTGGGGAAAAAAAGAGGGCGGCGGACTTTTCGGTCGCGCCGCCCTTTCACCCTCTAGTCGTTGTTGATGCTTATGCGGCGGCGGGGATGGGGTCGAATTCCATGGCGAGGCGGTAGCCCATGGCGCTGGGTTCGCAGCGGATGACTCGGCCGAGGGCGTCCCAGCCTCGGGAGATTCCCTGGGGGGGGAAGAAGACCGTGATGCGTTCGCCGCGTTTGAGGGGGGTGTCGACAACGGCGGAGAGCCCGCCGAGGGAGAGGTCGCGGAGGGCGAGGCCGACGTGGGATTGGCGGAGGGCGTCGATGGTGTGGTCCATGCGCTTGCCCTGGATATGAGCGTTAATCTCCTTGCGGGGGAACATGCGGCGGTCGGCCGGGTTCTCGATTGCGAAGGGGGTTGATGTGGTGTTAAACGCGACCATATTCGTTCGCTCCCGTATCATGTGGCCGGGTCTGGAAAAACCCTTGGTCCGCAAATTTCATCGGCGATAAAGAAGGCACGATTTACCTGGCTTGACATTTTCGGGAGTTACGGGATTTTGAAAAAGGCGAAAGCAGAGGGCGTGATTTATCTGGTGGGCGCGGGATCCGGGGATCCCGGGCTGATCACCGTGCGCGGGGCGAAATTATTGGAACGCGCGGATGTGGTGGTGTATGACGCGCTGGCGAACCCGGCGCTGCTGAACTTTTGCCGGGCGGACGTGGAGAAGATTTATGTGGGGAAGCAGGCGGCGGCGCATTCGTTTACGCAGGAGCAGATCAATGCGCTGCTGGTGGAGAAGGGGAGGGCTGGAAAGCGGGTGGTGAGGTTGAAGGGTGGGGATCCGTTTGTCTTTGGGCGCGGGGGGGAAGAGTGCGAGGCGCTGGGGGCGGCGGGGATTCGGTTCGAGGTGGTGCCGGGGATTACGGCGGCGATCGCGGCGGCGTGCTATGCGGGGATTCCGGTGACGCATCGGGATTTTAATTCTAGTTTTACGTTGATTACGGGACATGAGAAGGAAATGGAGTATGAAAGCGAAGAACATGGGCGAGACGCCCATGCTACGCAGCAGGCGGGGGGGGGGGGGAGTGATATTGATTGGGGGGCGGTTGCGCGGTTGCCTTGCGTGGGGTTTTATATGGGGGTGAAGGCGTTGCCGCGGATTGTGGAGCGTTTGGTGGTGAATGGGATGGATGCGGGGATGCCCGTGGCGGTGATCGAGTGGGGGACGACGGCGCGGCAGCGTACGGTGACCGGGACGCTTTTGGATATTGCGGGGCGCGTGGCGGCGGCGAAGATTTCGCCGCCGGCGCTGACGATCGTGGGGAAGGTGGTGACGCTGCGGCCGATCATGAACTGGTTCGAGAAGCGGCCGCTGTTTGGGCAGACGGTGGTGGTGACGCGGACGCGGCAGCAGGCGAGTATGCTATCGGAGAAGCTGGAGGAGCTGGGGGCGAATGTGATTGAGGCGCCGACGATTGAGGTTGTGCCGCCCCTGGATTGGGGGGAGGTGGATGCGGCGCTGCGATCGGTTGGGGATTATGACTGGGTTGTGTTTACGAGTCAGAATGGGGTGGAGTTGACGAAGCGGCGGATGATGGAGATTGGTCTGGATGCCCGCGCGTTTGCGAGGGTGAAGGTGGCGGCGATTGGGGAGGTGACTGCGGATGCAGTGCGGGAGCAGTTGTGTCTGAAGGTGGATTTGATGCCGGGGAGTTTTGTGGCGGAGGCGCTGGCGGAGGAGTTGGTGAAGGCTGGGAAGGTGAAGGGGAAGAGGTTCTTGTTGTTGCGGGCGGATATCGCGCGGCTCGTGTTGGTAGAGAAGCTGTCAGAGGGTGGGGCGGCGGAGGTTCGGGATGTGGCGGTGTATGAGACGAGGCGAGCGGCGGAGTTGCCGGGGAATCTGGTGGAGGAGCTTGCGGCGGGGAGAGTGAATTGGGTGACGTTTACGAGCAGCAGTACGGCGAAGAATTTCGTGGCGCTGTTGGGGGCGGAGTATCGGGAGAAGTTGAAGGGTGTGAAGCTGGCGAGTATTGGGCCGATCACGTCGGAGACCATGAGGGAATTGGAATTGGAGGCGACGGTGCAGGCGGAGCAGTTTGATATTGGCGGGTTGGTGGAGGCGATTGTGAAGGCAGAACCATGAGTTCGTGGCAGGAGAAGTTGAGGCCTTGGTTGGGGAGGCTGGCTTTCTCGTTTGTGATTTTGGGGGCAGTGTGTTTGTTTGAAGGGTGGAAGGCGTTGAAGCGGGAGGGGCAGGCGACGCGGACGATACTGTGTTTTGTGGGAGCGGGGGCGTGTATGGCGCTGGGGGGGCAGGGGATGCGCGAGCGGCATCGGAGGCGGGATCAGGATTGAGCGAGCGTGGCGAGGAAGAGATCGCGGTAGGCGCGGGTCATTTTCTCTAATGAGTAGTTGGTTGCGCGACGTGCGGCTTGTTCGCTGAAATGGGCGCGGCGAGCGGGAGAGTTGGCGAGGTCGAGGATGGCGTTGGCGAGGGCGCTGGGGTTTTGTGTAGGGACGAGGATACCGAATTCGCTGTTTCCGAGAAGCTCGGTGGAACCGGCGGTTTGGGTGGCGACGGTGGGGAGGGCGAGGGTCATGGCTTCGAGGAGTGCGAGGCCGAAGGATTCGGTGGTGGAGGAGAGGAGGAAAAAATCGGCGTGCTTGAGGTAGGGATAGGGGTTGGCGCGGTGGCCGAGGAAGTGGGTGTGGGGGGAGATGTTGAGGGAGTGGGCGAGGTTTTTTAGATCGTTCTCGAGTTCACCGGCGCCGAGGATGACGAGGTTTTGGGGGAGGTTTTTGGATTTGGCTTCCGCGAAGGCGCGAAGCGTTGTCGGGTAGTCCTTGGCTGGGGAGAGGCGTCCCGCGGAGACGATGTAGGGTCGCGGGGGGAGATCGGGGATGGGTTCGGTGGCGAGAGTCTGGACGCGATTGAGGTCGATGCCGTGGGGGATGATTCTGGTGTTGGTGACGTTGAAGTTTTGGGCGAGGTCGTCGGCGACGCCTTTTGTGGGGACGATCACAAGATCTTTTCCGTAACGGTTTTTGATAATGGTTTTGAGGAAAGGGCGGGTGATGTTTCTTTTGAGGAGGGTGGAGAGGTGGGTGTGGACGCTCTTAACGGTTTTGCGCTGGGGTGCGACGAAGGGGATCATCAGGCTGGGGAAATTGTGGAGGGCGAGAATGATGTCGGCGTCGATGTGCTTTAGGGTGCGGCGGAGCTTGAGGAGATTTGGAGCCGTTTCGGGGAAGCGGCGCCAAGTTTCGGAGACGGAAAGATTTGCGGTGTGGATGTGGTCGAAACGGCGCCTGTCGGCTTCGGTGGGAGAGGCGGGGCGCATGGAGAGGAGGTCGATTTGGAATTCGGCGGGGAAGAACTGGCGCAGGCCGTCGGCGAGGTTTTGGGCGAAGGCGCCGGTGCCGCCGTGGATTTCCACGATGGCGAGAAGGAGTTTGATGGGACGTGATGACATAGCAGCATCGGAGGGAGAAGCTGTCATGCTGAGGTACTCCGAAGCATCTGGCACCGACGTCGTTCCAACCAGATCCTTGGGAGCACCTCAGAGCATGTGATCTTTTCTGTAGCACGGGCATCTTGCCCGTGTCTGCGTCGCCAACACGGGCAAGATGCCCGTGCTACAGTCAAATCTTCACACGCTCTCAGGATGACATTGGGGGCACTGGCATGCAAATTGGCATCATCCGGGTGGCTCGTCGCGCTGGCGGCGTTGGAGTTCTTCGAGTTTGGCTTGGACCATGAAATTGTAGTGGGCGCGGAGGCGGCAGTAAGTCCAGCCTGGGGGGCCGTCGAGGACGCCTCGGCGGAGGACCATGAGGTACATGAAGATCCAGAAGGATCGGAAGGGGAGGCGGAAGGAGAGTTCTTTGAGGGCGTCGCGGCGCTGTTGCCAGTGGGTGGAGAGGAGGCTGCGCCAGTTGATCTTGTTGATGGAGAGGAGTGCGGCGAAGCGATGGGCTTCGGCGGTGCTCTCGGCATTATTCGTTGAGAGCCAATGGCGGATGCCTTTGGCGAAGCGGTGGCGCTCGAGGTAGTTGGCGAGGATTCCTTCTTTGCCATCGACGGCGAAATCGGCGGGCGTCGGAGTAATTTTCTCCGGGCGGAAGAGGCGGAGTTGCCAGTTGGGGTAGAGGCTGGAGTGCTTGATCCATTTGCCGAGAAACATCTCGCGGTGGCGGGCGCGGTAGGCGACCTCGGTGCGGCGGGGGTCGGAGATGAGGGAGATCATTTCTTCGCGAAGTCTTGAGATGGCGGTTTCGTTAGCGTCCAAAATGAAGACCCAGGGGTTTTTAAAGCTCGTGGTAAGGGCGGCGGCGCGGTGATCGATTTCGTTGTCGAAAGTTCGTTGGATGATGCGGGCGTTGGATTCCTTGGCGATGTCGGTGGTGCGATCGGTGCTGAAGGTGTCGAAGACGACGATGTCGTCGGACCATGCGACGGATTTGAGGCAGGCCGTCAGGCTGGGGGCGTCGTTGTGGGTGAAGATGAGGATGGAGATCATGAAAGTTCTCCCGTAGAACGGGCATGTTGCCCGTTATCGAGTCGCTGACACGGGCAGGATGCCCGTGCTACGAGGAGACGTTCTTGCGCTTCGGATGCCATGTGGTTAGAGGGGCTGGCCCATCTCGCGGCGGCGGAGTTCTTTGACATTGAGGTCGATGAAGAATTCGTACATGGCGATGAGTCGGCAGTAGGTGAGACCGGGGCGGCCGTCGAGGATACCGAGTCTCAGGAAGTACATATAGATGAAGCGGAGGAGGGGGCGGAGGGGCATGCGGTAGCTCATGGACTTCATGGCACGGCGTCGGCGGAGGGGATCGCCGACGGAGAAGATGCCCCAGAAATCATCGATGCCGGTCTTGCTGACGCGCAGGGCTTCGGCGGCTTCGAATTGCGCGTACTTGTTGTGCTTCTCGACCCATTCGTGGAGGCCCTTGGAGAAGCTGTAGTGGATCATGTCGCGCTGGAGGTGGATGGTGGGGCCATCGACGCGGGCGACGGGATTGACGAGGCGCTCCCAGCGGATTTTTTCGGGGCGGAACAGGCGCAGGATCCAGATCGGGTACATGGAGCTGTGACGGAGCCAGCGACCCCAGAGCATTTCTTTTCGGCGGATGCCGTAGGCGACGGTTTTGCGGTCGGGGGATGAGGTGATCGAGTCGATGGCCTGGGAAAGTTCCGGGGGGACGACTTCATCGGCGTCGGTGTAGTAGACCCAGGGGTATTTGAACTTGATGTTGGTGACGGCCCAGTTCTGGTGGGCGGACCAGTTGTCGAATTGTCTTTGGATGATGCGGGCGCCGGCGGCGGTGGCGATTTCTACGGTGCGGTCGGTGCTAAAGGAATCGAGGACGACGATGTCATCACACCACTTCAGAGATTCGAGGCAGCGCGGGAGGTTGATCTCTTCGTTCAGAGTGAGAAGGAGGACGGAGCAAGGGATTTTGCGTGGCATGGGCGTCTCGCCCATGCTGTTTTGAGGATGCACGGGCGAGACGCCCATGCCACGCTGGGGATCCTGCTCTGTCATTTCTTTTGGCCCTGGCGGTGTTCGACGAGCATTTCTCTTAGCTTGAGGTCGATCTGGTGCTCGTAGGTGGTCATGAAGAGGCAGAAGTGGAAGCCGATGTCCCCGTCCATGAAGCCGAGGCGGAGGAAGTACATGTAGATCCAGCGGGCGATCCAGCGCGCGGGGAGCTTGGGCCAGAGGACGGTTTTGATCCAGCGGCGTTTTTCGACGGGGGAGCCGCCGAAGAGCCGGCCCTTGTCGGCGGCGGATTGGCTGGTGATGACCTTGAACATCTCGCGGGCCTCGAGGGTGCTGTAGTGATTGTGCTTGGCGATGGAGTAGGCGAGACCGCGGCGGTCGTTGTGCTCCATGTCGTGCTTGAGGTAACCGACCTTGCCGTCGACGGCCATATGTTCGTGGACTTCGCGTTCTTCGTAGCGTGCTTTGCCGAGCTTGAGGAGACGAAGGTTCCAGCTTGGGTAGTAGCCGCAGTGCTTGATTCGTTTGCCGAGGAAGATGAAAAATCGGTTGATGTAATAGCCGGCGATGTCGTTAGTGGTATCGGAGGTGACGCGGATGATCTCGTCGCGAAGCTCTGGGGTGATCGCTTCGTCCGCGTCGAGGATGAAGACCCAGGGCGTGGTGAAGGGAAGGTTGTCAAGTCCCCAGTTTTTGCTGCGCGCGTAGCCTTGCCATTCGTGGAAGACGAACTTGGCGCCGAGAGACTCGGCGACTTCTTTGGTGCGGTCGGTGGAGCCGGAGTCGAGGACGAAGACGTCTTGCGCCCAGTCGATGACGCTGTTGATGGCGAAGGGGAGGTTCTTCTCCTCGTCCTTCGCGGGGATCATGATGGAGACGGGGGCCTTACTCATCGCGCAGCTTTCGTTCTTTGATGACCTTGGCGGGATTGCCGGCGACGACGGACCACGGTGGGACATCTTTCACAACGACGGAGCGGGCGCCGACGACGGAGCCGGCGTTGACGGTGACACCGGGCGCGACGAAGGCGTCGGCGGCGATCCAGCAGTCACTGGCGATGGTGATCTGCTTGCCGGTGAGGCGGTAGAAGGGATCGGTGTAATCGTGAGTGGCGGAGCAGAGGAAGGTGTTTTGGCTGATGACGACGCGATCGCCGATCTTTAGGCCGAAGGCGTTGTACAGGTTGACGTTCATGTCGATCCAGACGTCGGAACCGATCTCAAGCATCCACGGGGCCCAGATTTGTACGGACTGGTGAAGGCGGGCGTACTGAATCCTGGCGCCGAAGCACTTGAGGAGCCAGGTGCGCCACGCGCCCATAAACCAGGGGGATGGGCGGAAGAGGAGATAGTAGGTGAGAGTCCAGAGCATCCGGGCGATCCGGTTTTTCCTGGAGTGAGGATTGCGGAACCGGGCGGGATCGGTCTGACGCGTGCGCGCTTCAGCGGTCATTCTGCGCTCCCTTGCGCGCGAGAAGGAAAGTGCTGGTCGGGAGCGCGGCGTAGTCGAGGGTTGTGTCCTGTTGACGGAGGGGCTCGAGGCGGTTGGCGAGGTGGTCGAGGGCGAGCTCGCGGCGCCAGGGCCACTTGAAGGTGTAGAGCGACTTGCGGCCAAAGAAGCGGCCGAAGGCCATGGTCTGGGCGCGGACGAACGCATATCGGCGGGTGTAGGACTGGTGGAAGTTGGGATAGTTGGACAGATAGGTTTCGGTTTTCAGCCCGTTGTGGTTCATCAGGTTTGAGAATGACTCGCGGGTGTAATGGCGGAAGTGGCCCATCAGCTTGAGATAATCGGGCCAGTAGAAGGTGTAGGGGACGGCGGCGATGAGGATGCCACCGGGCTTGAGGACGCGAGCGATTTCGCGGACGGCGCGGGCGTCGTCTTCGATGTGCTCAAGGACTTCAAGGCACAGCGCGATGTTAAAGCCGTTGGATTCGTAGGGAAGCTCATAGATGCTGGCCTGGGTGATCTTGGCGCGGTTGCCAAGACGGCGGCTGGCGACACCGACGTTGAAGCGGGCGAAGTCGGTGCCGTGGAGGGTGTAACCGGGGGGCATTTCGGCGAGGACGTCACCGAGTCCGCAGCCGACGTCGAGCACGGATGCGGGGGGCGGAGCGTACCGCTGGAGCGTTTTGGCGATGGTCTCCCGGCGAAGGACCATCCGGCGATCTTTTTGATAAGCCTCGAGATCTTTCTCTTCGAAGAAGGATTCGTAGAACTTCGCGTAATCGTCGCCGCTGGGCTGGGTGAAGCTGGTGCGGCGCATTTTTGCGAGTTTGAGCAGCCAAAGCGCGAGCTTGTCGGTGACGCTGGGCCGGCGCTGCGGGGATGAGGTGGATGTTGCGTGGGTCATGGATGTGTGGCGGGCGCTGGCCCGTAAACTTGTTGCTCGATCTGAAAGAGCACGTGGTAGAAGGGCATCAGGCGATCGAGCGTGATTGACTCCAGGTTGGCGCCGCCGGTCGCGGCGGCGGCGATGACCGATGCGTGGGACAGGTCGGAATCGCGGTTAAGGATTTTATCGGCGATTTTGGTCAGCGTCGCCCGTCGGGAGACTTTACCTTCCATCTTGTAAAGCGAGGCGTTGTCATCCGAGAGATATGGGACGAAGGTGTCGGGGAAGAAGCGGAGGATGATGGAGTAGTTCTGGAAATCGAAGACGACGCGGGCGCGGCGAGGGGCGAAGCCCTGGCGCAGGAGGAAGCTGACCGAATAGGGGCCGGTAAGGCGGCCTTCAATGAGGTTGGTTTCGCCGGAGGGATTCACGGTGTGGCGGACGCCCTGGAGGGACCAGGGATCGGTGCTGAACATGCAGGCGAGATCCATGAAGTGCAACGAGTAGTCGAGAAGCAGGGTGCGGGCGCGGCGTTCGTTGCGCATCCAGGCGGCGGAATCGGCGGCGACGGGAGGGCTTTGGAAATCGACGGACGCGTGACGGAGGCGGCCGGGATTGTAGCGCGTCAGGAATTCGATCATCTGCGCGACGTTGGATTTGTAGCGGTAGTTGTGACAGACGTAGACGGGGGCTGATCGCGAGGCGGCGAAGGATTTGAAGGTTTCGAGTTCGGCGGTGCTGTAGCAGAGAGGTTTTTCGATGAGGACGGGACCTTGCGCATCGCGGAGGGAGTTGATGGCTTTCACGTGCGCGGGGCCGGGGGAGGCGACGACGAACAGATCTGCCTTGCCGAGTTGAATGCCTTCGATGGCTTCAACCTGGATGTCATCGACCTGGGCGGCGCGAAGATCGCAGGCGCGGATGATACCGGTGAAGTTCATCTTCTTGAGCGCCGGGAGATGCTTCTGGCGGACAATGCGGCCGAAGCCGAGGAAGGTGATGTTGGAGGCTTTGCAGTCTTTGGGCAGGAGCGTTGGGTGGTAGGGGAGTTGGAAGTTTTGCTCTTGACCATCGAGGGATTCCTGGAGCGTTCTTTGCCAGTCGCAACGGAGATCCATGCCCAGGCGCTGCTCGGATTTCGTGGGGTCGAACCGCAGTTTTGGGAGCCGGGCGGCGAGCTTGCTGTAGGGTTTGAGCTTGCCTTGGCCGAGGATTCGGGCGGCGACTTCGGCGCCGACGGCGATGATCCACCAGAGCGGGACAGGGACGTGGGTGACGCCGGTGCTGGTGCCGAGTAGTTTGCAGCAGGCTTGGAGGAATTCGTGGCGCGTGGGGGATTCCGGCGATGCGAGCATGACGACTTCGCGATCGACCGTGGGTGGGGATGAGACAAGCTTGGTGACGGCTTCGTTGACGAGCTCGCGCGTGGTGACCGGGATTTCGCTCCAGGCGTGGCCGATCACGAGCAGCTTGTTCCAGGGGAGACGGGCGGCGGTGCCGATGATGGGATTCATCAAACCGCTGCCGAGGACGAAGCCGGGACGGACAAGGGTGACCCTGGTGCCGGCAGGAGCGCCCTTGATGACACTTTGATCCTGCGCAACTTTGAGCGCGCCGTAGGGGCCTTTTTTGGTGGGCTCGGTTTCGTCGGTGGCGTCTTCGGTGACGTTGGTCTCGGACGCTTTGTAGGAGCTGATCGACGAGATGTGGATGAGGTGCTTGATCGAGCGGCGTCGGCAGAATTCGAGGAGGGACTCGATGAACTTCACGTTGGGCTCGACCGGCTCATCTTTCAACACGATGTAGTTGATGACGGTGCCGAAGGGCTGATCGAGATGGGGGTTTTCGTGAAGTTGATCGACTGGGCCGGTGACGACGTTATCGGACGCGGCGACGGGGCCGCGGCTGAAGGCGGTGACGTGGTGTCCCGCGGATTGCAGTGAGGCGATTAAACCTTTGGCGGCGAAGGAACGGTGGCCGCAGAGAAGTACTTTCATAAGACGGAACTCCCCCCAGATTTTCGACGCGATTGCACCTTATGATTGATACCGTAAATGGACTGGAATTCAACCGAACGCGAGTTAGGAAGGGGTGGTTCCTGCTACTATCAACACGCGGCGTGGGTGAAGTTGTGGATTGTGAGGGGGACGCCTTTGAGCGACCGATAACAAGAGTGTCTTCGGAGATAGTGAATCTGTCGTAGCATGGGCGTCTCGCCCATGCCGTGCCACTTGGACATGGGCGAGACGCCCATGCTACGCAAGAAAACATGCGCGTCTGTCACGTTATTTCAGGGATTGATACGGACAACGGCGGGCCACCGGTGGCGCTGGCGGGGTTGGCGGCGGCGCAGGTGCGCGCGGGGATGCGGGTGAGCGTGCTGTCGAGTTACCGGTTTGCGGAGAAAAGTTCGGCGGCCAAGGCGGCGATGGAGGCGAATGGGGTGAACGTTCGGCTGGTGGGCCCGGCCCGGGAGCCGATGAGTCGCCATCCGGAACTGATGCCGGCGGCGCGGCAGATGTGTGAAGGGAACGATGTTCTGCATGTGCATTCGATGTGGGAGGCGATTCAGCATCATGCATGCAGTGCGGCGCGGGAGGTGGGAAAGCCCTATGTGATGACGCCGCATGGGATGCTGGACAGTTGGAATTGGAAGAAGCGGTTGTACTTCGCGCTTCGGATGCGCGGGCACGTGCAGCATGCGGCGTTAATTCATGTGGCAACGGAGATTGAGCGGGATCATGTGCGGAAGCTGGGGCTTCGGCCGATGATTGTTGTGGAGCCGCATGGGTTAAATCTCGCGGAGTTTCGGGAGTTGCCGGAGAAGGGGGCGTTTCGAAGGCGGTATCCGGCGCTGGGGGATCGGCCTTATGTGGTTTTCCTGGGGAGGTTGGACAAGCGGAAGGGGCTGGAACTTTTAGTACCGGCGTTTGCGAAGGTGAAGGGGGATGTGCGACTGGTGATTGTGGGGCCTGATTTTGGGATGCAGGAGCCGAGCGAGAGGGTTGCGCGGGAACTGGGGATTTTGGATCGGGTGATTTTTTCGGGCATGCTGGTGGGAGCGGATCGGGTGGCGGCGCTGGCGGATGCGGCGGTGTTTTCGCTGCCGAGCTATCACGAGAACTTTGGAATTGCGGTGGTGGAAGCGCTGGCGGCGGGAACGCCGGTGGTGGTGTCGGATCAGGTTTATCTGCATCCGCTGGTGACGTCGGAACGGGTTGGGGGCGTGGTTCCGTTGGATGTGGATGCGTTGGCGGGGGAGCTGAATCGTTGGTTGGGGGATGAAAAGCTTCGGACGGAGGCGGGGTTGCGGGCGCGGGCGTGGGCGCTAGGGCGGTTTGACTGGGATGTTATCGCGCGGCAGTGGGCCGGGCATTATGAGGGCATTGCGGGGACGTCGCACGAGTCGCTTTAGCGTCGGGGAGAAGAGGGCGACACAAGTGTCGCCCCTACGAGAGTGCTTTCAGTCTGTTGAGGAGCGAGGGGAATTGTTCATCGGGGTTGTAGTGGGCGCGCATGTGTTCGCGGGCGGCGGCGCCCATTTTTTGACGCATGGTTGAGTCGCTGATGAGCATCTTCACGGCTGCGGTGATGCCGGCCCAGTCGCCTCGGTCGAAGAGGAAACCGCTAACACCGTCGAGGACCATGTCGGGGATGGCGCCCATTTTTGTGGCGACGATCGGAAGGCCTGCGGATGCGGCTTCGATGACGGCCCAGGGGCTCATGTCGTGTTGGGTGGGGAAGACGAAGAGGTCCATGGCGGGGAGAAGCTCGTTGCGGAGGGTATCGTTGGGGACATTGCCGTGCCAGATGACGTTTTTGAGAGCGCGGTCAGGCTCCACGCCGGCGCTGCAGATGTGGAGTTCGGCGCGGTCGGCGAGTTTTTGTTGGTGTAGTTGCAGAAGTTGGGGGCCGCCCTTGCGCTCGAATTGTTGACCGACGAAGACGATTTTTACGAGGCCGGTCGTCTTGGGGAAATCCTGTCGGGATTTGGCGGGAAGGGGGATGGAACTGAGGGCGAGTTGGGTCTTTTCGGGAGCGATCGCGAAGTCGTTGATGACGGATCGGCATGCCCATGAGTTGCGGCAGACGATGAGATCTGCCGTTTCGTACATCTTGCGCTCCACAGCGACCATCGGGAAACGGCCCAGGCGGGCGTAATTGAGTTCCCGATAATCCTGAACGGCGGTGACATCGATGTTGAGCGCGAATTTAGTTTGCCGCGTCTTCGCAAACGGGATGATGCCGTAAGAAATCCCGTGGGTGATGTGGACGACGTCGAAGTGGTCGAGCGAGAGGGGACCGGTGAACCAGTGGCGGAGGATGGGCTTCCAGGCGAGGTGATAACGGAGGCTTTTCTGATCCCAGCCGCGGCGGTTCAGGATGGGGACGGATGCGCAAAACAGCTTCACCGCGAGCGGCTGGCGGACCTCGATATGAACGGCGGCGATGTCGTCGTCAGCGCCGGCGTAGTGAATAAGCTGTTCGTAGTAGCGGCGAAATCCAAGGCCCACGCTTGAGATGAAGAGAATGCGCGTCAGGTTCCCCCGCGCCGTTGGGGGCAGTCGATCGGGTGTGACGGCGTCGAGGTTCGTGGAGGTGAGAAGATTCATGCACTTGTTGGAATGCGATCGCAAACCATAATGACCGCACGAAAGTGATTTTCAATGAGAGTTCTTCACGTCATTTCCTCGATCGACACGCAGGCGGGCGGAACGACCGCCGCCCTGGTGACGCTGGCGAGCCCGCAGGCCCAAGCGGGATTGGATGTGACGGTGGCGTCGACGTTCGCTGACTCAATTGAAAAGACCGCGGCGGAAACGTTGCGATCGGCGGGCGTGAAGGTGCAGTTGATTGGACCTGCCAAGGGGAAGCTCCAGCGACATCCGGAATTGGCGTCGACGGTTCAGTCGCTCGTTGGGGATGCGGATATCGTCCACATTCACGCGCTGTGGGAAGAGATCATGCACCTGGCGGCGCAAGAGGCTTACAAGCAGGAGAAGCCTTATCTGGTGACGCCGCACGGGATGCTGGATCCGTGGAGCTTGCAGCAGAGCAAATGGGTGAAGCGATTTTATCTGATGTGGAGGCTTCGCGCGAATTTAGAGCGAGCGAGCGCGATTCATTTCACATCGGAGATCGAGCGTGATCTCGCGCGGCGGCTGGGATTACGGGCGGAGTCGATCGTGGTGCCGAATGGTTTGCGGCTGGAGGAGTTTGAGAATCTACCTGCGAAGGGAACGTTCCGATCGCGATATTCCAAAATCGGCGATCGACGGATTGTGCTGTTTATGAGCCGGCTGCATCCCAAGAAGGGGTTGGAGTTGCTGGTGCCGGCGTTTGCGAAGGCGCGGCTGGAGGATGCGGTGCTGGTGATCGCGGGGCCGGGAGCACCGGAGTATCAGGCGCAGATTGAGCGGCAGATTGGGGAGGAAAACCTGACGAATCGCGTGGTGTTTACCGGGATGCTTCACGGGGCGGATCGTGTGGCGGCGCTGGCGGATGCGAATCTTTTTGTGTTGCCGAGTTACCAGGAGAATTTCGGAATCGTGGTGATCGAGGCACTGGCGTCGGGGTGCCCGGTGGTGATCTCGGACCAGGTGAACATTCATCGCGAAATTAGCGCAGCCGGCGTCGGCGGTGTTGTGCCGCTGGACGTTGAGGCAATCGCCTGGGAGTTGAATCGGTGGATGACCGATAAGACGCTGCGCCAAGAGGCAGGGGAGAAGGGTCGCGCGTGGGTGCGCGAGCATTTCGATCAACATGCCATTGCACGAACCTGGGTTCAACAATACCAGCAGATTCTGGCCCGGCACTGTCCGGGGGGAGGTGTTCAACCGATAAAGAGTTAGGCATGAAGGTTTTACACGTGATTTCGAGTATCGATAGGCGCGCAGGGGGACCGACGGTGGCGCTTGCGGGGCTGGCGCTGGCGCAGCAGAGGGCGGGGATGATGGTCAGCGTGCTGGCGACGTATGCGATGGACGAGCAGTTGGAGGTTGCCGAAGTTCTGCGGGATGCGGGTGTGACTGTGGATTTGGCGGGGCCGACGCAGGGGCGATTTCGCCGGCATCACGCGATTGGGGCGATCGTTCACGATGCGGTCGCCGAGGCGGAGGTGGTGCATATTCATGCGCTGTGGGAACAGGTTCAGTATGAGGCCGCGGTGGCGGCGGCGGACGCGCGGGTTCCCTACATCTTTCGACCCTGCGGAATGCTCGATCCATGGAGCTTGTCGCAGAACCGTTTGCTGAAGCGGCTGTTTCTGGAACTGCGATTCCGCTGGGCTTTGAACCGCGCCTCGCTGATTCATTTTACGAGCAAGACCGAACGTGATCGGACAAGTCCGCTGAACCTGACGGCAGAATCCATTGTGATCCCGAACGGGATTCAGCCTGAGGAATTTGCCAAGCTGCCGCCGCGGGGGGAATTTCAAAAGCGCTATCCCTGCCTCGCGGGGCAGAGAATTGTGTTGTTCCTGAGCCGGGTGCATTTCAAGAAGGGGCTGGATCTCCTGATCCCGGCGTTCGCGCAGGCGAAACTGGCGAACACGATGCTGGTGATCGCGGGCCCGGACAGAGACCAGTACACCGATCGACTGAAGTCGATGGCGCAGGAGCACCATATTTCGGATCGCGTGCTGTTCACGGGAATGCTGCACGGGCGGGAGCGGCTGGAAGCGCTGGTGGATGCGGATCTGTTTGTGCTGCCGAGCCGGCAAGAGAATTTCGGGATCGCGGTGATTGAAGCGCTGGCGGCGAAGTGCCCGGTGGTGATTTCTGATCAGGTGAACATTCATCAGGAGGTCACGGCAGCCGGCGTGGGCGGTGTCGTGGCGCTGGATGTTGCGGCGCTGGCCAGGGCCATCGATCGATGGATGACTGATGAAGTGCTGCGGACGTCCGCGATGCAAAAGGCGCGAGATTTCGTTTTCACCCATTATGACTGGGACCACATCGCCGCCCGATGGGGTGAGGTTTATAACAATCTCGCGCTCGCGGCATGGGCTTCGTAGGCCGAGCATGGCAGGGCTATAGCCTGTGGACGCCCCTGCTCTTTTGTAGATCCGACGCCTGCGTCGCGATCGCGGCGCAGCTGCGAACTAACCCGCAAATTCGACGCTCCGCGTCGACCGCGACGCAGGCGTCGCCACTACAAAGCGCGTTCATGCGATTGCTAGGCCGCGCTTGGGATCAATTTGCGTCCGGTTGAATGTCCGCATCACAACGTATACGAATGTTGGGGAGGGCTTCTGCTCTCCCTGGGTCCACCGTTTACAGAATGTCGATTGCCGCTTCCATTCCGGGTGCCACGAAGACCGCGCGTCCTGACGTGGCGTTTGTGTGCAATTCGCTGCCGCCGTATCGGGTTCACGCGCATCAGCGGATCGCGCGCGAGATGGCGGATGAGATCACGCTCTGGACGATCTGCACGCATGAAACCACGGGCGATCGGTGGGAATTTGTGGCTCCGCCGGAGATCAACGCGATCTCGTTTGGGAAGGGTCACACGGTTCTTCGGCAGAATTCCGCCCGCTATGCACTCTCGGAGTGGGCCAAGGGCGGACAGATCATTCAATGGCTCATCGAACACGACGTCCGGGCGGTCGTCATGGTGGGATACAACGATGCGGGGCGGGTGCGGATCATTCGCTGGTGTCATCGGCACAAGGTTCCGCTGTTCCTGTGGGGCGACAGCAACATTCACGGAGATACTGCGACCGGCATCAAGGCGCGGATCAAAAAGCTCATCGTGGGCCGGGTTGTTGCAGCGTGCACCGGCACGATGCCCTGCGGATCCTGCGGCGCGGCTTACTTCGAAAAGTATGGCGCGGCAAAGGACCGCATCTTCTATTCCCCCTATGAGCCGGACTACAAGCTTATTACCAATCTCCCCGCCGACTTCATCGAAAGCATTCGGCAGAAGTACTCGCTTCCGCGCGAGCGCCGGCGGTTTGTCTTTAGCGCTCGAATGGTTCACGTGAAGCGCCCGGATCTCGTGATTGATGCTTTCGCGGCTGTAGCGGATCCGCGGCCGGATTGGGATCTTGTCATGGTGGGTGACGGCGATCTGCGAGAGGAGATGGTTCGGCGGGTTCCGGAACGTCTGAAGCACCGTGTGATCTGGACCGGGTTTCTGCGGGATCAAGCAGACATCAGCGCGCTGTACCGGCTATCGGACTGCATGGTTCTTCCGAGCGACTTTGAACCCTGGGCAGTCGTGATCAATGAAGCCGCCGCGGCGGGGCTTGCCATCATTTCAAGCGACGTTGTCGGGGCATCGCACGAGCTGGTCCGCGATGGGATCAATGGCCGGATGGTTCCCCCGGGAAATCTGGCGGCATTGACAGAAGCAATGCTGGATGTCTCTCACCCCGATCGAATTGACTTGCAAAAAGCAGGTTCGGCGGCCGTGCTGGAGGATTGGCGACGACGCGGAGATCCAATCCAGGGGCTCCGCAGCGCGCTTCAGTTCTGCCGAGTGATCTGATCGACTACTGCCACTGTTCGCGGCCGGCGGGGGTGTAGGCAGCCTGCTGGTCGATCTCCGCTCCCTCGTACCATTCTTCATCCTGCAATTGCCCCTGCTCGAGTTGCTGCCGCTGGAGTGCGCCGCAGTAATCGATCAGAAATGCGAGCAGCGCCAGATAGATCATCAGCGTGAAAATCGGAAAGCTGTAAGTACCGAGCAGGAACCCTTCCAACATCGCACCGGTGCCCACGGAGAGGAGGCCGCCGGTCACCAGATCCGCAAGAAGTGCGTCGGCACCCAGGAACTTGCGGAGCCGCTGGAGCCGCACCATCGCGAGCACCACCAGTCCGAACGCGAAGCTGAAAGGAATCAGCCCCAGGAGCCCGGTTCGTGCTGCGATCAGGAGGTATGAGTTCTCCGACCACTTCGACTCGAGAGCGCTGGCGCCGAACAGCGGATTGTTGAGGAAGTCGTCGAACATCGAGCGCCACTGAACGCTGCGCGTGTCATCCAGAGCAACGAGTCGCGAGGCGTTTGCCTGGGCCTCGACGAAGATTGACATCATCAAGTAAACAAAGGCGCCGCAGACAATCAAGGCGAGCGCCAATCGGCCGACTCGAAGCCGGAAGAGGACCATCGTGCCGACCAGTCCCGTTACGAAACCGGTGCGCGATCCGGTCCAGACGAGCAACACCACCATCACGCCCACTAGCGCGCCCAGAATAAGGCGCCAGAGCAACCGGCGGCGACTCGTGATGACCTCGAATACAGTCGGTGGGATGCAGAGCCCCAGAAGCACGCCCGCGTGGTTGGCGTTTCCGGAGACACCTAAAAACCGCCCAGCCCAGGAAACGGAGCTCGGCTCGACCGCATATTGCGCGACGCCGGCCAGGCTGAAAATCATCCCCGCCAGGAGGATCGTGCGAACCGCGCTCTTCGCGTCCTCAAGCGACTGGAGCCATCGCGAGACACCTAGCCCGCAGACCAGGAAGATGACGCTGTAGCTCAGGATGCCGAAATAGCCACGGAAGAAGTCGTGATCCCAGACCAGAAATCGGACGGAGATCAGCAGCTGGAAACCGTAGAAGATCATCAACCCCGGCAGAACAAGGCGGGTTCGCCAGCCGCGTCCGCTTCTGAATAGCGGAATCAACAGCACCACCAGAAGGAGGGTGACGATGGGTCTGCTGAACAGGCGGAACGTATCCAGCGGCTGAAGCAAATGCAGCCCGCCGACGCCGGAATACGCCAGGGACGAAACGAATGTGAGGAACGCCAGGATCCACCATTTCAAGTGGGGGAAGGCGAGGAGCGCGACGATGACGAATAGAAGGACGCACAACCCGATAAGACCGACGGGCTGGAGTAAAGCATCGACGAAGTTCTGTATCTGGACTTGAAGGGAATTCATAGAGATCTGCTACTTGAGCGTGGTACAGTCATTCGTTCAAAACGGCGACGGAGTTCAGTAATTCAGCGCTGGTGGCCGTACGCGGTGCCGTATTGGCCGTGGGGGGTGCCACCGTGTACATGAACATACCACAGAAAAGTCGCGGCGAGGATGAATTGGCAGACGGCGATTCCAGCGAGCAGGGCCCGGCGCTGAGTTATCAGACCAGACGTCCGCCGCCACCCGAGGAGCAGTGCGGGCAGGCTCAGGTAAACCATCGGGAAGGTGACCAGCGTGTAGGTTCGGGAGAAACCGAAGGGGATGATTGCCGCGATGATACCGTAGCCGAAGAAGCAAGCCGCCAGCGCGAGCGCGCTTTGCGAGTCCGTGACATGAAACTTGCGCCACGCGCCTCTTGCACTTTTGAACAGCCGAATCATCGCGAAGACGACGATGGAAAATCCCGCTGCCAGAAGTAGCGCTGTTGCCATCGCGGCGAGATAGGTTGCGTGACCGGCGATCACCGGGAAGGTGAGGAAGTCCCAATAATCGATAGAACCCATAATCCAGCGCTGATCAATCCCCAGCGCCTCGGCGGCCCAGACGCCGCTAAATTTTGCCCCCGGCAATTGCTCCGGCCGCCAGCCGCGTTTTGGGATCCTGGGGCTCGTCAGAACATGGTGGAGCCAGGGGAACAAAGGAATCGCGCCGACGACTGAGGCGCCAAGCCACCATGTCCATTGAACGGATTTTCGGGCGAAGATTAGCGTCCAAAGTACCAGCGCCAGCGCGAAGTAAAACCCGCTCATGTGAACTTGGCCAATGAAGGCGCCGGCAATGCCCCATAAGGCGGCGCCCCAGCGTGTGCCGCGCTTCCACCATCCGATCCATACGACCAGGCCGAAGATGGGCGTGACGCATTGCGCCCAGATTTTTCGGTGCAGGAGGATGGCCATGGGATTGACGCTGACCAGCGCGACGGCCCAGAGCCAAGGCTCGCGCTCCTCGTTCGGCACGATGCGTAATGTGAAGGCGAGGAGGCCGAGGATGGCGAGGATGTTCAGGAGTTGGGCGGCGCGGGCTAATCCGACGGGATCGGTGGCGTGAAAGACGCGGCCGAGCGCGATGAAGACCCAGACGCTCATACCGGGGTTGCGGACCTCGGCGCTGGAAGGCATACCCAGCGCGGGCCACGGTTCATCGACGCCGACGTGACGGACTCGGTCCATCATGTAGCGTTCGTCGGTTTTGTATTCGATGTCGTAAGGAAAGATGAGGCGCAGGGTAATGCCGACGAGTACAGCCAAAGTCAGCGCTACGGCCGCCGTCCTATTCATCGACAGTGTTCCAGCGTGGCATGGGCGTTTCTGCCCATGCTTGTCCAAGGCGCATGGGCGAGACGCCCATGCCACGCATGATTAGCCGCGGTTGCGCCAGTTGGCGACGATTTCTTTGAACGTGTCGTCGAGGGACTTGGTGATGTCCCAGTCGGGGTAGTGTTTGCGCATCTTGGAAAGGTCGCTGATGTAGCAGATATGGTCGCCGGCGCGGTTCTGATCGACGTACTCGTACTTCATCTTCTTCCCGGAAAGCTGGGCGGCACGATCAAACGCTTCGAGGATCGAGCAACTGTTATTGCGGCCGCCGCCGATGTTGTAGACCTCGGCGATGCGCGGGTTTTTCCAAAACGAGTGAATGAATCGGGCGACGTCGAGCGAGTGGATGTTGTCGCGGACTTGTTTGCCCTTGTAGCCGTAGATCTTGTAGAGCTTTTCGGTGAGGTTGCACTTGATCAGGTAGCTGAGAAATCCGTGAAGCTCGACGCCGGAATGGTTCGGGCCGGTCAGGCAGCCGCCGCGGAGGCAGCAGGATCGGATGTCGAAGTAGCGGCCGTATTCCTGAACCATGATATCGGCCGCGCATTTGGAGGCGCCGAAGACGCTATGCTTGGATTGATCGATGGACATCTCTTCGGTGATGCCGTTGGCATACCTGGGATCATCGTATTCCCAGCGGGTTTCGAGCTCTTTCAGCTTGATGGTGTTCGGGCGATCCCCGTACACCTTGTTGGTGCTCATGTAGCAGAACACCGTTTCCGGGCGGGTTTGGCGGACGGCTTCGAGGAGGTTCAGGGTGCCGTTGGCATTGACGTCGAAGTCGTCGAAGGGTCGCGAGGCCGCCAGATCGTGGCTGGGCTGAGCGGCGGCATGGACGAGCAGGTCGGGTTTGAGCTGACCGATCAACTCCAGCACCGCGCTGCGGACGCGGATGTCGAGTTCGTGGTGAGAAAAGTTCTTGAAGTCCGCGAGCAGGCGCTCCTGGTTCCAGCGGGTGTCGCCCTGCGGGCCGAAGAAATCAGCGCGCATGTTGTTGTCGACCCCATGGACGTCAAATCCCTGGCGGCAGAAATAGCTGACGACTTCGGAACCGATCAAACCGGACGAGCCGGTAACAAGCAGCTTTGGCATCTTCTTCACCTATCCAACATCAATTGACAGCGGCGCTGAACAACGGGTCCTTGTGCGCGTCCAACAGGTTGTCAGCGAAAGCGGGAGCGCTAATCCAATTATCGTCTGATGGATTGATCGCCAAAAGTGGTTTTCGTCCGAAAAATGCCGCCCACGCGGAGAACGTGCTGGGGACGGAGACAACATAATCACATAGGCTTAACTCGGCAAAGGTCTCCATGTAGTGCCCGCTCTGGCCGGCGGCGCCGGTAGCCCAATAAAAAGGTAAACCCTCAAACGCATTCGCGGGTTGGGGTTCATCGGCGCCCAGAATAAACCCGGCATTCGGTCCGAAGCGTTCGCGCAGGTTTCCCAGGCACGACCGATACCGCTCGGTCGACATGAAAAATTTTCCATCTTCCCACTTCCGATAATCCGTTTGTCGAATCAGCAAACCGATGAGCGGGTTGTGCTTCTTGCGCAGCCTCGCGATGAACGGGTTGGCGATCTCATAGAATCGCGGCGCCGGTTTCAGAAAATCGCGGATCGCATCCTGATGCTTCGCGAACAGGTCCCAGTCGCGCAGCCGCCAGCCCGACAGCATCACTCTCTTGTGGCCTCGAATCCGGCTGAGAAAAATCTCACTCCCCAACTTCCAGGGCTCTTGCTCGGGAACGACCACCGAGTGCCCCGGCACCACTTGATGCAGAAGGGGAGGCCCGAAATGGCGAATCCCGCGATTGGCCAAAGCAGGCATGAAACGCGCCAGGCCCAAAAGCGTTGTGGGGATCCTATCGGCTCGCCGTCCGATCCTGGGCTTTGGATATTTGCAGAGTGGATTGTCATTCGTTCCGGCAGAGAGCTCGGCGAACCTCCAAAACGACATATTCACGATCCGCACCTCCGGGTGCTCTTCGGCAAGCCCGATCAGATGCCCGAACACCATTAACTGATTCGCAAAGCGTCCGCCCGCTTGAGTGAGCACGAGCGTGGTCGGGCAAGGGGCGGGGGAGTTGTCCGGCGAATGATGCATGCAATCGCCCCGGAGGGGCGGGGCGATTGTATTCACCCGCCGGTCCGCGCGGTAGCCAGCGGCCCGCTCTGTCGATAAGATCCCGCTGAATGAATAAACAGGGCGCATTTCTCCAAGCCCTTGGTGGCCAACTCGTTGATCTGTATCGGCTGGTCACTTTCAAGATCAGCGTTCCGCACAGCGTCAGCAAGCTTCGGAACATCAATTCGCTTCGCAAGAAGACGGGCGCGCGAATCATGATTGAAACCGGCACCTACCTGGGTGTCACCGCCATGCGCTGCGCTCGTTTTTTCGAGAAGGTCTACACCATCGAGCTCGATCACGAGCTGGCGAAGAGGGCGGCTGAGTGGCTCGGGTCGCGGCGCAACGTGGAGGTGATTCAGGGCGACGCTCTGCAAATGCTCCCCAGGGTGCTGGCGCGAAGCGACGTCGACGATGTGCTCATCTTTCTTGATGGGCACTTCTCCGGCGGAATCACCGCGCACGGCGACCATGCGGAACCCGCGGTCCTCGAGGTCGATGCCCTCGTGCCATTCAAGCACAAGATCCGGGCCGTCATCGTGGATGATTGGCGCTGCTTCGGATGGGACGCGGGTTGGCCAAAAAAGTCGGAGCTCATCGCTTCGATCGAACGGTGTTTTGGCAATGACTTCGAAACCATGATTCATCTGGATCAGGTTCTGATTGCCCGCAGGCCCGCGAATGTGAAGCCGCCGAAAGCCTCGCCCAACTCCGAAGCGGCCGCTCCGTAACTCATCGCTTAGCTCGGGTGTTCAGACTGGCAAGCCTCGTCGATTGGTCTTGCCCAGCATCCCGCGAAGGCGGCCGACAAGGTCTTCGTAGGAATCGCGCGCGAACAGGCGAATGAGCGGGATGTAGGCGCCGAAGCATACCACCCCGATCACCGCCGTCTGCAACGCGTACATGAAGCGTCCGGGCGGCATCAGTCTGGGCACGATGCGCCCTGTCGCCCAGGCGAGGCCCGTAGCGATCAACCCCGCTGCTAACGGTCCGGTAAAGACTTTCAGAACGTTGCGCCACGTCCCCCCGAGCTGTCGCGTCGCCACGTAAACCCCCAGCGGCGCGGATAGGCACGCATAGGTTCCCACGGCTAACGCGGCGCCTTTTGCCATTCCCAGCTTGGCGCCAACGAACACGAATGTCATGAACATGGCCGCGGAAAAAGCCGTGAACGCGAGGTATCGGGAAAAACGACCCTCGGCCTTGAGCAGGCTGTCGGAAGAATAACGCACCGCGAAAACGGTCCAGCCCAGCGACAGAATCTGCACGATCGGAATTGCGGGATACCATTTTGCAGGAAAGGCGAACTTGATGAACGGCTCTGCCGCCGCCGCCTGCACCAGACAAGCCGGCACCGCCAGGACCGTCAACGCCTGTGCGGCGCGCGTGAAGGCATTGAGCAGTCGCTTTGGCTCATCCTGTAGCTTCGCCAAAGACGGGAGCAACACCGCCGCGACGTTTGCGGCAAGAATACTGAGGGTTTGAGTCGACAGATTAAAGGCCCAGAAATAGTGCCCGACAATCGCCTTATCCTCGGGATACATCCACCCCAGAATCATGTAATCACCCTGCGCAGCAAGCGTGACGAGAAACGCGGCCGCGAGCAGGAGCCCGTTGTCCCCGAACATCTGCTTCCACAGGCGGATCTGTGGATTCGCCCCGACCTTCGGGCGCGCAAACCACCACAGCAGCGTCACCCGGACCACGGCCATGATCGGCCATGACCAGACGAAGCTGTACGCGCCAAACCCCATCAGCGCCAGCAGCACGCTCGAGATCATCAGCGTTGCGGAACCGACGAAATTGATTCCCGCCAGCGCGCGAAACCGCAGTTCGTTGTTCAACTTCGCGTCCGGCACCACGGTCAGGCTGATGAAGACGCTTTGGAGGCCAAGGATCAGCAGCATGTTCTTGAGCAGCGGGTTCTGAAAAAACCACGCGCCCAGCGGCGCCACGCCAATCATGAGCAGGGTGCTGAAAATCCCCAGGGTCAGCGACATCCAGAACGCCGGCGTCACCCACTTATCCCACTCCTGCCAGCGCCGGATCAGCATCTCGCGCAGGCCCATGTGGCCTAGAATCGAAACGAATGTCGCGACCACGTAGGCTTCGGAGATATGTCCGTAATCCTGCCCGAAGAGAATCCACGACAGGATGAATTGGCCCGCGAGGTTGATGACCTTGATTCCGCCAATCTGTGCGACCTGATAGGCGAACCCGCGCGCCGCCCGCTCACCGAGCGGAGGCTGCGTGCCCGGATCCGGAGCTGCGGGCGTCGGATCAAGATTGTTGGCGGTCATGGTCGACAAAAAGTATCCTCTACCCATCACGTGATGAACAACCGTACTCTATCGGCGATTGGATGCGGAGGGACCAGCGGCGGTTGCCGCGGATTTCCCGCGGTCGTTCGCGGTCGGGCGGGTGTTGGTCACTCTGGATATTTACCTGGAAGTTTTCCGGGGGTGCTGCTCCTCGTTCTGTGTTTTCAGTCAATAGCCCCGACAACGCAGCCCGCCACGACCCAGCCATCGGATCGATCTAATCCTCGCGCAGCGGCCCGTACTCTTTGGGATGCGATCCGCGCCGGAAACGTGGAGCGCGTCGCCGATGCATTGGATACGCCGGATGCGAATGCGAAGGAGTTTACCCATGCCTCCGCGGAACTGCTGGTCGCGGGGAAGAAGCTCTCGGATGTCGCCGGCAAACACTTTGGCAAATCCGGTCAAGCCATCGGGCGGACGATGATCGATTTCAACAACATCGACGACGCCGTGCAGAAACTCCAGATCAAAGAGACGGGCGACACCGCAACCGCAACCGGAGAGAACCAGACGAAAATGCGCTTCCAGAAGCGCAATAACCAGTGGCGTCTCGTCGTCACCGATTTTGCCAATGACGCGCCTGTGAACCTGCCCGCTCAGATCAAGCTTCTGAAAGAAATGTCGGCAGCCATCAACGAAGCAGCCCGTGAGATTGATTCCGGGAAATACCAGACCGCACAGGAAGCCGAGCGCGTGATCCAGGATCGCCTGCACGCGGTCATGATCGAGAAGTTTCACCCGATGACTCAGCCCGCATTCCGCCCCACAACTCAATCCCCAACCTATCCGAGCACGCGGCCATAGCACCCACCCTACGGTTTGAATGAGGGGATCTCCTCCATCCGCATTGCCTCAAAAGCCTCGTGCCACTTTTTCCCGCCGACCTGATCGCCCCATTGGATGTAGAGCTGCTTGAGATGATTCTGCGTCTGCTTCCGGATCTCTACACCGTTGGCATCGACGTGCTCCCCCGCGATCGAAAGATTGCTTCGCAACAGCTTCAGTGTGGCCTCCCAGTATTCGTCATTGTCAACGATCCGCTCGATCCCGTTCTCTTCGACGTTTCGCTGCGGAGAGCCCAACATCCGGTCGACGAGCAACTGGCCCAGGCGCTTTTGCGCTTCGGCGTAATCCGCAAGGTCATACGCGACCAAGCCGATTCCCAGGGACACCTGCGGATCGGGATAGATCGGATCGATGCCCGTGCCCGAATCGATTGTCGCTCGATACATCCCCACGGCTTCGGGGGCTTCCAGTTTCTTGTAACGCTCCAGTGCGTTTTTCAGCGCCACCACCCGCGAGACCTGATCTTGTTCCAGATCCGCGGCCAAGTGCCTGGTTGCCGCGTCAAAGACGCTGTAGCGGTACGCATACTGTTGAATTTTGGGATCGGGATTCTTCCTCGCCCACTCGACCAGGAAGCCGCTCAGCGCTGCGCGATTGCGCGCGATCGCGGCCATGCGCTGCTTATCATCCGCCGCCTGCGCCTGATCCAGCTCCTGGTTCAGGCGCTGCATCAGATCATAGACAATTGAGACGCCCTCGCCGCCGTTGCGGGTTTCCAGAAGCTTCACGAGCGAAGCGGTGGCCTGATCGGTTTTCCCCAGCGCCATGAACGCCTGCACGCGCGTGTACAGGGCGCTCGCCAGCAGATTGGGCTCTCCCGCCAGGCCTCTGGTCTTGCTCTCGATGTTCTCTAAAAGAGCGAGCGTGCGCTCCGGATCGTTCTGCTCCCGCCGCGCCACGTCCGCATTCAGCAATGCCGTCCGTACGAGAATCGCGCGCCCGCGCGCGGATTCGCTCTCCGACTTCGCCGTACTGAGCGATTCGTCCGCCAAGGCATGGACCTTCTGCGCGAGCAATGTAAATTCATTGATCACTTTGGTTCGCGAAGCGCCTTGAAGCTTCTGATCGTCAAGCTGCTGCCGCAGGCAAACCATCTGGTAGAAACGCGCGCTGGCAATCCGAGGATCATCCCGCGGCACCTGCGCAAAAACATTCGCCGCCTCGCGGAGTTTTCCCTGCTGCTGAAGCAGCCGGGCATATTCAAATGCGAGCTGCTTCCGCTGGAATGGTTCGCCTATCGCGACCGGCAGGAAGCGCTCGTACAAACGCGCGACGTCCGCACGGTTCGCCCGCCCGGGATCGGCGCGCAACCGGCCGATCACCGACTGTGCCGCATCCAGCGCCAGCGTCGCATTCTTCGGGCTCGTTGCAAAATCCTTCAAATAATCCAGAAACCCATTCGCCGCTTCAACGAGATTTCCCAACCGCTCCTGAAGCATCGGCAGCAGCAGCGCCGCCCCGGCGACCGTTTCGAGATCCACCGCCGCCTGACCTCGTCGCGACACCAGTTCCCGCGCGGCGGCCATCCCGCGCTTCAGCACGTTCGCATCGATCGGCTCGCCCTCCGCCTTCAATCGCTCCGCGTCCGTACGCTGTAAAATCGCCTGCAACAGCAGCGGATCGAGCTGCTTGGGATCCGCATCCGCCGGCATCGTGCCAAGCAATTGCTCCAGCACAATCCCGCGCAGATCGGGGCGGCGCTTCACGAGTCCTAGCAGCAGCCCGCGCCCCTGCGAAACGGCTTTCGATTTCTCCGAAGCCGCCATCTCCGTGCTCGCATGCAGGTTCGCCAACTGGTACTGCAGCAGCACGGACGCGGCATCAGCGCCATCCCGCGTCTTCTGATCCCGAGGCAGGTTCCCCTCCTGCCAGCTCAATAGCGCCGCCAGCTTCTCTCTCGCGCCGGCTTCGTTTCCCGACAGCACATCACAGAGCGCCGGGAAATATCGTGCCTCATATTGCTGCCTGGCATCGGGCAGGGGGGTGAGATCCTTCGCCGCTGCCACGATCGCAAATGATCTCCGCGCCTCGTCCAACGCTCCGCAAATCATGTGCAGCTTCCCGATCTGGTTCTTCACCGCAGGCTGCACCGCACTGTCGGCATTATCGAACTGCCTCAAAAGCTCAATCGCCTGTCCGGCGATCTCCTTCCGCTCATTTGATCCTGCCGGCGCGCACAACGCGAGGTCGTACATCAACATGTTTTTCGTATAGGTCGCGTTGTTGGCGAGAGTGGTCATTTCTTCCCACCCGCGCCCGCGCGGATCGCTGGGGCCGCTGAGCTGATCGCCAATTTCGTCCGCTCGGCGTGTCGCCTCCCCCTGGCATCGGTCGAGCAGCTTGATCACGGCCTGCATCACGGGCTTCAACTCCGCCTGCGTGTGCTCGTTGTCACCCCAATATTCCAGGGTATTTACGTCCGGCTCGATTCCCTGACGGATGAGCAGGGACGCCTGCTCCATCAGGGTGTGCGGGTCATCCAGCGATGAAATCGCCTGTTCGATCCCGGCCGCGATCTTCGAGAGCAGCGCTCGGCGCTGCACACCAGTGAGTTTGGCATCGGCTTCAGAGAATTCCCGCAGTGCCGCGATCGCGCGAATCCCGACGCGCTTCGCCTCCGGCACCTGGTTCAACTCGAGCGCCCGCTCCAGCAGATCATTCAATCCCCGCGAAGCCAGCTCGCTGATCAGCCGATCGTCTTTCAGCGCGCTCAGCCCCGGTTGCGTCGCCTGCCCGCGGGCCACGCATGTCACTGTCGCAATGACGAAGATCCAGCACCACTTCTTCATGGCTCTAATGCGATCGCGCAAATGCGACCTTCTTGTACCCGGCGCTCAGTGCCGCCTCGTAAACCTGCACGAGCTGTTGATATTTTACGTTTTTCCCGGGGCCGATCTTTACTTGCATCTGATCTTCATTCTTTCCCGCGCGGTTGAGCGCGAGCCGCATCTTTCGAAGCTGATCCGTTAGCCCTGCGGGATCGGACGTCTGGATCTTCCCCGCAGTGGCAATGAATTGCCCCTGCCCGTGGGAATCGACTCTAATTTCGATGGGTTCGTCCGGGATGAAACCCGCTGGCGGCGCGACCTTCCCCAAGCCGCTCTGACTGATCGGCAAATTGCTCACCAGAAAATGCTCGCTCCCCACGAAGGAACCGCACAGCATCAGGAAAATCAGGATGACCATCACAACGTCCACCAGCGGCGTCATGTTCGGGCCGGCGTTGTAATGAACCTTTTGGGCGACACGTAACTTCATGTTTGTCCCAACGACGAATGTGAAAATAAGTCAATGACGACTGAAGAAGGGATTGGCCGTTCCGTTCGTCATTGATTCATTCACCCATTCGTCAATTCCTCTCCACGACCTGCTCTGTCGAAAAATTCACGGTCTTCACGTTCGCTTCAGCGCACGCCAGCAGCACCGGTTCAAGATATCGATAATCCATCTCGCGATCGCCGCGGATGTTCACGTTAAATGCCGGATTGTCGGCATTGATTCCCCACCCGCCGGGCGCCAGATCCTGTCCATATCGAAAGAACTTCAGCGACTCCGAAAGCGGGTTGTGCCCGCGACCATCGTTCAGTTTCAGTTCCGCAAGTGAGCCCTTTAGAAGCGCCGTCACCGCCGGCTCATTCGCCAGCCCCGTCTTCATATTCAGAGTCAAACTGTTCGGCACATCCATCAGCTTGATGTCCGTCCCCAGCACGCTGGCCGGGATCGCGATCGTCCGGTCGACGCCCGTATCCACCCCAATCTTCGCCACCAGCATGAAGAAGATGATCAGACACATGACAATGTCGATCAGCGGCGTGACATTCACCACGCCCTCACTAATAGGAGGCATCCGTCGTCGTTGCTTCTTCTTCATGTCTTATCACGTTTTCACGTTTCACGTTTCACGTTTCACATTTCACTCCGCCATCACCACCTGCCCCTCCACCTTCCCACCCTTGTGCTCCTGATCGCGGATGGTCAGGAGCATATCTTCGGCGACCTGGGCGCCGCGATTGGTCAGCCGGTCGACCATCGTCCGCAGAACACCAAACGCGGCGAGGCAAGGCACCGCCAGCATCAAGCCGAGAAATGTATGCGTCAGCGCCGTGGAGATGCCGCCGGCCAGCTGCGCTGGATTGGCCTGCCCCTGCGCCTGATGCATTGCCTGAAATGCTTCGATCATTCCCAGCACCGTCCCCAGAAGCCCCAGCAGCGGCCCCAGATTCCCGATGACGTTGAGATACTCGATCTGCCTGAACTGTTCCGCTGTCGCCTCGCTGACGGAGGTCTCCATCGCTTCGCGCATCGCGTTAAAACTGTGTGATCGCTTCAGTGCGGGATTCAGCGCTTTGCTCAAAAAGCTGTCGTCATTTTCCGTGAATTCCTGAAGCTCGCGATAACGCCTCTCCTTAATCATCGACTCAATCTTCTCCGTCGTCGCGCGCGGCATAAAAACCGCTTCGCGATTGCGGATAAATCCCTGGATGATCAGCGCAAGCCCGATGATCGACAGCGCGAAGATCGTGTAGAACACGAAATCCAAATGCCCCAGGATCATCTGCGTCAGGTTCAGCGAAACCGGCTCCGCAGCCGGCGCGGGCAGCGGCGCGGGCGCGGGTGATGCCGCGGGAGCGGCACCGGGAGCAGCCACATTCGGCGCCGCCCCTGGACGAGTCTGCGCCAATCCGCTGGTGGCAATCACGACAACCCCCACCAGCATCACAGCCAGGACACCCACCCGGAACATCGAGCTCGAATAACGTCGCATCGGCAGAGTTTACCTGCCCATCGCGAGGAGGGCGAGCCTTCCTCAGCGCATCTGCCGACTCGAGACAAAACGAAAGTTGCCGCCGCTCTCGTCCGCAATCGACTTCAAGGTCGTGACGTAGTCGCTCCGCGATTCCTCGGAATCAACTTCCGCGCTGCTGAACGCGATGGTGTTGATGTGGACGCGCTTCTCCCGATTCAGCCAGCGCAGCTCCTTAACGACTTCGGCGTTCGATCGGGCGCCATCGCCGAAATCCTCGGTATTGAAACCACCGTCGGTCAAAAAGAAGATCAGATCCGGCTTCTCAACGAACGCGATCCTCAGCGCGGGACGAGGATCGCTGCTCTTTTTGATCTTGACATCGGACAGGAATATTTTCAGCGCTTGCTTGTTTTTCGTATTTGCCGACAGAAGTCCCATCGCGAAGACTTGAGGTCGGTCATCGTTGAAGAACAGAACGTTGAATCCCTGAATCGGCTGTAGAGTATTGATTGAATGTTCGAGCTCGTTGACCAGCAGCGTCATTCGGTCAACCATCGATCCCGATGCATCACACACATAGACGACCTTTCTGGCATTGCCGCTTAAACCCATGAACGTGCTTTTCACCGACATGCCCGCTCCACCGCCAGGCATCCCGAACGGCGCCGACGATCCACCGTCGCCACCGCTCGCCGCGCCACCGACCGCATGCCCGCCGACACCGATCGCACTGACTTCGCTGTCGGCCGTATTCCCCATCACCGCGGCCTGCAACTCCTTCGACGGCTTCTTCGTCCATGCATCGCTGTTGGCCACATCCGGTCCAACATCGGATGCGGCCCTGCGCGTGGGATCCCCTCCCAGTCCGGGGTGGGGCACGCCGCCCACCTCCGCCCCCTCGATGATCGTCGCATCCGGCACAATCACCTGCTCCTGCACGCGGTTGATAATCTGTTTGCCGACGGTGTACGTGGTGACCGCGAGCACCAGAATCAGAGCATGAATGGCAATCGATCCCGAAATCCCCGCGTAAGGCACGAGGTCTCTCTGAAGCTTCTGCCATCGCGACCGCTTCAGCGCGGCCGCCCGTCTGCTGAACGCCGGCGCATGCACGCGGACGCGCGCCGGCACTCGCGTGCGCTTCACGCCGCTGCGATGGTGCCCTGATCGATGTTGAGTCTTACGCGCGCTCATTGGATCAGAAGTACTCCCGGCAATAGGGCGGTGTTCCCGCGGCCAGGACATCCAGCACCTCAACCGCCGCCCCGCGGTTTACCTTCAGCATTCCCAACTCCACCGCCAAGCTCGCCTTCACATCGCCGCTCGCCACGATCGCCCAGTCCGCTGCCCCGCACTCGACATCCGCCTCTGCTGATGACATTCGCGCGGTAATTCGTCCATCCGCGACGTCAACCTCAAACTTCTTAACCCCATCCTCTTCATGCACCGCCATCACCGCCTTGCCCTTAGGCCCCACGGGCGCCGTCATTCCATCCAGAAACTTCACATGATCCAGCACCCGCAACTGCATTCGCGTGTACTGTCGCTCCTGCGCGTTCGAATGGTTCTTGCTCATCCGGTGCGTCATCTGCTTCTCTTTCAGCAGTAGGTTCAGCGGAAAATCCGCCGGCATGTGAACCGATGCGAAACGGTACTGATCCTTGAGCGACCCGAGGAAGTAAACAAATCGCTTCAGAGACGCCAAATCCTCCCACCCAAAATCCCACAGAGCCTGCACTGTATCCAGCCCATCCTCGTGGCGCGACTCGATCGCCATCCACCCGCGCACGGGCCCATCGCCTTCCCGATCGACAACCAGGAATCCCGATTCCACATCTTTAATGTACAGCTTCCAGAACTCCGCCGACCGCTCGATATCGCACTGTCCGCGCTGCGCCAGGCGCTGCCGGCACTTCACGAGCTCGTCAAAATCGCCATCACGATAGTACCGAATCCGCCCGAACTCGCCCCGTGGAACCAAGTCCAGCGGAATTGTCCAAAGTTTCTTTCGCTCAAGGACTCCGTAGCCAAACGTTTCATAGTACGTCGCTCGAAACGGCATCAACGCGCTGGCCACGAACCCCCGCTCCTTCGCCATCCGCACCACTTCCCACATCAAGGCCGATCCCACGCCCGGGCCGTTGCCGACTTTGCGTCGATGGGTCCGCACCGTCCCGACAAATCCAACGCCCTGGCATTTCACCGCATGGCCGCGCACCCACATCGTCAGCGGCAAGTGGGTAGCCGTCCCAACCGCCTCGCCCTCGCGCTCCGCGAGAAGCCAGTCACCCGGTCCCGACCGCACGTCCTCCCGAATGTATTCCTGAAACTGCGGCAGTTCCTTTCTCGCCCGTGCGTACGCCAGCATCCGCGCCTCGGCCACGCGATCAATCTCTTCCGCCCCGACCCAGCGCAGGTTCAAGCTCATAAGACGAGAATTTACCCGCAGACGATCACGCCCGCACGCGTCGCTTCGGCATCAAGTGACCCAAAATCTCTACCCGCATCAGCCAGCATGCCCCGAAATACACCCCCGCGCCGAACACCAGCAGCATGACCAACTGCCCCAGCCAGACCATCCGCCCGGTGCCCCGCGGATAAATTGCGGATTTCTGCAATCCCACCAGCACCACTCCCATCAGCGCCGTCGCCAGCATCATCTTCAACGTCGGAATCAAAAGCTTCTTCAGATCCAGCCCGTCCACGCGCCGATCCAGCAACCACAGCATCACCAATGCCTGCACCGCGAAGCTCACCATCGTTCCCACCGCCATCGCCGGCTCACCCATCCACCACAACAGCGGCAGTTCGACCACTAAATTCAACACAATGTTGACGACCGACATCACCACCGGCGTCGTCGTGTCATGGATTGCGTAATACGCGCGATTGATGATCTGAAGCATCGAGAAGGCCCAGATCGCCGCCGCGTAAAAGATCACGCTCTTCCCAATTAATTCCGCATCATGCGCGGAGATCTGCCCGTGCTGAAACAGCAGTCGAATCGCCGGCCCCTGCACCAGGATCAGCCCGAGCGAAGCCGGCAGTCCCTCCCAAATCGTCGCCTCCAGCCCCTGTCGCAGTACGCTCTTAAATTTCTCCCGATCCTGATCTAAGGCATCCGCGCTAAGTCCCGGGAAAATCGCCGTTGCCAGCGCGATCGCAAAGACTCCCAGCGGAAACTGGTAAAGAAACTGCGCCACATCGAGCCGACGCGGCGCCCCCGATTCCATCGGCAGCCGGATCCAGTGCCCGAACATCGTGAAGTGCGTGATCTGATTCCCCAGCGCATCCACCCGCTGCATCAGCGCCATTGCAATCCCCTTATCCAGCAGCACCGACAACTGCAGCACTCCCGCCCCAAGCGCCACCGGCACCGTCAGCTTCAGCATCCGCTTTACACTCGGCGTCCAGAAATGCGGCACCAGGTGAAACCGAAATCCCGTCGCCCGCAGTCCCGGCAGCAAAACCATCACCTGCATCACCCCCGCAACCAGCACCACGAACGCACCCGCATAAGCCAACTTCGTCTGCGGCCCGATCGCCTCCGCCTCCGGCATCTTGTGCCCCAGGTGCAGGATAGATCCGCCAATCCCCAGCACTAGGATATGACATACGTTCAGAATGATCGGCGCCGCCGCGGGCGCTCCAAAACGATGATGCACCTGCAAGATCCCACTGAGAAACGCCCCTCCGCAAATCAGCAGCACATAAGGCAGCATGATCGCCGTCAGCTTCAGCGTCAGAATTAAATCCGGGTAGAGAGTTGAAGATAACAGCAGAAAACCCCAGATTCCGATCTCGCCCACAATCGTGATCCCCAACAGAATCGCGCACAGCAAATTAACGCTCGCCGCCGCAAACTCATTCGCCTTGGCCGCGTGGTCATGCCTGATCGACTGCGCGTAAAGCGGAATAAACGCCGCCGACAGCGCGCCCTCTCCAAACAGCTTCCGAAACAGATTGGGAATCGTGAACGCGACCGTAAACGCGGAAGCGACCAGCCCCGTCCCCAGATAGTGAGCCGCGACAATCTCCCGCCCCAGCCCCAGCAGCCGGCTGCCGAGCGTGAGCAAGCCGATGAGCTTCGCGTGGGCGAGGAATGACTTCGCCTGCGGCTTATCGATCTGCTCCGCAAAACCGCCAGAACTTACAGCTACAGGATCCGACATCCGTGTCCAACTCGATTGTTGTGCAGATCATCCCCTGGTGACTTTCCGACGTTTGCCTATCGGATTCAGATTGACCAGTCTCCCCTCACGCATCACATAGCATGGCGTGCCGGTCTCCTTCGCGATCTTCAAAGCCTTCTTCGCCGCGCGCAGTAATGCGGGCCAGGTTCCACGCATGTCAAGGTCGGCCGATATCACCGGGTTTTTCATTTTCGACCCTCCATCAATTTTCGAGGCTGTGTGCCCGAATTATCGTACATAATCCAGCTCTCGACCAACTCTCGGAAGATCAGTTCCATATTGCCTAGCCCAGCCGCGAACCGGCGTCGCACGACTTGTTCCGTAATGTTATGTCCGCCCTGTGACACGCGTGCCTTCACACGTTGTATAGCCAACTCCACCGTCGGCAGGCTTAAAAACACTAACTGAACATGATAACCGGCCTTTCGCCATCTTGGGATACGACGAGCATAGGTTCGACCAGAAAGAGTCGTTTCCAATGCGGCCCTTTCTCGATTCCACTCGACGCTCGATCTCTGCCAGCATCACCTTTCCCGCTTGCAACGCTGCCTTCTCAGGCGCGAACGGCGACAATCCGCGAGCGATGGAATCAGCATTGATGAACTCAGGAAAGCCTGTTTCCTTGACCAGGAATTCCCCCGCGAACGTTGTTTTCCCCGCACCGTTCGGACCGGCAATGATCACAATTTTAGGACGCTTGCGCGCGATACCCTTCGCCATATCACGAACTCTTGGATAGTTTACCCTTCAACCTCTCCGCCGCCCCCTTCACATCGTCGCATCCCACCACCGCCGCCGTTACCGCCACGGCTTTGATCCCCGTCGCCAGCACTTCTCCCACATTCTCTTCGGTAATGCCCGCAATCGCGATCGCGGGAATTCGAATCGTCTCCGCCACTTCCCGCGCAAATGTCCCCCCTGCCACAAATTCCCGCGGCTTTGTTCCGCTCTTAAAAAACGGCCCGACCCCGACGTAATCCGCCCCATCCAGCACCGCCTGTTTCGCTTGTGCTAGATGGTGCGTCGAAACTCCCACCACCTTGTGCGTTCCGACCATCTTTCTTACTTCGAGTGCCGGCAAATCCTCCTGCCCCACATGCACGCCATCCGCGCCGCTCAGAATCGCGATATCCGGTCGGTCATTGATGATGCTGATCACGCCGCCCGCTCGACACATATCCACAAACCGCCGCGCCCGCGCCAGCAACTCTTTCCCGTCCAGCTCCTTCTCCCGAAGCTGCAAACAATCCGCCCCGCCCCCGATCGCCTGCTTGGCCGCCTCTTCCCACGGGATCCGGCACGCACTTTCCGTAATCAACACATAAAGCAGCACGCCGGCAAATTTCAAGCCCGGCCGAAGCGTCCGTGTCACCCGCTGCTCCAAGTCATAGAAGCGATAACGCACGCGCTCGATCTTGCCCGCCGCCGCTGCATCAAGAATCTTGAGATACTCCTCGATCGTCCGCAGCGCCTCCCCCAACCGTTTCCCCGCCGCCGTCACCACATCGGCGATGTCCTCTCGCCCCAATTCCCCATCCGTCGGAATTCTCGTCCCCACATCCCCCGGCGTATCCCGCCAAAGAATCGCATCCCCCAGCACGGGCCTTAACACCTCCCCAAGCTCATGCCGAACGCACTTTAGTTCCCCGCACAACCCCTCATCATTGAGCATAAACCGCGCATAATCCTCGACCACGCGCAGCCCTTCCCGCGCGCGGTTGGCATTCGCATCAAGAATCCGCAGCACATCGCCCTGCATGTCAATTCACCCGAAAGGTCGATTATAGGGCCATCCGACCCCATATTTCAGGTCCTCTCCAGTTGGTATCCTTTCCAGGCTGTCGCGGTCCACTTCAACATCATGCGACGAAGTCTAATTATCCGGGGGGTTGTCTTCACCGCGATCTTCTCGCTCGCAATCTTCCTGCGCGCCCGTGATCTCGGCACCAAGCCGCCCACCGGTGATGAAGGTGAATCCTCCATCAACGCCCTCACGATCCTTCAACACGGCGGGCCCGTCGACCATTACCTGCGTCTGCCGATCTTCGAAAACACGCTCACCGAGTTTTCCCCTGCCGATCCGGAATATGAGTTCCGCGGCCTTCAGATTGTGCGACCGCTCTCGGCGCATCCTCCAAGCACCCGCCCATTCCCTTCGATCACCACCGTTTCCGCTGACTCGCCACCTTCATCGGCAACCCGAACAGGTCGATAAACCCTCGCGCCGCCGTCACGTCGTAGCCTTCCATGCTGAAGCTCGCCAACTGCGGGTCATAAAGCGTATGCGGGCTCTGCGCTCCAACCTGCATCGCGCGACCCTTGAACAGTCGCACCTTGGCGATCCCGCTGACGGTTGCATTGGTGTGATCGATAAACGCCTGAAGCGATTCGCGCAGCGGATGGAACCACTGACCGTTATAGACCAGCTCCGCATACCGCAGCGCCACTTGCTGCTTGAAGTGCAGCGTGTCGCGCTCAAGGGTGATCTGCTCGATCGCCTTGTGCGCTTCGTACAGGATCGTCCCGCCCGGCGTCTCGTACACGCCGCGGGATTTCATACCAATAAGGCGATTCTCCGCCAGCACGGTGATACCGACGCCGTGGCGCCCGCCGATCTTGTTCAGCGTCTCGATGATCTCATGCGCCGCCAGCTTCTTCCCGTTAACGGACACGGGATTCCCCGCGTCAAACCCAACCTCGACAATCTCCGCCTCATCGGGCGCCTTCTCCGGCGGCACCGTCATCGTCAGGCACGCCTCCCAGTTCGGCTCTTGGTCGGGATGCTCGATCTCCGCGCCCTCGTGCGAAATATGCCAGAGGTTCCGATCCTGTGAGTAAATCTTCTTCTTGCTCACCGTGATCGGCACGTTGTGTTTCTCCGCATATTCCACCGCGCTCTCGCGATCGCGCAGCTCAAACGTCGGGTCCTTCCACGGCGCGATGATCTTGAGCGCGGGATCGAGGGCCATGTACGTCAGCTCAAAACGAACCTGGTCATTGCCCTTGCCGGTTGCGCCGTGACCGACGGCATCAGCGCCCGTCTGGTGCGCTACTTCGACCTGCTTCGCCGCAATGAGTGGCCGCGCGATCGAGGTGCCCAGCAGATAATCCTGCTCGTAGATCGCATGCGCCCGCAACATCGGGAAGCAGTACTTCTCCGCAAACTCCTGCCGCAGGTCCATGATGACGACTTCATCCGCGCCGCTCCTGCGAGCCTTGTCTTCAATTCCTTTAAGTTCATCGCCTTGCCCCAGTTCCGCCGCGAATGCCAGCAGCTTCACACCGGGATACCGCTCCTTCAGCCAGGGAAGAATCACGCTGGTATCAAGGCCGCCGCTATAGGCGAGGACGATCTTTTCGGGTGGAGACGCTGCCATGATCTAATTCCTCACATACAAAACAGACGGAGAAAGTATAGAGATCAAGGCGTGCTTTGCACGAGAGACCGAACGCATCTCAGCATTGCCGTCGCTACGCTGCCGCAGGCCCCGGCGTAACGATCAACGCCCACGAAGTCTCTGCTGCCGCTGCCTGCTCCTTGAATCGCTTGCCCAGTGTCTCCACCATCCGGAGGTACAGGAGCATAAGCACAAGCATAAACAGACCCAGAATTCCTGAGATGCAGGGCAGCGCCGCCGATGGCGCGGTCCCCGCCGGCACCAGCAGATGCGCGAGCAGACTTAGGATGAGGAACAAGATGTAACTCCCTCCCAGCGTAACTTTCAGAAACCGTGCGCGCTTTGCCAGGAACGCATCGGGTATGCGCTCCGCGAGCTTCGCCAGGTAATCGAGCAGTGCGATCCAGCCTACAGCGCCGATCAACCCAGCCAAAATCTGGACGACGGCGAGAGCCGCATGCACCGGCGGTGGCACCGACATCGCCGCCTCGCCCAGTTGCAGCACGCCGTCGATCACGCCGACGAACAGCGAGAACCGGATGATTTTCCGGCTGGTGCCGTATCGATCTTCCCCGATTCCGCTCGGGTCTGGCTCCGTGAGTAGCCAGGAGGCCGTCAAGTTCAAGCCGTACGCGATCATGATCATGACAACTAAAAACGGCGCCCAGCTTGGGCCGAGAGCGAATGTCACACCTACCCCCGCCAAGACGCCCAGCACCGCCACGACGACTGCGAGGATGATCAACCTTGCTCCGCGCGCCAACTTTCGCACCCACTGTGGATCCGAGAAACGTAGCAGGTCGCCATGAATCGACAGGCCGACCGGCGAGCCGCACTCCGGGCATCGTCCATCCATCGGCAATCCGCGCAGGTTGTATCCGCACTTCCGGCATGGCGCATCGTTGTTCACGACCTCTTCAACCGGCGGTAGCGGAGGTGGAATCATTGGGTTGGTCATATCATGCTTACGATAAGCCGCGGTCTGCGCCCGGCCAAGCAAAGCTCTCATACTCAGCATCTTTCCGGTATCGCAGAAAGATCATCGCGGAGCGATTGGGGTGGGTTCGGGGGATGCAGGACGATGTGGAAGTGCGTCCCGTCTAAGCAGGCGGTTCTCACCGGATCGGCGGCGCGCCCATCTGTGAATCATCGTTCGCCAGTTCCGGCGGCGTCGGCGCGGCCGGATGCGACTGCTTCAGCATGATGTGCTTCGCGAGCTCCAGCCGGGTGATGAACTCGTCCATATCCGCCGGGCGGTTCTGCGGCTTGGTCGCGATGCTGTCCATCGTCAGCTTGCTCAACGCGAGCGGGACGCGAGGATTCAAATCCATCGGCGTGTCGATGCGCGTGTCTAAGAGAAAGCTGTTCTCGCCCTTCTTGTTGACCGTGTAAAGCGTCGGGATGACCTTTCCAGAGAGAGCCCAGTAGAGGGTGGCGCCGAGATTGAAGACATCCGTCTGGACACTGATGGGTCGGCGGGCGACTTGCTCGGGAGCGATGTAATCGGGGGTGCCTTGGATGCGTTCTTTGACGGTCCCGATCCGGCAACTTTGGCCGTAGTCGATGACCTTCACGTCGCCGCGATCGTTGCGGAGAATGTTGTTGGGTTTGATGTCGCAATGCGCGTAGCCCATCTGGTGCATCGCCCGCAAACCCTGCGCGGCGGCGATGAACGTGTCGATGATCGCCATGATGTCCGGCATCCCACGCGCATCGCGCGGCAACCGAACATCCAGCGGATGACCCTCCACCAGCTCCATCAGAAGGTAGGCTTCGGTCACCTTCAGCATCAGCGCTTTTTGAATCTTCAACTCAAAAGTACGGCGCAGATTGGGATGCGTAAACTGCTTGCTGATCTCGAATTCCGTCTCCATCTGCTCGACGAAACGGATGTCCTTCTGCTCATCGCGCAACACATGCTTGAGTGCAAACTTCTTCCCCGTCGTCGGGTCTTGTACAGCATAGATCGTGCTGCGCGCACCCTCCCCCAGCTTTTCCAGCACCTCATACTGAAGGAGTTTCTGACCCATCTACACTGCAACCACCCAGACAATATCCGATGCGATCCCTCGGCAGGTGGACACCGAGACGCTTCGACGACCTGGAAGCCGATGAAACAGGATGATAATAGCGACTTGCCAGACGCTGGGACGTTGCCCGATACGAGTATTCAGTTCCCGGCAAAACCATCAGCCCCCGCATCCCCGCACATCAGAGGAAACAGCGGCCGTTACGATCCCCAAGAACAAAGTTCCGCCGGAACCCAACTTAGGGAAAACACGCATCAATAGCAAGGGATAGATTCCGTTGCACCAGGCGCGCGATCCGCGGGTTGCGCGGTCTCGACTTCTCTGATTTCCGACAACCTCCTTGCTTCTGTCGAATTACACATCACAATGTTAATTATTCCGCCGCGGGGGCTGGAGGCTGCCTGGTGACGATGGGATTGAAGGGAAAATTGATCCTGCTGGGAGTTTGTCTGCTCGGGCCGGCATCGCTGCGGGCGGCGGATTCGGACACCTTGGTGGGGTTTCATTTCTGGGGCGATCGCAACGACGCCGCCCCGGCAAACCTTCTCGATTCCGTCAACCGCGGCGGGTACGACCTGGAGATCGTCAACACCGGAAACCCCGAGTGGAATGATGTCGACGTCGTCGCGCCGCTGTATGACAATTTTAAGAACACGTATAACGTCACCCCGATCACCCGCCTCGGCTACTACTGGGGCAGGACGCTGCCGGCGCCGGGGACGCCCGAGTACAGCGGGTGGGCGTCTTATATCGCGAACAACGTGGTCGCCCGAACTAAGGATTCAGCTCATCTGTGGCAACTGGGCAATGAGCCGAACCTGCATGGGGAGGCGACGAACTGGGTGAACCAGCAAATCTTGCCGGTGGATTACGCGGCGGTCTACCGCAACGTCCGAAACGCGATCAAGGCACCCGCGCTCGTCGGCCAAGCTGGAGCGCATCAGCTTTTAGTCGCGCCGGTCAGCCCCGGCGGCGCGGGCGGGGATCGGTATATGGACGGCAGCCAGTGGCTCGACCAGACCCTCGCGGCGATTCCCGCCAACGAAGTGGACGGCGTCGCGCTCCATGCCTACGGCGGAGGAGGATCCGCCCGCCAAGCCTTGCAGGATTTTCGAAATTCGCTGCTCAACCAGATCGCCGTCGTCGACGCGCGCGGGCTGACCAACGTGCCGCTTTATATTGCGGAGTGGAATCGTGCGTCCCAAATCGGCAACCTTGCCGATGAGGCAACCACAGCAGCGTTTGCGCGGCAGGCGATGACCTTCCTCGATCGCTGGAACCACACCGCCGGAAACCACAACATCGTCGCCTCGAATTGGTTTGTATACGACGGGGGCAACGGCACCGGAACGTGGGACACCTACTCCATCGAGTACTGGAAGAACAACGGAAACGGAACCTCGTCTCCCAACTCGCTGTACAAAGCCTTTTACGATACGGCCCGATCGGGGATCAAGGCGGGCCTTGCGGGGACGCGGCCGCTGCCGGGGCATGTGAAAGTCTTTGATGATTTTGAGAACGGGGGTGTCGATCATTTTGCCGGAGCGACGCCGGCTCCAGCTTCGGCGGGAGGATCTCCGACAACCACCGGCACGATCGCGGCGGGATCGTTCAAAGTGCGGCAGAACGATGCGGATTCGTTCACGAAAAACTTTGCGCACAAGATCGGGATTGCGGATGACCCGAGCAATGCCGGCGGGTGGTACGTTCGGTATGTCTGCAACGGGGGGACGCCGAGCCCGGGGACTTCGACCACGCTGACATCCGGCATGGATGGGTTCGTGGGATTTTACCTGAGGCTGTTTTCGGTGAACGGATCGGAAGATCTTTCCGGCGCGGGCACGCTGACGACCCAGATCGTCCTGGATTCGGGCGCCACCGGCGGAGGCGTGAACTCGGACGCGGGGAAGCCGCTCACGATCTTTGCGGATAGCCAGTGGCACTACTATCAATGGAACCTGGATAACGCGGCGGATTGGGTGGTGTGGCCCGCCGCTGTGGGGTCGGATGGAAAGCTTGGCGTCGCGGCGGATTTTCTGGGGCAGGTTTCGATTGACTCGATCATTTTTCAGGGCGGGAATGTGAATGCGGAACTACTGCTGGATACGGTGGCGTTGAATCCGTTTGGAGGGATGGATGTTTTTACCGGGGTTCCGGAACCGGGGTCTTTGGCGCTGCTCAGTATCGCGCTGCTTCCATTGATCCGACGACGGAAGTGAAATCGGATTTGTTTTCGTCCGGGGCTTGGGGGTTATACTTTGATGATGGCCAGATCGATGCGCGCGAGCGCGGTGATGACTTGGGCTGCTTTGATGCTGGTGATTGCCGCGCAATTGAGTGCGGGGCCGGCCACGCAGCCGACGACGGAGGCGACTTTGGCACGCGGCAGTTTCAGCAAGACGATCACGAAAACGGTTGCGCTCGAGTATCTGATCACGCTGCCGAAGGCGTATGGGCGAGGGGAAAAATCGCCGCTGCTGATCGCGCTGCACGGCTCCGGTGAATGCGGCACCAATCTGAAAGAGGTCGCCTTCCTGCCGAAGATGATCGTCGAGGGTCAAAAAGATTCGCCGTTTGTCGTGGTGGCCCCGCAGCTCGGATCCGATCATGAATGGTGGTCGCCGGAAACGCTGGATGCCCTGTTGGATGATCTGCTGGCAAAATATGAAATCGATCCGGATCGCGTATACCTCACAGGCTTGAGCCTCGGCGCGTATGGCGTATGGGACTGGGCCTGTCATTCGCCGCAGCGGTTTGCCGCGATTGCGCCGATCAGCGGGCAGCCCAACCCGGACTGGTTTCAGCGGCTCGAGCACGTTCCGGTGTGGGCGTTCCACGGCGCGCTGGATAAGGAGGTCTGGCCGCACGAGGACGAGAAGATGATCAAGCTGTTGAAGGAGATGGGGGCGGACGCGAAGCTCACCCTCTACGCAGGCATCGGGCACAACGCGTGCTCGCGGGCATATCGCGAGCCGGGGTTGTGGGAGTGGATGTTGAAACAGAGGCGCCCACGGTGAGGCAAGACGCAAGCGGCAAGAGACAAGAGGCCGACGCAGGGCGTCGGATCTACAGACCGGCCTATCCGTTTGTGAAATTACGGGGTTTCCGTGACAGGTTGGGCTGCCAGGTCGATTTGGACGCGGTTGACCTTTTGGGGTTCGGCGTCCAGGACGATGTATCTGGCGCCGGCGAACTCGAAGCTGGAGCCGACTTCCGGGATTCGACCGGCGGTGGTGGTGACGAATCCGCCGAGGGTTTCGTAGCCGGCTTCTTCGGGGAGGTTTAAGCCCAACAGGCGGTTGAGCTCTTCGATGGGGACTCTTCCATCGGCTTCGATGGTTTGCTCGCTGATGCGCTTCACCATCGCGGGTTCTTCAGGCTCGTGCTCATCGCTGATTTCGCCCACGAGCTCTTCGAAAATGTCTTCGATCGTGACCAGGCCGGCGACCCCGCCGTATTCATCGGAGACGATGGCGATGTGGACTTTCTGGAGCGTGAAATCGCGGAGGAGATCGCGCAGGGGCTTGGTTTCGGGGACGAACAGCGGTGGACGCATCATGGTGCGGAGGCTGAATTTCTCCGCCATCTGGCCGACCAGTTTAATGAGGTCGCGGGCGTAAAGGACGCCGACGATGTGATCGAGCGAGCCTTCGTAGACGGGAAGGCGAGAGTGTCCGCTTTCGGCGATCGTTTCTTTCACCTGATCGAGGGTCGCGCTGACTTCGATGGCGAACATGTCGGTGCGCGAGGCCATGATCTCGCCGGCCTGCGTATCGTGAAAGGTGATGACGCGCTGGATCATCTCGCGTTCTTTTTCGTCGACGACACCTTCTTTTTCGCCTTCTTCAACGACGGACAGGATTTCCTGCTCGATGTCCTGCTCCATCTTCTCATCGCTGGTGTCGTTGTTGGAGGATGCGCGGGCGACGACGTTTTCGGTTGCGTGCATCAGCTTGGAGATGGGCGCGAGGACTTTGGAAAGAAGGGCGAGGAGGCCGGCAAAGGTGGCGACGATCGGTTCCGGCGCCTGGCGCGCGGCGGCGTGGGGGATGGCGACGGAGACCATCAGCGTGATTCCGCCGGTGAGGACGATCGCCAGCAGGTACTGGAGCCAGAGCGGATAGTAGAGGGTATGGAAGAGATACATCAGGGCGATGAGTACCATGATATTGCTGAGCAGCCGGCCGAAGGCGGTGACGATGATGAGATCGTTCTGTTCATCCAGGATGGATTCGAGGTAGCGCTGCTTGCCGCGGCGCTCGAGTTGCTCGGCGAGCCGGGCGCGGGAGATGTCGCGCAGGCTATAGGTGAGCGTGGAGAAGAAGAGACTGAGCAGCGCCGCGATAACGATGCAACTGAGGATGATGGGGACGCTCATGCGAGCCTCCGCGAGGCGAAGTGGTCGAAAACAGGGCGGCTGAAGTCGGGGCGGTTGAACACGGGGCCGATGCCGAGCTTCGTCAACAGTTCATCTTCCAGGCGGTGCATCGCGCTGAACCCGCGTTTGGTTTTATCGTCGTGACCGGAGAGGTGCAACATGCCGTGGATGGCGTAGAGAAGGACCTCGAGGCGCGGGTGAATCTTGTGGTCTCGGGCGCGGCGGCGGGCCTCGGGAATGTCGATGACGACTTCTCCGCTGATGGCGCGGCCGCGGGAGTCGAGCTCGAGAGGGAACGTCAGCACGTCGGTTGGGCCGGGGATCCCCATGAACTGTTCGTGCAGGGCGCTCATGGTTTTGTCGCCGACGAGGGCGAGGGAAACCTCGGTCAAAGCGGTCCGCGTTCCGAGCAGCGCGTGGGTGGCGAGAACATGCTTTCGCAGGAAGGGCGCGAGGGCTTTCCCGACGCGGGCGGAGATGCTCAGGAGCAATGGCGCCCGGTGCGCGTGGCGGGGAAGCGATGGGGTGGAGGATCTCACGCGGTTCGAACCGCCGGTGCCGCGGACGGCGCGGATTGCACGCTGGCGGTGGAGGGGTAAGGGATTCGGCCGTGGTAAATCGCCAGCAGACTCTTGACGCAAGAACGCTGGAGCTGCTGGATTTCGCGCATGGTCAATTCGCATTCGTCGAACTGTCCGTCAAGCAGACGCCTCATGATGATGTCCTCGACGAGGGACTCGACGCGCTGCGGCGTGGGCTCCTGCATGGCGCGGGTGGCGCTTTCGACCGCATCGGCGATCATGACGATGGCGGCTTCTTTGCTGCGGGGCTTGGGGCCGGGGTAGCGGTACTGCACTTCACTGACGGCGGGATGATCGGGCTGCTTTTGTTCCTGCTGGGTGCACGCCTGGTGATAGAAGAACTCGACGAGCGTGGTCCCGTGGTGCTGCTGGATGAAGTGGATGATGCTGGTGGGGAGGTTGTATTCCTTCGCGAGCTCGACGCCGTCTTTGACGTGACCGATGATGATCAGCAGCGAGACGCTCGGGGACAGGTTCAGGTGGCGGTTCTGACCCCCCGCCTGGTTCTCGCAGAAGTAGTCGGCTTTGTTGATCTTGCCGACGTCGTGGTAATAGCTGGAAACGCGGCAAAGCAGCGAATTAACCTTGATCGCTTCAGCGGCGGCTTCGGAGATCGTGGCGACTTGCAGGCTGTGGTTGTACGTGCCGGGGGCTTCGACGCTGAGCCGGCGAAGGAGCGGATGGCTGACATCCGCGAGCTCGAGCAGGGTCATGCTGGTGGTGATGCGGAATACTTTCTCGACGAAGGGGAGGATGCCGAGCGTGATGAATCCCGCGCCCATGCCCGCGGCGCCGGCGTACAGACAGTTCTTCAGGATGAAGCCGACCGGGTCCATCGACATCAATCCCCCGGCGACGGTGGCAAGCATCATGGCCAGGCCCGCGGCGAAGCCGACTTCGACAAGTTTACTGCGGGTGCGGATGTCACTCAGAAGATAGCAACACGTCGTTGTTCCGGCGAGGAGGATGACCAGGAAGCTCAAATTCTGGCCAAGCGCCAGCGTGACCAGAACGGCATGAAGGGCGGCGATGCCGCTCGCGAAGCGCTGGTCGTAGGCAATCGTCAGGATCATCGCGACCAGAATGGTCGGCGCTAATCCGAAGACGAAGACGGGGCTTGTGCCGACACCAGCCAGTTGGGCGAGCAAAAGCATCGACAACAGCAGCGCGCCAATCGCGATCGAGCGCGCATGTTTCTTCACGACCTTGTGCTGGAAGTTGGCCACATACCAGCTCAGGGCGATGGTGATCATCACGACCAGCCCGATCAGGCCGACGCGCGTTTTGGCACGACCGGTATCAAGGCCGCGGATGAAGGCGTCGTTTTCCGCGCGAAGGAGCTGCCAGTAGCGGTCGTCGATCTCACCTTTAGGGACGAGTGGCTGCCCCTTGGGGTAGGTGACGTTGCCGGCGGCGGCGGGAATCTCGGCGGCGGCACGGTTTTGGGCTTCAGCCGATGCGCTGTCATCGAGAACGTGCGTGGGTTTTAAGTATGCGAGCGTCAGTGCGACGATCTTGGGCCGAAGGGCGAGCTCGAAATTTTCGTCAGCGAGCTTCGCGAGGCGCTGCTCAAGTTCCGGCCGCATCCGGGGGGACAGCGTCTCCTCCGCGCGGGTTCGACCGGTGTGAACCGCGCCCTTGGCATCGACCGTCTGAAGCGTGATGTCGTTGCCGGCATCCATCTCATTACGACGGGCGTCATCGGAGATGATCGGGAGGGCGGGAACCTGCTTGACGGTGTCGAGCCGGTTGACCGCCGCGATATAGCCCTTCACCGACTGGATGTAGACTTCTCGAAGTTTTGGGGCTCGAGATTCCTTCAGCTTCGTGAGCGCGTTGCTGTCGATGATCGAACGCAGTTCAGCGGGGAGGTCTTCCGTGGTCGAGGCGGGGGAGACGCGATCGGGGAGCGCGAGCAGGCGCTCTTCAAGCGTCTTCCAGCCTTCGTTCGACTGGGCGTAGATCCGCGGGACGGCGCCGCGCGTGGCGCGCTGTGCGGCGGCAAGTTTGTCTTTGTCCGGGAAGACGAACTCCACCCGGCTGACGATATCGTGGGCGACGTACTGCCCGGGGCGATACGGAACCACCTGCTCGCGCATCATCAAGATGGTGCTCGCGAGGGCGGCAAAGAGAGCGGCGATGAGAACCGAGGTGACGACGCCGCTGGCGCGCCACGCGGCAACCCTGCGAACGATCGTGTCGGGACGATCCTTGCGGATCGACTCGCGCCGCGACGAAACACCACGCCGTGACAAGAAGCTCATATTGATTCCCATTCGATCGTCCGCTGCGGACGCGCCAAATGGTCCACTAAATGTTAATGCCTTTCATAGGCACTAACGATGCTCGTCACCAACCGGTGACGGACAATGTCGCTTCGCTGCAAAGCGACGATTCCAATGCCCTTGATGCCCTTCAACTTGTCCAGGGCATCCTCCAGGCCGCTGGCCTGATTATCCGGCAGATCGACCTGCGTGCTGTCGCCGGTGACGATCATCTTCGACTCATGGCCCAGACGAGTCAGGAACATCAGCATCTGGGCCGGCGTCGTGTTCTGGGCTTCGTCGAGGATGATAACGCTTTCGTTGAGCGTCCGACCGCGCATGAACGCCAGCGGGATGACTTCGATCACATCCTGAACCATAAATCGCTTGACCTGTTCGAAATCCATCATGTCGTGCAAAGCATCAAACAGCGGCCGAAGATAAGGGTTCACCTTGGCCTGTAAATCACCCGGCAGAAAGCCCAACCGCTCGCCCGCTTCGACCGCGGGCCGAGCCAACACCAGCCGCTTAGCCTGGCCGTGCTTCAACATGCTGGCGGCGGCTGCCACCGCTAGGTACGTCTTACCCGTGCCCGCAGGTCCAACACAAAACGTCAGGTCGTTTTTCAGGATCGTTTCGAGGAATTCCTTCTGACCTTCGGTCTTGGGCTTAATCGCATGGCCTTTGGCGTATACGTCGATGGTATCCGTCGACGGCGGGTCGCGATCGGTCTTGGCGCGGCCAATGGCGTCCCCGACGTCCTCGATCGAAAGCCAATCCTGCCGGCGAAGCTTTTTCTGCATCTGTTCCAGAACGGCGGCAGCCCGAGAAACCTGATCCGCGTCGCCCGCGAGACGGATCTCATTGTCGCGGCCAACCACCTGCACGCCAAAGGTGTCCCTGAGCATGCGCAGATGCCGATCCGTTGACCCGAACAGGGCCAGCTTCTTATCAGGTTGTTCGAGGGTAATGCTCAGGTTCACGTTGTGAATCAAAGGGTGCGTCGGCGAAGTCTCACCAAATTAACTCCGCCGCGGGGCACCTTCCTAACACCGGTCCGATATTGTTGCCGCTTCAAGAGCAAATGTCGAGAGCCATCAGACCTGTCAACAGCCCATCGTTATGTACGCTTAAGTATTTTATTTAACAGCAGTTAGAGAAAAATTACCAAGCCTTCCAGACGGCTAAGCTGGTCTTTCTTAATCCCTCCCCAGCCCGGCTGGACGGATTAAAGGATAGCGCCACTACACCGTCCGACCCCCTCCGGGTCTGCCTTCGGCGCTTACGACCGACCGGCTAAAAGCTCAGGAGTCAAACCACCTTCCGCCCGACAATCTGTAAATGTCCCGCCCGCGCCGCCGACGCGGGATCCTTGGCCAGTTCCTGTTCCAGCCGGAGAAGCCTTTCGATCGCGCCGGGATGCGTGAACAGGTGTTTGTTCTGCCTGACGGGGATGATCGGCTTTCCATTGAGCGACAAGACCTCGAACCCTGACATTTCGAACAGCTTTCGCAGGGATGCGGGCGTAAACGTTGTCAATTCAAACTGCTCCCGCTCATCCGCTGTCAGCCAATGGGTTCGGCCTCGATGAACGAATTCCTCGAGCGCATCCAGGCGTCCGCGCTGAACGAAATGGTCCAGTGCCGCCAGCTTGTTGTCGGCGGTTGCGATGACGATGCCGCCCGGCTTGGTAACCCGGGCCATTTCCCGGGCCGCGCGGGCGGGGTCCGAGCAGATTGAAATCGGGTCGCCCATGGCGAGGATCAGATCAAACTGGTCCGACTGAGCTGTGGGCATCTCGACGATGTCGGCCACCAATAAGGTCGCCCGCTTGGCCTTGGGTCCCATTTCTTCGAGCTTGGGTCGAACTTGCTCGATCATCGCGGCGGAATTGTCAACGAAGGTCGTGTCGAACCCGCTCTTCAGAAGCTTCAGCCCCCATTTCCCGGTGCCGCAGCCGAGATCGGCGCAAGCGGCAGGCAGGTTCCTCGGCAAATGCGGCTTCACCATCCGCCAGGTCAACTGATCGTGAAACTCCCAATAAGGATCGTCGTAGATCGAGTCGTACTGGCGAGCGACCCGATCGTGATACCGGCGGGATGCATCGCGCGGACGCTTGGCGCTCATGCCGGCATCATAGGAAACGGCGCCGGGTCTATAAACAGCATCGCCCCGGGATCCTCCTTCATCCCGGGGCCAATGCTGTTTCTCCTGATCTCTTGTCGAGACGAACACCCAGCTTCCAATACGCCTGAGAGCATGAGATATTTCGCCGACTTCGATGGAGTTTGACAACTCAGGTTTTTCGAACCAGAATCGGATTTGGGATCCTTGAAAGACGAAGACGTGACCGCTGAAGCGGGGCACGCCGCTGGAGGTGCCGACGATTCAATGGTTGTTCGGTTTTTTTATGATGACCAATCTGCCGATGCCGTCGGAGGTCAAGGCCGCTGATGCGGGCGCCTCCTCTAACGACCCCACCCCCCTGATTGAGCCGCCAAGCGTAAAGCTGATTGTGCGGCTGTTTCTCATTCCGCTGTTTATTGTCGCAATTGCCGTGGGGATCATGTTCCTGATCGGAAGGCTGGCGGGGGGCACACCCACATTTGAAGAAGCCCTGACGCGGCTGAAGAATCCGGGAGGGCAGCGAACGGTCGACCTGCTGATCGGGCCTGGCTCCAAGCAGCGTTATATGGATGCCAAGACGCTCGTCGATGAGATGAAGGGGGGGATGACCGACGAGCAGCGGGTGAAGATTTCCCGGCAGCTTGTCGAAATCCTGAACAATCACACGAACGATTCGGAAGGGGATGTTCGGCATTTTGTGCTGCTCGCGATCGGGCGGGTGTGGCAGGTGGATCCGAATCACCCTGCAAAGGTGGAGGATGCCAGCGCGCCGGAAGCGGCCGCGGCGCGTGGCGAGGCCATGCAGGCGTTGGTGAACTTCGCGCAATCCGAGCAGGTCTCCAACCGCAAGGCCGCGGTGTTGGCGCTCGGGTATTGGGCCTGCCGCGATGAAGTTCAGCAGGCGATGCCGATGCTGTTGGAGAAACTTCAGAACGGGCTTGAGGATTTCGACGTGCGACTGTCCGTCGCCACCGTGCTCGGCCCGCTTTCAACGCCAGCGGATCAGAAGGTGATAAGCGCGCTCCATCGCGCGATGGATGATGCCGACCCCGCCCATCGCGAGTTGGTGTGGGCGGCGGCGCTTTCTTTAGCGCAGCTCAATCAGCCGGATGTGTCGGCGACGATGCTGATGCTCTTGGATCGAAAGGAGCTTGCCAACATAGAGGTTCTGGACCATGAAGCAGATCCGAAGAACCCCGCCTATCGCAAGCTCAGCGAGTTCGAGCAGCAGCGGTATTTGATCAACACGATGCTGGGGGCGGTGAAGCTACAGGTGCCTGAGGTGCAGCAGCGGCTGGTATGGCTGCGCGACAATGATCCCTCTCCGCGAGTTCGAAACGCGGCCCGGGAGATCGTGCATTGAGACGGACCAACGGGGTGAATGCTTGAGGTTATTTCCGCTGTGCGAGGTAGTTTACGACCTCTTCAATGAGGGATTCGTTCGCGGGAGGGAATCGATAATCACGTAGCTCCGTGGGCTCGATCCACCGGGTGGCCTGGCATTCCAGAGGCTGAGGCTCGCCTTGGTCGTGGTCGCAGACGAACGGGTGGAGGCGGAGGTGTACGTTTGGGTAATCGTGCTCGACGACGGTTAGCCGCGCGGTGGGTTTGGCGGTGATCGCGAGTTCCTCGTTGAGCTCGCGCGCGAGGCACTGCTCGAGCGTTTCACCGTGCTCCTGTTTGCCGCCGGGGAATTCCCAGTACCCGCCGAAGGTATCACCGTCCTTGCGCTGGCAGATGAGCACCTTGTCGCCGCGGACGATGATGGCGATGGCGGCGTCGATGCGCTTCATTCGTTCTCCAAGGAGTCGAGACATTACCGGACGCAGATCCAGAGGCCAAATCAGGCGAGCCCGGCCGCCACGAGGGCTTGCAACAGCGATTTTCGCAGTTGCTGAGATCGAACATAAGGGATTGCTGTTAAACAACTTATAAATAAATAATAAATTCATCCCTTGCGGGGAGTGTTGATTGACACGGCAATGCGGGTGCCGGTATAGTTGGCCCCCGTGACGGCACCCGCCGCGATGAGGTTGAACATGACGGAATACGGCTTCTAGCCGTGGCGCACTTCCGGAGGTGGATAGGAGCCACCCCTCCGGAAGTTTTTTTATCTCAAGAGTTTACAAAAAAGGCCGTCGGCGGGGGCGCCAACTGGGGTCAGCAGTTTTTTCCGGCACCGCCCGATGCACAATCGCGACACAAATCGGGGTCAGCGAGCACAATTCCTGGCCCGAGTCCAAGCGAACACTTTGCTTTGCCGGGAGCACTATCGACTGACGCTTGGGCTGGAAGCTTTCCCATCAACGGAGCCGGGGCAGTTTGTGCAACTGCTTTGCCGGGGGGTCCATGCACAACTGAGCGATGAGATTGAAGTGGATTGGGACCCGGGGCGGATGGCGGATGGGCGCGGGAAGGAACTGCTCGCCCCCCAGGCGATGTTGAGGCGGCCGTTCTCCCTGGCAGGACGACGAGATCCGGCGGGCGGGGTGGAACTGGATGTGATTCATCGCGTGGTCGGCGTTGGGACGGCCTGGCTAAGTCGGCTTCGGCCGGGGGATCAGGTTTCTCTGGTCGGGCCATTGGGCAATCGATTTCAGTTACCTCCAGCCCACCCAGCCGGTGGGATGGGATTGCTGGTGGCAGGGGGCGTTGGGATCCCGCCGATGCTGTACCTCGCGGAGAAGTTAAAGGGTCGGGCAATCGCATTCTGCGGGGCCACTACAAAGGAATTACTACCCTTTGTGTTAGCGCTCTCGGGTGAGGATCCGTGCATCCCGGCGATGCGGGTTTCGGAATTCGCCCGGCATCAGGTGCCGGCGGTGGTGACGACGGATGATGGTAGTTACGGCTTGGCCGGGTTTGTGACCCAGGCGCTCGAGCGGTTTCTCGATTCCACCGACGTCGATCCGTCCTCCTTCATCATCTACACCTGCGGCCCGGAACCCATGATGAAACGGGTGGCGGAGATCGCAATCAGGCGCGGCATTGCCTGCCAGGTGGCGGTCGAGCGGGCGATGGCATGCGGGATGGGGACGTGCCAGTCTTGCTGCATCAGGGTGAGGGAGGGTGCAAGGGGGGATTGGCGATACCGGCTGGCTTGTACGGATGGGCCAGTGTTTGCGGCCGGGGATCTGCTTTGGTGAAGGTTAGATTGCTAACGTAGCGCCTGCATTGCGAAGTACAGGCCGACATTCAGCACGAAGATCACGCAGACGCAGTACCAGGTGTCGCTTTCGTCCATCTTGAATAGCGCGCCCAGCAGGGCGAAGTAGAGGATGAACTCAAAGGCAAAGCCGAGAAGGAAGCCGAGGGGGATGAAGTCAAGCGCAGGCGAGAGCAGGGTAAGCACCGCTCCCGGACCGACCGAGACGGCGGCCAATTTGAGGACTGCGGTCCAGAAGGGTCCGAATTCGATGCCGCGGAACTTCGCGGCGGTCCAAAGGGCTGCGAGCATGACGGCGGTGCCGAGGCCAAGACCAACGCCTAGGTCGAACAAGGCACTGCGGAGGTGGGTTGAGCTACCGTGGTGGCGAATCAAAGCGGCAATTAGTTCGACAATCACGCCCCCACCGAGGAGGGTCAGCGGCAAGTAAAAGTCGATGATCGGATCGTCCGAAATCTCCTGATGCTTCTTCGCAGTAGGTGCGGGGGTTCGATAGGCCAGAGGGACTACCGGTGCGGACCGGGTGTGATCGGGTGACCGCCCAGGGTCTGCAGCGATGTCATAAAGATCGTCTTCAGCCATCGGTTGTGCAGGTTACGACCTGGGTAGCCGCGATCGAGGAGAAGTCCGAGTGACTATTATAACCGACGCCCGGGGAACTGCAATCGGACGGCGACTGCTCTATGTAGATGAGATGTCGGTGGTACACTGGACGGAACGCATATGAGGACCGACGAGCTATGATGACCACCATTGGCATGCAGTATGACGTGATCCCCGGCAAGGAAGACGAGTTCGAGAAGGGGTTCCAGGACACGCTGGAGTACATGAAATCGCAGAAGGGGCACCTGGATTCGCATCTTTACGAGGATGTGGGATCAGTCGGGAGCTACCTGATTCTCAGCCAGTGGCAGACCAAAGCGGACTTCGACGCTTTTTTGCAGAGCGACGCCTTCAAGAAAGCGGTGGCCTGGGGCAAGGCGGAAATCTTACGATCCCGCCCGCGGCATAAGGTATATACCCACGAATGACGCCCAGAACCGCGGTTATAAAGAAAACCATTGCGATTCGGGCGGCGTATTCCCAATAATTGTGCCCTCGCCGATGGGATAGGAATGTCAAACCGACGTGCCGGGTTTACGCTGGTGGAACTGCTGGTCGTGATCGGCATCATTGCCGTCCTGATCGGCCTGCTGCTGCCGGCGCTCACGGGGGCGAGACGATCGGCGAACGCGGTGAAATGCGCGGCTCAATTGCGCGATCTGGGGAACGCGGTGCAGATCTACGCGAACGAGAATCAGTATGCGATCCCCACCCAGCAATCGATTTACAAGGTCGGCGCCAAGACGGTCAAGTTCATGTGGTATGACCAATTGGCCAAGTATGTGTTCAAAACGGGTCTGGCCCAGGAAACGGCAGGGAAGCCGGGGAGCGCGGTAAGCGTCATTAACGATCCGAACTTTGGGCGGACTGCCTTCGTGGGGTGTCCTGCATTTGCATACCTTTACTATCCGAGTAACGCGCTTGGGACGGCAACCGGCTACGGCCTATCTCTGATTCCCTTGGCGCCTGCCAAGATACCGGTGCTGGACAGTGACTCCACGTTCGTCTTGAACCAGTTCCCGGCGACACTCACCGCACCCGCCCGTTATTTCAAAATCAGCGAGTTCAAGAACCCGTCCAATCGCGCGCTGATGGCGGATGCCAACGGCTTCGGCGGGATCCAGGCGAAAGGTGAATTCGGTCCCGACCCCATGACGTACTATACCCCGCAGCCGTCTTCCAATGTTTTCGGAGATCTCGATTACTTCCGCCACGGCAAACGGAACGATTTTTCCCGCCCAAGCTGCAATGTCCTTTTCGCGGATATGCACGTCGATCTCTGCACGCCCCTGGCCGCCGGTTGGGCGATCCGCGATCCATCGCAGCGGGCGAATCGGGCGAATTGATACTCAAGCGGATCGGCGGCGCTGCTGACGCGCGAGGTAGAACGTGTGAAGATTGATCTGATGACCATTTGCCGAGTAGGTCTGTCGTCGTTAAAAACACGACTGTGCTCGACCTTTCCGTCAATATCGCAGGACTGTCGCTCAAGAACCCCACCATGACCTGCTCCGGCACGTGCGGCTACGCGTTCGAGTACGCCGACTTCATGGATCTTTCGCGGCTCGGGGCATTCGTCACCAAATCGATCACTCGCGAAGAGCGGAAGGGCAACGAGCCGACGCGCATTGTCGAGACGCGGGCGGGGATGCTCAACGCGATCGGCTTGGCGAATGTCGGACTCAAGCGGTTTCTCGATGAGAAGGTGCCGCTGCTGGAGAAGATGCCTTGCCCGGTGATCGCGAACGTGGCCGGGCATTCGTTCGATGATTACATCGAAACCGTCGCGGCCATGCACCCGCTGGGTTGCGTGGCGGCAGTCGAACTCAACGTCTCGTGCCCGAACGTCAAGGATGGACTGACCTTTGGCACGCACCCGGGAAGATTGAAAGAGCTGGTGGGGGAGGTGAAGAACGTGCTCCGAACCAAGCCGCTGATCGTGAAGCTGTCGCCCAATGTCGAGGATATCACTTTGACAGCGAAGGGCGCGATCGAAGGCGGGGCGGATGTGCTCTCCCTGGTGAACACCTTCACCGCGATGTCGGTCGACATCTACAAGCGCCGCCCGCGGCTTGCGAACGTGACCGGCGGATTATCAGGTCCCGCGATCAAGCCGATCGCGCTGCACATGGTGAGCCGAATCTACCGCAACGTCGCACGCCACGCCGGCGTCCCGATCATCGGCATGGGCGGGATTCAAAACTGGCAGGATGCAGTGGAGTTCATTCTCGCCGGCGCAACCGGCATCGGAATCGGGACGGCATTGTTTGTGGACCCTTCGACGCCGAACAAAATTGTCGAAGGTCTAAGCGAATATCTACAGAAGGTTGGTGTGGACCGACTGACGGACCTGATCGGGGCGATGGAGATGCCGGCCGATGAGCCGAGGAAATCGCCGTATCCGTGAGGGATCGAGGTTGGGGACGCTCGGTGACGGGAAAAGGGGTCAGACGGGAAAAGGGGTCAGGAAGGTTTTTTGGCTAAAATCTTCCTGACCCCTTTTCCACCTCCGTCTTGCTCTGGCCGCGTGCGCTGCAGTTCTTCAATTCACAGATGCCTTAGCAAAACTCTAAGGGGTCGCACATCGATTTCGCCAGCGGCGGCTCAGCCCCTTTTTCGGTCTCGTTTTGATCGGCTTGCGGTTCACTCTTGGGGACGGAGCGCGCTAGCTGCCAGTGGCCGCGTGACATAGCATACGCGCGTGGCAAATCGTCAGCAGAATGAGCGCAACTTCGGTCATTGGCGGGAATTGCCCGACGGGGGGCGTTGTTACTGGATGGATGTTGCGGGCCATCATGGCTGGATGGCGCGGTATCTCAAGGAGGTGGACGAGGGGGAGAATACGCTGAGATTCTGGCAGGAGATCCGTGACGAGGCGGGCAAGCTCGTGGAGGTGCATCAGAAGTTCCCTGTCGATCAAGGGCATCGGAACGTGTAGAATGGAACGATGAAGATCACCCGGCAAACCGTCGCGGAGCAGCTTGGGGAATATTTGCGCCGTCGCGTTTCACTGGAGCAGCTCGTGGCCTGGGCCGAAGCGCAAGTCATGGAGGGCGACTTTGAGTCGGCGGCGGTGCGCGATGCCGTGGCGCGCCTGGGTGTGGCGGATGTGCGGGCGTTCGGATTGACCTGGGAAGATTGTGAGCGCCTGCTGCGCGACCTGGGGTTCACCGCGCACGTGGATATCGTCGCGGCCTGAGACCTGGGGGAATCAAGAGGGGGAATCAAGAGGGTCAGGGGACAAGAGAACGGGGTCAAAAGTCGATACTGAATTCGCTGACATCATCGCGACGACCCGATCGACGCTTGAACCCGTTTCCTGATCCCGTTTCCTTATCCTGGCGCTGGAATTGATAAAGGGTCGAAACAGCGAACGGATTCGGTGTGGGGGTCTTCAGAACTTCACGACCCGCGAAGGGCTTTTCGTGCGCGCCAGCGCCGCTTCAAGCAGCGCGACGTAGGGATCGGTGATGGCGGGGTGCTGGTCGAGTTGGAGCTTGGTGCGAACGGCAAGCACCGCGGCTTCGGCGGGGCCTTCGATTTCCAGGTACGTCCCGAGGAGCGGGAGTTCATCAAGCTCGATGGTGCAGTCGTCCAAGCGCCAACTCTCGCGGCGTTTCTCGAAGCTGAGCGTGACCTCGTAGCCAAGGGATTCGAACAGTTTGGTTGCGTGAGTCGGATCATCGACGGCGACTTCAATCTCTTCGCGCTTTTTGACCGGCCCGGGGGCACGGGGGCCTTTGTAGGTGAGAATGTGGGTGGAGGATTGGGTCCCGAGGTTGGTGTTCGTGCGGAGGCGGAGGCCCCGGTCTTCGCTCGTCAGGGAACGCGCGGGAGTGTCGAAGAAGGTGTTGACCTCCAGGACCTGGCTTAACTGGATTGCGCGCAGATTTCCAAGGCGCGATCGTGCCGCTTCGTGATCGTCGACTTTGATTTTTACTTCGATCTCAATGGGCATTTTTGTAGCACGGGCATCTTGCCCGTGACCGAATCGCTGACACGGGCAGGATGCCCGTGCTACGGGGAAGCATTCATCCGCGTTATGCCACCACAAAGTTCACGAGTTTCTTCGGGACGTAGAGGCGCTTCTTGATCTCCTTGCCGTTGATCCACTGCTGGACGCCTTTGGCCTCGGCGGCGGCAGTCAGGATCGCGTCCTGATCGGCATCCGCGGCGACGGTGATCTTGCCGCGAACCTTCCCGTTCACCTGAACGGGTAACTCCATCGTCGACTCGACAAGCTTCGCGTCATCGTATCGCGGCCATGGATGGCGGGTGAGGGATTCGGTGTTTCCCAAGCGCTGCCAGAGTTCTTCGGCGATATGCGGCGCCAGCGGCGCGAGCATAAGCGCGAAGTTGGTTGCCAGATCGCGCGGAATCGCCGGCAGCTTGTTCATCTCATTATTCAGCTTGATCAGTTCCGCGATCGCGGTGTTGAAGCGCAGCGTCTCGATATCCTCAGCGACCTTCTTGATCGTCCGGTGCATCTGGCGATCGATGGCCTGGGGAATCGGTTCATCCACAATCTGCGCAACCTTGTTGTTCTCCTCATCGCCCGCGAGGTTCCGCCAGACCGCGTTCAGAAACCGCGTCATGCCGACAATGTCGCGCGTGTTCCACGGCTTCTGCATCTCCAGGGGGCCCATGTACATGATGTAGAGCCGCAGGGCATCGGCGCCGTAGTCGCGGACGAGGTCGTCGGGGCTGGCCACATTTCCGCGACTCTTGGACATCTTGAAGCTGCGCGCGTCCACGCGGATTTGCGGATTCGATTTCAGCCGGTAGCCGTCACTCGTTTTTTCTACCTGATCGTCCGGTACGCGTCGGCCCGTCGCTTTCGCGCGCGTTTCCGTGACCGTCGCGACCATCTGCACGCCGTGGTCCGTCGCCTCTTCGCGAATGTCGGTGAGCAGCGCGGTGCTGATCGCGTGATCGCCCGAGAACTGGAACGCATGGAACTCCAGTTCGCCGAGGATCAGACCCTGGTTGACCAGCCGCAGAAAAGGCTCGGGCGTCGACACGTGGCCAAGGTCGTACAGCACCTTGTGCCAGAACCGCGCGTACAGCAGGTGCAGCACCGCGTGCTCCACGCCGCCGACGTACACATCCACCGGCATCCAGTATTGCTCTTTCTCAACATCCACGAAACGCTTCTCGTTCATCGGATCGCAGAACCGCAGGTAGTACCAGCATGAGCCGGCCCATTGGGGCATCGTGTTGGTCTCGCGCGTGAAGACCTTGCCATCCCGCTCGACGCGGAGCCAGTCCTTCGCTTTCGAAAGCGGGGGCTCGGGTGTTCCGGTCGGCTTGAAGTCAACCAGATCCGGCAGCGTCACGGGAAGCTCGCTTTCATCCACCGCATAAGCATTGCCGGCTTCGTCCAGCAGGATCGGGAACGGCTCGCCCCAGTAGCGTTGGCGTGAGAAAAGCCAGTCGCGCAACTTGTAATTCACGCTCCGCCGGGCGTTTCCTTCGCGCGATAAGACGTCGATGATCTTCTGCTTCGCTTCACCGGTGGGCAGACCATCGATCAGCTCGGAGTTAATCGCAATGCCTTCAGGCTCAAACGCCCGATCCTGGGGCAGTTCGCCGGCTGCCGGACGAACGACGTAACGAATCGGCAAATTAAACTTCTTCGCGAAATCAAAATCTCGTTGATCGTGCGCCGGCACGGCCATAATGGCGCCCGTTCCATACCCCCACAGAACATAGTCTGCGATGTAAATGGGGATGCGCTCGTCGTTAATTGGATTAATCGCGTGCGCCCCGGTGGCGACCCCCGTCTTCTCCTTCGTGTCCGACGTCCGATCTCGCTCCGATTGCGACGCCACGACCTGCCGATACGCTTCGATCGTCTCCCGATGCGTTGCCGCCGTGATGCGCTCCACCAGCGGATGCTCCGGCGCCAGCACCATGTAGGTCGCCCCATACAGCGTGTCCGGCCGCGTCGTGAAAACCGTGATCAATAGATCGTCATCCGCCTCAGCCTCCCCGACCGGCCCCGGCGCCGCCTGCGGCTCCGATCCCTGCGCAAACCGCTGGCTTGATGCTCCCGGCATCGTGGCCTCGTCAATCTCGAACTCGATCGTCGCCCCGGTCGATCGCCCGATCCAGTTCCGCTGCATTTCCTTAAGCGATTCGGGCCAATCCAGCATGTCCAGGTCTTCGATCAATCGATCCGCATACGCCGTGATGCGCAGCATCCACTGGCGCATGGGCCGGCGTTCAACCGGAAAGCCGCCCACTTCAGATCGACCGTCAACCACCTCTTCGTTCGCCAGCACGGTGCCCAGGCCGGGACACCAGTTCACCGGCACTTCGTCCATGTACGCGAGGCGCTGCCCGTCGATCACGCCGCGCTGTTCATCGGGTGAGAGTTCGCGCCACAGGCGCTCGACGCGGACATCGCCGCTGATCCGCTCCATCCCTTCCTGCACGGGATTGAGAACGACCTCGCCATCGGGCGCGACAACGAGGTTCTCGTTCATCAGCTCATGAACCAGATGCGCGATCGGCTTGGCTTTGGCATCGATCCGATCGAAATAGCTGTTGAAGAGCTGAAGAAAGATCCACTGCGTCCACTTGTAGTATCGCGGATCGGTGGTGTCGATCTCGCGATCCCAGTCGTAGCTCATCCCCATCATCTGAATCTGCCGGCGAAAATTCTCGATGTTCTTCGCGGTGAATTCGCGCGGATGGCGGTTGTTCTTGATCGCGTACTGTTCCGCCGGAAGCCCGAACGCATCCCACCCGGTCGGGTGAAGCACATTCAGCCCGCGCATCCGCTGATACCGCGAGATGATGTCGGTGGCCGTGTAGTTCTCGACATGCCCCACATGAAGCCCCGAGCCGCTGGGATAAGGGAACATATCGAGCACATAGCTCTTCTTCATGTTCGCCGCATCCCGCGGATCCAGCGCCCGGAAAGTCTTATTGGCCAGCCAGTATTCCTGCCATTTCTTCTCAATTGTCATGAAGTTGTAGGGCATACGGGGAGGATGATAGCGGGAAGGGGGCGGGGTGTAATGGGATGAACGAGAAGGTGCAGCCTGAAACGTGAAACGTGAAACGTGACAAAAGCCGTCTCCGTCTTGTCACGTTTCACGTTTTACGTTTCAGTCCGATAACCCGGCATTCGCGCAAAATTAGAAAATTTTCTCCAAATCCCCGCCACAGTGTTCCGATAACCCATCTAGGAAACGGGATAGGTTTCCTGAAAGGTTTAGTCCCATGACTCTGCTTTTAAGCGAGATTGAAGTCCATGCCGATGCCGGAGCGCGTCACGCTGAACGTCGCCGCGGCTTGCGAATCAGGCAGTCGAGGCCGATCAAAGTGTTTGAGACTGCTGCCGCCAGGTACTACGGCGGCCAAACCGAAGACATCAGTGCCAGCGGCTTGCGAATCGAACTGCCGGCGTCCGCGCCGCTGACTCAAGGCGAGATCCTCAACATCCACCTCGGGCCCACGCATGCCGGGCAATCGCTCGCCAACCGTCGGCAGATGATGCCCGCTCGAGTCGTCTGGGTGGATCGACACGAAGCCCTTCGCACCGGAAGGCTGAGCGCCGGCGTCGAGTTTATCGCAAGCATCGCTGCGCAACTTCACGCCGCGTGATCATCAATCATCGCACCGCCGCCGCCGCGCGAACCGATTCTCAACGCCGGCAATCAAAATAAAACGTCGGGTCGGCCGCAATTCGCGCGGTTGCACTCAATCCTGCTTCGGCGCCGGCAACCCCTGCTTCGCCCTGGCGGCAGCCAACCGCTGGGCGCGGATGGCCACCTGGCGCTGCGCTTCCGGCGTTGCCGGATAATACTTCGGCGCCGCCCGCCCGGCGATCGGCGTACGCGTCACCATCATGTAGACGAGCAGCGCGGTCAGCGACAGGAGCAAGAGACTGGCGAATAAGCGGGCCATGGGGGTGAAGTCATTTAGCGCGCCCGAAGGCTTTCCAAATACCGGCCATTCACACCCGTATCCCGCCGGCGGAGAAACTCGACCATTTTCTTCACGTGCGGGTTGATCCCGTTCTGCAGGTCGAACTCCGAAAGCGTCACCGAAAACGCCTTTTCCTTATTCACGAAGAGCTTGCGGATGACTTCCTCAAGCGCATCAATATCCCCGTCGCCAAAACCCGCGCGCCGCAGCCCGACCGCATTCAACGCCCGGATCTTGTCCGCATCGCCCACCTTCACGAACGGCGGAATATCATGATGAATCCGAGCGTACCCCGCGATATAAGCGTAATCGCCGATGCTGACGAAGTGATGAACGCCCACTCCACCCATGATCGCGACGTTGTCCCCGCAGATCACATGGCCCGCGAACATGACGTTGTTCGCGATGATGCAGCGGTTACCCAACTGAACATCGTGCCCGATGTGCGCGTTGACCATCAGCAGATTGTTGGATCCGACCCGCGTGATCCCCCCGCCTTTTTCCGTCCCCGCATGGATGGTGACCGCTTCGCGAATCTGGTTGTTTTCGCCCACTTCCAGGCGGGTTGGCGCTCCCTTGTACTTCAAATCCTGCGGCCAATTCCCAACCACGCAGTGCGGATGGAACGTGTTGCCCTTCCCGATGACCGTATGACCGGTCAGCACCACGTGCGAGATCAGCTTGTTTCCCGCGCCGACTGTGACATCCGGGCCGATCGTGCAGAACGGTCCAACTTCGACATCATCCGCCAGACGCGCTTTAGGATCGACAACCGAGAGAGGTGAAATAGTGGGCATGTGTGGGGCGGCCCAATGGGTCCGCTCCTCCTTATTAGGAACGATCCGACCAACGTCGATCCGGATCGGGTAGGGTGGGCAATGCCCACCTTACGGGGCTGGTGCGATCCAACAGCGGCTCGCTACCGAAGAACCGAGAAAACGTTCGGCTCCCGCTCACACCGGTTCGGCATCAACCAGCATGAACTTAATATCGGCCTCAGCGGCCAGTTTATCTGCGACAAAAGCTTTACAACGGACATGGCCGGTCCGACTTTTCACTCGAACGGCAATGGCCTCCAGGATCAACTGATCCCCGGGAACCACCGGTTGCCGCATCTTTACCTTATCCATCGAAAGCAGGACCGCAAGCTTTCCCGTGTGTTCCAGCTTCTGGCTCAGCAGAATTCCGCCGAGTTGAGCCATCGCTTCTACGATCAAGACCCCGGGCATGATCGGTGTTCCGGGATAATGACCCTGAAAGAAGATGTCATTGAACGTAACATTCTTAATACCAATGGCTTTCGTGTCCCCGACGATCTCCAAAACCCGGTCCACCAGCAGCATCGGATATCGATGCGGCAGGATGCGCTGAATCGATCGGGTGTCCATCGCAGCCTCACGACTCAGCAATGCCTCGCGAGAATTAGAATCTTGCTGTGCCAGGAGACGGCGAGCGAGTTGGTGGTTCAGCTCGTGTCCGGATTTATGCGCGATCAGCCGGCCATGGAGAGGTCGCCCGACCAAATAAAGATCGCCAATCAGGTCGAGAATTTTATGCCGAACGCACTCGTTCGGCCAACGAAACTCGTTATCGAGTGGTCCCGTGGGGGAGATGACCAGGAGATCCTTCGGGGTCAGGTGCTTGCCCAGACCTCGCGCCCGGAGTTCGTGGGCTTCGTGTTCGAACACGAACGTGCGGGCGGGGGCCAGTTGCGTGATGAAGTCATCGAAACCATTGGATCCCGGGACCGCACTCCCCGGACTTTGTAGGTGGAACGAGAACGTTTGTCTTCCGATTGGAGCGGGAGCTTCGAATTCGTAGATAATCTCGAGGTGGTCGGTGGGCCCCGGAAGGGCTGCCAGTGTCGCTTCCCCATGCGAAACCTGCACCGGCTTCGTAATGACCAGAGCCGTGCGATCGGCATCCTGCTCGACGGTTCCCGCGTCCGCCAAAACGTCCACAAAAGGCTTGCTCGAGCCATCCCCACCGGGTATTTCGCCCACATGACCGCCGGAGACTTTCACCAATGCATTGTCCACCCCCAACCCCACCAGGGCGGCCATGCAGTGCTCAATGGTCTCCACCAGAAGCGTTCCATTGCGAAGGCAAGTCCGGCGCGGACGTTTCAGCACGTTCTGCACCAACGCCGGAATCGTCGCGACCTTGCCATCCTGCTCCCGGAGGAACGTGATCCCCGAATTCGGATCCGCAGGCGCAAACGTCAACGTCGCCTCCTCCCCCGAGAAAAGCCCCGGCCCGGCGAGGGAAACTTCGCGAGAAATGGTGTGTTGACGTAAACGCACTCGTTAATTCACTGCCTCCGACAGCCTCCCAGTATATCGGTAGAAGACTTAAAACGATAAACGCGCGTAGCGTGATCCAAACTCGTCTCTCCGCCTCAACCTTCCCGCATTCCCGCTCCCTAAAACATGGCGCCGTCACTCCCCAGGAATAACCTTGCAGCCCCCTCCCCAATTGTGTTAGGTTAATGTTCAGGAAAGGAGAGAGCACAATGGAGCAACGCCGTCTCATCCTCAACCAGTCTCCCCGCGCGCACCCTTCACTTACCCCCTCCGCACCCGCAATTGGATATAAACGGATACAAACGGATATGCCCACGCCGAATTCACGCGCCACCCTCCCCGACGCGCCTTCGAAAACCCTCCAAAACATCGGATTTCGTCCCTCACTTCGTGCCGACCTGCCTTCGAGCCTCCGTGCCTTCCCGAGAATGTCCGAATCGCCTCTTGCCCCTCGCCTCCTGCCCCTTGCCTTCCCCCAAGCTACAATCTTACAAATGCCCTTCTCCCCCATCCCCGAAATCCTCGACGATCTCAAAGCCGGCAAGATGATCGTTCTCGTCGATGATGAAGACCGCGAAAACGAGGGCGATCTCGTCATGGCCGCCGAGAAGGTCACGCCGCAGGCGGTGAACTTCATCGTCACCGAGGCCCGCGGCGTCGTCTGTCTCGCCCTCACCGAAGAGCGCTGCGACAAGCTCCTGCTCCGCCCCATGACCGAGCAAAACACCGCACAGCTTGGGACGGCATTTACCGTGACCGTCGACGCCCATCCGCGCTTCGGTGTCTCCACCGGCGTCTCCGCCTCCGACCGATCCAAGACGATCGAAGTCGCCATTGCCGAGGATGCCCAGCCGCAGGACCTCCTGCGTCCGGGGCACATCAATCCGCTCCGCGCCCGCGACGGCGGTGTCCTCGTCCGCGCCGGTCAGACCGAAGGCTCCGTCGATCTCGCCCGGCTTGCCGGCCTCAAACCCGCCGCCGTCATCTGCGAAATCATGCGCGAAGACGGCGAGATGGCCCGCCGTCCGGAGCTTGAAAGCTTTTGCGCGAAACACCACCTGAAGATGTGCACGATCGCGGACCTCATCAGCTATCGCCTGAAGCGCGAGCAATTCGTCAAGCGAATCGAAAGCATCAACCTCCCCACGCGCTGGGGCGCCTTCCGCCTCCACGCCTACCAATCAGTCTTGGATGCCCAGCCCCACCTCGCCCTCTGCAAAGGCGGCATCGGCGAACGCAACGAGCAAGGTGAACCCACCATTCACGAAGAACCCGTCATCGTGCGCGTCCACTCCGAATGCCTCACCGGTGACGTCTTTGGCTCCGGCAAGTGCGACTGCGGCAACCAGCTCGACGCCGCCATGCAAATCATCGAAAAAGAAGACAAAGGCGTCCTGCTGTACCTCAGACAGGAAGGCCGAGGCATCGGCCTCGCCAACAAACTCCACGCTTATGCGCTGCAAGAAAGTGGCCTCGACACCGTCGAGGCCAACCAGCGCTTGGGTTTACCCGTCGACAAACGCGACTACGGCATCGGCTCCCAAATCCTCCGCGACCTCGGCCTCAAACAACTCCGCATCCTCACCAACAACCCCAAAAAAATCCACGGCCTCGACGGCTTCGGACTCACCATCGTCGAACAACTTCCCATCCGCATCGAACCCGGCGAACACAATCAAAAATACCTCGAAACCAAAAAATCCAAGCTCGGCCACCGCCTTTAAAAGAAGGCAGCAGTTGCCGGCGCACCGCTTGTCGGCCGTCGCCAGGTCAGTTAGGGTGCGCGGCGAGGAGTTTCAGCCGCAAGGGCGGGCGAGCGCTTGACGCTGCAGGGATATTCCGAAATGGATCAAGATCGCGCGCTTCCACCCGCACTGTCGCTATTGCACAGTCACCGTCCGCGAAACGTCAGTTGGATCGGCGCGGCGGGCTTGCTCTTTGGCGATTGGGGAACCAGCCGCCTTTATGTTCTAGGGCTCGCGTTTCTCGTCGCGGGACGAAGTTCGTTCTGGCTCATTGCGGCAATGAGCCTCCTCATCCTTGCGGTGGGCTGGGCGTACACCCAGATCTGCCGGATTTATCCCGATGGGGGTGGGGTCTACACCGCTGCCAAGCAGCGCAGCCGGTTGCTCGGCGTGATTGGGGCGCTGCTGCTCTTCGCCGATTACACCGTCACCGCATCCCTGAGCGCGGTCGAGGCCTTCCACTATTTCGGATTGGGAAAGCAGCATGAGGCGCACGTTGCGCCTGCTGCTGCCGACAAGCACGGGCCCGATGAGATCGTGCTTCCTGATCCCGCAAAGACGGCAGCTCATGAGAAACTGTGGCGCTGGAACAGCCCTGGCTTGTGGGCGATGGTTTCGATCGTCGCGATCGGCGCGTTCAACCTGCTGGGACCTAAGCACACCGCCGCATATGCAATTTTCACTGCCGTCGGGATGATGATCATCACGCTGCTGATCGTTGCCTTTGCCCTCCCGCAGATCGACTGGGCACACCTACATTTGGGGAGACTGCGCCATGATCCTCTGAAAATGTGGGAGGGATTCGTCTTCATCGTGCTCGCGTTGTCCGGTGTGGAAGCCATCGCGAACCTGACCGGCGTCATGAAGAAACCCGTCTACAACACCGCGCGCAAGAGCATCTGGAGCGTGGCGGCGGAGGTCGCGGTTTTCAACCTGCTGCTTGCGGTTGCCATGGTCGCCCTGGCCAGCCTGCCCGAGGGGTTGAGCCGGGAGGCGCACAAGGAAGACATGCTCGCGTTCCTGGCGCGGTTTTATACCCAGCCCTACATCGGCGCCGCGGGCGAATGGTCGGTCCGCATCATCGGCGGGCTGCTGCTTCTCTCGGCGACCAACACCGCCGTCAACGGCTTGATGAGCATCATCTACGTGATGTCGCGCGACAATGAGCTGCCGGCGTTTATGCAGAAGCTGAACGCGTTCGGCTCCCCTTGGGTCGGCGCCATTGTGGCGGCTGGGGTGCCCGCGATCATCCTGCTTTTCGCCCATGATCTTGAGACACTCGCGTCACTTTATGCCATCGGCGTGGTGGGCGCTGTCGCAATCAACTGCACTCTCTGCTCGTTGCATCCCCGCTTGCGCAAAACCTGGCGCAAGGTGGCGATGTTTCTGCTCGGCGTTCTCCTTGTCGCGATCTGGATTACCCTGGCTCTGACCAAGATCGCGGCTTTGATTTTCGTCTGCATCGTGTTGGCGGTGGGCTTGATCCTCAGGCAAATCACCAAGTTCGCCGCCCAGCGGCGGCCCAAGCCAACGCTCCTGCGACAGGCGATCATGGAGCAGCTCACCCCCGATACCCTGGTCGGGCGGAAGGTGCTCCTGGCTACCGCGGGATCGGATGACTTGGCCGATCCCGCGCTCGAAGTTGCGCAGAAGGAACACGCCGCGTTAGTGATTTGCTTCGTCCGGGAAGTGGCCCTGTCATACAAGGTGGAAGCGGGAGAGCGCACCTTCACGCTCGACACCGATCCGGCCGCACTAATCCTTTTCACCGATTTCCTCGCCCACGGGCACCGCTACGGCGTCCCGATCATTCCGGTTTACGACACCGGCCCCGATGCCGCGGTGCTGATCGCCGAGCAAGCGGCGATGAACGCGGTGGACCGGGTGGTGATCGGTTCAAGCCGCCGGGGAGCGATTCACCACCTGATCAAGGGAAGCTTCCAGCGCCGCATCGAAAGCCTGCTGCCGCCGGAGGTGAAGGTGATCGTGGTGTCACCGCCGGAACACGTGCAGCCGCACGACGCCCTTCCCGCGTGATGGGTATGGGGTGCAGGAATGAAACAGTGCAATCGCATCTGATCATCCGGAGATTGTTGAGCGGGACGGCACCGTGGTACGGATCGTCGCGGGTCAACTCGAGGTGCTAGCGGAGATGCTTCGAATTGGGGATGAATTGATCTTGGACAGGCGCCACTTCGAATGAGCTTCTCGCGGTGGCAAGAAGCTTGACATTCCAGGCTAGGAGTTGTTTAGTGTATCCGCTTCGTGACCGCCGAGATCTCGACTGTTGTCGGGATGCGGGGAACCCAAGGGTGCTGCGATTAGCCCGCGACACCAGGGGCGAAGGGACTCACAAAAGTCCCAGGGCACTTTCAAGCCCCAGCCCGTCAGCTAACCCCGTAGGCATGTGAAAGGGCACAACGTTGGCGCTCGAGTCGCGGCGTGTGGGATCGGAAGGATCCGGCGCCGAACTGGACTCCAGCAGACGCTGTGCGTTTCGGATGGAGACGCCCGCCGCGAGCAGACTCGCGGACCGGAACTGATTAACAGCAAGCTGACGCGCCAGCGCCTGATTCGCTCACGCGATTTTTCGGTGGGGAAGTAATCCCGGTCTTCCGACCGGGGCTATTGCTGCTTGCTCATATCGGTTTGGTTCCGCATCGCGTCGTGGGAAATCGTCCGCTGAAGAGCGAATCTCTATGGACATCGCGACGACCGGGCGTGAGAAACCCGCTGCGCTTTCTCTTTTGGCTGCCGAGCGACCGAGAAATGTGGGATGGCTTCAGGCCGCCGGTCTGCTTTACGGCGATTGGGGAACCAGCCGACTGTACGTTCTTGGGCTTGCGTTCTTCTTCGCCCGCGGCGCGAGCTTCTGGCTCATCGTGGGAATGAGCCTGTTGATCCTTGCCGTGGGTTGGGCGTATACGCAGATCTGCCGGATTTATCCGGATGGCGGGGGGGTGTACACGGCGGCGAAGCAGAGGAGTCAGACGCTCGCGGTCATCGGCGCGCTGCTTTTATTCGCCGACTATGTTGTCACGGCGAGCCTCAGTTCACTGGATGGGTTTCATTACTTCGGGATGGGTCATTCAGAGAGTCTATTTGCGCTGAACTCGCCGGGTATGTGGGCGATGGTCGCGATTGGGTTCATCGGCATCTTCAATCTTCTGGGTCCGAAGCACACCGGCAAGTTTGCGATCGCGGTGGCGGTGGGGATGATTTTCATCACGCTGCTGATCACGGCGTTCGCGATGCCGCAGATTGATTGGAGGCATTTCCCGGAGCGCATCACGCACGTCAGCGAACCGCCGCGACAACTCTGGCTCCACTTCGTTTCGATCGTGCTCGCGCTCAGCGGCGTCGAGGCGATCGGCAATCTTACCGGCGTGATGAACAAGCCGGTCGCCAAGACGGCGCGACGCGCGATCTGGACGGTCGCCGTTGAAGTCGCGATCTTCAACATTCTTCTCGCGGCTGCGATGTCGATGCGACTCACGGATGCCCAGCATGCGGCGCACAAGGAAGACATGCTCGCCTTCCTTGCCAGCTCGTACATTGGCGGATGGGGCGAAATCGCTGTGCGCGCGATCGGTGGGGTGCTGCTGCTATCGGCGTGCAACACCGTCATTACGGACATGATCTCGGTGCAATATCTGTTGAGCCGCGACGGCGAGTTGCCGGCGATTTTTCAGAAGCTCAATCGCTTCGGGGTGCCGTGGGTGCCGACGATTGTTGCCACCATTGTTCCGTGCATTGTGCTTGTCATCAGCCATGACCTTGAGCACCTCGCGGCACTGTATGCGATCGGCGTCGTCGGCGCGGTCGCGATCAACATCACGCTCGTCTCGACACACCCGCGTCTGCGGCGACCCTGGCGCAAGGTCGCCGCGCTGCTGCTTGGGATTTTCCTGATCGGCATCTGGGTGACGCTCGCGTTTACCAAGCTTCACGCGCTGGCGTTTGTCTGCGTTGTCATGGCTGTGGGACTGACCGCGCGGGCGTTGACGAAATATATGGGCCGAAGAAAGGGCGTTCGCCCGAGCCTCCTCCGGCAGGCGACGCTGGAACAATTGCCGGCGGATTACATGGTCCGTCCCAAGATCATGGTGGGAACGTACGGCTCAGACGCAATCGCGCGCAGCGCGATCGAGTTGGCAAAAAATCGCGAGGCCGTTCTCGCCGTCTGCTTCATCCGAAACGTCAGCCTCTCGTACAAATATGACGAGCGCGCGCTCACGCTCGATACCGATCTCGCGGCCCAGCGAACGTTCGCGCGATTTCTTGAAGTCGGACACGAGCTGGGGGTTCCTATCCTGCCTCTCTATGACACCGGTCCCGAAGCGGCGGAACTGCTCGCGGAGAACGCCGCCATCTATGGGTGCGAGCGTGTGCTCATCGGCACCAGCCGGCAGGGTGCGCTGTATCATCTGATCAAAGGACACTTCCAGCGCAGGCTCGAGCATTTGCTGCCGCCGGATATTCCGGTGCAGGTTGTGAGCCTATCCGCGCAGGTGACGTGAAGCTGGGTGAAATAGGATGAGTGGCGGCTGCAAAGAAGCTTAAAGCCGATTCAAACGCTCAATAAATCAGTAGCGGAAATCGCATTGATCGCACTACGATTGGGCTGCGGGGAACAGGAGCGATCATGAAGTGCATCATGTTTATTGCGGCGATTTCAATGCTATCCATTCCGGCATTCGGGCAAGGTTCTGTTTACGCTTCCACGGGCGAAAGCGTCTACGTCTCGCGCGCGCAGAGTTCTGCGTACATCACTGCGCCACGCGCACGCGGAATGAGTTCGACCGTTTCATTCAATGACACGGGCATTAGCAACGGATTCCGAAGTGGCGACGGAACAGCATTTTTCAATCGCACCGACTTCAACGCCTTTAACTTCACGTTTCCCAGCGTCTATATGTGGGGCAACGGCTGGCTCGGTCGCCCGCTGATTGATACCGGCACCATCGGGCGTCCCCTCATCGACAATGGCTTTCGCGGTCGACCTGGCATCGATGCGGGGATTGAAGGCTCCTCACCGATTCCACGGAGCAGCTTGCAGAAAATGGATCCGCGCGCTGCCCGCGATTCCAGGTTCCGCGGCGCGTCCACAAGCATCCGAGCCGCGGGCGCAGCAAGATTGAGCGGCGCAAGCCGCGGCGGTGGCGCTCGCTTCGGAGGCGCAGCTAAGTAGACGACACCATTGCTAATGCCGCCTTTGAATCGACTCAACCAAAAAGGTTGACTCACCCCGATCTCCCCTGCATTATGGGACCTGATGTTACGTGATCACGGAGGGTCACGATCCTCCGGAACTTTCTTGATCTTCCCGCGTCCAATCCCATGTCGAGCTTGAGTGGTGCACAATTCGAGGCGGAGTTTCCGGCTGCGAATGGAGCGGCCGGAGGCAATATCCGCGATTCGGAAAGCGAGCTCGAGCTTGTTCGCAAGGCCCAGGCGGGCGACCGAGGGGCCTATGGGAGGATTGTCCTCCTTTATCAGGACCGGCTGTTTAACGCGATCGTGCGAATGGTTGGCGATCGCGAAGAGAGCCGCGAGCTGGCGCAGGAAACATTCACCCGCGGGCTCGCAAAGATCGACAGTTTTCGCGGCGATGCCCAGCCGTACACGTGGCTTTTTCGAATCGCCACCAACCTGTGCATCAGCCGGCTGAGAAAAATTCAGCGGCACCGGACGTTCTCGCTCGAAAGCGGGAACCATCAGGGCGAAGGCGAGGATCAGGCGTCGAACCTGATCGATCGCCTGAAGCCCAGCGACGTGCCCCGCCCGGATGAGGAACTGGAGCGGCGCGAACGGAATCAGGAGGTTCTGCTGGCGCTTGGCCGGCTCGACCCGGAGTACCGCGCGGTCCTGGTGATGCGCGATATCGAAGGGTTCGATTACCAGCAAATGGCCGACGTCCTCGGCCTTCCGCTGGGAACGTTGAAAAGCAGATTGTTCCGAGCGCGGTTAGCGCTGCGGGATGAGTTGAAGGCTTACTTAAAATAAGTGTCCGTCGTCCGTTGTCAGTTGTCCGTGGTGAAATTCACTGACAACTGACAACTGGCAACTGGCAACTGGCAACTGACCACTGACCCATGGCAAACACGGAACACATCGAGGCCAAGCTTTGTGCTTACGTCGACGGAGAGCTCGACGCGCAGGGCCGCGCCGAGATTGAACAGCACCTTGCGAATAATCCGCAGCACCGCCAGTTGATTGCGGATCTGTCGGAGCAGCGCGATGCGCTTCGGGAGCTTCCGCGGGATCGCGCGCCTGATGATTTGTATGAGACGTTTAGCAGTCAGCTCGAGCGTTCGGTTCTTCTCGATTCCGAGCCTGAGGAAGAGGCCGCGGTTGCCGGCCGAATCAATGCCTGGCCGCAGGTGTATGCGGCGGCGGCGGTGGTATTGCTGGTCGTGGGTCTCGCGGCGGTGATCTTTTTCGTGCTGCCCAGGGGACCTGGGCATCGAGTGTCGGATTTTGCCATCGCTCCCACCACATCCGGTCCGATTGTGATGAGCACTCAAGCGCCTGAAAACCGAGAGGCCGCGCACACCGACGTCGTCCGGTCTGTGGCCCCACTGAGCACCCATCCTGCGATCGCTCGCGGCGCTGATTTCACCGGCCGCACGATGCCGCTGAGCAACGGCGTGTTTGACCGGATTTCAGGCACTCAATTGCGCGGTTTTTCCGGAGGTTCATCACATCTCGCGCCGCTGGCCAAGTGGGGCGATCAGTCGGCCCTGTTCGAATCCAATCTCAATCGCCACGTTCAACAAGTCACGAACGGAGCCGTCAGCAAACCCATGGTCGTCCTCCTGAACACAGCCGATCCCAAGGCCGCAGAGCATCAGGTCACGCGCTTTCTCGGGGACAACGGAATCTCCTGGCAGCAGCTTAATGAGCCGGCGTCCGAGCCTTTTCAACTGGGTCCGGGGAACGACGCAGTGATGAACCGGAGACAGATCGTTCAGGTGCAGCTTAAAGCACGCGCGACATCGACGCCCGCTCAGGAAGGGCCTGGCGTAGTTAGCACAAGCGCAACTCCATCAACGCGCCGTGGTCTCGCCGATAGCCTGGAGATCGTCTCCAAGGGTTCTTCTGCTCAGGCCGAGGTCATTCAGCAGCAGCAGTCGCCCGCTCGGTCGAAGCAACTCATTCTGGCGCGAAATCTGACGGCAAGTCAGGTGCGGGGCTTGAATGCGTGCGTCGCACCGCTTCAGCCGGTTCTCCTGGGTTCGCAAGTCGAGCGCTCATCGACGCACTTTTCGTTCCCCGCTACGCCGTCCAATGGGGCTCGGGCCGCCGCAACACGGGCATGGTCGATGGATCGAGGGGCAAGTCCGGCAACGTCACCGACTCGCGATCGCGGCTTCGATCGGGCAGAGGGATTCGCGACCTCACAGCCGGCCACAGCGCCCGCAGCTCTTCGTGCGGGTGACCTCGTGGGTCTTTCCACTGGCGCCTCCACGGAGATTGTCATTCAGACGATCGACGACAAAGGTCAGATCAGCGTCCCGAACTTGGGATTAGTAAAGGTCGAAGGCTCCACTCCAGCGCAGGGAATTGATGCGATCGTTCGAGCGTGCCGCGACAAGGGTGTGACCGCCGGCAACGTCAGCCTCCTTCGGCTCCGCTCTCTGGCCAGCACCCAACCGGTGGCCGGCACGCAGCCAGTTTACACCTTCAAACCAGGCGACCGCATCTCGGTCGAATATGACTATGCCAATCCGGATCTTTATCGCACGCCTGAAGTCACGGTGGATGAGAGTGGAGCGATCCGTCTTCCGTTGCTCGGCGAATTCCAGAGCTGGGGACAGACGGCAGATCAGCTCGCGCGATCGATCGCGGATGCCGCCAGCCGTTTCGATGCGGGGCGGGCGATGTTCACGGTGAAATCCAAAGACTCTTCCGGCCGGCCCGTCGTCGCTTCCGCCGCGACCACCCGCCCCGCGGCGGATGCCGCGCCGTCCACCTTACCCGCAGCCGTGGCCGTTACGGCAGCGAGCCGTCCCGTGACCCAACCCGGCTCGCGCGCCGCAGTTTCAGTGATGGCGGCGCCCGCCGCGCCCTCCGCCTCACGACCGGTTAATCAGCCGGCGCTTTCGCTAGACGATTCTGCTGCACCGCTCCAAGCCGTAGAGGCTATGGTCGATGTGGTGATCGTTGTTCAGCCGGATTCGGAATCCACGGCTGCGACAACAGCCCTCCCAGCCATACCCGCCCCTGCAAGCCAAAGCTTCGAGCTCACCCCCACCCCCGCTACAGCCCCCACAAGCGCACCCGCCCGCTAATTCAGCAGCTTCTCTCACCGAGCAGAGAATTTTTTCAACCCGTGCAACTCACTGTCGAGAAGCGCATTTCTCATGCAGAACAGAGTTTTCGAGAGGTCGTTGAAATAAATCAGCCCTCCGAAGCTACTCTTACAGTGTCCAAGCAAGTGAGACCGGCCAACTGACTAAGCTACCTACCCTCCCCCTGAGCCCCGGACGTCTTCCCCGCGTCCGGGGCCTTATTTTGCGCGGTGTCCGGCATCCCTGCGGCACCCCGTCATGCCCGCAAAACCTTACGTCGCTTTTAGTTCTGCACGGAGTTTTCCACCGTGTGGATGGATTCAGGTGGATAACCTGACCCGCCGAAAGGTTCCGCGCCAGCCCTGGAAAAAAACTCGCTATGCTTTAACCCTCGTCCTCCCCAATTGTTAAGTTCAGGTTTACAGATCACTATCCCAGATTTAGTAAAGTCTGGATTGACCACTACCAGATGTAGTGTATAAATCCCACGCGACGGTAAAATGTCGTGGGCAGCCGATGAGGCAACGAGTCGGCATTTGGATTGCGAACGGGCCGTGGTGTTGATCATTGAAACGGGCCTTCCCTGGTTCAGCTTCAGCATCCGGAAGTCGGGACAAATCACTTCGTCGTCAGGAGGATGACGCTTCAGTAAGTCGCCGCGGTGTCGGCTCAACGGACAAGGCAGGACGCCTCGCCCGCGGGTCTCGCACCGCCTCTATTTGACGCGTGTAGCCGTAGGGCCGCAGGCCCACCCGTTTCAACTCGAACACTCAGGACGATCAATGGCTATCCTCTGCGACACCCAGATCCGCGAACTGATCGGCATCGAGCCCTTCGAAGAAAACCACAAGCGCCCGGGCTCCATCAGCTTCGGCGTTTCCAGCTACGGGTACGATCTCCGGGTCGGAACCCTCTTTAAGATCTTCACGAACGTCAACTCGACAGGCTCTGCCGCCGTCGTCGACCCCAAGCGATTCACCGAAGACTATTTCATCACCGTGGACACCTCCGAGACCGGCAAAGATCACGTCATCATTCCGCCCAACAGCTTCGCGCTTGCGGAAACGGTCGAGTACGTCTCGATGCCAAGAAATTACCTCGCCATCTGCGTCGGCAAGAGCACGTACGCCCGGTGCGGCATCATCGTGAACGTGACGCCGATCGAGCCCGAGTGGCGCGGCAAGATCACGCTTGAGATCAGCAACACCACGCCACTTCCCGCGAAGATTTATGCCAACGAAGGCATCGCCCAACTCATCTTCCTCAAAGGTGAACGCGCCTGTGCCGTCAGTTATGCGGATAAGAAGGGCAAGTACCAGGACCAGACCGGACTGACGCTGCCCAAGGTCGACTAACGCTGGAGGATCTGCCATGAGCCAAGGAATGGTTCGACTGTTCTTGTTTTGCGTGTTGGGGCTTCTGCTCACCGGTTGCGCCGGCTCCCAGGGAGGAAAGGTGCAGCTTCCGGCGGATGCGAAGATGCTCGCGTATGGGCGGTATATTCCCGCGACTTATGTGCCCGATGAGCCGGGGCTGCTGTATTACGTCGATGCCGGCAGCGGCGAAGTGATTCACGTCATGTCGACGAATGGCCATCGAAACCAGACGCCGCTTGCTGCCGAGCAGTTGCCGGAATCGATGAAGTCCAACTTCGACCAGGGCAAGCAGTACCGCGTTTACTTTGTCCCGCAGACCAACAATCCCACAATCCATCAAACGCCTGGCAAGTAACGACGATCATGATCCGCATCGGCGTCATCTTCTGTATTGGTCTCGCTCTTGGTTGTGTGAGCGACCAGCCGCGGCGGGGGGACACGGTTCTCTCCAAGAGCGACCTTGACGCGCTCAAGCGGGAATTCGCCCAGCCCGGCGGCGGAAGCGTCGAGATGAACAAGTCGTATCCGATCGCCCAGGGATCGCTTCCCCTGGGGCATATCGTGACCGGAGACAGCGCGGTTCGCGTGGTCGATCTCACCAGCGGCATCCAAATCGCCGGCGGCGACGCGCCCAGAAGCACCGTCGTCTCCGTCGATGCCAAGCGCGGCGTCACCATCGCCGGGCAGCAAGTGAATCCGGGTCCATTGCCGTCAGCGCACACGTTTGGGATTTACGTTCAGAGCAACCCTTATTTTAAGGAGAGACAAGGCGCCGGCGCGGGTCCACCCGCCGCCACGCAGCCAGCGAGGTAAGGGTGGATCGGGTGATCCAGGGAGTGCGGCGGGCAGGAGGTCGGGATGTCGTTTCGAGGTGGAAAAATCAGAGCCGCGTGCATGATCGTCGTTACGTTTCTGGGCGCGATGATGACCGGGTGCGCCTCTGATTCCAAAGCCGCGCATTGCCCCGTCGCCAACATCAACGAGCCGATCAGTCCTGACCGCGTTCCGGCTTCGGCCAAGCTGCAAGCCAGCGGCACGGGCGAGCTCGGTTTTCGGGCCAAGGTCCATGGCCGGGGCTGGCTTTTCGACGACGACCGCAAGACGGTCATTTTTTCGACGCTGATGGAAAAAGGCGAGCGCCTTACCGTCGCGCCCGGACACCACCGCGCATCCCTCAACGGCGAAGACGTCGGTGTCAACGATATCTTCGAACGAAATTCCCATGCGATCTATTTCCTGGCTTTAGCAAAGTAAACGCGATGAATCGGATGACGACTTGCAATCACAACTCGATGCCGGAGCAAAGAGGCCCGGCTGGTTGCATGGGCATCTTGCCCGTGTCTGAATCGCCAGCACGGACAGGATGCCCGGGGTACGGGATGGTCCTGTCCCTGACTCTCCTTTTGATCGCGCAATCGGGATGCTCGGTCTCCATGTCCGTCGGGAAAAAGAACCTGCCGACCGCGCAGCCCATCGCAGTCCCATCCGCCACGGCACAAAATCTCCACACGACCATCAACATCCCCGCCGAAGCTCAGCGCATCGCGGAGGGCACGGATCCCGTCAGCCTGGTCGCCGACCGCGACGGCACCGTGTACGTGTTCAGCCGCGACGACCGGCAGGTATCGCTGCAATATGATTTACAATCCGGCGAAACGTTCACGCTCACGCCAACCGAAGCCGGCGCCGCGTTCACCGCGGATCGCCATGCCGGTGCGCCCGGAAGGGGAACCGTCCCGGTCTCCAAGGGCGGCTACGAAGTCTATTTCTTGAGAAAAGGAACTCCGACAACCTCAGCGGCAACGGCTCCACGAGCGCCGTGAGATTGTTGTGTTTACAGGAAGGAACCACGCACCATGAGAATCACTCGCCGCTTCACGAAGACAGGCCAGGATCCGTTCTCCACCGCGGAATATGAAAAGCGCACCAGCAAAATCTGCAACCCCGACGGCTCGATCGTTTTCGAGATGAACGATGCCGAGATTCCGAAGCAGTGGTCGCAGCTTGCCACCGACATCATGGTCAGCAAGTACTTCCGCAAGGCTGGCGTTCCCGTGCTCGACGAGAATGGTCAGCAGGTCCGCGATTCCGATGGCAACGTCATCACGGGCCCGGAAAAATCCGCCAGGCAAGTGATCAACCGTCTCGCCGGCTGCTGGCGTTACTGGGGCGAAAAGCATGGCTACTTCGACACCGCCGAAGATGCTCAAGCTTTTTACGATGAGCTTGCGTACATGCTCCTCCACCAGATGTGCGCCCCGAATTCTCCGCAGTGGTTCAACACAGGCCTTAACTTCGCCTACGGCATCACCGGTCCGGCCCAAGGCCATTTCTACTGCGATCCTCGAAGCGGGGAACTTTTAAAATCGAAGGACGCGTATACGCATCCACAACCTCATGCGTGTTTTATCCAGTCTATTTCCGATGACCTGGTGAACCCCGGCGGCATCATGGATCTGTGGACGCGTGAAGCTCGCCTTTTCAAATACGGCTCTGGCACAGGCTCCAACTTCTCGAAGCTCCGCGGCGAAAATGAATCGCTTTCCGGTGGCGGCAAATCCTCCGGTCTCATGAGCTTCCTTAAGATCGGCGACCGCGCCGCCGGCGCGATCAAGTCCGGCGGAACCACCCGCCGCGCCGCCAAGATGGTCTGCCTCGATCTCGATCACCCGGACATCGAATCGTTTGTCACCTGGAAAGTCCGCGAAGAGCTCAAGGTCGCCGCCATGGTCGAGGGCCTCAAGCTTCTCCCTCAGGATCAGCAGGACGTTGCCAGGAAACTGGGCCTCAACCTCGATTACGACTTCAACGGCGAGGCCTACCAAACCGTGTCCGGCCAAAACTCCAACAACTCCGTCCGCATCCCCAACGAATTCTTCAAAGCGCTGGAGCACGATGGCGACTGGAAGCTGTACTACCGCAAGGACAAAAAAGTCGCCAAGACCATGAAGGCCCGCGAGCTCTGGCAGAAAATCGCCTACGCCGCCTGGCGCTGTGCCGACCCCGGCGTGCAATACGACGACACCATCAACCAGTGGCACACCTGCCCCAGGTCCGGCCGAATTAATGCGAGCAACCCCTGCGTAACGGGCGACACTCGAGTCCTCACCCCCGGCGGAATCTGGCGCCGCATCGACCAGATGATCCACCTCCCCGCGCGCATCATCACGAACCTGGACAACCAGGAAATCCACGTCACCGACGGCGCTTTCCCCACCGGTCACAAAGACGTCTACGAGTTGACGACGGCGGGGGGGTACACCCTGAAGCTTACGGCGGATCACAAGGTTTGGACGAAACACCGCGGCTGGGTCGAGGCCCAGGAATTGACGACCTCCGATGAAGTCCGGCTTACCAGCAAGCCCGCCGCCGTTTATGAAGTGGGCGAGCCCCAGGATCCCAAGTTCTTCCAGCTCCTCGGCCTGTTCGTCTCTGATGCCAACAACGACGCTGCCGCGCTGCACCTGGATGCCTGCCTCCCCAGCCACGATGTGGCCGAGCAGTTTGCACAATACATCACCGACCACTGGACGGAGCAGAAATACGATGATGATTACGTGAACGAGCTGATGCTCGTGCGCGAAGATGAGCCCACCGAAAGCGCGGATGGCTCTTTCACCCTCACCGCCGCCCTTACCAATCGCCGGCTTATCAGCAGGCTCGGCGCCTTCGTCCGCACCGAGCCTTCGACAAGCTCAGTCCAGGCAAGCTTCGGCCAGGCGGCGGGGAGCAAGCGGCTCAGCGAAGAAGCGTTCACCGCGGGCCTGGCCGCCCAGCGCCATCTTCTTCGCGCGATCTTCACCGCCGATGCGGTGATCACCGATAACACGCTCGAATTGCGGAGTGATTCGCTGGGCCTCGTTCAGGACATCCAGTTGATCCTCCTGGGTTTCGGAATCCAATCTTCTCAACAGACTTACGAGGGCGGAGCCCTCGCTTTTAGCGGAGTGCTGTCTGATCGACGGGTCCATCCCGGTTCGCGCCCCGCGCGCGGCAACGCAGATCTAAGACGCCACGGCCTGCGGATCGATCCGGGCAGCCTCCGCTCTTTTGCTAAACACATCGCGCTTCTCCCCGGCAAGAAGCTCGAACGACTCGCCCATGCCGTTAGTCTCGCGATCGCATCGCCCGATCATGTTTCACGTTTTGCGTTTCCGGGCAACTATGATCGCTTTGCCACCTTGAAGCTCCTCGGCAACCAGCAGGTCTTCGACCTTACCGAGCCCGTCACCAGCTCGTTCATCGCCAACGGTCTCACCGTCCACAACTGCTCCGAGTACATGTTCCTTGACGACACCGCCTGCAACCTCGCGAGCCTCAACGTGCTCACGTTCTTTGACGCAGACTCGCGCCGCTTCGATATCGAAGCCTTCAAGCACGCCATCCGAATCTGGACTACCGTTCTCGAAATCTCAGTGTTGATGGCCAGCTTCCCGTCCGAAGAAATCGCCACGCTCAGCTACAAGTTCCGCACTCTCGGCCTTGGTTACGCCAACCTCGGCGCCATGCTCATGCAGGCGGGGATCCCGTACGACAGCGAAAAGGGCCGGGCGATTTGCGCCGCCCTCACAAGCATTCTCACCGGCGAAAGCTACGCCACCAGCGCCGACATGGCCCGAGAACTCGGCGCCTTCCCCGGATATGACGAGAACAAGCCCGACATGCTCGTCGTGATCCGCAACCACCGCCGCGCCGCGTACAACACGCAAAAAGCCCACGGATTGCAATCCGTGGGTTCTTACGAGGGTTTAGACATCCTCCCGGTCGGCATCGACTCGTTGCAATTCGCCGACACCGATCCCCTCGCCTCGCGCCAACTCCTCCACGCCGCGCGAGAATGCTGGGACCGCGCGCTTGCGCTGGGTGAGAAACATGGTTATCGAAATGCGCAGACGACGGTCATCGCCCCCACCGGCACCATCGGTCTCCTGATGGACTGCGACACCACCGGCGTCGAACCCGACTTCGCTTTGGTGAAATTCAAAAAGCTCGCCGGCGGCGGATACTTCAAGATCGCCAACCAATCCCTTCGTCCCGCGCTCGTCAATCTCGGCTACGATCCCCACGAGATCTACGACATCCTGAAATTCGTCCTCGGCTCGCTTTCCCTCCACGACGCCCCGGTCATCAACTGGGAGACGCTGCTTCACAAAGGCTTCACGGAAGCCGAGCTCGGGAAAATCGAAGACTCCCTCCCCGGCGTCTTCGAGCTCTCCTTCGCCTTCAGCCCATGGACGCTCGGCGCCCGCTTCTTCGAGCGCATGGAAATCCCCGAACCCATCTGGCAAGCACCCCACTTCAACCTTCTCCGCCATCTCGGATTCACCAAGGCGCAGATTGACGAGGCGAGCGCCCACATTTGCGGACGAGGCACCGTCGAAGGCGCACCTCATATCAAGGACGTGCACTTGACCGTCTTCGACTGCGCCAACAAATGCGGCAAGACGGGCATCCGCTTCATCGCCGCCGAAGGCCACATTCGCATGATGGCCGCCGCCCAACCCTTCATCTCCGGCGCCATCAGCAAAACCATCAACCTCACCAACGAAGCTACGATCGATGACATTCAATCCGCCTACGAACTCAGTTGGAAGCTGGGATTGAAGGCCAACGCCCTCTACCGCGACGGCTCCAAGCTCTCCCAACCCCTCAACGTCAAATCCGATTCGGATGTGGACGAGAAGACCGACGAGGAGGATCTCGAAGCAGTCGAAGATGCGCGCGAAGAAGTCGCCCGCGACGTCATCGCCGCCGCCCGCGCCGTCTCCACATCTTCCCTGAACGCTGAACCCCGAACCCTGAACCCTCTCACCTCCGACAACTTGGAGGCAGCCCCCGATCACACCCGAATCATCGAGCGCATCGTAGAAAGAATCGTCGAGCGCCCGCTGCGCAGAAGACTCCCCGACACCCGCCACGCCGTCACGCACAAATTCGACGTCGCCGGCCACGAAGGCTACATCACCGTCGGCCTGTACGAAGACCAGACCCCCGGCGAAGTCTTCATCACCATGGCCAAGGAAGGCTCCACCATCGGTGGCCTGATGGACACCGTCGCAACATTGGTCTCAGTCGCGCTCCAATACGGAGTTCCCGTCGATTCCCTGGTGAGAAAATTCGAACACGTCAGATTCGAACCCAGCGGCATGACCCGCAACCAAGACATCCCCATGGCGAAAAGCCTGGTCGATTACATCTTCCGCTGGCTCGCCATGGAATTCGTCCCCGGCTACAAAGCCGCCAACGCCCCGAAGCGCCCGGCCAAGTCCACGGCTTCAGCGGTGGGAGAACCCTCTCCCTCCGGGAGAGGGCAGGGTGAGGATGCGTCCGAGCACACCGACGCTCCCCCTTCAAACGGCCACACCAAAAAGAGCGGCAACGGTCACGGCCCGCGCCTCGCCCCCGACACCGCCCAACCCTTCGACTACGAAGCCGAACAGAAGACTTCTTCCCCGATCCCTGCTGACAACTCCGAACTAACAACTGGCAACTCTCTGAATCTTCGCCTCACCATCACCGCCGACCCCCTCAGCCAACAGGGCAGCAACATGCAGGCGGATGCCCCCGCCTGCGACGTCTGCGGATCGATTACCGTCAGATCCGGCACCTGCTACAAATGCCTGAACTGCGGGAATTCGATGGGGTGTAGTTGACGTGAGCCTCTATGGGAACAACTTCAAGGCGTGCACGAGAGGGGCAACTTCGACCGACAAGGACTGGGATCGCCACCGCGGAAACGTAACAGAATGCCTCTATTTTTATTTTGATTATGAACACCTGCAGCGGTGGTGCGAACCTCAAGATCGACATCCCGATCCTCACGTCCAGCTTCGCAATCGGTGACAAAAACAGTTAAGTTTCCGCAGGTCATTTCGCAACGAATGCCCCGAGAACCAATCGCTCGCATCAATCCTCATGTCCATCCTTTTTCCCAACGAGGAGGTCTCGCGCGATCAAATGAAGGGCTATCGCATCTTCATCTGGTCACATGATCATCCGCACCCGCCGCACGTCCATTTGCGAAAGGGCAAGGCGTACAGCACTTGGGATTTGCGCGACCTCACTTGCGTCAATCGCGGTGAGTTCTCCTCGTCAGAACTGCGTGCTCAGGCTAAACTATTGCAGGAGTTGCATCCCGCAGTACTCAGGAGTTGGCATGGCTATTGGCAAATTCAAGGACAGCGCCCCTGACCGCGCACCCGCCGCTGCGACCGGGGTGCGCTTCACCCGGCGCAGCTTCATCGTTACGTTGACCGATCGGCGGGAAATCTCCATTCCTCTCTCTTTCTATCCCACCCTCGCCAAAGCCACCCCCTCAAAACGGGTCCGATGGGAACTCATTGGCTCGGGCCGAGCCATTTCCTGGGATGCCTTGAACCTCGATCTCTGCGTGCAGTTCCTCCTCGAAGGCGCCCGAGAAGGCCTCCCGCAACCGCCCGGATTTTCCGAACTCGTTTCCCCTAAAGCGGTTCGACGGCGCTCGGCATGATTTGGCGGGGAATTCGAAAGGCGGCATCCGCATTTCTCAATATGGATCCATTCGGTCCCGGCCCTCGCCCGGCTATTGTGCGTGCAGTCGCTGTCAACATCCGCGTTGGGTTCGTCAAAACCGCCCATTTCGTGAAGGCCGCCAAAGGAGCGCTCGAATGGTCACGACCGACGCCATAGAAGGCATCATTGATGATGCGCTTCGCTTCCATTACGACATCTTTGCCGACGTGCTCTATCTTCGTCTTCTTTCAGGTGAGGAAGCCAACACCTACGCTGAGCTTACTGACGAAGGCGACATGCTCCTCCGCGACCAAGCCACGGACAAGCCGGTCGGGCTCACAGTGATCAGTTGGTGGAAACGCTTCGGCCAAGGAGCGCTGCCGGATTCGATCAGCGAGATTCAACGACGCATTGAGCCGCTGGCCAAGAAGGTCGCCGCATAATCGGTATGGCGACAGTTTTCGCCCACATAGAAGGACCACAACTTGATCCATCTCCCCGAACTTCTCGCCAGCGCCTTCGATCGAGCTCGCGCCAAAGAGGCTCCACCCTCGTCCCCCCCCGCAAGAACTCCACCGTGCCCGTTCGATTGCATGGGTGGAATCCGTCGCTGAAGCCTTTCGCGCGGCATACCTATCAGACTCCGACATCCGGGTGTTCTCGAAGTACTGCGACAACCACCGCGAAGACTTCGGATTGAACGAACTCCTCTACGATGTCTGCGTCTGTCGCATCGGAACCTGCACCTCGGCCAGGCAAGGCAAAACTCTCTGCTACGTCCGCGAAGCGCTGTGGCAGATTGAATCTGAATATGCCGCGAATTCCCGCCAAGCTCTCTTTGATTTCAACAAGCTCGTCCTCGGAAGTGCCGCCAACAGACTCTTTGCCGGTCCGGCCGTCAACGACGTCGATAGCTTCCTCAACACTCTCCTACCCGCAGCGCGCTGCTGTAGCGGCACCGTCTACGTTGCGCTGACGCCACATCCTAAAGATTGGACCGACCGGCTAGACACCCCCAGGATCTGGCAACTTCGCGACGCCGGTTGGCAACGAACGAACGACATTGAAAATCTCGAACCTTTGGTCCCCGCGCTTCTCGCCGCTTTGAAACACGTGAAACCCGGCTCGGTCAGGCGAATCCATCCGCCGTGAAGCACCCACGTCAGCAAACGCGCCTGCAAGATCTCATGGGCACCTCCAGCCGTCTTTCGACAAGCCGCACAAGTGCGTAAGCATTACATCATCTGTTGGCGGAGAAAAAAGTGACATCCACTGTTTCCCCTGTGGTACAATTCCCCGTCATGACCCCCATCCGCATCGATCCCCAAATCATGCACGGCGCCCCTTGCTTCGCCGGCACCCGCGTTCCGGTCACTAACCTCTTTGACTATCTCGAAGAAGGCAGTGCCATCGAAGACTTCCTCGAAGGTTTCCCCACCGTCACCCGCGAGCAGGTCCTCGCCCTCCTCGAACTCGCTAAAGCTAGTCTCACTCCCGACGCAGCATGAAAATCCTCCTCGACGAATGCATTGACGTTCGCTTCCAAAACCACATCACCGGCCACCAGGTCTTCTCGGTCGCCTACATGAGCTGGAAGGGGATCAGCAATGGCCAGCTTCTCTCACTCGCGGCCGACAATGGTTTCGATGTGATGGTTACGGTAGACAAGGGAACGCTGCATCAACTTCCATCTCCGCTTGCTATCGCGCTCGTCGTTCTCCGTGCCAAGCGAAGCTCGCAACGAGCCCTTGCACCGCTGGTGCCCAAGCTTCTTGTCGCTCTTAAAAATTCGCAGCCTCGTTCTGTGAGTTATGTCGATTGATGGGGAACGGCGAAAAAAAATCCCGCAGGTCGTTTCCGTCGGGCGCGCTAAACCAGTCAATCATGAAATACATCTACGTCATGGAAAAATCCCCCGACGGAAGCTACTTCGCGTGAGTCCCCGACCTCCCCGGCTGCACCAGCCGGAAGTTATGGGGGAAGGAGCAGAGGCGTCGCCATGCGTGGGCGGCACGTTATTTAGCGCGCTGGGGCCGCGTCGGCACTTTGCGTGGTCGCGGATTGATCGGGGTTCTCCTGCGTGGTTGCCATCTCATCGCCGAGGGTTCCGCTTTCGCGTTCGGCGGCGCGGATGTGTTTCTTGATGAGGTTTTCCCGGTCCTGCTTCTCGCGGTCCATCGCGAGTTTTTCGTCGGCGATCATCTTGTCCCAGCGGCTGATCCGCGCCTGATGTTCCTGCACGCCGATCTCCAGCAAGGCTCCGATGGTTTCCTTGAGCTTGCGACGGATTTGGGGTTCTTTTTCGGATGATGAGTTTCGGAGATCGCGGGTCAGGCCGAAGATTTCGTCCTCGACCTCCATGCGTTTCACGCGGAGGTTGTAGAAGTTCTCGTCGTTGTTGTTCTTGATGATCTCGAGCAGCCGGCAGCGGCGCCAGATGACGGATTTCAGACGGTTCTGCTGGTCGGGGGTGAGCTTGTTCAGCGCATCCCACCGCCGCGGCGAGTGCTCCTTCATGAACTTCTGAATCCGCGCCCACTCCTCATCGTCCGGCGGAACACCCCATCGTCCGTCGGATCTGCGAAAGCCGGGACCCATGCCCGGGGGGCGAGTATCGGAGCCGCGGCGTTCGCCATCCTGCTGCGCCCAAGCCACCGGCGTGAGCATTCCGGCCAACAACATCACCATGATCGAGCGCATCAATGTCACCTCTGGTTGTCGGCCCGCATGAACACATCGCTCATCAGATCGTCGGGATCTTGATCGCGCATCACGAACTGCTGGCCACCGATGGCAAACTCGGCCTCTTGAGACCAGCCATCGCGCAACTGCTGTTCAAGATCCTGTGCCAACTGGTCCTGCTGCTTTTTGAATTCCTGGGCGGTGGGTTGCTCGCCGGCCTGGGGGATGTTACTCGACCAGACCAGCACACCGACGATAATCGAAGCGGCGAGCCCGGCGGCATAAGACCACCACGGAAGCCGGAAATGCATCTTGGTTCGGGAGCCTGCGGGCGGCTGGTGCAGGCGATCGATCTGCCATTGCTTCATAGCGCGCGAGGCGCGCCTCACCGCCGTATCGCAACTCATTGGGAGGGGCGTTCGGGAATCGGACGCCGCGAGGGAAAGATCGCAGCCGTATTGGAGCGCCTTGATCTCCACCAGCAGCGATGCCAGCTCGGGTTCAGCGGCGAGCCGTCTGTCGATGGCTGCGTGATCCGCGGCGGGAAGCTCTTCTGCCAGATACATCAGCAGGAGGGATTCGGGATCAAGTTGTTGGAGTGAGGATGGCATTTACTCTCGCGTTCCAGTGATGCGTCAAACGTCACGCGTCGTTCTCCATAAGCTGCTTCAGCTTCAACATGGCTTTGTGCATCCTGCCAAGAGCGGTGTTCAGGGGACAACCGAGCAGATCCGCGATTTCGACGAACTTCAGTTTGCTGTAGTACCTGAGCATCAAAACCTGTCGCTGGTTCTCGGGAAGCTTGTTGATTGCCTGCTTAAGTTTCGTCTCCTGCTCGGAACCTTCCAAGCGATGGCTGGCGTCCGGCGCCAGTTCTTCTGTGATGAGCATCAGGCCTTCCTTGGCATTTTTCTCTCGCCCGGCGGATCGCCAGTGGTCGTTGGCTTTGTTCGTCGCGATCCGGAATAGCCATGCCTTGAATCCGCCATTGCTGGCGCCGGCGTCGAATTTTTCGAGATGGTCGAGCACGCTCAACCAAGTCTGCTGGTGCAATTCCTCGGCCAGATGATCGTTGGCCGCGAGACGCTGAAGATAGCGCATCAGCGACTCGTAATAGCGCTTGACCAACACCTCGCCGGCGGATGTTGAGCCATCGCGCAGTAGCCCGATCAACTCCTCATCGCTCGGAGTCACCTTGGCGACTCCCGAGCTGGACGCGCTGGCGCCGGACATAGATGTCGTTCTGGCCGTCATGGGTATAACGCCGGTTCGCCCCTATTATTGTGTCAGGGTATTCATCCTAACGGCAGAAATCAAAGGGATTTATGCAGTATCGCGCAGCTATTTCCGGGTTGTGGGTCGCGTGACGGCGGGTCGTGTTTTCGCCGATGAGTTGGCTGGGCGTGAAGCGGGAGTCGCGCGGCTCCTGGCGGCTTTGGGAACCTCCGGCTTCTCGTGTTCATCATGGGTCTGCACCGCCGGCGCATTAAAGCGGACGAGCGGGCCTTCGTGGCCGTCATACAGGAGCAAGATGCCCATCCAGATTTGGGCGCTGATTGCGAAGAGCAGCAGGAGCGTGAGGAGCAGTGCGATGATGCGCGCGGAGCGGGCGATGCGGCCGAGGACGCCGAGAAGTATCGGCAACACGATGATGGCGATGCCGAAGATGACGTGGAGGAGCAGGCGGCGGTGATCGGATTGCTGGATCAACTTCAAGTTTGAGGAGAGGTTTTCGCCAGTGAAGGTCTCTCGGAAGGTGGCCTCCTTCATGGTTTCCCAATACCCGAAGAAAGCGGTGATTGCTCCGAATGTGCAGGCTGTCAGATAGAACCATCCGGGGTGCACCTTCGGTGGGACGCGCAGGGCAATATCTTCTTCGCCGTACTCGCCGAGGTCGGCGCGCACGGTTTCATGGCGATCGCGTCCGGGATCATCCGTGAGCGGATCGGCAGGGCGGTGCCGGCGATCATCCAGAACGTCGCTGATTCCCTCCACGACCGGCTTTTCCCATTTGCGGAACATGAGGGCCATGCCGACGACCGCGGACGCTATCACGAGGCCGGCCATCATCAGATGCACCTGAAGCGGAGACGCCCAGTAGTCGATACCGCGGTTGATTTCGGATTCGGGATTTGGATTGACGCGAGCGACGCCGGTGCCGAAGCGGTAGACGGCTTCTCCGCCGTGCCAGGCGCCCATTCCGACCAATACGTTCGCGCCGACGATCGCGAGGAGGCAAAACCAATAAAGTCTGCGTCGACGGCGATCTCCGCTGGAGAGCCAGAGGAAGACGGCGATCACGCTCAGCGCGGTGGCGACGGCGTTGAGCCAGATGTGGCGGGTCATGAACTGCCACTGCTCGGAGGTCCACTGGCTTTTGCTGACGACCTCGTGCCAGGTTTCCATCTCCGTGGGTTCTGGAGTCACGACATCGCGCATGGCATACAGACCGGTCGTGAGGGCGGGGAGGGCGAGCACGGCGCCGAGGCCGATCATCCATCGGCCGGCGGCGCGAAGGCCGCCTTTGGGTTTGAAAATTGAAATGATCTCGATGATCAAGCCGACGGTGAGGAGGGCGAGGGGATAATGGATGAGGATGACGTGCCAGTTGGGATTGATGAATTCGTGAGGCATATGTGGGGCAGCTCCAGGCGACGAGGTAGCATAGCTACCTGGGCGGCGCGCGACCAGGTTCCAAATTTGTGAGGAAAAAGTGGCGCGGCACGGGCGACCCGCCCGTGTTTTCTTAAAACCTCAATGGGCGAGACGTCCATGCCATGCAGGGGCTACTTACTGTGCGGGCGTTTTCAGGAGCTCTTCGATGGCGTCGGCGATGTCTTGGCCGCGGGATTTTGAGTAGCCTTGGAGAACGGTTCGGATGTTTCCCTTTTGGTCGATGACGACGCTTGCGGGAAAAGTGTTCACGCCGTACTCGCTGGTCGGGCTGTCCAACTTGAGCATGGGCCACTTGATCGCCAGTGCATCGACGACGACCTTGATGTCGGCGTCATCGCCGTCGTCGGTCATGCCGAAGAAGACTACGGGTTTGTCTTTGTATTTCTCGGTGAGCTTCTGAACCTGGTGAACCGTGAGTGCGGCCTGGTTCGCACTGCGCTTGATGAAATCGAGAACGATGATCTTGCCCTGTTGATCCGCGAGCTTGTGCATCTGACCCGCCTGGTCGGGCAGCGCCCAGTCTTTGGCGGGCTGGCCTTTCAGGGGTTCAAGCTTCTGTTTTGTCACGGTTACCAGGCGAGCCAGCCCCTCGGCGCGGGTGATCGAATCCGTGAAATCGGCTTTGACGGGATCAAGGGAAACGTTTCCTGCTCCTTCATTCAACGTTTGTTGCGCCTGCTGGACCAGCTCATCGGCATCGTTCGCGCCGGCGAGGGCTTTGCGAATCAGGTCGTCCGCTTTTTCAAACGCTTTGACATAGGCGTTGTGTTCCTCGGCCCATTTCTTCAGGTCTTCTTCGGGGATTTGTTCCTCGCGCTCCAGGACAAACTGGGCGGAGCCTTTTTGCTCGGCGCCGAAGGTCTGCCCGTTCTCGGCATCGATTTGCGTGACCAAGCCCTTGGCGGGATCGAAATGATAAGTCCACTTGTCGGTGCGCTGGTTGATGGTGTGGTAGGCTCCCGTCTCATCGCCAAGCCAAACCAGTTGGGCTGCGTCGTCGGGTTGAGGCGTGAATTTCGTGATGACGTTGCTCCGCTCAAATAACCCGCTCCATCCTTTGCTTAATCCATCGGTATTGGCCGGCAACTGCGGGAACATGATCTGGGGATTGAAGGCGGGCAAGATGGTCGGGTTCATCTTCATCTTGCCGTCGGGTTGCATGTCGAAATAGCCGCGGGTGATCGATTCCGTCGAGCTCTGGCTCTGGCCGTTGACGGTGAATGTCTGGGACTGTCCCTTGAGGGCGGCAACGTGTTTCGAGCCGTCGGGATTATCTTTTAAGACCGTGAATTCCCATCGTCCGTCGAAGGAAGAGGAGCGTTCGCCGATGACGTTTTCGATGTGCCAGGAATACGTGAGCTGTGAGCCGACCGGCAAGTGATAGCGGGGCACATCGGCCGCCTTTGTGCTCGCGGTCATTGCCAGAAGAATTATTGAGACCAGCACCTCGCGCTTCATGCGTACTCCGATTTCAGTTGGTAGCGACCGACGGTATCGATTAGCCATGGCGCATTCCACCCCGAGCGGGCGGGCAGGATCAACCGAAGGTCATACCGTCAAAGCTGGGGGCCATGGTGCTTATGTCCAGAGAAGCGGCCATGTGGACATCTTTCTCGAAACCTCGTTCCACAAGCTCCCGGCCCGATGCGCAGTGCCTGAGATATTCCTGGAGGTTTCGCTCGACGCGCTCGAAGGTGGCGACGGCGATTTCGGCTTCCGGGGACTTGCTGCCGCGGAGATTTCGGATGATGGCACCGGCGCCGATAAGGTCTTCTATGCCGGGGCGGAGGGAATGATCGCCCCAGCGCTCGCCGGCGGGGATGATGAGGATCTTTCCGCCTCCATCGGCGGCATGGGCAACGGCGGTTGCGTTTCGAAGGCTGCCGGCGAGGACGTAGCCTTTTTTTCCAGCGGCCAAGGTCAGCATGGCGCCGTTGGGGGATGGCAGGACCACCTTGGTTCCTTCCGGGACGTGCAGGAGCGATGCGGGGGACAATGAATACTCCGAACCGCTTCCGCGCCCGCCGGCGAGGACGGCGCCGTTGAGCTGCGCGAAAACCTCTGCCGACTCGTCCTTGAAGCGGTACGGGAGCACCCTCGCGCCTCGTCCGACCGCGACGTCGACACAGGTGGTGAATGAGAGGACATCGACGATCACGACGACGTCGGCGCTCGTGCCCAGGTGCTCAACGCCGGCCATGCCCCATTCGCAGCGTACGTCAAATTGCGACTGGTCGTAATACACGGCTTCCCTTTCGACGCGGCGCGCTTCTTACGGCGCGTCTCACGAATCTGCTCTGAAAATGTTCGCGGATTGCGCCAAATTGTCATGCTGAGAGTTTGTGAAGAGTTGACTGTAGCACGGGCATCTTGCCCGCGTCCGCATCGCCAACACGGGCAAGATGCCCGTGCTACAGGAAAAGTTCACAAGCTCTGAGGTAATCCGAAGCATCTGGAGTCGCTCATCGATCCAGCAAGACCCTTCACGGAGTACCGTTCAGGATGACAGTCTTTTTCATGCCTCGCGGGTGCGGGGCGCATGATGACTCAGGATAGCGAGTTGGGATGGGAAGGAACAGAAATTCTGATCAATCCACTTGATAACCCCGATCGAAAGATCCGGGATTATTTCATTTCTATAAAACTTTCGGCCGCTCGAATTTCGTGAAAGTTCTCAATGTGGAGTCGAATCGCATTGCTCCGTCTCCTCCGGTTCTTTAAGATTCGCCGGTTGTTGTCCCAGCCCCGGCTCACTCTTGGCACCACATACCGGATGTGACGACGTATCGACGAACCGCGACGACTCATTAAGGAGGCGTCATCGCGGAGATCGCAGCGCGCCTCGCGCGGCGATCGGCAAAGGAGTGCCCATGCCTGGTGAAACTGAACTTCATAAGACGCTGAAGAAAGAAGCTTGCCGGTGGCTTTACCGGATGGGGTATCGGTGCATTGCGGCGGAAGTGCGACTGAAGCCGCTGGGCATCATCGATGCGGTGGGGACGGGGAACTTTCGGCCGTTTCACAACTATCTTTTCATTCCGAAGGAACTACCGCAGGTTTGCTTTGTCGAGTGCAAGGCGAGCCGGGCGGATTTTCTTCGGGATCTGTCCAACGATGGGCAGCTTCAGCTTTGCCTGGGACAGCGCGAGCGGAATCGCAAATCCAAGCGCAAGCGATCTCCCGCGTGGCGCAGTCAGCTTGTCGGTCTGGGGAAGTTCGACTGTTGCGTGATGCATCCCCTGGCGAATCTGCACTACGTTCTGGCGCCGAACGGAATTATTCAGAAGAAGGATTTGCCGCCGCGATGGGGGCTTTTGGCGTACGGGTCCGCCGGGATAACGGTTGTCGTTCGCGCGGACTGGCAGGAAATTTCGCGGCCGCTGTACGTGGAATCGGCGATTGCCCGCACGCTTACCGGCGACATCTATCGCGCGGACGATCGCGCGGTGCAATCGGTCAATCGCGCGATTTTCTCACAGCAGATGAATCTGGCGGACAGGATCCGCCAGGTCCGCCCCCAGGCGGTTTTCGCGCCGGGCCGATTGAATGTCGAGACCGCGTAAGGTTGTAAACGGCAAGCGAGTGTTACTGCGCCAACTCCGTCACCGGATAATACGTTTCAATCAGATCATGCAACTGCTTGGCATCTGCCCGGACGAACATCACGCGGTGATGAAGAAGCGTCGCAAGCCTGGCTTCGAATTTGCCGGTTTCTTCCTCGGCAGTCGCGATGACGACGACATCTTCGGCGACGCGAATGGGCAGGATTTCCAGTTCTCTTGCCGCCTCTGCCGGAATCAGCTCGAGAGCCTGGGCATCGATCCCGATTTTTTCCAGATCGACGCGTTCAACTCCGCTCGCGAGTTGTCGGCACCAGGCGTTCCAGACGTGCTCCGGCTGACACAATCCCCACGCGAGCGCGATCTCACCAAACTTCCGCTGCGTCCCTGTTTGAGCCTGTAAAATCTCCTCCACGTCGTGATTGCTGATCGGAACAATCCGGCTCAGCAACTCACCCATCCGAGAACGCTGCACCATAACTCCACTCTCTCTCCAACCTGGCACGGCGAAGTCCATAGGTTGCTCCAGCGATATAAAATACAATGAGTCTTAACCCCTGCCAAACAAAATATTAGCGTTCGTTAACTTGCGTCCGATAACGGGGCAGAGGAGCGGGGGGCGGGGAGCCTCGCTCTGCAAGCATGATGTGAATCAGCGGATTGCCTGCATCACGCCGCGAATGTATCCGAGCGCGTAGGCCATGCCCGCGTGCCATGGCGCAGCGCACGCCATCTGCGGCGCGTGATCGGGGATTACCATCCCGTTAAATCCGTTATCCCGCAGAATCCGGATGACCCGCACGATGTCCACGTCGCCGTCGTCGATGAAGGTTTCCTTGTACGTGGGGACTTTGCCGCGCACGTTGCGGAGATGCACATAGGCGAGTTTGCCCTGCTTGCTGTAGCGATCGACGACTTCGTAAATGTCTCCCTCGGTCATCTCGGCAAGGGATCCGACGCAGAACTCCATCGCGTTGCGCTTGCTGGGCCTGAGATCGACGAGCTTCTGATACAGCGAGGGCTGATACACAAGCCGAGGCTGTCCGCGCATGAAGGGCGTGGGGGGATCATCCGGATGCGCGGCGAGTGTGACTCCCGCCTCCTCGGCGACGGGCACGATCTCATCGAGAAAGCCTTTCAGCCTTTCCCATAGCTCTTCATGTGTCGCGCTTTTGAGGATGCTCGCGGGCGCAGTCGCATCGTAGACCATATTCCAAACCATGCCCTGAGGGATGGGTGTTTGGTCTTCGCGCTCCATGCCGACGGCTTCGGCGTCGCCGCGGGCGTAGTTGCCGCGCGTTCTACCTGCGACGCCGGCGATGGAAAAATTGTAGCCGAAGATGGGGATGCCCGCGCGGCCGACGTCGCGGATGAGCTTCTTCAGATTCTCAAGTTGTGCCTCTTTCTTGGGTCCGTCGAGAAGCACATCGTGCCAATGCGCGGGATCGAAGTTTTCGATTGCCTCCAGTTCCAATCCGGCGGCGTTGATGTCCTTCTTCAGCGCCGCCAGTTGCTCATAGGTCCAGAGCTGGTTGGGATCGCCGGCCCGGCCCCAACCTTGCGATCCGCCGGTGGGCTGATCTGCGCGAGCCTCATCGCGGGCGCCGGCGAAGTAATCGACCAGATGGACGACGAGATGGGAGCAGCCGCATTGCTTGGCGAAGCGATAGTTTTCCGCGGTGAGCATGTGACGATAGAGACCCAATCCCAGCTTCATCTTCAATTCCCTGTAGCACGCGCATCATGCCCGTGTTTGCAACTCAGCATGGGCAAGATGCCCATGATACGAGGAGGCTCAGAATCCTTCGCTGATTCCGCCATCGACTACGAGTGTTGATCCGGTGACGAAGCGGGCGGCAGTGGAGGAAAGATAGACGGCGGCATAACCGATGTCTTCGGGGCGACCAAATCGTCCGAGCGGCGTGCGTTCCAGCACGCGCTCGAATCGCGCCGGATCATTCTTCATCGCGGTTGCCGACATTTCTGACTCGATCCAACCGGGTGCAATGGCATTGACGCGCACGGCATGAGGAGAAAGCTCTGTTGAGAGCGTGCGCACGACGCCGATCAATGCTGTTTTCGCGGCGCTGTAAGCGACGACGAATGGAATCCCAAACAGGGACGCCGCCGACGCGATGAAGATGACCGAGCCATGCTTGCGGTCGATCATCCCCGGCACGATCGCCCGCGTTAGCGCGTGGGCGCCGATCACGTTGGTGTTCATCACCCGCAGCATGTCCTCTTCCGTGGTTTCCATCGCCGGCTTCTTTAGGTTGATCCCGGCGTTGTTGACGAGGATCGAGATCGGGCCGAAGGGCTTGCTCATGCGCGCCACCATCCGCGGCGCTTCCTGCATCTGCGTCACGTCGTACGCGACAAAAGTTGCGGACGGTCCGAGCTGCTCGGCCGCCTTCTTCACGACGTCCTCGCGACGGCCTGCGAGGATCACCTTGGCCCCGGCTTCGACCATGCAGCGTGCGATGCCGAAACCGAGGCCGGTCCCGCCGCCGGTGATCAGGGCCACCTCGCCGTCCAACTGAAAGACTTTCATAGTCGAACTATCCCCCCTTTTGCCCGGAGCGACAAGCGCTTGCAACCAGCTATGGCCTCACTACTCTTTTCTCTCATGGCCGCTTCCACCGAACAATCTTACGCACTCGCTCGTGAACAATACGCTTCGCTCGGCGTCGACACCGAGCGCGCGCTTGCGACGCTTAAGACGATTCCCATCTCGCTGCACTGCTGGCAAGGCGACGACGTTGGCGGATTTGAGAACGATGAAGGTTTAACCGGTGGCGGAATTCAGGCGACGGGAAACTATCCTGGGAAGGCTCGCAATGCGGGCGAACTGCGGTCGGATTTCGAGAAGGCGCTTTCGCTCATCCCGGGGCAACATCGGATCAATCTTCATGCGCTATATGCGGAGTATTCTGGCAGGAAGGTCGATCGGGACGCGCTTTCGCCAGAGCATTTCAGGTCCTGGATTGACTGGGCGAAGACGGCGAAGATTGGGGTTGATTTCAATCCCTCGTTCTTCTCGCATCCCAAAGCCACGGATGGATTCACGCTCGCGAGCCGGGATGAGTCGATTCGGAAGTTCTGGGTTGAGCATGGCAAGGTGAGCCGCCGGATCGGGGCCGCGTTTGGCGAAGCCTTGGGGACCGCGTGCGTCACCAACGTTTGGATTCCGGACGGTTACAAAGACATTCCGGTCGATCGCAAGACGCCGCGCGAACTTCTGGAGAGATCGCTGGATGAAGTCTTCGCGGAGAAGATCGACCCCAGGCATAACCTTGATGCGGTGGAACCAAAATTGTTCGGTATCGGCTCGGAAAGCTATGTGGTCGGCTCGCACGAGTTTTATCTTGGCTACGCCACTCGCAAGGGAACGCTGCTCTGTCTGGATGCGGGGCACTATCACCCCACGGAAACCATCGCGGATAAAATCTCCTCGGTGTTCATGAGCGTGAAACAGCTCCTGCTGCATGTGAGCAGGGGGGTGCGGTGGGATAGCGATCATGTTGTTATTCTTAACGACGATTTGCGGGCGATCGCGGAAGAACTTGTGCGCGGGAATTACCTTGGCCGAACGCACATCGGGCTTGATTACTTCGATGCGAGCATTAACCGTGTTGCCGCTTGGGTGATTGGGACTCGGGCGATGCTGAAGGCGCTGTTGCTCGCGCTGCTCGAACCGACCGAAATGCTCCGTCAGTTGGAGCAATCGGGGGATTTCACATCGCGACTGGCGCTGCTCGAGGAGCTGAAATCGTTCCCCTTCGGCTCGGTCTGGAACCAGTACTGCCGGCAGCAAAACGTGCCCGCGGGCAAGAGCTGGGTGGAAGAGGTAAAGGGTTACGAGCGTGAGGTTCTATCGAAGCGCACTTTGTAGCACGGGCATCCTCCGTGACCGAATCGCTGACACGGGCAAGATGCCCCGTGCTACGGGGATGCTTATTCTGAAACCAAGGGAAACATCTCACCGTCCAGAAAATCGCCTGCTTTTAATTGACCCATTTTGACCAGCGGGTCCGTCACGACGTGCTTCTTCCCGGTGTAGCGGATGCCATCGGGCATATACAGAATCGCAAAGGCCTCGCGCATTGACGTGCTCTTGTTTGGGCCGGCATAGTGGAAGGTGAGGCCATTGTGAAACGTGACGGAGCCGGCCTTCAACTCGACCGTCTCGCCCTTGAGGCCTTTGAACTGCGGGGCCCACTCGAAGATGTCATCGGGTTTTCCCAGATCGACTGGGGGCAGCGTATCCAGTTGGTGCGTCGTGGGGATGAAGGTCATGCAGCCGTTCTCGATGGTCGCATCCTGAAGCGCGATCCAGATGGAGAGCGACTCGCGGCAATTATCGTGCGGCCAATAGTGCGAGTCCTGATGCCAAGGCGTTTTCTTGCCCAACTCCGGCTCCTTGAAGAGTGCCTGGTCATGCCAGATCCGCATGCGTTTACCCTGTAGTCGTGCGGCGATATTGCCGAACTTCCTAGAGAGGACGAATTCCTTCACCTTTGGGAATCGGGTCCAGAGGTTCACCCGCTGAATGAAGATTTGCTCGTAGACGCCTTTGTCGGCAAAAGCGCGGCTGTCGTTGCCCGTCTCGGAGGCGACCGCTTCTTCTACCGCGGTAGACAGACGAGTTAGCTCCTCTCCGACCACCACATCCTTGAGCGCGATGAAACCATTTCGCCGGTATCGCGCCATCTGCTCTTCAGTTAACGCATACTCATTCATCTTCAACACCCTCGTAGCACGGGCATCCTGCCCGTGTAGGCGATTCGGTCACGGGCAGGATGCCCGTGCTACGAATGCCTTCACTCTCCCGCGTTCACCTGATTCACATACCGCCGATCGAGGATTCCCGTCAGGAGAAATCGAAGCGTGTGGTAAATGCCGAGATCCACCCGATGCTCGCCGTTCCGGCGTATTCCATGCGCCTTCACCACCGCGTGATCCTCGCCCATTATCGTCACTGCCACGACCCCGTCGTCGAACAGAGATGTCCCGTTGCGCTGCGTTAGTCTGTATTCGGCGCCCTTGATTCGACCGACGATCTGTCGCTGGCCGTCAGCGGTTGACACAAAGAAGCCGTCGCGCGGGGCGGCCTTTTTCCATGACGCGATCGAGCCGTAAAAACCGGGCTTTTCGATGAATGGGCCGCCATATTCCGGACAGAACGTATCGCAGTTGCCGCACTCGTTGCAGAAGTCGGCATAGTTCGCGATCTGCCGTTCTTTCTTGATCTCGAACGTTTTGGTCTGGTCGTTCGGGCGGATTCCGGAAGAATCAACGACCACATCTCGATAGGTGAAGTTCACCAGCGGCGTGGGATACGTGAAGTTGGCTGCGTTCGGACACACGGGGATGCACTTATCGCAGGTGATGCAATCGAAAACGTACAGGTGCGAATCGATTCGGTTTGGGATTTTGCGGTTCACCGGCGCGCGATAGCGCGCGTCCTCTCGCGCCATCTGCGCTGCGATGGTCGTGTTCAACAGAGCCGCCGCGCGAACGTTTCCCTTCGCCGGTTCCCGCTGATTAAACACATCGAGCACATACTCATCCACGTTGGTCGCTCCGACCTTCGTCATCGCATCGGACAGGCTCTTAAGGTACGGCGCCATTCTGCCGTAGCCCCCGGGCTTCAGGAGATCGCTGCACACGGTGACGGGCACCATGCCGCACGCCACAGCGAGGGGGAAGTTCTTGTTGTCGATGCCGGCGCTGAATGAGATGGGCATATCCGGGCCCATCGCCTGCCGCCAGATATCGGTGAGGGTCATGGTAATCACATGCAGCGGGCCGCCGGACAGATATTGCACCTGATTATCTGGGGTGAAAAACTCCTTGTGGTTGAGCACTTCGAGCGTGTTGCTGAACTTCGCACCGACGCGTCGTCCGCGTTGCTTGGCGAAGGTCTCCAGCCGAGACATCAGGCCAAGCGATTCGTCGAAGAGAAGCCCGGAGGTGTAGGCGGATGGATTCACCTTCAGTTCCATATAGCCCATCACGTCATACAGCAGATGCTCGAGTCGATCTTTGCCGAGCATCGGCGGGTTCATTTTCACGATGACGTCGAGATCGCGCTCGGCGATCAGGAACTCACAGATCTTCTCGATCTCGTCGGCGGGGCATCCGTGGAATGTGGACAAGGTCAAGGTGTTTGAGATCTGCTTTTGGAAATCGAGCCCCCGCGCCACCTCAAACTGATCGGGAATCTCGGCGCGCAGCTTTTCGATGGCTGCCGATGCATCACGCATTCCGTCGAGGAACCCTTGAACTTTGTCGCTCTTAATGCCCGCGAGGTCATAGCCCACGCTCAGGTCAAAAATCACTTCGCCCGGCGGTCCTTGCCAGGCGCCGGCGACGAACGACGCATCGCGGCGCAGGATCTCGATCAGCATCATTCCGGCGACATATTCCCGTAGCGATTCCTCGACGAGCAGCTCCTGCGACCATTCGACGTTGTAGCCGACGTTGGTCATGTCGATGCAGGGGCGTGGAATTTTGAGCCGGTCGTTCACCTGCACCGTCTTGAGCTCCATGATCCGCCCGCCGGCGAGGTAGCTCAGCACGAGGTTTTGGGCCATCTGCGTCTGCGGTCCGGCGGCGGGGCCGCAGGCGTTCCCGGCCTTGGTCCCGTGAAACGTCACACTCAGGTCAATCTCCCCATTTTCCGGTATCCACCACTTCTTCCGGGGAAGTTCGAAGAGCGCATCCTGTCCCCGGACTTCAGCGTAAAGTCGTCGCACCAAATCTGGAAATCGCGCCGGAACCAGATCCATAAAGCGTCCTCAAGAGCTGGACGGATGATACCAAATACCTCTCATTGTTGCCGCATTTCGTTTGTGCAGCTCGTCACAACATCTTAGAATCGCTGGGTTCAGTACAAGGTGATCCAATGAGCATGACCACGTCCGCGCCGACGGCCCCGAAGCTTAACGATGACGCGATTTCGTTCACGCTGAATGGGAAGCCGGTCGAAGTCCGCGCGGACGATACGCGCTCGGTTTTGTCGATCCTTCGCGAAGAGTTCGGAATGATCTCGCTGAAGAACGGGTGCGAGCCTCAGGCTTCGTGCGGATGCTGCACGTTGCTGATCGATGGACAGCCTCGACTTGCGTGCGCGCTCAAAGCCAAGAACGTCGCGAAGAAGGAGCTGATCACGCTCGAAGGTTTGCCGGAAGCGGTTCGCGCTCAGATCGCCGACAGCTTCGTTCAATGCGGCGGCGTCCAATGCGGCTTCTGCATCCCCGGCATGGCGATGCGCGGACACTCGATCGTCGAAGCCAACCCCAATCCGACGCGCGAGCAGATCGCGTACGATCTTCGGGCGCACCTCTGCCGCTGCACGGGCTACGTGAAGATCGTGGACGCGATCGAGAAATATGCCGAGTGTCGCCGCGGCGAATCCACTTGCACTTTCGACACCAGCGGCCGCATCGGAACGTCGCTCCCAAGACATCAGGGCCGCGATCTTGTGCTCGGCGACTTCAAATACATCGACGACATCACCCCCGCCGATCTCACCGTAAACGGTGAACTCATCTCCCCCGCACGTAGCCGTCGGACCGAAGGCCCACCCGTCCCCACAGTGCCAACCTTCCTCTATGCCGCAATGAAGTTCAGCGACCACCCCCGCGCGCGGGTTGTCGGAATGGAAATCGCCGACGCGCTGAAAGTCCGCGGCGTTCACCGCGTCATCACCGCCGCCGACGTACCGGGCGAGCGCTACGTCGGTCTGATCGTCAAGGACTGGCCCATCCTCGTCGCCCTCGGCGAAGAAACGCGCTGCGTTGGCGATATCCTCGCGATCGTCGTTGCGGATGATCAGCACCTTGCGCGCAAAGCCGCCGAACTGGTGAAGGTCGATTACGAAGTTCTGCAACCGATCACGACGCCGGAGGAAGGCCTGTTGCCGGATGCGCCGAAGATCCACGCCAAAGGCAATCTGCTGTCCAGGAGCGCGATCCAGCGCGGCGACGTCGCCGGAGCGCTGGCCGCGTCGGCGCATGTGGTTGAAGATGATTTCTCGACCCAGCGCATCGAGCACATGTTCCTGGAGCCGGAGAGTTGTGTCGCGGTGCCGGTGACCGAAGGGAACAACGGACAGAGCATTCAGCGCCTGAAGGTTCTCTCGCAGGGGCAGGGCGTATTTGACGACAAGCGCCAGATTGCCTCGATTCTTGGGTGGGAACAGGACCGGGTCGACGTCACGCTCGTCCAAAACGGCGGCGCGTTCGGTGGCAAAGAAGACATGTCCATCCAAGGCCAGACCGCCCTGGCGGCAGTATTGCTCAACCGCGCCGTGAAGTGCACGATCACGCGAGAAGAATCCTTCCGCCTGCATCCCAAGCGGCACGCGATCAAGATGCACGTTAAGATCGGCTGCGACCAGGACGGTCGCATCACCGCGGTTCATGCGAGGATGATCGGCGACAAAGGCGCTTATGCCTCAGTCGGCGCGAAAGTGCTCGAGCGCGCAGCGGGTCATGCGTGCGGGCCGTACCGAGTCCCCGCGGTCGATATCGAGTCTCTTGCCGTCTACACCAACAACCCGCCCTGCGGCGCGATGCGCGGCTTCGGCGCGAACCAAAGCGCGATGGCGATTGAGAATCTGCTGAATCGCCTCGCGGAGAAAGTCGGCATCGATGCCTGGGAGATCCGCTACCGTAATGCGCTCGAACAGGGCGACCGTTTCGCAACTGGTCAGAAGCTCGATAAGCCGTTCGGAATGAAGAAAACGCTCGAGGTCGTGAAAGATATCTATCGCAACGCCAAGTTTGCGGGCATCGCCTGCGGGATTAAAAACGTCGGCATCGGCAACGGCATGCCCGACCCCGGTAAAGCCCTCATGAAGATCGAGGACGACGGTCACATCACCATCCGCACCGGCTTCACGGAAATGGGTCAGGGATATTTCACGCTGCTGATCCAAACCGCGGTTGAGGAAACGGGCCTGCCTTACGATCTTTTCGAGCCGATCACCGATACCGCCGTCGACGTGAACTGTGGCCAGACCACCGCCAGCCGGGCGACCGTTCTCGGATGTCGCGCCGTCTTAGAAGCCTCACGCAAACTAAAAGCTGATTTGGATTTGCTCCCTTCGTCGCTTCGTGGCTCCGTCGCTTCGTCGCTTTCTTCCCTCCTCGGTCGCGAATACTGGGGCGAGTGGATCTGCAACTACACGACCAAGCTGGGCGCTCACGTCGATGAACCCAAGACGCATCTCACCTATGGCTTTGCCACGCAGGTAGTGATTCTCAACGACGACGGGAGCTTGAAGAAAGTTGTCGCCGCCCACGACGTCGGCAAGGTGATGAACCCCACGCTCCTCCAGGGCCAGATGGAAGGCTCCATTCACATGGGCCTTGGTTATGCGCTGACCGAAGATTTCGTCGTCGAGAATGGCCAGATCACCACGGATACGATCAAGTCCATCGGGGTGCTCCGCGCCCACCAGATGCCGGAGATCGAGTGCATCTTCATTGAAGAACCCGATCCCGAGACGCCCTATGGCTCGCGAGGCGTAGGGGAGATTGGGCTGGTGCCGACCGCGCCCGCGGTTGCCGGTGCGCTGGAAAAGTTCGACGGCATCAGGCGCACGGTATTGCCGATGAAGGATTCGCCGGCTACCAAAGCGATCACGGCGGCAGCCCGAAAACCCGCGAAGTAACTTCGAATGGAATTGCGAAGCAGCATCAGGCGTAAGTCTTTATTTTTGGCGGGATCCTTGAAAAAGCTCGCCTAAATACTGGCCGGATCAGGCGTAAAAACGCGCAATACGGCTTCGGCCGCCGCGTGGGGCGGGTATGCGATGAGTCATCGGTCGTCGTGATGCCGGAACGCGGCTAATGCACCTATTGCCGCGGCAACATTATATCGTCTGGCGTGAATGGGAAGGTGCAGTAGTTGATTGTCATGCGCCGACAGTGGATCACGGTCTGCTGCCGAGTCATTTTTCCAGGTTCCATTCCATCAAATCGCCGATCCGATCGACGGTGACGTCGGGCGTGGGATAAGTTGACACGACCTTTGGATCGTGCGCGTAATGACCTTGCCGGGGGAAGATGGTGGTGACGCGGTTGCCCCAGATCTTCTTGATCGCGGTGAGCAGGCGCAGCTTGTCGTCGATGAAGACGTAGTGGTCGGCGGGGTATTTCTGCTCGACATCCGCAAGTTCCTCCTCCTTGTGGATGTAGATCAGGACGCGACCTTCGAATGCCTCCCATAGGCCGCTCCGCTCGACCTTTCGGGGTTGGAAAACGACGTCGCCATCGGACAGGATTACCGGCGTGCCCCGCTGGCGAACGTGCTCGACGACATCGAGGGACTGCGGGTAGAGCCGGGTCGCGAAGGGATAGTCGACGAGGAAGGATGACAGCTCCAGCACCTTCACATCGTGCGGGTTCTCTACGCGATATCGTTGCAGTGTCCCGAGGTAGTCGGCATATCCTAATTCTTCGCGCAGTTGCTCGAAGATTGCGAAGTACCGGTCCCGCGCGATCGCGCCCAGGGTAAGCTCAAGATGCCGTCGGAGGTGCGCGGTGACGCGGTCGTTGTCGAGCAGGGTGTTGTCGACGTCGAAGAGAAAGACGATGGGCTGCTTGTTCATGGCGTGGTCTCTCAGTCCCCGTCGGTTGCCACGTTCCCGGAGTCGGGCTTGCGGGCGCCGGTCCAGCCGGTGGCGCTGGTGATGACGGCACTCTCGAGCGCGGGCACTTCGGCGCGCGCGACGCCGGCCTGCATCAGCCTCGCCGCGAATCCTTCGGCCTGGTCTTCTTCGCCATGCACGACGTACGCGGTTGTCGAATCACCGATGGCGGGCTTGAGGAACCGGATGAGCTCATCGCCGTCCGCGTGGGCGCTGAGACCGTGGATGACCCGTACCTGGCATTTGAGGTCGTAATACCGATCGAATATTCGCACGCGCTTCGCGCCATCCTGGAGTCGACGGCCGAGGGTGTTCGGCGGAACGAAGCCGCAGAACACAACCATGTCGTTTTGGTTTTCCACCGTATTCTTCAAGTGGTGCAGAATTCTTCCAAACTCGCACGTGGGGCTGGATGCGATGATGACGCAGCTTCCGCGCTGGGAATTGATGTCTTTGGATTCCTGGGCGCTGGAGGCAAACTTGACTTGGCTGCTTGCGAAGAGGTCTCGAGTGCCGATGGCCGCCAGGGTTTCTTCATCGTAGTTCTCTCGAAAATTCTGCGTGACCCGGCTGGCTTCGACGCCCATCGGACTGTCGACATAGATGGGAATCGGCGGGATTTTCTTGTCCTGGATGAATCGCTGCATGTACCAGAGGATCGTTTGCGTTCGGCCGACGGCGAAGGCAGGGACCAGCAGCCGACCGTGGTTCTGGATACAGGTCTGCACGGCGTCCAAAAGTTGCGGACCGACTTGTTCGATGGGGCCGTGACTCTTGTCGCCGTAGGTGCTTTCGGTGATGACCCAGTCGGCAACGCCCGGCGGTGAGATAGGATTGCGGAGGATGGGCGTGTTGTACCGCCCGACATCGGCGGTGAAGAGAAGCGTTCGTGTGGCCCGGGGGGCAGGGGAGTCGTCTTCCTGAAACTCTACAACCACGTAAGCGGAGCCGAGAATGTGACCGGCATCGTAAAATGTGAAGCTCACTCCTTTGCCCAGATCCACGCGCTGTCCGTAGGGGACTCGGTTCCACAGTTTGAGAACGGCGGCGGCGTCGCTGGAGGTGTAGAGCGGCTTGACCTCTTCATCCCCCGGGCGGCGTTGGCGCTTGTTCAAATATTCCGCATCCTCTTCCTGAATCTTGGCCGCATCGGTGAGAACGACGCGCGCGACCTCTGCCGTTGCGGGCGTGCAATAGATCGGTCCGTGATAGCCGGCGCGGGTGAGGACGGGCAGCTTGCCGCAATGATCGAGATGACCGTGCGAGAGGATGATGGCATCGGCGCGGGTGGCGTCATGGGGGACGTAGTTGTTCATCAGCCGCGCCTGCTCGCGCGGGCCCTGGTACAGACCGAAGTCGAGCAGGATTTTCAGGCCGTTGATTTCGAGAAGGTGACAAGAGCCTGTGACCGTGCGGTCGGCTCCGCAGAATTGGATGCGCATGGACAGAGACTAGTAGCGGGGTGGGGCGGGTGCAACGGGGGAGTTGCGCGACAGGGGTTGGCGCTGAGGGCGATCGCACGACGGGTTTCAAGTGAGCCGCGACCGCAGGGAGCGATTTACGCCTGCGTGAGCGCATTGAGAATCGCTTGAGCATCGCCGTTGAACTTGTCGGCAACGAGACCGGTGAATTTGGCGCCGACGCGAAAGCGCCCGTTTTCGGGGCGGCAGTGCTGCACGGTGTAGAGAAGCAGCATCAGCTTGCCGAGGCGCAGCTTGACGAGAAACTCTTCATCTGAGGCCATGGGGCGGTCGATGAGGAAACCGAGTCCGTGTGCGGAGCAATCGACGAGTTCTGCCTCGATCACGCGCCAGGCGGGCGAGTTTTTGCAGGGCATCAACTCGATCATGCGATTCGCGGCATGACGAGGCTCCTGCCGCTTCTCGGAAGCGTTCGGCACGCGGAAGTCCGATGCGGCGAGATCACCCGTGCATGTGGGGGTTTCCATGTTGTTCAACATCGGCGAATTATCCGAATCGATTGATGCGCGCATTTCCTTGCCTTCGTCCGATAACGCATTTGGGCGGAATGTAAAAGACTTATGTTGCTGCAACCGCATGATCGGGATAACGTCTTCCCGGTTTCTGAATCGAAGGAGCGATCATGCCTGATGTGTCCGTGGCCGACGCCCTTGCCGGGGAGCCGGGTGAAAGCGATTCAGTCACCGTGAAGGGCTGGGTGCGGACCCGGCGGGATTCGAAGGGGGGATTCTCGTTCATTACCATGAACGATGGATCATGTTTCGATTCGATTCAGGTGGTCGCGCCCAATGCGCTGGCGAATTACGCTGAAGAAGTTCTGAAGATCACCAGCGGCTGTTCGGTGATCATCACCGGAAAACTCGTCAAATCGCAGGGGAAGGGGCAAGCGTTTGAGATTCAGGCGGATGAGGTCAAGGTGGTGGGGTGGGTGGATGATCCGGATCATTATCCGATTCAGCCGAAGCCGCATTCGATGGAGTATTTGCGGGAGGTGGCGCACCTGCGATCGCGAACGAACACGTTTGGCGCAATTACTCGAGTGCGTCATGCGCTGTCGATGGCGATCCATCGGTTCTTTCACGAACGTGGTTTTTACTGGGTGCACACGCCGATCATTACGACCTCGGATGCCGAGGGCGCGGGGGCGATGTTTCGAGTGAGCACGCTGGACTTTGCGAACATGCCTCGGACCCCGGAGGGTAAGGTGGATTTTTCGCAGGACTTTTTTGCGAAGGAGGCATCGCTGACGGTTTCGGGGCAGTTGAACGTGGAGACGTATTGCCTGGCGATGAGCAAGGTTTATACGTTCGGGCCGACGTTTCGGGCGGAGTGGTCGTTCACGCCTCGGCATCTGGCGGAATTCTGGATGATTGAGCCGGAGGTGGCGTTTGCGGATCTGAACGCGGATGCGAACCTTGCGGAGCAGTTTCTCAAGTACATCTTTCGCGCGCTGCTGAACGAGCGGCAGGATGACATGAAGTTCTTCGCGGAGCGAATCGATAAGGAATGCATTACCCGGCTCGAGACGTTCGTGGATTCATCCTTCGAGCGGATGACGTATACCGATGCCATCGATGCGCTTTTGAAGAGCGGGAAGAAGTTTGAGTTTCCGGTGCAGTGGGGCATCGACATGCAATCCGAGCACGAGCGCTGGCTGACCGAGGAGCACGTGAAACGGCCGGTCGTGGTCACCGATTATCCCAAGCAGATCAAGGCGTTCTACATGCGCGTAAACGATGATGGAAAGACGGTGGCCGCCATGGACGTGCTGGCGCCGGGCATCGGCGAAATCATCGGAGGGTCGCAGCGCGAAGAGCGGCTGGATATGTTGGATCAGCGCATGGACGAGATGCACCTGAGCAAAGAGTCCTACAACTGGTATCGCGACCTGCGGCGGTACGGAACGGTGCCGCACGCGGGGTTTGGATTGGGGTTTGAGCGCACGATCATGTATGCGACGGGGATGCAAAACGTGCGGGATGTGATTCCGTTTCCGAGGACGCCTAAACATGCGGAGTTCTAATCGGGCTGCCGGTGGATTTGATTGCGGTTTCCCTCCCTCCCACGCCATGACCCTCGTTGTATATTCAGCAGAGGCCGGATCCAACCGAGCGCTGGAGTTTGCATTTTGACTGGAAAATCTTCTCAAACGCCTGCGATCACCCGCGTTGCCGATCCGGTGGATACGTTGCGCTTCATGTTCGGCGTGGGAATCGAGTGCTCGTGCCCGGTCATCGAAGGCGGCGTCCGCGTCGATCAGCTTCGCGACACCGGGCATTATGAGATGTGGAAAACGGATCTGAAGCTGGTGCGCGAGCTTGGGCTGCGATACCTGCGGTATGGTCCGCCCATCTTCCGAATCTGGCTTGGGCCGGGGCAATATGACTGGTCGATTCTGGATCCGATCATGGCGGAGATGCGCCGGCTGGGGATCGTGCCGATCATCGACCTTTGTCACTTTGGATTGCCCGACTTTTTGAAGGATTTTCAGAATCCGGAATTTCCGGATCGGTTTGCGGAATATGCGCACGCGTTTGCGATGCGGTATCCGTGGGTTCGGTATTACACGCCGGTGAATGAAATTTACGTGACGGCGCTTTTCAGCGCCGCGTTTGGCTGGTGGAACGAGCGGTTGATGTCGGACCTGGCGTTCGTGACGAACATCAAGCACTGCACGAAGGCTTCGATCCTCGCGATGAAGGCGATTCTGGATCTTCGGCCGGACGCGATTTTTATTTTCAGCGAATCGACGGAGTACGTTCACCCGGGCAGCCCCGATCTGGTGGGACAAGCGCACTTTATGAACGAGCGAAGGTTCCTGTCGCTTGACCTGCTTTTTGCGCACGACATCTCGGCGACGATGTACCGGTACGTTCTGGCAAATGGAATGAACGCGGAAGAATATCTATGGTTCATGCAGCAGCGGCATCTGCGGACGCACTGCATCATGGGGACGGATTACTACATCACGAATGAGCACATCCTGAAGGCGGATGGCAAATCCATCGGCGCGGGGGATGTGTATGGATACTACGTGATTACGCGGCAGTACTACGATCGCTATCGGTTGCCGGTGATGCACACGGAGACGAACCGGACGAGTCAGTTCGCGGTGGAGTGGCTGTGGAAGGAGTGGATGAACCTTCTGCGGTTGAGGGAGGACGGGGTTCCCATCATCGGATTCACCTGGTTCGGGCTGGTTGATATGAAGGACTGGGATACGGCGCTGACGAAGCTGCGCGGGACGGTGAATCATGTGGGGCTGTACACGCTGGGGCGGAAGCCCCGGCGGGTGGCCCGGGAATATCGGCGTCTGGTGGAGGAGTATTCGCATCTGCCGATCAGCAGCACGAAGTTCCCGATTTTGACGGCGTGATGTTTGGGGAAGTCACGTGGCGGTTTGCGTCCAATCCCATTTGACCAGTTTTAGAGCGCCCGCGGGGGAGAGTTCATAGGTTGCGCCCAGCGGCAGGGGCGCGAAGTGTGGGCCATGCCCGACGGCGAGGCCTTGGGCGATGGGGACGCCGATGCGCTGGCCGAGCTTCGCGAAGATTTCTTCGAAGGCTTGTTCCTGCGCGAAGGTCTGGCGAAGTGGCCTTCGCGCGTCCGAATCTTCGCTTTCGAGGCAGGTGTTTTTCTCATCGCGGCAGTCGGTGAAGTCGCCGAGGATGATGGCAGCCACGCCGTCGAAGGCGCCGGCTTGTTCGAGCTGAATCATCATGCGGTCGATGCGGTAGAATGGTTCGCCGACGTCTTCGAGGAAGATGATTTTATCGTGACCGGATTGGGCGTAGGGGGTGCCGGCGAGGGATGACCAGAGAGAGAGGTTGCCGCCGATTATATTTGCGGTGAGTGTTTTGGCGGGAGGGTTTGTTAGCCAGGTGAGAGGTATTCGGACCCACGGTGGGATCGCGGCTTTTCCGCGGATGTAGTCCACGATCGAGTGATATGCCTCCGAATCGATCTGCTTGAACTGGGATTCCGCGGGCATGGCAGCGTGGAGCGTGGACCACCCCCAGCGCGAGCGGGCGTATTCGTGGAGGACGGTGACATCGGAGTAGCCGACGAGGAGTTTTTTGGGAGGGACGCCGTGCTGGCGGGTGAGATTATCGAGCAGGGGGAGGAGGCGCTGGGCGCCGTATCCGCCTCGCGCCGCCCAGAGGACATAGAAGCGAGGATCCTTGGCGTAGGAGTAGAGCGCACCGGCGCGCTCTTCGTCGCTGCCGGCGAAAATGAAGTGCTGCTTGGGGACTTGCTCATGGACGATGGGGATGAAGCCGGATTTGCGGAGGCGTTCTAGGCCGCGGGCAAATTCCACCTGCGGAACGGGGCTGGAGGCGGCAATGATGCCGACAGGAAATCGCGTGGGCGTTTCGGAGATGAGCTTGGTCATGATGTCTTAGCTATACATGAATTTGACGAGGTAGATCGAGCTGATGATGGCGGCGCCCTCCGCAACAAGTCCGGCGGCGACGGCGTGGCGGACCTTCGTCACGTTGACGGATCCGAAATAGACCGCGATGACGTAGAACGTTGTCTCGCTGGAGCCGAAGATGACGGCGGCCATTTTCACGAAGGTGGAGCTGGTGCCGTAGGTTTTGATCATGTCGGAGAGGACGCCGATCGAACCGGCGCTGGTGAGCGGGCGGGTGATCGCCATGGGGATGATCTCCGGCGGGATGGCAACGATTCTCAGCAACGGGCGCAGGCCTTCAATCAGGAAATCCATGGCGCCGGATGCGCGGAACATCGCCATCGCGGCGAGGATTCCGACCATGTAGGGAATGATTCGGATGACGATCTGGAATCCTTCTTTGCCGCCTTCGACGAAGGCTTCGTAGACGGGGACGCGCTTGAGGATTCCGTAGAACGGGAAGCCGACAATGACGGCGACGATCACGACGGTGCTGAGAACTTGAACAACGGCGCGGATGGTTTCCATGATTACTGCCCCTCCGTGAGTTGAACTTCTGCGCCGGCTTGGACGCGATTGGGATCGGTGCGCTGGTAGCCGGGAAGGAGGCCGAAGACTTTGGCGGCGATAATGCCCATCATCAAACCGAACGCGCTGGCCAGCCAGATCGGCATGAGTAACTCGTTGGTCGCACGCAGCCCCATGACCGCGATGACCATGGCAGGTGGAAGCAACTGGATGCTGGATGCGTGCATCGCCAGCAGCATGACCATCGCGTTGGTGGCGGTGTCCTTCTTCGGGTTGAGCGTTTGTAATTCCTCCATCGCTTTGAGACCGGTGGGCGTGGCGGCATTGCCCATGCCGAGAATGTTGGCGGTGAGGTTGAGGGCCATGAATCCCATGGCGGGATGATTGGGTGGGACTTCGGGAAAAAGCGGGCGAAGGATCGGGCGGACGAGCTTGGTGAACATCGCGATGAGACCCGCGCGCTCGCCGATGCGCGTGATCCCGAGCCAGAACGCCATGACGCCGATAAGCGGAAGCGCGACCTTCATGACACCGTCCTTGGCGGCGATCATCGCGGCGTTGGCGATGTCGGCCATGGTCTGGAAGCGGACGGGCGCGAACTTCAAGCCGGCGGTCATCGTGGTGGGGTCGATCTTATTCAACATCAACACCTCGGCGGCGAGTCGGCGGTCGTCATCAGGCGTGGTTGAATCCCTGATCCTGGCGAGCGGTTTAGGGAAAGTCGCATCGGCGGGAAAACGAAGCTCGGCATGGTGGGACGTCTTGGTCAGGGTTGCGGGATATGACTCCGCGGGCGTGTCGTCCACATGGTAGAAGCTGCGATAGGCGGCGGGGTCGATCACGACGTGAACCGCCTGCGATGGTTTCTCCGCATCGGCGGGAGAATCGAGCGTGATCTTCACCGGTAGCGCGGCCCCATTGCGATACGTGTCGCGGCGCATGTCGTTCACATCTCTCGTCAACGCAAATACGAGGCTGCACACAATCAGCCCCGCCCAGATGTAATTGAGCATGGGGGCGGATTGTAGCGGGTTGTTAACGCGGACGATATTTGCCTGTATGGTATTCCAACCAACAACTGGAAAGGATCAACGGATGATTCGAGCTGCGTGGCGTGGGCTTGCCGGATGTTTGCTGATGGGCGCTCTTGTGGGGTGCGCGGGGTGTCGTCATAGCAAGACTGAAGTGGGGCAGCGGTTGGAACGGAAGGGGGATGAGATTGTCGTTGCGGGCCAGTTCTTTCATACCGGCGCGCCGGTCGTGACGTGGATGGATCCGGGGGGGTTTGATGCCTATCGGACGGAGCGGCGATTTGCGCCGGCGTCGCAGGCGAGCTTCCTTGCGACGACGCGGCAGGCGGCGGAGATTCTGAAACAGACGGGGAAGCCGGCGTCGTTTGCCGATATCGATTCGCCGAGCCGACTCGATCTGCGCGGGCGGGTTCTGACGACCCAGGAGACGGAGAAATTCCGCGGCGGCGGATGGGATCTGAAAAGCCTTCAGGAGAAGGTGGATCAGTTTGTCTATCACTTCGATGTGACGGGGACGTCGAGTCAGTGCTTTTTCATTCTGCACGATGTTCGCGGTTTGTCGGTGCATTTCATGGTGGATGTGGATGGGACGATCTATCAGACGTGTGATGTGAAGGAGCGCGCATGGCATGCGACGGATTCGAATCCGCGGTCGGTGGGGATTGAGATTGCGAACATCGGAGCGTATCCGCCAAACGATCCGAAACGGACGTTGAAGGAGTGGTATCGCAAGGATGAGCAGGGGCGGACGCGCGTGGTGCTGCCGGCGTATGTGATGAAGCAGTCGGTTCGCAAGCCGGGGCCGTATTATCCGTCGCGGCAGGAACCGGTAGTGGGGGAGATCCAACTGCAGAACCTGGAGATGTATGACCTGACGGATGCGCAGTATGACTCGCTGACCAAGCTGACGGCGGCGCTGTGCACGGCGCTGCCGAAGATCACGTGCGATTACCCGCGGGAAGCGGATGGGAAAGTTGTCAATCACGTGCTGACGCAGTCGCAGTGGGAGAACTATCAGGGGTTGATGGGGCATTTTCATGTGCAGACCGACAAGCAGGATCCGGGGCCGGCATTTGATTTTGAGCGCGTGCGCAGCGGGGCTTGGAAGCTGATGAATGGGGAGGCGCGGTCGGACAACCTTGCGGCGAAGAATCAGCCGGTGCGGTTCGTGCAGTCGGCGGCGAGCCAGCCGAGTTCGGCATCCGCGCGGAGACGGAAGAAGCCGCTGCGCCCGACGACTTGGCCGGCGCCGGAAGAAACGTGGGATGCGGCTCAATAATTTGTAGGGGCGACACTTGTGTCGCCCCTACGGGAGTGTCAATGCTTCGTCGATTGATGTTGGTCGTTGTGCTGGCGGGAAACAGCGTCGCGCAAGCTGATTTCCCATCGGCTCGGCCTTACAAGAGCGTGGTCTGCAAGTATGAGGCGCGCACGGATCCGCCGCAGCAGATTTATTTGACGGCGATCGATCTGACGGACCCGAAAGTGAACGTGCGCGTGTCGCGGGGCGGAGCGGATCCGGATGGCGATGGCAAGTGGCAGACCACATTGATGCGGCCGACGAAGATTGCGGAGCGCGAGGGATTTGATGTGGTGATCAACGGGGATTTTTTCAGCCATTTGTCGGGGAAGGATGCGGAAGGCGCGGCGGCGTTGAAGGAGTTCAAGAGCGGTATCCCGGCCGCGGTGACGGGATTTTCGGAGACGGATGGCGAGGTTTGGTCGAAGCCCGGCCAGCCGGGTTATGCGGTGCTGGTGAGCAAGGATAAGCAGGTAACGATCGCGAAGATCAGCGAGGTGCCGGCGGATGCGTACCAGGTGATCTCGGGGCACGATCTGCTGGTGGATGAGGGGAAGAATGTCGCGCCGCCGGGAGACAAGCCGGGATTCGCACGGGGCCCTCACCCGCGGACGGCGGTGGGGCTTCGGGATGGGGGCAAGACCTTGCTGCTCGTCGTGGTGGATGGACGCATCAAGGGGAAGGCGATCGGGATGTCGCTGACGGATCTGGCGGATGTAATGATTAAGTCTGGCGCCGAGAAGGCGGTGAACCTCGACGGCGGCGGTTCGTCGATGATGGCGGTTCGCGATCCGCGGTCGAAGAAGATGATGATCGTGAATCATCCATCGGATGGATCGGAACGATCGGTCGGGAACGTGCTGGGCGTGAGCGTGACGGGCAGGCGCGCCACGACGCGGCCGATCAAATAGACGCGGGCTTGGCTTGGTCGAGCCGACCGAATCGAAGAATGCCGGGGAACAAAATGGCGATTGCGACGACGGTGATGATGGTGCCGATTCCGCCGAAGACGACGGATGCGGTTGCGCCCCATCCCTTGGCGGCTGCCGCGGAACTTGCCCAGCCGGCGCCGAGCGCCATCTGACCGAACAAGCGTGCAGTGACGCCGGATTCCAATCCGCCGAGTTCGTTTGATGCCCCGATAAAGATGTTGTTGACCGCGGAGACCCGCCCGCGCATGGAATCCGGCGTCAGCACCTGCACCAGCGTATGTCGGACCACAACGGAGATGTTGTCGAACGCGCCAATCAAAAAGACCATCAGGAACGAGAGCAGAAAATTTCGCGAAAGCCCAAAGCCGATCGTCGCCAGCCCGAACATTCCGACGGCGATCAGCATGGCGCGCCCGGCTTTCTTCATCGGCGGCGTGTGCGCGATCAGCAGCGCCATTGCCAGCGCCCCGATCGCATCTGCCGCCCGCAGCCAGCCAAAGCCGACCGACCCTACTTTCAGAATTTCTTTGGAAAACACCGGCAGCAGATAAATCGCGCCCCCCAGCAGCACGGCGAAGAGATCCAGCGTCATCGTCGCCAGCACAATCTTCGTGTGCCAGACAAAGCGAATGCCGGCGGTCAGCTTGGAGATTGCCGACAGGTCGTTGTTTTTCCCGCCCATGCTGTTTCCGTACCGCGGCGGCGGGAGCATGAGCATCGCCGCGGCGAACACCAGCGCACACAGTGCATCAATCAGGTACACCGCGCGCACGCTGTGAAACTGTCGCAAGCTGTGCGCGATAACCAGCCCGGCGAGCGCGGGCCCGATCATGGTCGCGGTCTGGAAGAACGAAGCGTTCCAGGTCACGGCATTTGTAAAAACTTCGGTCGGCACAATCGTCGGCAGAAAGGAGGATCGCGCCGGCCGGCCCATCACCAGAACCGTGCTGTTGAGCAGAAGGAGCCCGTACATGATTGCGAGGTAGTGCGTGCTCGCGCTATACGACATCATGGCGAAGCCGATGGAGGTGAGCGCCGCGAAGATGCTGGTGATCATCATGATCCGCCGGCGGTCCATGTAATCCGCCAGCGCTCCCGCCGGCAGCGCCAAGACCAGAAGCGGGATCGCCTGCACCCCTCCGATCCATCCCAGATTCAACTCATTTCCGGTGCGATCAAAAATCTCCCAGCCCAGAGCGGCCGAGGTCATTTGGTTCCCGATCACGGAGATCATCCACGCGATCGAGAACACCCGATAATCCCGGAACCGAAGCGCCGCATAAGGATCGTGCGCGTTCGGCGATGCCTCGCGTTCCAGCGCAATCTCGGTCGGCGCGGCGGAGCTTGGACGCTCCGGGTCCGGCTGCTCGTACGCGATCGGCTCCTCTGACCTCGGCGAAGTGTCTTCACTCATCGAAATTCTTTATCGTTCAATCGCTCGAAAAATCGAGCCCAAGTGTAGGCGGTTGCCTTTGGTTCATCGAGACCGTTAACATATCATTCGCTGGGCCGGACGCGCTGAATCATGCGTTCTCTCGGATCAGGAAATGGGCTCTCTCCATGAAAAATCGATCGATGGATGTGCTGAAATACCAACCGTTCCCGCAACTGGCGGCGGCGCTGCGCGCCCAGCGCGAGCCGATCGTCGTCCGCTGGCAGACCGCGGTCGAGGAAATACTGCCCCAGGCGCACACTTTAACGCTCGCCCAACTGCGTAATGATCTGCCTGCAACGCTCGATCAGATGGCTGCCGCCCTTGAAGCCACCGACCCCAAGGCCACCAAGGACTTGATGGAGGTCGCGCTGATTCACGGCGAAACCCGCTTCGATCAAAGTTATAACCTCGCCGAGCTGATGATCGAATACAGCTTGCTCCGTCCGATTGTGATCGAGGAGATCTCGCGCTCGCTCAATCGAATTATCTCGATCGACGAAATCACGGCGCTCAATCTCGGGATCGATGTCGCAACGCGGCGTGGCGTGGTGAGCTTCGCAAATCATCAGAAAGCCGAGCTGCAGGCACTCGCCGAGGCTCAGAGTAAATACCTCTCTTTCCTCTCGCACGATTTGCGCGGCGGATTGAATGGTGTGCTGCTGATGCTGGAAGTCCTTCGCCGCGATCTGGTGAATGAGTCGAAATATAAGGAGTCGCTCGATGATCTCGAGACGATGCGACGATCGATTCTGGAAACCGTCAGCACGATGGATCGATTCCTGCACGCTGAGCGATTTCGGAAAGGAAAGGTTCAGGTCCACGTTGGCCCGGTGAAGCTGCACGCCCTCATTTCGTCGCTGCTCCAACAGTTCAGCTACTCCGCGAGTGAAAAGGATTTACGGCTGGAAATGGATGTCCCGCGAGAGGCGGAACTGAATTCCGATCAGCAACTGATCAACCTGATCCTTCAGAACCTGATTGGCAACGCCATCAAATACAGCAAGCGCGGCACCGTCTCTGTCAAAGCTCAGGACTGTGACCGTTGGCGAATTTCCGTTCAGGATCAAGGTCCCGGAATCGTTACCGAGAAGCTGAACACCCTCTTTCAAACGTTCACGCGAGGCGACACTCACGGCCAGTCCGGCTCCGGTCTCGGGCTGTCGATCGCTCGCCAGGCCGCGGATTTACTGCGCGCGCGCCTTTGGGCAGAATCGCAGCCGGGGCTTGGTTCGACATTCTTTTTGGAGCTTCCAAAGGAATGAACGTGAAGCCGGATCACATCCGCTGCCGGCCGCTGATTGCGTCTGCGAGAATGTTTCGATTGGCGTATTCGATGTTGCTGCCGCTGGGCAGGCCGCGCGCCAATCGCGTGACTTGGATTTCTGGAAAACGCGCGGCGAGTCCCTGAATGTGAAGCGCGGTTCCATCGCCTTCCATGTTCGGGTTGGTCGCCATGATCAGCTCACGGACGGTGTCGGATTCGAGCCGCTTCACCAGCGCTTCCAAAGTCAGATCTGACGGATCAACGCCTTCCAGCGGCGAAATCCGTCCCAGCAGCACATGATAAACCCCCTGATACAGGCCGGTCGCTTCCAGGGCCAGCAAATCCTTCGGCTGCTCCACAATGCAGACGATTCCCTGATCGCGAGAAGGATTGGAACATATTCCGCACGGATCCTGTTCCGTCAGGTTGTAGCAGACGGAGCAATGCTTGATGCGCGTCTTCACATCGCGAATGGCTTCAGCGAGGCGCATGGCTTCATCCGGCTTCTGTTTCAGCAGGTGAAACGCGATGCGTTCGGCCGATCGAAGGCCGATCCCGGGCAGCTTCGACAATTCGTTCATCAGGTTTTGGATGCTCTGCGTATAGCTTGACATCGGGGGGAATTATAGGCGCAAGCGACATCATGTTCACGTTTGCGTGGTGCATCCGCGCATCGTTCGCTCGATGATTCGATTGCGCCTATCATCGCCTTTGTCGCCATGGAATCCTCCACTCCGGAACATTCAGATCACCCTCCTCGGCGTCTCGTTGATGCGTTAGCGGAGCGCTTCCCGCGGTCAAGCAAGCAAACGCTCAAGCGGATGGTCGAGCAGGGGCGGGTTTTCATCAAAGATCAGCGCGCTCACAAGCTGACGGAGATCGTCGCTGCGATCGATCAAGTTCGTGTTGACGAGCGACTGAAGCCAAAGCTTGGGCCTACTGCTCTTGCTCCGCTGGAACTGATCTTTGAAGATCGGGACCTGCTGATCATCAACAAGCCGGCGGGTCTGCTCACGAGCACCGTTCCTAATGAAACGCGAGCCACGGCCCTGGCGATCATCCAGAAGAACCACGCAAGGTCAGATCCTGAATTCCAGATCGGCTTGATTCACCGGCTGGATCGCGATGCATCGGGGTTGCTCGTCTTTTCGAAGAATGATCTGGCGTACGAGTCCCTCAAGACACAGTTTTTCCACCATACGGTGGAGCGCGTCTATCATGCCGCCGTTCACGGCTCTCCGCAGCCGCCCTCGGGATCGATCGAATCTCGTCTGGTCGAATATGCGGATGGAACGGTTCACACGACCAAGGCGAGCGGCAGAGGTCAGCTCGCGAAGACGCATTACGAGCTCTTTCGGCAGCGTTCCAGGATTTCGGAACTGCGCGTTCGCCTGGAGACCGGCCGCAAACATCAGATCCGCGTTCATCTCGCCTCGCGGGGCTGGCCCATTGTCGGGGACTCGGTCTATGGTCGAGCCGATGGCGCGGTGAGGCTGATGCTGGCCGCCGTCGAACTTGGCTTCGTTCACCCCAGAACGAAAATGCCAGTAACTTTCAGGATGCCGCCTCCGCCCGAATTGAATGAGCTCTTTCACTGAAGCATGTAAGATCAGATGACCTTGAACTCGCTCCCACCCCAGCAGACGGACCCACGCAGTCCTCTCGGCCGCCCTGGCGTAAATCTTCGCATCACCAACTCGTTCTACTACGCCTTCGCGGGTCTCTGGTTTCTATTGCAAACCCAGCGTAACGCCCGCATTCACGTTATCCTCGGCGCCGTCGCGTGCATCCTGGGATATTGGCTTGGTCTCTCGAGCGTGGAGTGGGCAATCATCGTCTGCGCCATCGCGGGTGTGATCATTCTTGAGGGTCTTAACACTTCCATTGAAGCCGCGGTGGATTTAGCGTCTCCCGAAATCCATCCGCTCGCGAAGCACGCGAAAGATCTCGCGGCAGGCATGGTGCTCGTCGCCGCGGTCGCGTCGGCGCTGATCGGCTTGATAATCCTGGGGCCGCCCCTGTGGCATAAGCTGGTGCATTGAGGCGGAAGCCGAGCCGAATCAGCCCACCTGCGCCAACTCAATCGAAGCTCCAAACTGCCTCCGCAGCGCATCCCACAGATGGCGGTGCTGCTGATTCCGCAGCTTCGGATCTCGCGCCAGCAGCTCCAACGCATCTTCCTTGGCCAGCTTCAAAAGATCGATCTCGCTCGTCAGGTCTGCCATCTTGAACTCCGGTAACCCGTGCTGGCGGGTTCCGAAGAACTGCCCCGGCCCGCGCAGCTTCAAGTCCATTTCGGCAATTTCAAAACCATCTCCGGTGTGTGTCATGGCATTCAATCGCGCTTCAGCAGTTTCCGTCAGCGCATCCGAAAGCAGCAGGCAATGCGACTGCTCGCTGCCACGGCCGACGCGTCCACGAAGCTGGTGCAACTGCGACAGGCCGAACCGTTCGGCATTATCGATCAGCATTACCGTCGCATTCGGCACGTCGATGCCAACCTCAATCACCGTTGTCGCCACCAGCACATTGATCTCGCCCGCCCGAAACGCCGTCATCACCGCGTGCTTGTCGTTGGTCGACATCTGCCCATGCAGCAGACCGACGCGAAGCCCCTTGAGCGGCCCCTCACTCAGTCGCTTGTGCTCCTTGATGGCGCTCTTCACATCCTCCGTGCCATCGTCCTCAATCTGGGGCACAACGACGTACGCCTGCCTTCCCTGCTCGACCTGACCGCGGATGAATTCGTAAGCGTTGGACGCCTGCTTCACGCGAAGCCGGCGTGTCTCGATCGGCTGCCGACCGGGAGGGAGTTCATCAATCACGCTCACGTCAAAATCGGCAAAGTACGACAAGGCGAGTGTTCGCGGAATCGGCGTCGCCGTCATGACCAGGTAATGCGGGGCGACGCCCTTGCTCTTCAGCGTCGCACGCTGCCGGACGCCAAGCTTGTGCTGCTCATCGGCGACGACGATTCCGAGATTTGCAAACTCGATGTCTTCCTGAATCAGCGCCTGGGTTCCGACTGCGATATGCGCTTCGCCATCGCCCAAGCGTTGCTGAAGCTTCTTCTTGCCGCCGCGTTTCGTGCGTCCGGTGAGCAATTCAACCGATACGGTGGAGCCTTTGAGAAAATTGGATAGCGTCAGGTAATGCTGCTCGGCCAGCACTTCGGTCGGCGCGAGAAGCGCCGCCTGCATTCGATTCGCAACGGCGACCAACATTGCGTACAGCGCCACGACCGTCTTCCCGCTGCCGACGTCGCCCTGGAGAAGCCGATTCATCGGCCGGCCGCTTTTGACGTCTTTGATGATCTCATAGCAGGCGGACTTTTGCGCGTTCGTCATCCGAAACGGGAACCGTTTGCAGATCCGCTCATCGAGCAGCTTGTCGATCCGCAGCACGGGCCCGGTTAATTTTCCATCGCGAAGTCGCTTGCCGATTCCGAGGCCGAGCTGCATCAGCATCAGTTCGTCGTAGACGATCCGCCGCCGGGCGCTCATCGCTTCGCGATCATCCTTCGGGCGGTGGATCGCGCGGTAAGCCTGGCTCCGGCCCAAAAGCCCCCGCTTCTGGAGCAACTCCGGCTCAAACCATTCATCGACCGAGCCAAGCGCCGCATCCAGATTCCGATCGATGACGCGCTGAATCACTTCGCTCGCGAGCTTTGCCGTCGCCGGATAAATCGGGCGAAACTGGCTCTCCTGAATCGGCTCCGCCTCATCGGAGATCTCTTGCCACTGGGGATTCACCATCTGCGGAATGCTGCCGCGAAACTTCACCTTGCCCTGCACGCGAATCAGCTTGCCGGGGACGATTTTCTTTCGCATGTACGCCGCGTTGAACCAGACCAGCGCAAGCTTCTCGCTGCCATCATCCATCGTCGCCTCGAAGCGAGGCCTGGGCCAGGAGGGGACATAATCCACCGCGACCACGTGGCCGCGGGCGGTCTGAATCTGATCGTTTACCAGGTCCAGAATCGGGCGTTCGGAAGATTCAAACTGATACCGTCGCGGAAAGTATTCAATGAGTTCCCCCAGGGTCTGCACGCCCAGCAGCTTGAAGTATTTGGCGCGTGTGTCGCCCACTCCGTCGAGCATCTCGATCGGACGCTGGAGCGCTGACTTCAGGTCCGTGTCGCCCTGGAGTTTGGTCATTCCCGTAGCACGGGCTTCCAGCCCGTGTTCTGCACTGTGGTCTTTGAGACGCTTACTTCCCTTCCCAGCCCTCGCGCCCGATCAATTTCACAAATCGGCACGGGCACACATCATCGCTGGCCAGCTCATCGCCGTCGCGTCGCACGCTGACCAGCATCTGTTCATCTTCAGCCCCGATCGGCAGGACCGCGATGCCGCCGTCCTTCAATTGCCCGAGCAAGAGCTCGCGCGGCAGCGCTGGCGCACCCGCCGCGATCAGGATGCGATCGAACGGCGCCGCCTCCGGCCAGCCGATCGTGCCATCACCGTACCTGAAATGAGCGTTGCGAACGCCCAACTCAAACAGGCGATGGAAAGCCGCATCGAGCAGCGGTTTCACGCGCTCGACCGAAAAAACCTCTCCGGCCAATCGTGCGAGAATTGCGGTCTGATACCCGCTGCCGGTGCCGATCTCGAGCACCTTGTGCTCAGGATTCACGTTCAGCCGTTCGGTCATCAGCGCGACCATGTAAGGCTGCGAGATTGTCTGCCCGTGACCAATCGGCGCGGCACGATCCGCGTACGCCTCATTCACCAAATCGTCCTGAAAGAACTTATCTCTCGGCACAACCCGCAGCGATTCGATCACGCGCGGATCGGTGATGCCGCGCTCGATCACCTGCTGCTGGATCATCCGTTCCAACTTCGACTTTTCAGCCACTTCATTCATCGTGCATTATTTTAGCCAGTTGTTCTTCCAAAGGGCAAAGTGGGGTGTACCGTTGACCTCGCTGAATGGAAATTTTTGACAATCACTGCGTTAGTCCCCGTCTTCGGCTAATTCTGATACGTGCTTTCCTTTGCCGTGCCGAATGTCGCGCCCCTGAATCCAGTAGATGACCTCTTCGGCCACATTCGTCGCGTGATCGCCGATCCGCTCCAGGTTTCGCGCTATGAGGATGAGCGACAGCGCCCGCTGAATCGTGCCCGGGTCCGCCATCATGTACGTGAGCAGCGTGCGAAAGATGGTGTCGCGGAAGGCGTCAACCTTCTTCTCCTCTTCCAGCACCGTGTTCGCAAGCGCCACGTCGCGGTTGGTCATGGCACGGATTGCATCGCGCATCATTTTCTGGGCGATCTCCGCCATCACCGGAATATCGACCATGGGCTTGAGCGGTGGGGCGGTCAGGACGTGCCGGGAATTCTGGCTGATATTGATCGCCTGGTCCGCGATCCGTTCCAGCTCGCCGCCGATGCGGGATGCCATGAACAGGAATCGCGCATCTCTCGCCGCGGGTTGGAGCAATACGGTGAGCTTGATCGCGAGGTCGTCCACCTCCACCTGCATTGCGTTGACCTGATCTTCGGTCGCGAAGACGTTTGGGATGGTCGACTCATCGCGCGTGACGAGGGCTTGAACCGCTGAATTGATCATCGACTCCGCGAGTTCCGCCATGCGGACGACCTTCTTCAGCAGCGCATCAAGTTGTTCCTCAAAATGCCTCATCGACTGCTCCAATCAACCAAATCGCCCGGTGATATAGGCTTCGGTTTCCTTCAAATGCGGCGTGACGAAGATTGTGTTTGTCGGCCCGTATTCCACCAGCCGGCCGAGGTACATAAATGCGGTGTAATCGCTCACCCGTGCCGCCTGCTGCATGTTGTGGGTGACGATAATCAGCGAATATTTTCCGCGAAGCTGATGGATCAGATCCTCAATCTTCGCCGTCGCGATGGGATCCAGCGCTGAGCAGGGCTCATCCATCAGCAGGACTTCCGGATCTGCCGCGATGGCGCGGGCGATGCACAGCCGCTGCTGTTGGCCGCCGGATAGTCCGAGCGCGCTCCCATGCAGCCGGTCCTTTACTTCATCCCAGAGCGCCGCGCCCCGCAACGAGCGCTCGCAAACCTCTTCCAGCACCGACCGCTTGCGTTCGCCGCCGATTCGCAGCGCGTATACGACATTCTCAAAGATCGACATCGGAAAGGGATTGGATTTCTGGAACACCATGCCCATGCGCTTGCGGAGCTCGATGACATCGATGTTCTTTCCGTAGATGTCAACCTCTCCAAACCGGATGCTTCCCTGAATGCGGATGTTGTCGATCAGATCGTTCAGGCGGTTGAAGCTGCGGAGGAGTGTGGATTTCCCGCATCCGCTCGGGCCGATGAGTGCCGTCACCTTCCCCGCGGGGATTTTGATGCTGACATCGTGCAGCGCCTGCGCCTTGCCGTAGAACAGGCGGAAGTTGTCGACGGTGAGAACGTGCTTCTCGCCCGCAATTTCGGGGTGGGTTTCAGTTCCAGTTCTGTCGTCGGTTTGCGTCATCATCACCATTCCGCCGTGGGTAGCGCGCTTTGAACTTCTTCGTATTTCGGGTGCAAGCTGTGTCATATTGATCGTTTCATCTCGAGATCTGCGCGGACCGCGTAAAGAATCGGATCGCGAGGTTCAGGACGAACACCAGCGCGATCAGCACGATCATCCCCGCATAGGCGAGGTCCCGTTGTGCCGCATAGGGTCCCGTTGCGTAGCTGTAAATCTGCACGGTCAAGGAAGGGAACGGATAGTTCGGGTTGAGCGTCAGCAATCTGCTGCCCAGCGCGGTGAAGAGCAAGGGGGCGGTCTCGCCCGCGACCCTTGCGATGGCGAGCATCACGCCGGTGACGATGCTGCCGGTGGCGGCGGGAATGACCACGGTGAGAATCGTCCTGGCCTTGGTGGCACCAAGCGCGATCGATGCTTCGCGATAACTGTTTGGCACGAGCCGAAGCATTTCCTCAGTCGTCCGCGCCACGATGGGGACCATGATGAACGCCAGCGCCAGCGCGCCGGCATAACCATTGAAATGTCCGAGCGGCACCACCAGCAGCTCGTAGCCCAGAATTCCTACCACGATACTGGGCACGCCCGTCAGCACATCCGCAATGAAGCGCACCGGTTGCGCGAGATAAGAGCTTGCGGAATATTCGGCGAGATACACGCCGCAGAGCATTCCGACTGGGATTCCAATCAGGCTTGCCAGTGCAACTAAAACGCCGGTACCGATCAAAGCGTGCTTCATTCCACCGGGATTGTTCACCCTGCCGCTGGGTAGCTGGGTAAAGAATTCCGAGCTGAGCGAACGAACCCCGTGTATCGCGAGGTAGCCGGTCACGAGTACGAGGAGCGCCAGGATGAAGACGGTGAATGCAATGCAGACGCTGAGCATCATATTGCTCTTCGCTTGCGAGTAACGGTTGTAAAGGGTCTTCATCTTAGGCTCACGGGGCAAGAGCGTCTCGCGCTCGCTACGAAACAGCACTAATGCGCTGCCGCAGATCTCACGTTCTTTCCGACGACCAGCCAGCGCGCCGCGACATTGAACACCAGCGACATAATAAGCAGCACAAGCGCCACTTCGGCAAGTGCCGCGCGATGCATTGCGCCGCTTGCTTCGGCAAATTCGTTGGCCAGCAGGCTGGACATCGTCTGCGCCGGAGCGAAAAGCGAAGGCACAATCTGATTGTTGTTTCCGATCACCATCGCAACCGCCATCGTCTCCCCGGCCGCCCGTCCCAAGCCGAGCATGATCGCGCCGAAGAGCGCCGCGCGGCTGTATCGCAGCATCTCCCACGAGCTTTGCCACCATGTCGCGCCCAGCGCCACTGTGCCTTCGACCTGCGCCCGCGGCACTGCCTTGAGCACGTCGCGGCTGATGGCGGTGATGATCGGCAGGATCATGATGCCGAGGATCAATCCGCCGCAGAGCATGTCGCGACCGGTGCCGGGTGTTGTGCCGGTGATCTTCGCGATTCCCGGCTCCAAGTACTTCTGGAGAAATGGCGCCAGCACAAACAGCGCCCACATGCCGTAGGCGATGCTGGGGATCGCGGCGAGAAACTCAATTAGAAACGAAATCGGCGCTGCGATTGTTTTCGGCGCTACTCGAACCAAAAACAGAGCCGCCCCCGTCCCCAACGGAACCGCAAAAAGCAACGCGAGACCCGAGCTTACCGCCGTCCCGTAAATGACCGGTAGCGCCCCAAAAGCCGGTGGCAGCGTCTCGCGCACCACCTCGCCGTCCTCAATCAATACCTTGCCATCCGGGCCATGCCTCGGAACATCTTCCAGGGCATTGGGGCGCCACTCCCGGCCTGCGAAGAACATCAAGCCAAATTCTTTTACGCTGGGAATCGCTGCCAGGGTCAACACGATCAGGAGCGCCGCCAGCATGAGAAGAATCGTCGCCGCCGCCGCGCGTGCCGCCCAAGCGAGCAAAGTATCGGAGGTGACCTTCCGCTTCCCGGTAATCAAAAGCGATCGGCTGGCCGCCCTCCGCGCAGCCGCCGCCCGCTCTACATCGTAATCCAGAGCTCCGTGCGTCATAGGCCGCCTACTGCTTCGCAGCGACCGGCTGTCCATCCCACATCAGTGAATCAATTGCGCCATTCACCTTTTTCTGCACGCCCTCGCTCAGCGGCGCGTAATCCATCTCGCGGGCTAACTTCTGCCCGTCATGCGTTGTCCATTTCAGAAAGTCCACCAGCGCCTTTGCCTTGTTCTGATCCTTCAGATAGCCGAGGTCCTTGTAGACGATGATGTAAGTGAACGCGCTGATCGGATAGGCGTTCTCGCCATCCTGATCCCAGATGTTCACCGAGAGGCTGTCCCCCATTTTTTCCACGGCACCCTCGCCCGCGGCCGAGATTGAGTCGGCGCTGGCTTTGACAAACTTGCCGCTCTTATTCTTCATCGCCGCGAAGGCGATCTTGTTTGCCATCGCGTAGTTCACTTCGATGTAACCGATCGCGCCCGTCGTCTGCTGCACGACGGCGGCAACGCCTTCGTTTCCCTTTCCACCCTGACCGACCGGCCACTTCACTTGTTTGCCCATGCCGACGGTGTTCTTGAAATCGTCGCTCTGCCCCGCGAGATAATTGGTGAAGACAAACGACGTCCCGCTGCCATCCGTGCGATAGGCCGGCGTGATCGCGAGATCGGGCAACTGCTTGCCCTCGTTCAGCGCGACGATCTTCGGATCATTCCACTTCGCGATTTTTCCCATGAAGATTTCCGCCAGCGTCGGCCCATCCAGGTTTAGCGAGTCGACGCCCGGCAGGTTGTAGGCCGGTACGACCGCGCCGGCGACGGTTGGAAGATGCACGACATCCCCCTTGGCCGTCTCCTTCTCCTTCTTGCTCATTGGCGCATCGGAGCCCGCGAAGTCGACCGTCTTTTCGGTAATCCCCTTGATCCCGCCGCCGGAACCGATGGACTGATAGTCGATCTTGACATCCGGATGCAGGCTCTGATATTCCGTCACCCAACGCTGATAAATCGGGTTGGGAAACGTCGCCCCGGCGCCTTGCAAGCGCACCTCGGCCCGCGCCCGCGCCGGCGCGACCGCGATCAATACTGCCGTTACCAACAATCCAATGTTCTTCATCATGAGATCTCCTCTGTCTCTCTATTAAAAAGTCAGCTCATGATCCCCCGGCTAATGACATATTAAGATCGCGCGAAGACTCACGAAGACTCACCCGGTGACGATGAAACGCGACCTCACCTGCTGCTTGACGTAGGTGCGCGTGATATCCGCGACCCCTGTCCCCGCAACTTCGTGCTCAAATTTTCCGTGCGTCGCCAGCCATTTCTGTCCGCGCTGGAAGAACGCATCAAATTCACCAGGCGTCATGGCCTGCGCAAAATACGTATCCCGCCTGACCGGGATGACCCGGCAGAGCGTCTCGCCCTTCTTGATCTCGATCCGCTTCTCACCGGCATCCAGCTCCAGCACCACATGCCAGGGATAACTGGCGGGATACCAGTCGGTATCCACGAGCGCGGTTACCGTCCGCCAGGGCCGGCTCGTGTTCGGCAAATCCGTCATCATCAGCAGCTCATTCGGATCCGTCTTCAGGAACACGTAGCTGCTTACCTTGACCTGATTCTGGATTGCCTCATAGACGTTGTCCGTGATTACATGCGGAATCTTCTGGCCCTTCTCCCAGAACCACGCATACTGCTGCACCAGGGGTTTGCCCTCACCTTCGCTACGTGCCGCGTAATCAAAATCACTCTTGATGACGACATCTTTTTCAACCGTCCACACACCGCGTTTCTTCACGAAGGCAAGATCGAAATTGGCCGGCAGATCAAACCCAAAAGCGTTGGCCGCGCGAATCGGCGGACACTCCTCAGGCCAACCCTTTCCCGCCGGACGCTTCACATAAACTTCCTTGCCCGCTTGCGGATCGAACAATTCCTGCCTGAACTTGAAGTAGTGAAGCATGGGAAGAATGTAGCCGCTGCCCCTCGACAAAAACATCGTCGCGTCTGCTCGTGCTTCAGCGTGCACCCATTGACGCCAGCGCTCCTATCTGCATAGTGTTCCGCTCGCCTCGTGGCGTACAAAACCACGACCGGCCCCGTCGTCTAGAGGCCTAGGACACGGCCCTTTCAAGGCCGCGACACGGGTTCGAATCCCGTCGGGGTCAGTGGTATTTCAGCCGTACCCGTCGCGGCGATGGCCCATCCGCAGCCGCGCGGATCAAAAGCAACCCTGCTCTATTCGGATTTGACGATTACGCAGCAATGTGTGACAATGTCACACATGAAGGAAATCTCCATTCGTGAGTTGCACCGGCAGACCGGGACATGGGTCCGCAACGCTCGTCGATATGGGTCCATTCTCGTCCGCGATCGCAACGTCCCGGTCGCCAAGATCATTCCGGTGACCGAGGAGCCGCCGGTCAATCGTTTCAAGGACTGGAAGCCGCTGAGGAAATTCGCCGCAGCGTTGGATCGCCCGGTAAGCGGCACCCCGGTGGAGAACCTGATCTCAGAAGATCGTGACCGCTAACCGTCGCTAGCCGATGGCTGAAACGACCGGGCTCTATTTCGACTCCGCGCTGATCGCCAAGTTCTACTTAAACGAGCCGGGACGCGACGTCGTGCGCGACCTGTCTCGCACGGCGGGACGGATCACCTCCTCCGCGATCGCGGTCGCTGAAGTATCCGCAGCCTTCCATCGCAAGCTCCGCGAAGGCGCACTGCAGACCGCTGCATTCAAGGCCCTTCAGGGACAATTCGCGCACGACCTGAAAATCGGCCTGTGGACGCTGATCCCGGTCAACGATGTTCTGCTGGACGACGTGCGAACTCTCTTCACGCGCCTTATTCCGTCAGTTTTCCTCCGTTCGCTCGACGCCCTGCACCTGGTCACCGCCAGGTCCGAAAGATTCGACCGCGTCCATTCCAACGACCGGCACCTGCTCGCCGCATGCTCCAAAGCCGGGCTTCGAGGCGTGAATCCGCTGTCCTGAAGAATGCCAAGCGCGGCAACAAAGACACTGAAGCAGATCCATCGCTCTTTCGAAACAACTCCGGCCCCGTCGTCCAGAGGCCTGGAACACGGCCCTTTCAAGGCCGCGACACGGGTTCGAATCCCGTCAGGGTCACTCACTCTCATTCAAGGACTTCGCTGGCGCGGTGAGGGGGGCGCGAAAAATAAAGAACCGCCGGCGGAGTTATTTGCTCCGCCGGCGGTATACGGGTTTAGGTTCAACTTCCTGCGATCGCTCTCACCACGACGGTGGGCGGGCAGGGATATGTCAGGCATTCCGTCGGCGACGCAGACCGGCGAGACCGGCTAGGCCCAGCAACGAGAGCGTGGTGGGCTCGGGGATGCTGGAGACGACATTATCAATCGCGATGGAATTGGCGAATCCGCTTTCGCCGTTGAGAAACATGAAAAATTCCTGGGTGGTCACACCGGCGGCGGGGGCCGCGAACTGGAAGCTCCCGGTGGGGACGTTGTTGACCAGAGTGGTCACCAAACCGGTGCTGTAGTTGGCGTCCAACTCAATGTGGTACGTGCCGCCTTCGGTGTAATTGAAGAAGCTCTGGAGGTCTGTGTTGCTGGCGGATCGGATGGCGAAGACGCCGCCAGTGGCGCTGGTGGGTGCGACGGCGAAGCGAGCACCCTGAGCGGTGCCGAAGGTATTGATGCCGAAGAGAATCCCGACGCTACCGGTGCCGTCGAGGGTCTTCGGTTGGACGGTTGCGTTCGTGGGCGCGGCAAGAACGTCGAGATCGAAGGCAAGGGAAACGTTCTGCGAGACCTGGCTGAAGCCGGTGTCCATGTACAAAGCGCCGAGCTCGTTGTTGGCGGAATTGGTTGTGAACGGCGGCCTTGGTCATGGTCCCGGCATCGTTCACGAGGATGTCGCCATTGTCAGGGGTGGGCGGATTATTCTCTGCGCTGGCGGTGTAGCCCCCGATCGCGCCGGGCTTGGAGATCGGGTTGCTGGACGGGCCGACGCTGGGGGCCGATCCGCTGGTATCACTGTTGAAGTTGAAGTCGAGAAACGGGGTCGCCAACACACGGTTGGTGGAACCGAAAAGAGCGGCAGCCGCAAGGACGGATGCGGCGCAGGATCGACCGCTGAAGAAGCGACCTTTCGGTGCGGAGCGCGCGGACTGCAAAAGTGGTTTGACTGCAAGACGAAACATCATATTTTCCATTCTCCCGGATCCGGGAACGATAGGTTGAAACACGAAAGCTCGCGTGACAGGCACATTGCCCATCGCGCACCCTTCTTTTGAACGACTCCCGCACTTTTAAGGCGGAAACGAAGCTGATCCTTGCCGGCGCAGTTGCAGCGGGACCGAACCTATCAGCCCGCAACGAATCGCAAACCCGTGGGTCACATTTCGAAACGAGACATTAGAGCTAAACGACCGCCAATCGTGCGTGAACACGCCGGGAGGTAAATCTATGCCAGGGAGAAAGGATCGATTTTGAGTCGAATCGAAGTGGAGTGAATGCCACGATACGCCCGGCGGAGGCTCCCTACTTCCTCCGCGCCCATTCCATGCTGGCCCAGTATGCTGTTCGCAAGAATGAATGCAAGGCGGAAAACGATTAATCGCGCTCGCAAAACAGATGGACCGGAGTTGTACGTTAACGTTCGCCGAATGGGAGCTGTACGGCATCGTGAGTGTGAGTGCGGGGGTTCTTATCGGTCCGGTAGACGGCGGCCATGGAGTCGCGGGTTGAGTTAAACTTTTGCAGCGCGCTCCGACGAAACTGAGGGAACGGGGTTTTCTGTGACCTGTGCCGGAGGTGTCTAACCGATCGGGTCGAAGGAAGATGAAGATGTTTCGTCGATCAGTGGGCCGGAAGCGCGTTTCAAATGTTGTGATGCAGTCGCTCGAGGCGCGGAAGCTGCTGTCGGTGGCTCCGGCTTTAACTTCGGAACTGCGGGCGCCGCTTGGCAGTTCAATGACGGTGGGGGATGGATTGATGGCCGCGGCGTTGACGCAGCCAACGGCGGCTTCGCTGCTGTCGAAGGCGATCCGGCAGGATCTGATCAATCGCTGGAGCGGGGCGAACAAGGCGTTCTTGCAGACGAAGCTGAACACGGGGAACGGCGCGTTTGATGGCGCGCTCCTGGCTTACATGCAGAGTCGCGCGGGGCAGACCTTTTACTGGAATCCCGCGGATGTCGCGGGGAACGTTTCGTGGATTCAGACGAACCTGAATACCACGGGGGTCACCGCGAATGCGGATGATATTCTGGGCCATCGGTTCCCGGAGCAGGGGAACAGCGCGAGTTATGATGTGCAGCTTGCGAGCGGGGTGATCGATTGGTCGACGAAGCCGGCGACGACGAGCAATCAGGAGTTTGTGCCGACGCTGAATCGGATGGATTTCTGGCAGGATCTGACGCAGGCTTATCTATTCAGCGGGAATGCCGCGTACATCACGGAATTAACGAATCAGCTTGCGAGCTGGTCGCAACAGAATCCGGCCTTGGCGGATCCGAACAGCTATACGAGCAATGCGCCGCACTGGAATTTGCTGGATACCTCGATCCGGGCGGAAAGCTGGGCGTGGGCGTATCAGCAAATCGTCAACAGCCCGGCGTGGTCGGCGGATGCGAACACACTGTTCCTTTATAAGCTGCAACAAACGGGGGATTTTTTGCGGCGGGTGACGCCTTATGATGCGGCGAGCAATCGGACTGTTTTCCACGCGAAAGGGTTGTTGTCGATTGCGCAACTGGTGCCGGAGTTTCTCGGAGCGAGCGAGTGGGAGACGTATTCGCGCGCGATTCTGTTCAAGGCGTTCGATGCGCAGTTCTTCAACGATGGCGGGCACGTGGAGCAGAGCCCGGGATACACCGCGAACATCGTGGATGATCTGCTCGAGGCGTACTGGCTGGATCAGAAGAAGGGGGATGCGGCGGCTTGGCCCGCGTCGCGCGTTTCGAAGTTGAACAGCGCGATGAATTCTTATTTGCAGATCCTGGATCCGAACGGCGCGGTGCCGGCGCTTTCGGATTCGTATCGATCGACGGCGCTGACTTCGCTGCTGAAGGCGCGGATTGCGCTGAACAATGCGACGGCATATCCGGCGGCGAAGCCGCGGATGCGGGATGTTTGGTTGTTTGGTTCGTCGACCGCGCAGACGTATTTGGGATCGCCGGTGAATCCGGCGTTGCCGAATCGCGGGAAGACGTATGGAATGGCGGATGCGGGATATTACATCGCGCGGTCTTCGGGGACGGATGTGGATGCGAAGCAGGTCACGTTTGATGCGGGACCGACAGGCGGGACTCATGGGCATCCGGACTTGTTGAACTTTGAATTGTTTGGCTACGGTCGGGCGCTGATCTCCGACCCCGGATTGTTCACCTACAACAGCAGCGACGCGAACCGGCAGTACGTGGTGAGCACGAAGGCGCACAACACGATCAACGTGGACGGGCTGAGTCATTCGGCACTCGAAGGATCCACGAACCCTGGGTTCAAAGTTGATGAAGCGGACCTTGCGAGCGATCACGTCCAGGTGACGGCGCATCATTTCGCATACGCGAGCTTGAATGGCGGGCCGGTGCTGACGCGGAGTCTTTGGTATGACCTGGATGGGACGGCGCTGATTGTGGATTGGGCGGAGGCCTCCAATTCGCACCAGTACCAGGTGTCGTTCAATTTGCCGGTGGATCCGAGCGATCCGACAAGCGTAACCGGCGTGCAGGGGGACAGTTCGTTCCGATCGAAGTGGAACACCGGCGGGAATGTTCAGGTGAGTCCGTTGCTCTTGAGCGGGCAGACGGTCGCGCGGAACGCGCTGACGTTTGTCTCGAACGCTGCGCCGCCGAATGAGAGCGATCCGGCATATCGATTCACGGTGACGGGAGCGGGAAATTTCCAGATGTTCGCGACGCTGGTGAACGCTTACAACGGGACGACGCCGCCGAATATCACGGCAAGTTTGCTGACGGCGAATCCGCAGCCGGGGCAGGCGGTGACGATCCGGCTGGATTATCACAATGGGACGACAAAAGATATTGTGTTTACACCCCCGACGCTGGAGCGGCCGGCGTCGAACCTCAACAGCAGGAACGGATCAGCGAATGATGTCGCGTGGGATTCACAGGGGCGTTTGCACGTGGCGTACTTCGATCGCGCCGCGCGGAACTTAAAGTACACGGTTCGCGATACGGCAGGAAAATGGTCGATCGTGCAGACGATCGACGCGGGACTGGATGCGGGGGTTTACATCTCGCTGGCGCTGGACAGCAAGGGTGTGCCGGGCATTGCGTACTCGGATGGATTGAATGGGGATCTGAAGTATGCGCGGCTGCGGAACGGCGCTTGGACGACGGAGACGGTGGATTCATTGGGATCGGTCGGGCTGTATCCGAGCCTGGTGTTCAGCCGAAGCGATGGGCCGATGATCAGCTACTTCCATAAGACCAAAGGCGATCTGCGCTGGGCCGTGTCGAGTGGCGGGGGATGGAGCATTACGACGGTGGATTCAACCGGCGTGGTGGGACGAAGCGGGATGATGCTGATGGATCCCAACCGGCCGACCGTCAGCAAGGTCGCCATCTGCTATGAAGACACCTCGGGCGGCGGATACAAGTATGCGATCCAGTACCAGACCGGCTGGAAGATCCAGAAGATCGACGCCACCAATAAGATTGGCGGCGGATACATGTCGATGGCGTTCAATCCGGCGAAGGATAAAGCGGGGGTGTATCAGCCGACGGCGAGTTATTATGACGCGTACACGAGCGCGCTGAAGTTCGCGGTGACGGATGGGGCCACCTGGACGTCGCGGGCGGTGGCGTCGCTTGGGAAGCAGGGGCTGTATACGAGCCTGTTCTACGATGCGACGGGGCTGGCGAATATTTTCTACTTTGATAAATCGAGGAATAAGGCGCTGCGGGCGAAGGGAACGTTCAAGAAGTTCAGCATCTCGGAGCTGGGGGCGGGTGGGCGCGAGATGCAGATTGCGCGGACGAGCAAGGGGACGATTGCATATAGCAATTTGAATGAGGCGGGGCCGAGTTTGACGGTGGGGTATTTGAAGAGTTGATCGTGGGCAGAGATTTGGGGAGATTTGCCCATGTTCTCGTTGTAGAAACACGAGCGAGTCGCCCGCGCCACTGTCGCCCCTGCAAAGATGGTGGCGTGCGCGTACACTTTGGGGCATGGCTTCAGCAGTATTAGCAGTTGTCAGCGTTTTGGGGAAAGACCAGAAGGGCGTCGTTGCGCAGTTCGCAACATATATGGCGGAGCGGGGAATCAACATTCAGGACATCGAACAACGCGTGGTTCGTGGGTTCTTTGTCATGGATATGCTGGTGGATCTTAAAGAAATCTCGGTGGACCTGTCGGAGCTGATCACGGGGCTGATCGGGCTGGGCAGCAAGATCGACATGGAAGTGCGGGTGCATCTGCACTCCGAGCGGCGGGCAAAACGCGTTGCGATCCTCGTCAGCAAAGAGCGGCATTGCCTGGAGCAGCTCATTCATGATGTCAAGGAGAAAAAGCTGCACGGCGAGGTGCCGTGCGTGCTTGGGAATCATCCCGATCTGGAGCCGATCGCCAAGGCGGCAGGGATTGAGTTTCAATGGAAGGGATCGGAGAAACCGGAAGAACATTTTGCGTGGCTGCTGAAGGCGCTGCGACAATACGCACCGGACCTGATCGTGCTGGCGCGATATATGCGAATTTTGCCGAAGGAGATTGTGCAGGCGTTTCCGAGCAGGATCATCAACATTCATCCGTCGCTGCTGCCGTATTTTCCGGGGGCGGCGCCCTATCGGCAGGCGTATGAGAGCGGGGTGCGCGTGCATGGATGCACCGCCCATTTCGTGACGGAACAACTGGACGAGGGGCCGGTGATTTTGCAGGATGTATTTCACATCAATGTCGGGACGGATTCGCTGGATGATGTCAAGGAGAACGGTCTGGCACTCGAGGCGACTGTGCTTTCGAAGAGCGTGGAACTGTTTTTGAACGAGGAACTTGTTGCGGTGGAGGGGAAGGTGATCTTTAAGCCGGGGATGAGCAGGTTTATGAGGGGGAATGCCAACGCATAGAATTGGCAATCGAAATCCGAAATCTGAAATCCGAAACAAATTCGAAGCACGAAGAAGAAATGTCACAAGCGCGGTCAAGCTTTCATGTGGCGCCGCAGTATCAGTCGCTGATGCGGCAGGTCGGGCTGGATGCGGCGGCGGTGTTTACGCATCCGGACATCAAGGTTTGGCGGTCGATTCCGGAACGTCAGAACTGCACGCTCGATGCGGAGTGGAATGGGCGGAAGATTCGGCTGCACATCAAGCGCTATGAGCCGGCACGCGGGTATACGACGCCGGGGGATGATGAGGCAACGGCGATTCGGGCGCTGATGATTGAGCAGATTCCGACGGTGCCGCTGGTGGGGTGGGGGACGCTTGGGGATCAACGGAGCTTTGTCATTACCGAAGATCTCGCGGGGTATCAGGCGGCCGACAAGCTGATTCAGACGGGGATGGGATTTGAGAAGGTGATCAACTCCACGGCGGATCTGGCGGCAAAACTACACGGACGCGGGCTGCACCATCGCGATTTGTATCTATGCCATTTCTTCGTCAAAGAGGATGATCTGAGCGATGTGCGGCTGATCGATGCGGCGCGGGTCGCGCGACTTGGAAACATCCTGACCCGGCAACGCTGGATTCGGAAAGATCTGGCACAGTTCTGGTACAGCACCCTGGCGCTTCCGATTACGGAAGAGCAGCGAATGGCCTGGATGCAGCGTTATTCGCAGCAGCGCGGATTGCCCAGCCCAAAGCCGCTGATGAAGGGGATTCAACGGAAGGTGAAGTGGATTGCGCGGCATGATGAGAAGCTTCGGGAGAAGCAGCCGACGCGAAATGTGTCGATTCCGGGGGATACGGCGTGAACATCGCGCTGGTCACATTGCATGCGGATCCGGCGCGGGGAGGGGCGGAGCGGTATACGGTTGATTTAGCCACCGGGCTTGCCCGGCGCGGGCATGATGTATCGCTGCTTGCAAGCAGCTTCGCGCAAGCGATCGACGGCGTGCGTTTTATTACGGTCGCAGCGGAAGGATTCAAGCGGGTCGGGAGATATCGGCGGTTTCTGGATCATCTGGATGCACATCTCGCGGATACGAAATATGAGATTGTGCATGCGATGTTGCCCGTGAGGCAGTGCGATGTTTATCACCCGCATGCGGGGATCGCGGCGGAGGCGATCGGGAACCCGCGGACGTTATTCAATCCTCGAAGGCGAGCGATGGCGGGGTTGGAGCGGAAACTGCTGATGGGGAAGACGGGGCCGGTCGTGTTGTGTTTGTCGGAGTACATCAAGGGGTATGTGAAGAAACACTATCCGTTGCCCGACGAGCAGCTCGTAACGCTTTTCAACGCGGTCGATCTCAACCGATTCGAACCTGAAACACGACATTCGCGCGTCGAGGTGAAAGCACTTTTCATTGGGCAGGACTTCGTTCGAAAAGGTCTGAGGCCTGCTGTGGTTGCGATTTCCATGCTGAAGGATCCGCGGGTAACATTGACGGTCGTGGGAAAGCGCAATTGGAAAATCCATTTGCCTTTTCCGTTCATTCGCTTTGTCGGTCACTCCCCCGATACCCGTCCGTATTACGCCGAGGCGGATTTTTTCGTCCTTCCCACAAAGCATGATCCTTGCAGCCTTGTTGTGCTGGAGGCCCTGGCGATGGGGTTGCCGGTGATCAGCACGAAATTCAATGGGGCGTGCGAGATCATGACCGATGGGGTGCATGGTTTTGTTCTCGATGATCCCAATGATGTGGGGGCGCTCGCGGACGCGATGAGGAAGATGATGGATCCGGAGCGACGGGAGGCGATGAGTAAGGCTTGCTTGGAGTTGCGGCCGAAGCTTTCTTATGAGCATCATCTGGATCGATTGGTGGGAATTTATGAGAAGGTGCTGGGCGGGCGCACAGGTTGAATTCGATCATGCGAGATGGTGGGGCAGGTAGCGAACGATTAACGTGGCGATGAGATATCCCAGGGAGACGCCCGCCAGGACGTCGCTGGGCCAGTGGGCGTCGAGGATGTATCTGAGCACGGCGCAGATGATGGCCAGCGCCCAGAATGTGACCGCGGCCTGGGGATAGTAGTAAGCGAGCGCGGTCGTCATTGCGATGGCACAGGCGCTGTGGCTGGAGGGGAAACTTTCGCGGTAGTTTGCGTGCTTGAAGGACGGGCCGAGGAAATGGCCGGCGTGTTCGCGGCCGGGGCGGACGCGACCGAGCAGGCGCTTGATCAGCAGGCAGACGATGCTGGTTCCGAGGACGGCGGCGACGAGGGTCACGGGTCGCTGCCAGCCGCGGGAAGGGTCGAGTTGCCAGACGAGCAGGGCGGCGACGGGCGTGCAAACGGATTGGCCGTACTGGGCAAGCCAGCGTGATTCTCGCTTAATGTCGCCCTTGAACTGAAGTTCAAGCGTGGTGGGGACGCCCAGCCGTTCGAGGATCAACAGCACTGCGCACGCGGCAAGAAGTGTGATAACGAGCGCAATGTTCATTCGGAACCAACCTTTATTGTGATTGCGGGGATGGGGTCAAGGGGATTGACGATTGAGTGATCGCGTTATTGACGATTGACACGCGACCGCTTGCGTGAGGTTTGACGATGCCTAGGGTATGCCCGGATGGGAGAGCGGCGAGGGAAATGGTTTCTTGTGGGGATGATTGCGGCGCTGGGTGTTGTTTACCTTGTGGGCAACGGACGGGTGGCGCTTTGGGATCGGGATGAGCCGCGCAATGCGCAGGCGGCTCGGCAGATGGTTCAGAGCGGGGACTGGGTGGTGCCGCGATTTCTGGATCAAGTGCGGACGGCGAAGCCGGTGTTCACATACTGGTGCCAGGTGCTGGCGATGCATTGGTTTGGGGATAATTCGTTTGCGGCTCGATTACCGAGCGTGGTGGGGATGACGTTTACGCTTCTCGTGCTGGGGATAGTGCTGTTTCGGAAGATGGGGGCGGAGCATGCGATTTGGACGGTGTTGATTTTGGGAACCAGCGCGATGGTGATCGCGTGGTGCGGGCGAAATGCGCTGACGGATGGGCTGCTGCTGCTGTGGGTTACGATCGCGCAGCTTTGCTTGCTGCGCGTGTATGAGAGTGGGAGAGCGAGGTGGGCGACCGTCATTGTCTGGGGGGCTGCCGCGGGGCTGGCGGGGTTGACGAAGGGGCCGGTGATTTTGGCTGTGCAGGGAATGACGTTGCTGGCGCTGTGGGTCCTGGATTGCGGGCGCTGGCGATGGCGCATTTCGTTGAGCGGCGCGATCAAGTTGGTTGTCGGATGTGTCGTCGCTGCCGCGATTGTGGGGCCTTGGCTCTGGCTGGTGGAGAAGCGTTCGCCGGGATTTATCGTGACGACGGCATCGCGTGATGTGTTTCGTCGGATGACCGAGCCGCTCGAGCAGCATAAGGGGCCGCCGGGGTATTATCTGCTGACGTTCTGGGCGACGTTTTTTCCCTGGAGCCTGTTTTTGCCGATGGCGTTGATCTTCGGATGGCGGCATCGCGGTGATATACGCGCGCGCTTTGCGCTGGCGGCGGTAGTCGGGCCGCTGATTTTTTTTGAGATCGTGCAGACGAAGTTGCCCCACTATGTGCTGCCGTGCTTTCCGCCGCTGGCATTTCTGACGGCCGATGCGCTCCTGCGAAACTTCCGTCATGAAGAGGATGATTTGCTTCGGCCTTCCTTTTTGATTGGAGCATCCATCTGGGCCGTGGCCGTGGTTGGCTTGGGACTTGCGCCGTGGCTGGCGGCGAAGGCGTTCGAGCAGATCCCCGTAGCCGCCACCGTGGCTTGGACGATCGTCGCCATCGCTTACGCGGCGACTGTTTTCGCTCTATTCGTCGCAGAGAAACCGAAAGCAGCCGCCACTTCAATGGCAGGCGGGATGGTGTTGGCGATGCTGGTGGCGTTCGCGTGGTATCTTCCGAACGCATTGTTCTTCCGCCTCTCCGTTGCGGTCGCCGATGTGCTGCAGCGCGACGGCGCCACCGTTCCCGGACAGGTCCAAATGATCGCGTACAAGGAACCGAGCCTCGCTTTTTATCAGGGCGGAACCATCCGGGAGCAGCCTGAGAACAATTTCCTGATCACGCATCCCCAACAGCAGTGGCCCAGGTGGCTGACGATCCGCGCGGATGTTTGGCGCACGATGCCGCCGGAGGTGAGGGAGCGGTTCACGATTCTTGCCACCTGTCACGGATGGGCATACGTGGATCGCGGGCGTATCGCCGATGTGGTTGTGGTGCGCCAGAAGCCCTGATTGTGCGACAGACAAACGGGCGTCGCCCATTCATTTGCGCGGCTCACAAGCTATACTGCGTCGGTGAAGTCGGATCCGGCCAAAATCCTGGTTGTGCAGCCCAGTTGGGTGGGCGACGCCGTGATGGCCACGCCTGCGCTTCGCGCGATTCGCGAGCTTTATCCGAACGCGCACATCAGTTACCTCCTGCGCCGCTACGTCAAACCGATCTACGCGGGCATGCCTTGGGCCGATCAGCTTATTACTTATCGCACCGGAAAGACCAAAGCGAAGGCCGGCAAAGGTTTCTTCGATCTCGCCAATCGCCTGCGTCGCGGCAAGTTTGACATGGCGATCCTCCTCCCCAATTCGTTCAAGACCGCGCTGGTCTGCAAGATGGCGGGCATCGACCGCATTGTCGGCTACGACCGCGATGGCCGGGGATTTTTGCTCAGCGACAAACTTCTTCCCGTGAAAGAACGTGGGAAGTTCGTCCCAACGCCGATCGTCAAATACTACCTCGGGATCGCCCATTACCTCGGCTCGGCTCATCGTGATTTGAGGCTTCAACTCTTCGTCACGGAGCACGAAAAACGCGAGGCGCAGGAAGTTCTGGCCCGCGCCGGAATCGCCGCTGACCTTGAACGGCCCGCCTCGAAGGGCGCGGGTCCGCTGATCATGCTGAATCCCGGAGCGCAGTATGGGGCGGCCAAATGCTGGCTTCCGGAATATTTCGCGAAGCTTGCGGACCGATTCACGCACGAGCTGGGCGCAACCGTCGTCCTCAGCGCCGCGCCCCGCGAGCGCGCGATCGTCGAGGCCATTCAGCGGCACCTCACGCGTCCGGTCATTGATCTCTCGTCAATGGGGCTTAGCCTGGGGAGCGTGAAGGAAATCGTCCGCCGCTGCGATTTGATGGTGACGAACGACACCGGTCCCCGGCATATCGCGGCCGCGTTTGATGTGCCGGTGGTTACGGTTTTTGGTCCGACGTACCCCGAGTGGACCGAGATTTATTTCGAGAAAGAGCGCAAGCTCGCGGTGAAAGTCTTCTGCGGCCCATGCCAGAAGAAGACCTGCCCGCTGGATCACCGCTGCATGACCCGCCTTACGCCCGGTATGGTATTCGATGCGGCGGCAGGATTGCTTCCGCGGCAACCGGCGACCGTCTGAGGCGTTGCTGGATTGAGGATCATCGGGACGTGCTATCGTCGCCGACGTGCGAGAAACGTTGCTGCAACCCCGAGAAGTCCCAGCGATGCAGGCTCGGGGACGCCGAGCGGAAATCCCGTGCCGTCGTTGTATTTGAAGAGCTCACCGGTGCCTCCGTCGATGACGAGACTGAGTTTGTACATGTCACTGCCCAGCGAGGTGAGGGGAATCACTTCAGTGAGGCCGGTGAGGCGGCTCAGGCGCAGCAGGCTGTTAATAGTGGTGCCGGTGAAGTTGAAGGTGAGGTCGACGGTCTGCTTGGTTTGGGCAGGGCTGCCGTTGATGTCGAGTAAGGCGTTGGTGACCATGAAGTATTTTTCGTTGGCGGCAGGGCCGTCCATGTCTTCCCGAAGAACTTTGAAGAAGCCGAGGAGAACATCACCTTTGAGCCCGCTGTTGAGATCGGAAGACGTACGAACGGCGACGGCGGAAAGATACGGATCGCCACCGGCGCCGGCGGACCAGTTTGCGAGGCCGCCGGGGATGGAATTCGTGACTGGCGTGGCGCCTTCCATGTGCCGGCCGGGGATGAAGCGGACCTCGGTGCTGTCGAGGTGAACGAGGACGGGGCCGAGGTTCCGGCCCTGGCGTGCGGTTTCCTTGAAAGCGTCGTAGAGCGGAGCGGGGAAAGCATCACCGCCCGGTTTGATGAAGAGGGAACTGCTTCCGTTGTTGTAGATGAAAGCGTTAGCCATCTTGAAGCCGAACGTCCAGCCGGCGAACTGGTTCCAGCGAAGCTCAGAGGTCGATGGATCACGGGCGCCGTCGCCCGTGGAGTGGTAAGTCTGAAGATAGAAGGCAACGGGGATCCCGAACTCTTTGCCGAGGGATTGGTACTTGGCGGCATCCGTGTACCACTGGCCGGTGCTGGTGGGCCCGAAGGGGTAGGTGTCGAATGAGAGCATGTCCGGGCGGGCGCGAGAATTCAGTTCGCGCATCGCTGTTATCGATGTCTCGGAGCCCCACTGGTTGGTGTAGAGAATCGTGCTCGGGAACTTGCCGGCGTTGGCGGTAAACCAGTTGACAGTGGCGTCCATGTTGGACGGGCTGTCGAGGTACTGCTCATCGTGAACGGAGAGGGTCACCAAGTTGGGCTTGTACGCTTGTTCGCCGGGCCGAAGGTCACTCTCGTTGTTCATATCGATCCAGCGCGCCCACTGCACGCCATCGGATGGGGCGCCGAGGAGGGACATGTCCGGCGGACTTCCATCCCAAGTCCAGCTCGGGGCGGTGAAGTTGGCGCCCTGCATGGTGTCGAGATGGAAGTTGTCGTAAGTGACCGAGGTGGCTTGGATCTGGAGTCCGCGCTCGATCAGGATGCGGTGCCCTTTGGAGAGCGGCTGCGCGCCAAGCGGCGAATGCAGAGAGAGGACGAGCGCGATGACGATGGATAGTTGAAACTTCATGATTTGGGATCTACTTAACGGGCATCACATAACATTGTACAATCGATTGCTCGATTGTGTTGATGAATATTATAAATCCCGGTACAAACTAGATTTAACGGAATGTTGTGGCAAAAATCAAAGCGGAAGCACGCGGAGTTTCCCGGTGGTAGGGTCGAATAGGATCGCAGAGGGGGTCGGGGCGCCGAAGATGGGACCGGGGTTAATGATTCGGGTGCGGCCTTGGGTTTTGTCCTCATGAGACATGTCGTGCCCGACGAGGAGGTAGTCGTACTGCTGCTCGTCGAGGATTCGGCGGACGACTTTCTTATCGTCGCCGTGGATGACGCAGATTTTCTTCTCATCCCACTCGAAGTTGCCCATCAGTCCGAAGCAGTCGACGCCGAGGGAATGTCCGTATCGGAGAAGGCCCATGCGATCGGTGTCGCGATCCCCCCAGACGAAGACCCCGCCGAGGCGCGCAAGATGGTCCAGGACGTGGCGCCCGCCTACGTCACCGCAGTGCACGACGAGACCAACACCCGAAGCCGCGAAGACGTCGATGGCGGCGGAGACGGTGTCGGCCCGTCCGGAGGAGTTGCTTACAACCCCCAACATCCTTGTTTCACCACATCATCTCGACATCACTGTCGAGCTTTCAGTTCGAAAATATTGCCCCTTCTTCTCAAGTCGAGCGCTGGCGGCGCTCGAAGGGGCAGGAGCGCCGTGACGAAGGGGAGACACTTTGACAAGTAGCAGAGCAATTTCAAGTTGGGAAAAATAAAAGCGCCTGGATGGGGTGGGACGGGGGGTTCTGGTTTGAGCGGTCGGTGGACAACGAAAAGCTTCCAGAGTTGTACGGGCCATGAAGGAAACGGGGGAGCAACGAAGCAACGAAGCGACTAACGGAATACAATAGGGACCGATGGCGGAGCGTGAGCGAGTTGTGCTGGCGATGAGCGGCGGAGTGGATAGCTCCGTGGCCGCGGCGCTCTTGCTGCGCGAGGGGTTTGACGTGGTGGGGGTGTTCATGAGGTTGGGAAGTCCGAAGGGGGTGGAAGGGGAAGAACAGGGTGGGGAGGCTTGTGAGAGCGACGAAGCGACGAAGCGACGGAGCGACGAAGGGGGGCGGGGGGGAAAGAATAAACAGGGGTGTTGTTCGGTTCTGGATGCGGCGGATGCTCGGCGGGTGGCGGGGATGATGGATGTTCCTTTTTATGTCTTGAATTTTGAAGAGGATTTCGGGCGGGTGATTGATTATTTCGTGAGCGAGTACAACCGCGGGCGGACGCCGAATCCGTGCGTGCGGTGCAATGACTGGCTGAAGTTCGGGAAGCTCGCGAAATACGCCGAGGCGGCGGGAGCGAAGTTCGTGGCGAGTGGACATTACGCGCGGGTGGGGATCGATCCGGTGAATGGGGAGAAGGCGCTAATGCGCGGGATTGATCACAAGAAGGATCAGAGCTACGTGCTGTTCGGCATGTCTCGCCAGACGCTCGAGCACACGCTGCTGCCGATTGGTGACTACGAGAAGAGCGCGGTGCGGCAGATGGCGGAGGAATTGAAGCTGCCGGTGTTTAATAAGCCGGATTCGCAGGAGATTTGTTTTGTTCCCAACCAGGATTACGCCGGGCTGGTGAAGCGGCGCACTCCGGAAGCATTTTCGCAGGGGGAGCTTGTGACGAGCGCGGGGAAAGTGATCGGGAAGCATGAGGGCCATCAGCACTTCACGATCGGGCAGAGGAAGGGGCTGGTGGCGCTGGGGTATCCGATTTATGTGGTGGATATTGATGCGGAGAGCAACCGGGTGATGGTGGGGGAGAAGCAGCAGTTGGAGAAAGACGGGCTGGTGGCGCGGCAGATCAACGTGCTGTCGTCGCGGCTCTCCGAGAGTGGGGAGATGAAGTGCCTCGCGAAGATTCGGTACAACCATCAGCCGGTGGATGCGGTGGTGAAGATCACGGGGGAGGATGAGATGGAGGTGAGGTTTGCTCAGCCGCAGGGCGCGGTGACGCCGGGGCAGGCGGTGGTGGTTTATGATGGGGACGTGGTGCTGGGGGGGGGTGGATTGAGACGGCTTTGGGAGATTGACAATTGAGTGATTGAGTCATCGACGATTGCAAGGCGGGAAGATGGGCATTCGTCAATGACTCAATGGCTCAATCGTCACTGGCTATACTGTTCGCATGCTCCCGCCCCCCCAGCGCCGAAACTGTTTGATCCTGCATTCGGGGGCGATAGGGGATTTTGTGTTGGCGTGGCCGCTGGTGATGGCGCTCTCGCGGATTCATCCGCAGAGCCGGGTTATTGTGGTGACGCAGGCGTCGAAGGGGCAGTTGGCGGAGGCGGCGCTGCGGGTGGAGTCGGCGGATATCGAGTTGGGGTGGCACGCGCTTTTCGCGGAGGGGGCGGAGGTGCCCGAGCCGGTTGCGCGGATGCTCTCGGCGGCACATTTGGTTTACAGTTTCGTGTCATCGGATGGGGATGCGACGAGCGCGAATCTGAAGCGCATTGTGGGAGAGGCGGGGCAGGTGGTTTCTCTCGCGCCGAGGCCGCCCGATGGGTTTCCCAGGCATGCCAGCGAGTTTTTGGTTGAGCAGTTGGAGAGGATGCCGGCGGTTCGGGCAGGGGTAGAGCAGATGTTAAAATCCATCGCCGCGCGCGGAGTCGGCGCGGCGCGGAGCGATGCGGGAGAAGTGCTCGTGCATCCAGGCAGCGGCGGCGAGCACAAATGTTGGCCACTGGCGAAGTTTGTGAAGCTGGTCGAGAAGTTGAAGAAAAAGAAGTTGACGGTGCGCGTGCTGCTGGGCGAAGTGGAGGCGGAGCGATTTGCCGCTGAGGAGTTGAAGCAGCTTGAGGCCGTGGCAGAGGTAGCGCGGCCGTCTACGTATGTGCAGTTGTTTAATGAGTTGCGGCACTCATCGGTTGTGGTGGCGAATGACAGCGGGCCGGGGCATCTGGCAGGGATCATCGGGGTCAAGACGGTGTCGATCTTCGGACCGACTGATCCCGCGGTCTGGAGGCCGATGGGGCCGCGGGTGAAGGTCATTCAGGGAGAGACGTTGGAGAAGGTGTCGGTGGATGAGGTGCTGGCGGCGGTGACGCAGGGGTGAAGGCCAGAGAGCGCGAAGTCGCGAAGGCGCGAAGCCGGCGCGAAGGAGAAATCCTCTTTTCTATTCTACTTCGTGTTTCCTTCGCGCCTTCGCGACTTCGCGCTCTCTGCTTGAGGTGCGTCAAAACAAGATCACTTTGGATTCGCGGGCCCAGTCGAGGAATCGCGCGAGGCCGACGTCGACCGTTATTTTGGGGTCATAACCGAGCAGGCGTGTGGCTTTGGAGATGTCTGCGTAGGTGATCGGCGGCTCGCTCGCGGGGCAGGGCGCATCCACGATGTTGGCTTTTTTGCCCAAGAGCTTTTCCAGCGTCCGGACGAAGTCGATGTTGCTCACCGGGCGGCCGCAGCCCAGGTTGATGATCTCGTTGTCGAGGCGCTTGTCGAGCGCGGCGACGAAACCGCTCACGATGTCGTCGATGTAGGTCCAATCGCGCTTCAATTCGCCATGCGCGTACAGGTTGAGCGTCTCTCCGCGCAGGATCATTTCGGTCCATTGCCAGGGCATCATGTCGGGCCGGCCGTGCGGGCCGTAGACGTTGAAGAAGCGAACGACGGTGATGGGGGTCTTGTAAAGGTGATGGAAGGCGTGAGCGAAGAGCTCCATCGCGCGCTTGCTGGCGGGATAAGGCGCCAGCGGATGCATCGCGGCGGCGCTTTCGACGAAAGGCAGCGGCGTGTCGGAGCCGTAGAGCGAGCCGGTCGATGCGAGAACCATCGCCGGGTTTCCATTGAGCCTCGCGGCATCCATGAGGTTCATCGAGCCTTGGACGTTCACCTCACCGTAAATGAGCGGATGCTGCACGCTATAGCGCACGGCCGCCATCGCCGCAAGGTGGGCGACGGAGGTGGGATGATGCTCCTGAAAGATTTCTTTCAGCCTGGGCGCATCCCGCAGATCGGCCTCGATAAAATGAAACTTCGTGTGCGGAAGGAGATCGGCCAGGTGGCGATCTTTGTGAGAGCGCGGATAGTAGTCGTTGAGGTTATCGAGTCCGATGACGCGATCCCCGCGCTCGAGAAGGACTTTGGAAAGGCGAGAGCCGACGAAGCCGGCGGCGCCGGTCACCAGGATGGCGGAGGAAGGCATAGCGGTCCTTCAGCGGATGATCTCGAACCGGGAGTCATGAAACTCCAAACTGGAACACAGGTCAACGGGACACGACATCGGGTGCGATGAAAAATTGTTCGCTCTCCTGCAACCGGCTTGGTCTAATACGTTCTTAACCCAGGGCAGGGACCTCGCTCTGAAACTGAATCGCGTACAGTTCGAGTCATTGGCGTTGGAGCAGTTGGATATGCTGTATCGCATTGCGCGCCGGCTTGTCCGCCAGCCGGCGGCGGCTGAGGATCTGGTGCAGGACACCTATGCGCGGGCGATCCGGGCGTGGGAATCGTTCCAACTCGAATCGTTCGGCATTCGGCCATGGCTCGTGCGGATCATGCACAACGTGCACCTGAGCCGCGCGCAGCGCGAGAGCCGCCAGCCGGGGAGCGTGGACGATGCCCAGCTCGAGATGGCGGAGGGAAACGCAGGGGCAGGGGGAGCGGGCTTCGCATTTGCGGATAACTTCGACGGAATGGATCAGCAGTTGAAACGGGCGATGGGGCAGTTGGCGCCCGAGTATCAGGTCGTGCTCTTGCTGTGGGCGGTCGATGATCTGACCTACAAAGAGATCGCTGAGGCCGTTGGTATTCCGATAGGAACCGTGATGAGCCGATTGTATCGGGCGCGTCAGCAGTTATCGGAGCAGTTGCATGATTATGCGGTAAGAGAAGGCATTATACGGGAATAGGTCGCGGCAGCCGGTGGTTTGGCCGATTGAGGGCGAACGCTGGGAAGCTGTCGGGCTTCGTTCCTTGAGATACCGAAACAGGAGCCCGGCAGCCCCCGGTCGTTCAAAAAAATGGGGCAAGTTGGGGTGCCAGACCATGCAGCAGAATGAACCGCAGTTCGACGAGCCGGCGCTGAAGGCGGCCATTCGCCGCGTGAGTGCCGAAGAGATAGCGCCGGCGGGGCTGCGCGATCAGGTTGCGCGGCAGATCGGGAATGAAGGTGGAGGGAAGCTAGCGGGCACGAAGGTCGCGGGTGGGTGGCTGACGGCGCAGCGGGTGAAAATGGCAGTCGCGGCGAGCGTCGCTCTCCTTGCGATGGGTGTGGCGGCTTATCAGGTGCGCGAGCTGTTCTTCCCGCCTCGAGTGGTTCAGCCTTACTCGTATCATCAAGACCTGCCGACAGAATTCGCCGAAGCGATGGTGCGGGCGCACGATTCAAACGCCGGGATGACCACGCCGACTTCCGCAGTGAGCGAACTGACGCAGGTCAAGGAGAAGCTGAGCAGGGATATTGGGATCCCGGTCGTGATGTCAGCGGATCTGGGGGATGGGTGGATGATGAATCGGTCGGGCGAGACTGTCGTTGGAAAAGCAAAAGCGGCGTACGTCACTTACGCGAGTAAGGGGCAGACCGTGACTGTGTTCTCAATCCCGGCGGATGCGGTGTATCAGGCTCCGGAGGGGGCGCAATATGCCCAGACCGTGAACGGGCATGGGCTGTCGGGGTTCCGCGAGGGAAGCGGGCTGTATTGCGTGGTGGCATCGGCCACGGCGGGCGCGCCAACCAGGGATCAACTGAATGCGCTGCGCGAGAAGTTGCACGCTTACCTGCCCGCAAGATCGTGCGGTGGGACGGGCGGGGAATCGCTGGTTCAGGGTTCGGCACGCCGATCACATGTCGATTTTTGAATAGGCGACCGCCTGCGTCTTTTTTTGTAGAGGCGACGCCTGCGTCGCGGTCGACGCGAAGCGTCGAGATCACGGTTAACTCGCGGCTGCGCCGCGACCGAGACGCAGGCGTCGCCTCTACCCGAAGGGTACGCGTACATGCGATTGCACTGAGGCGGGGGCCTGTCTCTGAACTTTCCGTTGAAGGGCCGTTCGCCTACGATAGCTTGAATGGACGATTTGAAGACTCCACCGGCGTCTACGGGCGCCTCGGGGCGCGCCGCCGATGACCCTGCGGCGGCAGCGGGGACCCGGGCCGAGAGCAGCGTCAAGGAAACGATCGAGTCCATCCTGATCGCCTTCATCCTCGCATTTATCTTCCGCGCCTTTGTGGTCGAGGCGTTCGTCATCCCAACAGGGTCAATGGCAACGACGCTGATGGGCGCACACATGCGCTTCCGATGCCCGGACTGCGGATATCGTTTCGAGGTCAATTACAGCGCTCATCAGGGGCAAGGCGAGGATCTGACGATTCCATCGCGGGCGGGGCCCATTCTGATCAAGGACATGTCGAGCGGACGAACGGAGTGGCGCGACAAGACCTATGATGTGCGGTGTCCGAACTGCGCTTTTCAGTTACCGCCGGGGGATCTCTACGGGCAGGAGTCGAACGCAAAGAATCCGCCGGTGAATTATGGGGACCGTATTCTGGTGCTGAAGTATCTGTACCTGCTCCAGGAGCCGCGGCGGTGGGACGTGGTGGTGTTCAAGAGTCCAGCCGATCCGGCTTATCAGCAGAACTACATCAAGCGACTGATCGGCAAGCCGGGCGAGTCAGTGGTGATCCTGGATGGGGACATTTATGTCGGCAAAGGGGATGATGCGTCGAAATATTCGATCCAGACGAAGCCGCGGTACGTGCAGGAAGCACTGTGGCGAAATATCTATGACAACGATCACTTTCCACTGGGACTGAAGGGACGGCGCGAGCCCTGGCAGCAGCCTTGGAAGGTGAGCGAGGGTTCCGGTTGGAAAGGTCTCGCGGGCGAGTCGACGCCGACGGATGTCGAGACCACGCATCAGCAGCAGCGGGTGTTCGATTTCGACAGCTTGTCGGGCGGGTCGTCGGTTCGATTCGAAGCAAACGCGAATCCCACCCAGGCGTTCACGGATTATCTGGTGTACGACTCGGAAGGCCCCACGTCGGTGCCGAATGTGGTAGGCGATTTGAAATTGAGCTTCTTCTATGAGCGGAAGGTTGGGGACGGCCCGCTGCGTCTGCTGATGAGCAAGGGCGAAGACACCTTTGTCGCGGAGTTGACGCCGGGGCATGCGAAGCTGATTCGGCAGCCGCGCGACGGAAAGGCGGAGCCGGTGCTGATGGGGGAATCCGAGATATCCAAGTCGAACGGGCCTTTGGAGGTGGAGTTTACGAATCACGATTATCGCGTTGCGCTGCGGCTCGGGGGGAAAGACGTGATCGTGACGACGCGGGAGCAGTATCATCCGAACGTCGCGCGGTTGCTTGCGGATTACGCCGCGGCGAGGATGCCCGCGGCGCCAACGGTGGAGATTGCGTGCGAGCGGCAGCAGAGCGCGATCTCACATTTGAACTTGTCGCGTGATATTTACTACATCAACCGAGGTTCGCGCGAAGACGGGCGAATGGCCTTCGCGGGCACCCCCCGGAACATCATGCATCTGGGGAAGGATGAATATTTCGTGATGGGTGATAACGCGCTCATCAGCGGGGATGCGCGGTATTGGTCGAAGCCCATCGAACTGCCCTACGAAGACCTGCGGGTTGAGCCGGGTCGAGTGCCGGGCAGGTTCATGTTGGGCAAGGCGTTTTTCGTTTACTGGCCGGCGGGATTCAGACCGTTTCCCCAGGCGCCGCCGTTGGCGCCGGACTTCGGGGATATGCGGTTCATTCGATGATCGAGCGGGACGACTGTAAGAGGCAAACGGGGAATGGACGGAGTCGCTGATGAGAAGGATTTTGGGGATTGGCCTTGGATTCGCGCTGACGTGCACGGTCGGCTGCGCCACTGGAAATGACCGGGCGGCGCCGCTACCGGCGGGGGCATTTGGTCCCTCCAAGGCGACAATTCCCACGGATCCGACCTCGCCCGTCGATCGAGGGGGAGTGCTGCCTTCGCAGCATCCCAATCCTGAAGGACGGGTGCCCCGCAAGGCTGATGCACGGCGGGAGGTCGCCGAGCGCGATGTTGGTTCGGTCGATCAGTTGTCGCCGGTGGTCAAGCAAAATACGGCTTCGCCGGCGGATCGGGCGTTCGATCTGGCAACGACACGCGCGTCGACAACTCCGGTGATCACCGGCGCATCGAGCGGTCAATACGTGACGCTCGGAGGGGTGCTGGCAGAGGTGAACAACACGCCCATCTATGCGGACAAAGTGGTTTCACAAATCGCACCGGTGCTGGCGGCGCGGGCGAAGGAAGCCGGCCGCGAGCAGTTCCGGCAGATCGCAATGAAGGAGATCCGCGACCAGGTGCAGGCGCTGGTGAACCTGGAACTCGAATACACCGCGGCGCTGCGGAATCTCGATTCGCGAGATGTGGAGTACGCCGAGAACCTGACGTCGGACTGGCGGCGGCATAAGATTGCCGAGTCTCAGGGATCGCTCGAGCTCGCGCGCAAACAGGCGGCCGAGCGCGGACAGGACTGGGATGAGATGATGACCGAGCAGCATCGGTTTTTCATGAGCCAGATTTATTTGCAGAAGCGACTCGTGCCGCGAATTCAGGTGACCGCGGATGACCAGCGTCGCTATTACGATCAGCATGCCGCGGAATTCACGAAGCCCGCTTCGGTGCGGTTTCGCCTGATTAAAGTGAGCGTGCAGCAAGTCGGCAATCGGGAGAAAGCACGGGCGAAGATCAACGATCTGCGGCAGCGCATCGTGGAAAAGGGCGAAGACTTCGCCTCCCTCGCTTCCATCACCAATGATGCGGTCCTGGCAAAGAATGGCGGCGAGCTGACAGTGCAGCGCGGAGCATTCGGGGTGGAAAAAGTGGAGCAGGCGGCGTGGGCCGCGCCCGTCGGCGCCGTGACGGGAGTGATCGAAGCACCCGATGCGTTCTATATCGCGAAGGTGGAAGACAAAACCAAAGTGCGCGTGGTGCAGTTTGATGATGAGCTGGCGCAGCGCGCCATCAAGGACAAGCTGTGGAGCGAGCAGTTCCGGGCCCTTCGACAAAAAGACCAGGAGCTTCTGCGCAAGCAGGCGCTGATTCGCGCCGACGACGGCATGATCAACACGGCGATCGACATGGCGATGGAAAATTACGCACTGTGGTCGGGAAAGCAGGCTAACAACCGATGAAGTTGTCAGATGTACAGATCCGGCGGCTCGAGACGTTTCTGGATCGCATTAAGTCAGAAACCTATCCGGAGCCCCGAACGCGGGGTCACGAAGATGTCACGGACCGGATGATGCCGCAGGTTTTGGAGTGGGCAAAACTGGGGGAGGGCGCGAAGGTCCTGGATGTGGGCTGCGGGCAGGGCGTCGCGCTGGAACGGTTCCGCAAAGCGAAGCTGGACGCGATTGGCATCACCCTCAATGACGAAGATCGATTGGCCTGCGCGACAGCGGGGTATGAAGCGCGGGCGATGGATCAGTCATTCCTCGAATTCGGCGACGGAACATTCGATCTCATCTGGTGCAGGCACACGCTGGAGCACAGTATCTTCCCATATTTCACGCTTTCAGAGTTCCATCGCGTGCTCAAGCCGAAGGGCTGGCTGTATGTGGAGGTGCCTGCCCCGGACACCGCTTGCCATCACGAAACCAACAAGAATCATTACAGCGTTTTAGGGCGGTCCATGTGGGTGAATTTAATTTCGCGATCCGGATTCACCGTCGATGCAAGCAGTGAGATCGGACTGACGTTCCCGGCTGGCCCGGACGTGTACTGGCCGTTTGTGGCTCGTCGGACCGATTGAGAAAGACCCAAGGCTGAAGCCATGGGCTTGGCCGGGGTTAGAGGGTGTGCGAGCCGGCGGCGGCGACAATCTGTTGGGCAAGTTCTACCGCCGCGAGTCCATCCTCCGCGGAGACGATCGGTTTGCTGTTCCCGCGGACGGCGTCGATGAAGGAATCCAACTCCGCGCGCAGGGGTTCAATATCGTCAATCTGAAGTTCCTCGACATTCACCAATTCCGCGAAGTCGATCTGCGAGAGGTCGTCGATGGCGCCTTCACGAATTTTGGCGACAGTGTCGCGGATCGCGGCAAGATTTTCCGTCTTGCGCGCGACAATTCCGTACTTTTTCTGATAGTCGATGGAGACGTACGCTTCGGGGGAAAACACGCGCAACTTGCGTTCGGTCTTAAGCGCCAGGCGGGATGCCGTAAGGTTGGCGACGCAACCGTTCTCAAATCGCAACCGGGCGTTGCAGACGTCCTCGGCAGAACCAATCACGCCGACACCAATCGCATCAATCTGAGCGACCTTCGATTGCGCGAGTTGCAGAACGATGTCGATGTCGTGAATCATGACGTCGAAAACCACCCCGACGTCGATCGACCGGAAGGTGAGCGGGCTGATTCGGACAACCTCGATGAAACGCGGCGCGATGCCAAGCCGGGACATCGAGCGAATAGCCGGATTGAAGCGCTCGATATGCCCGACCTGGACCACGGCATTGTGTTGCTTCGACCATTCCACGATCTGGCGAGCCTCGTCGATGTCCTTGGCAAGTGGCTTTTCGATCAGGCACGCGATCCTGCGGCGGAGGAAGGGCTCGGCGGTCGAGGCATGGAACTGCGTGGGGACGGCGATGGTGACGGCGGCAACGCGATCGGTGAGATCCTCCGCGTGCTTAAAAACCTCGCCGCCGTATTTCTCGGTTGTGGCGGCTGCGATGTCCGGGTCCGCATCATGGACGCCGACAAGCCGAACGGAATCCATCTGCGAGTAGACGCGAGCATGCAGTTGCCCCATTCTCCCGCAGCCGATGACGGCAACGGGGACGGGGCCGGAGGCCGGTAAGTTGGAAGTCACGAAGGAATCGTATCACCAACAGCGGATGCGAAAAGAGGGACGTGGCCGAAATGCGTGGAAGGTTTGTATGATTGCGGTCATGAAATACCAACGACTGGCGATTATCGCGCTTCTGCTCTGGGCCGGAATGGGCTGCGCCTCGGCGGCACGCTCCATGTACTACAACGCCTGGGAAAAGATGGGTTATGCGAAACGCGAGCGGCTGGTGGATAACGTGAAAGCCGCTCGCGAAGAGCAAGTGCAGGCCAAGCAGCAGTTCGCGTCGGCCTTGGAAGAGTTCAAGAGCGTCGTCAAATTCCAGGGCGGCGACCTCGAGACCATGTACAACAAGTTGAACAAGCAATACGAGAACTGCGAATCACAGGCGAACGAAGTGAACAGCAAGGTCGCATCGGTGAAAAAAGTCGCGCGGTCGCTGTTCGACGAATGGCGCGGCGAGATCAAGGAAATCAAGGATGATCCGTCGATCCAGCGACAAAGTCAGTCGCTCTATGACAAGACGCAGAACAGCTACGAGCAGATGATTGATCGCATGGACGCCGCCGCGGGGACGATGCCGCCGGTGCTGACGAAATTCAAAAACCGCGTGCTGTTTATCAAACACAACCTTAATGCGCAGGCGATTGCATCGCTCCAGGGGACGGAGATCGAGTTGGGCGGGGATATCGACAAGCTGATCAAGGAGATGGAGAGGAGCATCGCCGAGGCGGATGCCTTCATCTCACAGCTTCAGACAAAAAAATCGTAGCGACTTGGTCTAGTGCCCGCGCAGGGCGCAATACGTGAGCCGCCACGCATCTTTGGAAAAAGGCCTGTGCCGCAGCGCGCGAAGCGCGTGCTTGCGGGCCGTTGCGGTGTGGCCCGCGTTCAGCGCCCACCATGCCCAGAGGCGATGGGATTCCGCCTCAGTCCGTGGTGGGGGAGGTGGAGCCGACGGTTGGTTCGGGATGCCGCGACGTTGGCTGGTTTCGTTGAGGATCGCGTCACGGAGGCTCGATTGTCGGTTGCTATTCGTGTGGCAGATGCTGTTGAAGTGTTGGCGGTATTTCAGCAAAACCATCGGGTGATTCGCGAGCCGGCCGATCTCAGCGAGGCGAAGGAAAAGATCCATGTCCTCGAGCGTGGCGTACTGCTCGCGATAGCCGCCTAGCTGATTGAGCGCTTGCCGGCGCATCATGACGGTGGGATGAACGACGGGCCAGCCGCGGGCCAGGTGCGCTCGATCAATTTCATCGTGAGTCAGCTCATCGACCCACTGCCGAATCGGTGCGTTTTCGCGGTCGATCAGAAGAACTCGGGAGCCGACGAGGACGCAGTCGGGGTGCTCATTCAGATACCTGATTTGCTCGGCGAATCGCTGGGGGAGCGCGATATCGTCGGCATCCATTCTCGCGATAAGATCGGCCGAGCAGAGGGCCAGGCCATCATTAAGGGCGCCGACGATGCCTGTGTTCGGCCGCGAGAGAATGCGGATGCGCGAGTCGCGGGAAGCGAAGTCCCGGAGGATTCCTGGGCACCGATCGGTGGAGCCGTCGTCGACCACGACAAATTCAAAATCGCGAAACGTCTGATTGAGGATGCTCTCGATCGCTTCACGGAGATAGCGCTCCGCGTTGTGGACCGGCATCAAAACTGAGACGGCGGGGGTGGACATGTCATCTTCCGCGAAGCGCGCAGTAAAGAACGCGCCAGGCTTCCCTGCACCAGGGTCGTTCGCCCACGGCGCTGATGGCGTATTTCCGAGCCGTCGCGACGTGCCCGGACTTGAGAGCGGTCCATGCCCACTCGCGGCGCTGCGACCAGAACTTCTTAGGCTCGCCGGGCGGGCCGTCCCAACTTGGCGCGCCGCCCAGTCCTCTGCGCCGCATGGCTTCATCGACGACCTTCCAGAGGACCGTGCGCGAGCCGCGAGTCTTGGCAAAAACCACCGATTGGAAATGACGCCGATACTTCAAGAGCGGCTCACGCAGGTTATCCAGTTTCCCTTTCTCACCGAGGCGGAGAAACAGATCGTGGTCTTCGTTGGGAAACGTGCCTTCGTGATAACGCCCGACTTCTTCAACCGGCTTGCGGCGCATGATGACGGCAGGATGAACGATCGGCCACCCGCCGCCGAGGAGCGCGTCTTCGATTTCCTCGTGGCCATGACCTACGGTGACCATATCCCCAATGGGCCAGCCATCCGCGTCAATCATGGTGACGCGCGAGCCGAGCATGAGGATCTCGGGATGCTGGTCGAGGTGGTCAAGCTGGGTCTGAAAGCGGTGGGGGAGTGCAACATCATCCGCGTCCATGCGGGCGAGAAGATCGGATTGCGAAGCTTGTATGGCATCATTGAGCGCGCCCACGATGCCCGTGTTGGGCCGGCTGATGACGCGGACTCTCGCGTCTTGTTTTGCATATTGGTCGAGGATCTGCCGAGACTGGTCAGTCGAACCGTCGTCGACGGCGATGAGCTCAAAGTCGCGAAAGGATTGCGCGAGGATACTGTCGACGGCTTCGCGGAGGTAACGCTGACCGTTATAGACCGGCATCAGCACGGAGAGGCGCGGTGCGGCCATGACGTTTCCTCCTTTCGCAATGAAGTTCCGGGAGCAATCGGTAGGCGGCGAGGCCAGCTTCGATCTGGACGCGCGCCGATTCCAGCAGCGCTTGACGGAGTTTGGGCGCCCGGTCCCATAATTTAAGTGCTGTTTCGGTAAGTCGATCACGCAGCAGCGGATCGTCCATCCGCATCACGATGCAGCCGACCTGGAACTGGTCCGCAAGGCCGAGAAATTTGTTGACGTAGTAATCGGACTGCGCGAGTCCAATCGCCGGAATCCCCTGCGCAAGCGCGAATACAGCGGCGTGATAACTGCCCGTGATGATGGTGCGGCACATGCCCACGCGCTGAATGAGTTGCATCGGAGTGTCGAGCGATTCGTCGAAATTGTGAACCAGGCCCTGCGTCAATTCCGCGATGGCGCGATGATCCTCGCCGCCGTCGTGCGCGGAAACTGGAAGGGGAACCACTGCGGCCCTTGTTCGGGCGGCGATGTCTGAGATCGATTGCCGGAGCGACGCGACGGCAGCTTCAGGAAAGCGGGCGTACCACGCGGTCCGAATGTTGATGCCCAGCCCATTCGCAAGCTCCGCGGGTCGCGCCTTAAACGCGGGCTCGAGGGCATCATCGCCCGTGACTCGGACGCGCGATGTCTTCGCGCCATGTGCGAGCGCGATCGGTCGGCTCGTGAGACTTTCGCGAAGCGTGATGAGATCGACGCGGGGGAGGACGCGGTCGAGGGCGCTTGTCACGCGGTCCTGCGTCGCCGGGCCCATGCCTTGGCCGAGGAGGGCGGTGGGGATACCCAGCGAAGACGCGAGATGCAGCGTTTCCAAAACGTCCATTGCATGTTCGGCGAAGCTGTCGGTCAGATAACCGCCGCCGGTTCCGACGACCAGATCCGCATCAAACACCGCGTCGAGAAACTGGGACATCGGCCGAGAGTCCGCGCCCCGATACCGCATGCGTTCATCCGCAACCGCACGAACAAGCCGAGGAAATCGGCGCTTCGCCCGCGCTTCGATCGCGGTGATCCGGTTGCCGGCACGAGGAAGCACCTTCCGAAACACGCCCAGCAAGTCGCATCGCCGCAGCCACCAGTCACGGCCGGCGGGATCCAGCGGGATCGTTCCCGGACAGCAATTGCCAAGCTCCTCCGGTGAAACCGTGATGACCGTGATCCTCGCTTGCGGCCAGAAGCTGCGCAGGCGCCGGATCGCGACCTGGAGCATCGCGACGTCGCCGAGGTTAAGCAGCTCATAGCCGCTGTTGTCAATGAGGATGCGCATCGTCGCTGGTTGTCGCCGTGGTTCCGGCCGATTCCTTGGATGAAGCTGGGTCGCGATCCGTCGCGTCCGGCTGATGCTCCCACTCGTGCTCGATCATACACGCGCAATACGTCGCGGGAGGCGTACGCGCGCTCTCGAAGAAGGTCGATGATTCTACGGAAAAAACCAGCGCATTGGGAATCAGATCGGCATGTTCGCCGTCCACATCAACCGCGAGCGCAATTCGATATTCGCCAATCGGGAACGGCACGTTTGGAATTTTGCATCGGAAAATGCCGGTGGCACCGAGATCCCGCGCGGATTGGTGATTAAGCGACATGTCGAGCTGCGTGCAGGCGACGCCAAGCTGGTTGTAGATGGTCATGAAGACATTCGCCGTGCGGACGCCCGCTGCATTCTGGTACGCAAATTCCAGCGTGCCGGGGCGGCCGGAACGCAGATGCGTTGCCGGCCGATCGATTTCGTTCAGCAGGCGGGCGCTGGTGATCCGCAGCGCGCCGTTGCCAAGCCGATCCGGGTTGCTGCCCGAGAACGCGGTCGCGGCGGTGTCGCGAAGGTGCCCAAGGTAAGCGGTGATGACCTCGTCGACGTTGCCCGATGCTTCGAGCTTGCCATTACGAAGGAGGATCGCGCGCCGGCAGAGCCGCTGAACCGCGGACATGTTGTGGCTGACGAACAGCACCGTCCGCCCGCTTCCCGCCACTTCCTGCATCTTCCCGAGGCACTTTCGTTGGAAGTCGATATCCCCAACCGCGAGCACTTCATCCACGATCAGGATCTCAGTTTCCAAATGTGCGGCGACGGCAAAGGCCAGTCGCACGTACATGCCCGATGAGTAACGCTTCACCGGCGTGTCGATGAACTGCTGCACGCCGGAAAACTCCACAATCTCGTCGTAGCGCTTGGCGATCTCCGCGCGGCGCATGCCCAGGATGGAGCCATTGAGGAAGACATTCTCGCGCCCCGTCAGTTCAGGATGAAAACCGGTTCCCACTTCAAGCAGGCTGCCGACGCGGCCAACGAGTTCCACTCGCCCTTCGCTTGGCGCGGTGATTCGACTCAGAATTTTCAGCAGCGTGCTTTTACCGGCGCCGTTTCGTCCAATGATGCCGACGACGTCGCCGCCGTGAATGTCGAACGAAACATCCCGCAGCGCCCAGAAATCTTCACGCTCCGCGCGGGCAAGCGGGTGACGCAGGCGTCGCATGAATGATTCACGCAGCGTCTGGTGACCCTTCTGCCCGCGCTGGATCGAGTAAACCTTGCTCAGGTTCTGCGCGGATATGACGGCATCAGATGACATCTGCGAACGTGCGCTCCATTCGGCTGAACACGAGGCAACCCACCAGCACTGACAATAGCGCTACGACGGTTCCGTAAACAATGCCGGAGAAGGTGATGTCACCCACGCCCAACAGCGACCATCGAAAGCCCTCGATCATCCCCGCCAGCGGGTTGAGGAAATAAAGTTTGCGATGCACCGGCACCTGCGAAGCGGCATAGGCGACCGGGCTGGCAAACAGGAGCATCTGGGTAAGCACGGGAAGAAGGTACTGCACATCGCGATACGTCACCGCGAGCCCCGCGAGCAGCGTCCCGGCACCCGATCCAAGCGCCATCGCAATGAAAACGAACCAAGGAATGAAGATCACGGTCCAAGGCGGCACCCGTCCATACACGACAAACATGATCGCCAGCATCAAAAACATGACCCCAACGTCCACCAGCGTGCTCAACAATGTGGAAAGGGGCAAGATGAGACGGGGAAAATAAACTTTAGAGATCAATTGAGTGTTGCCGATAAGCGCGCTGCTGGTGCGGCCTAATGTGCTGCTGAACGCCGTCCAGACCAGCATGCCTGAGAACGCGAGGAGAAAATAAGGGACTTCCCCCGGAGAGGGTAATTTTGCTATCTTGGCGAACACGAAAGTGAGGATGCCGGCCCCCAGCAGCGGCTGGAGGATGATCCAGCCTACCCCGAGCGCGGTTTGCTTGTAGCGAACTTTGAGGTCGCGCACCGCGAGCGTCAGCAAAAGATCGCGATGACGCCAAATTTCGGCTACGTCAGGAATTGACAGCGGAGCCGCCGGCTCTAAGACAATTCGTGACTCGTGGTCAATGGAAGCGCTCATCCCGTCGGGCATTACTACTTTCCGCGACGATCTTGTCGCACTGAAAGCGTGGTACAATACGGCAGTGCTCGCAAGGCCGGAACCCCGTTTCAAATAAGAAAAACGGAAACGGGCTTCTCGGGTTTCGGAATAGTCGCCAGTGCAGAGCCGTTTTAATGCAGTGGACCGGCGTTTGTAGGCGCGAATGGTGTTATCGGCGTCCTGCACGTCCGTGAGCCGTTTTGGAAGGTTGGTCGCGGGATATGTCTGAGTACCCAGTGGTTAGCGTTCTGATGCCGATGCGCAATGCGCGCGGCTTCGTTCAGAAGGCAATCGAATCCATCCTCTTCGAGCGTTCGGTCCCTCTGGAAGTCATCGTTATTGATGATCGTTCGGTTGATGGATCCGCGGACGTCGTGCGCGCGATGGGTCACTCACGGGTGCGAGTCATTGCAAGCGAAGCGGACGGCATTGCCTCTGCGTTCAACACGGGTTTGATGGCGGCACGCGGACGCTTGATCACCCGCTGCGATTCCGATGATCTTTACCCAGCGGGACGCCTGCGGGAACAGGCTGCATTTCTGTCCGAGCACACAGACGTCGGAGCCGTCAGTGGCGGCTTCGCGATCATGTCGCCTGTCGGGTCCATTCTCTCGGATTTGGAATGCGGCACCGAAGACACTGAAATCACCAGCGAACTTTGCGGCGGTATCGTTCGCACCCACTTCTGCTGCTTCATGGTCCGCCGCGACATCCTCAGGCAACTCAAGGGATGCCGGCCCTTCTTCCAGACCGGCGAAGATATCGATCTGCAATTGCGGCTCGGCGAGGTGTGCAAGGTCTGGTATCAGTCCAAGCGCCGCTATCTCTATCGACTGCATTCGGACTCTGTGACGCATCAACTCGGCGGAATGCTAACCGGGCATTACGACTGGCTCGCGCGCCATCTGCAGGCGCAGCGGCTGAACGGTGTGCCGGATGATCTGGAGCGAAACGTTCCGCCTCCGGCGCCGCGGTCAACGTTGCCCCAGCAGTCGCCGCTCGGCAAGCAGATCCAGGGGATTCTCCTCGGTACAGCATGGCAGCAGCACAGCAGGGGACGAAAGCTGCAATCGATCCTGACCGGCGTGCGCGCGGGCGTGAGCCGCCCGGTGGATCTGGCCATCTGGCGCAGCGTCGCCGCATTGGTCTGGAAGCGCAGCGGAAGCCCGCTGCCGGAAAAATTCCAACTGCACACGCCGCACGCAAGCCCTCAAGCGGCCAGTTCCCACCCGTAGCATGGGCGTCTCGCCCATATTTCTTCAATGCCATGGGCGAGACGCCCATGCTACTCCCGGAGAACTCGGCACTATGATTCGATGTCCTCTCATCCAGTGCCATGTCATCAGAAGTAGAAAGACTCACTCAAAAAATCGGAAAGCAATTGTTCGCCGCTTCGCGCGAGTCGGTGAACGGATCGGGCGGGGGATTCAGCCTCGATCGTCGGCTGATGGAATTGACCATGCGCGATCCGCAACTCAAGGCGCAACTGTTCCGTTTTGTAGACGTCCTTCCGGTGCTGTCGAGTTCCCAAACTCTCAATCATCATTTGCGGCAGTACCTGGGACCGGTGGGCGGGCGCCTGCCCCGACTGATTAACTTTGTTCTAAAATATCTGCCGGAGGATGGCTGGGTCGGGAATCGATTCGCCGAAGCGGCGCGCTGGAGCGTGCGGAAGTTAGCCCGGCGGTTCATCGCGGCGAGCGATCTTCCTCAGGCTTTCGCCGCCGTCGAGCGACTAAGAGCACATCATCTCGCGTTCACCATCGATCTCGTTGGTGAAGCGGTTTTGTCCGAGGCCGAGGCGGATCGATATCAGCAGCGGTATCTCGAACTCATCGATGGCCTGAGCGAGCGCGCTCGCGAATGGCGGGACAACCCGCTTACCGATCGCGATCATCGCCGCGCACTGCCGAAGGTGAACCTGTCACTGAAACTGTCGTCGCTCTACAGCCAGTTCGATCCCATTGATCCAACCGGCACAAGTGCCGCCGTCCGCGAGCGATTGCGCCCGATCCTGCGGCGCGCGAAGCAGCGCGGCGCGTTCGTGAACCTGGACATGGAGCAGTATTCGTTCAAGGACGTGACGCTGCGGATTTTCCGGGAGGTGCTGGAGGAGCCGGAGTTTCGCGATTGGGGGGATGTCGGGATTGTGGTTCAAGCGTATCTGCGAGATTCAGCCAACGATCTAAAGAAGCTCGCGGAATGGGCGCGGACGAGAAAGACGCCGGTTTGGGTGCGCCTCGTCAAAGGCGCATACTGGGATTTCGAAACAACCCTCGCGCGGCAGAATAATTGGCCCGTCCCGGTTTTCACAAACAAGCCGGAATCCGACGCCAATTTCGAGCGGCTGACCGATTTTCTGCTCGACCATCACAACGTCCTGCGCCCGGCGATCGCGAGCCACAACATTCGCAGCATCGCACATGCACTCGCATCGGCACAGGAGCGTGGGATCCCTCAGGGAAGCATTGAGTTTCAGATGCTGTACGGAATGGCGGATGAGATTCAGCCGGCGCTGATTCGGCTGCGCCATCGCGTGCGAATCTACACGCCCATGGGCGAACTGCTCCCCGGCATGGCGTATCTCGTTCGCCGATTGCTCGAAAATACATCCAACGAATCCTTCTTGCGGGCCGGTTTTCTTGAACACCAGCCCGAGGAGCAATTGCTCATGAATCCAATGGAAATGCTATCCCGCCGGCGCCGATCGAACGGACGCCGGCATCAGCCCGCGGCGACAGCATCCGCGCCCGCGCCCGCGCCGAATCCAGCGCGCTTCACCAATGAGCCGCTGAGCGATTTCAGCCGAGAAGACGTTCGAGCGGCGATGCGGGATGCGCTCAAGTCCGTGCGCAATCGTTTCGGCGAGGCGTATCCGCTCATCGTCGCGGGGCGCGCCGTTCACACCGATGCAACCATCGAGTCGACCGATCCATCGCACCGTCGGCAGATCGTTGGTCGTTCGGCACGTGCAACCGTGGACCATGCCCGAGGCGCGGTCGCCGCCGCCAGGGAGGCTTTTCCCGCCTGGCGCGATCTACCGGCGCGGCGGCGCGCCGAGTTGCTCTCCCGTTCGGCGCAGATCATGCGGCGCAGACGCTTCGAACTTGCGGCATGGGAAATCCACGAAACCGGCAAGCAATGGCGCGAGGCGGATGCCGACGTCGCCGAGGCCATCGACTATTGCGATTACTACGCCCGCGAGATGCTCCGCCTTGCCGAGCCGATGCGCCGGGATGTGGCGGGAGAACAGAATGAATACTTTTATTCGCCCCGCGGCGTCGCGGTGACCATCGCGCCATGGAACTTTCCGCTCGCCATCCTCTGCGGCATGACCGCAGCCGCTCTTGTCGCCGGTAATACAGTCGTGATGAAGCCCGCGGAGCAATCGCCGGTGATCGCCGCCAAGCTAATGGAAACCTTCATCGAAGCCGGCTTCCCGCCCGGCGTTGTGAACTTTCTCCCCGGCGTGGGTGAACAGATTGGCCCGACGCTCGTGAACCACCCCGACGTCGAAATCATCGCCTTCACCGGCTCCCGATCCGTGGGTTTGGAAATCCAGCGCCAAGCGGCGCAGACGCCCGCGGGCCAGGACCATGTCAAGCGCGTCATCATCGAAATGGGCGGGAAGAACGCGATCATCATCGACGAGAGCGCCGACCTCGATGAAGCCGTCCATGGCGTGGTCGCAAGCGCTTTCGGCTATGCCGGTCAAAAGTGCTCGGCATGTTCCCGCGCCATCGTGCTGGCGCCAATCCACGAAGCGTTCGTGAACCGGCTCGTCGAAGTGACGCGAAGCCTGCGAATCGGACCCGCCGAGGATCCCGGCGCCTTCGTCGGCCCGGTCATCGATCAGGAGGCCAGGGATCGGATCTTGCATGCCATCGAGAAGGGAAAGGCAGAGTCGGACCTTGCCTACGCTGCCGACGTCACGGCAATTGCGGATCTTGGATGGTACATCGGCCCGCACGTGTTCAAGAACGTCAGCCCAACAGCGTCGATCGCACAGGAGGAGATTTTCGGTCCGGTGCTGGCGGTGCTGAAAGCAGCGGATCTCGACGAAGCACTGCGTATCGCAAACGGAACATTTTACGCCCTCACCGGTGGCATCTACTCCCGAAGCCCCGCCAATGTCGATCGCGTCCGGCGCGACTTGCAAGTCGGAAACCTGTACATCAATCGCAAGATCACCGGAGCGCTGGTCGATCGCCAGCCCTTCGGCGGATTCAAACTCTCCGGCATCGGCTCAAAGGCCGGTGGCCCGGATTATCTCCAGCAGTTCCTCATCCCCCGAACCGTCACCGAAAACACCCTGCGGCGCGGCTTCGCGCCCGAAACAGGCGCCGCCGACGCCGGCCCTTCGAGTGAATGAATCGCACGTATTCCATTTCCGCGCGGCTGTCATGCGCTTATCCTTAGCCCATGGCCGAAGACTCCTATCCCAAGGTCGGACAATTTCAGGATGTCTCCGCCTTCATCCAACATCTCAAAGAGATCGACGTCGAGCTGCCCTGTGATCAGCAAATCGAAAGCGCCGCCGACAGCAGCCCCCTCGCGCAGTCCTTCAAGATCGCCAACTTCACCATCGGCAACCGCTGGTGCATCCATCCCATGGAAGGCTGGGACGGTACGCCCGATGGTCAGCCAACGAACCTGACGCTTCGCCGGTGGCAGCATTTTGGGGAGTCCGGTGCAAAGCTGATTTGGGGCGGCGAAGCCTTCGCAGTCCAGAACGACGGCCGGGCGAATCCAAACCAGCTTGCGATTGTCGATCAAAATTACGATCGCGCCGAATCAGGATTGCGTCGACTTCTCGACGCGCTCGTAAGCGCTCACCGTGCCACGATCGGAAACACCGACGACCTTTTCATCGGCCTCCAGCTCACGCACTCCGGCCGCTTCTGCAAACCCAACAGCAAGACAAATCTCGAGCCTCGCATTGCGTACCATCATCCGTTTCTTGACCCGAAGTTCGGCATCGCCGCGGATGATGACTCAAGCCTGATCTCCGACGACTACATCCGACGACTGATCGAAAACTACATCCGTGCGGCAAAGCTGGCGCAGAAAGTTGGCTTCCACTTCGTCGACCTCAAACACTGCCATGGCTACCTCGGTCACGAGCTTCTCAGCGCCTTCACCCGCCCCGGTCCCTATGGTGGATCGCTCGAAAACCGCACCCGCTTCGCACGCGAAATCATCCAGGGAATTCAAGCCGAGTGTCCCAGCCTCGCAATCGCCGTGCGCCTGAGCGCCTTCGATGCCCCGCCATTTCTCCCCGATCCCGCTCGATCCACCCCCGGAAAACTCGGCCCTGGAATACCGCAAGACCTCCAACCCCACCTTCCCTACAACTACGGCTTCGGCCTCAATCCAGACCACCCGCTGGAGATCGACCTTGCCGAGCCTATTCAGTTCATCAACATGCTCGCCAGGATGAACGTGAAACTGATCAACGCCAGCGGCGGCTCACCCTACTACTGTCCCCACATTCAACGTCCTGCGATCTTCCCGCCGAGCGATGGCTACCAACCGCCCGAAGATCCTCTCGTCGGCGTCGCGCGGCAAATACACGCGACGCGACAGATCAAAACGTCCTGCCCCAACTCCATTTTCGTCGGCACCGGATATTCCTATCTGCAGGAATACCTTCCGCATGTCGCCCAAGCCGTCGTTCGCGCGGGCTGGACCGATTTCGTCGGCCTCGGTCGCCTTGCGCTCAGTTACTGGGAGCTTCCCGCCGACACGCTCGCCGGGCGCGCAATGCAGACCAGGCGAATCTGCCGGACTTTCAGCGACTGCACAACCGCGCCGCGAAACGGTATCGTCTCCGGCTGCTATCCGCTCGACCCGTTCTACAAATCGGCGCCCGAAGCGGACGAATTGAAGCAGAAAAAAGCGGAACTGCGCAAAAGGCTTGCCATCCAGCCCTGAGGGTGATCGTGCAACCATGAAGATCGATGCAGCTCTACACGCCTCGGACCTGCTTCCGTCAATCACACGCTTATTTGAAAGCGCGACCTCGAAGATTCATAACCTCGACCGTTCGTGGGACCGATCCAGCGGCGCCCCCGTCTTCACGATCAATGGCAAATACGCCACGCGCGGCTGGACCGAATGGACCCAAGGGTTCCAATTCGGCTGCGCCATCCTCGCCTTCGACGCGACCGGCGATCAATCCCTCCTTCAACTCGGCCGGCTGCGCACTGTTGAACTGATGACGCCGCACATTACCCACATCGGCGTCCACGATCACGGCTTCAACAACGTCAGCACCTTCGGAAACCTCCGCCGCCTTATGCGCGAAAACAAGATCCCCCACAACGTATGGGAACTCGCCTTCTACGAACTCGCCCTCAAATCCAGCGGCGCCGTCCAGGCGAGTCGATGGTCTGATGCCGCCGACGGCGCCGGCTATATCTATTCCTTCAACGGACCGCACTCGCTCTTCATCGACACCATCCGCACGCTCCGCGCACTCGCCCTCTCTCACCAACTGGGCCACGCGCTTCTCGCCGAAAATGATCGCAAAATCTCCCTTCTCAATCGCCTGATCACCCACGCCCTCACCAGCGCCAAGTACAACATCTTCTACGGTGAAGGCCGCGATGTTTACGACATCTCCGAGACCCGCGGCCGCACCGCGCACGAATCCATTTTCAACCCCAACGACGGCCGATACCGCTGCCCCAACAGCCAACAAGGCTTCTCCCCCTTCACCACCTGGACGCGCGGCCTCGCCTGGGCCATGCTCGGCTTTGCCGAGGAGCTTGAATTTCTGTCGACGCTGCCCGAACAATCGTTCACCGCGGCAGCAGTTCCTGCCAGGCAGGATGTTCTAAAGGCATTCGAGAAAGCCGCTCGCGCCACCTGCGATTTCTACATCCACCAAGCCGCCGCCGACGACGGAATCTGCTACTGGGACACCGGCGCGCCAAATCTTCAAAAGCTGGGCGACTGGCGCTCCGCACCCGCCGATCCGTTCAACGATCACGAGCCCGTCGATGCTTCCGCCAGCGTCATCGCCGCTCAAGGCCTCCTCCGTCTCGGCCATTATCTCGGTGATGCAACGTACACCCAAGCCGGTCTCACGCTTTCGCGCACGCTCTTCTCCGATGCCTATCGCTCCGCATCCCCATCGCACCAGGGCCTGCTGCTGCATTCCATCTATCACCGGCCCAAGGGTTGGGACCACATCCCCACTGGCCGCACGTCCCCCCGCGGCGAATCATCGATGTGGGGCGACTACCATTTCCTCGAACTCAGTGTTTACCTCCAGCGCCTCGCGTCATCTGACCCGTACCTCACGTTCTTCGCGTGAGTATGTCCCGTCCGCGGCAGAATAAATCTTTCCCCCGCGAACAATTCGGCGAAATATAAGCGGTTTCCGAGCCTACTGTTACCCTGGTGGGACCCCACGTTGAACGAAGGGATATAAAGCAGTGCACCGTGATTCAGCCGTCTTCGACCTCCAGCGCCTCGAACAGCGAACGTTCTTCAGTGTCTCTCCCGCAAATCCGCTCGTCATTGAAAAACTGAGCCCAACCGCAATCACCCCACTGGCCGCGCCCACCGATGTGCTGACTAAGGGGGTTCGTCAAGAACTGCTAAAGAATTGGAACGGCCCCAACAAAACCGCGCTGCAGAAGAAGCTCAACACCAACAGGATGGGCGGCTTCGACAGCCTCCTCCTCAGTTATATGCGCAGCCGCGCCGGCAACACTTTCTTCTGGAACACCGCCGACGTCGGCTCGATCAAAAATTTCATCAACGCCAACCTCGCAACCGCCACCACCCTCGCCAACGCCGATCACATCGTCGCCCACCAGTTCCCCGACGGCAACAGCGTCGACTACGACGTCCATCTCCCCGCCGGCGACATCAACTGGAAAACCACCAACGCCAATCCCGAATTCGTATACACCCTCAATCGCCAGGATTTTTGGGGGGATCTCGCCCAAGCGTACGTCCTGACCGCCAACCCAAAGTACGTCAATGAAATGGCTTCACAACTTGCCAGTTGGTCGAAGCAGAATCCCGCCCTCGCCGATCCGAACAAGGGGTCGGGCGCCGGCTGGCAACCCCTCAGCGTCGGGATCCGCGCGGATTCCTGGACGTGGTCATATCAGATGGTCCTCGGCAGCGCCGGTTGGACGGCCAGCGCCAATACGCTCTTCCTCTACAAGCTTTACCAGCACGGCGACTTCCTCCGCCGCGTCAAACCCTACGCGCTGAATAGCAACCGCGCACTCTTCGAAGCCCAAGGCCTCCTCCAAATCGCCCATCTCGTTCCGGAGTTCAGCAAGTCCGCCGATTGGAAGCAGTACAGTCGCAAGCTCCTCTTCAGCGCCATGGACGCGCAACTCAATCCTGACGGCGGTCACGCCGAATCCAGCCCCGGCTACGCCGGCAGCGTCATCTCATCCCTCCTGGAAATGTATTGGCTCGATCGCAAGAAGGGCGAGAAGTCAGCCTGGACCAAACCCCGCGTAACCAAGCTTCAGAACGCCGCCAAGACGCACGTCCAATTGCTTTCCCCCGACGGAAGGCTCCCCGCACTCTCCGATACCTACCGCTCCACCATCGGCCCCTTCTGGGACCGCCCGCGCATCATCCTCTCCAACACCACCGACTTCCCCGCCGCCAAGCCGCGCCTACGCGATGTCTGGCTCTTCGGAACCGCGACCACCGGCACCCTGCTCGGTGCACCCGTCAGCCCCGCCCTTCCCAACCGCGGCAACACCTACTCCATGCCGCAATCCGGTTACCACGTGATGCGCAGCGGCTGGGATTTCGACGCCCGCCAGATCACCTTCGACGCCGGTCCCACCGGTGGTGAAGCCCACGGCCACCTCGACCTGCTCAACTTCGAACTCTTCGGCTACGGCAAGCCCCTCATCAGCGACCCGGGCGTGTATGCCTACAACACCTCCGCAAGACGCAAGTGGGCAATCAGCACGCCCGCACACAACACCATCAGCGTCGACGGCAAGAGCCACGCTGCGATCGACGCCGTCAAGAACGGAAACATCTGGAGCAGCGGTATAATCAAAACCTCCGGCGGCTACCAGATCACCGCCAGCCACCGCGGCTACACCTCCCTCAGCGGCGCGCCCACCGTCACCCGAAGCATCTGGTACGACGGCAACGATACGATGCTCATCGCCGATCTCGGTCAAAGCACCTCGACGAAACACACCTACGCACAATCCTTCCTCCTACCCACCACCAACACCAGCCGCGATCTCGCCGCCGGCTGGATGCAGACGAAAAACCCCGACGGCAACGTCAAGATCCAGTCCCTCCTCCAGCCCGGTCAAGCCGCCCATCGCCAAACCCAGATCCCCGGCACCAGGAACAACGTCTTCGTCAGCAACGACCCCGACGGCAACATCGCCAACAGCGCCACACGCTTCTACATCGACCAGAAGAGCACCACCGTGCGCTTTGTTACCCTCATCAGCGCGTTCAATGGATCCGCAGCCCCCAACGTCACCGCAAAGGTCATCGGCAAATCCACCACCGCCAGCGCGCTAACGGTCCAGATCTACCGCAACGGCGCCGCCGCCGAACGCGTCAGCTTTTCTTTGCAGTCCGGAAGTACAGTAAAGAAAACGTCTCCCCTCTCCAGGCAAGTTTTTGTGCACCCGGGAACTTCAAACGTGATCTGGCAGCAAACGAAAGACCCCTTGCGCCCAACGCAAGGGGTTCTCGATGCATATCGGGGCGACAAGACACCCGTTGACCTTTTCATCGTTGGCGTTTCCACATCTCGGCACTTAACGTTCCCTGCCATTTTGGACGCCAAGCGAGCAGCCAGCGCAGCAAAGGCGTGTCCGGTCAATCCTCAAAGCGAGTGTCGGATGCCCGCAACTTGGGCAAGGAACCGCCTCCACTGATTCTGTCAGCGAATCCCAGACGAGTTCTAACCGACCCGAGGGTTGATCTTTTTGCAGGATGACGGCGGAAATCAACAGCTTGGGCTGCTGAACCACCATCAGACCGACCAGTTTTGCGCTGACCCTGACGGCGGACTTCTGCCGCAGCTCGGCGACGCGAAGCTGCTGCTCGCGATCGATCGCTTCACGGCGAGCGGCCGCGCGCCCCGCGGCGGCGTTCGGGTCGCCGCCGCGCACGATTTGCTCCTGGGCTTCGGTTCGGAGCTGGGCGTAATAGGCCACCATCCGGGCGACCTGCTTATCGACCCGACCGGACCACTCGCGCCGCCGCGCGTTGGCCAGCGCCGCCGCCGTGCGGACCAGCGCCCCGCGCGAGGCGAGATACCCCGCCACGACTCCGCCGTGCCGCACTTCCGGCAGGTTTGCCTCCGGCTCGGTCGACAGCCGGCTGGACAGCAGCAGCGCATCCAGATGCCGGACCTCTCTCAAATAGTGCAGACCAATCCCCACCGGCAGAATTTCTTCCTCCTTCTGGTCGCTGGCAAACGTCGCCTGAAACCAGAAAATCGCCTGCGGAAAATTCATCGCCCGCACGCGTTCGACTTCGATGGCCGCCCCGGGGGGCAGCAAGATCGCGCGCCGCAGTCGGGATTCCAGGTCATAGCGGCGCAGGTTCAGCCCGACGCGATACAGCTGCGCGGAATTCCATCGGTTGGCCGCGTCCCCCAGCAGCCGATCAAGCAGTGGCGATCCCAGACTTGCAAGCTGCGCCTGCGGGTGTTCCGGCAGCGCTTCCGGATCAAACGCGACCTGCATCATCTCCGGCCCGACCAGCAGATCGTACACCTGCGGCTCAATTTCATCCCATGCCCCGTCGCGCGCCTCGACATATTCGCGGACGAACCGTTCCAGAGGTGAGAGCGGGGGAGAATCTTGAACGAAACGACTCATATCCCTGATGCCTTTTCTCGTTCAACGAGCCTGCTGCTTCGGGATCACGTTGCGACCTTGCAAGGGTTGCCCACCGCGAGTGTACGCGGTTGAATCCACGACAGCCAGCCAATCAAGATCGGTCAGGCCTTGAGGTCGGCAACAGAATGAGAAGCAAGACGATGATCTTGAGATTTGCCCCGAGCGGTACGGTGAGATTGGAGCAGGCTTCATTCACGTGCCATACCCGGCCGCTTTCTGAGGTCGAGGAGGCCTATGAACTTGATCCGATTCGCGATCTTCGCCCGGTCTGCTCCAACCATGCAATCGTTCACCGACGAGTGCCTGCTTTTACCACCGATGAAGTACATGCTTTCTTAAAGGTCCATCAAGCGGAGTAGACTCGGCAAGGATAAACGGGACGCACAGACGCACGTCCAATTTGAATGCTCACCTTTGCAACGTGCCTCAGAACGCAAAACGACGCGCAACAACTTTGCCCCCATTTCCACGGCCACTCAGGGCGCAACCGTCGCCTCAGCGCTTTGCGTCGCGCGATTGATCAGAGGCCAAAGCTCGTCAACCGAGGCAGCTTCCTGGCCCAGGGAACCAAGCAGGGCATTGACCTCGGGCCAGTACTGACGCCTACGCAACCCGCCGCTTTGGGTCCGCGGGGACGAAAGAAATCTCGACGCGCTGGTTCAGTGCGGCGGCGATTCGCTGCAAGGTGCTGAGCGATGGCCGGTTGTAGTCTCCGCTCTCAAGCCGGGAGATCGCGCTGGGCTTCATTCCGACCCTGGCGGCGAATTGTTCCTGCGAGAGGTTCAGCGATTTGCGCAGGCCGTAAACTTTCTGAGCGACGTCGCACCGCTCGCGCTCGCGCTGAAGCGCCGCCAGCCGGGCCGGCCGGCCGCGGTAATAGCGGTTATCGAGAATCCGTGTCGCTGAGCTGGTTCGTTTCTTCATGACTCATCCTCCGAGCACGTGTGACCGGCCGGATCGGCGATGAATCTGGCTCGGCGACGGTTCGCGCGGTCAATATCGGCGGAATCCACTTCTGATTCTTTCGTGCAGCCGTGCGCCAGCACAACTGCGTTTTGCCCATTGAAGAAATAGAGGATGCGATAATTGACCTTGCCTGCCTCCCACCGCAATTCGTGAATCTTATCGCGGAGCGGGGCACCGTGGGGCCGGCGAAGCGCATGAACCTGTTGCTCCAAAAGATCGATGCGGGCCTTTGCCTTGTCGATCAGCCCCGCGCGGCGAAGGCTGTCAATCCATTCCAGCACAGGCACGCCGCCATCATCATCCTGGTAGAAAATGACATCGACCTGCGGCATCTTCTGATTGAGATTATTCACAATTTTGTGAAGATTGTCAAGCCCGAATCTCATCCCAAAGCGCTTCGAGGTGACCTGCAAGCGCCTTTTGTTCAGCCGGAAGCGCTTTGACGTGACCCGCAAGCGCCTTGGCCTCATCTGTAAGCGCTTAGAACTGGCCTCAAAGCGCTTTCGACCCACCCGCTCGCGCTTCGCGTTCATCTGCACGTACTTTCGACTCGCCCAAAAAAGCGTTCGGCTAACGTGCTCGCGCTTCGAGCAAACGCGCTCGCGCGTTCGCACGGTCGGCGATTTCGCGTCCTACCTCGCTTCTTTGGACGTGGGCGCCGGCACATTCTTTAGTAGCTGGTTTACCCACGTCTTAGATTTGCCAACGACCTTTGCAATTCCCCCTTGCCTCACGCGAAGCGAATGAAGTTGCACTGCGAGAATCTTTTCAAGCAATTCGACGGTCTTGTCGCGAGTTTCGCCATTAGGCATGGTCTTAACCTCCGTTCATGCCCCGCGTTTTCGCTTGACATGAGTAGCAATAAAGCTTGACTGATAGGCTTGGAAGAGCCTGTTCGAGTCGGCACCGTCGATGACACCGTAGTAAACGCGATTCCCGTCCGCGATCGACTTGACGATCGCGAATGTCCGCATCTGCTCCAGCACCGCTTCCCCGATGTCTCGCCAGTACTGCACGAAGAACACTTCCGCATCCGTCTGGAAGAGGCGTTGGATTTGGTCGCCATTCTTCCCCATCATGCCGGGGGTGAGTGTCTTTGCCTTCTTGCCCGGCCCCTTGAACGCGAACGCAGCCCCGACTCGCGTCGTTTTCAACTTGAGCCGCGTTGTATGAAAGTCGTTCCTCTCGCCGCCCCAGTCCTTCTTGCCGCCTGCCTCACGCACAATCTTCTCCACACCCTGTTTGAACGTAGCTTCGGATACCGTGGCAGGGAGATGACCGCTTGGCTTGACCTTTCGAACCTTCGTAAACGAGGCAACGTCATCGACCGTGATTCTCCTGACCTTTGCGCCTGCTGACGGGACCGACACGGATCGTGGCAAGGCCACGATGACCTTTCGCTTCGTCGGCAAATCCTTAAGTTTCTTGCTGTTGCCTGCATACGTTAAAATTGCGGCCTTATGCGTGTGAAAGAAGTCAATCTTCTTATAGATCGTCTTGCCGTCCTGCCGGTCAGCTTCCACAATATGCCGGGAGGCAAAATGCCTTCCAGCCATCGTTACGCGCTTCTGGGACAATCCCGTTTTCTCGCTGATCTCCTCCGCCGACTTCACGCGTTTCTTACCGTGATATATGGTCTCGAACACCTTGCGCTTCTCGACGGAGCGGCCGATGGCCTTGGCGGCTTGCTCGATCTGCTCGTGCGTGTTCGACAGAGAATCGGATACGAAGTGAGGCATCTATCCCTCAATGCATTGCGTCTCGACCATTTTTTAGCGATTTAATCAGCCCCTTCGGGAAAGTCTTGCTTAGTGCCGCTTCGCTAATTCCGATCGCGCTCGCAACCTGACTTTGCTGCATCCCGCCACGCAGGAGTCCGATTATCATGAGTCGCTTGATCGCGGACAATTCTGCCAGCACCGGATCAGCCTGTTTGTCCTTGGGCGTTGCCATCTGCTTCACTCCTATTTGGCTGGCTTCTTCCGACTGCGAGATAGAGCGACATTCACGGTGTTTGACGTGGTTCCGAGAATGTCCGCAATCTCTGCCGGCGAAATACCGGCGCGAGCCAACACGAGGATCAGATCCCCTTGAGTCAATTCCGCGTTAACCGAGAGCAGCTTCGCCAGCAACGCATTTGTCGCGCGCAACTGGACAAGAAGCTCATCGAATCCGGCTCGTTTGTCTGGCACCATTCCTCCGTGTCGTTCCCATGTTAGAAGTTCATACCGCATTGGTCAAACGCTAAGTCTCTCCTCACGCGGCGGCGTTGCGTCCCGTCGGACGCCAGAGCCGTCCAGCGGATTGCCAGTTGTTCCCATCGCGCGACCATCACTTCGCCCGCTGGACGGACTTCGCTACCGCCGCCTCAGTTTTATCCAGAATAAGGGCAATTTCGGCATAACTTAGCCCCGCTCGCGCCAATAGTATTTCGACCTTCGTGGGCGTTTCGCCGTCGCTCAACGATTGCGCATGAAGGAAAACCAACGCCTTCATGTACTTCAAGAGTTCTTCCATTTAGTCGCCCTTTCCTGTCGATGGCTAATATCTTAACCTATTCGCGAGCAGAATTCAATGTGTGATAATAGCGCCGGGACAAATAATTTGCACAGATATCTTGCAAATCTTTTATCAATCGTAAGTTATGATATCAGAAGTAGTTGATGTCGTCAGGTGATTATCAGGTTAGGGTATTAGTTAACACCATGTGGATAAGTTGTTGCGTGCCGGGTACAGCGTTGCGTCCCGCCGCACGCCAGAGTCGTCCAGCGGATTGCCAGTTGTTCCCATCGCGCGACCATCACTTCGCTCGCTGGACGGGCACTGTGACCGATGGGGTGATTGAAGTCCGCCGTAATTCAGTTCGCCGAGTAGTTAGGTCGTGCCGATACAGAAGTGATGCTCGCCCTCTCCATCCGCCAGCCCTACGCCGAGTTGAGGAAAGCGTGGGATCAAGACGGTGGAGCTGCGGTGGAGAGCGACGGCGATCATCGGGGGTTGGAATCACCTTACCTCGTGGGTAAAATCACGACATGAGCACCGACACCCAAGAACTCATTGAAATCTGCCGGCAACTGCCCGAGGCCGACCGGGCGGAGGTTGCGGATTTTGCGCGGTTTCTTCTGTCCAGGAACGAAGGCGCAACGCCGCGCGACGCGGCGGAACGGTGGCTGGCATCGGCGCGCGGCGCGGGCACGGCGGGCGTCACGACCGAGCAGGTGATGGCGTTGACCCGTGGTGAGCCGTGAGTGGATCGCTTCTCGACGCCAACGTGCTGCTCGACATCGCGACGGCTGATCCGACGTGGATGCAGTGGTCGCAGGAGCAAATTCGCGCCGCTGCGGAGCGCGGGGCGATCCACATCAATCCGATCATCTATGCGGAACTCGCGCCCGCATTCGCCAGCGCGGATGAACTCGATCGCTGGGTGGACCCGCGGCTCTTTCATCGTGCGGCGTTGCCTTATGAGGCGGGCTGGTTGGCGGCACAGGCTTTTTTGAAGTATCGCAAGGGTGGCGGCGCGCGCACCACGCCATTGCCGGATTTCTACATCGGTGCACATGCGGAAGTCGAAAAACTCACGCTCATCACGCGGGATGTGGCTCGGTATCGGACGTACTTTCCTAATGTCGCGCTGATCACACCGTAATGTGTTCTCACGCGGTCGGTCGATAGATCGACTATGCGAGCCCTCTCCAACCGCCACCCCTACGCCGGCATTGCTCGATCTCCTCGCCACAGAGGAAAACGGGGGATCAAGACGGCGGAGCTGCGGTCGAGAGCGACGACGTTGTAGAAACGCCCTTCGGGCTAAGGGGGGAACGCTTCTACCTCTACGCAGCCAAACATCCGCATCGACGGCCGCAGCCTGATCCAGATCGATGAGGAACAAGCGAAGAAGGTGCGCTACATCTTCGACCTGTACGCTCACCACAACTGCACGATCGACCTGATCGTGCGGCGACTGACTGATGAGCAGATCGCCTACACCGGCGCGCAGCCCAAGTGGGTCCGCATGACATTCAGCGCGAACTGACCGTGCTGCGCGACCAGCGGGACCGACTGCTCAACTTGCGCCTGCTCGACGAGATCGAATCCGAGACATTTGCGCGGAAGAACACGGAGCTGCGCGACCGCATCGCCGCGCTCACGTTGCAACTGGAATCGGCGCATCGCGGGCGCGGACGAACGCGCCGACATGGCGCAGCGGGTGTTTGAACTTTCGCAAAGTCTTACGGAGCGATGGATTACGTCAGATTACGCGGCGAAACGGCAGATTCTGGAAATGGTCTGTTTGAACTTTTCGCTGGAAGGCGCAACTCTTGTCCCAGAATGGAGAAAGCCCTTCGACGTGCTCGCCGCAGGGCTTTCTGTCTCATCAAGTCGGGGCGACAAGATTTGAACTTGCGACCTCTAGACCCCCAGTCTAGCGCTCTAACCAAGCTGAGCTACGCCCCGTAGCTTTTGACCTTTCAAGCATAGGGTCGCTTCGCCGACTGTCAATCATCTTGCCCATCCACCAATGCCTGCCTAAGCTGCGCCGCAATCTTTACCTCGGCGAGGCGATGAAAGTTTTGATCATTGGCAGCGGCGGACGCGAACACGCATTGGCATGGAGGCTGGCGGAATCGCCCCGGGTGACCGGGCTGTTCGCCCTGCCGGGAAATCCGGGCATCGGGCAACTGGCCGATCTGGTGCCGGGGGATCCGATGAATTTCCCGCTGGTCGAGAGATTCTGTCAGCAGAATGAAATCGGGTTCGTGGTGATCGGTCCGGAGGATCCTCTGGCCGCGGGCTTGGCGGATCATTTGCTGGATGCGGGGATCAAGGTATTCGGTCCGACCAAAGATGCCGCGCGGATCGAGGCGGACAAGTGGTTCGCCAAGGAGTTGATGCGCCAGCAGGCCGTTCCCACGGCCGAAGCGCGGGCGTTCACCGATCCCGCCGCCGCCGAGGAGTTCGTGAAGATGCGCGATGAGCCGATCGCGATCAAAGCGACAGGGCTTGCCAAGGGGAAGGGCGTCTCAATCTGTTATCGCACGGCGGATGCGCTCGAGGCGATCGACCGCATCATGCGCAAGAAAGAGTTCGGCGATGCGGGTTCGCGCATCGTGATTGAAGAGCTTCTCAGCGGGCCGGAATGCTCGATCCTCGCCTTTGTTTCCAACCGCTCGATCTACATGATGGAGTCGGCGCAGGATCACAAGCAAGTCGACGACGGCGACACCGGTCCCATGACCGGTGGGATGGGCGCGTATTCGCCCACGCCGGTCGTGACCGATCAGGTGATCCACACGATCGAGCGCGATGTGCTCGTGCCGATCGTCGACGGAATGGTGCGGGATGGGATCAAGTACCAGGGGATTCTGTACGCGGGTCTGATGCTGACGAGCAACGGGCCCAAGGTGCTGGAGTTCAACTGCCGGTTTGGAGACCCCGAGACCCAGCCGCTGATGATGCGGCTTAAGAGCGATCTGCTGGAGGTGATGCTCGCCGTCGCTGATGGCAAACTCGAGAACGTCTCCCTGAACTGGGATCCGCGCCCCGCCGTCTCAGTCGTCGCCACCAGCCGTGGCTACCCCGGCAAATACACCACCGGCGCACCGATCACCGGCATCGACAAAGCCGACGGCAGTCGCGACGTCAAAGTCTTCCATAGCGGCACTGCCATGGAAGGCAACCAACTCGTCACCGCCGGCGGCCGAGTCCTCAGCGTCACCGCGCTTGGCGACACCATCGCCGACGCCCAGAAGCGCGCGTACGATGCCATGAAGTTGATCAACTTCGACGGCATGCACTACCGCAAGGACATCGGGCGGCAGGCGGTCCGCTAGGATGTTCTTGGGATGTGTCGCAAAAAAAATCGTTTGCGATGTGGGCCAGCCTCGGAACTCTATTGATCTCGTTATCGGAGAAAACACTCCTGGCCGAACTCGTTCGATTGTTTCTCGAGGGGTTGGGCATCGATCTGCGACAGCAGGTCCTGATGGGGGCACTCGCGTATCTTGCCGCATTCTTCGTTTACGCGGGATTTCAATTTCGCAAAAGCAAGGTGTACTCAATTCTCTATCTCCTTGCAGGAATGGGCCTGTTTCTGATTCTTTTCAGTGACAAGCCGCAAGGACGAATTGTTGGCGCGACCGGTTTTGCATTCGCTTCGGTGGCAGCATTCGCGTGGCACTTCATGGGTCGCGGCGCCACAACGGCGGACGGCGAGTGAATTGGACGCCCGTCCCGGTCTACTCGCCCCGATTTATTCGTCGCGTTCCGATTTATTCGCCAAAACCATGTAGACCGATGATGACCTGACGATGAACGACGACGGTTCGTTTTCAATGGAAATCCAAGTACCTTCTTACTAGACTGAACGGCATGCTCACGGGAACCAAAATCACTGAGGAAGTCGACGGCTACCGTCACCGCGTGGAAGGCCTCTACGACGATGTTCGGGGTTGGATTTCCGAGCGCCGCCCGGAAGCTTCTTTTGCTCAAACACAGGTGGAGTTGGCGGAAGAAGCCACGGGGGTCTATAAGCTTCAATCGCTCGATGTTTCGCTACCCGGTCTGCCGGCGGTGCGGTTTGTGCCCCGTGGAATTTTTATGGTGGGAGCGCACGGGCGAGTCGATGTCCGGAGCCGCTTGGGGCGTGAAGTGCTCGTTTGGGTTGAGGCCGGAGGACCAGTTTTAACGATCGCCGAGAGTGCCGGTAGAGAACCCGAGGCAGAAATCAGTCGGCCGCTCTTCAGAAACGTCGCAGAGGGTTGGGCATGGTCAGACTCCAAGCGTAGCCAAGTCCAGGCGCTTAGCCCCGAGATTCTTTGGGATCGGGTCTTCGGGCCACTAACGCAATGACTAAAGTGCTGGGGTATGCTACGAAGGCTTCCCTCGCTCCTCCACGTTCAATTCCATCGTCACACGCAGATGCCCAATCCACTCGATCCAATCTGGCAATCCCACAATACTACCCAGGACTCCTTTCGTGTGGTTCGACGTTCGCTGGGGCTCAACACGGCAACACGGGCCGTGGCACTGCACGGTGGCCAGTTTCTACCCGCCACTGATCAACAGATTTTGGATTTGCTTGATGCCGCTCAGGATCAAATCGATGACCAGACCGTAATGTTTTTGTATGCGACGTTTGAAGCCGCACTACGCGACCATATCGTAGCGCAAGCGAGCCTCTTTGCTGGAGCAACCCTTCCAAGTGCCCAGTTGGGGCTTAACATGCAGACGTGGTTTACCGAGTTGTGCAGTGAGACACGCATGGACAGGGTGGTCGGACTATTCTTCCCTTCAGCCAGTCAAACTCTCATTGCGCAGGCTGGTTCGATTCGGAAATACCGTCATTGGCTCGCCCACGGAAAGCGGGGCGCAGTCCCGCCATCGGTAACGCCACTTTTTGCCTATACATCGCTGACGAACTTCCTGCAATCGTGCGCACTTACATAGACACGTAAGCTTGGGGATGGGGATCATGGATCGCATAAATCGGGACGAATCGCATCGCATAAATCGATCGCATAAACCGGGACGGCTCTGAACTTATGGTCGGATTCCCATGTCCCCTTGGTCCTCGAGGCTGTAAATCCAATAGGCGAAAATGGCTCAACCCGTTTTCAAGACCACGCTCGTTCGTACCGTGGCCGGCCGCGTTAGCTCGGCGTCACCAGCACGGATGCCTGTTCTGCTTTGGGCGCATTAAAGTAAAGTGATCGCAACGCGTTGATCTCACGTTTGACGTTAGGCCCCCCGCGCCGCTTGGCTGCTCGCTCGATCGCGGGATCGAAGAACCGCCCGAGATTTCGCAGGTAGATCGCGTCGTCCGGCGCCAGCGTTTTGATCTGGAGCGCCGTCGCCATCAGCGACTGAATTTTTGCTTCCTGTTCCGGCGTCATCACCTCGATCCGTCCGACCAACACCCGCACCGTCTCCTCCGGCGCCGGCGCGATTCGCAACGGAAGCAGTCCGTCGGTGACCGCGCGAGGAACCGTGTACAGCACGCGCACGCCCGGCTCGCCGAGCCAGTTCGATGACCAGGTCTTCACCATCGCGCGGGCTTCCTTCTCGTACAGGCCTTCCGCCACCAGCGCTCGGGTGATCGCGTTGCCGACCTGGTCGAGGGCAACCGTCTCTCCCGGGAGGTTCATCGCCTGCCGGCCCTTGACGTCGCTGCAGACCGCGAATCGCGCCCGCCCATCCGCGACGCGCAGCAGCAGGGCGAAGCGGATCGACTGCCCGCCCGCGTTGTATATTTCGAACCGGTCGCCGGTGCCGGCCGTGAGCGACACCGGGAGCGTGAAGTTGCCCAGGCCGCGATAAAACAGGAACCGTTCCTCATGCCGCTCGCCCGAGCGGTCGGAGAACTGCACGGTGGCGGCGTCGGTTTCCCGGGCGTACGGGTAGTGACTGGCCGCGCCGGCGCTCTTCGGCACCTCGGGCATAGGCGCGGGTCGTTCGCCCGCGATTTGGGGGATGAGGCGCACGGCGCCCCAGTCGAGCGATCCGCGCTCGAATTTGGCGTCGGGCCGAGTGGTGGGCGGGATGCCGGCCGGGAGACGCGGCCTTTCGATCAGGTGGAACTCGCCCGGTCCGTCCCCGAAGGCCGGCGCCATTTTGCGCACGGGCGGATAGAACTCGGTCAGCAGGCCTTGCGGAAAATCCACCGCGACGGTCACGTCACGCGGCTGGCTGGTGTAGAAATAGACGACCGGGGTTTCCATCCGCTGAAGGGCGTAGACCCCGCCGCCTTTTGTGAAAAGGTCGAAGTCGGTGAGCTTGACGTGCTGCCGCGTGGCCTGTTCCTTGCGGTTCAGGACGAACTCGGGAAGCTCGCTCCCAATGTCGATTCCGAACGGGAGATGGACGCCGTCGGAGCCGGCGAAGCCCGTGAACGTTCCCCATTCGTGGACGATGAGCTTCCCGTTGGCCGGTTGCGTCGAAGGCGGGACCTTGGCGGCGGGAGGGGTCGGGACGTTGAGGGCCAGGGCGACGGCGCCCAAGCCGCAGAAGCCCAGAATGGCGAGCATCCGTTTCATGTGATTCTCCTTTGACGCTTTAACGCTTTGACGCGTGATGGCAACCAATGTTCCCTGCCGGTGAAGTAGACTGGAGGCCGGAAACCAATACCGCGTCTACGGATAATTCCGCGACGACCGAAAATGCGGGCGGGCGTATTACATTGGTCGTGCCGTTCTACTGAATAAGTGAAGAACGCTCGCGGGGTCGCCCGCGGGGTCTGGAGGTCGGTTGGTGACGGACGCTGAGTGGGTCCGCCAGGCGCGCACAGGGCAGCCGGCGGCGTATGGTCAGCTCACGCGGCGATGGGCCGCGCGCGTGCTCGCGGTCTGTCACGCCCGCGTCGGCCGCGCGGCGGCCGAAGATCTCGCCCAGGAGGCCCTGCTCCGTGGGCTCCGAGCGCTGCCAACCCTGGCCGACCCGGAAAAGTTCGGCCCCTGGCTCGTCGGCATCGCGGTGCGGACCTGCCTCGACTGGCTCAAGTCCGCGCAGCGGACCGAAGTCTCGCTCGACGCGATGGCACATGGCGATGGTTCAACCGCTTCGGTCGCCTTCCCCGCGGCGCGAGATGACGATAATCAAGACGCCACCGACCGGCGCGAACGCGCGGAACAACTCATGCGCGAGGTCGAGCGGCTCCCACAGGCGTATCGCGAGGTTTTGATGCTCTACTATTACCAGGACTGCACGTATCAGAACCTGGCGGACGCGCTCGGCGTTTCGCCCGCGACGATCAACGCCCGCCTGACCAAGGCCCGCGCGATGCTCCGCAGCCGAATGATGGCGGAACAGGAATGACCGTGGACTGCGAACAAGCTGCCAATCTCATCTCGTCGCGGGTCGACGGCGAGATCCCCGCGACAGAGGACGCCGTGCTCGATGCGCATCTGGCCGGATGTCCCGCATGCCGCGCGGTGCTGGAAGCCGCGGAGCTTCAGGACGCGGCGATGGTGCGCGCCTTCGCGGGCGGACGCGATACAGCCGTCGCGCTGGCGGGCCGCGTCGCACAGGAAATGTCGGCGTTCGCGCCCTCGCCTCGCCGGGCCGTGAAACATCCGTGGCGCCGCAGTTTGGCGCGCTGGGCCGGCTGGACTGCCGCGGCAGCGGCGGCAGGGTTCATCGGCGCGGTGATCTTCTTACGATCAACGGACCGGCCGGCAACGCTGTCACAACGCTCGAGACACCTTGCGGAACCGATCGCCCATCTCGCGCTGGCCTCCGGTGAAGTGTTTACCTGTCCCAGCGAAAATCAGCCTTGGCAGCCGATGGCGCCCGGCGCGGGCCTCGAACCGGGCGCGAAGGTGCGCACCGCGGAGTCGGCCAAGTGTGAGTTGGCGCTGCCAGGCGGATCGCGGTTGCGTCTCAACTCGTCCACCGAGCTGCGCTTCACCGCAGCGCGGGATGTGCAACTGACTGGCGGCCAGATGTGGTCCGCCGTCCCGCGCGACGCAGGTCCGCTACGCATCGCCGCCGGCGAAGCGAAGGTGACGACCGGAGAGCGGGGAGGGGCAGCGGCGCAGTTCGACATCGCGTGCGCGGCCAACGCCGCCACCGTCACCGTCGTCGCGGGGTCCGCCAGAGTGAATGGCCCCCAATTGAATGGCCTTGCCCAGGCGACTACCGTGCGCGGCGGCGAGTCCCTCCGTGTGGCCAATGCAGGCAGCGGCGCCGAACCTTCCCGCGGCTATGCCTGCGAGCCGGTCGCCGATCCGGTCAAAGCGACACGCTGGCTGGATGACCTGCTGATGCTCCTGCCCGCCGATGATCCGGAATTGTTGGCTCGAGTCGACGCTCTGCTGGCAAGGATCGTCGCCGAGCGGAAAGGTCACGTGGACGCGAGCGATCCCGGACCCGTGGAGCACGACGTTCGCGCCCGCGGCCAAGCCTGGGCGTTTCCGATCGCTCGATACGCCTTAGACCACTTGTCCGCGCCTGCCGAAGCCGACCGGGACAAATGCCGCACCGCGACGCGGCTTTTGGCCGACCTGGCGCCGCCCTCCTTCGTTCCGGACTTGATCCGATTACTGGCCGATGACGACGGCGAGGTCCGCTTCCACGCCGCCACCGCGCTGAATCGCCTCACCGGTCAAACACTGGGGTTCACGCCCGACCGCTGCGCCGAGACGCCCCGCGACTCCGCTCCTGCTGCGGCATGGCAAGAATGGTGGACACGCAACCGCTCGCGATATACGGCCCGGCCTTCTCAGTAGCCGGACCGACCGACCGGTCCGGGTTGAATCCACTCCAGCAGCTTTAACGCCGCGACGGAACGGGAAGCTCTCGTGTCATGAATACGCTGCTGGGGTCTTCAAGATAGACTCAAGTGCTTTGTTCGTCAGGCCGGTGGTGCATACACTCCGACTCAGTCTCTGGTGTTCATCCTGGCATCAGTACCCTAAGCGGCCAAGCGCGGTATAAGCCACCTTGCCTTAGCGCCCGTATCCCTCTTAATTGATGCGCGAAAACAGCCTGAAATTCATCGATTCCACCGACGATCCGCGGCTCGATCCGTATCGCGATGTCAAAGATCGCGACCTCGCGCAGCGAAGTGGGCTGTTCATCGCAGAGGCCGAGCAAGTCGTACGCCGATTGCTCGCGAGCGACTATCCGGTGGAGTCAGTGCTCGTCTATCCCCAGAAGGCGGATGAAATTGCAAACATCACACCTTCCGGCATACCCGTTTACGTGGTGCCGAAAAAAATCGCTTCCCAATTGCTCGGCTTCAAATTCCACTCCGGCGTTCTCGCCTGCGGACGTCGCAAACCGCCGCTGATGATCGAAAACGCCGTCCCCGAAACAGGTCCGCTCACCCTCGTCGTCTGCCCCGAAACCAACAACACCGAAAACCTCGGTATGATTATCCGCATCGCCGCCGGTTTCGGCGCAGCGGCAATTATTCTCGGCGAGCGCTGCGCCAATCCATATTACCGCCAGTCCATCCGCGTCTCCATGGGCGAAATCTTCCGCCTCCCCATCGTCGAGTCGAAAGACCTCATCAACGATCTCCGTTGGCTTCGAGACGAGCGAAAGGTTGAGCTGATCGCAACCGTCGTCGGTGATGACGCCGAGCCGCTAAGCGAAGCACGATCTTCTGACCGCAAAGCGCTCCTCTTCGGCGGCGAGCGCCACGGGCTCGCTCCCGGCATCATCAACTTGTGCGATCGCCGAATCACCATGCCCATGCAGCTCGGCACCGACTCGCTCAATGTCCATGTCGCCGCGGCAATCTTTCTCTACGAGTTCACCCAAAAAAAAGACGCCACGCGATAAGTCGCGCGGCGTCTGGTTCCGACAAGAGCGTTCATCCGCCCGGCGGGCCCTCGACAAGCTTACTGATTCCCTGTGCTCGCCTGCTGAGCTGCCTGCGGCAGGATGCTCGGCGGGACGATCTGAGCGCCAACGGATTTAAACACCTCGGTCTGAGCCACTTCCGCAACGTCGGTTGGATTCACAACTTTCATGCTCAGCGCCTGCTCGGTCGTGATCTCACCCTTCACGCCAATAAACTTCCCGAGCAGCGTCGCATACTTCGGATCGCTCGAGCGGATATACACCACCGTTCGTCCCGTCTCCGGGTCGGTCAGGCGATACAGCGTGGTCTTGTCGTTCTGAACGCTGCTCGTCCGCAGCGTGCCGACCGCGGCATAAAGCGTGACGTTGTTCTTCTTGATCTGCTGGGCAATTTCTTCCTGCTCGGCCTTGAGCGCGACCTGGCGCTTCTTCGCCTCTTCCTGCATCTTCTGCACCGTCGCGATCTGTTCCTTCGACTCGTTGCGAGCCGTCAGAGCGCGGACGCGGAAATCCGCCACCCGCTTCATCGACTCCGGCAGCGCCGGATCCGCAAGCAGCTTCTGATACGATCCCAGAAGCTCCTTCACCGGCTGCTCTTCAATCTTCTGCCCGCTCGTCGCGGCGAACTGCGCTTCGAGCGTATCAAACTGTACATCCACGCTCGGCTGCGTCGATGGCCTCGCCGACGCCACCTGCTCTCGCGTCGGAAGCGTCGTCGGGCCGGCGCCAGTAGAGTCATCACCCTTGGTTCCCGCGATTTCCGAATTCTGTGATTCCCGCAGAAGCTTCGGATCGCCGGTCACCGGTGTTTGTCCTGTGCCCGCGCCCGCCGGCTGCTGCGCGATCGCCTCGCGAACCGGATCCACATACTGCTTGCTCACATAAACGTAAGCATCCGCCGGCGGCTTGATCAGGTAATAATCGTCCTTCTCATCCACGATCTGCACCTTCGCGCCCCGTTCGAGCTTCGTCTGAATGGACGTCTTCATCGCGTTCAGCGTCGAGCCGGTTCGGACGTTGACTTCCTCCTTGATCACCGTGCCGGTGCCATCGGCATTCTTCTCGATGTAATTCTTACCGACGTAGGAAAAGCTCCCCTCCGGCGGCGCGATCTTCAGCCACTCGGGCTTCTCGCCGACCACCGTCACTTCAGCGCCAAGATCCAGCTTCGTCGTCGGGTAATAGTTGTCGCCCGGTCCCGAGCGGATGTAGACGGCATTCGAGTTGATCTTGCCGATCAAGCTGCGCCTGCCGTTGGCGACTTCGGGAACTGCGCTCGCCGCCTCCTGGGCACGCGCAATCGGCGCGGCCAGGGGAGCGATCGCAGCAATAGAAAACGCGGTAGCAAAAAAGAAATGGCGGGTGGTCATGTCAGCACCTCCATGTGCCGTTAGAAAAGCGTCCTGCTTGGCGAATGCCCGAAACAACCCTGATCCCCGGTATAGATAGCCGAAAAATCGGGAAAGTAAAGCGAGACTTGCGCGAAAGTTTAGTGCTGTCAAACGCGCAATTATTGCTTTGCTGGAGTTGATGCGGATGCGGGATCGGGAATCCTCGCGGAAGCAGGGAGCCCCTGCGTCGCCCGATCGACCGCGGAAAGCTTCACCGCGTCCGGCGCGGGCTCAAATCCCCGCCCACGACTCTTGGCGTAAACGCACGTAAACTCCGCGCCGAAAAACAAGATCCACCCGGAATAATAAACCCACAGCAGCACCGCCACAAACGATCCCGCCGCGCCATACGCGCTCGTCGTCGCGCCAAATCGAAAATACATCCCAAGCAGATACTGCCCCAGCTTAAAGAGAATCGCCGTGACCAGCGCGCCCAGAAAAACATCCCGCCAATCGATCCGAACATCCGGCAAAAATCGAAAAAGCATCGTGATCAGCAGCGACACCACGACGACGGAAAGAAGAAAGTCCGTGGCGATTGCTGAAGCGGCGACGTCGGGCGCAATCTTGTGGGACACTGCCGTCAGCCCCGTCGAAATAATGTTCGAGACGAGCAGCAGAAACATGATCACGAACACCATCGCCATCGACAGGAACCGATTCTGAATGGTTGTCCACCAGGAAAGATCCGGCCTCGCCTTCACATTCCAGATGGTGTTCAACGAATCCTGAAGCTCTCCAAAAACAGCACTCGAGGAAAACAAAAGGATGATCGAGCTGATGATCGTCGCGCGAATTCCCGCAAAGGGTTTGGCAGCCTGCCGGATCATGTCTTCAATCGCCGCCGCGCCCGCATGTCCGATCAGGTTCTCCATCTGACGCTGCACCTGATGCGTCGCCGCTTCCTCTCCCAACATTGTTGAAAGCACCTTCAGGCTGATCACCATCAGCGGCGCCAGCGACAACACCGCGTACAGCGACAGCGCGGCAGACAACTTGATGGCCTTGTCGTTGTACCACTTGATCCCGGTCCTGCTCAGCAGGGGCCCCAGCGCGCGCAGCCGAGGCAAAACGCGCGGATGGTGTTTCCGCACGGGACTCCCCGCTGGCACAGTCCCAACCGTTGGATCAGTGGTCATGACAACTCCCGCGCGGCAAAACCTATGCCGGACGCTTAATTCCCACGCCTTTGGTTAGCGGCCCCGCTTGCGGGGCGCGGATTTCGAACGGGAATCAGGCGCGAGAATTAAACAGAATCCCTATCATCCCATCCATGCCAGATCCGTATTCACCCGTAATTGAAAAGCTCAGCGCCTGCCATCGGGTCCTGGTCACCACCCATGTGCGACCCGATGGCGACGCCCTTGGCAGCGTCGCGGCCATCATCCTGGGTCTCAAAAAAGTCGGCATCGACGCCGAAGCGCTTCTCCTCAGCCACCTCCCGCGCAAGTACGCATTCATCTTCAACGACTACAAGATCCCGTTCATCGACGTTGAACAAGCTTGGCCCGACCCGTTCCCCCTCGAACGCTTCGACGCGCTCCTCGTCGTCGATACCGGCACCTGGTCGCAGCTTCCCGGTCTCAAGGAACGCGTTGAGAACTGGCCCAAGCCCAAGATCGTCGTCGATCATCACCTCACGCAAGAATCCTGGGCCGATGTGAAGCTTGTGGATACGCAAGCCGCTGCCGCCGGAGAAATCGTCGCCGAGCTTTTAGAGCACTGGAAGATTCCGTTCGACTCGGCCATTGCGACAGCACTCTATCTCGCCATCACCAGCGACACCGGCTGGTTTCAGTTCGCCAACACGCGCCCACACACCCTCCGAATGGCTGCCGACCTGATGGAAGCAGGCGTCGACACGATCCGGCTCTATGAGCTTCTCTATCAAAACGAACGACCGGAGCGCGTGGCGCTTCAGGCTCGGGCGCTCCAATCGCTCGAGCTTCTCGCCGACGGACGGCTCGCGGTGATGCGCGTCTATAAAAAAGATTTCCAAGAAACGCGCGCCAACGTCCCCGACACCGAGAACCTGATCAACCTCCCTCTCCAGGTTGGCTCCGTTCAGGTCTCCGTCCTCGTCACCGAGCCGGGGGATTTTGGACCGGTGCGAATCAGCCTCAGAAGCAAAGGACAGCTTGATGTCGCCAAATTCGCCGAACAATTTGGAGGCGGAGGACACGCCCGGGCAGCCGGGCTGAAGATGGAAGTGCCCATGCAGCAAGCCCACGATCAGGTCGTTGCCGAATTGCTTCGAGCCCTTGGATAAGTCAGCAAAAAGTGCGTGAAAACCACTGAAACTTCAGTCATACCTGAGCGTCGGTAGGAAGGGCAGATATCTTTTTCGGAGGCTGCATGCGCCGATTCACAATTGTTCTCGCCGCTGGCCTGATGGTGCTTGGTCTTGCTTCGATTTCCCGATCCCAAAACCCCGCAACGCAGTCCGATCCGCAGAAGGAAAATGAAGCGCTGCGAGCGGACAACCAACGCCTGCGTCAGCGGCTCGAGGATCTCAACAAGAGTCTCGATCAGAACGCGAGAAGCCTCGACCAACTTCAAAAGGCTCTGAAGGCGCCTTCCACTCGTCGAACCAACATCCCCAAAGACTGGATCAAAAAGGACTTCAACGGACAACCGCTCTACATCATCCCCTGCAAGTAAGAATTGAGCCGGCCAACCTCCCTCGTAGCACGGGCATCTTGCCCGTGTTGGCGATTCAAAACACGGGCAGGATGCCGGTGCTACGGAAAAAGTTCACACGCTCTCAGTCGAATCGAGGCTCTCTTCGAGCCTGAGCCTCAGAGCCGATGGCAGACCCGAAGGGAGCTCGCCGAAGTCCCGTGCTACGAAGCATTCGAAACCAGATTCGCCACGATCATCGTGACATCGTCGCTGCGCCTTGACAGGCCGACGTACTTCCGCAGTTCCCACAACACGTTTTGCGCAACCTCCTCCGCCGTTGCGCCGCCTTTGCCGAACGCCTGGATCAGCCGCGTTCGCCCGAACATCTCCTGCTGATAGTTCATGGCATCGGTCACGCCGTCGGTGTAGATGAGCAGCGTGTCGCACGGCCTCAGGTCAATCACGCTCTGCCGATATTCTTCGTTCTCGCTGACACCCAGCACCATGTTGTCCGTCCGCAACTCCGTCACCTTCCCATCGCGCAACAGCATGGGCGGCGGGTGCCCCGCATTGCAGTAGGTCAACCTGCGACTGTTCGCGTCATACACCCCATAGAACAGCGTGACGAACTCCCCGACTTTCGTGTCCCGGCAGAGCATCACATTCAGCCGCCGGACGACTTCATAAAGATAGTAAACGTTGTCGACCTGCGCCCGCAGCGCCGCGCGCACCGACGCCATGATCAAGCTCGCGGGCAGACCCTTGCCGGAAACATCCGCGATCACCAGACCCGTGTTATTCCCCGGCAAGCTGATGAAGTCATACAGATCGCCGCCCAGCGTAAAGCACGGAACGTAGACGCTCGCCAGCTCCATCCCCGGCACCTTCGGCGCCGTCTGCGGGATCATCCGCTGCTGCACCTCCGCCGCCATCCCAAGCTGCCGCTCGGTCTCTTCCGCCACGCGCGCTTCTTCAGCGAGCCGGGTGTTTTCGATTGCTGCCGCCGCCTGTGCCGCGACGGACTTCAAGAGGTCGATCTTGTACGAGCTGAATTGTTGCTCGTGTTCCGTGTAAACGCGCAAGACCCCGATCGCCTTCCCCTTGTACGACATCCCCGCCGAGACCATCGAGCTAATCCCCTCGCGGCGCGACTCCTCCGGATACTGCACCCGCGGATCGGTCGTCATGTTCTGCACATACTCATGCCCCTGCGGCCCCAGCGCCACCAGATCGATCCCCGCCTTGCTCAATCGCACCGGGCCCTTGCTCTGATACTCCGGCGACAAGTTGTAGACCGCTTTGATCACGAGCTCATCATGTTCCTGATCCACCAGCCGAATCGACGACGCCTTCGTCTCCATCACCTCGCACACCAACTGCACCGTGCGCTGCAAAACGTTTTGAAGGTCCCGCGCATCGGCAAGAATCGTGGACAAATCATAAACCGCCGTCAGCTCCGCGATCCGCTGCCGAAGCTGAAACTCCTGATAACACAAGCGCGCGATCGCGTTCGCGAGAATGAACAGGAACTGAATCGATGCCGGCCGCACGTTCCGGCTCCGCAGCACCTGCGTCAGCAGGCTCTTGGTCTTCCGCCCGTCGATCCCGAACTTCTCGCCCAGGCTCGCCAGCTTTGCATCGTCCAACCCCAAAGTGGTGCCGTTGGACGCCATGCGGATCGTCCCCAGCCGCTTCCCGCCAATCGTGATCGGCGCGACAAAAACCTTGCCTTCTTTCTGCGGGCCCTCGGGCTGATTCTCCTCCGCATCCGCGATGGCGCGCTGCCGCCGAAGGAAATCTTTCGTCGGCGCCGGCTCCGTCAGCACGTTTCCCAAAGCATCCGTGATGGTTGCTTTCACGTTCGCCACAGATGCGAAGCTGTCCTGAATTTCCTGGAGCGTCTGCACATCCATGAAATCGGTCAGCCGCAGGTTGTCGGGTTGAAGTTCAGACATCGCAACCGAAAAGCCCTTGCGCCGTCCATGACGCGAGGTCGATTGTAGGCGCTACCTCACAGGGTTCAATAAACGCCGCGACGCAGGCGTCGCCCCTACGAAAATACTCGGCAGAATGCAGCTAATTTTTTCTCATCAAGCTTTCCCGCAGTCCTCACACCCGAGCACAGATCCACCCCGAACGGATTCACCCGCTCAATCGCCTCCGCAACATTTGCCGCATTCAGCCCGCCCGCCAGATACACTGGAACCCTCACCGCATCCCGGATCCGCCGGCTCAATTCCCAATCATGCACCCGACCCGTCCCGCCCAATTCTTTCACCGCCAGCTTCGGCTTCCCCGAATCCAACAGCACCGCATCCACCTTGCGCCCAGCCTCCACCGCTTCGCCCACGCTCTCCTCTCCCGTTACATGAATCACCTGCACGATCGACACGCCCGGCAGCGCCTCGCGAATCTCCTCGTACGTGCCGCGCTCCAATCGATCACAAATCTGCACGGTGTTACAACCCGTAAATCGCAATTGCTCCACGATCCCCCGCGAATCCTGCCGGCATGTCAATAAATATGACGCAACCCCCGGCGGAATCGTTTTGCGAATCTCCGCGATCCGCTCATCAGAAATCGGCCCCGGTCCGCTCGGCATTGCCGACACAAGACCAAGGCAGGATGCGCCGTACTTCACCGCAAGCGCCGACTCTTCCTCACTCGCAATGCAGCAGATCTTGATTCGAACCATGTCAGCCTCGCGACGAGTTGCCCGTACCCATCCCACCAGTTCGCCATTAACATCATAGCCACGGAAGGACCTCACATGCCCAAACGCACGATCAACGGCGCCGCGCTCCACTATGACGAAGCGGGCGCCGGCACCCCGATCGTCCTCCTTCATGGCTTTCCCCTCGATTGCCGAATCTGGATCGAGCAGCGCAACGCCCTCTCCGACAATTCCCGCATCATCACTCCCGATCTGCGGGGCTTCGGCCAATCCTTCCACGCTGGTTCCTTCACCATCGAGTCGCTTGCCGACGATGTCCACGCGCTGCTCAAGGAACTCAACGTCCTCCCCTGCGTTCTCGGTGGCCTCTCCATGGGCGGCTACGTCACGCTCGCGTACGCAAAAAAATATCCCACCGACCTCCGCGCCCTGATGCTCATCGACACCCGCGCCGAAGGCGACTCGCCCGAAGGTCGCCAGGGGCGCGACAACATGATCCAGCTTGCCCGAGAGTCCGGCTCTCGAGCCGTCGCCGATCAGATGATGCCCAGGATGCTCGCCCCCGATGAAGCCCACGCCCGGCCGGCCGTTGCCAGGCAGTTGCAATCGATCATGGAATCCTGCCCACCGCTAACGATTCAGCATGCCCTCGCCGCAATGCGCGATCGGGACGATTACTCGGCGTTCCTCGCATCAATCGCCATCCCCACGCTCATCGTTGTAGGCGATCAGGACGCCATCACGCCGCCACCTGTCGCTGAAAAAATGCAACAGCACATCCCCCAATCGGTCTTGGAAATCATCACCGGCTCCGGCCACATGTCGCCGATGGAACAGCCCCAGCAAGTCACCGCCGCCATTCGCAGGTTCATTGCCGCGATGAAAACCTCGCAGAAATAAACGCTTATACGGATCCTACTTAATTCCCGCGCCTGTGGTTAGCGGCCCCCGCTTGCGGGGCGCGGCTCTCGAACGGGAATCAGCCCCGAGAATTAAACCAAATCCGTATTACATGCCCCCCGGCATCCCGGGCTCATCCTTCTTACCGAATCGCTGCTGATACCTTTGAAGTGAAGTCTTCAGCGAGCCCAGAAACCGCGGCGCGAACCCCGCCGGTACATACACCCGGGCGCCAACAGCCGGCGTCGGATAGAAGTTCGTCAGAAAATCGAACACAAACTCCGTCCCAGTATGCCCGATCAAAACCGCGTGGGCATACGTCCCCGACATCATTTCCTCCGGCAACTTGTAATGCTCGTAAATCTCTTCCAGCGTCGGCTTCCGCTCGTTCGGCGGCGCGGGAGGCGCCTTGGGCTCGCCATATTGCCTCGTATACGTCTCCAGGTTCTGCTCCAGAGCCGCGATAAACTCAACCAGGGTCTGCGGCACCACCACCACCCGCGCCACCACCGAAAACGGCCTCGTAATCCCCATCAGGAAATCCATCAGGATCTCCTTCGGCGTCTCAATCACCACCTGCCCGCTCGAATAAACCCCGCGCGCCACCTTCTCCGGCACCCGTGCCGAAAAATGCCCCGGTTCCGGCTTCGCGCCCCCTTCACCCTGTTGATTCGCCTGTTCACTCATTCTTTCCGTTCGCTTCCCGCTGAGAATTGCTATGGGACCCCACTGTACTGAAATAACCCCCACTTTCTATCCCCTCTTCCCTCTCAGTCGCCCTTGCCACGAAAATTCTCTCGCTCAAGCCGCGCCCGCAACCTCGACGATCAATCTTTTATGGGTATCCTCATGAACAGCCCAAGGATGGGCGGAGGTTTTGTCATGAAGGACAGCGTCTGGATCAATGGCCGGATCGTGCCGCGCCACGAGGCTCATTTCGACATCGAAGACCGCGGCTACCAGTTTGCCGACGGCGTCTACGAAGTCGTCCGAATCTACAACAACAACCCCTTCACGCTCGATGAACATCTCCACCGGCTCGAGCGATCCGCCGCGGGAATCAAACTTGAGCTTCCCCTCGCGCGCCGGCAGCTTGCGACCGAGATTAAGACCTTCATCACCGCCACGTGCCTGCGCGATGCTTATCTCTATCTCCAACTCACCCGCGGCGTCGCGCCGCGTAATCACAAGTTCCCCGAGCGACCCCAGCCCAACCTGCTCTTCTACAGCGTGCCGCTTCCACCCCCGCCCGTTGCCGGTGAAGGTGAAGACATCAAGCTGCACCCGGTCCCTGACGAGCGCTGGAAGCGCTGCTGGATCAAATGTATCGGTCTGACCGCCAACGTCCTTGCCAAGAATGAAGCCCTCGATGCCGGCTGCGATGAAGCCGTCTTCGTCGACGGCGAGACCGTCAGCGAGTGCTCCACCAGCAACCTCTTTGCAGTCATCAACAACAAGCTGGTCACCCACCCCATCGGCTCAAAAGTTCTCCCCGGTATCAGCCGTCTCGTCGTCTTCGACTGCGCCCATGAACTCGGTATCCCCATCGACGAGCGCCCCCTCACTGAGCAAGAAGCCCGCACGGCTGATGAGCTCTTCATCACCAGCACCACTCGCGAAATCGCCTGGGTTTCCCGCTGGGGTCCAACGCAAATCGGCGGAGGTTGCTGCGGCCCCACGACCCTTAAGCTCCACCGCGCCTTCCGCGACCGAGTCCAAGCCGAGACCGCGCGTGAACAGCCCGCTACTCGCGCCAATCATCCCGATCGAGATCGCTCGGCGGCTTGAGATCGTTCAGCAGATCCACAAAATCCGCATCATCCAGCTCGTACCACTCCGGAATCGCCGCCGGCGACATCCCGCGCCGCTCCGCCAGCGCCTCCACAATCTGCCGCTTCAATTCCGGGTCATTGATTTCACGAATCCGAACCATCCCGCTATTGTACCCCAACGCTGTAACGCGCTCTTATACGGCTTTCACTCAATTCCTGCGCCTTTGGTGAGCGGCCCCGCTTGCGGGGCGCGGATTTCGAATGGGAATCAGGCGCGAGAATTAAACAGAATCCGTATTACCCCCTCGCCCAGCATCCCCGTAGGGGCGACACTTCTGTCGCCCTCTTACCCCCTCGCCCGGTACTCCGGCCTGCGACGAGCTTTGTCGAGTCGGAGAGCGTTGGGGTGAGCGTAGCGCGTTCACAATTGTGATCCCAGTTGAAAAGATCCAAACACTCATGACCAATTCCCTCGGCCCCTACAAAATCTCCGACGCCCTCAATCGCATCGACTTCCCCCGCGTCACCGCCTGGCTCGCCACCACCTACTGGAACGCCGGCGTCTCACAATCCAAGGTCGAGCGCGCCGCCACAAACTCCTCCATGGTCGTCGGCGCTTATCTCGACGATCTGCAGGTCGGCTACCTCCGCGCCGTCTCCGACAAAACAACCTTCGCCTGGCTCGCCGATGTCTTTGTCGATGAAGCGCACCGCAAAAAGGGAATCGCCACCGCGATGGTCCGCTTTGCCGTCGAGCACCCCGATTACCGCACGCTGAACAAATGGATGCTCGGCACGCGCGATGCGCATCCCGTCTACGCCGCCGCCGGGTTCAAACCGCTCGATAAGCCGCAGAATCTGATGTGCCTCAGGCTCCCGGAGTAATCGAAGCCCTATCGTCCGGCTGATTGGTGACATGCCACCGTCGCGCCATCACATCCCGCTCGCACAAGGCCCCGGCCCACCACATCGCCCACATCCCGCCCCCGCCGCAGTCGCCGAGCTTCGCTTCGGTCCCTCCCCGCCCACCGCAAACACGCTCAGCGCCCGCGCCGTCTTCACTGATCCGCACGAAGGACATTCCACCTTTCCCGATTCGTTCATCGAACGGTGCAGGTGCTCAAACTTCTTCTCACATTTCTCGCACACGTATTCGTAAATTGGCACTTCAGGTTCTCCTCAATGAAGTTGAGCCGCGATGAGCGAAGCAAATGATCCAACGGTGCGCTCACCTCCGCATCACTCTCTCAACGGTTACTATCCTACCATGGCCACCCCCGATCCCAACAAGTACCTCAACCCCTCTCAACTCGGCGGCATCGAGTCCTACGTCATCGACGACGGCGACGGACGCGGCGTCCGAGCCCTCTGCGTCAACACCGGCGCCGGCCTGCGCTACCGCGTTCTCGTCGATCGCGGCCTCGACATCGACCATGCCTTCTTCAACCAGCACTCCCTCACCTTTCTCACCCACAAAGGCGCCACCCCGCCCAATCGCGCACTCGACAACGGCATCGACTGGCTCAAAAACTTCCCCGGTGGCCTCCTCACAAGTTGCGGCCCCACCCACATCGGCCCGCCCGTCACCGACGCCGGCGAAGCACTCGGTCTCCACGGCCCGCACTCCAACACGCCCGCCGCACTCGAACAGGTTCTCCAGGCAGACCTCCGCCGCAATCGCACCGCCATGACCATCACCGGCATCGTCCGATACGGCCGGCTCTTCGGTCACAACCTCGAACTCCGCCGAACCATCGTCTCCCGCCTCGGCCAAAACAGCATCGAATTCACCGACCAATTCTACAACGCCGGTAACGCCCCCGCGCCCCACGCCTGGCTTCTCCACATCAACTTCGGCTACCCGCTGCTCGATGAAGGTGCCGAGTTCTGCTACGCCGCCGAGAAAATCGAACCCCGGAACGATCCCGCATCCATTGCCGGGTTCGCGGATTCAGTACGATCAAAGAAGATGCAACCACCCGCCGACAACGTTCCCGAAATCGTCGCCTACCTCTATCCCCGCGCCGATGACGATGGCCAAGCCACCGTCGGCATCGTCAACCACAAGCTCAACCTCGCCCTCGCCATTCGCTACAATACCAAAGAATTCCCCCGCTGCGGAAACTGGCAAAACCCCGCCCGCCACGAATACGTCGCCGCCCTCGAACCCATGAACGGCACCGTCGACGGCCGAGACAAAGACCGCGCCCGCGCCCTGATGGACACCCTCGCCCCCGGAGAGTCTAAAACGTATCGCTACGCCATCGAGATCCTCACCGGCGATCTTATCACGGAGCTCACAACTTTGTAGCGGCGACGCCTGCGTTGCGGTCGCGGCGCAGCCCCGATTCTTTCGACCAACGTTCTCGACGCTGCGCGTCGACCGCGATGCTGCCGTCGCCACTACTTTTTCTTGGCCTTCTTCTTCACGACGACTTTTTTTCGCCGCTGCGGTGGCTTCTTTCGCTTCTTCGCATGACTCCCCGTAAACATCCCATGATCCTCCTCCCAGGAAGCCAGATTCCTCTCATAAATCCGCGCAATAATCTTCTTCGTATCCGCGAAAGTCCTCCCCCCCGCGCGCGGCAACATCATCCACGACAAAACCATCGCCTGCCGCAAATGCCCATCCGCCGGCTCCGGTCTCAAATCCTCAAAAAACTGCACCGGATTCGCCTTCTTGATCCGCCCCCAAACCCGCATATTGCGATCGAAGATCTGTTGCACCAGCTTCCGCCACGCATCCATCGTGCGCGTCCCCGCAGGCAGCGCATTCCAACACGCCGTCAGAAACTGCCGCATCAAATGATCCACCCCCTCCGGCCCCAAAACATCGTACAACTCCGCAGGAGACCTGCTCGTCAGTCGAAATGCTTCCCAACTCATAGGCGCATAGGATAATGATCAACCGGTGAAACATGAAACGTGAAACGTGACCGAATCTGCGTCACGTTTTACGTTTTACGTCTCCCGTCTCACCTCTCACGCCACCGACCTCCCCCCATCCAGCCGAATGATCTGCCCCGTGATGTAGCTCCCCTCCGTCACCAGAAAATGCACCAGCTTCGCCACATCCTCCCCCGTTCCGGCGCGCCTAAGCGGCACCCGCTTCAGATACTTCTCCTTCTGTTCCTCCGGATACCCCGGCGGCCACTCCACCACGCCCGGCGCTATCCCATTCACCGTCACCTCCGGCGCCAGCTCGCGCGCCAGCCCCAACGTCAAATTCACCAGCGCTGCCTTGCTCGCACAATACGCCAGATACTCCGGCCAAGGCCTTTCCGCGAGCAAATCGCACATGTTCACCACATGCCCGCGCGACGACCGAAGCATCGGCTCAAAAGCCTTGCACAGCAGCAGGGGGCTCTCAAAATGGATCGCCATCAACTTCCGCGAAAGCTCGACATCCGTATCGCGCAGGCGCGCCGGCGCATACTGCGAAGCGCTGTTCACCAACACATCCAGTCGCGCAAACTGATTCTCAAACGCTTTCTGCACCTCCGCCACCGCATCCGTCGGCCGCGTCAGATCCGCCTTGATCGCGATCACCCGCCGGCCCGCACCCTCCACCCGCTTGACCAACTCGTTCGCCTCATCCGCGCTGGATAAAAACGTAAACGCAACATCAAAACCCCTCCCCGCAAGCGCCTCCACAATCGCTCGCCCCACCCGCTTCGCCCCGCCCGTCACCAACGCCACTCGTGCCGTCGAACTTCCCATTCCAGTACGTTGCGATGCCCCGCCCCTTTAGTCAACATGATTCAACCGTAGCACGGGCATCCTGCCCGTGTTGACGATGCAAAACATGGGCAAGACGCCCATGCCACAACAAACATGGATCGCCTTTGCCCTTTCACCTCTGCGAACTTTGCATGAGATCCCGCATCACCTAAATTACGCCCTTGCTCCAATCCCAGTTCCCAACCTCCGACGATTCGCCCCAAACGTCTTACCCCACATCGCCGCCCTCGCCCCTTTGCCTGACCCTCCTCATCATCCTCGCCTCCCTCATCGCCGTCGCCCTAACGCTCTACGCCACCACCCTCGGCGTCGACATCTCCGGAGACTCCGTCACCTACCTCCACGCCGCACGCAACATCATCGCCGGTCACGGCCTCACCTTCATCCTCCCCGACGGCTCCCAGTCCCACCTCCTCGTCTTCCCGCCGCTCTATCCGATCATGCTCGCCACCGGCTGGATCGCCCGCCTCGATCCCATCACCTTCGCTCGCTATCTTAATTGCCTCGCCCTCGTCGCCACGCTCACCTTCACCGCCCTCCTCGTCGCGCGCTACACGCGAAACATGTGGGTGATCGCCCTCGCGCTTTTCCTCGGTCTCACCAGCCGCCCACTTCTCTTCGGCTACACCCGCCTCATGTCCGAAGCGCCCTTCGTCACGTTCGTCCTTGCAACGCTCTTCTTCCTCACCGCGTATCTCCACCGTCCCCGCCGCACGTCCTTAATCTTCGCAGCCCTCTGCATCGCAATCGCAAGCCTCACGCGCTGGGCCGGCATCTCGCTTGTCCCCGTCGCCTTCGCCGCAATCCTCCTATGCCGCGCCCGCCCGCAGCGCGCTCGCGTCATCGACTCCGTCCTACTCATTCTCATCATCGTCATCGCGATGGAGGCCTGGACGCTCTACAACCACCAACCCGCCTCCCGCCCCTACGGCGGCCGCACCCTCGCCCTCCATCCTCCGCCCAGGGTCAAGCTCGTCGCGGGAGCCCGCGCCCTCTCCAACTGGTTCGCCCCTCACGAATACCCCGTCTCCGAATGGCCCGCTATCGCCCTTACTTTCGCCGTCCTCGCCATTCCCCTCATCGCCCGCCGCGCCGGAATCCGAACCGCGCCGCTCGATCTCGCCGTGATCTTCGTCATTTCCTACATCGCCTTCATCCTCATCTCCCTGACCTTTTTCGACGCCGCCATCCCGCTGAATTCGCGCATCTGGATGCCTCTCGTGCCCCCACTCGTCATTCTTCTCACCGCCGCGCTCGTCATCCCGGCGCGACTCCCGTACTACCGGCAACTCATCGCGCTGCTCCTCGCCTTCCCCATCCTGCTGAACACCTACTGCACTTGGCGCTACGCAAACGATCTCCACCACGCCGGACAGGGCTATCTCAGCGCCGCATGGCGCGATTCCGAACTCATGGCATACCTGAAAAAGATCCCACCCAAAACCCCCATCGCCTCCAACGCTCAGGACGCCATCTACACTTTGCTCAATCGCAGCGCCTATGGTTTCCCCATGGCCCGCTTCCGAACCATCGCCAAAGACAACCCCAACCTGCGCGCCGATCTCGTCCGCCTCTACACCCACGACCTCCGCAAAAAAGGCCTCCTCGTCTTCTCCAACAGAATCAAACGCGGCGACTTCCTCCCCACCAAAACCCGCATCGAAAAGTACCTAAACCTCCAACCCGTCGCCGAACTCTCCGATGGTCAGATCTACAAAATCACCGGTATCCGCAAACGCCCGCCCGCACCCACAACCCAACCATGACCCACCTATGACCCCGACCGTAATCCAAATCAACATCTCAAACGGCGGCATGCCCAAGCAACCCGTCCTCCACGCCCGCGTCACCAAACACGGCCTCGAAGGCGACCGCCAACGCAACAAAAAATACCACGGCGGTCCCAATCGCGCCGTCTGCCTCTTCAGTCACGAACTCTACAACTGGCTCCGCGAAAATGGCATCGACCTGGCCTACGGCTCCGTCGGTGAAAACTTCACCACCCAAGGCCTCGATCTTAACACCCTCAAGAACGGCGATCGTCTCAAAGTCGGCGCCTGCACGATCGAAATCACCGACATCAGAATCCCCTGCTCCAACCTGAAACAATTCGACCCCGAACTCCCGAAAATCATCGTCGGCCGCTCCGGCTGGGTCGCCAAAGTCATCGAAGAAGCCACCGTCAAACCCAACGACCCGATCGAACTCCTCCCCCAAAACGGACAACAACCGCCCCCGTAACACGCGCATCCTGCCCCTGCGAGCAACACTCACGCCAACACCATGCCCGTTCCTTACAAGCTGATCTCAACGACAACGTTAAGCGATCACTCCCTCCACGCTCGTGAAGATGTCCTCGACTTCCTTCTGCGCCTGATCGGTCCCCGATCCTCCAAACATCTGATCGTTCTCCCCAACACCATCCCGCGTATAAAACAAATCGTTCCCACCCTGACCGTACAGGATATCATTGCCTTTCCCGCCATACAGCCGGTCATTGCTCGACCCGCCGTCGATCGTGTCATTCCCATCCCCGCCATAGCAGCGGTCCAGCCCCGCTTCCCCATACACCTTGTCATTCCCGCCCGCGCCGTTCAGACGATCATTCCCAAGCCCGCCGCGGAGAATATCTTTCCCCGCTCCACCGAGAAAATTCTCATTCCCGTTGTTCCCGATCATCTTGTCATCCCCAAGCCCTCCATCCGCGTAGCAGTTCAAGACCCCATCGCCCACCAGCAGCGCATCATTCCCCGCGCCCATCGCCACCGCAAACCCCACCACCTTCGCCACATCGTATTTCTTCGCGACTTTGTTCACCGTCACCACATACTGGCTCCCACCCTTCGCGATCACGATCGTGTCGTTCCCGCTCGTCCCCGGCACCGGGATGATCCCCGCACCCGGGTTCGTCGTCGTCCCGCCCGCGATCTTGATGTCCCCCAGGTTCGTCCACCCCACGTTGTTCGTCTCATCGCTCTCCGCGACCGTGTTCGTGCTGTCGATCTTGCACGCCAAAAACACGCTCCCCGAAGGCATCCCGTTGGGGATCTTGAAGTTCGCCGTAATCGGTAGCGTCGTATTCGCCGGCACGTCCATCTCGATCGGAACCGACCACACATCCACATCGTTCCCGTTGTTCAGCGTCTTATCCAAAGACAGCGTGAACTGCAGCGTGTACGTCGCCGTTACCGCCGTATCTCCCGCATTCTTCAAATCAAACGTCCCCGTCAGCGTATCCCCCGGCGCATAAGTCCCCGGCGTCACATGAATCGCACACTGCAAATCCGCCGCCATCAACCGGCGACCTTCCAGCAGTTCCACCGCGGCCAAACCACCACGACGACGTTGCGAAGAACGAGCGGACATGAAGCGCAACTCCCTTTCGGCGAATGAACGAGATGCACTTCAGACCTTACCCCACCCAAAATTCCCCGCCCCCATAATCTTGCCCCGATCCCACGATAAACGCCCACTCATCCCCACTTCAGGCCAACTCTATCACCTGCGCAACCTAGACCACTTATCCACACGAAGATATTCGAACACAGAGTCAAACTGCCCGCGCCTGGGCTTGGAATGGTACAATCCAGTCAGCAGCAGCGAACATGGTCAGCCCCAACGTGAACAAGATCCTCCAGGAAGTGCGGGCGCTTAGCGACGCCGAACGGCAAGAACTCCACAGGTTACTTGAGAATCGCTCTGCCCGGCAGGCGGAAACGACGAAACAAGAACAATTGCGGCAAGCGTTGGTCGAGCGGGGACTTCTTGAAGAGCAGCGGCCACGCGGCAAGGACCTCGAGCGTTTCCGCCGCTGGCAGCCCATTCCGATCCAGGGCAAGCCGCTGTCGGAAACGATCATCGAGGAGCGCCATTAAATGGCGGTCCTGTTTCTCGACAGCAGCGCTCTTGTGAAGCGATACATCGCCGAGGTGGGGTCGCAATGGGTCGCTGGTCTGATGATTCCAACTTCGACGAACGCGGTTCACATCAGCGTTGTAAGCGGCGCGGAAGTGGTTGCAGCATTTGTGCGGCGCGAACGCGGCGGAAGTCTGTCTCCGGACCAGGCGTCGCGCGCCATCGCGGAATTTGGTGACGATTGGTCCAACCTCTACGAATTGGTCAGAGCGGATCGCGCCGTAATCAATCGCGCGATGCTTTTGGCGAAAAAAACATCATGGCCTGCGCGGCTATGATGCGGTTCAACTGGCCTCAGCGCTGGAAGTGAGCGCGCTTGCCCAGCAGTTTCAATCTCCGTTCGCTGTTGTTTCCGCCGACGACGAACTCAACGCCGCCGCGGCGGCGGAGGGATTGCAGGTGGAGAATCCGAATCTGCATCCGTAGCCACGGTCGCATGCCGTGAGCGCTGGCGCGGTTCGGGTGCGTGGCCCGTTCCAATTCATCCGAGCGCAGGCTTCCCCGGATAATCCGGGGGTCCCACGGATGAAGCGGGGAAGAACGGATTTGAGGCATGAAGCTCTCATCACAGAGACAAAAGAGATTTCTTCGTTCCTCAGTTTCTCTGTCGCTCTGTGTTCATATTCCGATCGAACCTACAACGCCAAAAACTCCCGAATATGCTGATCCCAAACCTTCTGAGCCTGCGGATCCGCCAGCGGCAATCTCAACTCATTAATCACCTTCGTCCCCATCGCGATCGCTTCCTTCCAGCACAATCCGCAAATCTTCTCATAAATCTCCTGCCCGAATTCGCTCTTGAACGGCGGCTTCGCCAGCTTCGGCCCCGCCTTCCCACACCGCTTGCACAATACCTGTCCCTCGCCCACCGCCACCGCCGCCCCGCCTCCGCCCCCAGTCAGCTCCGGCAGCTCCACCCCAAACTCCTTCAGCTTCGCAACCATCGCATTCTTCGGCATCATGTCCCCACGCTGATGCGCCACCATCGCCCCCTTCTTCAGCGTCTCAATCGCCCCGTCCTTCTGCCCCAACTGCACCTGCGCATCCGCCAGCAACTGATACGCCTTGCTGATCTTCGGATTGATCTCCAGCGCCCGCGACAGCGATCCAACCGCCGCTTCCGACATCCCCGCCTTCAAATATTCCGATCCCAGCGACAAATGCCCCAACTCATTCGTCGGATCATCCGCCGCCATCTTCTTAAATTGCTCCAGCCGATCATTCGCTTGTTGTGTCATGATTTATTCTCCTGACCTCTCATTGTACCGGCGACACTTGTGTCCCCCAAACCGCTCTCCAAACCTTCCCCGTACCACGGGCACCCTGCCCGTGTCAGCGATCAGCCAACTCCCTCACCCTCCCCATGTACTTCAACGATGATTCATCATACCTCCCGCCCCGACCATCCTTCCGATCCACCCAATACACCTTCCGATCCGGCTGAATCTTCCCATAATATTGGCACATACCACATCAACCCCGGCGAAGACCCGTATTGCCCCCGCCCAACAATCAACCAAAGCCCAACCCCCACCACCAGCCCCGCCGCAACTCACCGAACCCGTAAATTCACCTCGACGATCTTAACCCATCCCCGTACCACGGGCTTCCAGCCCGTGCACTGCGCCCGCGAAATGGCTAAGAGTTCCTAACATAATGCATCACGGAGGCACGGGGATCACTGAGAAGACATCTAAATACCGCACAATTCTCTCTCTGTGCCCTCCGTGCCTCCGTGGTGAACTGTTTTGTTAGGAGATTTAACCCTTGAAATGCCCGTTCCCATTATGGTGCATCAGCGAAAGAATCTCCGCCCGGCTCATCGGACAATCCTTGAACTGCCCCCGCAGCGCACTCGTCACCATCACGCTCCCCGGCTTCTTCACGCCGCGAATCGTCATGCACGTGTGCACCGCCTCGATCACGCACGCCGCCCCCGTCGGCGCCAACTCTTCCACTAACGCATCCGCGATCTGTGTCGTCAATCTCTCCTGAACCTGCGGCCGACGCGCATACCCCTCCACCAACCGCGCCAGCTTGCTCAACCCCACCACCTTCCCCGCCGGCAAATACGCCACGTGCGCCCTCCCCGTAAACGGCAACAAGTGATGCTCGCACAATGACTGAAACTCAATGTCCCTCAAGATCACCACTTCATCATAACGCTCATGAAACACCGTCTTCAGATGCGCCTTCGGATCCGCCCGCAAACCCGCCATCAACTCCGCATAAGAACGGGCCACCCGGTTCGGAGTCTTAACCAAACCCTCCCGATCCGGATCCTCGCCCACCGCCAGCAAAATCTCCCGCACCGCTCGCTCAATCCGCGGCAAATCCACCTGCTGATAAACCGCCATCTGCGTCCCGTCGTGCGCATCATCCTCTTCATCAAACTCCGACCGCTGCGCATTCGTCGCCGCTCTCGACATGGTTGTCTCCAATCCTGCCCTATATGATCGCGAAAACATCATTATAGGCGCTCCCATGAAAGTACTCATCCTCGGCGGCACGGGTCTCATCTCCACCGGTATCGTGAAGCATCTCCTTGCCCGAAAAGCAAATATATCCATCCTCAACCGCGCGCAACGCGAGAATACGCTTCCCCCCGAAATCACCCAAATCACCGCCGATCGCAGCGACTTCTCCGCCCTCGAATCCGCCGCAAGTCAAAACTTCGACGTCGTCATCGACATGATCTGCTTCAACCCCGATCAAGCCGAAGCCGACCTCCGCGCCTTCACCCAACGCTGCCACCACTTCATCTTCTGCTCCACCGTCTGCACCTACGGCACCAAAATCCCCCCGACCGTCCTGATCGACGAATCCTTCCCCCAACAACCCATCAGCGACTACGGCAAAAACAAACTCGCCTGCGAACAAATCTTCCTCCGCGCCCACCACGACCAAAAGCTCAACACAACCATCATCCGCCCCAGCTCCACCTACGGCCCCGGCGGACACCTCATCGACAACCTCGAATTCAACCCCGCCTCCTGGGACCGAATCGAACGCAACCTCCCCGTCCTCTGCGCCGGCGACGGCCTTGGCCTCTGGGTCTCCACCCACCGCGACGACGTCGGAAAACTCTTCGCCTACGCCGCCCTCAATCCCAAAACCTATGGCCAATCCTACAACGCCACCCGCGACCAGAACTTCACCTGGCGCGACCTCTACCAACAAGCCGCCAGCACCCTTGGGAAACCCGCGAACCTTCTCTTCATGCCCGCCCAATGGATCATCGACCACGATCCCAAACGCTTCAACCTCCTGAAAGAAATCACCCAGTTCCACGGCGCCTACAGCAGCCAAAAAGCCAAGCGCGACGTCCCCGAATTCCGCTGCGAGATCGACTACCGCCAAGGCGCCAAACAAACCCTCGAAGACCTGAAACGCCGCAACGCCTGGCGCGACAGCACGGCGGATAACCTCTACCAATCCATGATCGACAAAGCGCTATCCCTGGGAATCACCCCGCTCCCTCTGAAGCAACTGACAACTGACAACTGACAAAAAAATCCCCCGCTTTCGCGAGGGTCCCTTCCATAACTTTTCAGCAAATGCCGGCCTAATACCGATCGCCACGTCCCCCTCCGCGACCACCCCCACCGAATCCGCCTCGGCCACCGCCACCGCCGCCGCTCCGCTCCTCGCGAGGCCGAGCCTCGTTCACCGTAAGCGCCCGGCCCCCGTGCTCCAGCCCGTTCAGCGCCGCGATCGCAGCGCCCGCCTCTTCATCGCTCGCCATCTCCACAAAACCAAAGCCTTTGCTCCGGCCCGTCTCGCGATCATTAATGATCTGCGCCGACGTGACCTGACCATGCTGACCAAACAACTGCTCGAGCTCCGAGCTATCCACTTGATAGCTCAGATTCCCAACATAAAGCTTCTTACCCATTATGAATCTCCAAGAAATGGGCAGACCGATGCCCCCGTTTCATAATACGGTCCTTTCCGGACCATTGTGAAAGAGGTTGACCAGCAACCGATGCGGGAGGAAGTGCGAAACAGGCGAGCGAAGACAACCACAAGACGCTTTCCAAGACTGACCGACAGACCCGACCATCGACAGATGGTAATTTATCGAATTCATCCGCCGCTTTGGAAGTGAAAAATTTCCCCGCCCCGTAAATCCTTGGGAGGCCTCATATCGACGCCGATTGTTTCCATTGAACTCCCCGCCACCTGCTCTAAACATGTTCTTGAGGAAGCGGCGAAATGTCGTGCTGAGGTATTCCGAAGCATCTGGCGTCGATTTTTTCAATCCAGCCGGATCCTTCACGGACTACCGCTCAGAGCCTGTGAAGATTTGACTGTGTCACGGGCATCTTGCCCGGGTTGGTATCATCAACACGGGCAAGATGCCCGTGCTACGAAAAGTTCACACGCTCTCAGCATGACACTTCCGCTTTCATCAGTGGTGGATTTGGCCCATCTAAATGACAGGCTCAGAATCACGCCATGAGCTGCTTCACCGTCCCCGTCGAAACCGACCCCCCGTCCATCCAACCCGTCAACGCCAGCAAAAGCGTCCCATCCTTCAGCGTCGGCGTATCGAGAATTTTAAGCGGTCGCTGTTCCATCGCCCCCCCAATCATAGAGGCAATGAGCAATCCACGCGATTTCGATTAATCATCGGTTCATGTTCTGCGGGTATCATCGATCTTGTCCGCATAATGCGAACGGAGGTAGACATGACTTCTCAATGGCGTTTTCTGCTCGCTCTCCCAACTCTACTATCGGGTTCCCTCGCCTTGGCTCTCGATCGCGACGGCTTCCAGGATACCTTCGACGTCCGCGTCGCCGACCTCACAACCACCGGCCGAAACGACTACCTCATCCTCGAGCCCGGCGAACAATCGATTCTCGAAAGCGCGGACAAACTTAAACCGGCCCGCCTCACCATTTCCGTAACCACCGAAACGAAAAAGATCGACAACGTCGAAACCCGCATCGTCGAAAAACGCGAATCCCTCGCCGGTAAAATCACCCGGATCACCCGGCTCTATCTCGCCATCGACAAGACCAAAGGCGACGTCTACTGCTTCGGCAAAGACGTCGACCAAATCACCGGCGGCAAAGTCACCTCCCACGTCGGCGCGTGGCTCACAGGAAAGGACGGCGCCCACTTCGGCCTTCTCATGCCGCCCAAGCCACAACCCGGTCAAAAAATCTATCAAGAACTGGCGCCTAATGTCTCCATGCACCGCGTCGAAACCATCAGCACCGCAGAGGAAGTGACCGTACCCGCCGGACGATTCCAAAAATGCCTCCGAACAAAAGAGACGACGCCTTTAACATCCGATGTCCGCTTCAAAATCTACGCCCCCAACATCGGCCTCATCGCCGACGGCCAACTCAAGCTCCTGAAGCACGGCAAAAATATTCTCCCTCCTCCAAAGAACCAACCCAAAAATCCCAAGCTCGATCAAGGCAACGGCCAAACCCCCATCGTCCCCCACGACCTCGCGCGCGATGCCCTCAATTCCGTCGGCGCCGACCCCTACGCAGAGTCACTGTGGGTCGAGGCGATCAACGATCCCGCCCTCTCCCCCCATCAACGCTCGGACTTGATCGAGGACCTCAACGAAACTGGCTTCGCCGACCCAAAGAACGTCACCCCGGAGGAGCTTCCCATCGTCCTGAATCGACTGGAACTGATCGAGCAGCTCCAGCCTAATGCCATCGACGACACCAATGCCGCAGCCTTCGAAGAGGCGCACAAAGATCTGACCAGGATTGCAGAACGCCTCCACCAATAGCATAAAAATCGCCACCGTCGCACCTGCACAACTTCTAACCGCTTCGAATAGAGGAGATCTTCATGCGCTCACGGAAGATGAATTATTGAAACTGGTCTCGTTCAAACCTTGAGCAGCGCTTCCGCCTTTTGCGTTCACCGTGGATTCATCTTGCCCTCGTTAGAATTGCTTCTCTCGGCACGATATGAAAATCCGCAGCGGGCGATTGAACCGGACCGACAAAACCGTTTGCCGACGTCCCGGCTTCCGCCCGGCTGATCGAAAGGAGAAGATCCCATGGTCCGCGCCGTCATCGAACATCTCGAAGCTCGTCGTCTCTTCAACGCCGCCGGCTTTAGCGACACGATCGACAACCCGTACTTCCCTCTCGCCCCCGGAATGACCTGGCTCTACAAGGGAACCAAGGACGGCGCAGTCGAGAAAAACCGCATCGTCGTCCAGAACTACACTAAGAAGATCAAAGGCGTCATCTGCACCGTCGTCCTCGACCGTGTCTACGAGGACGGCAACCTCTCCGAGCTAACCCACGATTGGTACGCGCAGGACAACACCGGCAACGTCTGGTACTTCGGCGAAGCCTCCAAAGACATCGAGAACGGAAACGTCGTCAGCACCCAGGGTTCCTGGCAAGCCGGCGTCAACGGCGCCAGAGCCGGCATCGTCATGGAGGCCCGCCCCACGCCGGGTGATGTCTACCAGCAGGAATTCTCCTCCGGCGTCGCGCAGGACCGCGCCAAGGTCCTCGCGCTTCACGCCAAAACCACAACCGGTCTGGGAACGCTGACGAACCTTCTTAAGACCGAAGAGACGACGCCTCTTGAACCAGGGACCGCCGAGGTCAAATACTATCGAAAGGGGATCGGCTTCGTCCGAAGTCAGACCAGTGCCGGCCCGGAACGTGAATTATTGAAACTGGTCTCGTTCAAACCTTGAGCAGCGCGCCGACTCCAGCCGCAATGCGCCTGACGTGCTATACTGAATCGTCGAGGAGTGCAGCATGGCTTCAATCGCGACCTCAACCCCGCTTGCAGAACAGCCCGCCTGGAAAATCGCAACCCTTTTCCCCAATCAGGGGTTCTGGAGCGAAGCAGAATATCTTTGGCTTACTCACGACACGAACCGGATGGTCGAATTCACGGACGGGCAAGTGGAGGTTCTGACGATGCCGACCCCGGCCCACCAGCGAATCGTCGCGTTCCTGTACCAGATATTCTTCGCCTATCTCTCGACGGGATCTCGCGGAGAAATCCTCTTCGCTCCCCTTCGCGTTCGACTGCGACCCGGAATGATTCGAGAGCCCGATCTGGTGGTCGTGCTCAAGCAAAATGCCTTTCGCATGGAGGAGGACTGCTGGAATGGCGCCGATCTCGTAATCGAAGTGGTCAGCAACGACCCGGAAAGCCGCAGACGCGATCTGGTGGATAAGCGAACCGAATACGCGCAAGCCGGGATTCCGGAGTATTGGATCGTCGATCCTCAGGAGCGCCGCGTGCTCGTGCTCACCCTCGACGGAACAGAATACATGACGCATTCAGAAGGCGCCGCTGGCGCAATCTTGTATTCCAAGCTCCTCCCAGGATTCACCATCCGCGCCGATGAACTGCTCGCAGCTGGGAACGCGTAACTTAATTCCCGCGCCTTGGGTTAGCGGCCCCGCTTGCGGGGCGCGGATTTCGAATTGAAGAATCAGCCGCGAGAATTAAACAGAATCCGTATTGGGACCTCTGAATAACCATCCTCAACCCCGCGGATTCTGAGCGGCGTGGTCGCTTCAGCGACCATGTCTTTGAGCTATTCAGAGGTCTCTATTAGATCGCCATCCCTTTCAATACCGATAATGCTCCGGCTTATACGGCCCCTCCACCGGAACCCCAATATATTCCGCCTGCTCCTTGCTCAGCTTCGTCAGCTTCGCCCCAAGCTTATCCAGGTGCAGCCGTGCCACCTTCTCATCCAGATGCTTCGGTAGTACATAAACCTTCTTCTCATACTTCTTATTGTTCGTCGCCAGCTCAATCTGCGCGATCGTCTGATTCGTGAACGAGTTCGACATCACAAACGATGGATGCCCCGTCGCGCACCCCAGATTCAACAACCTCCCCTCCGCCAGGATCATCACGCTGTGTCCATCCGCAAACGTCCACATGTCATACTGCGGCTTAATATTCGTCTTCTTAATCCCCGGCAGCTTCTTCAGCCCCGCCATATCAATCTCATTGTCGAAGTGACCAATGTTCCCCACGATCGCCTTGTCCTTCATCTTCACCATGTGCTGCGCATTGATGATCCCATAATTGCCCGTGGTCGTGATAAAGATGTCCGCATAGCTCAGCGTGTCTTCCAGCGTCAGAACCTGGTATCCCTCCATCGCCGCCTGAAGCGCACAGATTGGATCGATCTCCGTAATGATCACGCGACAACCCTGACCCTTCAGCGACTGCGCACATCCTTTCCCGACATCCCCATACCCGCAGATCACCGCAACTTTCCCCGACAGCATCACGTCCGTCGCCCGGAAGATCCCGTCGATCAGCGAGTGCCGGCAACCATAAAGATTGTCGAACTTGCTCTTCGTCACCGAATCATTCACATTGATCGCCGGGAATAGCAGCTTCCCAGCCTTCTGCATCTCATACAGACGATGCACGCCCGTCGTCGTCTCTTCCGAAACCCCCTGAACCTTCTTCCCGACTTCCGTCCAACGCTTCGGCGTCTCCTTCAGCGTCTTCCTGAGCAGCCCCAGAATCACTTCCCACTCCTCAGGCTCCCCTTCCTTAAAATCCGGCACCTTCCCCGCCGACTCAAACTCCGTCCCCTTATGAATCAGCAGCGTCACATCCCCGCCATCATCCACGATCTGGTCCGGCCCCGTCCCATTCCCAAAATCCAGCGCCCGCTCCGTGCACCACCAATACTCGTCCAGCGTCTCGCCCTTCCACGCAAACACCGGCACACCCGCAGGCTTCTCAACCGTCCCCTTCGACCCAACCGCAATCGCCGCCGCCGCGTGATCCTGCGTGCTGAAAATATTGCACGAACACCACCGCACATCCGCCCCCAGCGCCGTCAGCGTCTCGATCAGCACCGCCGTCTGAATCGTCATGTGCAAAGACCCAACGATCTTCAATCCCTTCAGCGGCTGCTGCTTCGCATACTCCGCCCGCACCGCCATCAGCCCCGGCATCTCCTGCTCCGCCAGCATGATCTCCTTGCGACCCCATTCCGCCGCCTCACGAAACTTCCCAAGGTTCTCCATCTCCCGAACCTTAAATTCGAGCTTGCCGGAGGCGGATTTGGTGGCGGGGGGGGTGAGCGTCTGGGTCATGGGTTTGTCCTTTGTCCGTTGTCAGGAGTCCGTTGTCAGTTGCTAAGAATTACTTACTCGTCACTCTTACTTCTTACAGGTTTACTGTTTTCGACATCTCGTGGCCAACATCATCCAGCTTTTTCACCACGGTTTCATCGACTTGCTCTTCGAACCGGCGGAACGTCAGCGCGCTCACCAGTGAAGTTACCCACCTCGGAGCCAGTATCCCACCGCCAGGAAACAAAACCCCGGCCCTCCGGGCAAGCTCATATTCCATCCGTTAATCCGGATGGAGTGTTGCATGACGAGCGCGAATTGTCAATGGGTGTGGAGTTGAACCGGCGCGGTCTCAATTTCACTTAATTCCCGCGCCTTTGGTTAGCGGCCCCGCTTGCGGGGCGCGGATTTCGAAGGGGAATCAGGCAAGAGAATTTAAACAGAATCCGTATCAGAAGGATTTTCGGGCGAAAATGCCCTCGCGCACTTGTTCTCGCTTCGTCTCCCCTCGCCCCCCATCCCCAAACGTCCCCCACAACCGGAAACGATCTCCCCACGTCCCTCATCCCAACCCCCTCCGGCGCAAACGGCGAACAATCCAACGATAAGGAAGATGGTCTCTTTTCAGATGATGCACGAGGTCGAGACCACACGCCGAAGCGTTTATGAAAGCGCAGGAGCATTTGCTGAAGCGCGTGCGTGCCATTGCGACGCGGACTCTGTCCCGGCATCGCCGCCATCCGCAGCCCATGTGGATTCTCGCCAAAGTGGCTGCGCCCGCTGGAGTTGGCAGAGCCGCCCGCGGCCCCAGATCGCGATCGCTCGGCCGAACTCAGGGCCACAAATATGTTGCAGAATCGAGTCCATCAGAATAACCTTCTCAAATCCATACGATTGAATTCGACTTTCCGGCAGTGAATATGCATGCTTCTTGATGTAGGTTTCATCACTAGCGGGCCGCATCCGACTTCTTGTTTGTTGCCTCAGGGAGAATTCCATGCCGTTGCGCGGCTGTAGCAAGGTTGTTGTCAGTTCGGCCTTAGCATGCGTTGCGTCGGGGTGGTTCGCGCCGGCGCGGGCGCAAACGCCGCCCGCGGGCGGTTATCAGCTGCGCACCGTTGGCCTATATGGCGCCGGGTATGAATACTTTCAGCGCGACGGGATCCGCCGAGAGGTTAACGCCAAAGCAATCAATTCGATTGGACAAGTCCTTGGTACGAGCGGCCGATTCGATTCATCAGGCAGTCCACTGGGCGCCGATCTATGGCTCTACAGCGGGAACACTTCGCAGATCATCGGACTTGTAGGCGCTGGTTACGAACGCGGATCCACCCAGATCTACCGCGTGAACGTCGCCAATCAACTGAATGACGCGGGGCAGGTCGCGGGCCAAAGCGATCGCTACAATAGTCAGGGCACTTCCCTCGGAAGCGACGCCTGGTTATACAGTGGCGGAATTCCCCAGGTAATCAGTCTGACGGGGAACGGCTACGAGTATACCTATACCGGTGCCGGTGGCGGCACACTCCGCGGGAGCAATCCGCTGCAACTCAATCAAATTGGCGATGTTCTCGGTGGCGCCGCCCGCTATGGCCCAACCGGTCAACGTTACGGTTCTGACGCATGGCTCTATAACGGATCGTCAACACTGCAGATCGGACTGACTGGAATCGGATATGAGATTCCCCGTTCAAGCGGCATCGAACGCCGTGGCACGCCACTACAACTGAATGGATCTGGCCAAGCGATTGGCGTCACGTCCCGCTACAACTCCTCCGGCACCGTACTGGGTCAGGACGCGTGGCTATACAACCCCTCCACCCTTTCGACGCAATTGATCGGATTCACTGGAACTGGGTATGATAACACCTTGACCGGCAGCGGGGGGGGGACCTATCGCGTCGCTGCGGCTCAGCAAATCAATGCCGCTGGACAAGTCATGGGTTACACCCAGCGCCTCCCAACCGCCAGCTTCAGCGGCCAGCCGGATCCGGATGCCCCTCAACTTGGGCAGGACCCATGGATCTATAGCGGCGCGTCCACGAATTTCATCGGATTAACCGGTCCGGGTTATGAAAGTACTGTTCCAGGCGGCATGTACCGTTTCGGCACCGCTCAGCAACTGAACGCGACCGGGAAAGTTGCCGGCTTCACTGCACGTCGCAGCCCCACCAATCTCGACCTCGGTCAAGATGCTTGGCTTTGGGACGGAACAATCACGCAAAACATTGGATTGACAGGGGCAACTTATGAGGCCGGCAACGCGAACGCAACGAATCGCAACAGCTCTGTTTTTCAGATGAACCCGGCCGGAGAGGTGGTAGGTTACTCCCAACGTTTCACCGCCACGGGCGCCCCCGTCGAAAACGACCCGTGGTTGTTTGATGGCTCGTCCACACGCCAAATCGCGCCGACCGGATCGGTCATCAACCGGATTAACAGTGCTGGGCAGGTGATTGGGCGCAGCAAAAGCGGAGACGTCACTTCAGGATGGTTCTTCGACGACGATACCGGTGTTACCACCACACTCAATTTTAGTTTTCCAGGTCCCGGCTCTCAGGCGCAAACCAATCCAGTTATCTTGACCGAAAACGGAGTCGTGCTGGGGAACTACTGGAAGTACACCGGCGGATCGATTCAGGGCACCTATGCCTTCTGGTGGAGTCTTCAGGCCGGCTTTCACGAACTTGGAACCTTGGTGAATGGCGATTTATCCGCTCAGCAGTGGCAGTTCCTCGCTACCGCATACAGTTCGCCTCTATTCACTCCGCAAGCAATCGGCGAAGGAGGCTCGCCGGTAAACATTGTGGGTAGAGGGACCATGGTCGGCGAGAGCGAATACGACACGATCCCGGTGGGTCACAGCGTTTATCTTTTGACCACGATACCTGAACCGTCCTTCGGGGCACCAATTGTCGGCTGCATGCTGGTCCTCGTTGGCACACGCAAACGCTCGCCTTAAATCCGACGGGAGGGCGCCACACCCCGTGGCTCACCAAGCCATCGCTTGTAAGTAACTGTTCAGCGGGGGGCGCAACGCCTTCGATTACCAACTAAAAACACGGGAGGCCCAGCAAGCTGTGCATCCTCCTGGCCGCAGTAACCCGGATGAGCGACTATCCACTGAACCATTGAACACGTACGCTTGTAAACCAGAACATTATCCAAACATTTTTCTTGAATGTCACCCCTCCGTTCGCTAACCTCCACTGTCGTCATAATACTATGCATCTCCAAGATGCGCTCTTTGACAACCCACAACCGCCCCTAGAATTCCGCGACCCGCCCGCGCGCCGAGGTGCAGGCCAAGCCCAGGGCTTCAGCCCTGGGTCCCCGATCGACTTCCCAAAACTTCCCAAAATTTCCCACTTTCAAAAAACGCATCAGCCTTCTCAGATTGCCTCTTGCCCCTTGCCTCTTGCCCCTTGCCTTCCCCCTCAAATTTATTGGACTCCATCCCCCCCCATAACCGATACCAAAATTGGTCACGCGCACCTCTTGCTCTGCCAATCTTGCGCAGAACGCGTCGCCTTGGAAACCGAACGGAGTTCTTATGCACATCCAGACGTCGCGTTTCGGGAGCGTTCAGGTCAATCCCGACCAAATCTCCACCTTTCCCTGCGGAATCGTCGGCTTCCACGACCTCAACCGCTTCGCACGCCTCCCCTCCGAAGACAACCTCTTCTTCAACTGGCTCCAAAGCGCAGACGACCCCGATCTCGCTTTCCTCGTCACCGATCCCACCCTCTTCTTCAAGGATTATGCCTTCGCCATCCGAGAAGAGACACAGGCCCAGATCCAGCTCGAAGCCGGCGGCCCCGTTCGCGTCCTCGTCATCTGCAACAAAGTCGGCGACTGGATCACCGGTAACCTCCTCGGCCCAATCGTCCTCAACGAGAAAAACCTTTTAGGCCACCAGGTCGTCCTGACCGAAAAGAAGTGGACGGCCCGACAACCGCTCTCCAAACTCCAGGCCGAGCCTCGCCTCGCAAAGGCAGCATAAACTGCCCCATCTCACGCACTCACGGCCGTCAGGCCCGCCCCTTGCGTGAAATGCTCATGCCCCGAAACCCGCATGAGCCTAGAATGTTTGCACGGGCCCACCACTCCCAGTTGCATGGACGCGACGGGAACGCGCCGCCGACGGATCGGTGACGCGGAGCGGGCCGGAATTTTTGTCCGCAGGGCCCCTTACCCAGGAAGGAGCCGACCCCATGTTAGTGCTCTCTCGTCAACGTGACGAAACCATTATGATCGGCGATGACATCGAGGTCACCGTCGTTGACATCCGAGGCGATAAAGTCCGCCTCGGTATCACCGCCCCAAAAGAAATCAGCGTCCATCGCAAAGAAGTCTACGATGCGATCCGCCGGGAAAACCGGGCCGCCGCCCAGGTCAAACCCGAAGACATCGCCGGCTTAAACAAAGTCGCCCCGAAGTCTCCCGACAACGAAGAGAAAAAGTAAGGGTTTGAAATCCCGAATCTCAAAACCCGAATTCCGAATCAATGACGAAGCCCGAATCACGAAAGTGATTCGGGCTTCGTCTTTCGAGCTTCTTTCGTCATTTTCTGATTTCGCCATTCGTCATTGCATCCCCCGCCTCGATCACTGATCATCCCGCAGGATGTCCGAGCTGATCTCCGCCCGCCAATCCCCTCTCCCCCACGCCCGCCTGTCGCTCATCCTCCTCCTGTCGATCAATCTCTTCAATTACATCGACCGCTACGTTCTCGCCGCCGTCGTCCCGCGCGTCTGCCACGATCTCCTCGGCCCCGAGACCCGCGAAAACCTCGCGAAGATGGGATCACTCGTCACCGTCTTCACGATCACCTACATGATCGCCGCCCCGATCTTCGGCTGGCTCGCCGACCGCATGAGCCGCTGGATCCTCTGCGGCATCGCCGTCGTGCTCTGGTCTCTCGCCTCCGGCGCATCCGGCCTCGCCCACACCTTCACCGCGCTCCTGATCACCCGGATGTTCATCGGAATCGGTGAAGCCGGCTACGGCCCCGCCGCGCCCACGCTGATCTCCGACCTTTATCCCGTCTCCAGGCGCGGCCAGGTTCTCGCCTGGTTTTACATGGCGATCCCGGTCGGCTCCGCCGCCGGCTATATCCTCGGCGGCTTCCTCGCCACCCGCTTCGGGTGGAGAACCGCCTTCTACGTGCTAGCGCCGCCAGGCATCCTGCTCGGCGCGCTTTGCTTTTTCATGAAAGAGCCGCCGCGCGGTGCGGCTGATTCGCTTTCATCGAATGCTCACTCATCGCGCAGCTCCAACAAACCGACGCTGCGCGACTATCTCAACCTCTTTCGCATCCCGTCGTATCTGCTCGACACCGCAGGCATGATGGCGATGACCTTCGCCATCGGCGGCATCTCCTTCTGGATGCCGCACTACATTGTGGAGCATCGATTCAAGCTGCAGTACGGCCACGAAGGATCGCTGTCGCAGGTGAATTTCATCTTCGGCGCCCTCACTGCCGTCGCCGGTTTCATCGCCACGTTCCTCGGGGGTTACATCGGCGACAAGCTTCGCAATCGCTATTCGGGTTCGTACTTTCTGGTCTCCGGCGTGGGCATCGCCGCCGCCTGTCCGTGCGTGATCGCGATGCTCTATCTCCCGTTCCCATACGCTTGGGCCGCCATCTTCCTCGCCGAGTTCTGCCTGTTCTTCAACACCGGACCCTCCAACACAATTCTGGCAAACGTCACGCATCCAAGAGTTCGCGCCAGCGCGTTTGCGTTGAACATCTTCCTGATCCACGCCTTTGGCGATGCCGCGTCGCCGCCCATTCTGGGTTATGTCGCCGGATACTCGTGGAACGCGGCGTTCTATGTCGTCGTGACCGTGATGGCTCTCGCGGGCGTATTCTGGATGGCGGGAGCGAAGTACCTCGAGCGCGATACCGCGATTGCGTCAGGTCAATCTGCCGCCACGACCTGATAGTTTTGTCGCCCCCCGACGATCACCCGCAGGCTCAAAAGGTGCCCAAGTTGCCTCAAAACGCGAAGATTCTTCACCTCAGCCCGCTTTGGCACTCGCTTTGTTCAACCCGCTACGCAGAGTGGCCAAGCCCATGGCTTTAGCCATGGGACTGCCTTGGCTCGCGAAAACCGCCGGCAAGAGACCGGCTCAATAGCGGAGGTTTTTATGAAGCGTATTCTCACCCTTGCCGTCGCCACCATTTTTAGCGCAGCCATCGTCGGTTGTCATGCCGAAGCCGGCGTCGACAGCCCGAGCGACGGTCGCGACACCAGCATGAAAAAGACGACCACGATCGACCGCGACGGCGATCGCACGACCAAGATGGAAAGCAAGACCACCCGTTAACCGTGTGCTTGCAGAACGCAGAGAGGGTGAGGAGTTGGATCAACTCCTCACCCTCTTTGATTGCGTGAACGAGCAATCGACCGCTCTTACGTGAGCAGTTCTTTGAGCTCGACCCCGGGCTCCTTCAACATTTCCTCTTTCCCAGTGACATTCAGTCTTTTCTTCACAAGATTGCGCAGCACCTCATCCTCGCCGGGATGATTTACCGTCAAGATCTGCGCGATCCTTCCATCGGCCGCGAGGCCGATCTCGACGAAGTCGGGATGCTCGACGTTCACGATCCCGCGCACGACTCGTCGTTCGACGAGTCGGGCTTCACCCCAGACATTGATCGTGCAATCGAATAGATCGGAGAAGAAGACACTGACGGCGTCGTACTTCTTCTCTAAGCCAGCCATGTTTGCGCCCGCGAGTTTCCCCGTCACGATAGAACCGTCCCAATGATCCAGGACGCGATGCTTGCCAAAAAGCGGATCGAAGACCGCGCAGCAATCACCGGCGGCATAGATCCCTTCGACATTGGTTTGGCAGCGATCGTTCACGAGGATGGCTTTTTCAGCGGTGATGGCGGTGCCGCGGAGCAGCTCCTTATTTGCCACCGCGCCGACCGCGGCTACGGCGAAGTCGCAGGTGATGTTCTTATCTGTCAGCACCACGCGCTGCACCCGGCCATCGCCTTCGAAGCGGAGAGGCCGGGGTCCGGTGTGCACGATGACGCCTTTGCTCTGGAGATAGTGGGCGACGAATTTGCCGGTCGCTTCGCCGGCGAATTTTGGCCAGGGATGATCGGCGGCGACGACCAGCTCGACATCGAGCCCCATCTGTTTCAGGCTTGCGCTGAGTTCCACGCCGAGCACGCCGCCGCCGATGACGACGACGTGGGCCTTCGCTCGTCGCATACGCTCGACCTGCTCCATCGCGTGTTGCAGGCGCTCGACGTCTTCGATCGTGCGCAGGTAAAAAAGGTTAGGCAGCTCGGCGCCCGGCACATCCATATGCCTTGGCACGGCGCCGGTTGCGAGGAGCAGGCGATCGAAGGAAATCTCCTCGCCGTTATCGAGAGCGACTGAATGGCGCGCCGTGTCGAGACGAGACGCGCGGCGACCGGTTCGGAGGGCGATTTCGCGCTCGCGATACCAGGTTGCGGGATGGGTGAAAAGGTCCTCGTGCGATTGCTCGCGGCGCATATACTGTTTGGACAACGGCGGCCGATGATATGGCCGATTGATCTCCTGTCCGATGATCAGCAACTGGCCGTGCGCATCGACATCCCGAATCGCTTCGGCGGCCGAGACGCTCGCGAGTCCACCGCCGACGAGAAGATATTTCACATGCTGATTGCTCATGGCACTTCATCCGACGCGAACAGTCATAGAAGTTATATGGCTGCGCCGGGTCAGTCGTTCGCGCGATCCCTCTGTTTGTCATCGGCGCAAAGCGGTCCAGGGATGAAGACATCCAGCGCCAGACGACCGTTTCTAATGAAGTTCACGCGTGAGGGATTTGCGGATCGGCGGGGCCGCTCTTCAGGAATTGACTCCCTCTGCCTCTCTAGTACCTTTGCGTGCTGGATTGTGATGCCCTCTTCTCAACCGGATTCCATCGTAGGATTGTTCGAGTCGCTCTCGGACAAGACTCGCCTGCGCATGCTCCACCTTCTTGAGGGTAATGAGATTGGCGTCGCGGAGCTGTGCGAGATTGTGCAGCTTCCGCAGTCGACGGTGAGCCGGCATCTGCGCGTGCTGAGCGATTTGAAATGGCTTAGTTCTCGGCGCGACGGGTCGGCACACTTCTACCGTCTGATTCTGGATGAACTCGATGATGAAGCGAGGAAGCTGTGGCTGCTGACGCGGGATCAGACGAGATCATGGTCGGCCATTCATCAGGATGAGCTGCGTCTGGAGCGGGTGCTGCGTGAGCGGCAATCGGAGACTCAGAATTTCTTTGCGGGGGCGGCGGGTGAGTGGGACCGGCTGCGGGCGGAGATGTATGGCAGCGGGTTCACGCACTCGGCGATTCTCTCGCTGCTTCCGGATGATTATGTGGTTGCGGATCTGGGTTGCGGGACCGGGCAAATCACCGAGCGGCTTTCGCAGCATGTTGGGAAAGTGATCGCGGTGGATAATTCCGCGGCGATGCTGAAGGCGGCGCGCAAGCGGTTGGGCGAGCGATCGAATGTTGAGCTGCATCGTGCTCAGGTCGAGTCGCTTCCGATTGAATCTTCAAGTTGCGATGCGGCGCTGCTGGTTTTGGTTCTGACTTACGTTGAGGATCCGGCGGTGGTTTTGAAGGAGATTTCGCGGATTCTTAAGTCGGGGGGAAAGCTGATTGTTGTTGATCTTCTGCCGCACGATCGGGAGGATTTTCGGCGGCAGATGAACCAGAGGCACGCGGGGTTTTCGGTTGAGGCGCTGACGTCGCTTTTAGTGGGGAATGGGTTTGCGAGGGACGCGGTTGTGATCGAGCCTTTGCCGCCGGAGCCGCAGTCTAAGGGACCGGCGCTTTTTTTGGGGAGTGCTGTGAAGGGTGGGGTTTGATAACCGCGCCAGTGGAAACGAAGAGGGCGACCAGGCGCTGCCCCTACAGGAGTGAGTTCGATCGCTAGACCCAGCCGCGTTTTTTTACGCGGTGAATGGCCCAGGCGACGACGGTGATTCCGACGCAGCCGGCGAAGACCGCGGGGGGCAGGGGGGCGACGGGGGCGCTGAATTCGGTGTCCCGGCTCGGAAGGGTTTTTTGGTTCAGGTGGGGAACGGGATCGGTCGCGGGATCAATGAAAGTGGGGAACCAATTGGCCTGCTCGAGGGCGCTGTGCGCATCGGCAGGCTGGGCCTGGGGCAGCACGTTGGAGAAATCGAAATCCGCATTTTCTCCGCAGCGTGCATGACTCGGCCCAGCCAGCAGCGCAATTCCCAATGCCATCGCGAGGGCGACGGACGCTGTACGCATTTGCCTCTCCTTCCGAATACTCACCAGCGCGTGCGATAGGGAACCCGCGCCCGAGGCGCTTGCCCAGTCATCACGTCAAAGTTCATTGATCGGTCACTGAATCAACAACTGAAGAACCCACGGCGAGTAGAGCACTATTGGACCCGCCGAGCCCGGTTTGGTCAAGAGGTCGTGGAGTGACGCACAGGCGGGGGAAGCGATCAGGAACAAGTATGGGGTGTAAGTACCTGTGAACGCTTGCGTTACAACTAAAGTCAATCCTGATTCACCCGTTGGTAGCGAAACATGGCCTTGTAGAGTCCCGTCACACGCTCGCTGGGAACCGTCTGCGGGCGATAGCGCTCGTTGCGGGGTTGAAGGCGAATCGAGGGTGATCCCGCATCATCATTTTCGAAGAAGACGCGCTTGAAGGTGGTCTGGCTGTCGTCGAAGCGGACGAAGCAATCGTCGCCGTTTTTTGGCTCGGCGGCCGGTGAGAAGATGACGATGTCGCCTTCGCGATATTTGGGCATCATGCTGTCGCCGTGCACGCGGGCGGCGAAGGCGTCTTTATCGTGAACATCGGGGCAGCCGACATAGTCGTCGGCGACGCCTTTGGGGTATGACAAATCAGTGAAATCCCGGGGATATCCGGCGGAAACACGGTTGATGACAGGGACGGCGTTGGTAGCGACCTGCTCGACATTACCGGCTGATTGCTCGACCATTTCCTGGAGCATTCCATTGAGAAAAAAATCATCGAGATTGATGGGCGCGGCGACTGATGAGGAAGGGTGGGCGGATCCGTTTGCGGGATCGGTCTTGCCATTTCTGTTGCCGTTGGCTGAGGCATGAGCGCCAGCGACTGAGCCTTGCTGAAGGAGTCTGGCGAGGACGGCTCGGACATCGCGCGGGGTGCGCTGGATGTGGGCTTGGCTGAGGAGTTCGCCGGTGGGGAAGCCGAGGATCTGTTCTAAGCGGCGAAGTTTCTCATCGCTGGGGGGATTGGGGACGCGACCGGTTTCGATGAGGGACAAATAGGGCTTGGAAATTCTGGTGCGCCCGGCCAATTCATCCAAGGTGAGGCCGAGCCGGCGGCGTTGGCGACGAAGTTTGGTGCCTAAGGAATCCATGCGAATCAGCCCTCTATCCGTTCAATACCCTAACAAATAGCCTGTACTTGGATTTGACGCAAGGGAAATATCGGACAAAACCCTAACTTTTGGAGAAGCGTGGTTTTCCAGGTGGGCCTTCGGCCCGACCGCTACGCGCGGATCGGGTGATGTTTCGGAATCTGGGGGCGTCGACTTAGAATCGCGGGGTTATGACGAACATCGCCGAATCATGGACGGTTCGACGCCTGCTGGAATGGACCGGTGGTTTTTTCACGCGTAAGGAGATTGATTCGCCGAGGTTGTCGGCGGAGTTGCTGCTGTCGCATGTGATGGGGGTGGCGCGGATCAAGCTTTATACGGATTACGAGAATGTGGTGAGCGACGAGCAGCTTACGATGTATCGCGAGCTGGTGCGGCGTGCGGCGGAGCATGAGCCGATTGCGTATCTGACGAGGCGGGCGCACTTTTTTAATCTGGAGTTCGAGGTTGAGCGGGGCGTTTTGATTCCGAGGCCGGATACGGAAACGCTGGTGGAGAACGTGCTGCAACTGGCGCGGAACACGGCGGGGTTTGAGGCTCCGCGGGTGATCGATCTGTGCACGGGCTCGGGGTGCATCGCGGCGGCGATCGCGTCGCGGTTGAAGAACGCGGTTGTGGTGGCGACGGATATTTCGGAGAAGGCGGTGGAGGTTGCGCGGCGGAACCTGGAGCGGCTGGGTTTGGGGGAGCGGGTGACGGTGGCGCGGGGGGATTTGTTTGAGCCGTTGAAAGAGATGGTGGATGCGCGGCCGTTTGATCTGGTGTTGGCGAATCCACCTTATATTCCGACGGGGGAGATCGCGAAGCTGGATCGGAACGTTCGGGATTATGAGCCGATGATGGCGCTTGATGGCGGGATGGATGGGATGGTGGTTCATCGGAGGATTATCGAGCAGGCGCCGGAGCGGATTCGAAGCGGGGGGAGGATTTATCTGGAGATTCAGTTTGATCAGGGGGCGGCGGTGGCGGAGATTTTTGCTGGGAGTGACGCGTTTGAGGATGTTCGGGTGCTGAAAGATTATGGGGGGAATCAGCGGGTGGTGACGGGGAAGAGGAAGTAGTGATGACTGGGGAACGGGTCCATACCCCGGCCCTCTCCCGGCGCTCCGGGAGAGGGGGGGATGCGGGCGACACAAGTGTCTCCCCTACAAGATCACTCGGGCTGCTTGAGTTTTTGGGCGACTCTGGTGGCGGCTTGGTATTTGGGGGTATTGATGACTCTGGAGTCCTCGGTGAGGCCCCAATATCCGAAGGTTCCGAAGCGGCAGTTGAGGTTGAAGTAGAAGAGTGAGTCACCTCCGGCGGTGTACCAGTTGGTGAGGTACTGCTCGAGGGCGTCGCCCATGCGGGGATCATCGTTGGCGGCGATCTTGGCATTGAGGGAGTTTTGGTACTGCTGCATGTCGAGGCCGGCTTCGTAGGCGAAGCTCTTGATGTTGTATTTGCGGGCGGCTTCGTGATAGGCCTTGACGTGGGGGCTGAGGGTGCTGCCGGTGCAGGTTAGGAGGCGGTTGCAGATGGTGTCGACGGTGAGGTCGTCGCGCTGGGTGTACCACTTCTGGTGGGTCTTGTCGTCGGGATCCATGCCTGGGGAGAAGTAGGGTGCGCAGGCAATGGCGTAGAGGAACTTCGACGGCGCTCCGTGGTGCTTATCGATGTATTCGAGCTGCGTGCGAATGACCATACCGGGGGGGTCGTAACCGACCTGGGATGCGAGAACGACTTTGATGCGGGGGTCTTCGCCCATGAGTTTCTTGATTTCGATGCTGCGCTTGGCGACGCGGCGCCAGGCCCAGTAGTAGACGTTGGCGTCGCGGCCACCGTCGTTGAGGGTTTTCTCACCGGCGGCGACATCGGCCTTTGCGGCTTCGAAATTCTGCTTGGCCTGTTGGAACTGACCGTTCCAGACTTCGTTGCTGTATTCGACGAAGCAGTTGAGGTTGGGCTTGAGCTTTGTGCGAACGAGTTCACCGAGTTTTGCGATGTGATCGTCGTCGGCAAGGGCGGGGATGTTGAGCCAGATGTCTTTGCCTGTGCGGTTGCCCATTTCGATGGCGAATTCGTAGGGCCCGCCCTTGTCGGTGGAGAAGGTGGCATCGGCGGGTTTGGGGCGATCGAGCCAGGTCTTGATGGCGGAGTTGTTGGTGGCGAGGAAATCCATGAAGCGGATGGCGCCGAACGGTTGGAGGGCGCGGGTGAATTCTTTGGTGAAGATTTCGGCATCGCTGTCGTAACCGGGGCGGAACAGCTTGATGTTTTTCAGACCGCCGAAGGTGTTTTTGAAGACGAGGGTGAGGGTGACGATGGCGTCTTTGGGTTGATTGATCACGACCTCGGCCATGGTGCGGTTGGAGCGTTCGTCGTAGTGAAGGTTGCGGACGGTGGCGGGACCCGCAGTGAGATCGCATTGGCCGGTCGCGAAGAAATGGTAGACGCCGTTGATGTTTTTGGCGTCGGTGATGACGAGGGTCCCGGCGTCGCCGGTGGGCCAGCCGTTGGCGTCGACCTGGGCCTTCTCGTCGTAGGGCATTTGGACGGTGCCGAATTTTCGGCAGGTCTTCATGGCGTCGATGAACATGAAGGAGCGGTCGTAATCACGGAGGCCTTCGAGATTGATTCCCAGGCAACGTCCCGGATTAAGGACATGCGGATCGAGCGGACCTGCGGTCGCGGCGAGGAGTTGCTGCTGGGACCCATCCGCAAACTGGACGGTGACGGATTGGACGGCGGGCTGTTCTGCTCGTAAGAGCATGGCGGGTAGAGAGATAGCGATGGCGACGAGGATCGGGCGGAGGATCAGGCATGTTCCGGATCGAATTGCGAAAAGTGATGCATTTGGATGCATTTTGATGCACGACCGGCTGTAGTTCATGTCGGTATTCTCGACATTTTGGACACGTTGGGCACGAGACCGATAGACGAAACGCCCAAGAAGCTTGAAAGCACGCATGATCCTCCCACCCGGGCGGCGGAGAGAGAATCCCCTTACCCCCGGCAATAGCCGACCTAAGACGCGGAACACCCGCGTCGCACTTTGACTTTACCATACATATACCTAACAGTCAACCCTAAATGATTTGCGCACGGAAAAATTTCTCGGCCTTTCAAAACTCATATCCGGCGATGAGGCGGATTTGGAAGTCGGGTTCTTCATCGACGCTGGAGAGTTGGAAGAAGGGGGTGAGGGTTGCCCACCAGTGGCGGCCGGAGGTGTAGCTGATGACGGGGCCGGCGTAGACGGTGGTGTGTTCGAAGTGTTTCCAGTTTTCGTAGAGGGATTCGATGAGGGATTCGGCACCGACGGCGATGCCTCGGCCGAGTCCGTAGCTGACGCCGAAGGAATGCCCGAGGACGCCTTCGACCTGGTTCCGTTCGCCTTTGCGGAAGACGCCTTCGAGCGCGGTTTCGAGGATGAGATTGTAGGCAAAGGTCCAGTTATTCCAGTCTTTTTGGAGGAGTAGTTTGTATTCGAACTCCAACTCGTCTTCTCCTGCGAGGACCTCGGCATAGAGGCCTAATCCGATGGGATCCGTGGCGGGGTTGAGGGCGTAGAAGATGGCTTCGAAGCCGATGGAGTCGAAGCGGGTTCCGGTGTGATCATTGGTTTCTTCGTAGCGCCAATTGGGGAGGTAGACGGCGATGTCGAAATTGTCGGCGAGGCCGAATTCGAACTCGTGGCGGAGGTTGTAGCTGGAGTAGGAGTGATCATCGTCGGTGCGGGTCTGGTAGGTGAACCACTGCTCGTATTCCCAGTTTCCTTTGCCTTCGGAGTAGGTGTCGTAGGTGAATGTGAAGGGGCGGGGGTCGGCGAGTGCAATTGTAGAAGATGCAGACAAAACGAATGCGAGGACGAGACGTTGGGAGAGAGTCACAGTGCTCCTGTTGATGTTGAGACTCAATCTCAACAAATTATTAGGTGTGTCAAGACTTTTTCGGAAGGTTTTTTTTGAGGTTGTTTTTAGAAGAAAACGGCACCTCGGACCGACTGCGTCGTTAGTCGGGGGTTGTGGCGCGATCTAACGCGTGTTTGGAGATGGCGGCGATGATGACGGCTCCGAGGGCGGAGGCGAGGAGGCCGGCGGCCAGGAACCAGCGGCTGTTGGCCTGGTGGAAGTCGAGATGGTGGGCGCGGGAAGCGACGAAGACGATGGCGGCGGTGCGCGGGATGACGCCGATGGCGGTTCCGACCATGAAGGGGAGGGGTGGGGTGCCGGTGGCGGCGAGGAGGACGCTGGTGGTTTCGAAGGGAAGCAGGGGGGAGAGGCGGAGGAGCATGACGATCCAGATGGTTCGGATGGCGCCTTGGCCGATGAGGGCGTTTTTCACGAGTTCCCACTTGGGGTGCTGGTGGATGAGATCTTCGACGCGATGCCCGGCGACTCGGCGGGCGAAGGTGTAGCTGATGGCGGCAGCGCCGAGGAGGCCGAGCAAGACGGCGGGGAAGCCGATGGGGAAGCCGAAGGTCCAACCGGCGAGGAGAGAGTTGGCGTAGGTGGGGACGAGGGCGAATCCGCCGAGGATGGCGAAGGCGAGGATGAAGAGGAGGAGTGCGGGTAGGCCGTGGGATTTGAGCCATGGTGCGAGGTCGCGGGCGACGGCGATGAGGACGATGGCTCCGAGTGCGGGGAGGAAGGTTGCGATGAGTGCCATGGGTCCAGCGGGGCCGAGCTGGTGGAGGAATCGGCGGATGCGGCGTGGCGGGGGCGGGGCGGGTTGGGAGGCGAGTTCGTTCACATGATTCAGCATAGCTTGGTTGCGCGGGATATGGGACGGAGCTTCGCGGGAGGCGGGTGCGCCTATTTCGGGGACGCTGTTTAGCAGGTGCGCGTCGTAACGCCGGAGGGCGACACAAGTGTCGCCCCTACCGGATTTGGGATCTGAAGAAGAAAGCCGCGACGCAGGCGTCGCCCCTATGGGATTTGGGATCTGAAGAGGAAGACCGCGACGCAGGCGTTGGATCTACAGGTACAGGGGTGGGTTTGAGAATCTACGTTGCTTCTCTTATGAGCGGTTTCTAGGATGCGTTTTTCTATGCACTGTTTTAAGCATCAAACCTTGCTTCTGGAGGCAAATCATGAACGGTTTCATTCGCGCGGCGGCGGGCGTGTCGATTGGGTTGGCTGTGTTGGCGGCGGGATGTCAGCAGGATAAAAATTCGGATTCACCGGGATCGGATCTGAAGAAGCCGATGGCGGAGAAGGCGGATAAGGGGAAGGTGGCGGTGGCGCATATCAAAACCGCGAAGGCGGCGGGGACGCAGCCCTCGTATGGATCGCCGATGGGAACGGTGACGTTCACGCAGATGGGCGAGAAGGTGAAGGTGGTGGCGGATTTGACGGGGCTTCCGCCGGGGCAGCATGGGTTTCACATTCATGAGAAGGGTGATCTGTCGGCGGCGGATTTGATGAGCACGGGCGGGCATTTTAATCCCGGGAAGCATCCGCATGGCGGGCCGACGACGAGTCCGGTTCATGAGGGGGATCTGGGGAATATCAAGGCTGACAGCAACGGGACGGCGCATCTGGACGTCACGGTTGAAGGGATTTCGATCGGGACGGGCAACCCGAACGACATCATGGGTCGAGCGGTGATTGTGCACGCGAAGGCGGATGATCTGTCGAGCCAGCCGGCGGGGAATGCGGGGGCGCGGATCGGCGGTGGGAAGATTGAATCTGCTTCGAAGTAGTGAAGAAGTTATGAATTGTTGAATGAGTCAGTGACGAATGGAAGGGCAAAGGCCTTCATTCGTCACTGACTCATTTCTTGCATTCGTCATTATTGAGTGCGCGGTCTTCTCCGGAGAAATTGTGAATCGAAGTGGAGTCCACGCGGCACTTGTGGCGGTGTTTTTGCTTTTCGCGGGATCGTGGTCGTATGGGTCTGACGCTGGGTTGGCGCCGCTGCGTCCGCCGGCGGTTCCGCTGCTTACGAGCGACCCCTATTTCAGCGTGTGGTCGTTCAATGACCACCTGACCGACGCCGACACGCGGCATTGGACCGGCAAGCCGCACACGCTGCTGAGTCTCGTTCGGATCGACGGGAAACCGTATCGTTTGGCGGGCGCGCAGCCGGCAGGGGTGCCGGCGCTGGAGCAAACAGGTTTGGAAGTTTTGCCGACGCGAACGAGCTACACGTTTGGGGGCAGCGGCGTGAAGCTGACGCTGACGTTTACGACGCCGATGTTGCCCGAGGATCTCGACATCCTCACGCGGCCGCTTACGTACGTGACGTGGCACGCGGTCTCGACGGATGGGAGGGCGCACCAGGTGTCGGCGATGCTGGCGGTGGGCGGGGACCTGGCTGTGAACGCGCCGGAGCAGCCGGTCGTCGCCCGCCGCGAGACCTTCGGGACGCTGACAGCGCTGGTGATCGGTTCCGAATCGCAGCCGGTGCTGCGCAGCAAGGGGGATGACCATCGGATTGACTGGGGTTATTTGTACGTGACCGCGCCGGGCGCCACGGGTGCCGCGATCAGTGACGCGGCGACGCTGGCCAGGATGTTCGCCGATTCCGGGACGCTGCCGGCGAAGGATGACACAATTTTTCCGCGTCCTGTGGGCGCGGGTTTGCCGTCGGCGGCGGTGACGGTGGATCTCGGCGCCGTCTCCGAAAAAGGCGCCGGCCGGCACGCAATGGTCGCGTACGACGATCTTTACTCGATTCAGTACATGGGAAGGAACCTGCGTCCCTACTGGCGGCGCGCCGGCATGGACGCCGGCAAACTCCTCCAGATGGCCGCGAAGGATTACACGAGTGTTGTGGAGCGATGCGTGAAGTTCGATGAGGAATTGATCGACGATGCGCGAAAGGCCGGCGGCGAGCAGTACGCTCGGATCTGTGCATTGGCTTATCGCCAATCCCTAGCGGCACAGAAGGTGGTCGCTGATGCCAACGGCATGCCGATGTCGTTCTCGAAGGAGAATTTTTCCAACGGCTGCATCGCGACGGTTGATGTGTTTTACCCGCAACTTCCGCAGTTCCTGCTGATTAGCCCGACGCTGGCGAAGGCAGCGCTGGTGCCGCTGCTGGAGTACGCTTCGTCGGACCGGTGGAAGTTCGAATTCGCGCCGCACGACCTCGGGACGTACCCGCAGGCCAATGGTCAGGTGTACGGCGGCGGTGAGCGGACGGCAGACAATCAGATGCCGGTGGAGGAGTGCGGGAATATGCTGGTGCTCATGGCCGCCGTTGCGAAAGCGGACGGCAACGCCGACTTCGCGGTCCACTATTGGCCGGTCCTTGCGAAGTGGGCGAAGTATCTTGAAGCCAAGGGGTTCGACCCGGAGAACCAGCTTTGCACTGACGACTTCGCGGGGCACCTGGCGCACAACACGAATCTGTCGATCAAAGCCATCATGGGACTCGGCTCGTACGCGAGGCTGTGCGCGATGCGTGGCGACGCCGCTGAGGCAACGCGGGTGCGCGAGATCGCGCAAAAGTTCGCCGAACGCTGGGTGATCGAGGCGAGCGACGGCGACCATTACCGCCTCACGTTCGACAAGCCCGGCACGTGGAGCCAGAAGTACAACCTCGTGTGGGACAAGGTGCTGGGCTTGGGGCTGTTCCCCAAGGAGGTCGCGCAGAAGGAGATCGCGTACTATCTGACGAAGCAGAAGAAGTATGGTCTGCCGCTGGATTCGCGCAACACGTATACAAAGCTCGACTGGGTGGTCTGGACGGCTACGCTGGCGGAGCGGCAGGAGGATTTCGAGGCGCTGATGGCGCCAGTGCATGCGTTTCTGCACGAGTCTTCGTCGCGCGTTCCGATGACGGATTGGTACTTCACGGACAAGGGGACGAAGTCGGGTTTCCAGGCGCGCCCGGTGGTGGGGGGGGTGTTCATCAAGATGCTGGGGGACGAGTCGATGTGGAGGAAGTGGGCCGGGCGTGCCCAGAGGGTGGCGGGTCAGTGGGCGGCAATGCCGGAGCCGCCGACCGTCGAGGTGGTGGAGCCCGGCTCCAAGTCCGACGGCGTCATCTGGCGCTATACAACCGATAAGCCCGCGAATGGCTGGATGGGGGTCGGCTTGAACGATCGGAGTTGGAAGCAGGGCGCCGGCGGGTTCGGGACCGAAGGCACGCCTGGCGCGGTGGTGCGAACGCGCTGGAACACGCCGGAGATTTACATCCGGCGCGAGATGACGGTGCCGGCCCATGCCGAGATGGAATTGCTCCACCTCTACGTGCATCACGATGAGGACGCGACGATCTACCTGAACGGCGTCCTCGCCGCCCAAACGTCAGGGTTCAGCGCTGATTACGAGGTCATTGAAATCCTTCCTGATGCCAAAGCCGCGCTGAAGCCGGGCAAGAACCTGCTGGCGGTTCACTGTCGCCAAACGACCGGGGGCCAATACATCGATGTCGGGCTGGCGCGAGTTTCCTTTAAGAGCTCACGGAAGGAGCCGACGCAGTCGAAGCAGTCGACGCAAGCTGAGAGCCCTGAATAAGTCAAAGACATGGTCGCTGAAGCGACCACGCCGGGTAGAATTTGCAGGTCGGGACGTTGCTTTAGATTCTCCCGCTCGGATGTCCGACTTCACCGACCACCTTCGCGACCTCGACCAGCGGCACATCTGGCACCCCTTCACCCCCATGAAGCTGTGGCTGGAGTCCGATCCGCTCGTCATCACCGCCGCCGAGGGGATGCACCTGATCGACTCCGACGGGAACCGTTATCTCGACGGCGTCTCGAGCCTCTGGTGCAACGTCCACGGCCACCGGGTCCGCGAGATTGACAACGCGATCCGCGCCCAGCTCGACAAAGTCGGGCACACTACCATGCTCGGCCTGGCGAGTGAGCCCGCCACGCTGCTGGCGGACCGATTGATGAAGCTCGTCCCCCAGAATCTCAAGAAGATTTTCTATTCCGACGCCGGCGCCACGGCGACGGAAATCGCGTTCAAGCTCGCCGTTCAGTACTGGCACAACATCGGGCGCCCTGAAAAGCGCGAATTCATTGCGCTCTCCGATGCGTATCACGGTGACACCTTCGGCGCCATGTCCGTCGGCCGGACGGATCTCTTCCACCGCGCTTTTCTCCCGCTCATGTTCAAGACGCACTACGCCCCAACCCCTGCCCGACCCGCCACTGTAGGGGCGAGGGCTGCGTCGCGGTCTTCTCTTCAAGTTATCGAATGCCTTCTCGATCTACATCACAAGGACATCGCCGCCATCGTTATCGAGCCCCTGGTGCAGGGCGCTGCCGGGATTCTTGTTCACCCACCCGGATTTCTTTTCGAAGTCCGGCGCCTGGCCACTCAATACGATGTGCTGCTGATCTGCGACGAGGTTGCCACCGGCTTCGGTCGCACCGGCAAAATGTTCGCCGTCGAACACGAAGAGGTGCAGCCGGATCTGATGTGCGTCGGCAAGGGAATCACCGGAGGCTATCTTCCCCTTGCCGCCACGTTCGCCACGCAGCAGATTTTCGACGCTTTTTTGGGCGACCCCTCCGAAGGGAAGACGTTCTATCATGGGCACACGTACACTGGAAACCCTCTCGCCTGCGCCGCCGCCCTGGCCAGTCTTGATCTTTTCGAGAAGAGCAAGCTGATCGCGGCCGTCGCGGAGAAGAGCCTCGAGCTTGGCAAAATGCTCGAAATTATTCGGGAAAACCCCCACGTCGGCGAGATCCGCCAAAAAGGATTCATGGTCGGGATCGACCTCGTCGCCGACAAGACGACGCGGACTTTCTACGCTCCGCGCCTTCGAACCGGCGCCCGTTTCTGCACCGGGCTCCGCTCGCGCGGGATCATCCTGCGAGCGCTCGGCGACACCGTTGTCCTGATGCCTCCGCTTGCCATGGGGCTCGATCACTTGCAGCAAATCGTGGATGCGGTGAAACTGGAACTACGAACCCTGGCGTAGCACCGTTGGCCGCGCATCTGGGAGGGTCAGTGTCGGATTTTCGTTGGGATAAAATCTTACAGCGTTGGAGCGAGGCGATTCTCGATTCGGTGGAGCCGTCGGTTCTCCCCGAAGGCGCGCTTGAACGGAAATGGGTGGGCAACCCGCCGGCAACGGATGCGCAGATCGACGCCGCGGAGGAGCGGCTTCAGTGCCGCCTGCCGCCGAGCTACCGGGAGTTCCTTAAAATTACCAACGGCTGGCCGTACGTGAGCGATTTCGTCCGCCAGCTCTGGCCGATCGAATCGGTTCGGCCGCTCGCCGAATCGCAGACCGGGATGGTCGACGCCTTCTCGAAGGTTCCCGAGCTCGACTCTGCGAAGCTCGGCGAATCCGCCACGCTTCCTTCATCTCATTACGCGCACGTCATTCAGATCAGCGACTACGACGACGGGTGTTTCTTCCTGAATCCGCTCGTGCAAACGACCGGCGACGAATGCCAGGCGTGCTTCTTCGCGAACTGGGTTCCTGGCGCCGAATGCTATCGGTCGTTCAAAGACTTGATCCTCAGCCAGTACGAATCCTTTGTGGCCGCCCACCCCGCCCGATCTTCCAATGGCGGCGCCCGCGCTCAGCGCCGGAACCTCCGCAAGCCGCCGGAAGTGACGACGGAAGATCCCGTGGCGTTTCTCGCGGAATTGGAGAAGCTGGGATTCTTCCGCTATTCGCCACCCGAAAAGGCGGCTCAGGTCCGTCACGCGTTCCTGACTCTTGCGACGGCGATCAAACAGGATCCGACCGGGGCCGTTGGCGGCCGCCTTGCATCCCCCGGGACGGCGCTGTTCACCAACTCCACGCGGCGCGTTGCCGCGGTCGATCCCGAGGAACTTCTGCGCGGTCGCGCCGCGTACGCGCTTTCCCGTCTTCGTCCGATTCTCGCGGCGACCGGTATTGAATTGGCTCCCGTGGAAGAGCTGGGCACCTCCGACCTCTACGTCGCGAAGCTGGAAGGCGTGGAGCACGAATTCTTCGCCCTCGTGGACGGTCAACCCGCGCGCGAAGGCGGCCTAGTGCCGATCAACGCCGCGCGGTTTTATATGGAAGAAACGGCGAAGCTCGTTACTAAAGTGCTGCGCAAGCGCAAGAGTCCCGAGCGGGTTGCGACGCTTCAGGAGATGACGAAATCCTCGGGCGTCACCCGGCTTGCGCTGGTGCTGCTGGATGATGAGTTGTCGTACCTCATCCAATGGTCCCCGCTGCTGGACAATTTTTGCCGCCCGATTCGCCCCGATGTCTGGTGAGGTAAGATCGGGACGCAAAGCCCGGGTTCCAACTCCGATGCTCCATCCCCCTCCCATCGTTGGCCTGTTCATCACCTCGACCGACACCGGCGTCGGAAAAACCGTGATCACCTCCGCCATCGCCGCAACTCTTCGTGACATGGGCCGGCGTGTGGGGGTTCTCAAACCCGTGGCGACCGGCTGCATCCACACTCGCGAGGGTCTTGTTTCGGAAGATGCGGAGCTTCTCGCGCACCACGCCGATTCTCCGCATCCGCTGCACGTGATCTGCCCACAGCGTTACGCGGAACCGCTGGCTCCCGCAGTGGCGGCACAGCGCGCCCAGCAGCCGCTCGACTGGCCGGCGATGCAGCGCTCGCTGGATGTGATTGCATCTACGAGCGATGTCATGCTGGTTGAAGGAGTGGGGGGCGTGATGGTCCCGCTGGATGATCAATACACGGTTCTTGATCTGGCCGGGTGGCTCAACTTTCCAACCGTGATCATTGCCCGCGCCGGCCTGGGCACGATCAACCACACGCTGCTTACCGCGAGCGCGCTTCGCCATGTCAACGTTCCAATCGCCGGGGTCGTCATCAACCGCTACACTGCTGACGCAACGCCGATCGCCGAGGAAACCAATCCGCGCGCGATCGAGCGGTGGGGCAAGCTTCCGATCCTGGCTGTCGTCCCTGAGACGCGCCAGCCCATTGATCAGATGATGCCGCAGGACATCCTCTCTCCGATCGCGCGGGTGGACTGGGTGGGATTGGCCGCCGGCAATAAATGATCCTCGCATCCGTCACGTTTCAAGCTAATATCCCCCGCCATGTCGTTGCCGAATCGTGATCTCATTGGGCGGGTCGCTCTGATTACCGGCGCTGCGCGCGGGATTGGGCTTGCGATGGCCCAGGCGTTTGCCGCGGCTGGTTGTGCGGTCGCGATTCAAGATATTGATTTTGCCGCGGCGGATCTGGAGGTTTCGCGACTCAAGGAAAAAGGCCAGCGTGCCCTGGCGCTGGGCGGCGACATTTCCGACACCTCGATCGTGGATTCGCTGATCGATCAAACCGTCCGATCGCTCGGCGGCCTCCACATCGTCGTGAACAACGCCTCGATCCAGTTCAAAAAGCGTTGGACGGAACTCACTGTCGAAGATGTTGACAAGATCCTTCACGCGAACGTCGTCGTGCCGATGCTTCTCTCGCAGCGCGCCGCCGCGATTTTCAAGGCGCAGCGCTGGGGCCGGATCATCAACATCGGTTCAATCCAGCAGATGGAGGGCAATCCGGTGATGCTCCCGTATTCCATGAGCAAGGCTGCGCTGGTCAACCAAACCACTGCCCTTGCCAAAGACCTCGGGCACGACGGCATCACGGTCAACCTGATCGCGCCCGGTTACTTCGACACTCTTCGTAACGTGCCTAATTTCAAGGATGAAGAGGACAAAGCTCGCGTTACCGCAGGCTATCCGGTTCCTCGCCTTGGCCGGCCTGAAGATTGCGCCGGCATGGCACTGGTCCTCGCTTCAGATGCCGGGGCGTACATCACGGGCCAATCGATCCACATTGACGGCGGCATCGCACTTTAATTTCCGATGACTCACTTCAACCTCCTGGCCGACCCGTCAAGCTACACCGCGACGGACTTGGATCTCTGCACCGACGAAGATGGCCGCGCCTATTGGTGCGATTTTTTCAAGCGGCATCTTCGCATGATCCTGAAGCTGGGGATCGGGATGGCCGTCGCGCGCGGGGTGGCAGTGGTTGAAATTGAAACGCAGGCGGCGCAGTGTGCCGCGGACTTCGACGCTGAAGTGGATGCCTTCAGTGGAAAGCCCCGCGATTTTGATCGCATCACCCTCCTGACTTTGGATAAATGGCGCGATCAAACGCTTGCGCGTCATGGTTTTATTGATCCGTTTCTGGATCTGAAGAACCGCGAGAACGAGCGCATGCTTCCGTTGCTCCCGATCGTGTGCGTTCAGCTCGACAACATTGCCAATGAGCGCGACAGGTTTCGGGCCGCCATTGACGGGATCTTCGCAGGAAACATTTTCGATATGGGGGCGATCGCCACCGCAAAAGCGTTTCTCGATGGCTCGCCGGACTTCTTCACGATCCGCTCGACGCTGGCGCCGCGGCCTTGGCTCATCGACGCTTACGATGCGCTTGAAGCGCGCATCATCACGGGGCCTCCGCACAAGAAACTCGTCTTCTTCGTCGACAACGCGGGCTCGGATTTTCTTCTCGGCGCGCTTCCGCTCATGCGTTTCTTGGCGAATCGCGGCACCCGAATCGTTCTCGCCGCCAACGAGCGACCGAGCCTCAACGACATGACGATCGGCGATGTTCTCGCGTGGTGGCCACGGATTCTCGAAGCAGAACCTTCGCTCGCTAACCTTCCCATCCAACTGGTCTCGACCGGCACGGGGGAACCTCTGATCGATCTCGCCGAGGTTTCTGACGAGCTTAACGGCGCTTCGCAAGATGCGGATTTTGTGATCCTCGAAGGCATGGGCCGAGGCGTGGAAAGCAACTTCGGCGCCCGTTTCAAAGTCGATGCTCTTAACATCGCGATGCTCAAGGATCCCGCGGTTGCCAAAAGAATCAACGGAAAGGTCTTTGACCTGGTCCTTCGCTTTTCCGCCGCGTAGCATGGGGGCGTCGCCCCTACAAGAGCGAGAAGGCTTACATGGGATAGCCTTGCATGTTTCATGACGGTAAAAGCTATTTAGTTTGCTCCAAAGAGTCCTCTCGCTCATACTCTCGCCATGCGCCGCTTCTTTCTTCGTGACGCCGCCCCCGGGGACCTGGTTGAAGACGTTTACGTCATCACCAGCAAGCAACTCGCCGCGACCAGCACGGGCAAGTATTACATCAAAGCGTTTGTGTCAGACCGATCTTGTCAGGTTGCCGGCCGGATGTGGAACGCGACGAAGGAAATCTTCAAAGATTTGCCTGAATCCGGCTTTGCCAAGATTCGCGGCCGGATCGAAAACTATCAGAACAATCTGCAACTCATCATTGAGCAAGCCTGGCCCGCGAAGGAAGGGACATTCGATCAGGCTGATCTTCTCCCGCACACGGAGAAGGACATCAATCAGATGTGCGGGCGACTGCACGAACTTTGCGGCTCGATTCAAAACCGCCATCTTGGTGCGATCGTGCAGGCTTATCTTGATGACGAGAGCTTGATGAACAGCTTTTGTAAAGCGCCGGCCGCGATGAGCTTCCATCACGCTTTCCTTGGCGGATTGCTCGAGCACACGCTTAACGCGATGGAAGTCGGCAACTGCATCGTGCAGTTTTATCCGGGGCTCAATCGCGACATCCTCCTCGCGGGGATTTTTCTCCACGACATCGCGAAGATCTGGGAGCTGAGCTACGACTCGGCGTTTGGGTACACCGATTCGGGGCAGCTTGTCGGCCACATCGTGAAGTCCGCGATCTGGGTCGAAGACAAGGCGCGCCAGGCTGAAGCAACGTTGGGCGAGAAGATCCCGCAACCGCTGATCGACGTTCTCCAGCACATCATCATCTCGCACCACGGGTTGCCGGAACACGGCGCGGTAAAAGTTCCCGCGCTCCCGGAAGCGATCGCGGTGCACATGATCGAGAACATGGACGCGAAGCTGATGATCGCGCTTGGTCATTGTCGGCCCCAGTCTGCTGAAGCGCCGAGCAATGAAGGGAACTGGACTGAGTACATCAAGGCGTTTGGCGTTCGTTTGTATCGTCCGGATGTTGCGCCCGCCGACGCTATTCTTGAAGACGATCCGGCGGAATCGGCCCGGGCGCTCCCGAGCGCGGATGGCGACGGTCAGTCCAAGCCGGGGAATATTGCGATGCTGAATAATCCGCTGTTCGAGGCGGCGGCTCCGCGAAAACATTAGTTCACATCGGAAGGCGCGCTATGAAGCGACTTGGGATGATTGAGGAATCGAAGAGACCACCCGCTGGAGCGGTCCGCGCCGCTGGGATGCGCGCGGTTGTGGTGTTGGTGGCGGTGGGCGTTTCGGCGGTCGCTCTGGCGAAGGCGCCGAGCACGACGTATTCGCGCAGCTACCGGCTGGTCCAGCCGTGGAGCAAGCTGACCACGCTATCGGATTCGCAGCGCGAGTTGATCTACCACCTTCACCGGCATGCTCACGATCAGATCAAGCAGATCGAAGCTGAAGAGCGCAAGGATATTCTGGCGCTGCTCTCGGACGATCAGAAGCTGGAGCTGGTTCGGACGGATGAAAAGGACACGGTTGCGCGCAAATTAAAAGCGGCGGCCGCTCGGAATCCGACGACCGCCGCTACTCAATCCGCTGAAGCGCGGGACGACAAGGCAAAACCTCAGCCCTGAGCGTCAAGCACTTCCTTGAAATCTTTTTCCTGTCTGAGACCGACGAAGCGCTGCACGATCTCGCCGCCCTTGAAGAGGATGACGGTTGGGATCGCGCTGATGCTGTAGCGCATTGCGACGTCGCGATTGGAATCGGTATCGAGCTTGCCGACCTTCACCTTGCCGGTGTAATCGGTTGCGAGCTTGTCGATCGTGGGCGCCAGCATTTTGCACGGCATGCACCACTCGGCCCAGAAATCGACCAGTACCGGCTCGCTCGACTTCAGGACTTCTGCGTCAAAATTCTGATCGGTAAACTGCTTTACATTCTCGCTGGCCATGGTCATTTGCTCCTGTTGGTTCTTTGTAGCGACACTGAATCTTAGAAGTCGCGCTAAAAAGGGTCAAATGGGGCTGCCTCCCTTACTCCGGATCGGTTCATCCGCTACAATTGTGTTCAATGGCCAAGAAAAAGCTTCCCAAGGTTCTGGCCCTGCTCGATGAGGATATGTGCACGGGGTGCGAAGCGTGCATGGTCGTTTGTCCGGTGGATTGCATCAGCACGATACCGGGGCCTCGGCATGAACAGGCGTTTCAGGTCTGCACGATTGACCTGCCGCGGTGCATTGGGTGCACGCTGTGTCACCAGGTTTGCCCATGGGATTGCATTACGATGTTGCCGACGGATCAGTTTTTGCAGAATGAGAAGGCTGGGAAGCAGTTGGAGTGAGGGGTGGGGAGACTCGGGGCTGAAGCCTTGGGCTTGGCCTTTTAGGGATGGCGCGGTTTAGGGGGGCTTTGCGGGTGGATTTATTGGCGGTCGGGAGGGTTGGGCTCGAACTTTATGGAACTCCCGCACATTCAGCGCTGCTCGTGCCGATAACTTCAGTATGCGTGCGATTCTCATGACGGCGACGTTCACGGCAGTACTCGCTCTGGGATGCAGTTCACCGAAGAATAGTGGCGGAGCCAGAACGGCGGAGGGGATCTCGCCGGTTGTGGGAGCCCATGCGCCGTCGCGATTTGTTACCGCAACGATCACGCGTCGGTTCGACGCTTCGGGGCAGGCGACCAATGACAAGCTGGTGATTAATGATCCGGATGAACTTGCGGTTCTTGAATCTTACTTCTCGCAGGCCGGGACCGGCGAGCGCGGGCCGCAATCCGGCGGTTGGGCACCGGCCGTAACGATCCAGTTCAAACCCAAGTTGGGTAGGACGCTTCGCGTCATGAGCAACTATGAGGTCTGGTCGGAAGGGATGGGTGATTGGCCGGTGCGCTCATCCCTGCGTGATCACATCGAGCGGCTGTTCGCTCAGCGAAAGCTGTAGCTGCGTTGACCTCCGCTTGTCGCCCCTACGCGTTAGAAGAGCATCTCAGTTAGACTCTCCTCGTCATGCGCGCTCTGGTCTTCGACAACATGCTTGCGTTCGATCCCCGCCGGCCCGAACCTGCGGAATCCGCGGGCGACACGCTGGTCCGGGTTCGCCGGGCCGGCATTTGCTCGACGGACCTTGAGATCACCCGGGGGTATATGGGCTACAAAGGAATCCTCGGTCACGAGTTCGTCGGCGAAGTCGTTTCGTCCCCCGAAAAGCAATTGGTCAACCAGCGCGTCGTGGGCGAGATCAACATTGTCTGCGGGCGATGCGATTTATGCGTTGCCGGACTATCCAGCCATTGCCGAAATCGGAGTGTGCTTGGGATGCTGAATCGTGACGGCGTTTTTTCCGACTTTGTTCGTTTGCCTTCCACGAATCTCCATGCGCTGCCTGCCGGAATCGACAATGATCAAGCCGTTTTTGTTGAACCTCTCGCGGCCGCGTTTCAGGTTCCGAAGCAGATCAAGGTTGACGCGCGCACGTGGGTGACGGTGCTTGGCGATGGTCGACTTGGTCTGCTGGTTGCCCAAGTGCTTCGGAATGTCGGCTGCCCGGTTCGCGTCGTTGGAAAACATCCGGACAAGATGGCGCTTTGTGAGAAATGGTCGATCCGGTCGCGCCCGCTCGAGGACATCACGCCGCGCCACGATCAGGATGTGGTCGTCGACTGCACCGGAAGCGCTTCTGGACTGGAGATGGCGCTTGGGATGGTGCGGCCGAGGGGAACCATCGTGCTGAAATCGACAGTAGCCGCTGGTAAAGCAGTGAATCTCGCACCCGCGGTCATCGATGAAGTCACCATCGTCGGCTCGCGTTGCGGGCCGTTTCGAGAAGCCATTCGGGCGCTTGCGGAAAAATCAGTGGATGTTGTCAGCCTGATTCACCGCCGGATGAAGCTTGAGCAGGGGGTGGAAGCGATGGAGATCGCCGCGCGTCCCGGCGTTTTGAAAGTTATTCTCACGATGGATTGATCAATCCGCGCCTACAGCTCCGGTGCCGGAAACTCCGGTTTCCGCCCCTCGAGGACTGCCATCACATCTTTAACAACCCATCCCATATTCTCCACCGCAGTATGCGTGCGGGAGGCGATATGCGGCGTCAGGAGCACGTTCGGGATGCCGATCAAATCCAGATCCGCGGGTGGTGGTTCAGGGTGATAAACATCCAGCGCCGCCGCAGACAGATGTCCGGAGCGAAGCGCCTGGGCGAGTGCCGCGGTATCCAGCACTTCTCCGCGGCTCGCATTGATCAAGATTGAGCCGCGCTTCATCATTGCCAACTGCGGTGCGCCGGTCAGATTTTCATTCCCGGGGCGCATATCGACATGGATCGTCAGCACATCGGAGTCGCGATAAAGCTGCTCCTTGTCCACCGCAATTGCGGCAAATGGTAGCTTGCCCATCGGGATGACATCGTTGTAGATCACGCGCATGCCAATTCCGTTGGCGGCGATGGAACCCACGCGCTTTCCGACGCGTCCCATTCCCAGAATTCCCAGCGTCAATTCATTCAATTGCCTGCCGCGCACGGCTGCGCGTGTCTCCTTGAACCACCTCGGCCCATAGCCGGTGTCCAGCGTCGGCCAGCCCCGGACCAGGCGAATCATCGCGCCAAAGACATAATCACCGACGGCGAGCGTGTTGGCGTCCGGTGTATAGACCACCTCGATCCCCCGCGCGCGGCACGCAGGAATATCAATGTTATCCAGCCCGACCCCGCCCCGGCCGACGACTTGCAGCCGAGGCGCTTTCGTCAAAAAAGTTTCGTTTATTCGCGTGTACGTTCGAACGATCAGACCCTGGGCCGAAGCGAGGGCCTGGTCGAATCCCGGATCCCCTGATGTGACTTCCAGGACCTCCGCGCGTTGGCGGAGCCAGCTCAGAGGATTTAGATCCCCGCCTTCAGTGATTAAGACGACGGGACGCCGGGTTTGACTCATGGCTCCGCCGCCTGAGTCGTGCCCAGGGCATTTCCCCACTTGGTCAGATCAATCCGAAGCCCTTGCCGCTTGGGAATTGCGATCTCCTGGGGCTCAATCACGCTCTGCCCGTCCCGGGTGATTCGAACGTTGTAGGCCCCGGGATCGAGAAAAAAAACGAGAGTGTACCGGCCGTCGGCGCCAAAGACTGCTTTGTAGTGTGTGGGAAGATCGACGCTCTGCACTTCCGCCTCGGCGCCTGTCAGCGCGACAGAGCCGTCGATGATCAAGAATTCGGTGCGCGGCTCTGGTCGGACGACCCATTGATAGGCGATGACGGAGATTGCGCCTAGAAAGAGGGCCGTCGTCACGGCAATAGCGAGCACTGCGAAGCGGTGGGATGCCACCGGCTGAACTTGAGCCTGGGATGTTTCGCTTTCGCTCATCAGACCCTGAACGATGTATCAGACGCCCAATGGCGGGGCAAGCCCGCGACGACGAACGTCGCCACTACAGAAGAGCAGGAATCATCCCCATGCGCGTTAGTCCTGCATCAACCCTATTTTTTCACGTTGCGTTCTACTGCTTCTGCGCGTAATGATCTGTACATAACTTAACGAAGGAGAAGGTATGATTCGCTCAAACCTGATGATCGCGGCAGTTCTCGGAGGCGCCTTTGTCATCGGCTGTGAAAAGAAGGATGACACGGTGGCCCCGGCTGGAACGACAGCAATGCCGGCAACGCCGGCAGCGCCTGACTTGACTACGCCGGCAATGCCCGCGACTCCCACCACTCAAAGCATGAAGGATAGCCTTAAGAGCGGCGGGGCGGCGGTCTCCGATTCAGCCAGGTCGGCAACGCAAAGCACAGGAAGCACGATTCGCGGCGGCGCCACCACGCGACCCTCGGGAACGCCATAGTGACCATTCAGAAGGCTTGTAGGGTGGGCATTGCCCACCTGTTGAACCCGTGAAAATTGGTGGGCCATGCCCACCCTGCGAGGAGCCTTGGGTGTCACGACATCCGGGGGCGGTTTTCATTGCTTGAGTATTCTCCGCCTTGTGCGTCGCCGCGCGGGCGCTATTATACGGATGCTGTTTAATTCTCGCGCTTGGTTCGCATTTGGAATCCGCGTCCCGCAAGCGGGGCCGCTAACCCAAGGCGCGGGAATCAAGTGAGAATCGTATTGGATTTGCTCTCTCTATTTAGGATCGCTTTATGGCTAAGTCGGTGAACGGTGTCGTGCGGGTGGGTCTGATTGGTTCCGGCGGAATCTCGGCGGCCCATGGCAAGGGGTTCATCAAGTATGCCGACAAGATCAAGTGCGTTGCGCTGTGCGACGTTTCTGCTGACAATCTGAAAAAGCGGTCCGACCAGCTTGGGGGAGTTGAGCGCCAGTTCTCCGACTGGAAAGCGATGCTTAAGGAGATGGGAGATCAGATTGATGCGGTGGACATTTGTCTCCCGCACCATCTGCATGGCCCGGCGATCATCGACGCCGCCGCTGCGGGGAAACACATCCTCTGCGAAAAGCCGATGTGCATGAGCCTGAAGGAGGCCGATCAGATTGCCGATGCGGTCAAGAAATCCGGCGTCACCTATATGTCCGCGCATAACCAGCTTTTTATGCCTGTGGTTCAGGAAGCCAAGCGCATGATTGAAGCCGGTGAAATTGGCCGGGTCCTGTGGCTTCGATCGCAGGACTGTTTCCGCGCAGGCGGCGAGGGGGCGAATCCCTTCAAAGGGTCTTGGCGCGCTAACCTGAAAACGCAGGGGGGCGGAGAGTTGATCGACACCGGATATCACCCATCGTATCGGCTGTTGTACCTCGCGGGCGCTCCGGCCGAAAAGATTCAGGGGACGATGGGCCGGTACGTCCAGAAGATCGAAGGCGAAGACACTGCCAGCGTGCAGGTGAGGTTCGCGAACGGCGCCATCGGCGAGATTCTCACGAGTTGGGCGTTCCCGCTGCCGCATGGCACCCACCACATTCACGTCATCGGCGAGAACGGTCAGATCTTCGGCTCGAGCGATACTCTGTATCACCTCGCCAAAGGCGCGACTGAACCCACCAAGCGATCGTTCGATCCTGTCGACACGTTTGAAGCCGAGATCGGCCACTTCGCCGACTGCCTTCGCCAAGGCAAGCGGCCAATCCACAGCGTCGAGGAAGGACGCGCTGTGCTGGAACTGATTCTCAGAGCCAGTGAAACCGCTGAAGGTTGGCAGAGCGCTGCCCTGGCGAAGCCGGATTAGCCCGGACAAAGGTGGGACGGGTGACCCGCCGTGTGTCAATCCAAGGGTCTAATGCTTATTCCTGGTAGAATTGTCATCCTGAGTCATCATGCGGCTTCGCCGCACCGGCGTTTCATGAAAAGGGCCGTCATCCTGAGCGGTACTCCGTGAAGGATCTGGGTCGGTCGATGATCGATGCAAGGTCCTTCAGATTACCTCAGCATGACAATTCGGCGTGATTCCCGAACATTTTCAGACCAGAGTGTGTGAAGCTTTGACTGTAGCACGGGCATCTTGCCCGTGCCTGTATCGCCAACACGGGCAAGATGCCCGTGCTACTGGTAAAGATCACAAACTCTGAGCGGTACTCCGCGAAGGAGCTAGCCCACTCGTCGCATGGGGCAGTTCCTTCGCGGAGTATCGTTCAGGATGACAGCTTGCGTGAATGTGAATCAGACCTAAATCTAAAGGGAACATGGGCGAGTCGCCCATGGCACGGCGTTGGGCGCGTATCATCTGAGTGGCATGTTCCTCTCATCGCCCGTCTGGCTGCTCGCGCTCATTCCGTGGACGGCGCTTTTCATCTGGATGTTCCGCGGCGAGCGCTCCAGCGTCTCGGTGCCGTTCCTCCATCTCTGGCGCGCGGAGCTCCATGCCGCCCGCGCGCGCAGGTCGCTGGTTCCCCCCAGCTTCCCGGTCATCGCGATTCTGCTGGCCCTTCTGCTGGCGATCCTCGTCGGCTCTGGTCCACGCCTGCGATCCCGATTTCCCTCCCGACCCATCACGATTATCGTCGATCGTGGCCTCACCATGATGCCGGAAGCGCGAAGTACCCCAACCCTTCAGCGCGCCAACCGAGCGCTTCTCAACACCTTCAGCGCCTCCTCCTCCGTCAGGCTGGTCGCGATTCCCGGTGGCCAAGTTCTTCGGACCCATCTATCGGACTGGCTGAGCCAAACGCTGGAATTGCCAGAAGTCCCGATCGCGACGGATAGCGAAATGGAACGAGCTGTTGTTAACGCTCGATCAGAGCCGCTCATCGTCGCAATCACCGACAAGACCCTCGATCGTGCGATGTCTAACCTGATTCAGTTTTCCCCGGATCCAATTAGAAACAACATCGCGATTGTTTCCGTGGGTGCACGAGAAGGCGCATCCGCGGAATTGATGGTGCGGATCCGCAACAACTCCGATTTAGACAAAGCCACGTTGCGTGTGAATTCCGGGGCCCTCGTCATGAATCGCGAGATCACGCTTCCGCCGCGCGGACAGGAACAAAACTTTTTCTTGCCCGCCGCCACCCTGGCATCAACCGTTGAGGCAACCCTTCTCGACCAAGACGAATTCCCGCGCGACAACACCGCCTGGCTCGCGCGCGAGCGCGCCTTTCCGAACATTAGAGCAACTCCCGGCGTCGGCGCCGATGTGCAGCGAGTCATCAAAGTGTTTCAGAAAACTCATCCCGCTCCAAACGACGGCACGCAGGTTCTCGTCGCACCGGCTCAATCATCCGAACTTATTGCGGACGTCACGATCGCGACCTTACTTCAGCCGCTCGCCGCATCCGCGCTCGAAGTCGCCGCCCACCCCGTCACGGCAAATCTCGCCATCACGTCTCTTGCAAATCTCTCGGTCGCCGGCGCTTCCCCAAACGATTGGCTCCCTCTCATTCGCGCTGGTGGCCGAACTCTTCTGTCTGTCCGCGACACATCCCGCCGGCAGGTCTGGATTGGATTCACCGCCGAAAATTTCTCCGCCACCGCCGATTTCGTCGTCCTGTGGACGAACATCTTGAACTGGCTCTCAAACACGTCGGATGAATTCGTCTCCAACCCGCTCGCGCCTCTTTCAAAAGACTGGCAACCCCTGAGCGCAAATGCTCAATCCTCGCAAAGCCTCGGCCTCTGGCCTGGGATTTACCGCTCGCGCGACGGCAGATTCCGCGCCCACAATATCTCCCCCGCAATATTCCCAACATCACCCGCGGCCCAATCCAGCGATATCCGAGGATCCTTGACACACACCGGCGCGATCGACGCCAGCGAAGCGATCCTCCTGCTCATCCTGGCGCTCCTCCTGCTCGGTGCGTTCGCGTGGCCATCGCAGCGTTTGACCCGCCCCTCTCGCGCATCATAATGTTGTTGATGTACCCGCCGCGTGCGAAGCACGATCCGCCGCGCTTTTGGCGCTTCTTCCGCCGGGGCATGCTTCTCCGATGCCCCGAGTGCGGCATTTCCCCTGTCTTCATTCCTGTCAAAAAAGTCCGATCGATCTACGACTGGTTCACCCCTTTAGACGGCTGCCCCCGCTGCGGTTACGCGTATGCTCGAGAAGACGGCTACTTCCTGCTTGCAGTCTGGGGCATCAATTACGGCATTGTCGCTGGTCTGGGAACCCTCGCCGGGCTGTTGATCCAAAGCCGCTACAACCCCGGCCTGTGGAGTCCACTCTGGCTTCTGCTGCTTCCGGTGCCGATGCTGAGTTTTCTTCTGGCACGGCACGCGAAGAGCCTGTTTCTGGCGATGGATCATTACTTTGACCCGCACGCCGCGCTAACTCATGACGAGCACGATCAGCCGCATCACGGCTGAGTTTGTCTTGACACTTTTTTCGTTCGGCCTTACGTTTTACCCGCGTGATTTGATGTACCTGCAACCCGGCGCCCGCGCCGGTGATCTTGTCGGAACAACCGAATGGCCGAAACCATCCCGCCTCTCTCCGTCTCCCAGGAAAAGAACATCCGCGTTGTGGAATTCACCAACAGCAAGATCCTTGACGAACAGAACATCAAGGAAATCGGTGATACGCTGAATTCCCTCATCGAAGAGCGGGAGAACCCGCGCATCCTCGTTGACTTTGCCAACGTCGACCACCTCTCCTCCGCGGCGCTGGGCATGCTCATCAACGTCAACAACCGCGTGAAGCAGCGCAACGGCCAGCTGCGTCTTGCGAACATCAAGCCGCAGATCTTCGAGGTCTTCGTCATCACCAAGCTGAATAAACTGTTTCGGATCATGAATACCCGGACCGAAGCGATGACAAGCTTCATGTGAGGGAGTTTTTTCGGGGCGGGCCACTCGACCATGCGCTCTACCGCATCGAATAACTCGCCCCGCGGACGCAAGCCCCGCAAGAGCGCCCCGCGCAGGAATGCCTCGACGAATCATCTGCCGCTGAAGTTTGAGATTACGTCCGACCTGTCCGAAGGCCACAAGGTTCAGAAACAGATCATCGCGGGAATCAAAAAGATGGGTTTCGACAAAGAGAGCACCTTCGCCATCAAGCTTGCCTTGGAAGAAGCGCTCGTCAACGCCATCAGGCACGGCAACAAGCGCGATCCGAAAAAGAAGATCCACATCGAAGCCAGGGTCACTCCGAAGCGCGCTGAAATTATCATTGAAGATGAAGGCCCGGGCTTTCGCCGTACCGATGTTCCCGATCCGACGGCGGCTGAGAATCTCTGCAAGTGCAGCGGACGCGGAATTCTTCTGATGGAGAACTTTATGGATGAAGTGAGGTGGAGCCGGGGGGGCAGGCGCGTCAAAATGGTCAAGAAGAACGAGTCGGGTAGAAACGTGAAACATGAAACATGAAACATGAAACGTGAAACGTGAAACGTGATAATTCAAGTCAGTGCGCGGCAATGACCTACGAGCAATGGGAAACTGACGTACCAGAGCAGATTCGCGGAGATAGCGTCTGGAAGATGGAAGCTTACCGATTAGGGTTATTCTTATCCGATTTAACGCGGGAGGATGCTGCGATTATGCTCAAAGATCGTCGTGCGGCGGGCTTCGCTGACCAACTTACGCGAGCGGCAGGCAAGATCAGCTCAACCCTTTGCGAAGGTTACTCTCGAGAAACCGGCAAGGGTCGAGCGCTCTATTATGAATATGCACTGGGTTCGTCACGCGAGTGCCGCGACTGGTACTACAAGAGCCGCCGTCTCTTTCGCGCGGAGGTTCTTGAGCACCGGATGAACTTGTGCACGCAAGTCATTCGCCTCTGCCTCAAGATGGTAGAGAATGAACGTCGCACTAACCGCAGAGTCGTTACCCGAAGCTAATCTTGTCACGTTTCACGTTTCACGTTTCCGTTTCTCATGCTCATCCCCATCCGCACCGACTCCCCGCTTCGCCGCACGCCCTGGATGAACTGGTCGCTTATCGCGCTGAACGTCGTTGGCTTCGGGATCCAGCAACTGTACCGGCCTGCGAATCGCCTTCATCTTGATCCGGCGAACCCGGCGCTGATCAACTTCATTTCCTATGCTTTTCTCCACGGCAATGTGCCCCATTTGCTCGGTAACATGCTGTTCCTCTACATCTTTGGGAACAACGTCAACGACAAGCTGGGACACAGCGCGTATCTCTCGTTCTATCTCGCTGGAGCGGTTTTCGCGGGCGTCGGGTATGCGTTTGTCGAGCTGCATGCGGGGGGCCGGGCGCACGCGGTCGTCGGCGCGAGCGGCGCCGTTGCCGCGGTGACCGGGGCGTATCTCGTTCTATTTCCGCGCTCGCACATCACCGTGATCTACATGATTTTTTTCATCGGCTCGATCGAGATCCCGAGCCTGTGGTTCGTCGGGCTTTTCTTTGTTCAAGACCTCATGTTTAGCTCCGGTCAGGACGGCATCGCCCACGCCGCCCACATCGCCGGGACTGTTTTCGGCTTCGCGATTTGTGTCACGCTGCTGGCTGTCAATCTGCTCCCGCGCGATCAGTTCGACATCGTGGCGCTCATGCAGCGCTGGAACCGCCGCCGCCAGTATCGGGACATTGTTGCCCAAGGTTACGATCCTTTCGGATACAAGCGGGACAGCCTTCCCGGCCCGCCTGATCCTGTTCAGGAAAAAATCCAGGCGCTTCGCGGGAAAATCTCTGAAGCCATTGCGCAGCACAAGTTGCCGGATGCCGTGCCGCATTTTCTCGAGCTGAAGAAGACGGACCCGACCCAGGTTCTTTCGCGGCAGGCGCAGCTCGACGTTGCCAACCAGCTCGCGAGCCAGCAGCTCTACAATGATGCCGCGTCGGCTTACGAACTCTTCCTGGCGCACTACCAGAATTTCGAACAAATTGAGCAGGTGGAGCTCATGCTTGGGATCATTTATGCGCGCTACCTGAGCAAGTACAATCGGGCCAAAGAGCACCTTCTTCTCGCCGTCGCCCGGTTGCATGACCCGCGGCAAATCGAGTTGGCGAAAGCGGAGCTCGCGCGAATAGAACCTCTTCTCAAGTAGGGTGGGCAACGCCCACCATCATCTGAATCAGTGGGCGATGCCCATTCTGCAAAACCCTGCGATGTGTCGCATACTCAAGCCGCTATTTCCACTGACCAAGCTCCGGCACCCGAATTGCTCGCTTGGACGGTGACGGAGGTTCCCTATGCCGGCGCAATCCAAGGTGGCCCTTCTTAAGCAAGCCTGGGCGGATTTCTCTGATGACAATGCGTCGCGCCTTGCTGCCGCGTTGGCGTACTACACGATCTTCGCCCTGGCGCCGCTCCTCGTTATCGCGGTCGTCGTTCTCAGCTTCATCATGCGCAACAATGGCGGCGCCCGCGACAACGTCGTCCACTACTTCACCTCAACCGCTCAAGGCATCGATCCCAACACGATCCGCACCATGATCGACAAAGCCAGCAGTCACGGCTCAGGGATGCGCGCCACGATCATTGCCGCCGTCATCACGCTTGCCGGTGCTTTTGGCTTCTTCACGAACGTTCAAGCCGCGCTCAATACCGTCTGGGAAGTGAAACCGCGACCGGGTCTCGGCTTTTTCACGACATTCAAGAACCGCATTCTCTCCTTCCTCACGGTCGGCATCATCGCGATGCTCCTGCTGGTCTCGCTCGGTGTCACCACCTGGATCACAGGCTTCGCTCAGAACCTGACGGGCGGCATGATCGGAAAAATCATCGCTTATGTTGTCGACATCGTTGGGTCTCTCGCGGTCTACACCGCGCTATTCGCCGCGCTCTATAAATTCGTGCCGGACGTGAAGATCACCTGGAAAGACGTTTGGGTCGGCGGCGCTCTGACTGCGGTCCTTTTCCTCATCGGCAAGTATGGGCTGAGCCTCTATCTCACCAAAGGCTCCTCGACCAGCGTCTTTGGCGCGGCGGGGTCATTGGCAGCGCTGCTGATCTGGGTTTACTACTCCGCGCAGATCCTCCTCTTCGGCGCGGAGTTCACGCAGGTGTCCGCGCGAAGCGCCGGCGCTGAGATTGTTGCAGACGAGGATGCGGTCGCTCTCGACCCGCACGAACGCGCGCGTCTCGGTAAAGAATCCCCGCGCCCCGGGCTTCCGCAAGCGGCAGCCGACCGCCACGCACCGGATTTCTCCGCGGCGCGCTCGCCTGAGCGGTTGCCCACGGTCGCACCCGCATCGGCCAGTCGCGCCGGAACATTCGTGGCAGCAGGGGGATTGGCCTTAGGTTTTGCGATGGGTGCCGCGGGTTGGCTCAAGAACCGCAAGGATCCCGTGCGCCAAGCGAAGCTCGAGTTCGCCCGCTATCGCCTTGATAAAGTCGAACAGCGGCTCAGCACTATCCAACGTGCCGAGCGCCGCGGTCATGAACTTAATGTCGAACGCCGCCTTGCGGACACCCACCACCGCCTGAACCACGCTCTGCGTGAGCTTCTTAAGCCGATCTACCGCAAAACCAATAGGAAGCGCACTTGGACCGAGAGGCTCCGGAATCTCGTGAACGTCTAATACGGTTTCTGTTCATGCTGCCCATTTTCAAGATGTAGGATCAGCAGAAACCCTTAATGCAAGAAATAAGTCTTCTGAATCCCCATCGCCGCCTCCACGACATCCATTTGAATCTTCTGCAAATACTGCGGCACCCCTTGCCGGGTAATTTCGCCCCGCTCCGCGTAATCGAGCTGCGCCTTCAGCCGCCCGAGTGTTTTCTCCGCGGGATCAATCGACCGCGGATCGATCTCCGACCGCACCGCCGAGATCGCGTCATATGCCTGCGTTACTGAAAATCGAATCGACCTCGGGAAATCCGGCTCCAGAATCAAGAATGTCGCCACCCGCAGCGGATCCATGTCGCCGATGTTGTTCCGTCGATACGCCTCGATGGAGCAGCAGGACCTGAGCATGCTCATCCAATGGATGTTGCGGATCGGCGTTTCCAGTTTCGGCTCGGCCGCTCGCAGGATCGTGAACTTCACCTCGATGATCCGGCTCGTCACTTCAATCCGCTCGAGATACTTCCCAAGCTGCGCGAAGTGCCACCGCTGATCGTGCGCGAGCGTCTGATCCGTCAGTCCCTGGAAGAGCATCGATCCGTAAATGACCTGCCGATAAAAATCATCGGGCGCTTCATCGAATCGTGCGGGCGCATCGTTGAGGGTCCAATACAGCGTGTTGAGATTCTCCCACATTTCCGCCGAGATTGTCTCGCGCACCGTTCTCGCATTTTCGCGGGCTTTGGAGATACACGAGAACAAGCTGTTCGGATTTTCGGCATTGAAGGTCATGTGCTGCGCAACCTTCTGCGCCACGGCCGCCTCGGTCCCCACCCCTTCGGCTCCCACAACCGCGGGCAATTCTCCGGCGCGCATGATCGTGAGCACGCTCTGCCACTGCCTTTGCTGTAGATCCGGCGCTAGTTCCCCGACATCGATCAACAGGTGCGAGTTCACCCACAACACCCGGGCCACATGCTCCGCCCGCTCGACGTACCGGCTCATCCAATAAATGGAATCCGCATCCCGCGACAACATCGGCCTGAGCGGATGTGAGTGGGAAAACTTCGTTAACGTGTTGGGCGTCGTGTTCATTGGTGGAACAACCCAATTTGCAACTGAAAATTGTCAATTTTCAATTGTCAATTCAGTCCTTTCATTCGTTGGTTCAATGTCCGGAGGCCGCGCTTCATCCTCTTCCAGAACCCAGGTGTCCTTTGATCCTCCGCCCTGCGAACTATTCACCACCAGCGACCCCTTTCGCAGCGCCACCCGCGTGAGTCCCCCCGGCATGACCATCACCTTTTCGCCGAAAAGAATGTAAGGCCGGAGATCCACGCGCCGGCCTTCGAACCGCTCCTCCGTCCAGGTCGGATGCTGTGACAGCTGCACCACGGGCTGTGCAATAAAGTTGCGCGGGTCGCTCTTGATCTTCTCCGCAAACTCGCTGCGTTCCTCCATGGTTGCCTGATGGCCCATCAGCATCCCGTAGCCACCCGACTCGTTGGTCGCTTTCACGACCAGTTGATCCAGATTTTCCAGGCAATACTTTCGATCCTCTTCCCGCGCGCAGATATAAGTCGGTACGTTCGGCAAGATCGCTTCCTGCTGAAGGTAGAACCGAATCATGTCCGGGACATACGGATAGATTGCCTTATCATCCGCGACGCCTGTCCCCACTGAATTCACCAGCGCCACATTCCCGCAGCGATAGGCGTTCATCAATCCCGGTACACCGAGCAGCGAATCCGGCCGGAAGCAGAGCGGATCGATGTAATCATCATCCACCCGGCGATAGATCACATCCACCCGGCGCAGTCCGGCGGTCGTTCGCATGTAGACAAAGTTGTTGTCAACCGCCAGATCCTGTCCCTCGACCAGTTCCACACCCATCTGCCGCGCCAGAAAGGAATGCTCGAAGTACGCCGAGTTATAAATCCCCGGGGACAGCACGACGATCGATGGATCATCCCCTCCAGACGGCGCCACATGCTTCAGCACCCCCAGCAAGTTATATGGATAATCCTCAATTGCCCGCACTCGATACGCGCCAAACAGCGTCGGGAACACGCGCTTCATCACGGCGCGGTTCTCCAGCACGTAGCTAACCCCCGACGGCGTCCGCCCGTTATCCTCCAGCACGAGATACTGTCCCGCGCGGTCCCGGATGAGATCCGTTCCGCAGATATGAATGTAGATATCCTTCGGAACCTTCACCCCCATCATCTCGCGCCGAAACATCTTCGCGCCGAATACCAGCTCCGGTGGAACAATCCCCTCCTTCAAAATGTTCTGCTCGTGATACACATCCTTGCAAAACAGATTCAATGCCGTGATCCGCTGCGTCAGCCCGCGCTCGATCACATCCCACTCGACCGCCGGGACGATCCTTGGCACCAGATCAAACGGGAAAATCTTCTCCACGCCGCGCTGATCTGAATAGACGGTGAAGGTAATCCCCTGGTTGCGAAACGAAACATCCGCCATCTTCCGGCGGCGCTCGAATGCCCCGCTTCCGAGCCGAGTCAACCGTCGCGCCAGCCCGGCGTAATGTTTCCGCGGCGCGCCGCGCTCGGTAAACATTTCGTCAAACACGCCGTTAACTTCGTATCCATCAAACATAACACACGGGCCTTACGCCTTCGCGGGTTGCGCGTAATCGGTTAAGAAGCCGATCATACCGCCCAAACCCCCAGACTCCCACCTACCTGCGCGCCCGCGGTCCGGAGCTCAGCAGACCCAGGGCTGAAGCCCCGGGCTTGGCCCGCGCGTGCCTTCATGGAGAGCTGGGGCATCGCAAACTTCGTTCGACGAATCTGGGTTGTAGATCCGACGCCTGCGTCGCGGTTGGCGCGAAGGGTCGAAATCACCGTCAATCGCGGCTGCGCCGCGACCGCGACGCAGGCGTCGGATCTACAAGGCGCTACATGCAATTGCCCTGCACGGATAACGGCTCAGCGATCAATTTTCTTGAACCTTCGCCCGCGTCCATTACAATGGCACCCGATCTAATTCTTAGTCCGTTCGCTGAATCGGGAGATGGGATGACTTTGCGCTCGCGTCAACGACTCCTTGCGTCGCTGTTCTTTTGTCTGCTCACAACTCTTGCTCCGACACTCAGCGCCGCCGGTCTGCGCATCGTTACCTACAACGTCGACGATGACACCGGTAACACGGGGAACACGGGCCCCCGCACGCCGATGGCGGATCTCTCCACCATTCTTCAGGGAATCGGCAACCACACGCTCGCCGGAAACGCGCGGCCCATCGACGTTCTGGCCCTGCAGGAGCTTCACTACAACAACCCTTCCACCTCCAGTTCCCTTACCGCGATCGTCAATGAGCTGAATTCGGTCTACGGCGCCGGAAGCTACGCCTTTGACACCTACGTTGGCACCACCACCGGTAACTTCGTCGGCAACGGCCCGAATGGTCTGATCTACAATACCCGCACCGTCAGACTCGTCGGCACCGGAGTCGGGATCGGAACCGCCAGTGGAACCAATTCCCCGCGCCAGCCCATCCGCTACAAGCTGCATCCGCTCGGCTTCCAGAACCCCGCCGATTTCTACATGTACGTCAGTCACTACAAAGCCGGCCCGGACACGCCGCCGAGCACGAGCAACGCGACGCGGCGCAATCTCGAGGCCCAGAAGATCCGCGCTGACGCGGATCTGCTCGGTCCCCTCGCCCACGTCCTCTACACCGGAGATTTCAATCTCGACCAAGGCAGTTTCGAACCCGCATGGGCAAGTCTCCTCGCCCCCGGCAACGGTCACGCCAACGACATCTCGGGCGCACCCGCCAACTGGATCAACGACGCCGGCAGCGCCCCATACCTCTCCTGGAGCAGTTCCAGCATCGTCGCGCGCGACGATTTCCAGTTGGTTAGCGATGCGGTGCTCAATCAAAACGGCCTTCGCTACAGCTCCGGCACCTACCAAACTTTCGGCAACAACGGCACGACCGCAATCGGTAATGCCGTCAATCTTGCCTCCAATACCGCGCTTTCTGATCTCGCCAACCGCACTCAAATCCTAAACCTGTTAACTACCGTCACCGACCACCTTCCCATTGTTGTCGACTACGAGATCATCGGCGTCCCGATCCCAGAACCCGGCGCAGCCGGCATCCTCTGGATCGCAAGCCTCTTCGTTCGGCGCAGCCGAAGATCGACGTGATCAACGGCATCATCTTCGATCTTTCTCCGCGGGTTCCTTCTCGTTCCCCTGAACATTCCTCGCTAAAATCCGGTACTATTTCCATCGATTCATTCTTGGGAGCCTCCGCTGCGCCACCTTTTCTTTACAACTGCGCTTCTCGGCGTGTTCCTCCCTAAGCTCGCGCTCGCTTCAGACGCGATCGATTTCTCCCGCGACGTCCGCCCGATCCTCGCCGACAACTGCTTCAAATGTCACGGCCCAGATCCCGCCGCCCGGAAAGCGGACCTCCGTCTCGACACGCTGGATCCGAAGCTCGGCCCTCTCGTCCCCCGCGACGGCTATTCCATCATCGCCCCGAAGAACCTCGCTGACAGCGTCCTCATTATGCGCATCACGTCCGATGACAACGACGTGAAGATGCCGCCGCCGGATTCCAATCGCCACCTCACGCCCCAGCAGATTGATACGCTGCGGAAATGGGTGGAGCAGGGCGCAGTCTGGGGGAACCACTGGTCCTTCATCAAACCCGCGCGCTCGCCGGTCCCCTCGGTGACGAACAAAACCTGGCCCAGCAACGCCATCGACAATTTCATTCTTGCTCGTCTGGAAACCGAGAACGTTAAACCTTCTGTTCTCGCGGACAAGTCAGCACTTCTCCGCCGGGTGAGCCTGGATCTCATTGGCCTGCCTCCGAATCCCAGAGAGCTGGACGACTTCAACGCGGACCGTTCAACCAATGCGTACGAAAAACAAGTGGACCGCCTTCTTGCCTCTCCCCATTTCGGCGAGCGCCAGGCCCGACACTGGCTCGACAACGCGCGCTACGCCGACTCCAACGGCTACGCCCACGACTTCCCCCGCTCCATCTGGCCGTATCGCGATTACGTCATCAACGCGCTCAACGCGGACAAGCCCTTCGACCAGTTCACAACCGAGCAACTCGCCGGGGATATGCTCCCGAGCGCGACGTTAGAACAAAAGATCGCCACCGGCTTCCACCGCAATACGCAGATCAACACCGAAGGCGGCATCGACCCGGAGCAGTTCCGCATCGAATCCATCATCGACCGCGTGGGCACCACGGCCACGACATTCCTCGGCCTCACCATTGCTTGCGCCCAGTGCCACGATCACAAGTTCGACCCCATCACCCAGAAGGAGTACTACCAGTTCTTCGCGTTCTTCAACAACTGTGATGAGCCTTCCCTGAAAACCACCGGCGTGACTGATCCGAAAGAACTCGACGCCCTGAACGAACGCGTTGCGCAACTCGATGCCGGCGTCAAGCAAAAGCTCGCGGCATGGGAAGCATCCCTTACCGAAGTGCAACGAAAAACTCTCAAGCCCGAGGCCCAGGCCGCCCTTGGCATTTCCGCGAAGAAACGCAACGACAAGCACCGCGAAATGATTGAGACCGCCCTGCGCTCCGCCGACAATGATTTCGGCGCGATGGCCGATGACCTGACCGCCGTCCGCAAGCAACTCACCGAAGGCGTCACCACCCTCGTGATGTCGGAACGCTCGAGGGACCCGCGCCAAACCACCGTCTTCATCAAGGGCGACTTCACCCGCCCGGCCGGCACAGTCACGGCAAACGTTCCCGCTGTGCTTCCGGCTATCGCTTCGAAGAATCCCACCCGGCTCGATCTCGCGAAGTGGATCACCGGCCCCGAGAATCCCCTCACCGCGCGCGTCATCGTCAACCGCATCTGGCAGCAATACTTCGGGCAAGGCCTCGTTCAGACCGAAAATGATTTCGGCACCCAGGGCTCAGCGCCCACGCATCCCGAACTACTCGACTATCTCGCCACGGAACTCGTTCAGAACCACTGGAGTCTCAAGCACATCCATCGGCTCATCGTCACGTCCGCCACCTATCGTCAATCGTCGAACCACCGCCCCGAGCTGGAGAATGTCGATCCCTACAACAAGCTCCTCGCGCGGCAATCCCGCCTGCGCCTTGATGCCGAGATCGTCCGCGACGTCGCCCTCGCCAGTTCCGGACTTCTTACCGAAAAAATTGGCGGCCCCTCTGTCTTTCCCCCGATCCCCGACGGCGTGATGGGACTCGGCCAGGTGAAGCACGACTGGCACACGAGCAAAGGCGCCAACCGCTACCGGCGCGGGCTTTACACCTTTACCTACCGGAACTCGCTCCATCCCACCCTGTCCACGTTCGATGCCCCCGATGCAATCTCCACATGCACAAGACGCATCCGATCGAACACGCCGCTGCAGGCGTTGAACCTTCTCAACGACACGGGCTGGATGGAATTTTCCCGCGCTCTCGCCGCCCGCACGATCAAACAAATCCCGGGGCCAAATGATCGCCGGCTCGTCTACCTCTTCCGGCTTGCCACCTCGCGCACGCCGACCACGGAAGAGCGAGTGATCCTCTCGAAGCTCCTGGACAAGAAGCGCGCAGAGTTCCGCCGGCAATCGAAACCCGCACCGATTGTCGCCGACCAAACGCCCAAAGGCGTCAAAGACTACGACTTCGCCGCCTGGACGCTGGTCGCCCGCACAATCCTCAACTTGGATGAAACGATTACTCGAGAGTAATTCATGGATTTACAGAACATCACCCGAAGACACTTTTTCAAAAACTGCGCCGTCGGCGTAGGTTCGCTCGCCTTAGCCTCACTTCTTGCCGAAGCCGCCAGCGCAAGCCCTTCTCCGCAGTCCACAATCCGTGATCCAAAAGCGGCGTTCATCTATCCACCCAAGGCCAGGAACGTCATCTATTTTTTCATGGCGGGCGGTCCCTCGCAGCTCGAGCTCTTCGACTACAAGCCCAAGCTTATTGAACTCAACGGAAAACCCATCCCCGATTCCCTGATCGCCGGCAAACGCTTCGCCTTCATGGATTCTTCCTTCAAGCAGCGCTCCACGCTTCTGGGCACCCGCCGCCAGTTCTCCCGCCATGGGAAAGCCGGCACCTACGTCTCCGAGCTTTTCCCTCACACCGCCAAAATCGTTGACGACATCGCCATGGTTAAAACGGTAAAGACGGACGTGTTCAATCACGCCCCCGCGAAACTCTTCATGAACACCGGCTCCAGCCAGTTCGGCCGACCCAGCATGGGCGCTTGGGTCACGTACGGGATCGGCTCCGAATCCAAAAACTTGCCTGGCTTCGTGGTCTTGCAATCCGGTCCCCGCGGTCCCCGCGGCGGCGCCGTCAACTGGGGATCAGGCTTTCTGCCAACCATCCACCAGGGCGTCCCTTTCCGATCATCCGGCGAACCGATCGTGAACCTTTCGTCTCCGGCAGGAATCACGCCCGAGCACCAGCGCGACACCATCGACGCCGTCAACGCGCTCAACCTCAAGAGACTGGTCGCGACAGGCGACCCGGAAATCCAAACGCGCATCAGCCAATACGAGATGGCTTACCGGATGCAAACGAGCGCGCCGGAATTGACGGACCTCGCGAACGAATCCCAGGACACCCTCAATCTCTACGGCGCCGACAAAAGCAAACCCTCGTTCGCCAACAACTGTCTCTTGGCCCGAAGGCTTATCGAGCGCGGCGTCCGCTTCGTCCAGCTTTATCACACCAACTGGGATTCCCACGGCGGCCCCGGTGAAACGCTGGAAAAAGATTTTGAAGCCCGCTGCAAAGAAACCGATCAAGCCTCCGCCGCCCTGGTGATGGACCTGAAACAACGCGGCCTTCTTAAGGACACGCTCGTCATCTGGGGCGGCGAATTCGGCCGCACCCCCATGGGTGAAAACCGCACGAGCACCGGCCGAAATCACCACATCGAGTGCAGCACCATGTGGTTCGCCGGCGGCGGAACCCAACCCGGCATCGTCCTGGGTGAGACGGATGAACTGGGCTTCGCTCCCGTACAAGATGGCTGCCACGTCCACGACGTCCACGCCACCATCCTCCATTTACTTGGCCTCGAGCACACCAAGCTAACCTACAAATTCCAGGGCCGAGATTTCCGCCTCACCGACGTCCACGGCAAGCTGCTCAATAAACTCCTGGCCTGACAGCCCCGCGCAGGCAGATGGGAAAATTGCGCGATGCGGGCGCTGCATTAATGGTTTTCGGTCTTGAGCACCGGCCAACTCTTTCAAACAGAAGATGAACGCCAAGACGCCGAGGACGCGAAGGAAAAGAGGTCCGCTAATCTTGGATGCCCCCTTTACAGCACACTGAGCCCGTTGCGTGCTCCTCCATCTGGTATCCTTAGCGACCGTGAGAATTTCCCTATCGCTTTGCATCCTGCTGATATCAGGCCGCTGCGCTCTCGCGTCCGACTGGACCGTCGGCAACAAGACCCTTCTCTACATCCGAATCGACTTCAGCGATTTGCAGGGCCCACCCGTGAAGGATGCAGAGATTGCCAAGGTCCTCACCAGCGTCGACAAGTATTTTCTGGACAATTCCTACGGAAAGCTCGATATTAAATCCACCCCCACGCCCACGTTGCGCATGCCCAGGCCGGCTTCGTTTTACGAGGGAAACCCCGACGACCAGGCGATCATTCGCGACGCGCGCGCAGCAGCCAAGAAGGCGGGATTCGACACCGCGCGTTTTACCCTGGACATCGTCGCGTTCAACACGCCACACGGCGGCGGCTCGGAGCTGGCCGCGATCGGCGGCAAGGGCGCGCGCATCCTCAACAATTTCCGCAACGGCATCACCCTGCACGCGATCGGCCACAACCTCGGGCTGGGCCATGCGCGCTATTGGCAGACCGACGACGGAAGCATCATCGGCCCCGGTTCAGTAGCCGAGTATGGAGATCCCTACGACCCGATGGGCGGCGGCGGAAGCGACCATGCTTCGCCCAACCACCTGAGCGTCCGGTCCAAAGCGATCCTGGGATGGCTCGGTGCATCGGGGCTGAAGGAGGTGAAGGCGAGCGGGACGTACCGCTTATATGCGCAGGACATGCCGGGAACTGGCGTGCGCGCCCTGCGCATCGAAGGGGACGCCAAGAAGGAATACTGGGTTGAGTTTCGCCAGTTGATCGCCGACAACCCACTCATGATGAACGGGGTGCGAATCCATCGCATGCACAAGGACGACGGAGCGGTTGATTTGCTGAACATGAATCCGGCTTCACCCCGCGGGTCGCTGGATGCCGGGCTCGTGCTTGGCCATACCTTCGCAGACGCCGATGCCCGCATCTACATCACGCCGATTGCGCTGAACAAAACGCAGCCGCCGTCGATCGATGTCACGGTCAACATCGGCAATCCGCCCAATCACCAGCCGCTGACCCTTGAGCTGAAGCCGAGTTCAAACTCGGTGCAAGCGGGAACTTCCCTCGACCTCATCGCCATGATCGGCAACCCGAGCCGCATGCCCGTCGTCTGCGCGTGGGATTTTGGCGATGGCATCTTCGAATGCGGGGACCCGGGGGACGCGGCAGACGCGGGGGCCAAGGTCACGCATTCCTGGAGATTCGGCAGTCGCGACTACGTCGTCCGCGCCTGCGTCACCGACCTGTGGGGAGAGCAGTCGGCTCGCGTGACGGTCATTTCGGTCGGCCGGCCGGTCGTCGGAGCGCGCCTTTCCGGAACCGTCACCGATGCCGCCGCCGCGCACGGCGCACTCGAAGGAGTCCGGATCAACGTCACTCCCGACGTCCCCGCGAAGAACCCCCGTTACGGCCAGAACACGACGGTCACCGACAGCGATGGCGACTTCGCTGTCGTGGGACTCGAGCCCGGTGTCTACACGGCTCGCCTGATCAAGCCGGGATACTACATCTTGCCAATGAAGGTTAAATCTCCCGCGCCCGGCCCGTTGGCCATCAAAGCCCTGCCGGTGAGTCCGGAGAAGCAGTCGCTCTTAAAGAAGACCACTGCACTTCGCATCCACGCCACGATCGATGGGACCGATGAACTGCGCATCACGCCCAACCGCGCGGTCTGGAAGCACCTGGGCTGGGGTTGGCCGACAAACATCACACTCAACGACATCGCCATGGACCCCCACGCCGCACTGGGCAACACCGGGGGCGCCGCGTTCTTGCCAGCCAACATGAAATGGGATTCCGCCATTCTGCACAAAAAGTCCGGCCGCGGCACGGCCGACATGTATCGAGACGGCGATTCCCTTGTCATTATCTTCAACGATCCGGAGGGCGGCGCCGGAGAATATGACATGGAAGTCGAGACCATCACCAGCAACTAAACAGCCGATGCCCGGTGGAGGGGAGACAGTTCCATTGTCGCAAACCAACCCACCCCAGTGGGACCAGTCGCCGTCCTCTCCGTGCCCTCCGAAAACTCCGCGGCGAATAAGCAATTCGCCCCATAAAAAAACCGTCCACCTTTCGCATTCGCCGGAAACTATTGCGCTATCGGCTGCGTCGCCGGCTTTTTCTTTTTCACGGGAGCCGGCGAGGGTGCGGGCTCTTTCTTTCCGCCCAGCACGCCCCCCAATCCACCTAGCCCCTTCTCAATCGCTCCCGCTGGATTCGTCGCCGCGGCTTTTGGATCGTTCAGGACATCGCCCAGCGCCTTTCCCGTTTCGCCCGGCAGTTTCTTCTGAAGCTCCGCTCCTAGCTTCTTCACCTGAGCATCAACCAGTTTGCCCGCGACGTCCCTCAAATCTCCTTGCAGGAGCGCCCTCAGCTCCGCCGGGATCTTGTCGGAATCCGCTGCCTTCGCCGCCATGACGGTGATGACCTCCATCACCACATCCTTGAGTGCCGCCCCGTTTTGATTGCCATCGCCGGTGCCGACTTTTTCCATGTTCACGGCAGGCAGCGGAACGTTGATCTCCGGAGCAATTCCCGGAATGCCCGGTCGGATCACCACCATCGCATCAGTGATCTTGAGCTGATCGATAATCAACTTCATCGGCGGCTTCCCATCGACCGGCTTCGCCTCGGTCTTGGTCGCGCCTTCCATCAGCGCTTTGAAATTGAACTTCCCGCCTGCCTGTTCGACAACCAGCCTGGGGGCCTTGATGTTGACCTCTTCCACATGGACCGGATCCTGCCGCAGTTGGCCGTAAGACACGTTCACCTTCGCATCATCCAGGGTGAGAATCTTCGGCGCGGAAAATCCGGCTGGAGAATCGACCTCGAAATTATTCAATCCCAGGCTGCCGCCGAACAGGGAGACGGTCGCGCCTTTCAACGCTGTTGCCACATTGAGTTGCTGCGAAGATTGCGTCTGCACGGTCCTTCGCACGATGCCGTTCAGGTTCATCCAGACCGCCACCACCACGCCGATCACCAGTAGCACCACCGCGAGCAAAACCCATTTCACGATCTTCATTGCGTTCTCCTTCGTTGTCATTGTCTCCTGCGCGTTCAACTCCGGCAACGGCTGGCTGAACAAGATTGACACCATCCTACCTTCGCGTACGATGCCTCCCCCAAACAGTCAATTCAAAAAGAGGAGGACTCTCAGATGCTGCTCACCAAACACGAAGGCGAACAATTCCGCAATCAGACAATCTACATTTCGGGCCAAGCTTTTATTCGGTGCAATTTTGTGGGGTGCACGCTGGTGTTGCGGGAGACAGTTTATCATTTGGAGGGCTGTTCGTTTGAGCGGTGCAACTGGCATGTGGATTGGGTTTTGTTGTGGGGAAGCCCGGAGTCGCTGCGGGAGATCAAGGCGCTGGTCACGATGATTGAGCAGGCCCAGCAGCAGTCGCAGGCGGGGGCGACGCCGGCGGATTCGGTGATTCCCGCTACGCCGTTCGCGACGGGTCCGGAGGCGGGCGGCGGGTCGACTTAAGATCGGCAGGGGGCTAGCATCGTCGTCGTGAAGTTCTTCGCAATTCTGTTCACGGCGGCAGTACTGGGGGCAGCGGGGTCGGCACGTGCTTTGGCGCCGGATGAGCTCTTACTATTGACGAACTCCACCAATCCGGCGAGCGACCGGTGCGCGCAGTTTTACGCGAAGGCGCGGCTGGTGCCGGAGGGGAGGACCCTCTCGCTCAACATTCCAAACAACGATGAGATGTCGACCGAGCAGTACGAGCGGGATGTGGTCCCCGCGGTGCGGGGGTTCTTGCGGTCGCATGGCTTGCAGAACAAGGTGAAGTGCATCGTGACGTTTTTCGGCGTCCCGCTGCGGATTGCGGGGCACAAGCCGACGGTGGACGAGCAGAAGGAGATGGGGGAGATTCGACAACGCTTCGATCAGAACGTGCAAAAAGCGGGGAAGACGGTTGAAGAAGCCGAGGCGCTGGCGAAGCTTGTGGATCCGCGATTTGCGGGTGAAGCGGGCGGCGGGCCGGAAACATTTGGTCCGCGGGCGAATAAGGCGCTGGGGACGGTGGTCGGATCGCTGGGCAAGGATCGCGGCGCCACTTTCATGCCTCGGGCGCGGCGACTCATCGAACTGACCTCCACGCTGGCGGGCGACAGCGAGGTTCTTCGGCAATTCAGCGATGACGATCTGAAAAAGATCGCGGTAACCACAGCGAACCCGGATCGGTGGAACACGCGGCGCGTCGAAATTCAGGGCGCGCAAGGCGTGGTGGCGACGCTTCAGGAGAAGCGGTTTGATCCGGCGGCGCGGAAGGAATTGCGCGAGAAGGTGCCGGAGGATTTCGGCCTGTTTGGCGAGATGAATCTGCTGCGCTCGCAGCTTGAATATCTGACGAACGACGGGACGCCGTCGGCATTTGATAATGAGCTGGCATTGCTGTGGTGGGATTTTTATCCGCGCGGATCTTCGCTGCAGAATCCCTTGCATCACAAGTTTCACGGGCGCGCTGCCCCGCCGGTGATGATGACGATGCGGCTGGATGCACCGCAGGAGGCGATTGTCGTCAACATGATTCTGACTTCGCTTCGCGCGGAGAAGGATGGGCTGGACGGGAAGTTTGCGATTGATGCGACCGGGGGATTGGGATTAGACGGGAAGCTCGACAAGCGCGGCGGATACAGCGCGTTCGACGCCCATCTCACGAACCTGGCCACGCTGGTGCGTGCGAGCACGAAGATGCCGCTGACGCTGGATCAGAAGGCGACGTTGTTTCCCCCGAATAGCGTGAAGGACGTTGCGTTGTATACGGGCTGGTATAGCGTGCGAAATTACATCCCGTTCGGCGAGTTCAAGCCCGGCGCGGTGGCGGTGCACATCGCGAGCTACGAGTGTATTTCGCTGCACTTGCCCGAAGAAAAAGGCTGGTGTGCGGGGCTGCTGAATGATGGTGCGGCGGTGACGATGGGCGCGGTCGCGGAGCCCTATTTGGATGCGTTTCCGTTCCCGGATGAATTTTTTCCGCTGCTCATGACCGGGAAGCCGGCGCTGGCGGAGGCGTACTGGAGCACGCTGCCGCAGACGAGTTGGATGATGACGTGCATTGGGGATCCGCTGTATCGGCCGTTTGAGAAGAAGCCGCAGATGAAGGTGACGGATCTGCCGGAGCAGTTGAGGGTTTTGTTTGTGCCGCCGGGTGGAGCGGGAGGTGCGGGGGTGACGACGGGTGCGCCGAGGGGAGGACCGGGTGAGGCGGGTGGGGGGACGGACAGGGATTTGGGACCACGGGGGGTGAAGGCGCATGGGGAAGGGACGGCGCATCCTTAGCGGGACGGATCGGGCTGGGGACAGCCCGGCTCTCAGTTTTCGGGTTGTTACCTTCGAGGGGAGAAGAGCGCGAGGGGGCGGCGCTGCTATGCGAGACGATTGCGTTGAGGGAGGCGGGGGGAGTGATCGATTTCGCTTAGGATTTGATCCAGGGCCGTCAGGTAGTAGGGCGCGATGTTGCCTGTGCCATTTTTTAGTTCGATGGTGAAGCGGTGGTTGATGGAGTGCCAGTGATCGCACGGCCAGACGCCGAGATGCTCGCCCCATATTGAGCTTTGGACCGAGACGAGGGAATCGTTTTCGCCCTCAAGGGCTTGGATGACTTTCCAAGCGTGCATCGCGAAAGGCGGGACCTTGGTCCATGGGCGTGCGCCGCTGACGGAGAAGTATTTCACACCGGGAGCGTCTGGGATTGTTTCGTTGAAGGCACTGCAGTGGGTGGTTGTGAGATCGGAGAGCGCCTGGATGTCGAGATTGAGGAGCTTCATGAGGCGCAGGCCGCCCAACCGTTTGCCGAGATTCAGCAGGCACCAGTCGGCGTATGGGCTGCCGCGGTGCGGCGTGCAGACGGTCATCAGCGCGGCGACTCGATCGGCCATCCCCAGCCTGGAGATCATGTAGCGGGCATCGAGGCCGCCCATCGAATGGCCGACGATGATGATCTTTTGATCTCTCTTCTCGATCTTCTTTAATTCTCGGAGGATGTGGGTCTTTAGTTGGCGCGCGCGAACTGCGATGCTGCTGGTGGGATGAACGGACGGGATGATGATCGGGTGGCCGCGGTCCTGGATGGCGCGATCGATGCCGCGGAAGTAGGCGAGGCGCAGGTTTCCGATGCCGACACCGGTGAAACCCATCAGTCCGTGGTGTAAAACAATCGGAAGCATTGCGCGTAAGATGATAGCGGGAAAGAAGCTGATGAGCATCAAAGTCGCAGCGGTGGTGATCTGGGTGATGTGCGTGAGCAGCGCTCTGGCCGGGCCGACGACGGAACCCGCATCGAAGCCTTTTGCCGCGGAATGGCGTATGGCCCAAAGCGGCGCGCAGGAAAGCGGCCTGAAAGCGCTCAGCGGAAGCGATGGATTCACCCGGCAGGAGGAACGCGCCGGCCAGCCTTGCCTGGCGCTGGCCGCAAACCTGAAGCGCTCAAAGTTCATCTACTTTGATGTGAACAACGCGCTTAAAGCCGACGGTCCGATTTACGCGACGCTGGAATATTTCGACGAACAGTTCGGAGCCACGCCGATTCTGCAATATGACAGCGATGCGGGTGAGGAAGATCTCGACGCTTATCGCGCGGCGGAGGATCAGGCGGGGGATCCGGCGCACGGCAGCAATGCCTGGCGCGTGATGATTTACGAGCTGCGCAAGCCGAGGTTCGCGGGACGAGAGAATCTCAGCGCCGATCTTCGCGTGGCCGGCGGCAAGCCCGTCATCCGGTCGCTCAAGCTCTCGTCGTCTCGCCCTGCAAATTGGAACGATCTCAAGTCCTCCACCACGCAACCGATCAAGCCTATGGTCAAGATCGGCGGCGGTGTTGAACTGACCATCGGCGGCTTCGACCCGACGGGCGAAAAAGATGTCGAGTTCCAGACCAAGGCCCTCGAACGGGCGATGCCCGCGCTAAAGGCGCTTGGCATTACCAGCCACGAAGTTTACGTGCGCTGGAATCTCTGCGAGAAGGAGCCCGGGCAGTGGGATTGGTCGATCTACGACAAATACGTCGACATCTACAAACGCCACGGCATCAAGTGGGTGCCGTTCATCATCTGTGGCTCCGCGTACAGTTTGCCGGATTGGTACTACAAGAAGTACGGCTCGCAGGGCTATGTCTGTCTGGAGCATGGTGAAGAGTCCGATGTGCAATCGCTTTGGAACCCAACGATGCGCGAGCACGTCGCGAGTTTTCTCAAGGCATTCTGCGAACATTACCGCGACACCGGGACCATCGAATCCATTCTGCTCGGCGTGACCGGAAACTATGGTGAAGCGATCTATCCCGCGAGCGGCAACGACTGGACTGCCGATCGCCACGGCAAGTATCACACCCACGCGGGCTTCTGGGCGGGAGATCCGCTCGCGGTGGCGAGTTTCCGGCTGTGGCTGACCAGTAAGTATGAGACGAGCGCGAAGCTGCGCCTCGCGTGGGGCGAGAATGCGCGCGAGATCAACATGATCCGGCCTTTCCTTCAGAAAGATTCGCCCAACGATCGCGCGTGGATTGACATGATCGATTGGTACACGCAATCGATGACCGACTACACGCAGTTCTGGCTTGTAGAAACGCGGAAGAATCTGCCCAAGGGGGAGATCTATGTCTGCACCGGCGGTCACGCGCCGCCGGAACATGGCGCGGATTTCGGCGAGCAGTGCCGCATTGCTGCCGAGGTGGGCGGGGGAGTGAGAATTACCAACGAGGCGAGTGACTACCCGCTGAACTTCTCGATCACCCGCTGGGTGGCATCCGCGGCCCAGCAATACAACACGTACTTCAGCTTCGAACCCGCCGGCCCGGTTGATGCGCGCGGTGTCGTCGCCCGCGTTTACAACGCGACGGCCTCCGGCGCGCGCGGCTTACATTACTATTACGGAAACCTTTTCGATCGCCCGGCAAATACCCAAACCTTCATCAAGTGGGGCAACCAGTTCTCCCAGCGCAAGCCGATCACGGAAATTGCCGTTTACTATCCCTCCACCTGGATCAAGCTGAATGGCAGCCTCCCGTTCCTCAACGCGGTCAGGCCGCTGCGCGACCGGTTCGACTTCGCGTACCTCAGCGATAGGCAGATCCTCGACGGCGGCTTGAAAAAAGTTCAAGCACTCATCGTCATGCTGGGCAACCGCTACGAGGAAAAAGTCCTCGAACAGATCAAGAGCGCGCAGAAGCAGGGCCTGCTGCTGGTGTATGCCGATGGGCTGGGACGAGTGCGAACGGTGGAAGGCGATGAGTCGGCCAGCGACACGCTGTTTGGCGAGCAGAGGGTCAAGGCGGGCAACGTCGCCATCTTTCAAGGTGAACCGGTGCTGCCCGAGTATCGCGATTTCATTTGTGAAACGCTCGCCAAAGCGCGACAGATTTCGCCCGCGACGCGCACGATGCTGAAGATGGATAGCAAGGAAGACAAGCTCTTCGTTACTCTGACCAGCGCGAACAAACTGCTCTGGTACAACGCTACCGACAACGAGATTACGTCGGGCAAAGTCCAAATCATGCCATACTCCATCGCCGAGCAGGAAATTGAGCCGTGAGAGAACGAGGGGGGAGTGGAGGGGGAATTCCATGAATTGCAGCCGTTTCATAGCACCGCGCGGGAATGTCTCCTCAAACGTTCCCCCAGGCTTTGACACCAAACCTCGCGCGCATAAACTGCCCGGTTCGTTTTTAGTTTTGTCCTCAATCCGTCCGATAATGAAGGAATTACAACATGACTCTCGCCATTGAATTTATCCAGGGCCGCCAGGTCCTTGACTCCCGCGGCAACCCCACCGTCGAAGTTGACGTCATTCTCGAAGACGGCACTCATGGCCGCGCCATGGTCCCGTCGGGGGCATCCACCGGCGAACATGAAGCGGTCGAGCTTCGCGACGACGACACGAAGCAGTATCTGGGCAAGTCCGTCAACAAGGCCGTCGAGAACGTGAACACGAAGATCGCGCCGGAGCTGATCGGTCTCGATCCCCGCGATCAGGAAGCGATCGATGCGCTCATGATCGAGCTCGATGGCACTCCCAACAAGGCCAAGCTCGGCGCCAACGCCATCCTCGGCGTTTCCCTGGCCGTTGCGAAGGCGGCCGCCAAGGCTTCAGGCCTTCCCCTTTACCGTTATCTCGGTGGTCCCGGCGCGAAAATCCTGCCCGTGCCGATGCTCAACATCCTGAACGGCGGCAAGCATGCCGACAACAACGTCGACTTTCAGGAATTCATGATCCAGCCCTGGGGCTTCGACAAGTTCTCAGATGCCCTCCGCGCCGGCGTGGAGATTTACCACGCGCTCAAGAAAGTTCTCCACAAGAACAAGATGAGCACGGCCGTCGGGGACGAAGGTGGGTTCGCGCCGGATCTGAAGGACAACGAGGATGCTCTGAAGGTGATTGCCGAAGCCGTCGACGCTGCCGGTTACAAGCTCGGCCAGCAGATCTTCATTGCCCTTGATCCCGCCACCTCGGAACTCTGGGACAAGGAAAAGAAGGGGTACAAGTTCTTCAAATCGAATCCTGATCGCATTCTTAAGAGCGAAGAAATGGTCGATTACTGGACCAAGTGGGTTGAGAAATACCCCATCCGATCGATCGAAGACGGGCTTGCCGAAAACGACTGGGCGGGTTGGAAGCTCATGACGGACCGCCTTGGGAACAAGGTCCAACTCGTTGGGGACGATCTCTTCGTCACCAACGTCAAGTTCCTGGAAAAAGGAATCAAGACCAGGACCGCCAATTCGATTCTCGTGAAAGTGAACCAGATCGGCACGCTTTCCGAGACGTTCGAGGCCGTGGGTCTGGCGATGCGGAACGGCTACTCTGCCGTGCTGTCGCACCGGTCGGGTGAAACCGAGGACAGCACCATCGCCGACATTGCCGTCGCCACCAACTGCGGCCAAATTAAAACCGGCGCCCCCGCTCGATCGGATCGCGTCGCGAAGTACAACCAACTCCTCCGCATCGAAGAGCAACTCGGCGCCCGCGCCGAATACGGCGGAAAATTCTGGAACAAGTAATGCAGCAAAACCCGGCTCAGACCCTTCCCGATTCGACGCCCACGCCATGGGATACGATTCATCCGCACCATGCCGAACCATCTGAGCCGGTTCTGGCTATTCCGCGGGTCCATTCCACAAGTGCCTGGACGATCCCGCTTATGTGCGCCGGCATCGCAATGATCGCATGCTGCCTGCTCATTCCCGCCGCGGATGAGAACCGCCGGCTTGCCTATGAAAGCCAACTGCTGAAAACCGACCTCGAACAGCTTGAGAGACAGGTCCAGACGAACCAGGATTTTCTCAAACACGTTGGCCAGGATCCCACGCTCGCGGAGCGACTCGCGCAGCGGCAGATGAAGATGGTGCGCGAAGGCACGAGCGTGCTGGAACTGAAGGGTCAGCAACTCCGCGCCAGCGCTTCTCCGTTCATGCTTGTCACGCTCCCGCCGCCCGCGGCCCAAGTCGCGTACCAACCCATTGGGGGCAGCTTCTCGAACCTGTGCCGGCAACCGAGATCCCAGCTTTACCTGATTGGCGGCGCCCTGCTGATGATCGCAACGGGGCTTGTGCTCAGCCATGGACGCGAGTGATCGAGATGATCGATCTGATTGAGAACAAACGCACTGCTATTGAGACGGTGTGTCGAAAGTACGATGTTAAACGCCTCGAGCTTTTCGGTTCCGCCGCGCACGGTCCCGCGGCAGAGCCGCTGGGCTCCCGTTCGCGGGCGGCATTCAATAGTTGACGGGGTAACCAGGCAAGGTTTGCAAGCTTGACTCAGTTACTTTCCAACGCATCACCAAGGGAATAGAGATAAGTCCGCTCCTGTCGCCATGCCCCGTGCACTCGCCATAGAAACCTCGGGTCGCATCGGGTCGATCGCCACGGTCGACAACGGGCAGTTTCTGTCCGAAGAAGAATTCCCCCACGGTCTTCAACATGCCGCTCAGATCCTCCCGATTATCGACCGCCTGACCCGCGCACAGAACTGGAAGCCCGCCGACATCCAGGAGCTGTACGTCTCCGCCGGCCCCGGCTCGTTCACGGGCCTGCGAATCGGAATTACGCTCGCAAAAACGCTGGCGCTTGCGACGGGTGTGCAGGTGGTTGCGGTGCCGTCGCTGCAAGTGCTGGCTCAGAATGCTCCGGCAGAGGCTCGGCGCCTGATCCTCGTCCTCGATGCCAAGCGTGAGCAGATCTTCACCGCGCGATTTGAACGAGTGGGCGATGAATGGCAAGAACGCGAGCCGGCGCATGTCGATCATCTGGCAGAAATGATTAGCCGCTCGCCTCGCCCCATATATCTGCTGGGCGAAGGAATCCCCTATCACAAACAATTCATCCCGGCCGATGATCCGGAAATCATCGTTGCGCCGGAAGCGCTGTGGCGCGCCCGCGCCTCCGCCGTCGCCAGGATCGGGATGTCGATGGCGCGCGCGGGAGCGTTTGCCGATGTGGACCGACTGACTCCCATTTACATTCGCCGCCCGGAGGCCGAGGAAAAATGGGAGACGCTCCACGGCGACAAAGCGTGAGCATCACGCCGATCGCACGAGGTTCTCGTCTGTGATCTTCAATTCCGCGCGTTTCAGACTGATGTCGCGAAGAAACCGTATTCCATCGGTGTAGTATCCCGCGGTCGGCTCCAGTGCCGGCAGATGCGTTTTCCACCACGCATTGAACCGCGACATCATCGCTTCGCGCGTGTACTTGCTGATCATGGACGCCATCGCGACGGGCAGGCATTGGGCTTCCGCCTTCTCGGCGAAAATAATTCGGACGGATTTATCGTCGCGACTCAGCCGATACTCGCCGCGCGATTCGACTTCCGAAACAATCTCCAGATGCCAGCCTTCAAACATCTCCCGGAGGCCGTTGCCATAGTGCGTTCGGCCGCCCTGACGATCGCAGAAGATGACGAGATCGCGGTGGGCAAAGGTGGTGATGAGATAGTCGAGGTGGATGGCGGAGGTGGAGAAAAGCGTGGTGCCCTTGTTGCGGGTGGCGCTCATCAACTTATTGAACTGCCGCTCGTGAACGACTCGCGCGCCGAAGTGAACGCAGCGCGTGGCGGATTTTTCCATCTCCATGCGCAGGGCGTTGGCGAAAAGCTTTAATGCGGTGCCGTCGTGCTGAAGGGGGAATCGCTCGCCGGTGGTTGGCCGATACCAAGGGTATTGCGGCAGTTCCGATGCGACGTGGGGCGCCACGCGGACCAGAAAGTCATCAAGGCAGTCGCATCCGCCGCACCAGGCATTGAAGATGGCGAGCACTGAGCGCTCAAGCTCCTTCAGGCCCAGGCTGGGGTTATAGACGGCTTTGCTGTCGTTGACGTGAATCTTCCTGCCGGAGCGCAGCCTGTTTTTAGAGACGAGCCGGCGCAATCGCTTCCAGATGCAGGGAATTTCGCCGTTGGCGTCGACGTCCAGCTCAAACGCGCAGCACCCGACGACCAAGGGCCCGAGAAGCGGCCCATACCCGGCCTCGTCTATCCCAGCGAGGATCATGATGGCGGCATTGTACGGGCTGGGTCTCGATGTAAAGGGAGGACGCGAAAAAAATGCCGCGGCTATTGCAGCAAGTCTTGGTTCCCGGTCAGCGACAGGGCTCGGAACTGCGCGGCAATGGGATTCGCCGTGTAGCTGCTCACGGCCATGCCGACGTAGATCGGCTTGACCATTGCGACGGTGGCGCTGGCGTATTTGATCCAGGTCCTCCCATCAACTGATCGATACGCGGTGAAGACATCGCCGACGCGCTTCAGGCGGAGCCACGCGTTGGGGTAGGACGCCGCGCCGGAGCCGGCGCCGATGGTGCTCTTGCCGTTCTTGCTGCGGTAGGTGAGACGGACGCCCTTGGCGGGTGTTGCGAGGGCGAAGACGTTCTTGGCATTGGCAGCCAAAGACTCGCGAGCCATCAGACCGGCCTTCTCACCGCCATTGACTTTGCCGAGCGAGGCGACGCGAACGGTGAGGTTGAAGTCGCCGGTGACGGCGCGATAGACGTAGCGGAACTTGTCGGCAGTGCCGCCGACTTCACCGGCGCCGCTGACGTTGTAGTCGCGGCCGGCGATGACGGAAGTCGTCGATCCTGCTGTGGGCGCGCCGATGTCGGATGAAGAGAAGGCGAGCGGGCGATAGTTGCTGGTGGTCGCGAACGCGGACTCGTTGCCGGCTTTGTCCACAGCGGTGATGCGGTAGTAGGAATTGACGCCTTGAATGGCCCTGGCGTCGTTGAAGGCGGAAGTGGTCACGAGTGAAGAGATCTTCGTGAATCCACCGGTGGCCACGGCGGAACGATAGACGTTGTAGCCGGCGAGATCGGTTGCCGGACTGTTGGCCCAGTCCAGGATGATCGTGGTGGAATTGTGAACGGAGGTGACGGCGGTGGGCGCGGGAGGCGCCACGGTGTCCGGTCCAGCAGCGCCGATGGCAGCGGGGCTGGATTCGTTCCCGAAAAGGTCAACCGCGGTGACGCGATAATAATTGAGCGCGCTGAGCGTGCCGGTTGATTCGGTTAACGATGTGGAGGTGAGCAGGCTTGCGTTGACCTTCGTCCACGGGCCGCTGGCGGCGGTGGCGCGGTAGACGTTGTAGCCTGCGAGATCGCCTTCGGGGCTGGCGACCCATTTGACGGTAACGCTGGTTTGCGTGTTGGAGGAGGTGACGCCGGTCGGGGCGGCGGGCGGGGTGGTGTCACCGACGGTGGCGTTCGTCGTTGCGGGCGCGGATTCGTTGCTCGATGCATCGACGGCGGTGACGCGGTAGAACCAGGTCTGGCCGAGCGAGACGTTCGAGTCGGTGTACCCGCTGGCTGTGAGGAAGCTGGAGTTGAGCTTCGTCCACGGGCCGGTGCCGCTGGCGGAGCGGTAGACGTTGTAGCCGGCGAAGTCGGTTTCGGTATTGCTGTTCCAATCCAGCACGATGCTGGCGGGGCTGGCGCCGATCGTCACATTGCCCGGCGTCGCGGGTGCGGTGGTGTCGGGCGCGGGGCGGGTCGCGAGCGCGGTCGCACCGGCGGATTCGTTGGCGGAAGTGTCGACCGCGGTGACGCGATAGTAGCTGCTCGCGCCGACGGGGGCGGTGGTGTCGAAGAAGTTGGTGCTGGTCAGGAGCGACCCGGTGAGCTTCGTCCAGGGGCCGCTGGCGGAGGTGGAGCGGTAGACGTAGTAGCCCGCCATGTCGTTCTCGGTGTTGACGGTCCAGCTCAGGGAGATGCCGCTGAGCGAGCCGGTGGCGGAGAGATTGCCGGGCATGACTGGCGCTACTGAATCGGCGGGACGGGTTCCGCTGGCAAAGCCGCCGGCAGATTCGTTACCGACGTTGTCAACGGCGGTGACCTTGTAATAGCTCACGGCGCCCGCGGGGGCGGCGGCGTCCACGGAGTCCGAACTTGTCAGCAAGCTGGAGGTGTTCAGCTTCGTCCACGGACCGCTGGCGGAGGTGGAACGGTAGATGTTGTAGCCGGAGAGATTCACTTCAGTATTGTTCGCCCAGTCGACGGCGATTCCGCCGGCAACCGATGCGCTCACACCGCTCGGCGCAGTGGGTGCGCTCGTCGGCTTGGCGTTGTAGATCACGTAAACGTTGTCGTTGTAGTCGTAGTTAATCCCCTGATAGTCCATCGCCATGATGTAGGTGTTCGGGATGATCTTGCCGGTTTGGTTGCGGGCGAGCCAGAAGCGGACGTGGTGACCTTGATCGGTCGCGGTGGGCTTGTAATTCATCGACGGATCAGAGTACTCGTTGTCGATGCGCCAACCGAACGTGTTGCTGGGGAAGAACTGGGCTCTCGCATAAGACGCGCCGATCGAACCGGACGCGAAGTTGTCCGCGTGGGGGAGGTACGACTGGCCTTCATCGCCGTCGGTGACAAACAGATTATTCATCGACGTTGAGCCCTGGTCGTACCACCATTGCCGGACGATGTTGCCCTGCGTGTGATAGCTGGCGAGCTGCTGGATGGTGACCGGCATGGAACTGTCGGCGCTGCGCCAGAATGGAGAGATGATCTCGTCACCGATGTGCTCGATCTTGCCGCCGTTGTTCAGCGACTGGTTCGGGCCGACGATGGTCGTGGTGAAGCCGAAGGCGCTGATAATGTCCTTGAAGTCCGGCTCTTTGTTGTCCTCGTTGTGATGCTGCCAGAAACCGCTGAGCTGAACGGTGGCGGCGGGCTGGCTCCTGTCGTTGGTATTGATGACGAGTGTGCCGTTGACGAACTGCGAGATCTGCGTGTTGTTGTAGGTGGCGGTGAAGCGAACGGTGATCTCGGCGTAGGTTCCCGGCGCGATCGTGGTCGGCATGGCGCCTTCGATCATCCATTCGGGCGAGATGACGATCGAGGCGATGTTCAAATCGCTGCTGCCGGAATTGTAAATCCGCAGCTTCTCCACATCGTGCGTGATATTGTTAGGCGTGGGCGACGTGTTGGTGGAGTTCTGGATCCGGTTGAAATCCAGCCGATTGGAGAAGGAAATTCCGTTGGTGTTTTGAAAGCCGATCTCAGCGCCGAGGAGATTGGCGGGCACACCTTTGACGTTTCGGATGATGCCGACGAGATCCTGGTTGTCGTAGCCGCCGTTGTATTCCTCGATCGCGAAGATGTAAGCGTTGGGCACGACGGAGCCGTCGGAGTTCTTGAGCGGGTAGAAGCGGATTTTTCGCTTGACGGCGGAATCGAAGGTGTTGAGAGAGTCCGCGCTGTAGGTTGTGCTCTTGATCGGGACGCTGGGCCAGATTCCATAGAGGCCAAACTCTCCGGCGCCGGGATCGAAGCTGGTGGTGCCGTTGATCGTGGGCATCATGGACTGCGAATTGGAGTTCTGCGAACTGTCGCCGAAGAGGGTGAACAGTTCGTTCAGGTCCATCGGCGTGTTGCGCGCATACCAGCCGAAGCGGGTGGTGGGGGTGCCGGTCTGACCGACGCCGAAGCTGGCGAGAGGCTCGATAGTGACGTTGCCCGCGCCGGCCCTGGTGAGGATCGGCATGACGACTTCGTCGTTGGGCGTGGCGGGAATCGCCGGAAGGTCATAGGTGCCGGGCGTCGGATCGCCGACGTTGATCGGGATCTGGAGGAGGTTCAGGAGCATCTGGAGCGAAGGCTCGTTGGAGCCACCGGTGCCGAGCGTGCCAAGGCCGCGAAGCGAGACGGATTGGATCGCGTTGTCGGGATCGTTGCTCTTGATCGTAAGCGTCGCCGACTGAATCGCGACCGCGGTGGCGGTGTAGTTCACGAAGACGTCCACCGACTGCCCGGGCATGATCGAAGCGGGCAGAGTGGGCTTCTGGGTGATTGCGAACTGACCGGCATTCGGTCCGGTGATGGCAAATGCGTCGGCGGGAAGGGCGAGGGTTCCCGTGCCGGTGTTCGTGATGGTGATCTTCTGCGACTGTGACGAGCCGCCGATGTTGGCGGGGTCATTGAAGAAGAGGGAGGTTGTGCTGAGCGAAGCATTCCCGCCCGCGACCACGGCTTTCAGCAGCGTGATGGTCTGGCCACCATATTCGGCGACGTACAAGTTGCCGGTGGTGGGGTGCTGTGTGATGTCGAGCGGATCGACGAAGTGCGCGAGACCGGTGATGCCGGTCTGAGCTTTCGTGATCTTCCCATCGGCGCCGGGCGTCAGGATGATGACGTCGTCTCCGCCGGAGTATTCGGTGACGAGGATGGCGCCGTCGAGTTTTCCGCCGAACGCGGAGCCGTGATATTGGATCGCGCCGTTGGGGGAATAATTGAGGCCGAAGATGTACGCCGCGCCTTTGTAGTTCGCTTCGGGCAGGGTGCCGACCGGGTAGGCGGAGACTTCGGCGAAGTCGGCGCCGCCGGTGGGGTTACCGCCGTTCATGACGTACTCGCCGCGGACGGGATTGGGCGCGCCGTAGTAGCCGCCCTGGACGATATCGAAGAGGAAGTCGGGCTGAGTCTCCTGGAGATTCACCAATGCTGGCGCGCCGTTTCCGGCAGGGGTGCTGCCGCCCGCGGCAGAGCCGTTGGTGGCGGCATAGAGGTGACCGTTGGTCGTCCAGACAAGGTCGTACGCATTGCGGACGCCGGTCGCATACAACGTAAGCGGGGCGTTGGCGGCGAAGGGGTTGTAGGCGCCGCCGTCTTCGGTCTTCACGTTCAGAGGAAGAGCGCCGAGCTTGCTGAGATCGAGGCGAAGAATCGCCGCGCTGAGCAGATGCTCGCTGCGATTGCCCCATGCGGCGTCGGGAGCGCCCATCGCGGTCATCGCCCCCTGTGCGAAGTACAGTGCCCCGTCCGGGCCGAAGACCGGTTGATTGGTCAGATGATCCCGAATGGATCGGGGAAGGCCGGTGATAATCGGGGTGACGGTAGAGAGGTTCGCGCCGCTGAGCTTCGAGATCTTCCCCGTCCAGTCGGATGCGTCCGTGTAGACCGCTTGATTATGCGAGACCCAGAGGATGATGCTCGACGAGGTCGACGTGGGATCGAACGCGAAGCCGGTGATGAGCGTTGCGCCGCCTTCGGCGATCTTCAGCGACGTGATGTCCTGCACCGCGCCAAGCGTGCCGTCCGAGTTCAGCGTCCAGCGGCGGATGATGCCCTGATCGGTCGAAGCGTAAAGCTTGCCGTCCGGTCCAACCGCAACGGATGTGTACACATAGCCATTGCTGGTCGGCAGCGAGATTTTATCGAAGGCGATTGACGGATCCGTCTCCGGCCCCGCGGTGCCGGTGGTGAAGGTGGATGAATAGGCGTTGAAGCTGACGCCGTTCAAGTCCTTCAGACCCGCGGTGACTTCGAAGGTGTACTGCATGTTCGCATCGAGCAACCCGCCGGGCGTGAAGACGAGGGCATCGCCCGCGCCGGATGTGTTGATCACGCCACCCACCGCAGCACGGTCGCCGGTGCGATACAGTTTGACGGTGGTGAAGTTGACCGTGGCTGAATCGATCCCGGAGTTCGGCAGGTTCACATCGGCCGCAACGAAGATATTTCGCGCGACTCCCGTTGCGCCATTCGCGGGCCGAGTGCGGGTGATGCTTGCGTGATTGACGATCGCTGAGCCGGCGTCGATGCGGAAGCTGTCGAAGGCGACGGTGATCGGCGCGAGATCGTTCTTCGCGCACGCGATCAAACCGGCGCGGGATGAAGCGTTGAAAAACGCAGTCTTATTGGCGGAAGGAGCCGTCCAGACGGTGTTGATCTGAACGAACGCGCCGCCGTTGACGGAGTAATAGGCTGTGACGGTGCCGCTGCCGGCATCGCCGACGAGTTGCAGGTCGAGGGTGTTGATCGCGTCGAAGGAGCCGACGTTGACCAGGACGTTGTTCAGGGCATGATTGGCCCCGTCGGTCTCATCCTGGAACTGGATGTACTGCGAGCCGCTCTGCGCCACCGCGACAAGCTTCAGGTAATTGTCTTGATCGGGGCCGAAAGAGATGCCGCCTTGTTCGGACGGCGCTGCCAGATATCCCAGGGGACCGGCGAGGCGGGCGGTGATTTTGAAGCCGCTGGTCGTTCCGTCGAACTGCGTTTCAAGCAGGTTGTCGAGCGTGTTATCGCTATTCCAGTAAGAACCCGCGCTGCTGGTGCCCGTCGTGGTCAGTCTGAGGACCCCGGCGGCGGTATCGAGATCGATCAAAGAAGCCTGGTATTGATTCCCCAGCTTGTTGGTTTGAATGCGGGTGAAACCGGTGCCCTGGTTGTCCTTGTCGACGATCTCGCCGCGATCGGACGAGAAGTCGAGCGCGAACGGAAGCGCCTGGATGGTGGTCGCGGAATAGAGCCGCCGATCTTCCAGCGTCTCGATGACGGGAGACATCGCGGCGCGAAGGGTATGCTTGATCTTGCGAAAACGAGAAAGCACAGGCACCTCAGAAAGAGACGACCTCAGGCGGACCCCATTACATCGGGTGACGCCGCGGGCGGATCGAGCTCGCTCAGCTCAATCAGACCGGCTTTCCATTCGCATTTGAGAACCCTTACCGCTCCCTGGCAGGAGGACTAAAAACATACCACCGATTCACGCTCCGGCAACTTCGGCAAATGAAACTAAATCCTGCTCCACGCGCGGCTTGCCGAAAGATGGGAACCCCGGTAGCGTTATGGGGCATCAAACGCGCATTTTTTTCTGGAGTGGTGTATTCTTAGAGCGCAAGGGTTCCCCGCGCAGCCTGGCCGTTAATACGGTTGCTGTCGATACAGCCGGTATTATCCTCAGACTGCTCATCAACGTCACACGTCCCGGCTCGTATCGGAGCCGCGCGGAAGGCAATTTCGAGGCAGCGGCATGCGTCTAGTCATGATCATGTTTCGGGCGGACGGTCAGCGGAAGAGCTTTTCCGTGACGCGCGACATCACGGTTATCGGCCGTCGCGAAGACGCGGACCTCCGCATCCCGCTCGGCGATGTCTCCCGCAAACACTGTCGCCTGATCGTGGACGGCGACAACATTCGCTGCGAAGACCTCGGAAGCTCCAACGGCACCTACCGCAACGGCGAGCGCGTGCAAAAATCAGAGCTGGCCGCCGGGGACACGCTTCAGGTCGGACCGGTCGTCTTTGTGCTTCAGGTTGATGGATCACCGGCTGATGATGAGCTGACGCCGGTGACGGTGCAGCAAGCGGCGGCGTCTAAAGAGAAATCTGCCGCGGGGCATGAAGTCACCACGGCGCCCGGGGATCTTGAGGAATCGATCAGCCAGGGGGAATTCGATCCGATGGAAGCGCTCGAAGCCAACGAAGGCTCGGCGTTTGATTTTCAGATCGATGAATCGCAGCACGGCACCCCGATCGATCTCGAAGAATCGGGGCAGGATCAGACCGCCTGAATCAACGTGGCATGGGCGGCTGCCCATGCTCATTCAAAATGCATGGGCGAGACGCCCATGCTACGCTTAAAACGGATCCGCGTGTGTCGAAAGATTCTCGAAGCGGGTGGTCTTGTTCAGGAACGTCAGCTTCACCGTTCCCGTCGGTCCATTTCTCTGCTTGGCGATGATCACTTCCGCAATATTATCCGGCTGAAAATCCGGCTCGCTCATTTTGTAATAGTCTTCCCGGTGCAGCAGCATCACCACGTCCGCATCCTGCTCGATCGATCCTGATTCGCGCAGGTCGCTCATCCGAGGCCGATGCCCATCCCGGCCTTCCGTCGCTCGATTGAGCTGGCTCAGACAGATCACCGGGATATTCAGCTCGCGGGCGACGCCCTTGATCCCTCGCGATATTTCGCTGATTTGCTGCTGGCGGTTCTCCGGCCCAGGATTATCCATGAGCTGCATGTAATCAATCATGATGCACTTGATGTCGTGCTTCATCTTGAGCCGGCGGGCTTTGGCGCGAAGCTCCAGAGTCGTCAGACCCGGCGAGTCATCCACCCAGATCGGCGCCTTGGCCAACTCTCCAACGACATTCGCCAACTTTGCATACTCATGGCTCTGAAGCATCCCCTTGCGCAGCTTGTGTGCATCAATCTCGCCTCGGCTGCAAAGCATGCGCTGGGCAAGCTGCTGCTTGCTCATTTCAAGTGAGAACACGGCGCACGGATACCGGTGCTCATCCGCCGCCAGGCGTTCCACGATGTTCATGGCGAAGGCGGTTTTGCCCATGGATGGCCGCGCCGCGACGATGATGAGCTCGCCATTTTGCAGCCCGTTCATCATGTCGTCGAGCTCGAAGTATCCGGTCATCAAACCGCTGTGGCCGCGATTCTCGATCATCTCGAAGACTTCGTGCAGCACATCCTCCATCGGCACCATCGCATTGCCGACCTTGCGCTGCGCGATCTCGAAGATCTTCTTCTCGGCTTTGTCGAGCACGAGATCCGCGGCCTCATGAGGTGCATAGGCGCTGCGGAGAATGTCATTGCTGGCGGCGATGAGCTGCCTGAGCAAAAACTTCTCCCGCACGATTCCCGCGTAATGCTTCCCGTGCGCCGCTGAAGGGACCGAGTTTAAGATCGCGGCCAGATACTGCACCCCACCCACTTCTTCGAGCACCTGGAGCTTTACCAGTTCCTCGCGCACGATCACCGCGTCAATCGGCTTGTTCTGCTCGTACAGCCGCAGAAGCACATCATAAATTATCTGGTGATCGACCTGGAAAAACGCATCGCGCTCGATCAGCGGAACGATTTCCCCCGCGATGTCCTTATCCAGCATCATTGATGCCAGCATGCACATCTCGGCTTCGATGGAGTGGGGCGGCAGCCGAGTGAGTTGCTCGGAAACTGATTCAGCAATCTGGCTCACGTGCGACTCCTTCCGCGCTGCACATCCTGACCGCAAACGCTACCCTAACAAACCGCTCCCGTCGAGCGGTAGGTTCAGCAAATACTAAACTGCCATTGGGAGGACGTTCCGGGCACGTTGCCCACGCCCCAGGTTACACACTGCCTGTCCACAACGAGGTTGTGGAAAAGAGGAAATTGCGCATAACCCAAGCTGCAACGGCGAGGTGAAATGACCATGCCACTGATGCCCAAGATCAAGGCGGCGAGGCCGCTCGCGCGGTTCTCGGTGGGAACCCACACCGCCGTTCTTTACGGCGAGATCGAGCCCGCCGGCCGCGTGCAATACGCATATCTGCTGACGGTCTTCGATCCAGCCAGGCAGATTAAGCTGATCGTCTCATCGGAGGTGAATGCAATGAAGCCAACCATGGGTGGCGGATCGCACTATCTCTGCATCTTCGACGACACCGGACGCTTGAACCTCGGCGATTCCGATGACTGGGCGGATGAAGAACTGTTCACCGCGCGGGCGCTGGGGATCATCTGGGAGCGATTAGAGCAGGGGGGCGCCGGCAAAACCTCTACGACGCCCGGTTGAAACCCCACCAGTCCTGTTGGATACTTCGCCTGATATGTCTCACGTTGTTGATTCGCATCGCAAAATCCTATTCCTCTGCACCGGCAACTACTACCGTTCGCGGTTTGCGGAACATCTGTTCAATCATCTTGCGGACGCGCGAAATATTCCCTGGCGTGCATCGTCGCGGGGATTATCCAACGACACCGGTCCGTGGAAGGTCGGCCCGATTTCGAAGTTTGCAATCGAAGGGCTACAAACGAGAAAAGTGCCGGCCGCGGAATCGCATCGTGAACCGGTCTACTGCGAAGAGCCTGATCTACATCGAGCGGATCTGGTGATCGCGCTAAAAGAGGCGGAGCATCGACCCCTCATGCTGAAGCGCTTCGCGAAGTGGGTTGAGCGAATCGAGTACTGGCACGTTCACGACATCGACGTCGCCCACCCAGTGGAGGCCTTGGCGGAACTGGAACAGCTCGTGCGCGGTCTTGTCGATCGCCTCGCGGGACAAGAACGCGCGTCGGCATAGAATTCGTCCGATAACTTCTCATGAACTTTCGCGCGATCATCCGATAAAGATCAGGTTGGGGGATGTTGTACTGCATATCTGGAGGATCAAGATGGATCAGATCGCAAAGGGCTTGCAGATCAGTAGCTCACGCCGGTTGTTGATGGAGACTCTCGCGGGACATATCGCGCTTCTGCAGGAGAATCACCCCCGCAAGGCCGCGACGGCTGTAACACGCCGGGCGAAGCAATGCGTGATGCATAGTCTCAAGCAGGGCACGCGCCGCAAGGCAGCTTGAACCTCTCGCAAAACTTTCGATCGCATCACGCCCCGCAGCTCTTCGCGGGGCTTTGCGCGCATTCAACTGAGGTTTGCAATTCTCGGACGTGAAAATTTGACGGTCCAAACAAACGTTTTGATTATCAGGGGTGGCGTGCGCGGTCGATGAGCACAACAGCATCTTGCGTTGCAGATGCTCATGACCGCGATTATGTACGAGAGATTCAACGAACTCGATGGCGATCACCCCTGGCGCGCGGCCGCGCCGGATGGATTCGTCGATTACCGAGCGCGGATCCGTAGCGGGGGCAAAGTCGTCTACTTTAATTACGACCTGGCGCGCGAGATGGAACTCATCCCCGCCAACCATTCGGCCCGGCTCACGCCCGAGCTTGAGAAAGCCATCCTCGAAGCGTTCAGCATCCAGATCATCAATGAATACGATCTCGCGCGAAACACGCCATTCGCCGCACGATCTCTGAAGCTCAAGCCTTTCATGGCGACGCGCTATCTCCAAGCACAGCACCGCGATAAGCGTGGCATGAATTCCGGCGACGGCCGCTCGATCTGGAACGGCGTCATCAAAACCAGCCGCACGACCTACGACGTCTCAAGCCGCGGAACAGGCGCGACCTGCCTGAGTCCCGGCGCTCAACTCGCCGACGGCCCGGTTGCGACCGGCGACGAGCAGTGGGGCTATTGCAGCGGCACCGCCGATCTCGACGAGATGCTCGGCACCGCCTTGATGAGCGAAATTTTCTATCGCAATGGATTCCCCACCGAGCGCACGCTCGCGGTCATCGACTGCGGCGACGGTCACAGCATCGGCGTTCGCGCCTCGCACAACCTTCTACGGCCCGCGCACATCTTCCGCTTCCTCAAGCAGGGCCGCCGCGACGAAACCAAAGCCGCGATGGATTACTTTCTCACCCGCCAGGAAGAGAACGGACACTGGAAAATCCCCCAGGAAGAAACGCAGCGCTACTCGCGCGCGATCGAGTACGTCGCCCGCTCCTATGGCCGCCTCGCGGCAATCCTCGAAGAAGAATACATCTTCCACTGGCTTGCCTGGGACGGCGACAACATGCTCGCCCACGGCGCCATCCTTGACTACGGCTCCATCCGCCAGTTCGCCGCCAAGCACGACAAATATCGGTTTGATGATGTCGACCGATTCTCATCCACCCTCACCGAGCAGCGATTCTGGGCGCGCGAGCTTGTGAAGGTATTCGCGCAGGCGGTTCACTTCATCCGCACCGGCAAGAAGCTCAACCTACGCGAGTTCAAGAACGCGCGCTGTCTCAGGAATTTCGATGAAGCCTTCGAAAACGAACGCGAATGGCGAACGCTCTGGCGCCTCGGTTTCTCACCCGAACAGATCGCAAAGTTGCGGAAGACCGGCAAGAGCGAGATCATCGATCTCCGCCGCTCTCTCTCCTTCTTCGAAACCCAGAAGATCGCCCGCGGAATGGAAAAGCTCTCGGATGGGATCACCCACAGCCCCGTATTCCTGATCCGCAACCTCCTCCGCAAGCTGCCGGCGTATTACGTCAACGACTGCGACTCCAGGTTCGGCGCGATCATGGAGCCGGACGAATTCTGCCGCACGATGATCGCGTCTTACGCATCAAGGCGCGACATGCGTTTGACCACAACCCGCGCCACGCTCGCGAAGAATTTTCAGAAATGCTACCAGCGCCTGATCGCCGCCGCCGGTCCTTACGATCAGGTGCTCAAACAAATAGCCAAGCGAAGCGCGGTGATCAACTTCGAGCACCGCATCACCGGCAACGCCATGATCGGCATCGCCAGCCGACTCATGGAGATGAGGGACAAAGCCACGCGAAACGATCTGCAGGCCGCCATGGATCGATTCATCGAGTCGCAGATCCTGATCCCCGAACGCTGGCAACCCCTCGACGCCGACGAAACCACCGGCGGCACCGCCAAGGCCCGGCTTCTGCAAGCGATGATGCAGGAGCTCGAGGAGTCCAAAGAGACGGTGTAGGTATTTCGCGCGACAGGGGATTACTTTCCTAATAAAACGCGCTCGACAAACCCTGTGTCGACATCCCCGGATTGGAAATGCTGATCATCCATGATCCGCAATTGCAGCGGAATCGTCGTCTTCACCGGCCCGATCGCGAACTCGCTCAGCGCCCGCTTCATGGCCGCGATCGCCTCGACTCGGGTCGCGCGATGCACGATCAGCTTCCCGATCATCGAATCATAATTCGGCGGAATCCGATATCCCGCATAAGCATGACTGTCGATCCGCACCCCAGGCCCGCCCGGCGCCCGAAACTCCTCGATCAATCCCGGCGACGGCGCAAAGTTACGAGCCGGATCTTCCGCATTGATCCGGCACTCAATCGCATGCCCCAACTGTGGAATATCCTTCTGCCTGAAGCTCAGCGGCTCACCCGATGCAATCCGAATCTGCTCCTTGATCAGATCGATCCCGGTGACTTCTTCCGTCACCGGATGCTCGACCTGAATCCGCGCGTTCACTTCCAAAAGGTAGAAGTTCTGTTGCTTATCAACCAGGAATTCAACGGTCCCGGCGTTGGTATATCCGGCGGACTTCACCAATCGCACCGCGGATTCGCATAGCCGCTGCCGCGTCTCCGATGACAGGGCCGGGCTTGGCGATTCTTCCACCAGCTTCTGGTGACGCCGCTGCATCGAGCAATCCCGCTCCCAGAGATGCACGGCATTCCCGTGATGGTCCGCGAGGATTTGCACTTCGACGTGCCGGCCGAACTCGACGTATTTTTCGATGTAAACGGTGGAATCCTTAAACGCGTTCTCGGCCTCCGCCTGCGCCTGCCGCAGCCCGGCGCGAAGCGACACATCATTATGCGCCACCCGCATCCCGCGCCCGCCTCCACCCGCCGCCGCCTTGATGATGACGGGGTAGCCGATCTCCCGCGCGATGCGCAGCGCCACCTTCTCATCATCCACCGCGCCATCCGATCCGGGAACCGTCGGCACCTTGGCCTTCTTCGCCAGCTTCTTGCAGGCAACCTTGTCCCCCACGGCCGCCATCGCGCTGGTAGGGGGGCCAATGAACTCGATCTTGCAGCTTCGGCAGATCTCCGCGAAGTGATCGTTCTCCGCCAAAAACCCGTACCCCGGATGAATCGCCTGCACGTCCGCGATCTCCGCGGCGCTGATGATCCGCGGAATATTCAGATAACTCTCCGCCGGCGGCGCATCGCCGATGCAGATCGCCTGATCGGCGAGCTTGAGGTACGCCGCGTCCTTGTCCGCTGTCGAATACACCACAGCCGACTGCACCCCCATCTCTCGGCACGCGCGGATAATCCGGAGGGCAATTTCACCGCGATTAGCAATAAGGATCTTGGAAAACATGAAGAGTTGCCGGCCCCCTCTAGGGCGTCACCAGGAACAACGTCTGTCCAAACTCAACCGTCTGCCCGTTCGTGACCAAAACCCTGGCAATCTTCCCCCGGCACTCCGCCTTAATATTATTGAACACCTTCATCGCTTCGATCACGCAAACATCCGTCTCTTCATCAACCGTCGTGCCCACCGATACAAACGGCTTCGCATCCGGGGACGACGCCGAATAGAACGTTCCCACCATCGGGCTCTTGATCGGGATCAACCCCGCGTCTTCATCGGCTGCCGCCGGAGTCCCCGCGGCAGGCGGACTTGCGTGAGGCGAATGCGCCGCCGGGGCCGACATCGACTGCACCGGACCGGTCACAAACGCCTGCCCGCGCTTCAGAATGATGCGCTTATCGCCATCGCGCACGTCAACCGTGTTCAGGTCATTTGCCGCCATCAGCTTGACGATCCGCTCGAGCAAGCTGACGTCCATGGGACTGTCGCTCGCCGGCTTGGTCGTCGCGTTTTTCTTGCTGTTTGATTTCTTATTCAAAGGAGATTTCATGAGGACTTAAAATTTCAGATTTTGAGCTATTCCAGATGACATGACTCAAAGCTCTTGTCCAGAGACGACAGCACCTCGCACCCGCTGTGGGTGATCAGCACATCATCTTCGATTCGTACGCCGCCTTCACCAGGCAGATAAATGCCCGGCTCCACCGTCACGATCATTCCCGGCCTCAGTTCCTCCTCATGACCGATTTTTCGCAGCGCCGGAAACTCATGGATGTCGCGCCCGATCCCATGACCCAGCCCGTGCCCAAACTGTTTACCGAACCCCGCGTTGTCGATCACATCCCGCGCCACTCGATCCGCCTGCACGGTCGTAATCCCCGGCCGCAGGAACTTGAGCGCCGCCTGCTGCGCCTCGTAAACCACTTTATAGATCTGCTTCATCTTCGGGCTCACCCGGCCCACCATCAGCGTCCGCGTCAGATCCGAACAATATCCCTTGTAGATCGCGCCCCAATCGATCAGCAGCGGCTGGTCGCGCTGCACCAGCACCTCCGCCGGGCGATAGTGCGGCAGCGAGCTATTCGCCCCCGCCGCCACGATCACCGGAAACGAACTGTTCGTCGCCCCCCGGCTCCGCAGTTCAAACACCATCAACCCCGCCAGATAATTCTCCGTCTGCCCCACCTTGATCTCATCCCGAATCGCGTTGAACGCCTCTTCCGCGATCGCGACGCTCTTTCGAATCAGATCGATCTCATGATCGTCCTTTACCTTCCGAATGTTCAACATCACATTCTCGACCGGGACAAGCTGCGCCCCCGAGCCGGCCTCTTTCAACGCCCGCGTCAGCGCATCAATCTGCCCAACCGTCGCGAAGTTCGCCTCATATCCAAACCTCTTCCCCTTCGCGCCCGCCACGACCTTGGCCAGCGCATCCTCCATCTTCCCATCGCGGATGCTTAGCTTCATCCATCCCGCCTCAAGCTGCGCCTGCTCCTCGTACCGAAAATCCGTCACGAGATGCACGTCTTTATCCGTGACCAGCGCGACCGAATCCTCGCCCCCGAAGTTGCTCAGGTACGCGATGTCCGAAGGATGAGTCAGCAGCAGACCGTCGATCTGCAACTCCTTCATCGCATCGCGCACGTTCTTCTGACGCACTTTCAAATACGCTTTGGCTCGTGTGACGGCAGTGATCATGTTTCTCTTCGAATCCGCGTTAATAACAACAGTTACAGGACGCCGAAGGCTAATCAACCCACGGCAGCCCTGTCAAATGCCGGAGATATCCATACTTCCCAGTGCGGCGTTTGCTCTCGCTCACGAGATTCCCCGCCTTAACAGCGGCGTGCCCCCCTTTCACGCTCCATCCGCGAAGTGCGCCTCGAGCGCACCCGATGGGTCAACCCGCCTTTCGTGGTACGCTTGGCTACTCGCCATGATGTCTCTATCCCTTTGCCAACTTCTGCAACAAGCCGTCCACGAACATCAATCCGATCGAACCGCCGAAGCCGAGAATCTCTACCACGCGATCCTCGCCCGCCACCCCAATCAGACGCGCCTATCGAACGATGTGGCACCGTTACGGTGACGGCCAGTCCCCGCGCCCGTTCCGGGTTCCTCTCATTTAATCATCCTGGAAATCGCCCGAAACTGCTCATGCTTCGCATCCCGCATCAGCTCAAACAGCGCCATCTCCAACCCCGATCCGATCGCCCCGCTTTGCAGCATCTTCGCAATCCCCAGCTCCCGATTTGCCGCCGTCCGGCTGGTCACACAATCCGTCAGCAGATGCACCTGATACCCACCGGCCAGCAGATCGTGCACCGTCTGGTTCACGCATACGTGCGTCTCCAGCCCGCACACGATCACTTGCTTCGCACTTGTCCTCGCCAGCTGTTCCATGAACGCCCCCGATCCGCAACAACTGAACGCCGTCTTATCGACGATCTGTGCGCCTTGGGGAAGCGCTCCCGATACTTCATCCACCGTCTTCCCCAGCTTCGCCTTCGCCTGCTCCGTCGCCAGCACCGGCACTCCCAGCAGCTTCGCCGCCTGAACCGCCGTCGCAATCCGAGCTGCGATGATCTCGAACTCCAACACCGCCGGCCGAAACGCCTCCTGCATATCCACGACGACGAGAACCGTTTCCTCGACCTTCAGCGTATTCGAATGTCCGCTCATGGCGCCTGCCCCTCGCGGGTTGCGACATTCAGCTTCTCCCCGCTCCGCAGCGTCCCCGCACACTTGTCACATCGATATTGATTGTCAGAGCAGTACGAGATGCGCTTCTCCAGCAGCTCAAGAATGAGATCGTCAATCCCCAGCGGCGGCGTCACATGATACGTCGTTCCCTCATGCAACTGGGCCGCATCCGCCGTCAGCTTCGGAATGTCGCTTGTCCAATGTTTCCCCGGCCCCAGGAAAAATGGACACACCACCACCCGCATCGCCCCGCGCCTCACGCAAGCCGCATACGCCGTCGCAATCGAAGGCTCCGCCAACTCCATATGCGCCGGCTCGACAATTTCATGCCGTTCCCCGAACCGCTGCGCAAACAACCGTGCCACCTCTTCGAGCATCGCGTTGGATTCCCCCCTGCGTGATCCGTGATCGACGATGATGATTCCATCCTTCATGTTTTGTCCGTTGTCCGTTGTCAGTTGTCAGTTGTCAGTTGTCAGTTGTCTTCTGCAACGGACAACTGACAACGGACAACTAACAATAATTATTTCTTCTCCACCAGCGTCGCATCCGTTTCCACAATGTTATCCCCATGTTTAATCTTCAGATGCACCTTCTGCCCCGGCTTTCCTTTGGCGAGTGCATCCGACAAATCATAAAGATTATCCAGCTTCGTCTCCCCAAACTGCACGATGACATCGCCTTCTTTCAAACCCGCCTTCGCCGCCGGTGAATCCGGGATCGTCCCGGAAATCTTCACGCCCCCGCCTCCTCCACCATTCCCCATGTTCGAATAATCCGGCACCACTCCCAGCGAAACCCGGCCCGCCGACGGCGTGCCCATCTTCATCGACTGCGAATCAAACTTCGCCACGTACTCCTGCCGATCCATCGCCGCCACGCGCCGCGCGATGTCCGTCACAAATTCAATCACTTCACCCAGCCCCTGATAATTCACCTTGTCCGCATCGTCCGTCGGCCGGTGATAGTCCGCATGCAGCCCCGTGAAGAAAAACATCACCGGGATCTTCTTCATCCCAAACGCCATGTGATCGCTCGGCCCCAGCCCGCCCTTGCCGGTATCTTTCCAGGATAATTTCGACGCCTCATCCGCCTGCTTGATGATCCCCTCAAACGCCGGCGCCGTCCCGGTCCCACCGATGTACAGCACCTCATCCTTGAGTCTTCCCACCATGTCCAGATTCAACATCGCCGCGATCTTGCTCAGCGGCGCCGGCGGATGATCCACAAAATGCTCGGACCCGATGATTCCCTCTTCTTCCCCCGTGAACGCGGCAAAGATGACCGACCGCGGCAGACGTGGGCCATCCGAAAGCCTCTCCGCAATCTGCAGAAGTGCCGCCGTCCCCGAAGCATTGTCATCCGCGCCATTATGAATCGCCCGCGTCGTTGGCGACAGGCTGCTTATCCCCCCATAACCGAGGTGATCGTAATGCGCCCCGATCACGATGTATTCGTTCGCTCCAGGCCCCACGCCCGGCAGAACCGCAACCACATTCCGCACCTCCGCCTTCTGATGATCGATCGCCACCTTCCCCTTCACCGACACACCCGACAGCGCGAACGAAGCCGGCCCATTCGCCTGATCGATCTTTTCCGCTAGCGTCTTCAAATCCGCGCCGCCCCCCCGCTTGAGCAACTCATCCGCCACAGACTGTTTAATTTGCACGCCAGGAATCTTCGCTTCGCCCGCCCCTCCCCCAAACGGCAAGAGCGCTTCCGTCCCCTTCACATCCGGCGGCGTTACCAATAGCAGCGCAACCGCCCCATGCTCCCGCGCCACCTTCGCCTTTGTTGTCAGGTGCGCCTCGCTAGACCACTGGTCACCGGTAAACCGGCTCTTCGCGTCCGCGCCGCTTTCCGACACCGTGTGCGGCTCAAACCGCAGCACCAGCACCACCTTCCCCTTCACATCCAACTTTGCATAGTCATCATATCCAAACTTCTCGCTCGAGATCCCATACCCCGCGAACACCAGGTCGCCGGCGAAATCCTTCTCCGCCGAGAAGCTCAACGGAATGAAATCCTTTTTCACGTCATAAGCCCGTCCCCCCGCCCACCCCGCCTCCGCTGACCCTCCAGATGCCTCAAGTGAAAACGCCGTCCCCTTCCCCACTTCCGCCGCCGTCGTCATCTCAAACCGCTGAAAAAAATCCTTCATTCCCGGCGCCGTCGTCAACCCCACGCGCCGAAATTGTTCCGCCACAAAATCTCCCGCCCGCGCAAGCCCCTTCGACCCAATCCCTCGTCCCTCGAGTTCATCCGAAGCCAGAAACGCAAGCGCCGTTTTCGCATCCATCACCCGCGCTGGGCGCGTCGTCAAAACAGGGTCGTTGAGCGCCTGTAGGGGCGACGCCTGCGTCGCGGTCTTCTCTTCCCCCTTCGCCCGGTATTCCGAGCGGTCCCGCCTGCGGGAGGTGGAAGGGCTGGGGTGAGGGTAGCGCGAAGCCGTCTCCTCAGCCCCTGCCCCCGCCGACTTCCCATGATCCGCGGAATGCCCATGACACCCGCCCAGGCACATCCCCCCGAACATCACCACAACCACAAAAACTCGTTTCATCGCCCGCGATTCTAGGCCCAGCTTACAATCCGAACAAACGCGCAACCTCGGAAGCAACGCGCGCGAGATTCCTGACTCGCTTCCCATCCTCCTCATGCAAGGGTCCATCGGATCTCAACCTTATTGTGTCGCCGCAACCAGACGAGTAGCTTTTCTCACGAACCCATGTCCGCCAACGCACCCCCCAATCCCCGTTCCCGCCTGCTCATCCCGTACCTCGTCCTCGCGCTCTCCCTGATCGTCACCCTCATCGGCGCCACCTACGTCGCCCTTGCCGCCGAAGCGAAAGATCGCGCCCACTTTGAAAACGCAATCGAGCGCACCCAGGTCGCGATCCAGCGCCGCCTCGAAACCTACGTCAACCTCCTCCGCGGCGCCGCCGGTCTCTTCGCCGCCGAGGACGACAAAGTCACGCTGAAAGAATTCCAAGCCTACATCGAGCGCCTCAATCTTGCCGAGCGATACCCCGGCATCCAAGGCATCGGTGTATCCGGGATGGCGAGCGGCCAGGACGTCGCCGGCCTCACCGCCGCCCTGCGCAAGCAAGGCATCCCCAACTTCGAACTCCGCCCCCCGGGTCCACGCCAGCAATACCACGCGATCGTCTACCTCGAACCCCAGGATGACCGCAACCGCCAGGCCATCGGCTATGACATGTTCACCGAACCCACCCGCCGCGCCGCGATGGAATTGGCGCGCGACACCGGCAATGCCGCCACCTCCGGAAAGGTCTCGCTCGTCCAGGAAATCGATTCCAACAAGCAAGCCGGTTTTCTCATCTACTTCCCCATCTACTTCACCCACACCACCCCCGCCACCATCGAGCAGCGCCGCATAACACTCGGCGGATTCATCTTCAGCCCGTTCCGCACCGATGACCTCCTCGCCGGAATCTTCGGCAACGAACGATTCCCCTCCGGCATCTCCTTCTCGGTATACGACGGCGACCACATCGCGCCCGAGGCGCTCCTTCATCGCTCGGACAAAATATCCGCGCTGCCGAACCCCAAGCCAAAATTCGCTAAGACGGCGTCGCTTGAGATTCCCGGTCATCACTGGACCCTCGCCTACGCAAGCGGGCCGCAGTTCGAAGCCAGCTCCTCCCTCGGCTTCGCGCTGCTCGTCCTCGCAGCAGGGGGGGTGGTCAGCATGCTCCTCTTCTCCCTGACCGCGGCCCAGGCATCAGCACAGCGCCGCGCCGAGCAAGCCGCCCAGGACCTCCGTCACGGTGAGCAGGAACTTCTCATCGCTAAAGAATCCGCCGAGCGCGCCCTCGCTCAAGCCGAGCAGGCGAGCGAATTGAAAGATCAATTCCTCGCCACCGTCAGCCACGAATTGCGCACGCCGCTCAACGCGATCCTCGGATGGTCACAGCTCCTCGGCCGCGGGCGCGACAACAATCCCGATGAACTCCAGCATGGCCTGGAAACCATCGAACGCAGCGCCAGGACCCAGTCCCAGCTGATCGAAGATCTGCTCGATGTCTCACGCATCGTTGCCGGAAAGCTCCGCCTCGACGTCCGCGCCGTGCAGCTCGGCCCCGTCATTGAAGCAGCCATTGCGTCCGTCCGCCTCGCCGCCGATGCCAAAACCGTCCATCTCCAACTTGCCCTTGATCCCACTGCCGGCCCCGTCAACGGCGACCCCACCCGCCTCCAGCAGATCGTCTGGAACCTTCTCTCCAACGCCGTCAAATTCACCCCCTCGGGCGGTCACGTGCATATCACACTCAAACGCTCGAGCGCGGACGGGAGCCCAGCGGCTCTGCCGCGGGACCGCGATTCGGTAGAGCTCTCCATCACCGACACCGGTATCGGTATCCCCAAAAACTTCCTCCCCCACGTCTTCGAACGCTTCCGCCAGGCCGATGCCACCACCACCCGCCGCTATGGCGGACTCGGTCTCGGACTCGGGATCGTCCGCCACCTCACCGAACTCCACGGCGGCACCGTCCACGCCGACAGCCTCGGCCCCAACCAAGGCTCCACCTTCACCGTCTCCATCCCCCTCGCCATCGCCCACCCGCACATCCGACCGAGTCCCCATCCCACGTCATCCAACCAACCCGCACTCCAAGGAATCAAAGTCCTTCTCGTCGAGGACGACAGAGACGCCCGAGAACTCATCACCCGCATCCTGACCAACCAAGGCGCGAGCGTCACCGCCCACGCATCCGTCGCCGATGCCATGCGCACCTTCCACGACAACCTCCCCGACATCATCATCAGCGACATCGGCATGCCCGATGAAGACGGCTACACCCTCATCGCCCGCATCCGCGCCCTCGCCCCCGCTGCCGGAGCGAATCTCCCCGCCATCGCCCTCACCGCCCTCGCCCGAGCCGAAGACCGCGACCGCGCCCTCGCCGCCGGCTTCCACGCCCACCTCGCCAAACCCTTCGAGCCCGCAGATCTCACCGCGACGATCGTCAATCTCATCGCAAAGCGTTGAGCCCATCCGTCCAAATCGGTCGAGCGAAGCAGCATCGATGACGAGAAGATCAAAGGGGTCAGGAAGGTTTTTCGTAAAAAGGCCTTCCTGACCCCTTTGATCGATCACCAGTCGGCCGGGTCTCCCCCCGCATCCCCAATGCCAACACCACATTCCATCCTCAATCCTCTCCTTCCCACCTCCGTGCCCTCCGTCGCAGGGGGGGCTCCGTGGTGAAGTAAACCTCCCGAATCATAAACCCCGCGCTGCGCGCCAAGCGCGCCGGAGGCGCAGCGCCTCAAATCCCAAAATCCCCAAAAGAAAAATTCTTTCCCCCCGCCCCGCACCCCAATCCCCATTCCCCCAAAAAGCGCTGCGCGCCAGCACACTTTTCCGCGCAGCGCCCCAGGAGATATAGAGGGACCCCCAACAGCGGCCATTCCGCGCCCTCAGAACGGAACGCGCATGAACTCCAACCCCTCGACCCGTATCACGGGCTTCCAGCCCGTGTCAACGACTTCCAAACACCCGCGCCCCATCCATTCCCCCATCCCCCAACCCCCAAAATGGATATAAACAGATACAAACGGATACGCCTTGCAATTCAATCCGACAATCTGCACCCGCGTCCCGCTCTTCACACAGGTTGTTCCTCCGCGGTCAGGGAGAAGCGATGGTAATGCACCCGATGCTTCAAGCTGCAACGTCTGTGCATCCTGCGCCCTCCAGTAACGAGGCCCCACCGGACTTGGCGCGCCCTATTGGACGTGCCAGCCATCAAGCTCTCGCTAGATTTACCCGACCTATCTCCCTAGGTGAACACAAAAGCATTGATGTCGAACCCGTTGGTCAAGCGAGGCATTCTCGGCGCGGGCGTTCTCGTTGTCGCATGGGGTCTCTTTCGCGTCGGCATCTGGTGGTCGGGCGGCCCATCCCCCGCTTCCGCCGACGTGAACTGGAGGAAGAGCCCAACCGCCGCTGTCTCGCCTTCACGCAAGCCCAATCCAACCACCACGCCTTCGCTCAAGCGCACGCCCGCCGGCAGCATCCCGACAATCGGCTCAAGGTCGAAGCCCGCTCCCGCCGTCGTCGCCGCCACGCCCGCCCAGACCACGGCGGCGACCAAGCCCGCGACCCTCGCATTCTCGTCTGCTCAACTCTTCAAGAACGCGTCACCTGCCGTCGCACTCGTTCAGGTCCGCGACAACTCCCTCCGCCCGCGCGGTCAAGGCACCGGCTTCTTCGTCTCATCCGAGGGTCTCTTCGTCACCAGCTACCACGTCATCGCCGGCGCATCCTTCGCCAGCGTCCAATTGGCCGATGGTCGTGCCCTTTTCGTGGAAGGCGTCGCCGGTATCGACGAACAGGCCGATCTTGCTCTTCTCAAAGTGCGCACCGAAAAAGCGCAGTTCCTCAAACTCGCCTCCACCAGCGCCTCGGCATCAAAAGTCTGCGCGCTCGGATTCCAACAGGGCCGCGTTACTTCGCTGAAGGAATCTCAGCTCGGCAGCGTGGACGTCGAAAAAGATTTTCGCATCCTTCAAAGCGCTACCACCCCAACCCCGGACTCCAGCGGCGGCCCCATTCTCGGTTCCGACGGATCTGTTGTCGGCGTCATCCGCACCTCACCCGAAGGAGCCCTCAAGACACTTGCCATCCCCGTCGATCGCGTTCGGTCGCTGATCGAACAGAAGGTCCCCGTCCAGACCATCGCCAGCGCCGCCGGCGACGCGCTCGATTCCGCCGACGCCCTCGCCTTCGCGCAGACCTTCATGGCTCTCGATCGCGGCGACCTCAACGCCGCCTCCAACACGCTCGCGAACATGCGTGGCCGGCAGGCGCGCAACCCGCTCTACTGGTTTCTCGATGGGTCGCTCCACGCGATGCTCAGCAATCTCGATCTCGCCGCCGACTCTTATCGCCAGGCGATCAAGCTCAAGCCCGACATGACCCTCGCCCACGAGTGCCTGGCGCAGTGTCTCTCCGATCAAGGCAAGCTTCGCGAGGCCATCAAGGAGTGGCGAAGTGTCGCCAGGCACGATCCCACCAACTGGCGCGCGTACCAAAGCGCCGGCGTCGCTTCATCCATGCTCGGCGAAAACGAAAAGGCCGTCGCTTATTTTGATTATGCCATCGCTCTCGAACCGAAACGCGCCCACCTTCACCGATATCGCGGGCAAGCTCTGTCCGATCTCGGGAAGAACATCGACGCGTTCACCGCGTTTAAGAATGCCCTGAAGTTCGACGCGAATGATCCCTCGACTTACGCATCCATTGGCGCCCTGCACCTCAAGCTTGCTCATCCTGCCGAGGCTGTTGTCGCGCTCAAGAAATCGCTCTCGCTCGATCGCACCAACGCCACCGCGTATCTTCTCTATGGCGATTCCGCGTTCGCGCAGAAGGATTTGGCCACCGCCCGTGCCGCCTGGCAAAACGCCATCCGCTTCGACACCCGAAACGGTCCGATCGCGAAGAAGGCGACGGATAAACTGAAGTACCTGGGCGACGTCTCGGCCAAATAACCCTCCGCGCCGGAGGATCATCGCGAGTAGTCCGCGTGATCGTAGCGGTAGGTTTTGGGGTCGTCGGCTCCGGAAGGTGGAGCGAATTCCGCGGCGGGCTCGTAAACGAATTGCGACTCGTTCCTGGAGTACGGTGTCCGCGACCGGCGCCGGAGGCAGGAAAGGAGGACGCCCTGCTTCAGCGGGATGTATTGCGCGTTATGCGGCCCGAAGTCGCGTTCGACTTCCGCGGGGCGAAACTCAAAGTAAACGACCCGGCGGAGGTTCGACTGGGCAGCGGGCGATCCGTGCAGGGCGTGGATATCGTGGAAGATGACGTCGCCCGGATTCATGAGGATTTGCTCGCAGCTTGAATCGGTCTTGAAGCCGTTCGCATTCAACGCCGCGATCTTTTTCTTCGCCTGCTCGCTCGTCCAGCGATTAGAGCCGGGGATCCCCCAGAGGCAATTGGTTGCATCGGAGCCATCGAGATAAAAATCGACATTGAAAATGGGCGCGCGGGATTGATGGGTGGCAGGCGAGTCGTCATCCCGATGCCAAAGGATTTCCGCGCCGGAGCCGGCTTTTTTGAAGACAACCGAATCCCACGTCGGGATGAAGTTCTTGCCTTGCAGCTTCTCGACGCTGCGGAGGATGAAGGGATGCCCGAGCAATGCCTTCCCGGCGTCTGTTTTATCGATCACGAACTCAACGCGAAAAGGGACGGGCTCATTGGTGATCTTGTGCTTCTGATAGAAGAAGTCCTTCTCTTGCGGAGCTTCGGGGGATGACAGCGCAATGATCCGAGATCCCTTATTCTCAGCAGAGATTTTTTGGAACGTCTCCGCCGTCGGCGTGAGAGCGATCGCGCGGTCGATCAAAGGTTGGGTTTGTTCTTGCAGCGCGGTGAGTTCTTCCGGCGAGAGAACGTTGCGAATGATGAGCAGCCCGTTGATGCGGAAGAAGTTGGCCTGCTCATCGGTGATGCAAGGTTGCCGGGTCGCGTCGATCTCGGGGAATTTCGACATGAAAGCTCCTATCAAGCGCCGAATCCTTTTTCGCCGATCACTTAATACTGACGCTTCGTCGCGCTTCGCTGCTATCATAAATCGCTTCGATCATCTGCATCAACTTTACACCTTCGGGCGGACCAATCCGCGGCATTGACTTTCCCAGGATGCATTCGCGAAAGTGTCGAGCCAAGGCGATGTGGCCGGTAACTTTCGGGCCATTGAGCGCCGTTGGCTTCGAGTTTCCCTTGTGGTCAAAATGCCGGTACAGCGTCGCGCCTTGCGGCGTATAAACCTCCACAGCGCCTTCTTTCCCATAGACCCGGCAAATCGCCCCTTGCTGCTGGGGCGATTGGTTGATTGCCCAGCTTGCGGCAAGCTCGATCGACTTTCCATTCTCAAAACGCAGCAACGCGAACGCGGCATCGTCCACATCGCACGTCATCCCCTCGGGCAACGTGCCGGCGAAATGTTGATGTGCGATCCCGTACGCGCTCGCAGGCATGGGCTGCCCCAACAGATGCCACGCGAGGTCGAGCACCTGGCTTCCAAGGTCGATCAAGGCGCCTCCGCCCGAGCGGGATTTGTCGGAGTACCACCCCGTCCCCAGCGGCATGCCCCGGGTGCGCATCCATGTGGCTCGGACGTGATATACGTCGCCAAGATATCCCTTCGTGATCGCTTGCTTGGCCGCGAGTTCCGGGCCGCCAAACCTTCGCATGCTCGCGTAGAGCAGAACCTTCTGTGCTTTGGCAGCCGCTCGTTCGATCTGCCTCGCCTGTGCGGCGTTCGATGCTGGTGGGGGCTCGCAGATCACATGCTTGCCTTCGCGCAGCGCGGCCGTGGCGACGGGTCCGTGCAAATGGTTCGGGATGCAGACGCTTACCGCATCGACATCGGGATCTTTGATCAGTTCTTCTGCGCTGGCGTACTGCTTTGACGCGGCATGGTCACCCAGGAACTTTTCTCGGCGCGAAGGGATCAGATCGGCAACCGCCGTGACCTTGAAACCTCCAGCGCCGGCAAAACCCTTTGCATGTTGAATCCCCGGCCAACCCGCGCCGATGATTCCGACTCGAACAGATTGCGACAAATCGAACTCCTTTTCGTGGCAGGGGAGTGTAAGGGAACGCGGGGAGATTGAAAGATTGGTGATTGAGTCATTGACGATTGAAAGGCGAGGAGTTTGCTTTCAAACATCAATGACTCGATGACTCAATCGTCAAGCGCTTCGGTGGCATCGCGATTGACGCCCGGCTATAGTCGGACGTGATGGATGAGGCGATGCCGCGAGAGAAGTTTATCCAGCGTGTGACGGAAATTGTGCACGATCGTTTCCCGCTGGTGAAGATCGGCGAGGGGGATGGATCGTTCGCACTGACGATCAACGGCTCCGTGGCTCCGCTCGAAAATCTGTACCGGGTCGCGAATCTCCGGCCGGAAGAAATACAGCGTCAGGTTGAGCGGTGGGCGGTGGAACTCCTTCGTGCAGCCGAGGGGACACCCGATGAAGATGCGGCTTATGACGAGGTGAAGGATCGGATCATGCCGATGGTCTTGCCGTCATCGGCAGTGGAGGCAACACCGGGGATCGTGCATGAGCCGTTTGTTCCGGGTTTGATCATCGGGTATGCGATCGATCACGATCGGACGATTTCTTATTTGCCGAACCTGAAGTTTCAGGAATGGGGCATCACGATGGATCAGCTTCGCGAGACGGCGATGAACAACCTCACGACCAAGTCGGAGGCCATCAGCGCGCACGCGGCTCAGGATGAAGAAGGGCGGGTCAACCTGATCCTGTTCCAGACGATGGATGGTTACGACGCCAGCCGGCTGCTCTTGCCGACGTTGCACGATCGCTTGCGGGAGCATTTGGGAAGCCCTTTCGCGGCAGGGATTCCGAATCGCGATATCCTCCTTTGCTTCCGCAATGACACGGAGACCGCGGATCGTCTTGCGAAGCAGATTGCGGAGGATTTCCAGCGCATGCCGCACCAGGTGACGGACAAGTTGCTGCTGGTGACGCAGGATGGAATTGCGCCGAGGGAGTAACGGGATTGCTGAGTCTGCTGCAATCATGGCAATCATCGCGGTTGAATTTTGAACCCTTTGCCGCATGTCAACGTTACAATCACGGCCCCTTGGAGGGCTTGTGCGGCGGGTTAATGTGGGCCTGTTGCGGGCTAATGCGGATTTGGTTTGATTCTCGCGCCTGATTCCGGGTTGAACCTGATTCCCGTTCAAAAGTCGCCCCGCAAGCGGGCCGCTAACCCAAGGCGCAGGAATTAAGTGGAATCCGTCTAAGGGCTGCTTTGGACAACGACTGAGGAGCACGGTGAAAAAAAAGATTAATCGGCCAGCATTGCTGGAAGGGCTTGAACTGCGCCGGATGCTGGCGGTTGCCACGACCGGTTTCAACGCCGCCGGTGCCGCTCGCGCTGGAATTGTGAAAACCGCCGCCTTGACCGCGCCCGTTTTCGTTACCGCGAATTCGCTTAACCAGAGCCACGGCATCACGATCAAGTGGGCCGATGTTATGGGGGAGACCGGGTACTCGATCGAACGAAGCTCGAACGGAAGCAACTGGGTCCCAGTGGGGACGACGGCGCCGGATACGACAAGCTTCAGGGATATCAATCTTCCCGAGAACGCGACATTCCAATACCGCGTCATCACCAATACCAGCACCGGTCCGACGGCGCCGTCCGCGCCGGCGAGCGCGACAACCGCGAAGTACCGGATCCTCCAGTCGCCCGCGTTCGCGAACATGCCGGAACCGATGGCGCCGGGCATTGAGACGCTGTACCTCGTTCCGCAGGGAGCCATTTTCAATAAGAAGGGCGCGCTTGTTGCGAAGAAGGTGAAGGAAGTTGCGCTCGAGGCCCAAAAGCGAAAGCAGGTTCTCGTTCTTGACGTTGAAATCTGGTCTGTTGACACTCGTTTCGACACGACGGCCGGCGTTGATGCGAGCATTGCGGAGATTTCGCAGATTGTGTCGCTGATCCGAAAGACCGCGCCGGATGTGAAGTTCGGGTTCTGGAACCTGGGCGTAACGGGTGAGCCGCAGGATCTGAATGACGCGGCCGCGGTCGCGAAGTGGAAGGAGTCAACGGATTATCTGGTCGCGCACCTGCCGGAGCAGGATTACATTTTCCCCGGGCTTTACACGAAGAGTTTTGTTTATGTGAACGCAAACGAGTGGGAGGCGGCATCGAAGGCGGTGCTGGAACAAGCGGCGCGATATGGGAAGCCGATTTATCCGTTTCTGTTCATGTATGATTTACATACCGGCGGAGCGCTTCCCGGGGATTACTGGAAGATGGAGTTGTCGGTGACGCGGCAGTTTTCTGACGGGGCGGTGATCTGGGGCGGCGGCGGACAGTGGGATCCGAACGCGCCCTGGTTTAAGGCCACGCAAAGTTTCCAGGCCGAAACCGTCGCGCCGGCAGGGCCACCGGTGAATTTGGCGGTTGACGGAAACGGCGCGAAGCTCTCATGGGATGCGTTGCCCGACACCGTTGATGGTGTCATCGTCGAGAAGTCCGGAGACGGCGTGAATTTCTCTCGCGCGGGCATCGCATTTGGGGATCGAACGAACTGGAATGACCCGCTCCTGAACAGCACATCAACCACGCACTACCGGCTGAAAACGTTCAATGGGTTTGGTCAATCACAAGCCGGCGCGGCGACGAGCGCCCTAATCAATCGTGATGCGCGGCTTTGGAATGAGATGGAATCGCGCGAGGCCGAGCAGGGCGATTGGCGTACGCGGCACGCGGTTAGCGCCGCGAACGCGGGTTGGCAGCGATTTAGTGCGGTCAATTTCGGCAGCGGCGGCGGGATGAACCAATTGCTCCTTAACATGTCGGTCCCGCCCGAAAACACCGGGCAGGAGATCACGGTGCGGCTGGACAGTCTGGATGGGCCGGTGGCGGGATCCGCCACGCTGTCGTCAACGGCGGAGCGTTTCAGCCTGTACAGCGTCGCGATCAACAATTTGACCGGCGTGCATGATGTGTACCTGACCTTCAGCGGCGGGAAGGGCAGGACGACGCTGGATAACTGGCAGTTCAATGTCGATCAGGCGCCGGCGAAGCCGATTGTGCTGAAGAGTGGCTCGTTCGGCGATCACGTGAACTTGTCCTGGACTGATCTCGCCGGCGATGAGACCGAGTATCGCGTGCAGCGATCGAGCGATCGGGCGCATTACGAGACTATCGCAGCGCTTCCGGCGAACACCACGTCATACACCGATACCGATTTCCCCGGGCTGGGGCGGTACGACTACCGCATTGTTGCCGCCAATTCCTTCGGCGAATCGGACCCCACCAACACCGCCGGCGGACGTTTCGGCGGGCTGAATCCCTTCGTCAGGATTGAAGCGGAAGCGGCGGATGATTTCGGTGTTGATTCGGGCGGCGGTCCCTGGGTGCGGTCGAACGTCGTCGCGATGTTTGGCACGACTTGGATTCGTTTGTTCGGCGCCGATTTCGGCAGCGCCGGATCCGGGACGTTTGATGTCAACATCGCTCTGCCCCGCTATGCCGGTGGTAATTACCTGGATCTCCATCTCGATTCGGTCGATGGACCGATCATCGGAACGCTGCAAACGGTGGCGACGGGTCCGAACAAGTCGAAGAACGGCAAGCCCAGCGGGTGGAGCATCTTCAAAGTGCAGTCGAGCAGCTTCAGCGGCGCGACGGGTGTGCATGATCTGTATCTCGTCAGCCGCTCGCCAACGTCGTTGGGCGATATCGACTGGTTCGAGCTCCGGCCGACGCCAGCGGCTCCAGTTGCCGTCACGACCGGTAGCGCAACACAGGCCGTTGCAAGCAATGTTTCATCGGGAATTTTGCAAGATGACGATGACGATCCTGATGATCTTGATCTGGCGTAGTTTTTGGGATTAGGTTGGGAAATAAAACGGATTCTGTTTAATTCTCGCGCCTGATTCCCATTGGGAATCCGCGCCCCGCAAGCGGGGCCGCTAACCCAAGTCGCAGGGGAATTAAGTGAAATCCGTATAAGAAGGGCGGCGCGATTTGATGGCGCCGCCGATTGCATTTGCGGATGGATTGCCGCGTGCCTTATGCTCGACGACGCCGTGAGGAGAGACCGGTCGCCGCGGCCAGTCCAAGAATGGCAAGGCTCGCCGGCTCAGGCGCCGGGGCGATGAAATAGGTGGAGTTGGAGGTTGCGGTGAAGGGGTTCCAGCCTTGCGTTCCCGTTACATTACCGCCGATGGATTCCAGCGAGCGGTAGCCGGAGTTAGCGATGTAGGTGCCTAACAGCTTAAACGAACTTCCACTGTTGGGCGTGAGCCCGATGTTGCTCGCACTCAGATCGAAGGTATAGGTTGCACTGGAATTAGTACCGGTGGGGCTTAGGTTGGCGCTGGCGACGAAAGGCAGGCTGTTGTTCCCGCCGGCGGCAAGTTGCCAGAGGCCACCGAAGTTATCCGATGAAGGGCCGAGCGCGAGTGCGTAGTCGGCGAGGAAGCCGGATGGGAAGGTGAGGGTGGATCGGTTGGTCCCGCCGTCGATCCCGGAGATCGCTTTGCGAAGTCCGTCGCCGGCGTCGCTGAACAGGGAGGTATCCGAGAATCCACCGGGGATCGAGTCAATGAAGACAACGAGCACGTCGTTGTAATTGCCTGCTCCCTTGGTAAGTGTGGTCGAGACGGTGGTGCCATTGTCGCTGACGGCGAGCGAGCCTTGCCCGATGGCTCCACCGAAGTCGGTGCTTCCGTTGCCGGCAATGGTTTGATTGGCGAAAAGACTGCTGGGCAGCGCCAGTGCCAGCGCTGCAATCCCCATTGCGATAGAACGTTTCATTGCGATGCCCTCACTGAAGCGTGTGCTTCAAGTTCCTGATTCTCGAGAGAAATGAATGCGCCTGAACAAACGCGGAAGCGACCGGAGGCTCTCCTCATCCAGTTGCCCTCGTTAACCAGTTTACTCGAAATAACCAGAACGTCCAATAAAATCCGGGAGAACGCAAATTTTGCAAGTGAAAGGTTAAACAACCGTAGCCTGGCCCGTGCAACCGTGGCATGCACGGATGGGTTCCCCTATTATCTTCGCCCCTGCGGACCTGGAACCCGTAATACGGACTCTGTTTAATTCTCGCGCCTGATCCCATTGGGAATCCGCGCCCCGCAAGCGGGGCCGCGAACCCAAGGCGCAGGAAATAAGTGAAATCCGTATGACAACTGACAACGGACAAAGGATAACCATGATGTTGATGAAATACCGTCTGTTCACCCCCGGCCCCACGAGCGTTCCTGAGGCTACGCTTCTGGAACTCGCCAAGCCCGTTCATCACCATCGCACCGGGGAATTCCGTGCGATGTTTAGCGAGGTGCAGCAGCTTTTGCAGTACGTGTACCAGACGAAGAACACCGTCTATACCATTACCGGTTCCGGCACCGCCGCCGCCGAGGCGGGCATCATCAACTGCATTGCGCCGGGGCAGAAGGTGTTGAACGTGAGCAACGGGAAGTTCGCCGAGCGCTGGGCGAGCGTCTGCAAGAGTTACGGGATCGACTGCAAGGAACTGAAGCTGGAGTACGGCCAGCCGCCGACGGCGGAGCAAATCGATCATGAGCTGAAAGCCGCAAAGTACGATGCGGTGATTCTGGTGCATTCGGAGACATCCACCGCGACGGTCTGCGATCTGGAGAACATCGCCAAGGTCGTCCGGAAGAATGGCGACACGCTTCTCATCGTCGATGGAATTACGAGCATCGGCGCCTTGCCGTTCAAGATGGATGAGTGGGGGGTGGATGTGGCGATTACCGGATCCCAGAAAGCACTAATGCTGCCTCCCGGGCTGGCGTTTCTGGCGCTTTCTGATCGCGCGTGGAGAGCGGCGGAACAGAACACCGCGTCGAGGGATTTCTATTTCGATCTGAAGAAATATAAGAAGAGCATCACCGATGGCGATACGCCATTTACACCGGCGAATACGCTGATCGAGGCGCTGCGGGTCAGTCTGCGCATGGTGAAGGAAGAGACGCTGGAGATGGTGTGGAAGCGCACGGCGACGACTGCCGAAGCCTTCCGTTGCGGGATGAAAGCGCTGGGATTTGAGCTGTTCAGTCAATCTCCGGCGAATTCCGTCAGCGCGATCCGCTATCCGGAAAGCATCAGCGACAAGGATTTCCGCGGCCAGCTTAAGACCCGCCACAACATGCACGTCGCCGGCGGACAAGGCACGATGGAAGGCAAGATCTTCCGTGTGAATCACATGGGCTATTCCGATGCGTACGATGCGCTGGCCGTCGTCGCAGCGGTGGAGCACGTTCTTAAGGCGCTGGGCAAGCCGGTGGAATTTGGGATTGGTGTGGCGGCCGCCCAGAAGGTGCTAACGCAGCTTTTCCAAGCAATCAGGTAAAACGAGCCCCCAACCGCCAGGTTTAGCCGCGCGGCGGAAGCCCGCGGTCGAACCGCGCGGTTCAAATAACCACGCGAACTCGCTGACGCGCGGTCTCGCGAGGATTTCGCTACCAGCTTCCAACTGGCTTCAAAGCGGAGGGATCTTATCAAGGGATCTTATCAGCAGAGTCATTCCAAAGCTTGGCGACCTTGGGACCGATGACCGTAATGGCGGCGATGGCGCCGACCACAATCAATCCACAGATCAATCCCCATTCCAAGGTCTCGGTCCCTCGTTCATCCCGGAAAAACCGCTGCACGGCGTTACTGAACGCTTTCATTGCTGTCTCCCAAAAGCGAACTCAGATTCAACAGAGCGTGGACGCAACCCAGCGTGCGCCGATGCCGCTGACCCATTTTACGTACGAATATTGCAGCCATCCCGCGAATCGTTCAGGCAGCCTTAATCTGCCGCATGTAATATTGAGCGATCCTGCTGGAATTTACAAGTAAAAAATGAATGAAAGATTAACGCTTGGTGGCGGCAGCGGGCTGAGCACTTGGGTCCGGCAGGGGGGTGGGAGGGGTCGTCATGGCGGGTAGGATCACGGTGACGGTCGTTCCTTCCCCTCGTTGGCTCTTGATGGTGCATTCCCCCTTGAGCGCTTGAATGTGGGAATGGACCAGAAAAAGGCCCAAACCAAGGTGCTCGGTGTCTCCCTGCTTCTCGCGATCGGCACGATAGAAGGGCTCAAAAATGTGCGGCAAATGTTCGGCTGAGATGCCCGCTCCCGAATCCCGCACGGAAAGCTCGACCCCTTTGCTGGTGGGCGAGCAGACGATCTTTACTTCTCCGCCACGGCGGTTGTACTCAATCCCGTTCGTGAGCAGATTCAGAAGGATGCTCTGCAGCCGCTCGCGCTGCGTAACAAAGGGGAGGGTCGCCGGGCAGTTCGCATCAATCGTCACGTCCTTCTCGGACGCAATGGACCGGATTGTGTCAATGCAATCGCGCAGCAGCTTTGCAAGATCAAGTTCCTCCAGGCGCGGCCGGTCGATCATGTGGTCGCTGCGAGCCTGCTCCATCAGCTTATCGACGAGACGGCGGAGCAGCCGGGCATCATTGAGCGCGCTGCCCATCGCTTCCTCAAGCGCCTTTTGATCGCGCTGACGACGGAGGGCGACCTCGAGGGTCGTTAGCAGCGCAGCGGTTGGCGTTCGAAGTTCGTGCGCGGCATCCGCCAGAAACTGTTTTCGCTGCGAAAAGACTCGCTCCAGGCGCTCGAGCAGCTCGTTCAACCGGTTGGTCATGGGAACCAGTTCCGGCGGCAGCTTGTGCGATTGAATGCGCTGGGAGAGGTTTTTCTCATCGATGGCGGCAATGACTTCCGCCGTCTCCGTGAGAGGCCGCAGCGCCGCGCGCGAAACCTTCAGCGCCACCCATCCCGTGGCCAGCCCGCAGAACGCCCCAATGCTGCTGAGAACGGCGATGATATAGTTGGTTAGTTTGTCGAAAGACTCAGCGGGCCTGCTGTAAACGATGGTGATTGCCGGTGAGACCGCATCGCGCTTCGCGCTGGTCACGGCGCGGACGGTCACCGTGCGATAGCGCTTCCCATCCGCCCGATACTCGAACGTTTTGTTCACAAGCAGCGGCTCAGAATCCAGGCCCGCGGCGCCGGAATGGCTTTGAGTAACACGATTGGCGGTGTCACGGATCTCGTAAAGGTCTCCCGCCGGAACCAGCGAATTCACAGGCTGGTCCGGGTTGATACTGTGATCCAGAAGCGGTGTCGCGCGGGCGACCAGCGAATCATCCAGCAGGGTGAGCAGAGTCTCGCGTGCCGTAAAATAGGCGGCGGAATCCCCAACGACGATGATCGTCCAGGTCACCAGCAGGATGGCAACAGTAATGCGCGTTGTCATGGCGTTTCAGAAGTGGAAGACGTCTGCGGATCCGGTGTCTCGGCGCCGCCTGCTTCCGGTCCGGGCGTGGCCGAGATCATGTATCCCATGCCGCGCCGCGTATGAATAAGCTTTACCGCCTGGTCCTTGTCGATCTTGTTGCGCAGGTATCGAATGTAGACATCGACCACGTTGCTCGAAGCTTCATCGCTCTGGCCGTAGAGGTGTTTCCAGATTTCTTCGCGGCTGACGACCTGGTTCTGCCGCCCGGCAAGAAACTGGAGAAGCATGAACTCCCGAGCCGTCAGGTGGACTTCCTGCCCGCCGCGTCGCACGCTCTTGGCGACGTTGTCGATTTCCAGATCGGCAATCACGAGTGCGGGTTGCGGATACCCGCGTTCGCGCCGGATCAGCGCCTTGACCCGCGCGAGCAACTCATCCCACGCAAACGGTTTAACGAGATAATCGTCCGCCCCGTAATTCAGCCCCTGCACGCGGTCATCCAGCGCATCCCGCGCGGTAACACACAGCACCGGCGTGCGGTTTCCCTTCTGACGCATCTCCTTCAGAATCTGATATCCGTCCTTTCCCGGAAGGATGATATCGAGCGCGACACAGTCGTAGCGGTGCGTGCTGATCAATCGTTCCGCGTCCAGCCCATCGAGCGTCAGGTCGACTTCGAACCCCTCTTCGCGCAAACCCTCGGCGATCGACCGAGCCAGCGACGGATGATCTTCCGCAACCAGAATTCGGCCCGCGCCAGTGGCCCTGTCCTCCATGTGCGTACCTCAAAATCAGGTTAAGAAATCGAACCGCGGGAAGTGTACCGGAAGTTATTCCGGTTTGCGCTGAGCCCGGCGGTTTTTGAGGGGATGCAAATCGGCGGGTTATTGAAACAGGGTGAGATAGAGAGCCAGGCTCACGGCGAAGGCAACTGCCGCGCCCGCGAGCATCAGCCGCGCCAGTGAAGGCCGGCGCTTTTTCTCGACCTGTCGTCCGGCCAAAATTTCGCTGGCTTCCATCTTGGTGTTGAATCTTCCGGCGTCGATTTGGTCGCAGCGGACCACGCTGAGCAACACCTGAATCGGCGGGCGGCCGGGGCGCGGGATCGCGAGGATGTACGTGGCGCCGGCCTTCAGTCTGCCGCTATGCACAAGACCGACGCCGTTCGGAGAGAAGTCCTCGATCGTGACCCCGAACGTGCGACCCGCTTTGCTGTCCTCCCACTCAGTAATTTCCGCCGCGATGCGCTGCTTGATGCGCTGCGCAACCCGGCGGTCCGAGGGGATGTGCGCCTCCTGAAAGGCGATGCTCAACGCGGACATTTCATCGTAGGTCAGGCTCATGGATTAGCGCGCGCTGTGGCGGGACGCTACTCTCAAGTCGGCTGGTTTTTGGGTTTTGTTGAGTGGAAAAGGTTGAATTTGTCTACTTGCGGTGCGAGTTATCGGTCATGCGTTGGCCGGACCGGGCAAAAACCGCGACAATCTCGCAATAATGTCCTGGATGTCCATCGTGGCTTTGATCCAATAATCGCTGGCCCCGTTCCGCATCGCCTCCTGGATCAAGTCCGTGTCGCTCAAGGCGCTGAACATAATGACCGGCACCGGCGGGGGCTTCCCGTTGCAGCTCAGGTGCTTCAGCACGTCCATTCCGCTCATCTCCGGCATCATCATGTCCAGTAGGATGAGCTGCGGCACCGGCTCCGTCGCCATCCGCATCAGCGCCTCGGGCCCGCTGGTGGCGCACCCCGCGTCATAGCCGAAGCGCTTAAAAAGCTTCACCATAAGGTGGCATACGTCGGCGTCATCATCAACAACGAGAATCTGCATCATGCGGGCATTAATCGGCGACTTGAAAATGTAAAGCGCCCGTTCGGAAACAACCAACGGCAGTTTTCGAGCGAGCGCACGAATTATCAGCCGGAACTAAATTCGTCTTTACCCATCTCTCCCAGCCGGTGCATTCAGATCAACTTGGTCGCTAAATGAGAGCGTGATTGTGAAACCTTGTTGCATGTGGGCCTTCGGGTGCGAACCGCTATGCAAATCATGTGGGCCTTCGGGTGCGACCGCTACGCAACTACTGAAGATGTTCCAGAATCATGCGCATCCATTTAGCCTGTCGTGGCCTTGGCAACACGATCCAGGGGAAGCTTGGGCGTCCGATCCATGTGGACTAATCCATTGGCCTCCTGATAAGTATCGGTGAACTGGGTGTAGCAGAAGCCAGAAAAAATGGGCATTGCCCGCACGGCGGCGAGCAATTCCGTGTATTGCTTGTCAAAATCCGACGCCGTCATCGCACGCTTGTATCCCCAAGTGTGCTTCACGTCCTTGTGAAAGGCAATGCCTCCGAACTCCGTCAGCATGATCGGCTGCCCTGTATAGCTTCGATCACCGAGCAACAATTGGCGATGTCCGGGTCGCTCGTAAGTAAACAGAGCGGTCAGATTTTCTGCTGTCCGGTGATAGCGCTGGCGGACCTGATCCGGATTTCGCTCGTAATCGTGAATGGCCACGATGTCCGTGCTTTCCATTTCCCACCCATCGTTGCCGATGACCGGTCGCGACGGATCCATTGCCTTGGTAAGGTGATAAATCCCGTTCACAAAATCCCGCTGCGCCCGCACCTGCGTGAGATCCGGAACGCCCCACGACTCATTAAACGGCACCCACGCGATAATACATGGATGAGAAATGTCGCGCTCGATCGCCGCCGACCATTCGCGCGACAGTCGATTGATGGTCTCGACGCAGAACCGGTACGGGCTGGGCATTTCCTCCCACACCAGCAGCCCCAGTCGGTCTGCCCAATAGAGGAAGCGAGGGTCTTCGATCTTCTGATGCTTCCTCACGCCATTGAATCCCAGCGCCTTCACAAGCTCGATGTCCTTGCGAAAAGCCTCATCGCTGGGCGCCGTCAATCCGCCCTCGACCCAATAGCCCTGGTCGAGCAAGAACCGCAGCATGAGCGGCCGGCCGTTCATGACTAAATGATCGCCTTCGATGACCACCGTGCGCATGGCGGTGTAGCTGGTGACGGTGTCGATGACGTTGTCATCTTGATCAAGTAGCTCCAACTGCGCATCAATCAGATTCGGCGCATTCGGCGACCAAAGAAGCTCGTTGCGATAATCGTCAATCCCGGGATCAGGCAGAACGATCTTTCGCTGCACCGTGTTTGACGTGACCGAGTAAATATCTTCCGCAAGGGTCTCTCCTTTGGCGCTCAGCTTCAGTCGAAGACGAAGTGGCGATTCCGATTGTGCGTCTTCCAGTTCAACTTGAAGCTCCAGCTCCCACTTTGGGACATCCGCGGCCCACCGCAGTTTGCTGATCCGCCGGCGCGGCACCGTCTCCAGCCAGACTGTCTGCCAGATTCCAGTCGTGCGCGGATACCAGATCGAATGCGGCTGCAACCGCCAATCCTGCTTCCCGCGCGGCTTGGCGAGATCCTGAGGATCGTCATAAGCGCGGACGGTAATCAGATAATCTTCACCTTGAAGGTAATCCGTGATGTCGACGCTGAACGGCGTGTATCCTCCCTCATGCGTGCCAACAAGATTGTCGTCGATCCACACGCTGGCGAGATGATCGACCGCGCCGAAGTGCAGGATCAGCCGCTCATTCTCTCGCAGCGCGGGCTTTTGAAGCTTGATGTGATACCAGACCGCTTTGTAGAAGCCGGTGTTGTGGATCCCGCTGGCGGGGGTCTCCGGGCTAAACGGAAGATTAATCGATGTCTGCCATTGAACTTCTCGAGGTGATTTCCATTCCGCGTTCGCATCAATCGAGAAACCCCACCTCATGTTCAGGCTCGTCCAGTTGGCCCGCTGAAGTTGGGGGCGGGGATAGCCTCGCTCTTGCGGCGCGGAAACAGCTTTGCGTGTTTTCTTCTTAGCCATGGTCGGGCGAAATGTATCGATAGGAATCGATTGGGGAAAGCCTGACCGCGTGGAAAAGCGAAGTGGCATATCGGTTGCAAAAGTTTATCCTCGCAATAGGCGAAGCTCGGTCCGGGCGGTGCTCGCGGCTACGAGAGCGAACCCCTGGTCGCGATCTCCACTCAGCGCATTGACCGGCTCCGCCGCCCTGAGCAATAATGAGGTACTGCCCCCAACATGAAGAAAAACAGTTCACACCGCAGCGGCAAAGGCGACCCCAGCCCGATCGTCGAACAGAATCTGCGAGCCGCCCGCGATGCGGGCCTGCTCTATGTTTCCGATGAATCCCCCGGAATCTTGCGAGCCCAAGGGGGGAAGGGCTTCATCTACGAGGACGCCAAGGGGAAAAGGATCAAGGATTTCGAGACGCTCGTTCGCATCAAGCACCTGGCGATCCCGCCGGCTTGGACCGGCGTTTGGATCTGCCCTTCAGAGCGCGGTCACATCCAGGCGGTCGGTCGCGATGCGCGCGGCCGCAAGCAGTATCGCTATCACGAGAAATGGCGCTCCACCCGCGATGACGCGAAATACGAGAAGATCATTGCGTTCGCCAAGGCCCTCCCGAGCATCCGTCACAAATCGCGCCAGCATCTCAAACTTCCCGGCTTACCCAAAGAAAAGGTCCTCGCCGCCATCATATTGATCATGGAGAAAACGCTCATCCGCGTGGGCAACGACGAGTATGCCAAATCCAACAAATCCTTCGGCCTGACCACGCTGCGGGACAAGCACGCGAAGATCAAGGGCGGCAAGATCCACTTCGAGTTTCGCGGCAAATCCGGCGTGGAGCATGAGATTGACCTTGCGGATCCTCGCCTCGCGGATGTCGCCAAGAGATGCCAGGACCTCCCCGGCCAGGAGTTGTTCCAATACCTCGACGAGCAAGGAAGAGTCTGCGACATCGGATCCGCAGATGTCAACGAGTACCTGCGGTCGATCGGCGGGCAGGAATTCACGGCTAAGGATTTTCGCACCTGGGCCGGCACGGTCTTGGCGGCGAGCGCGCTCCAGGAGATCGGGACGTTTAACTCCCAGAAACAAGCGAAGCAGAACATGGTCCGGGCGGTGGAAGCCGTCGCCAAACAGTTAGGGAACACTAAGGCGGTTTGTCGCAAGTGCTACATTCACCCGGTCATTTTGCAATCGTATCTGGACGGCACACTGGCTTTCTCGCTCGCTCGCCGCGCCGGCGCCTTGGCCAGGTCCGGCGGCAAACTCCGACCGGAAGAAGTTTCCGTGCTCAAGATGCTTGAGCGGCGACTCACCAGGCAAACCAAGGCCGCTTGAGCGCGCGCGGCAACCGCGGACCATCCGTAAGTGCTGATGAACCGGTTCGGCGGTAGTTTCGTGGTCCCAAAACAACCGTTCCGACCCTGCGCCTTTTCCTGATCTAACCCATCGGCACAAATTTTGTTTCATTCGCTGCATGTGGCTCTTTGACACGGCCGATAAGGGTGTCATAATCGCGCCGGGAATGGAACGATCCGCCCCTCATCCGAGCCGTATAATGGTGTAGGTCGGGGCTAAGAAAGGAAGTGTTTTCCATGGCTGCTCCTCAGTCATTTGTGCCGCAGCGGCCTTCCCGTAAATCCGTCAAACGCTTCAGCCTGAAGGAAGCAATCCGCACGCTTCCTCTTGTGAAGCGAATCGTAGCCGACATTGTCAGAACCCACGCGCAGGCGGCCAAGTGCCGCAAGCAGGTTGAGCTTCTCGATGGCGGCAAAGAACTTATACAGGCGCAGAAAGACCTGGATTTTGCGGTCGAGCATCTTCAGGACTTCGTCAACGAGCTATCGGCCGTCGGCGCAGAACTGAAGGATTTCGACACCGGGTTAATTGATTTTGTCGGCCGTCACGATGGTCGCGACGTCTGTCTGTGCTGGAAGCTTGGCGAAGAGACGATCACACATTGGCACGAGCTGGATGCCGGTTTCTCCGGCCGCAAGCCAGTCGCCGGCCTGCGTGAAAGATAAGCCTCTCGCCTGATCAGTAAATTCATTCCCCGCCGCCGTTCCTTCTCGGAGCGGCGTTTTTATTGGAACGCACCCCGCCCCAAACTTCATACATCTTCAGGCGTCGTCACTACAAGACTGGATACTGCGAAAGCCCTGCACCAGCCCCAACCCACAATCCGAAGCGCGACGCGCCATCGTCCCCGTGCTACAATGTCTGGAAGCTATGTGGTTCCTTAGTCGCCAGACTCCCGCCGTCGTCTCGACCGCCACGGAAATCCACAAGAAGCCGTCGCTGGACTTCTCGCTCACGGGGCTGGTGTATTGCTCGATGATGATGTTTATGGGCCTGGCCGCGCTGAACAGTCAGGCGAATCTCCTCTTCGGCGTCTTCGGTATGATGTTCGGGGTCCTCATGATCAGTTGGGGCATCAGCCGAATCGTCCTCCGCCGCCTGAGCTTCCACCGCGTGCTCCCTGAACTCGCGGTCGTCGGACAGCCCACAACGGTCGCTTACGAGTTCGCCAACAACAAACGGTTCTGGCCCACTTTGTCGGTGATGATCGCTGAGTTGGAGGGCACGGAAGCCTTCGCCCACCAACTTCATGCCTACCTCCTCCACGCCGCGGCCGGCACCACAGCCACCGTCCCCACTGAAGCCATTCCCAAGCGCCGCGGTCTCCACCAGATGAACCGCTATCAAATATCAACGAGCTTCCCTTTCGGCTTTATCAAGCGCGCCGTTATTCACGAGCAGAAGGACACGATGCTCGTTTACCCCGCCTTGGGTCAGGTCGATCCTAAAGTGCTGGCGATGTGCCGATCGGCGGATAGCTCCGGCGCGATCATGCGCCCGCGCCCGGGCGGCAACGACGAGTTCTATGGTGTTAAAGAGTATCGCGAGGGGAACAATCCCAAACTCATCTACTGGCGCCGCAGCGCCCGCACGGGGGTGCTCGTCAGCAAAGAAATGACCCAGGTCTCTCCGCCGCGGGTCACGATTCTGCTGGATACCTACTGCCCGCTGCGAACCGTTGATGCCCATGCCGAAGTCGAGCGTTGCATTGCCATGGCAGCATCCCTCGCCAGCCAGGCGCTGGAAGCCGGGCTGTCGGTCGGGCTGACCACTTACAGCGGCGAATGGGCCACCATCGCCCCCGCGCGCGGGAAGCGTCATCGCCGCGATCTTCTCGCGCACATGGCTCGTCTTCCGCTGAACACCGATCACAGCACGGCCGACCTATTGGCCTATTCTCACTCCACCGCCGAACCCGGGAGCACGCCCCTCCTCATCGCACCCGTCGAAGTCAACGTAAGCCTGTCGGATCATCTCAAGAGCGGTCTGATCTCATTTACCTCAACCTCCCCCCAATCTCGGCGATGGTTTCGATTTCCCGAGACCGTCGATTTCGCCCGATGCATGCCCGAAGAACAAGAGCCTCGCGCCGAAAGTAAGCGGCACGTCGGCAAGCAACGTGATCGCGCCTTAGTAGCCTCTGCCTCCCAAAAAGTTTGAAGCCATGTACGACATTCGTCAGTTCAAACCCGCCCTGTACGTGCTGCTCCTCCTGGGAATGAGCGGGTTCGCGCTCGCTGCGCAATCGCCCGGCATCTGGGTGCTCGCCATCAGCGGCACCCTCCTCAATGCCTGGCTGCTGCGGACGGACCGTTTCCGTCCGATGCCGCATCTTGTCGCCAGCGCCGTCACGCTGTTGTCGCTGCTGTATCTGGTGCTGGGCGTGCGCTCGGGCACCACGCCGATCCTCCTGATCGGGGAGTTCCTGGTTGTGCTCCAACTGGTCAAGCTCTATGAGCAGCGCAACAACCGCGACTACGCGCAGCTCCTGATTCTAAGTTTGCTGCTGATGGTCGCCGCGTCCATCAACACCGCAAGCGTGTTATTCGGGCTGATGCTCGTCATCTACCTGTTTCTCTCGCTGTATTGCTGCCTGCTATTTCATCTCAAGGTCGAGGCGGATCAGGCGCGCAAGCTGATTTCGATCCCGCAGGAAAAGATCAACCCGATGACGCTGCGGCAGGATCAGCGTTTTCTCAACCGCTCGATGCGCCGCTTGACGGGATTGATCTCAACGATCGCGATCACCATGGCGGTCGTCGTCTTTCTGTTCTGCCCGCGCCTGCCCACCGCGAACTTCCTCGGACCGCTGCAGTTTCGCGCCAGCCAGACGCTTACCGGGTTCTCCGAGAATGTCGGGTTCCAGCAAGTCGCCAAGATCACGCAGAACGATGCGGTGGTGGCTCACGTGAGCCTTTATCACAACGACGCCAGGGTCGACGGCACGATCCCGCTGCTGTTGCGCGGCGTCACCCTGTCGCGCTACAACGGCTCCGGCGCGCAAGGTGGACCGGGACCGGCGTGGAGTTGGGACCGCGCCCGCGACCCCGATCTTTCGTTCCCTTGCACCGAGGATGAGAACAAGTCGATCTTTACGTCCAACGCCACTGAGCGATGGATTCAGAAAGTGTCCCTGTACCCAACGGGCAGCACGGTCCTGTTCGCAATGTCCGGCGTCCTGAACTTTCGCCCGGATCGAAGAGTCGAGCTTGCCTACGCGGCCGGCGATGAGACCATCAAGAGCTCAGATCCGGTGTTGCAGGCGTTAAATTACGAGGTGACCTCCCGCGGGTATGTCGGAAGTTTTGCGGCCAATGACGACCGGGTGCAGGATCCCACGCCCCGGAACCTTGCTCGCGCGAACAATGAACCGAGCTTCAGAGAGGATCGATCCTCGGAAATCGACCCCAAGATCTTTGAGTATGCGCATGACCCGAGCGTCAGCGGCAGCAATGCCACCGGTCCCCTCTGGCAACAGCGGCCGGCGGTCGCGCCGCCTCAGGCGATGGACGACGCCATTGCTTCCGCCATCGAGAGTCACCTCCGCTCGAAATTCAGCTATACGCTCGACCTCACCGATGCCACCCGGATCGCCGGACAGGATCCGATGGTCGCGTTTCTTTATGATCTCAAGCGCGGCCACTGCGAATACTTTGCCGGCGCGATGACCCTGCTCTGTCAGTCCATGGGGATGAAGGCGCGGATGGTCGTCGGGTTCAAGTGTGACGATTTCAACACGCTTGGCGGCTATTACATCGTTCGTCAAAACCACGCCCACACGTGGGTGGAAGTGCAGTTGCCGGATGGAACCTGGAAGTCCTACGATCCCACCAGCGGGCACGAAGCAACCGGGCGCAAGGCCGGCATGTGGGCGACGGTGAAGCATGCGTTCGATTACCTCGAATACACCTGGGCCAGCAACGTCATCGCCTACGATCGCAGCCGTCGCGACAACATGGTCATGAATGTCGAGAATCGCATGACCAACGTCGCGATTCAGTCAACGGATTCGGTGTCGCGTTTTCGAAACTGGATGAACGATCGACAGAACGCCGTCCGCGACTGGATGTTCAACGAGAACCGCTGGTACGGCACCTACCAGCTTCTCTCATTCCTCACGATCTTCATGGTCCTGTCGCTGTTGTTTGCCATCGGGTGGTTCATCTTCGAGCGCTGGCGCTTGCGCCTGCGAGCCCTCCGCATCGGCATCGACGCCCTGCCCTCGTCCCAGCAACTGAAGCTCGCGCGCCAGCTTGGTTTTTACGATGAGCTTCTCCGTCTTCTCGAGCGCCACGGCATTTATCGCCCGCCGCATATGACGCCGCTCGAGTTCAGCGAATCCCTCAGCTTCCTGCCCGCGCAGGCGTACGATGCCGTCCGGCGTCTCACGCGCATCTTCTACAAGATCCGCTACGGCGGCACCCAACTCGCCCCAACCCTCCAGCGCCGCCTCGCCTTGGGCCTCGATCATCTGGAATCATGCCTCCCCGCTTACCCATAACATGAATGCAATCATCCTCTCCGTCGGCGATGAACTCATTCTCGGCCAGACCGTCGACACTAATTCCGCCTGGCTCTCGCAGCAGCTTGCGTCGATCGGAATCCCCGTGCTCGCCCACATCACCGTTGCCGACGATCAACCGGGGATTGAGCAAGCCATTCGCGAAGCCGCCGAACGCGCGAAGATCGTCCTGATTTCCGGCGGCATCGGTCCAACCGAAGACGATCTCACGCGGCAGGCGCTGGCCGCCGTCATGAATGCACCGTTAGAACTCAACCAAGCCTGGCTGAAGAATCTCCAGGATTTCTTCCAGAAGCTCAACCGCGTCATGCCCGAGATCAACCGCGTCCAGGCGATGATCCCGCGCGGCGCCGGCATGATCGACAACTCCGCGGGCACCGCCGCCGGAATCCGCGCCCGCCTTCCCTCGGGCTGCCGGATCTTCGTCATGCCCGGCGTCCCCAAGGAAATGAAGATCATGTTCGCCCGCTCGATCAATCCGGAAATCGAACGTGAAAGCAGCAGGGGGGTCATCCTCTCCAAAACCCTCCACACCTTCGGCGCCGGTGAATCCACCATCGCCGAGAAACTCGGTCCGCTCATGAAGCGCGACCGCAACCCCTCCGTGGGCACCACTGTCTCCGGCGGAATCGTCTCTCTGCGCATCAACGCGAGATTCCCGAATAAGGAACACGCCCATCAAGAGCTGGAAGCCACATCCGCGGTTTGCGCCTTGGCGTTAGGTGATCTGATCTTCGGCGCCGACAGTGACACCCTCCCCTCAGTGGTCGCAAATCTCCTCAAACAATCCGGGAAAACCGTCACCACCGCCGAAAGCTGCACCGGCGGTCTCCTCGCCAAATATCTCACCGATCTCCCCGGCTCCAGCGCCTATTTCAAACAAGGCTGGATCACGTACGCCAACGAAGGCAAGACCTCTCTGCTAGGCGTAGATGAAAAAATGTTGCGGCACGATGGCGCCGTGAGCGAGAACGTCGCGTTGTCCATGGCTTCCGGCGCTCGGGAGCGCTCGGGCAGCGATTACGCATTGTCGGTCACGGGAATTGCCGGACCTACAGGTGGGACGGAAGCAAAGCCCGTCGGTACCGTGTTCATTACCCTGGCGGACGGCATCGGTATGCAGACGAAGCAATACCTCTTCACCGGCGACCGCGAAATGATTCGCGACCGTTCCGCAAAGATGGCCCTCAGCATGCTCCGCTACAATCTTCTTGGAAAAGTTTTCCCTTTCTAAAATGCGTTTGATTGGCGCATCCTGCCCGCGAATCCCGATATGGTCCCGGTTAGGATGCCGTAAGGCTGTGCTCTGCCGCGTAAGGGTGACTCATACGGATTCTGTTTCATTCTCGCGCCTGATTTTCATTGGAATCCGCGCCCCGCAAGCGGGGCCGCTAACCAAAAAGGGCAGGGATTAAGTGAACGACGCTCAAGCCAGAAGCGGCTTGACCACGCTGCCCTCGACATCGGTCAAGCGGTAGTGGCGGCCCTGGAACTTGAACGTCAAGCGCTCGTGGTTGATGCCCAGGCAATGGAGGATGGTGGCGTTGAGGTCGTGGACGTGGACGGGGTCCTTGACGACGTTGTATCCGAAGTCGTCGGTCTCGCCGTGGACGATGCCGCCCTTGATTCCGCCGCCGGCCATCCAGATGGAGAAGCAGCGGCCGTGATGATCGCGGCCGTAGTTGTCCTTGGTGGGGTTGCCTTGCGCGTAGACGGTGCGGCCAAATTCACCGCCCCAGATCACCAGCGTCTCATCAAGCAGGCCGCGCTGCTTGAGATCCGTGATGAGGGCGGCGGAGGGTTGATCGGTCTCTTTGCAATTGACGGTGAGCTGGCCGGGGAGGTTGTCGTGCTGGTCCCAGTCGCGGTGATAGAGCTGCACGAATCGCACGCCGCGCTCGACGAGGCGGCGCGCGAGCAGCGCGTTGGCCGCATACGTGCCGGGCGTGCGGGCTTCGGGGCCGTAGAGATCGTAGGTGCTCTGCGGCTCATGATTCAGATCCATCAGCTCCGGCACGCTGGACTGCATCTTGAAGGCCATCTCGTACTGCGCGATGCGCGTTTCGATTTCCGGGTCGGCGAGCGATGCGTGGCGGATCGCGTTGAGTTTGCCGATGCCATCAAGCATGTCGCGCCGGACGGCGGAATCGATCCCGTCGGGGTTGGACAAATAGAGAATCGGATCGCCCTTGCTGCGCAGCTTGACACCCTGGTGGCGCGTCGGCAGGAACCCGCTGCCCCACAGCCGGGCGAGCAGTCCCTGGGCGGCCGCCTTGGCTTTGCCTTTGGAGACGAGCACGACGAACGCCGGCAGGTCGCTGTTCTCGCTGCCCAGGCCGTAGTCGATCCACGCGCCCATGCTCGGCCGGCCGGGCTGCTGGTGGCCGGTCTGCATGAGCGTGATCGCCGGGTCGTGGTTGATCGCCTCGGTATGCATCGAGCGCACAAGACACAAGTCGTCCATGATCCGGCGGGTGTGCGGCATCAGCTCGCTGACCCACGCGCCGCTCTTGCCGGACTGCTTGAACGCGAACTTCGACGGGATCATCGGGAGCTTCGCCTGCCCGCTGGTGAACCCGGTCAGGCGCTGCCCCTGTCGCACGGACGCCGGCAGGTCTTGCCCGTAGAGCGCATCAAGCTTTGGCTTGTAGTCGAACAAATCCAGGTGCGAAGGCCCGCCGGATTGGAAGAGGTAGATGACGCGCTTGGCGGTAGGCGCGAAGTGCGGGGCTTTGAACGCCCCCCCAGCCCCCCCTGCCCCCGCAGGACCGGTCGTCGCGCCGGCGACGATCTCACCGGCGGCGGCGGCGAAAACCTTCGGGTCGATCAGCGAGGTCAGCGCGAGCGCGCCCAAGCCGAGGCTCGTCCGCGTCAGCAGCTGGCGGCGAGAAATCAGCCGTGCGTGTTGAAGGAAGTCGTCCATTGCCACGGACACAGTATACGCTCAAGCCGCCTGCTGGAGCAACGGAATCGCCCCCGGGCAGGGCGGTTGAATCCCCGCCCGCGCCCGCGCCCGCGCCCCCGCCCGCGCCCGCGCCCGCGCCGGCGGCGCGGCAATCAGGCGGCGAACCGTTGGCGCAGGCGTTGGATGATGAAGAACTCCGCGATGTCCACCAGCCCTTGCGCTTCGGCCCGTTCCGCGGCGGTGAGGGGCTTGCCCGCCCCCCCTCCTCCCGCGTGCCGCTCGAGCAGCGACCGCAGCCGCGCCGCAACCGCGGGAGGCAACCTCAGGCGCGACGGCCCGCGCGACGGTCGGCGCGACGTTTCGCGCGACGTTTCGCGCGGCGTGACGACATCCGGCAGCGCGAGCGCCGCGGCGACATCGGACAGTGCCAGCGCCGCGGCGCTCGTCGCCTTCTGCATCGCCGTCACGGGAGGGACAGGGGGGGCCGGCGGCGCGGGCAACGCGCGCGGCGTTTCCCCCGACTCCGCCGGCGCGGGCGCGGGCGGGGGCAGTGCGGCGATTGGCCGACCCGCCGGCGACGGAAGCCCAGGCGGTGGCTCGCACGGAGTGCCCGGGATCGTGTGCCACTCGCCACGCTTGACGGCGCGGCACTTCGCCTGCCGCTCAGCGGGCGTCTGCGGCGGATATTTGCTTGGCAGCCTCATCGTCTTTCTGATGATCGGCGATGCCACGCATCGATCTACAGTCACGGTTGTTCGGTTCAGCGTCCCATCTGCCCCATGTTCCATCACGTGAGCTCGATCCTCGGTCACGTTGATGCGATGCAAAGTCACGTTGATGCCCTGCGAGGTCACGTTTGTGCCATGCGAAGTCACGTTTGTGCCACCCGAAGTCACGTTGATGCCACCCGAAGTCACGTTGATGCCATGCAAAGTCACGTTGATGCCATGCAAAGTCACGTTTGTGCCGTGCGAAGTCACGTTTGTGCCGTGCGTTGTGACGTTTATCCCCATCTTCGTGACGCGGGATCGGGGTTACGTGACGCGCAGTCAGGTTCACGTGATGGAGTATCGAGCCTCCCTGAAGCGCGGGCCGGCTTCCATGACGCGGCGGACAGAAAGCGCCTGCCCCCCTGCGGGTCTCCGACGAGATCATGGCACTCTCCACGAGATCACGGCGATCTCCACGAAATCGCGATGAATTGCGCGAGATAACGTAATGCCGATCAGCGGCCGGAGCCGCGCCCGAACCACTTTTGGACACCAGAGAGGATACCCGCGGCTCCGGTCCGCTGCATTGGCGGGTTATCCCCTGTCGCCGCCCAGCCGAGCCACTTGCGATACTGAGCCCACTTCAAGTCGTCGATGCGCTCGTATTCCAGTCGGTAAGTCGGATACGCCGTCTTCAGTTCCGGCAGGACTCTGTCGATCGATGTGCCTTCGCCAAAGTAGACGTAGTATTCGCGCAGGCCGGGCGTATCGAGCCGGTGAACGTACGCTGCCCAGCCGTTGCCGTGTCGATCGCAGAGCTTGACGAAATCGTCTTCGATCGCGTCCAGTTGCGGGCCTTCGTCCGGGTTCCAGAAGTGATCGCCGGGAGGGGAGGCGCAGTAAACGCCGAACCATCCGAGGTGCGGAAGCTGATCGACCGGCGGATTGTCCGCGAACCGGTCATCGACCATCGTGTGGCCCGGCTTGCCGTCGAAGTTCAGGAGTGCTGTTCGCCAAGCCATGAGGGGGATAACCGAGTGATTAACCTGACCGGCGGCGCCGATTAGCGTTCCACCGGTTCGGAGCCAATATACCGCCGCAAGCTCAACCGGCTCAAGCGGTTTCGGCCAAGCCGGCTCGCCGCGGGGCAGGGACGAAAAGCCGACCGGCCAGCCGTCGCCGGCACGTTATCCTGCGCAGATCGGGGACGTCTCTTGCCGATGAAATCAAGGCCCTGCTCGCCCTCTCCATCCGCCAGCACCCTTGAGGAAGCTGGGGCCTTCATGGTTCGATCTCCTCACCACAGATCCCTTCGAGATAACTCAGGGCAGGCTCAGCGCGGGATCATTCACCGCTCATTTCGTGATGACCTCATCCAGATTCAGGACCATGCTGGCCAGCGTCGTGTATGCGGCCAGCTCGGTCGGGTCGAGCTTTGGATCGCGAGGCGATTCGCCCATCGATAACAGCTTGTTTGCGGTATCGGGTTTTGATTTGTACTGGGCAAGACGCCGATCGAACGTTGCGCGCAGCACCTTGAGCTCATCCGGCGAAGGCGCGCGGGCGGTGGCGAGGCGGAACGCGAATGCGATGCGGTCGTCGATCCCGGCGCCGCCGTCGTGCATCATGCGCTCGGCGAGCTTGCGGCTGGCTTCCAGGTATGTTGGATCGTTCAGCAGCACCAGCGCCTGGAGCGGCGTGTTGGTCTGCGGACGCCGGACCTGGCAGAACTCGCGTTCGGGGGCATCGAACGTGTTCAGCGCGGGCGGTGGGGCGGTGCGCTTCCAGAAGGTGTACATGCTGCGGCGGTAGAGATCATCCCCGTGGGCCTGCACGTATTTCGTGCCGGGATAGTCGGCGCCGACGACGACGTCCTCCCACAACCCCGGCGGCTGATACGGCATCACGCTCGGCCCGCCGAGCTTGTTCACCATCAGCCCGCTGAGCGCCAGCGCGTTGTCGCGAATCGCTTCGGCAGACAGGCGCATGCGCGGACCACGCGCCAGCAAACGGTTTTCCGGATCGCGCTCGATCAGCTCCGGGGTGTAGTGTGCGGCCTGGCGGTACGTCGCGCTGGTGACGATCAGTCGTTGAAGTGCTTTCACATCCCACCCGCTCTGCCCTGAGGTTGTCGACGGGCGCATGAATCTGCTGGCGAGCCAGTCGAGAAGTTCCGGGTGGCTCGGGGGCTCACCTTGCACGCCCCAGTCCTCCATTGTTTTGACCAGCCCGACGCCGAAATACTGATACCAGAAGCGGTTCACCGCGACGCGGCTGGTCAGCGGGTGGCTGGGATCCGTCAACCACATCGCGAGCCCAAGGCGATTCGCGGGCGCGCCCTTCGGTAGCGGCGGCAGGGCCGCTGGGACGCCGGGCGAGACGGGGTCGCCCGGTGCGTTGTAGGCGCCGCGCTTCAGCAGGAATGTCGGCCGCGGCGGAATCATCTCCTGCATGACCATCACCGTGGGCACGGCGGCGTCGATCTTCGCCTGCCGCTCTTTTATCGCGTCGATCTTCGCCTGCACGGTTTGGAATTCCGCGTCAGAAGTTTTTAAGAATTCATCACGCAGGGTGTCTCGCTGAGCGGGCGTTCGCTTCTCCGACTGGATCGCGAGGATCTCGCGGATCGGATCGATCCTCATCACCGCCCGAACTTCGGCAGGGGCCAGGTCGCGCGCGTAGATGCGCACATCGTCCACAGCGCCCTTGAGCGGGGCGCTCGTGCTCCGCCGACCGATAAGGAGCGGGAGGTTCGCGGCCTTGCTTTCGCCGGTCAGGGTGTCGTTGGTGATCACGGTTTCGACCGGTTCGCCGTCGGCGTAGAGCTTCAATCCCGCGGCTTTACCGGAGCCGTCATAGGTGATGAATGCGTGGTGCCAACGATCCGGCGCCAGCGGTTGTTTGGTCTCGACGCGCAGGGCGTTCGCGGGCCAGGCGCTGATGATGTGGGCCTCGATCTTGTTGTGGTTGAGCAGCAGGTCGAAGCCGCGATTGGCGGCCGCATCGTCCATTCGGGCGACGATGGCGCCGGCGTCGGGGGCTGAGGGCTTGATCCATGCCCCGAGAGAGAACTTGTCCGTGCGTCCGAAGTTCCCGACCTCTTTGCCGAGGTCGACTGCCGTCGCGCCGTCGAGCTGTAAGCCGCCGCCGATCCTGCCCGTGGTTGGAATTCGCTTGCCGCGCAGTTTACCCGTGGCGGCAGGCCGCGCCGCGTCGGCGACGTCGGTAAGGGTTGTTTCGGTCTCATCGAGCGGCAGGTGGACGAGCAGTGCCTGCGTTGTCGGCGCCGGCGCCTTTCCGGTTCGCGCGCGCAGTTTCGGCTCCCACTGCGATTGGGTGCTTTCTGCAAGGGTTACCCGCGCCAGGCGCGCGGGTTCCAGTGGCTTAAGTTCCCGGGCGACGGTTGCCAGGTCCTGCTGCTGTGCGTTCGTCGGCGCTTTCATCAGCGGCTCGGAATCCACCGTTGCCGATACCTGGCCCTTTTCCTCCAGCGAATTGAAAAACGCGAAGAGCTGATAAAATTCCTTCTGCGTGAGCGGATCGTATTTATGATCGTGGCACCGGGCGCATCCGAGCGTTAATCCCATGAACACGGTGCCCGCCGTGGACGTGCGGTCGGCGACGTACTCGATGCGGTACTCTTCGTCGATGATGCCCCCTTCGCTGTTCATCACGTGATTGCGATTGAACGCCGAGGCAATCTTCTGGTCGAGACTCGCGCTCGGCAGCAGATCGCCCGCAAGCTGCTCGGTGATGAAGGTGTTGTAGGGCTTGTTGGTGTTGAACGCTTCGATGACCCAGTCGCGCCAGCGCCACATGAAGCGCAGGCTGTCGTTGTTGAACCCGTGGGTGTCGGCATAGCGGGCCGCGTCAAGCCAGTCGAGCGCCATCCGCTCGCCGTAACGAGGGCTGGCCAGCAGCCGGTCGACGACGCGATCGTAAGCGTTTGGAGCTGGGTCATTGACGAACTCATCGACCTCCACCAGGGTTGGCGGAAGGCCGGTGAGGTCCAGCGTTACGCGTCGGATCAACGAGCGCTTGTCAGATTCCGGCGCGGGCTTGAGCCCCGCCGTTTGTAGTCGCGCAAGGATGAATGCGTCGATCTCGTTGCGCACCCAGCCCTGTTGCGCAAACTGCGGCACCGGCGGCTGCTTCACGGGCAGGAAAGCCCAATGTGGCTGATATTCCGCGCCTTGCTCGATCCACCGCTTGATCGTCTCCTTCTGTTTGTCAGTTATTACGAGGTGTGAGTCCGGCGGCGGCATCAGGTCGTCGGGGTCCTTGGAGCTGATGCGACGCCACGCCTCGCTATGGGCAAGATCCCCCGGAACGATCGGTATGAGCTTTTCGTCCCCATGCGGCTTCACCGCCTCTTCCCGCAAGTCCAGCCGCAGCTCCGCCTGGCGGGCGTTTTTGTCGCGGCCGTGGCACTTGAAGCAGGTGTCGGAGACGATCGGGCGGATGTCGCGGTTGAACTCGACGTGTGCATGGTCAGGCGCCGCTGCCGGCGCCGAAGCGGCCGAGCTGAAAAATACGACGGCAAGGCAGAAGATTATCAAAAGCAGGGTAGGTCTCATGCTACACGTCTGGATCGGTGAGATAGAACACGGTCAACTCAAACATGACGTTGAACCGCTATACAGTACGGGCAAGATGTCTCGAAGTTTAATCACGGATCGCGCCCGGCAATTTAATATCGCAGCGACGAGGGGCCGGCAAGTCGGTTCCTTCCGATCGCTATACCCGTACATTTTCCACCCGTGTTGCTCATACAGGGGGTGGTCGCCTCATTCATACTCATCATTGCTTACGCGCAATTGGGAGGCGAATGCCTGGTTAATCGCCCAAAAATAGATCACTGGCGTGAATCCAGCTCAGAAGACGCTGGTGCACGAGTATACCTGCGACTCGTGGACACGACCAAGGCGCAGGTTTGGGAGAGCCGATGGCATTTCTTCGCGGCGGCGGCGGAGTCGATGCGTCGCATTCTTGTGGACAATGCGCGGCGGCGCGGGCGGATCGGATTCCCATCACCGACTACTGCGTCAGGGGCACGACGCCGTTCGACAAGAAGCGCCTGCGTGAGGCGGCGTACGATGAGATGCGGCGGATCATCATCCGCGAAGAGGAGCCGCCCAACCGCAGCACGCGCCTCTGAGGCCTTGCCGCCGAGCAAGTGCCTCACCGGTCCGTCTCGTTTGCTGCAGCGGGCACGAATCGAGGCGTCTCATGTCCTTGTTGTCCGTCGCCCGTGATCCGACTCATGCTGTTCCGTCAGGCGCAACGGCCGAAGCCGTGCGGCCTGGCCGGCATTTCGCTGGATGAGATTTGACATCAGAACCGCGAATGGGAATGGGCGTGCCGGTTTGCGTTCTGTGCGATCCGGTCTGTCTCGGCAAGGTCGTGAGCTAGAGCCGCGGTGGTGCGGTTCGCGGTTTCGGCGTTGTGATTCACGGTGTTCGTGAGTGAAGTGAGACCATCCGCCGTGCGATTGGCGGTTTCGGCGTTGTGATTCACGGTGTTCGTCAAATCCGACAGCTTACGCTGCAATGGCCTAACCATCGACAGATAGATAAGGCCCACTACGGCTAGAGCCACAAAGAGAAGGGTGACGGCGAACGTCGTGCCCGAAACACTAGGTTTGCCGCTGGCGCGTTCGATCCTCTTCGATTCTCTCGCCCGCGCCTCTGCGGCTTCACGTTCTGCGCGCGACCGAGCTAATTCATCCAGAGCGTGCTGTGCTTCCCTAGCCCGTTGCGCCTCGCGCGCCTGTTCTTCCGATGCCCGTTTCGCCGCCATGCGCGATTTCTCTTCGGCATTTGTTGCCTCTTCCGCGCGCAGCTTCTTGAGTTCCCGAACGCCGGGCACGATTAGCTCGTGCTGGCACGTGGGACATGGATACCGACCGCCAGCTTCTTCAAGGGGTGACTCAAGTGCGAAATTGCACCGGGGGCAGGCGAAGGCCACTACCCGTTTCCCTTTGACGCTTTTGACGGTGTAATCCATAGCATCGTCTCCAGAAACACGTAGCGTCAGCGCTCGTTCCGTTCTTTCCAATTCGCTTTCTACACAATTGACATAAGCCCCAGCGCAATCCATGCCGCCCACAATAAAACCTCAAGTGTGTGGTCCGTTTTCTGGGCGGATGGCGAGGCGATGGATAGAAAGCTGACAACGCAAGCTAGCAACAGAAACCCAAGCCGCGGGTTGCGCAGATGGTCAACATATTTGGTCCAAAGCACGTCGCGGTGCGGCGCGGGCACCGCAACGGGAAGGTCTGATGGAGCGACCGCGGGGTGATCTCTGGTTTTCTTGAGAGACTGCCGTAGAAGGCTTCGCAGACCACTTCGCTATGCCAGACGTAGGGAGCTTCCAAACGACCGATGATCTCCCCGCAGTTGGCGCACGTTTCCGCCGCCGTATTTGTCATGTGATTCCACTTGCGAAGTGGAAAGCAGATACTACCGCGCTCACCCGTAGGAGGCACGCGGCAGCGAAATCCGCCGGGCGGCAGATAGAATTAGCGTATCGGGACGATGCCCCGCCGGTCGGCGGGACATTAAGCGACCCAGGCGGGCGCTATGGCAATCACCGTCCGCCCCGGCCCCGCCTGTGTCGGTCCGATCCAAGGACGGTGACCACGCCCAATCTCACGCCGGCGCAGGATGCGCCATTTGATTGCGATTATCTCGATGCATGACTGGCAGGCGCACGATTGGGAAGGATCGCCTATGAGCACGATGAGCAAAGGCAGCAAAGGCCGAGCGGTGACGGATGATTACTTCAAGCTGGTGCGCGCTTTCCCGCTGCGCCCCGTTCGGGGTGAGCTCGAATAGCAACAGGCGGGCAAGATGCTCAATCATCTGCTGGGCCGAGCCGCTTCGACAGGCTCAGGGCAGGCGGATGGAAAACTGACGGCCGGGGAGCGGGATTATCTCGATGCGCTGGTGGTGTTGGTGGAGGATTACGACCGGAAGCACAGCCGGTTTGTCCCGTCGAAGCGCACGCCACAGGGCGACGGCGGCCGCAAGACGATCTGGCTGAGGAAGATGGACCGCAAGCAACAGCGCGGCACAGAATCCGGCACAGACTGAGGCGGTAACGGTCGGAAACGATCAGGATGCAACCAAAGCCACAAACGAGAATCGCCCGGAATTACCGAGCGATTCCGATCAATCCCGATGCTTGCTTAATAATCAAGTAGCAGCGACAGGACTAGAACACCTCTCGAATACGCCCGAAAAACAGGGGATAGGGAAGCAAGGCGGCGCACAATCCGGCGCACTTGGCGGCGAAACCGCCGCGGAACTGGCCGAACTGGCGCGAGCTTGGCCGACGCTGCCGGCGGACGTGCGGGCGAGCATCTTGGCCGCGGTGAAGGCGGCCGCGAAGTGACGGCTGCCGCATATGCCTGCCCATTCACAGTATCGACCGAAGCGACAGGCGGCGCACGGGCGGCGGGACCGGGGGGGCTTTGACACAACCCGCCTGCCGAGCAGCCAGAGGGGGAGCGGGCCGGTTGAGACACGCAACGCGCCTGTGGCCCGCGATTCATGTTTGCCAGCGGATCGGCACGGCCAGTAGAATCGGAACATCGGGAAGATGGCCCGCCGGCCAGCGGACCATCAAGCGGCCCAGGCGCGGCAGCGGCAAATCACCGTCCGTCGCGGCCCGCCTGCGCCGGCCCGGTAAGGACGGTGAGCCATGCCGGAAGGCAACGATGACCCCGCCGGGACGTGCGCCGCATTCATTCGACTGATAGACGAACAGCAAGCGATAGCGTCTGAGCCGTGGGACAAAGACGCATTGACCGTTGTATTCGGCAAAGGTGAGAGCGCCCGGCCAGCGAACGTCCGCACGCAAAAACGGGAGGCCGAGCGCCTGCACCGACTGGACGGCACACGCGCCCGTCTTCAAGCGATGGTGCCCGATGTACTTGGCTTAATCCGCACGTTGCACGTTGGCAATGCGGCAGCCATCACTCGTTACGTTCAAACATGGACGCATTCGGACGCGATGGAAGCCAAAGGCACGGCGATGGAGCTGGCGGCGGCGCTGCGTTCGGCGAAGCCGACTTGGGAACACCTGAAACAGCAGACGCGGGACGCGCAGGGACAACTACGCTGGCCGGAACGCCCCTACGGCACGGTTTGGAGTCAACCGCAACCGGGCGGGCTGGTGCAACCTGAGCCGGCGATGATCCCGCCACCGAACGGACTACCGGCATTGCTTGCCGAGCTGTTGCCGGGATTTGATTCCGAGCGGCCCGACTGGCCGGCGCTGCGGGCGAAGCTGGCGGCAGGCCACAGCCGCACGGATCGGGAATGGGAGCAAGTGACGCTGGCGGACCTGGCGGCGGGCGCGGCGGAGCAACAGCAACCGCGGCGCGGGCGGCTGAGCAAAGAGGAAAGCGACGCAAAGCGGGCGACGATGTTGGCGACGATCCGCCAGCATCCGAGCTTGAAGGATGATCCCGCCAAGCTGGCCCAGGACGTGGGGGTGAGCGAATCCACCGTCCGGCGCTGGCTGGACGATGAGGAACGGAAGTACCGGGAAAGCAGACCGGCGCGGCCGGTGCCAGCGGAAGAATGACATCGAAATGAAGAATCTCAATTGCACTTTCAGCCCGGTTCTACCGGGCTTTTTCATTTCATAATGACGCGGAAATGACGCCACGACGGTTTGGGTGAAAGGACACCCAATGACCCGACGTGAGATGGACCCCGACGTAACACGCCGCGATGACGGCCCGTATTGGGCTGCGGCGCTGGTGCTGGCGATTCGCGCCGGCGACAAGCCCAGAGCTGCCGCCGCACGGCAACACCTGCGGCGACTTGGCTACCGCATCGACTTGGCAGACGAGAAGCGGAAGGCGGTGCGCCATGACCGCTGAAACACTCGCCCCGTTGCTGGTGAACGAACGGCAAGCCCGGCAACTGTTGGGCGGGCTGTGCGCGAAGACGATGTACAACCTGCGCCGATCCGGCGAGCTGCCCGGCGTAAAGATCGGCAGCCGGATCATGTACGACGTGGCCGACCTGCGGCGGTTCATCGACCGCCAGAAGGAGGCCGTCCATGAGTAGCACGACCTGGCGAAAGGTGACGAAGGCAGAACCCTGCCCGATCTGCCAACACACCGACTGGTGCAAGGTGAGCGCGGACGGTGCGGTAGCACTCTGCGGGCGCATCGAACAAGGCAGTTTCCAGAAGGCCAAAGGGAGCGGTGGATTTCTTCACCGGCTGATTGAGACGCCTCGACCCGACCATAGCAGCAACGGTAAGGCCGTTCGACCAAAGCCGAAGCCCCAGGCCCAGCCGGGCAAGGCACCGAAGGCTTACCCCGATGCCCAGGCCGCGATTGACGCGGCAGGAAAGATGATCGGTGGGACGTTCGTTGCCGGCTGGACCTATTGCGATGCCGGTGGTGTGGAAGTGCTGCGCGTGGTCCGGTTCGCGCTGGCCGACGGCGACAAGGAATACCGGCCGATCCATCCCGCGAAAGATGGTTGGCGGATCGCCGATCCGTCGGGGCTGCTGCCGCTGTACCGATTGAACGAATTGCTGACGGCGAGAACGGTGTGGGTGACGGAAGGTGAAAAGTCGGCGGATGCGGCCCGCAAGATCGGGCTGGCGGCGACGACATCGGCGCACGGTGCAGGATCGGCGGAGAAAACCCACTGGACACCGCTGGCGGGCCGGCAAGTGTGCATCCTTCCCGACCACGATGAGCAAGGCCGCAAGTACGCCCAGGACGTGGCGCGGCTGCTGGTGAAGCTGTCGCCACCGGCGGCGGTGAAGATCATCGCGCTTGCGGGGCTACCCGAAAAAGGCGACGTGGTGGAGTACATCGACGCCTGCGCAGGACAAAGCGCCGATGCGATCCGTGCAAGTGTGGAAGCGCTGGCAGTAGAGACGCCTGAGCTGTCCGCCGCTGAATTGATCGGCGGGCCGGTGCTAACGTGCCTGGCGGACGTGGAGCCGAGTGAAATCCGCTGGCTATGGCCGGGACGGGTGGCGCTGGGGCGAATCACGCTGCTGGTGGGCAAGCCGGGCGAGGGGAAATCATTTCTCACAACCGACATGGCGGCGCGGGTGACGACGGGAACGCCTTGGCCGGACGGAAGTGATTGCCCAGCAGGATCGGTGATTCTCGTTTGTGCCGAAGATGATGCCGGCGACACGATCCGCCCGCGACTTGATGCCCACCATGCCGACTGTCACAAGGTGCATCTGCTGTCTGCGGTGCGGCGCATCGACGGCGACGGCAAGCGGCATGACGTGCTATTTACGCTCGCGGACGTGGCGGCGCTGGAAACCGCGTTGAAGCAGCATCGAGATTGCCGGTTGATTGTGGTGGACCCTATCGGCAGTTTTCTTGGTGGTGACACCGACTCACACCGGGACAACGAAGTGCGTGGCGTGCTCGCCCCGGTGGCGCGGCTGGCGGAGAAATACGGGCCAGCGGTGCTGGTGGTTGCACACCGTCGCAAGAGCGCTGGCAGCAGCGCAGATGATCTGGCGCTGGGCAGCCGGGCATTCACCGGCATTGCCCGCGCGGTGTGGCACTTGACGCGGGATACTGAAAACAAGGCACGCCGTCTGTTGCTTCCCGGCAAGAACAATCTGGGACCGGAAGGCGATGGGCTGGCGTTCAGCATTGGCGGCGATCCGCCGGCGATCGCGTGGGAACGTGAGCCGGTACGGATGAGCGCCGATGACGCCCTGGCAGTTGAGAACGGCGAGAGCGGCGAGAAGCCCGGCCCAGAACCGAAGGAACGAACTGCGGCGGAGGAGTGGTTACGCAAGCTGCTGGTGGACGGTGAAGTCACTGCCGCGATGGTGAAGACGGAGGCGCAGTCCGCCGGCATGAGCTATCGCACCGTTCAACGTGCCGCCGATGCCCTTGGCGTAATTCGCGAAAAGAACACGTTTAGCGGAGGCTGGCAGTGGCGCTTTCCAAAGCCTGGCAATGAAGGTGACAACGAAGGTGACAGGTCCGTAAAGGAAAAAGAACCTGTCCACTTGACGCCTTCGGAAAATCAGCCTGAAAACGCCGGTTTTCCGATGACACCGGCCCAAGACGACACGTTATCTGATCCTGTCGCCTTGGACGCGGAAGTAGACGAATACGACCGGCTTGAACGCGAGGCGCTGCAGCAGGAGGGCATGTGAGCCGCTGGGCGCTGACATTCCGCGCCGAAGGCGACGGCCCGCCAATGGAATGCCGAGTGCGGCGGCTGTTGAAACTGGCGCTGCGAGCCTGCCGGCTGCGATGCGTCAATGTGGAACTGCTGGCCCCGGAATTTCACGCTGATAAACAGCGTGAGAACAGCGTGAACGCGCCGGAGCCGGCCAAGCCGGAGGCCGCACAATATCCCACACAGCGTGCCCGCAAAAGGCGCGAAGGACTTAACAAAACCTAACCCCGCCCGATGCTGCCGGCGGACCTTAGAAAACCTGAGATTGGAGCATCATGGCGTACACGAAAAGAGCGAGAGAGCTGAGGGAATGCCGGCACGTTGCCGCGGATGGCCGGCGCTGCAAGGCATGGGCGGTGTGGGGCGATGATCTGCAACGCTGCCGGTCGCACGGTGGCAGCCATCCGTGCGGCGAGCCGAGCGAGCGGACGCGGCCCATTCTCTGCCGGTGCGCGGCGTATGCCTGGCCGCACCGTCCCGGGGGAGGGTTGTGCCGATGGCCCGATCGGCCAGAACTTCGGTGCAGAACACCGAACGGGACACACGCGGCCTATCGAGTGCGCCCGCCGCGATGCCTGACGCGGCTGGGCTGGCGCGATGAATCGCAACCGCCGGTGTGGCTGAGGATCTGAGGCGGCACAAAGTCGGTACTGGATTATTGTGCATGTATCAGATAGGATACGGGAATGGCACGAAAGCCGATCAAGTTGAGCGACCAATTGCGGCAGGCCATCGACGCCAGCGGGATGAGCCGCTACGCCATCGCCAAGGCAATCAGTTTGGATCAATCCGTGCTGAGCCGGTTCATGGCGGGCAAGAGCGGGCTGGCCGTCGAAAACATTGACCGGCTGGGCGAGCTGCTGGGGCTGAACATCGTGGCCGCGATGAAACCCCAGGCGAACAAGAAAACAAGGGCGAAACAAAGGACGGTGAATCGTGGCGAGCATCTGTGACGACGGCGGCAGGCTAAAACGAATCCTGATTGTCTGCCCGGATGGCATCCGACGCCCGATCCGGTTGGGCAAGTGCAGCGCGAAGCAGGCGCAGACGTTCTGCGTGCGGGTGGAAGCGCTGGTGAGCGCGTCCATCACCGGAAGCATCGATGATGAAACGTCGCGCTGGCTGGCCGGGCTGGATGACAAGATGCACGCCCGCCTGGCGGCGGCGGCGCTGGTGAAACCCCGCCAGCAAGGCAAGACGACGTTAAAGCAGTTGCTTGACGCCTTCTTTGAACACTTGAACGTCAAGCCCATTACGTCGCTTGGCTATCAGCCGACGCGAGCGGCGCTGCTGGCTGAGTTTGGCCTCAACACGCCCATCCGCGACATTCAACCGCTACAGGCAGACCAGTGGCGGGCGAAGATGAAGGCCGATGACTACGCCGAAGCGACGCTGAGCAAGCGCGTGAAGCTGGCGCGCCAGATATTCCGGCAGGCCGTGCGATGGAAGATGCTGGGCGAGAATCCCTTTGAAGGCGTCAAGGCCGGCAGTCAACAAAACAAAAGCCGCCAGCGGTTCATCAGCCGCGAGGATGCACAGAAGGTGCTGAACAAGTGCCCCGATGCACAGTGGAAGCTGCTTTTCGCCCTGAGCCGCTACGGCGGGCTGCGCTGCCCGTCCGAACACCTGGCGTTGACGTGGGCGGACGTGGATTGGGAGCACAACCGTATCCGCGTCACTTGCAGCAAGACCGAACACCATGAAGGCCGCGGAGAGCGATTCATGCCGATCTTCCCGGAGCTTCGCCCGTACCTGCTAGACGTGTTTGAACAGGCCGCGCCGGGCACGTCGCACGTCATTACCCGTTACCGTGATGCCAACACCAACCTGCGGACGCAATTGCAGCGGATCATCGGCAAGGCCGGGCTGACGCCCTGGCCCCGCCTGTTTCATAACCTGCGGGCAACGCGGCAGACTGAGCTGGCTGAGCATTTCCCCGGACACGTCGTCTGCGCTTGGATCGGCAATACCGAGAAGGTGGCGCAGAATCATTACCTGCAAGTGACGGATGCCCATTTCGAGAAGGCTGCGAAAGAGCCGACGCCGGCGAAGCCAGAACAGGCGGCGCACAATCCGGCGCAGTCAGCGGCGGTAACGTCCGGGAAGGGCGAGAAACCGGATGAAGTCCCAAATAGAAACCGCCCGGCTTTACCGAGCGATTCCGTTTCATCCCGATACTTGCATATTGAACAAGTAGCAGCGACAGGACTCGAACCTGTGACCCGAGGCTTATGAATCCTCTGCTCTACCAACTGAGCTACGCTGCCTACGGAGCGTGAATGTAGCAATCCTACGGCTTTTGACAAGCGGACTTCCAAGCGCATCGGGTATCGCGGGGGCCAGATATCCGCTATTATCTTGAGGTTCACGTTGCGCAGCGGCGGCTTTAAGCCAGTCGGTTTAAGGAGACGGTTATGGCTCCGGAAAAAATCGCTCCTGTGGAACATCCCACGATGGATGTCGGGGAGCAGCTCACCTATCTCATCGGGGACACGGGTGTGATGAACGCGGCCATGGGCGGGTATCGCATCAAGGTTTATCACACCCGCGGGTTTCCCTGGGATGATGTCTTCAAACTGCTGCTTTACCGGGGGTTTAAGGTTTATGTGAACAACCACAAAGCCGACCTTTATATCGATGCGACGCCGTGAGGTGCGTTCGTTGCGAGAGGTTCAGTGGAGGAGCGGGGCGGGCAGCAGTGGGGCGGTGAACCACTGAGTTTGCAAACCGAGTAGCACTGTTGCGACGGTCATCGACGCCATGCTCACGATGAAGCCGATTTTGAACCAGTAGCCGAAAGGGATGGTTCCGTGCCCGCGCTTTTCGAGCATGCCGGCGGCGATGATGTTGGCGGTGCTGCCGATGATGGTCATGTTGCCCATGAAGGTTCCGCCGAAGAGCATCATCCAGTAGATGGCGACAGGATATCCCGGGGCGGCGGGGTGCTGTGCCGCCCATGTCGCGCGCACATCGTGCACGACCGGCATAAAGGTGGCGACGGCCAGCACGTTGTCAAGAAACGCGCTGAGCCAGCCGGTTGCCCAGCCGACGATGTTGATGAGCATGAACGGGTTGTTGCCGGTGGAATGAATCAGCTTCGTTGCGATGACTCGGGTAACGCCGGTGTGTTCGAGCGTGCCGACAGATGCGAACAGCATCATGAAAAACGAGAGCGTCCACCAGTCGACTCGGCGTTCGACAAGCTCACGCGCCTTCTCCCCGCGAAGGAGCAGGACGACGGCTCCCATGAACAGGGCAGCGCCGATCATCATGGTTCCTTCGCCCAGCCCCCAGGTTCCATCCGGGCGCTTGACATGAAGCAGGCGGCCGAGAAGGTGCTCGCTTGAGCCGTGAGTCATCAACAGGATGATCGTGCAGAGAAAGACGCACCAGGAGATGAGGCGGCTCTGTGAGATCGAAAGTCCATCAATTTGGTTGGAAGGGCCGTCGGTCTGGAACGTTTCATCAAGCGGGTTTTCGGTTGAGTCGGATTCTGATTCATAGGATGCGGCTGCGCCCACTGCGACGAGTTTGCGTTGGCGAGTGCCTCTCTTGGCGACTGATGCCTCATGTTCGGCGCGAACCGCATCGGCGAACGCGGCAAAAGCATCAGCAAACCACCAGCGGCAGATGAAGTAGGTGACGACGTTCACCACCAGCGCAATCGGCGCGCTCCAGCGCAAAAATTCCATGAAGGTAAAGCCGGCATTGAGCGCGATCATCACGCCGATCGGGTTCCCGATCGAGCTGGCGCTGGAGCCGATGTTGGTGGCGAAGACCAGCATGATGACAAACGGGATGGGGTTAAGCCGGTACTTGCTGGTCAGGTGCAGCATGGTCCCGGTCATGAAGAGGATGCTCGTCACCTCATCGACCAGGGCCGCGGAAACCGTCGCCATGATCATGATGACCAGCAGCAGCGTTTTGGGGCGCGGGCCGATGGCGCCGACGATTCCGGCGACGATGTGCTCGAAGAATTGGTTCTCCTCCAGGAAGCCGATCACGAGGAACATCCCGACGAGGAAGATGATGACCTTTAGGTTCGCGGCTTCGGTGAAACCATCGACGGTCAGCAGATTGAGCGCCAGCAGCAGCGCGATACCGCCGAAGGCAAACGCGAGACGGAATTCGCCGAAGAGGAGCGTTCCGTAGATGAACATCGAGAAGATTGCGATGCTGGTGGTTTGCCGCGAATTGAACTGAATTCCCGCGAAACGGACCAGAAACAGCATAAGCAGCGTCGCCGCGATCAGGCTGAAAAAGTAGACCACTTTGCGCATTCGTCAGGATCCTGAACGAGAGTCAGATTAGCAGCTTCATTGAGAAACACACGGGCGTCTCGAGGGAGACGCCCTTGTGTAGAAGGATTTTTAATGACTCGGCGAATCGGTCTTCACCGTTCCCAAAAAATCAGCAGTCGTTCCGAACGTCAGACCGCGGCTCCGACGTGGAAATGTGCAAGCTGCGGAATCGAGGCCCGCGCATCCCGAACCTCGCTCGCCGGGACCTGTTCCGGAGCCATCGGCGTGATGAACTCCGGATAACCGGGCGCGCCCATTTCCGGAATATCAAGGCCGGCGATTTCCACTTCAGGCGGCACGCGGTTGCCCACCAGCTTGCCGATCACGTAGAAAATGATACCGCCGACGATCACATTCCAGGCGATGCAGACGACGCCTTCGATGCCCTGGGCCAGGAGCTGACTGGCGCCGCCGCCGTAGAACAGGCCGATCACGCCGCGACCATCAACGCCCTGGAAAGTTTTCCAACCGACGTTGTTCCAGCCGGCTCCGTAGGTGCCGTCCGCGAACAACCCGACCGCCAACACGCCCCACAGACCGTTGACGCCGTGAACGCTGATGGCGCCGACGGGATCGTCGATTTTGATCTTGTCGAAGAAGAATACGCTCCAGACCACGAGCACGCCGGCGATCGCGCCGATGATGAAGGCGCTGACCGGGCTGACAAATGCACACGGAGCGGTGATGGCGACCAGACCCGCGAGCATGCTGTTGCACATCATGGAAGGATCAGGCTTGCCCTCGACGATCCACATATAGAGTACGCCGGTGATCGTCGCAGCCATTCCCGCGAGCATCGTGTTGACGGCAACCACACCGATGCGGCCGTCCGTTGCAGCGAGTGAGCTGCCCGCGTTGAAGCCGAACCAGCCGAAGGCAAGGATGAACGTCCCGAGCTGCACCATCGGAATGTGATGAGCGAGGATCGGCCTGACCGTGCCATCGGCCAGGTATTTGCCGATGCGCGGTCCGATCAGCCATGCGGTGATCAGCGCCAGCGCTCCACCCTGCAAGTGCACAACGCCGGAGCCGGCATAGTCAACGACACCATGTCCGATGCCAAGGCGATAGCCCAGCTGCGCCAGCCATCCGCCGCCCCAAACCCAGCACCCGAAGATCGGGTAGATGAACGCGCCGATGAAGATGCTGAAAATAAAGAAGCTCTTGAAGCTCCATCGCTCGGCGCAGGCGCCGGTGACGATGGTGGCGGTGGTGTCCATGAACGCCATCATGAACAGGAACATGACGACGACCGCGCCGTCGTAGGCTTTGCCGGTGAGACAGAATCCGGTTGTGCCGAAGAGGCCCCAGCCACCGTTGCCGGGCTCTCCCGCGACTTTGGCGCCGACGGTGAACATGGAATCCAGCGTGGGCAAACCGCCGAGGGGTCCGGGGCCACCAATCGAAGTTCCGTTGTATCCACCGCACATGAGACCGAAGCCAAGGAAGAAGAAACCAAACATGCCCAGCGCGTACACGCAGAAGTTCATGCTCATGGTGTGCGATACATTCTTCGCTCGAATGAGACCCGTCTCGACGAGCGCGAAACCAGCCTGCATGAAGATGACGAGGAAGCCCGCGATGAGCACCCAAACCATGTTCATGGAGTAATAGAGCTTCGCCGTGTGCTGCCCCAGCTCCTCAACCGTCGGCTTGTCGCCCGCCCATGGTTTCCAACTGCCACCGGATGCCGCGTCCAAATTCTTGTCGGCCGAGCCGCTCACCCAGCCGCTCAGATAGCTGTTGGGATTGAGTAGGGGCGATGTCGGTCCTCCCGTGGCTCCGATCGGATCCGGCGCGGCAGTCGGCGTCGCTGCGGCGGCCGTCGGCGCGGGCGCCGTGGTGGGCTGCTGAGCATCTGCGCATAGAACAGGCACCAGCAACGCCACGGCGAGAGCTGTCGCAAAAAGACGAGTTGGAGAAAACAAACACCGATCGATCATCGACATGCGACCACCTTCATGGAAAAGGTTAAGACAGACTTTCCGCTCACGCCTGAACCCTCAGGCAGACTTGTTCTCTTAAAGTTGCAAAAGCCGGCGGGACCACACTCTTGCGCCGGCCGTTACTGGCGCGATTGCAGCGGCAGCCGATTCGATCCACCCTCAATCATCCGCCTCAGCCGCGCTCCCCACATGGCGCCAATGACCGCCGCGAATTGCATGACGAAGAAAAAGGTTGCCGCCTGCAACCAGAGATGGCCGAAGAAAAAATAGATCGCCAGGCTAACCACCGCGATGGCAACCTGGATCCGAACGAACGTGCGGCGATACTGCTCCCACATCTTGTATTGACTCCGTTGATCCGATGAACGTTAATCCGATGAACAAGGTGGTCCGCGCACGCCGCCGAGTCTGCACCTCAATCGGCAAGATCAGTTGCCTACACTCGATCGCTCAACGCCAAAGCAACCCTCGTGCCGCCGATGAATTGCCTCTGCGATTGAATAACGGGCATCAAGACGGGGCGATTCGCTCATATCCTGTGCAACCCTATGGATCGTTACTTAAAACGCGCACATTTTGATCGCCCACTGGAGAGAAAAAACAGAGCGCCCTGCTTCCCTCACCTGAAGAAAAAAGAGACAGCCGTCCCAGGCGAGTGGGACGGCTGTTCGCGGAGGAGCAGAAATTCATCGGTGAGGAACGTCGTGTTCCCGCGCCCGCAATGCCCGCTCAAAAGTGTTCGATACGACCGCGCTATTTCAAATCGTATGCCACTTAGGATTCTGCCTCTGATTCATCAGGAATCGTGCTTCTGCTCAAAGAAGTGCAACGGTTCATGCGTGTTTCTCTTGCGATGCGTATTCGAATGCACAGAAGCTAAGCAGCCGCAGGGCAACCGATCTTGTAGGGGCGAACACAAGTGTCGCCCCTACAGCGGCGCCCTTGCATCCGGTACGATTGCGGCATGATCCCGATTCTTCGATTGAGCGACGCCGCTGATAAGGCGCGGGTGGAGAAGCTGCTGGACGCTTTGCGGCTGAAGCCGGAAGAACTGGCGGCGGCACATGGCGAGCGCGCCCAGGCTGCCGAAGCGGTGCAAAAGATTTTGTCGGATGTCGCTGCGCGTGGGGATGAAGCTGTCGTGGAATCGTGCCGGAAATTCGATGATTTGAATTTTACCGCGGATCAGATACGGGTTTCGGCTGATGAAATGAGCGCGGCTGCGAAGCGGCTGGATCCGTCTCTCACGAAAGCGCTGCGACGATCGATCGAACAGGTCCGGGAATATCAATCTTATATCATGCCAAAAGCCCCGGACGTTCTGCGGCGCACCGGACTTGAGCTGGGAATCCGTTTCACCGCACTCGATAGCGCGGGACTTTATTTTCCCGGCGGCAAGGCGTCGTATCCCTCGAGCTTGATCATGCTCACCGTTCCCGCGCAGGTTGCGGGCGTGGAGGAGATCGTCGTCTGCACGCCGCCCTCCAAATATGGGCGTTCAGACATCGTCCTGGCGGCCGCGCATGAGCTGGGGCTGAAGTATGTGATTCGAGCGGGCGGCGCGGCGGCGATTGCCGCGATGGCGTTTGGGACGAAGCGGATTCCGAAGGTCGATAAGATCGTCGGACCGGGGAATACCTACGTTCAACTGGCTAAGCGCGCTCTAGCCGGCGCGGTGGGTATCGATGGCTATTTAGGCCCCAGCGAGATTCTCGTTCTAGCCGACGAATCGGGTCGCGCTGACGTCATCGCGGCCGATTTGATCGCACAGGCGGAGCATGATCCCGGCAGTTGCTTTCTTTTGACAACGTCCGCCCCGCTTGCAGAGCGCGTGAAGGGCGAGTTGTCGGTGCAGACCGGCGTGCTGGATCGGGCGGATGCGATCAGGAAAGCGCTCGCGGAGACCAGCGCAATTGTCGTCGGTTCATCAATGGATGAGCTGATCGGCTGGGCCAACCGATTGGCGGCAGAACATGTGAGCCTGCAAACGAAGGATCCTGACGCGGTGCTGAAGAAGCTTCGCCATGCCGGAGCGGTGTTCGTTGGTCCATTCTCCCCTGTTGCTGCCGGCGATTACGTCGCTGGTCCCAGTCACTGCCTGCCCACCAATACAACCGCGCGGTTCTCGAGCGGCATCAGCGTGTATGAGTTCCTCAAGCGATCGAGCGTGGTGAAATATGACGCCGAGGGACTTGCCGAAGATGCCGATGCAATTATCGCACTTGCGACTGCCGAGCAACTCGCGGGACACGCGGCAAGCGTGACGGCGCGTGCGGCGGATTGAGGGGAATTGACGGCTGGGTGATTGAGTCATTGACCATTGATCGGCAGGTCTTCAATCGTCAATGACTCAATCACCCAATCGTCAATGCATGAGGACGACATTGTTGTTACAATCCATCCATGGCTCCGCAATTCGTCCGACCAACGGTACGCGCGATGGAGGGGTACACGCCTGGCGAGCAACCTGGCGCAGGCGAGCGCGTGGTGAAGTTGAACACAAACGAGAATCCGTTTCCGCCAAGTCCAAACGTGATGAAGGCGGTGCGCGAGATGGAGTCGGAGATGCTGCGCCGCTATCCGAATCCAACCGCGGATATATTTCGGGACGCGGCCGCGGCGGTGCTTGGAGTGACGCCCGACATGATCATGGCGGGCAATGGAAGTGATGATGTTCTGTCGGTCGCGCTGCTGACTTTTCTGTCTCCGGGAGACACGGTCGCGTTTCCGGATCCCACCTATTCGCTTTATCCCGTGCTGGCGGAGTTGGATGAGGTGAAGGTGGCCTCCGTGCTCTGGGAGAAGGAATGGGCGCTACCGATCGATGCGCTGGTTGCGACTAAACCGAAGGCAATCTTCCTCGCGAATCCCAATGCGCCCTCTGCCACGTTTGTCTCGCCACAGAAGGTTGAGGAGCTGCTCAAGAAGTTCAGCGGGCTTGTGCTGATCGATGAAGCGTATGTGGATTTTGCGGATGACAACTGCCTGCCCCTGATCGAGGACTACGAAAACATCGTCATCACGCGGACGCTGAGCAAGGCGTACTCGCTTGCCGGCATGCGGTTCGGGTATGCGGTGGGGCGCGCCGAAGTGATCAAGGAAATGAACAAGGCGCGCGACAGCTACCCGTGCGATGCAATCTCCATCGTCGCGGCAACCGCGGCTATTTCCGATCAGGAGTACGCGAAGAAGACATGGGATCATGTGCGCGCGGAGCGGCAGCGGGTGAGCAGCGAGCTGACGCAGATGGGATGGAACGTGTTGCCGAGCTATGCGAATTTCATCCTTGCCGGTGCGCCCGATGGTCGCGGGCGGGATGTCTACCTGGGCCTGAAGCGGCAGGGGATTCTGGTGCGCTATTTCGACAAGCCGGGATTGTCGGACAAGATTCGGATTACGGTCGGAACAAGCCAGGAAAACAATGCGCTTCTTGGGGGCATCAAAAATCTGAACGCGACTGAAAAGGCGGCATAAACGGTCGTAAACCGTCATCCCAGCGCTTTCCCGAACCGTGCGGGCGAGGCCGAAGCGTGAAAATGCCGATAATCCCTGAGCATGGCCAAGCGCAACACCAATCGCAGTGCGGAAATCACCCGTCGAACGAAAGAGACCCGGATCAAGCTTTCGTTGACGCTTGACGGTTCGGGGAATTCCTCCGTGCGCACGGGCGTCGGTTTTTTCGATCACATGCTGGACCTGCTCGCCCGGCACAGCCTTATCGACATGACCATCGACGCCAAGGGTGATCTGGATGTCGACGCGCATCACACGGTTGAAGACGTCGGCATCGTCCTCGGTCAAGCTCTGGAGAAAGCCCTCGGCGACAAGCGCGGTATTAACCGTTACGGCTGGGCCATGGTTCCCATGGATGAATCCCTCGCGCAGATCGCGATCGATCTCTCGGGCCGGCCCGCGTTTGTCTTTAATGTTCAGTTCAAAGGCGAGTTGATCGGCGATTTTCCGGTCGAGTTGGTCGAGGAGTTTCTCAAGGCGCTCTCCACAAACGCGAAGATGAACCTGCACGTGACCGTGCCTTACGGCTCGAACAATCACCACATCTCTGAAGCCATCTTCAAGGCGCTGGCGAAGGCGCTTCGACAGGCGACGAGTGCCGATCCGCGCAACCGTGACGTCCCGAGCACGAAGGGATCGCTGAATGGCTGAGGCGTCCGCAAGTGATGGAGCGATGGGTCAGAGACCCACGCCGCCGCGCGAGCAGCGGGTGCGGGATGACATCGCGTACCTGTTGCCGATGATGGCATTCCTCAGCATTGTCTGGCTCGGCGGGAACTGGAGCAAGGAATATCCGTGGACCTATCCGGCCGCGTACGTCGCGCGGACGGTCGTCGTTGCCGGAATGCTCTTCTGGCTATGGCCCTATTACACAAAGATCAGTTGGCGATATTGGTGGGTCGGCGTGATCGTGGGGGTGATCGGGATTTTTCAGTGGGTGCCGATGCAGCTCTGGCTCCAGGATCAGCTGCCAAAGCTGCTGAGCGGAAATACTTCGGCGCTGGCCGTGAAACTGTTCGGCGCCTCCGGTGATGCGTTCAACCCCTCCACATTCTTCCACAGCAACGGAGCCTTTTGGGCATTTGTCGCGGTCAGGATGATCGGCGCGGCATTGGTGGTGCCGGTCATGGAAGAGTTATTCTGGCGGGATTTCCTTTGGCGGCAGATCCTGGCGCCCAATGATTTCAAGCTTGCGAAGGTCGGCGAGTTTGGGTGGGCGCCGTTTCTGATTGTGCCCGCGGTGTTCGCGCTGGTTCACGGGAACTGGTGGCTGAGCGCGGTGGTGTGGGGGCTGATGATCGCGGTGCTTCTGGTGACGACGAAATCGCTCGGGGCATGCATCATTGCCCACGGAGTCACCAATTTGTTACTCGCGATTTACGTGCTTAAGACCCACGATTGGGCCTTTTGGTAAGCGACCAGCGATTACTGAATCAGCCCGTTCTTGCGGAGCGCGATGTCAAGTTCGGCATCCGAGGGCTCGCTTAGCACAATCCGATTCGCCACCTTCACCGTAGGCGTCTTCTGCTTCCCATCGTTTTGCTGAATCACCCACTGCTTGGCGTCGGAATCCGTCTCCACATTTAGATAATCGTACGGCAACCCAAGGGATTCGAGGTGGCTGCGCGTGCGAACCGTGTCTTCGCACCAGTCGGCGCCATAGACTTGAATGTCGCTCATGGCCAAATTCTAAACACGCCCATGAGTGTTCGGGAACGGATGAAGTGCAGTGACAGAAATCCATCCAGCCCCTATCATGTCCTGCAGAAATCATCACTTTATCGGGCACTATGATGTCTCCGCGCCGTTTGTATCTGGATAACTCCGCGACCAGTTTTCCCAAGCCGGCCTCGGTTCTGGAGGCGATGACGCGCTACGCGACCGAACTCGGCGCCAGCGCCGGTCGCGGCGCGTATTGGGAAGCGATGGAGACGGGGCGGCTGATGCTGGAATGCCGCAAGCGGCTCAATCAATTATTCAACGGGGAACGTGCCGAGCATTGGATTTTCACGCTGAACTGTTCTGATTCGCTAAACCTCGCGATCAAGGGATTGGTGAATCACGCGGTGCGGCGAGAAGAGAATAAACCGCACGCGATCTGCACGCACATTGATCATAACTCGATCCTCAGGCCGCTGAATGCGCTCGTGGATCAAGGCGCAATCTCGCAGACGCGGGTGCCGGTTGAAGCGGGGACGGGGCTGGCCGATGTGGATGAGATTCGCCGGGCGATTCGTCCGAACACGCGCCTGATCGCGATCACGCATGTTAGCAATGTCACGGGGACGGTGCAGCCGATCCGCGAGATTGGCAGGCTCGCGCGCGAGCGCGGGATTCAGTTCATCGTCGATGCTGCGCAGTCGGCCGGGCACGTGCCGATCGATGTGCGCGACGATCATATCGATCTTCTCGCGGCGCCTGGTCACAAAGGTCTCCTCGGGCCACTCGGCACCGGTGTGCTGTATGTCAGACCGGGTATCGAAAAGATTCTCGATCCCATTCGCGAAGGCGGCACCGGCTCGGTCAGCGAGAGCGATCGCCAGCCCGAGTTTATGCCGGACAAGTACGAGCCGGGCTCCCATAATGCCATCGGGATCATGGGTCTCTCCGCAGGCGTGCAATGGATTCTTGAGCAGGGGATCGAGAAGCTGCATGCGCATGAGATGGATTTGGTACGAACGTTTATCGAGGGCGTTAGCGGAATCGAAGGCGTCACGTACCACGGCCCGCAGGGCGTGCGGAACCGCGTGGGTGTTTTCGGCGTTTCGGCGGACGGATTCACGCCGGTGGAGCTTTCCAAGGCGCTTGAAGAAAAGTTCGGCGTGCTGACGCGCCCGGGACTGCACTGTGCGCCGCTCGCCCACGACGCGATCGGCACCACCGCCCGCGGCGGGACGACGCGCTTCAGCTTCGGGCCGTTCCTCACAAAACAGGATGTCCACTTCGCGACAAACGCGCTGGCCGATGTAGTCGCCTCCGTTGTTCGCGCGTAGGGACGACACGGACGCCGCCCGAAATCTACGAACATCCAAGCTTCGCAGCTTCAGCTTCTGCTTCCGCGAGCTGATCTCGCGTCTGTTGAACCAGATGAGGCGGCGCCTTCTTGGAATACGACTCATTGGCCAGCCGCCCTCGCATGGCCGCAATCTGTTTGGATAGTTCTTCGCATCGTTTTGTATTGCGCTGCTCTTCAGCCGCTTTATCAACGAGATCTTCCACATAAATCTCGACACTGGCAGCGATCGCACGAGCCGAATCCGCGGGCGGTTGCACGCCGGGACCGATGCGCTGAAGGGTGCAGTTCGCAAGCAACTCGATCATCTCCTTGTTCTCGACAAGCGGTCCCGCGAATTCATCGGATGCCATGATCGACACCGAAATCGTCTTCTTCGGCTCAACTTTGTACTGGTTCCGCAGGTTGCGAAGCGTGTTGATCACTTCCTGAAGCCGCGGAAAAATCTGCTCAGCCGAATCGGACACCGGCCCGGCCGCCGGGAAGCGCGCATTGATCAGCCGCTTCGACGCCGGCAACTCCAGCTTCCCCGGCAACCCGCGCTGGGGCTGCACTTCATTCAGCGACCAGTAAATGTACTCCGTGATAAACGGAATCATCGGATGCATCAGCCGCAGCGACCCATCCAGCACCGCCGCCAGCACGTTCGCGGTCTGCCCTGCCCGCTTCGGGTCCTTCATCGCCGGCTTGATCGCCTCCAGATACCAGTCGCAGAGATCGCCCCAGAAAAAATCGTAGCAGGTCTTCGCGTAGGCGTCGTAGCGATACCCCTGAAGCGCCTGCGTAGCATCCGCCACCGCTCGATTGAATCGCGACACAATCCACCGATCCGCCAGCGACCACTTACTTTCATCCACCCTTTCGTCGCTTCGTCGCTCCGTCGCTCCGTCGCTTCCCAGATTCATCAGCGCAAACCGCGTCGCGTTCCAGATCTTGTTGCAAAAGTTTCGCCCATTATCGAACTTCGGCGAGGTGTTTTTCCTCGTCTTCGCATCCTTCTCCACCGGCATGCGAAAGTCCTGCGTGTGGGTGCTCATTGCCGCCAGCGTGAAGCGCATGGCGTCGGCGCCGTGGGATTCGATAATGTCGATGGGGTCGACACCATTTCCAAGGCTCTTGGACATCTTGCGTCCTTCGCCGTCGAGAATCGTGGCGTGGATGAACGTGTCGTAAAAGGGCAGGCGGTTCTTGAAGTAGAGGTTGAACATCACCATGCGCGAGACCCACAGCGTGATAATGCTCCGATCGGTGCAGAGCGCGTTAGTCGGGTTCCACTTTTGAAGGTTACGGGTTTCCTCTGGCCAGCCCATGGTCGAAAGGGGCCAGAGGCCGGAGCTGAACCAGGTGTCGAGGACGTCGGGGTCTTGCTCCCATCCCTCTTCGATCAGCGACTTTTCTTCCTCAGGATCAAACTGTCGAAGGCAGAGGTACGTGCGTCCGCCGGCCTCGAACGTCGCATGATTTTCATGCCAGTCCGCCGTTACGTCCCAAACAATCAGGCCTTCAATAGACCACACCGGAATCCGATGCCCCCACCAAAGCTGCCGGCTGATGCACCAATCGCGAATGTTCTCATGCCAAGCCTCATACGTCTTCGTATACCGCTCGGGCACGATCTTGAGCTTGCCTTCCCAGTCTTTCGTAGCACGGGCATCTTGCCCGTGTTCTTTCGTCGAAGACACGGGCAAGATGCCCGTGCTACGGGTTGCGCGAAGGGCCATTCCCGCCAGTGAATTGTTCGGGATGTTGGTGACGCTGACGGTCCCCGTCTCCGGCATCGATTCGATTTGCTTCGTCGTCGCCACGTACCACTGATCGCTCAGGTAAGGCTCGATCGGCACATGCGACCGATACGAATGACCCACCGAATGCTTATACGGCTTGATCTCCTCCAGCAGTTTTTCACTCCGGAACCATTCCACCACCGCCCGCCGGGCTTCAAAGCGGTCCATCCCAAGCAGGTTCCGAAGATCGTCTCCGCCTTGCGCAAAATCCTCCGCAGCCCACCCATGATCCTTGCTGATCGTCGCCGTGGGAGAAAAGACATTGATCACCGGCAAGTTATGCCGCCGGCCGATCTCATAGTCATTCGGATCATGCGCGGGAGTCACCTTCAAAAATCCCGTCGCAAATTGCGCCTTCGGATCCTGCGAATTCGGGTCCGGCAGCACCACGTAATCGTCTTCGATGATCGGGATGATCCGATTCACGATTGGCAGCCGCACCTTCTTCCCGCGCAGCGCCCCAGCCCGCGGGTCCTTCGGATTGATCGCCACCGCCGTATCCCCAAGCATCGTCTCCGGGCGCGTCGTCGCAACGGTCACATACTTTACCCCTTCGTCGCTCCGTCGCTTCGTCGCTTCGTCGCCCTCTTCCACAATTGGATATTTCAAATAATAAAAATGCCCGTCAATCTCCTCCATCTCCACTTCATCATCCGCCAGCGCCGTCTGCGTCGCCGGATCCCAATTCACCAGGCGTTTTCCGCGATAGATCAAACCATCGTTGAACAGGCGGAAGAACGCTTCGCGCACCGCCTTCGCCCGCGGCTCATCCATCGTGAACGCCTGCCGCTCCCAGTCGCAACTGCACCCCATGCGCTTAAGCTGATCGGTGATCCGCTTCTCGTATTCATCCTTCCAGGCCTGGATTTTCTTGACGAATTCATCGCGCGAGAAATCAGTCCGCCGCTTCCCTCCTTCCGCGAGCACACGCTTTTCCACCACCGTCTGCGTGGCAATCCCCGCATGATCCGTCCCCGGAAACCAGCAGGTGTTGTCCCCCAGCATCCGATGCCAGCGCGCGAGGATGTCCTGCAATGCGTTGTTGAGCGCATGCCCGAGATGCAGCGCCGCCGTCACGTTGGGCGGCGGTATGACGATGGAATAGGGCGGTCCCGGATCCCCCGGCTCCGCATGAAACAGGTTCTCATCCAGCCACACTTTGTCGGCAGCCGGTTCGACGGTCGAAGGATCGTAAGCCTTGGGAAGATCGGTGCTCATCATGCGTCCCTGCAAGGGAATTTCAGCTCTTTAATAAAACGGGGGATGCTACGGGGAAGGGGTCCGGCCGACAACCAAGGGTTGGGCGGACTCTATCGTACGACGACCACTCGACGGAGCGTGTGGCGGGCCGGAATGGTCAGGCGGGCATTCATCTCTGGTAGGATTATCGGCAGATTGGGCGAATAGATCAAGCATGAAAGACATCGTAGCGCTGTATGAAGCGGGGCGGTTGCAGGAAGCCGACGCCGCCGCGCGCCAAGCGCTTCAGCGCGATCCCAAAAACACCACCGCGATGAACATCCTCGGCGTCATCGCCCACGACGTCGGGCGAAGCGACATCGCCGTCCAATGGTACGAGCGCGCGATCCAGATCGACCCGTCCCAGGCGATGCTGTTCACGAACCTGGGCGAAGCTCACCGTGCGCTCGGCAACGGAGATGAAGCGATCGCCGCTTATCAGATGGCCATCCGTCTCAATCCAGATGACCTCCTGCCCAGAAATGACCTCGCAATCGTCCTTGCGAATCTGGGCCAACTGGATCAAGCCATGAAGATCTGGCGAGAGGCAACCGCTATCCGGCCGGACTTTGGCATCGTCATGAACAACCTGGGGAACGCTTTGCTGGAGCAAGGTGAGCTTGAGGAAGCTGCATATTGGCACCGCCGCGCCGCTCAAGCCGACCCGGAAACCACCTTCAATCATTCAAATCTTCTTCGCGACTTGCAGCACATGCCGTCTGTGTCACCGCGGGACTTACTCCAGGAGCACCAAACGTGGTGGAAGCAATATGGAGAGAAGCTTGCCGCACTCACGCAACCGCACCGCAACAGCCGCGATCCGGAGAGAATCCTCCGCGTGGGATGGGTATCTCCTGATTTTCGCGAGCATTCCGTTGCGATGTTTTTAGAGCCGATCTTCGAGCACCACGACCGGAAAAATCTGGAGTTCACCGCTTACTCCGATGTACCCACCGAAGACGAAGTCACCGCTCGGCTAAACCGTCACGTTAAAACCTGGAGAACCATTCGCGGACAGCGGGATGAGCAGGTCGAGCAGACGATTCGAGCGGATCAGATCGACATTCTCATCGACCTCGTCGGCCACACAGCGTGCAACCGCGCCACACTCTTCGCGCGTAAGCCCGCGCCTGTGCAGATCAGTTATCTCGGATATCCCGCGACCACGGGAATCCAAAGCATCGGCTACCGAATCACCGACCCATTGGCGGACCCGCCCGGCCTGACCGAGGCACATTACACCGAGAAGCTCGTGCGCTTGCCTAGAACCGCCTGGTGTTATCGGCCTCCCGCAGACGCGCCTGACATCAGCCAATTGCCCGCAATGCAAAAGGGATATGTCACCTTCGGCTCGTTCAACAGCTTCTCGAAAGTGAACCCGGCAGTCATCCGGGCTTGGGCATCGATCTTGAAACGCGTCAACGGCGCGAAGCTTCTCCTGAAATCAAACGGTTTGAGCGATGGCAACCTACAGAGCAAGGTCAGACGGAAATTTGCCGACCAAGGCGTCAACCCCGAGCGGCTCCTGATGATGGGCCGCGTTCCGATCACCGCTAATCATCTTGCCTGTTACAGCCAGATCGATCTTGCGCTCGACACATTCCCCTATCAAGGCACCACCACCACATGCGAGGCGCTCTGGATGGGCGCACCGGTGGTCACTTTCGCCGGAAATGAACACCGAAGCCGCGTAGGAGTCAGCTTGCTGACAAACGTGGGGCTGGAAGGTCTGGTGACGAAAGAGGTGGATGGTTATGTTTCAAAGGCCATTGAAATTGCGAGAGATCTGGATGCACTTTCCACTTTAAGATCCGGTTTGCGCGCCCGAATGCAGAACAGCGCGCTTAGAGACGAAGTAGGATTCGCGCACGAATTCGAACAGTGCCTGCGAGACATCTGGCGTGAGTGGTGTGAGAGCGGAAGTGATTTCTGAACGACGCGACGTGACCAGACAATCACCCGCCCATCTGGCTCATCTGTCGATTGCCGTGCTGCGAATGAACGTCCGGCTTCAGGCGCACGCAATCCGCCATCGCCTGGGCAATCAGCCGATGCCGCGTCGCTTCATCGTCCACGACGGTCCGGATGATCGGCAGCAGCGGCACCTCTCCCCCTTCAAACAAGCACGATCGCAGCACGCCTTCCGCCGTCAGACGAAGCCGATTGCAAGTTGCGCAAAACGGAGCCGACATCGCGCTGATAAAGCCCACGCGCCCCTTCGGATCTCCGTTCGCCAATCGGTACACAATCGCCGGCCCCACGCCCGGCTCCGATTCTCGATCGACCGCAACCAGTGGACCCAGCTCCTTTTCAATCCGCTCCCGAACCTCCGGCTCGGAAATGAAGGCGTCCGCCCCTCGATCCTGAGCACCGCATCCCCCCGCAGGCCCAATCTCAGCATCCGCGATCCTCGGCGATCCCGCACCCGTCGGGTGCATCAACGCCGCGTCCCCGAGCGGCATGTACTCAATGAACCGGACTGAAAGCGGACGATCGAACGTCAGCCGCGCAAACGCCGGGAATTCATCATCGTTCGTCCCGCGCATCGTTACACAGTTAAGCTTTACCGATGTAAATCCCACATCCAGCGAACGATCAAGCCCTCTCAACACGGTCGACAGTTCCCCTGTCCGAGTGATCTTTTTGAATCGCTCTGCGTCCAAACTGTCGATGCTGATCGTCACCCGGTCCAATCCCGCTTCATACAAAGGCCGCGCAAGATCCTCGAGCAGCATCCCATTCGTGGTCAGCGAGAGATCATCAATCCCCTTCAGCCGTCGAAGCATCCGCACGAGATCAACCAAGCCGTATCGAACCGTCGGCTCCCCGCCCGTCAGTTTGAACCGCCGAATCCCGTGAACTTCAATTGATGCCTTAACAATATCCCGGATCTCCTCAAGCGTGAGGATTCCCTCGCGCGGAAGCCACTTCACCCCTTCTTCAGGCATGCAGTACAAACACCTGAAATTGCAGCGATCGGTCACGCTGATCCGCAAAACTTTCACCGCGGAGATCGATCGAGGCCCCGTATCGAAGTGGCTCGCTGGAGCAGCCGAAGAGGCCGCGGAGGATTCGATCACGGGCAAACGCATGACCACCATTGTAGCATCTCTATCGACGCCGGGGGACTGGCAACAGCCCGTCGGGCAGCTTCCCGATTCCAAAAACGGTGCGGAATTCTAACTTTAGCCCACTTTGACCGGTCTATCCCCTTGTGTAGGATGCCCGGCTGTCGAGGTGCGGTTTTTTGTCACGACCGCATGCGACGGGAAATATCTCCGTGAATCGAACGAAATCAACCAAAGAAGGAGCGACTCTGATGAAGCGAATGAGGCGAATGACACCGGTAGTTCTGGCGGCGGTGGTGCTGCTGATTGCCACGACGGTCCGGGCGCAGGTTCTCAAGCAGGTGCCGGCCGATGCGTTGGTGGTCGTCAAGTTCAAGAACATGCGGGCGACCAGCGACAAGATGGGCGCGCTCGCGAACAAGTTCGGGATCACCAACATGAATCCCAAGGCCGGCGATCCGCTTGGCGCTTTCAAGGAAAGCTTGCAGGCGCAGAATGGATTCAAGGACGATGGTGATGCCGCGATCGTCGTGATGGCCCCCGCGGAAGGGAAGAAACAGCCCGAGATTGTCGCGCTGCTTCCGATAAGCGATTACAAGGCATTCATCGCGAACTTCCCTGATGCCACCACCGAAGGCGCCATCTCATCCGTCAAGCTTCCGAACGAAAATGAGCCTGGCTTCGCCACGCAGTGGGGCGATTACGCGGCCATCAGCAACACGAAAGCACTGCTGACCAAGAAGCCCGCGGGCATCGCGGCGACCGGGTTGGCCGCCAAGGAATTGGATACGAAAGACATTGCGATTTATGCGAATATGAAGGCGATCCGCGACAAGGCGCTGCCCAGGCTTCAAAAGTCGCGCGATGAGGTCAAGCAGCGTGTTGCCGATCAGATGAAAAACAAGAATGCGGAGGCCGCCCAGAAGTATCAGGGCCTGACCAACACGGCGATCGACGAGATCATGGGCCTCGCCGAGCAGTTCCTCCAGCAGGCGCAGGGGGCAACGCTCGGCCTGGAACTCAGCGAGGACGCGATCCGTCCGACCGGCCTGGTAGAGTTTGATCCCGCCAGCCAGTGGGGCCAGACCATCGCCAAGATCAAGAACAGCGATCAGCCCCTCCTCGTCGGGTTGCCCGAGATGAAGTACCTCTTCCTCATGGGGATGTCGATCGACCAGCAGTCCGCGAGCAAAATTATTGACGACCTCCTCGCTCCCGTGCAGGGCGAATTCGCGAAGCTCGGCGACGAAGGCAAGGCCATTCAGAACTACATCAACGCGATCAAGAGCATGCTCCAGTCCACCGGTTCTCAAGCCACCGGATTCATCGCGCCCAGCGGAGCTATTGGCCAGGATTCGCTGATGCAGATGGTCAGCGTTATGAACGGAAAGTCTGATCAGATCCTCCAGGCCCAGCGGGAAATGTTCAACAGTCAGCAGGCGGTGATGCAGGCGTTCGGCACCAAGTCGCCTGTCGAATCGAGCTTCACCGCCAACGCCAAGACCGTCGATGGCGTGCAGCTCAACCAGTTCACCACCAAAGCCGCTGCCCCGGGCGATAACCCGACTGCCCAGGAAATGCAGATGCAGCAGGTCATGGGTGTGATGTACGGCGCGAATGGATTGGTCGGCTACAGTGGCGCGGTCACGCCGGACAAGGCAATCGTCACCGCCGGCGTCAGCGATGAAGTGCTGACGAAGCTGATTGCATCCGCGAAAGCCGGCGACCCGAATGTCACGAAGGCGGAAACTGTCCAGCAGGTGGCGGCGCAACTACCGAAAAAGCGCGTGTTTGAGATGTACATTCCGCTCGACAACATCGCTAACACGGCCGTCAGCTACGCCAAGCAGTTTGGGATGCCGATCAACGTCCAATTGCCGGAAAACCTTCAGCCCGTCGGTGTAACCGCCGGCACCGAAGGTTCCGCCATCCGCTTCGACGGCGTCATCCCAGCAGGCACCGTGCAAAGCCTGGTGTCGGCCGGCATGCAAGCTGCCATGAACATGCAAGGCGGCGGCGCTGGTCCTGGAGCCGGAGCCCCGTAAGCGCCGGTAATCAGCTCTCAAAACTCAGCGCAATCAAAAGCTCCCAACGAAAGTTTGGAGCTTTCTTATCGGTTCGTGCCTGTAACTTCCCCACGCAACCTGATCCCCACATTAGCCTGGCGTTCGGCGCGGCACGCCCGATCGTGTGAGATCCGCCCGCTGCGTCTGATGGTGCGCCGTCGCCTGCTTGTTCCCGTGATTGGAAAGGTTCGTCGACTTCTTGTTCTGGTTCGTTGTATCCAGAATGTTGCTCAACCCCTGAGACTGCGGTTTGTTCACGCTGTCCTTAAGGTTCTTGAACCCCGCCGATTCCTGGCGGGGAGCCGACGGGCTGTTGAGCGATAGCTTTCGTCCCACAAACGCTGCCGCCGCGTTGGCGGCACTATTCGTGTCGATCTGCATTCCGCCGCCGGCACTGGGCTTTGCGGCGGCTTTCGCCGCTTTGGGCGCCGCCTTTTTCTGCGGGGTTTCAGATCCGGAAGGCTTCGACGCGGATTTTGCGGGTTTCTTTGCCATAACGTCTTAGATTCTATGCGGATTCAGGAATGCCACAACGGTCTACCGCCGGATTCCCTGCGCAGCGCTCATTGCTGTCAATGAAATAGAGAGTCAAGCTTTCATGCCCGCCCCCAAATACGCGGGGTCATCGCGGCACGGATCGCATCCCTCGTGGGAGTGACGACAAACCCCCACAAAAACTCGCGGGAGGATGCGGGCGGGAGCTGGGCCCCATGCTTGTGATGGAATCGCTCCGCGTACACTGCCCATCGCTCATCGTATTGACCCAGAGAATGGTGCAGCGCGTGGATATCACAGACCACCCCAAGCTTCAGACCCGCCCGATGCGCGCGAAACGTGAAATCCATGTCGTAGAGGTGGAAACCGTCGAAGGTGGTTTCGTCAAAACCGATCTTCAATGCCGCGTCTCGCCGAGCCGCAATGAACAATCCATCCAGCGCCTCAATCTTTTCGAACACCCGGCAGGATGCCGAGTAAATATCCACTTTGAACCCGCCGGCAGCATGAGGATGCCCAACTTGTCCGTGAATAAACGGCGGGCCCGCCGCAAGCCACATCGGGTGCAAAACAAGGCTCGTGCCCGCAACTCCGATTATGTCGAAATGCCCGAGATGCTCGCTGATTCGCTGCGGAAGATCCGGCGAAAGAATCTCAACGTCATCGTGAACAAGAATCAGGTGCTCGCCCCGGGCGGCACGAATGCCGCGATTGTAGCCCTCGGCAAGTGACTTCGCATCCGAAATCCGCACCACCTCCATCGACCCGGCGGGAAACAGTCGTGCGTACATCTGCTCGCATTCACGATACTTGGCGTCGTCGGTGGTGCAGATGATGATGGAGGTCATTGCGACCGCAATTGTACGGAAGAATCACGCCGCCCGACAGGCGGCACAACCGGAGTGAACGTGCGGTTTTTCGATCTTCAGGTTAACGGATACGGCGGGGTCGATTTCAATCAAGACGACCTCTCGGCGGAGGATCTCCACAATGCCTGCGAAAAACTGTCGCGCGACGGGGTTTCAGGAATGCTCGCCACCATCATCACGGAGAAGATCGACCTGATGTGCGCCCGGCTTCAGCGCCTCGTCCAACTGCGTGAGCGCGATGACCTCGCGAAAAGGATGATCACCGGGATCCATATCGAAGGACCGTTTATCAACGAGACCAACGGTTACCGCGGCGCTCACCCGCTGGACGCCGTCATCGCGGCCGATCTTGATTTAACCAGGCGACTCGTCGATTCAGCCGGGGGGCTCCTTCGAGTTTTTACGCTCGCGCCCGAGCGTGATCCGGGCACGAAGGTGACTACGATGCTCGCCAAACTCGGCGTCACCGTTTCCGCCGGCCACACCGATGCCACGTTGGATGAACTCCATGCTGCCGCCGATGCCGGCCTGACGATGTTCACCCACGTCGGCAACGGCTGCCCCATGCAGATGCACCGGCACGACAACATCATCCAACGCGCGCTCGCAATACGCGAAAAGCTATGGCTGTGTTTCATCGCCGATGGCGTGCACGTGCCGTTTCTCGCGCTGGGAAATTATCTTCGCGCCGCCGGAATTGACCGGTGTTGTGTGGTCACCGACGCCATCGCCCCCGCCGGTCTCGGTCCCGGACGATACAAGCTCGGTCGATGGGATTTGCTGATTGGCCAAGACATGGTCGCACGCGCTCCGGACGGTTCCCACTTCGTCGGCGCCGCTATTTCCATGACCGAATCCCATCGAAACCTGCGCGAAAAGCTCGGTCTGAACGACGAAGACTGTCAAACGCTTCTCGTTCGAAATCCAAGAACGGCGGCCAACTGTTCGACCCGCATCCGAAGGTGATTCACGATCTTCCGACCGATGAAGGTGCCGCGCGATCTTCTCTCGCAACGGGATGACCGTCACTTGTGGGAGAGCAGCACCCGCACCAGGTGATCTCGAAATCCCTCCAAGTCCTTCCAACTCGTTGCCACGTCCATCGGCGCGCCCAGCGGAGAGACGGTCGTGAGGCCTTCATCCGTGACGGCAATCTTCAGCTTTTGCGTGTTCATCAACTTCCGGCAATCAGGATGCGCAAGACAGATCGCCACCGTGTCATAGAGCGTTGTCGTTTTGGTCAGTTTGCTCCGATCCGGTTGTTTGCTCCAGATCGCATAGTTCTCCAGGATCGTGCCAACGAGAATATCGTTGCTCTGCTCGAGTACTTGATAGCGCGCTCCATCGAGGCACAGGTCGGGCAGCCCGCAGGTGTCGAGCGGGGTGATTGCTGCGCTTTCCCAAGGCGCCGCGAAGACTTTTTGCGCCGCCGGAATGTTCGTCTTGACATTGAACTCAGATTGCGGCTTCCCGCCGCCCCCGTACCCGACGAAGACGCTGCCGTGCATGCCGACGAACTTGGCTTTACTCGCCAATCCCGGATCCCGCTCAACCACTGCCGCAAGCGTTTGCAGCGGCCCGATCGCGATGATCGTGATCGCCTGCGGTGATCCGTTGACTGTGTCTATCAGCGCCGCGACTCCGTCCTGATGAACCTTCCCACGGTACTTCGATAACGAAAAATCACGCACCCATGGCAATTGGTTCGGCTCCTGCTTCGATTCGCCGGCGCCCAGTCCAATAGGAATGTCCGTTCGATCGGCCATCGTCAGCAGCTTGGCGATCAGCCGCGCGCGGTAATCCTGCTGCCCGTTGGTTGTGGTGATGAGCTTCACGTCGAACTGCGGGCTTTTCAGAAGCATCACCAGCGCCCACGTGTCGTCGATGTCATCACCGATGTCCGTATCGAGGATGACCGGCGTGGGTTTAACCTTGATAGGAGCATGCCGCGCAGTGGACCGCGGCGTCGCGGCACAACCCATCAGCATGCCGCAAAGCAACACAGGGACGAATCGGATCATGTGCGAAGAGTAAGCCCGGACTCGCGATCGGGCCAGTCTTGGGTTAACTTCCTAAGTCCTATGAACAAAGTATTGATAGCGCTCTGCGCGATGGCGATGTGTGGTTGTGGATCCAGGGACTCCGCGGTGTCTGCGCGGGAGAAGCCTCGGATCGCGCTCGTGATGAAATCGCTGGCGAATGAATTCTTCCAGACCATGCAGGATGGCGCCGAGGCGCATCAGAAGGCCCATTCCGGCGATTACGACCTGCTCTCGAATGGGATCAAAAACGAAACCGATGTCGACAAGCAGATCGGTCTGGTCGAGCAAAGGATCGCCGAGCGCGTGAACGCGATCGTCATCGCGCCGGCGGATTCCAAGGCGCTGGTGCCGGTCTGCAAGAAAGCCGTCGACGCCGGGATCGTGGTGATCAACATCGACAACAAGCTCGACGCCGATGCGCTGAAACAGAAGAACCTTCAAGTCGCCTTCGTCGGTCCCAATAACATGAAGGGCGCCAAGCTCGCTGGTGATTTCCTGGGGAAAAAACTTATGAAAGGCGACGCCGTCGCCATCATCGATGGTGCGCCAGGAGCCTTCAATGCAATCCAACGGCATGAAGGCTTTGAATCCGCAATGAACGAAGCGGGAATGAACATCGTTACCTCGCAATCAGGCCAGTGGGAATCGGATAAGGCAACGCCACTGGTCTCTTCCATCCTCGGGGCACACCCGGAACTCAAGGCGGTGCTGTGCGCCAACGACAACATGGCCCTCGGCGCGCATACCGCAATCCGGGATGCTCAAAAGCTTGGGAAGGTGCAACTGATCGGCTTCGACAACATCGCCGCCGTCCAAGCGCTCATCAAGAAGGGCGATGTCCTCTGCACCGTGGATCAGCATGCGGATCAAATTGCCGTCAACGGAATTCAGTACGCACTCGATACGCTGAAAAATAAAAGCGCCCCAACGGACAAAGAGACGGCGGTGGACCTCGTTACCGCCGACACTCTCAAGCACTGACGCGGGAGCGCGCTTGACTCTTCTCACCGCAGGCAATCTCACCAAATCCTACGGCGGCGTCCGCGTCCTCAACGACGCGCAATTCCATCTGGAACCCGGCGAAGTCCACGCACTGGTGGGCGAGAACGGCGCCGGAAAGAGCACCCTGTGCCGTATTTTGTGCGGGATCACCGCCGCTGACAGCGGAGCGATGAAGCTTGATGGCCGCGCATACGGTCCTCGAACGCGTCGCCAGGCAGAGCACGCGGGCGTTCGGATCGTCGTCCAGGAGCTGAATCTCCTGCCGACGCTGAGCGTGGCGGAGAATATTTTTATCGAGTCGATGCCCCACCGGTTGGGCATCATCAACGTTCGAGAGATGAAAGATCGGGCGCAGGCGGCCCTGCGAAAGGTCGGCTTGCACAACATTCGGCCGGACCAGTTGGTTTCGACGCTTGGCGTCGGGCAGCGCCAGTTGGTCGAGATCGCGGCAGCGCTTTCGCACGAATGCCGCGTGCTCGTGCTCGATGAGCCGACGGCAGCACTGACCGGCCCCGAGATCGAGTTGCTTTTCGAACAGATTCGCCGGCTCAAAAGCGCGGGCGTAGGAATCGTCTATGTCTCTCACCGTATGGAGGAGATTCGCACCATCGCCGACGGAATCACGGTGCTGCGGGATGGAAAATGGGTCGCTACGCGCTGCACGGCAGAAATGAGCCATGACGAAACCGTGAGGCTGATGGTTGGCCGGGATCTACCAAGCGCCGCAGACGAAGCGACCAGGCCCGTCTCGGTCGATGTCGTCATGAGCGTTCGAAATCTATCAAGGGGCAGAGCCGTCCGCGGTGTCAGTTTCGAATTGCATCGCGGCGAGATCCTTGGATTCGCCGGACTGATGGGATCTGGGCGCACTGAAACAATGCGGTCGATTTTTGCCGCGGATCAAGCGGATACCGGCGAAGTATTTCTGTTTGGATCAACAACGCCCGCGCAACTTCGTTCTCCGCGCGATGCGGTGCAGCATGGGATCGCGCTCTTGACCGAAGATCGCAAGTCTCAGGGGCTGCTTCTGCCGCTGCCGATCGACATGAACGTCACGCTGGCGCGGATGCCGATGGTGGCGCGGCTCAGATCCTGGATCGACCGCGATCGCGAGCGTCAAGCGGCCGATGGTTTTGCGAAGTCGCTCTCCATTCGTTGCCGATCCACCCGACAGGCGGTGCGCGAACTCAGCGGCGGCAACCAGCAGAAGGTCGTTCTCGCCAAATGGCTCTTCCGCGACTGCGAGATTCTCATCTTCGACGAGCCCACGCGCGGCGTCGACATCGGCGCGAAGTTCGAGATATACCGCCTGCTGTCGGAACTCACACAGCGAGGGAAAAGTGTCATTGTGGTCTCATCCGATCTTTTGGAACTGACCGCGATCTCAGATCGAATTGCGGTGATGTCCGCAGGCCGTCTGGTGCGAACCTTCAGGCGCGGGGAATGGACTCAGGAAGCGATCATGGAAGCGGCGCTCAGCGGGTATAACCAGGGTCGGCCAACGCCCGCCGTCTCAGCATGACGCAAACCATTCCGCCGCCAACTTCTGTTCGCACGCCGACCGCGAGCACTCCACGGCAAGCACCTTGGTTGACGGCACTGGCCGACCAACTGGGGCTGCTCGCGGTGATCGTCTTGCTGATCATCGCCTTCGGCTCGACGACCCGGCATTTCTTCAGCGCCGACACCTTCATCACGATCGCCAATCAAATCCCGTCTCGAGTGCTCGTGGCGGTGGGGATGACCTTCGTCCTGGTCATCGGAGGCATCGATCTTTCCGTCGGCTCCGTGCTCGGATTGGGTGGCGCGGTCATCGGCACCCTCATGACCGGCCCGCACCCGTTGCCCCTGCCGCTGGCAGTCGCCGCGGCGCTGGGCGTCGGTCTCCTCGCTGGCGCGGCTAACGGAATCATCTCCGTCACCTGGTCAGTCCCCTCATTCATCGTGACGCTGGGCATGCTGGAGATCGCACGAGGCGTGACGCACCTCGTCAGCCATTCGCGAACCGCCTATATCGGTGATCCCGTCGCCGGCATCGCAGACGCCACGTTCCTCAGGCTGTCGTTGCCATTCTGGATCGCAATCGCGACGGTCGCACTTGGGCAGTTTGTTCTGCTGCGAACGGTCTTTGGCCGCTACATGATCGCCGTCGGGACCAATGAAGAAGCCGTTCGACTCTCCGGAATCTCGACCTCGCCGGTAAAACTTGCCGTGTTCATCATCGCCGGGTTCCTCGCGGCAGCGGGAGCGGTGGTTGACGTCTCGCGGTCGCTCAGCGCGGATCCCAATTCTGGGACGGGGCTTGAACTCGATGTCATTGCCGCTGTCGTCATCGGTGGAACAAGCCTGATGGGTGGCCGCGGCTCGGTCGTCAACTCCCTCCTGGGCGTGATCATCATCGCCATCCTCGGCAGCGGTCTCGGGGCGCACGGCGCGAGCGACTCCACCAAGCGTATGATCACCGGCTGCGTAATCGTTTTAGCCGGGATGATGGATTATTACCGGCGGCGATTCGGCGCTCGCGGCGAATCATGAAAATCCGGCCGTACGTCTCATTCGTCCGTGACGCATCCCTCCGAGGCGCTCTTGACGTTCTTGATGTACTTGTACAGCGTGCCGCGCGTAACTTTGTAGGGCGGACGTTTCCAAGCGGCGCGGCGAGCTTCCATTTCCTTGGAATCCACGAGCAGGTTGATCGTCCCATTCTGGGAATCGATCACGACCTTATCGCCGTCTTTGGCGAGCGCGATGGGACCGCCTTCGATGGCTTCGGGCGTGACATGGCCGATGATAAAGCCGTGCGATCCACCCGAAAATCGCCCGTCGGTGATTAACGCGACATCGCCAATCAAACCCGCGCCGGCAATCGCGCTGGTCGGCGTCAGCATTTCCGGCATCCCCGGGCCGCCCTTGGGGCCTTCATAGCGGATGATGATCACATCGCCTGAAGTAATCTTCCCCGCTTCAAGACCGTGCAGCATGTCTTCTTCGGAGTCGAAAACTTTCGCTGTCCCTTCGAACCTCGTGCCTTCCTTCCCCGTGATCTTGGCGACAGCGCCTTCAGGCGCAAGGTTACCGCGGAGAATCCGGATGTGCCCATCGCGCTTGAGCGGCTCATTCAAACCGTGAACAATCCGCTGTTCTTGTTTCAGACCCGGCAAATTGCGGAGATTTTCTTCGATCGTCCTTCCAGTAACCGTACGCTGGGAGCCGTCGATCATTCCGCTTTCCAGGAGGAGCTTCATCACCGCCGGCACACCGCCGACAGCGTGCAGATCCTCCATCACATACTTTCCAGATGGCTTAAAATCACTGAGCAGGGGGGTCTCATCCGAAACCTTCTGCCAGTCATCGACGTTGAGTGGAATGTCAAACGCCCGGGCCATCGCGATCGAGTGAAGGACGGCATTGGTGGAGCCGCCCAGCACGATCGTCAGCCGCATCGCGTTGATAAAACTTTGCCGCGTGACAATGTCCTTGGGCTTCAGATCCATTTCCAGAAGCTTGAAAATCGCGGTCCCGGTGTTGAAGCACTCTTCCATTTTCTCCTGCGAATCAGCCGGTGCGCAGGAGGAGTAGGGAAGCGAGAGACCCATGCACTCGATGAAAGAGCTCATGGTGTTGGCCGTGTACATTCCGCCGCAGGCGCCCTCGCCCGGACAGGACTTGGCGAGAATCGTCCGCCGTTCGTCCTCAGTGACTTTGCCCGCGAGCTTTTGGCCATACACCTGAAACGCGGAGACGACGTCAAGCTTTTCCTCGGTCCCTCGGATCGTCGCGCACCCGGCACGGATGGTTCCGCCGTAGACCATGAGCGAGGGGCGGTTGAGCCGCGCCATCGCCATCACGCAGCCGGGCATGTTCTTGTCGCAGCCGGGGATAGTGACGAGGGCGTCGTACCACTGCGCGCCCATGACCGTTTCAATTGAGTCCGCGATCAGGTCGCGGGACTGAAGCGAGAAGCTCATGCCTTCGGTGCCCATGGAGATCCCGTCGCTGACGCCAATGGTGTTAAATCGCATGCCGACGGCGTTGCTTTTCTCCACGCCCTCTTTGACCCGATCACCAAGCCTGGCAAGATGCATGTTGCAGGGATTGCCCTCAAACCAAACAGAGCAGATGCCCACCTGTGGCCTGTTTAGGTCTTCCCACGACAATCCCGTGGCCATCAGCATCGCTTGAGATGCGCCCTGGCTCGCGGGCTGAGTGATGCGGGAGGAGAACTTGTTCAATTGATTTTCCGTTGCGGTACTCATGTCAATCTTTCTGTTGGTCCCGTTGTACTTTAGTGAAGGCAAAAAGGGGATGCCATGGGTCCGGGAGCGTTGGAGCGGAATGTCTTTTTTTAATGCGGAATATCGCGCTGATTCCGGTGCCAACCTCACCAAAGCACACTCTTTGACTGGACGCCGCGGCCGCAGCGCGTTATTTCCCGTTATCATTCAAATCCGACCCCTTCAGGAGATCTATGCGTAAAACGATCGTCGCGATCATGGCATTCACCATGGCCTTGCTCCCCACCGCCGCCTTGGCATGGAACTCGACCGGTCACATGGCCGTCGCCCAGCTCGCGTATCGCGAGCTTGATGAAGCCCAGCGGAAGCAAATTGCCGCGATCCTGAAAAATCATCCCCACTACAGAGAGATGCTCCTTGCGGGAAAGCCCGAGAGCGTCGATGAGGGCGAGTGGACGTTCATGAAAGCCGCCGTCTGGCCCGACATGGTTCGCCCGGCGCGCCCCGGCGACACCTTCAAGAGCGCTGCCATCACACGCTATCACAAAGGCCCCTGGCACTACATCGACATCCCTTATCTCAAGGGCAACTACAAATTACCGCCCACGACGCATCCGGCCGCCGAGAGCAACGTCCTCACCGCCATCAACGAAAACACGAACACGCTTTCTTCGACCCAGGCCAAGATGGAGGATCGGGCCGTAGCGATCGCCTGGATCGAACATCTCATCGGCGACGTTCATCAGCCCTTGCATGCCGCCACCCTGTATTCCGAAAAATTCCGCGAGGGCGACAAGGGCGGCAACGAACAGACCGTCCGTTCCGCGAGCGGGGTGATGCGCCTTCACTCCTACTGGGATGAGCTGCTCGGAACATCGGATGATTACCAGGCCATTACGTTCATCGCAGATGAGGCCAGCAAAGCGCCCAACTCTGAAACCGCCGCCCGCCTGAAACAGAACACGCCGCCGCAAGCCTGGGCGGACGAAAGCCACAACGCGGCCGTGGCACTCGTTTATCTCGGGGGCGAATTGCGAAGCTCCCCTTCCAAAGATTGGGACGACAAAAAGGTTTCGTACGAGCAAGTCCCGCAGCTTCCCGTCTCCTACGAGATCAACGCGGCCGCGCTGGCCCGCCAGCGAATCCTGCTCGCCGGCCACCGTCTGGCAGAGCAACTGAAAGCCGCGCTGAAAGGCGAGTGATCAAAAAAAGCCCCGGTCAAAATTGACCGGGGCCGCTTCGTTTTAAGTGGGTTAGACCCTTCAGGCTTTGCGACGCCGACGACCCAGCAGGCCCAACGCGCCAAGGCCCAGGACGCTCAGCGAAGCCGGTTCCGGAACCGCCGCCAACCCGTTGACCGCCAGCGGATTCCCCTGACCGAGTCCAAGGGAAGCATCGATACCGGTGTAATCGGTGGCGTCGATGCTACCGTCGAAGTTGGTGTCGCCGTAGAACCATGAGATTCCGACGTCCACGCTCGTTCCAATGTTCGCATCCACCGCCGTGTAGTCCTGCGCCGAGACTTGACCGTCCATGTTCGTATCACCGATGTAGGTGTACTTCGACAAAAGCGAAGTGGCGCTGACCGTGCGGCCGCTCCCCTGCGGCCAGTCGCCGAATCCGGCGAGCGAATTATCGAACAGTGCCAGGATTGTCGTTCCGCCGTGCACGGTCTGGCTCGTGGTGGAAATAATCCCAGTAGCGTCAGTGTCCGGACCAGCACGATACCCGCCGAGGATCATGTTCTGAATATCCGAAAACGCCCCATTGGCGATGATCAAGTCGTTGTCGTTGGTATCCAACGCAGCACTTGGATTGATCGTCAGCGCGTTGACGTAGATGGGTTTATTCACGTTCGCCGTGCGCGGCGCGACGACCAGCCTGCCCGCGTTGATCGTGACGTTGCCTGCGTTGGTGATCGCGTTGACCTTCAGATCGCCCGCGCTGGATTTGGTAAGCGCCCCGGACCCGCTCACGTTTCCGCCGAAGGTGACGTTGTTGCCGTTGGTGTCGATCGTTCCACCGGTGCCCTGAAGGATAATCCCGCGGTTAACGCCGGCGAAAGAGCCCGTGGTTTTCAGCGCGCCGCCTTCGAGTTGAACGCTGTTCGTGGCGCTGTCGTTACCGATCTTGTTTGAGGCATCAACTTGCAGCGTGCCGCCAAGGATCTGCGTCACGCCCTGGTAGTCGTTCTGCGTGTTCGTAAGCGTCAGGGTTCCCGCGCCCCGCTTTTGGAATCGGCCGGAGCTGAAGAGTCGGCCCGCGACCGTGACATCGAAGCCGTTGGTATCGAACCCACCCCCACCGCTGCTGCCGAGCTGAATGTTGCGTCTGACGTCGGGGTCGAAAGCGGCCAGGAACTTAATCGAAGAGCCGTTGGTGAACACGATGTTTTGGTTCGCCGTTGTGGGGGGCGTGCCCAGATTGGCGTCGCTGCTGACGGCGAGGCTGCCGTGGCGAACGTAGGTTCCGATGTAGGTGTTGGTTCCGCTCAACGTGAGTGTCCCGTTGCCCTCTTTAGTTAAAGCTTTCCCGCTGATGACGCCGGCGATGGTCGCATTGTTGGTCCCGGTATCCACGGTCCCCGTGCCGCCAACATTCGACGGACCGATCAGAGTGATCGAGCGGTTAGCGGGGACGGTCATTGCCGCGTCGAGTCGGAGCGTCCCACCGATTCCGGTCGATCCGCCCGTCTGGGTTGAACCACCGGCCAGGGTGATTCCGCCGCCGGAAGCGCCGAGCGCGTTATCCGAGTTAACGGCAAGAACGCCGTTGCCGACGAAGAGACCGCCGCTGAACGAATTCGTGCCCGTCAGGATCGCGGTGCCCGCGCCGTTTTTCGAGAACTTCCTCCCGCTCCCGGAGATCGTTCCGCTGAGCGTGAGGGTCTGGCTTCCAGCAACGTTAGCGGCCGAATCCGTGGCAAGGATGATGTTGTTCGCGATCGTGTGGCTGGAGGGAACGATAGGGTCAATGGGCGGCGGGCCACCGGCGGCGGTGATGTTGGCGTAGACGTTGATGTTGCCTTGGCCGCCACTCGTGCCGTCGAGCGTGATATCAGAGCCGCCCACGCTATAGCCGGTGGCGCTCTTGACGTTGACCGTGCCCACCGTGACCGGGGCGCTCATGTTGACAGCACCTGCGCCGGTTGCGCCAAAGTTGACGAATTGCGGGTTTCCGTTTCCATCCGGGCCCGTCGGGACGGCAGCGGTGTCCCAATTACCGGCAGTGTTGTAGTCCGTGCTTGCACCCGTCCAATTCGAGCCTTTCGGCGCTGTCACCCCACCCCACGTGTTATCAACTCGCAACTCGTCAAACTGGATTCCTTTAGGAACCAGAACGTTCCCCTGCCGGAGGATCAGGCTCTCGATCCCGTTAGCAGGATTGAAGTCCGTTCCAGCGTATCCAAAGAGCGAAGTGGCTGGAGCCGTGCCCGCGCCAAAAGCGGTGGCGCTTGGATTCACCCATACGCGAGAGACATCGTCTCCGGTGGTACTGGGATCGCCAAGCGTGAACGACGCCACGACAAACACGGTGTCGCCGCCGGCCCCGGTGGCGAAGTCCTGCGTGGTGTCGAAGTTGTAGGTCGTGCCAAACGTGTTAGTGGCGGCATTGGCCTTAATACCGACCTGGAACCGCGAGGACGTCGGATCGTTGGGATTGATGCGGACCTGGAGGCGAGCGCCAACCGTTCCGATGTTGCTCGTCTGTGTCCCCACGGCATCATTGATGCCGGCGAAGAACGCCCCCGCGCCGCCAACGCCAAGGTTCGTCTTGTCGTTGATCTTGAACGCGAACGAGTAGTAGACGTTGTCGCCTTGAGTGGTCAGCGCGCCCGGGGCGATGGCAATGCGGTCGGTGCGCGTCTGAACGCTGTCTACCCGGAACTGCACCGAATTGCCGGTGGCGGGCACCAAGCCGTTCGTGTACCCCGGCGTCAAATTGCCCGAGACGATGGAGATTTCGTATGGAGTGCTGGTCCCGGCTAGCCCGGTGCTATACCACTGGGTGCCGCTCATCGGATTGACGTATCCGGAATTCGTGGGGGCCGCGCCGGTGTTGCCGAGTTGATTCGCCCCACCCGCAGGGACGCCCGGTCCCGCGACGAGAGAGTTGGAGCCGTAATCGAACGGCTCATACACAAGCTGGGCCGAAGCCTTGGTCGCGGCAAGGGCCAGAATCCCGATGGCAGGCAAATACTTCTTCTTCATGTTCTTCATGCTCTCTCCCGTGGGTCAGTCCTGGAAAATCACCAAGTCAATTATGAGACGCGTAGCAATCAAGTCAAACGTTTTCACAAAGCATCGAGAATCGCAAGTTAATTTTCCGCAAGTCTTCGATCTTACGAGGTTTACGCCGGCTTGGTTCTCGCCGAGCGCGGCAAATTCAGGCAAAGCGGGTAAATCGCGCCAGTTGCTCCATCCGACGCTACCATGCGACCACATTAAGGGGGGGTACGCCCCAGCGATTTTTGCACTCGCTCGCGCGCACCATGTCCGCGTGGCCGTCGCCGAACAACTCGTTTTTCCATCCACCGATCTGCTTCCCGGAAGCGTCACGCTTGGTGCTGCCGTGCATAAAAAAGAAATCGGTGGGGGCGTCCTGTCGCGATTGGTCTACGCACAGCGGAGTTCCGGCGGCATTCTTATCGCCCAGCTTACGTATATACTCCACGCCCGGCCGACATGGCTTGTTGGGTAGACCCTTCCACGCGTTTTCAAAATCGCCGGTTGCGTCGTTTCGCGGCCAGAATGAGTTGTTCGCCAGCTGATCTTGGGATTGAATAGCTATGGTAACGCCCGGGGGCGGGGTTGTCGTCGGGTAATAGGGCGCCGCGACCCACCAATACCCCATCCAGCCCGTCAGGTCTTTGTCGCTTGTGTCGGTCCAGTCGGATGGCCCAGGTGGCAACGAATAGACATTATTTGGGCCGCCACCCGCTTTTCTCTTGGGAAGAATATTGGCGGGACAGTAATAGATCTTGATTTGGTTTTTTGCGTATTTACCCATAGCATCGCGAGTGACCCAGCGCTGAGGATTGGGAGTGGGCATCCCCGGGGGCGCTACGATGCCCCAGTCAATGAAACTAATCAGATAGCCGTTCGCGCTGTCGCTGGGCGGCCAATATCCGCGACTCTCCTGCGCATACATGAGAGCGGCTTGACCGATGGAGCGTAGATTGCTTAGGCACTGAACGCTGGTCGCCTGCTGTTTGGCGCGACTGAGGGCGGGGAGGAGGAGGGCGACCAGCACGGCAATGATGCCGATGACGACGAGGAGTTCGACAAGTGTGAAGGCGCGAGCGCGACGTTTCATGGAACCTCGCTGGTAGAAAGCCCGATTGAGGACCGATAACGCTGGGCAATCGATTTCACGGGGGTATGCAGGAGGAAATTGTTGATTTTCAGGCCTCATCGCATGAAAAGAGAAGTGGAATCTCCCGCTCCACGAAGGATTGATCCTTCGGTCGCTGCGACAAATATAACTGCGGGTTCCAGCGAACGCCACCAAAAATTCACCGCCGCAACCGAAAATCTTTAACGTCCGATGCGTTACTAAGTTTTGAAGGCATCGGATGTTGGAACGACCGGCAAGGGATTGCCCGGAGCTGGCTGTTGGCAATTACCGACGGATGATGCGTTTACGTGGGGTCTTCCGCTAGGATGCGTTCACGCGTGCGGGCAATCGTATGCACGTGCGCGCTGAAGCGTATTTTTTTATGGAGTCGACATGGATTCGGTGCTCACCCGCTTGATCGCGTTCGCAGGATTGGTGGTTTCGGCAACGGCTTTGAGTCAGCCGGCGGTTGCGCAAGGAGGTTCGAGCGTTACCATCAACCCCAACAACGTCCTCGTGGTCAATGGCCGCAAGGTGTTTCCAATTGGATTCACCATGCCACCCAAACCGGATGCGAAAGCGCCGAACGGGAAGAACGGAATCGAGGAGCTGCGCGACGGTGGCGGCACCTTCATGCGCACGGGGCCGACCGGGGAGGGAGATTGGGATGACAAGTCCATCGCGCTCGAGCAGCAGTACATGGATGCAGCCGCGAAGTACGGGATGTATTGCCTGCCCTGGCTGAAGGAGCTGAGCGCGCTCGATGAAAAGCATCCCGAGCGAGAGGCGACACTGCGAAAGGTGATCGCGCGCTTCAAGGATCATCCGGGACTCGGCTGCTGGAAGGGTGAGGATGAGCCGGAGTGGGGAAAGAAGCCGATCGCGCCCTTGCAAAAATGTTACGACCTGGTGAAGCAACTCGATCCGAATCACCCGATGTGGATCGTGGAAGCGCCGCGCGGCACGATCGACACCTTGCGCCCTTACATGCCCACCCGGGACATCACGGGGATCGACATCTATCCGATCAGCTATCCGCCTGGAATCCACTCGCTTTTGCCGAATCGGGAGATCAGCCTCGTGGGCGATCACACGCGGATCATGATGGACGTGGCACAAGGGAAAAAGCCCGTCTGGATGACATTGCAAATTGCCTGGAGCGGCGTCGCAAAAGCCGAACGGACCGTGCGATTTCCAACGTTCCATGAAGAACGCTTCATGGCCTACCAGGCAATCATCAACGGTGCCCGCGGCCTTGTTTACTTCGGTGGAAACCTCCCGACCACACTAAGCAAGGAAGATTCGACCTCTGCCTGGAACTGGACATTCTGGAACCGGGTGCTCCGGCCCGTGCTTGCAGAGGTGGGCGACAAAAGCCCCTTGCAACCGGTGCTGGTGGCGCCGGACATTCCGGAAAAAGAAAACAAGGTAAACGTCAAACCCCTCGGCGTATCTTATGGAGAAGCGAAGGAAATCGAGTATCTCGTCCGCCGGGTGGACGCCGATCTGTACGTGCTGGCGTGCAACAGGGGCCGGGATACGGTTCAAGTCATGTTTGATGGTTTGCCCGAGACGTCGGAGATCGGCGAGGTCATGTTTGAGTCACCTCGCCAGGTCAAGGTCCAGAGAGGGGTGATTGCCGAGACCATCAAACGGAAGAAACAGGAAACAGTAAGTTGGCGATATACCGACTGGTTCGCGCCATTCGAGGTTCACGTGTATAAGCTAAAGCTCAAGACCGCCCCGTGACGTTGCGTATTGCTTCAAATTCACTGGACAAGGCGGCAAGCGGCTGGGTACAGTGCTTTGCGCAGGTGGACAATCGATTACGCAGGATGGTGCCATGATGCAACCCAAACCGCGGACACGTCGCGACGGATTCACGCTGGTGGAGCTGCTGGTTGTGATTGGAATCATCGCCGTGCTGATTGGGATTCTCCTGCCCGTCCTGGGGAAGGCGCGGGAGTCCGCGTATCGGACGCAATGCCAGTCGAATTTGCGGCAGTACTTTGCGGCTGATCTGATGTACTTGAATGCGAATAGTTCCTGGCACCTTCCAGCATGGATCGGTCCAGCGGAGCTTGCGAGCCCTGGGCTGGACTATTGGGCGACGTATAACGACTTCAGGAAGGCGTTGAGTCTGAAGATCGTGACGGGGACGTCCAAGTCGTATTTTCCGCCAAAGTATTTGTGCCCGCGTGCGGAGCGGGGATTTCAGGATGATGATGCGGCCGGGAACCGCCCGAATTTCGCGTACGGCATGAACGTGGAGGGCGTTGATATTCCGCCTTCGGGAACGTTCACTCCACAGCCGCCGGTCTACGATCCGGCTCGAGCGCCGCAGGCGGATGGTTCTGTCCCGCCTCCGCCAATCGCGAACGGGAAGGCACCTGTTCACGCGTTCAAACACAAGCAGGTGAGGAAGCCGGCGGAGAAGATTTTCTTTGCGGATGCAATGTATCCGGTCATCAACGAGATGGGGATTCTCCCGCTGTACAGCGGCGGTCCGATGGGGTGGGGGGGAAAGGTCAGCAACTACGATTTTGTGGGAGAGCGTCCCTATTACACCGGTTCACCGGGAATGACGAATCTTCCTGATGGACGCGGGTACGATTCCAGACGGACGCTTGCATGGCGCCACAACAAAGGCGCAAACGTGTGCTTCTTTGACGGACACGTGGAATGGCTGCCGAAGGACAAGTTTGCCATTCAGGATCCTGTGACGAGCAAGAAGGTGCCGGATCCGAAGCTGTGGCGAGTGTTGGAGTAGTTTTCTTTCGCTTGACTCATGCAGTGGGGGGGCACGCAGCGCGGTTTATTCGCGTGCGGCCAAGTTTTGGGGTTGGGTGGGCCGATAATCCTAAACAGTGTATCGACCGGTCCGGGTGACATTTCTTACAACGTCACGTTTTCGGGTCGGTAGATGTGGGGAAGCCGCCGCTATCCGGCGGAAGGAGAAAATCATGTCCAGGAAACGCTGCGCGCGTGGTTTCACGTTGGTCGAGCTTCTAGTTGTGATTGGTATCATCGCCGTACTCATTGGGGTCTTGCTTCCGGCACTCATGAAGGCCCGTCGCCAGGCGACCAGCGTGCAGTGCGCCAGCAACCTCCGCCAGGTGGGCGTGGCGTTGCAGAATTATCTCGTCGAGTGGAAGCAGTGGACGTTCTGGCGCGGGCCGAGCATCGGCGTGAACGGGATTGATTACTTCACCTATGGCGGACGGGAGACCGGGAACACTTTCCCCGCCGCGACCCAGGACATTTTCAACCGAATCCTTCCCCGGCCTCTGAACAAGTACGTCAACAACAAGCTGGACGTGTTCCAATGCCCCGGCGACAAGCAACCGGTGCCCTGGCATCTGCCGGTGAATCTCAGCGACACCCAATTTGGGGCCGTGGGGAACAGCTATCAGTTCAATGCCGATGGGTATCCGCCTAAGCCGCCGGTGGTGACGCCGCCCGCGGTGCCGAATCCGAATCGCGGAGAGGGGATGGGCGGAGTACGCTATAGCAGGGTGAAAGACACGAGCCGGCGGATCGTGTTCTTTGATTCCGCCATCATGTACGGCGGACAATTCGGCAAATTCGAGTGGCATTATCAGAACAAGGGGAACATTTGCCTCGCGGATGGGAGCGTGGTGTTTGCGGTCTTTCCGCCCGAGACCGCGGGCGAATATGTCTGGTGACAGGAATTGACGATGATGCAGGGTGGGCACCGCCCACTGCGTCCAGGAAATGCCCTGGGCCGTGCCCATCCCATGGAGTTGATATGCGCTGGATCACCGTTTTGCTTTCGGCTGCAATGCTGGCGTTGGGATGTTCCCGGGCAAACAAGCAGGACCCGCTGAACAGGAATCTCGCGCCGGATCAGACGGAGACGCTCAGTGCCGAGCGTTTGAAGTTTGAGAAATCGCCCGATCCCGCCATCAGTCCGGAGACGTATTTCGCCGCAGCGCAGTTGGCCGAATCGCAGGATGAACCCAACAAGGCAATCGCGCAGTACAAGGCGGCGCTAAAATCAGATCCCAGGCACCTGCCTTCGATGTATCAACTCGGGACCCTCTATACCCAACTGGGGATGTATGCCGATGGGGCGGCGATATGGCAGCAGTACGTTGCCGCCACCAATGCATCGGCGGCGGCCTACGGTAACCTCGGCTTCTGCTACGAGCTGGCGCGCCGGCCCAAGGACGCCGAGGAGGCTTACAAGAAGGGCGTCGCAAAGAACGGCGCCGAGCAGACCTGCCGGGTCAACTATGGCTTGATGCTCGCACGCCAGGGCCGGGTGGAAGACGCGATTGCGCAACTGGGTGCCGTGCTGAAACCGGCGGAGGTCCACTACAACCTCGGATCCGTTTTCGAACAGCAGGGCAAGAAGGAATCAGCCAAGTCGGAGTATCAGAAGGCGCTTTTGATCGACGTCAACCTGCACGATGCGAGCAAGCGACTCAAGGGGCTGAAGTAAAGACAGGAAGCATGGGCCGAGTGGGGAATGGGGTGGATCCAAAAAATTGCCAAAGAACGAACAATCGTTGGCTGACCGCGCAGCAGTTGCGCGGCCAGCATAGCAGCGCGACCGGAATCGTACGTCCGGTAGCCTACTTCTGGGGGGTTTAATGGGGGTATGCAATCTACAGCGAAAAAGTACGTAGATCGCCGTCAATTCGGTACTTGGAGCGGGTCTGAAGCCCCAGAATGGGCTTGACTTCATTACGGACGTGAAGCATTCTAGGATCTCGTCACGACCTGTAATTGGGTTATCGGACCAGGGAAGGTTCCGAATCGGATCGTGTATCACAAAACTAGTGTAGGCAGTCACGCTGATTGGAAGCGCTAGGGCTGATGATTAAGGCAGCATGAAAAACGCACTTCAGGCGCATCATGCGGCGACGGTTTGAGAGTGTTTTTTTGCATCGTGGGTGACAGCAGGGCCGGTTCGCAGGCCCTCATGTCCTTGAGACGAGTAGTTGCTTTTAGGATGCCGGCGCACGCGCCGCTCGAGAAGTGATCGACCATGTTGGTCGGTTTCGGGTGGACCGTGATCGGCAAGGTGTTCGGAGGAAGCCATGGGTAAGCTGTTGCAGTTTGTGCGTGATGAAAGTGGAACGGAGACCCTGGAATGGGGTCTGGTCTGCGGTCTGATCGTCGTGGGCGCGATCACCGCGATCACGGTGATCGGTCCGAAGGTCACGGCGATGTGGAACAACGTGAGCAAGGCATTGCCCTAGATGAACTCGAACCCTATGTGTTCGGTCGCGTGCTGGCGCCCGTGACCGAGCGCAGTTTTGTGGAGATCTCTGTGAAGGCAATTCATCAGGTCTTGAAGCAATTTCTCAAGAGCGATTCCGGCACAGAGACCCTGGAATGGGGGCTCGTGTGTGGCTTGATTGTGGTTGGCGCGATCGCGGCGATCACCACCATCGGTCCCAAGATCGCCACCTTGTGGAACAACGTGAATAACTCAATTCCCTGATAGCGATGCGATCGCGCGCTGGATCTTCTAAGTGGTTGGGAAAAAATGCATTCGCAGCAGATGTGCATGGAGGGATTGCTGGTGGCCCTGGTGGCTGTCGGCGCCTGCACGGACTGGCGCGAGCGTCGGATTCCCAACTGGCTGACCGGATCGCTATTGGTCAGCGGGATGGTGTTGAGCGCCACATCGTTTCGGCTGGTGTCGCCTTCACAGGCGCTGGCAGGAGCCGCGGTGGGATTGGCGGTGCCGCTGGTGCTGCACATTCTCGGCGGGCTCGCTGCTGGCGATGTGAAGCTCTTGTGCGGGATCGGCGCGTGGGTTGGACCGAGAACCGTGATGTTGGTGATCGCCGGTGCGGCACTGGCGGGACTGGTGCTGGTGATCGGGCAGTGCCTCGTAGAGCGGCGCATGGGGGTGCTGATGAGGAATACCGGATTGCTGGCGCTCAGTCTGATCAATCTGCCGCGGCTGGGACTGGATCATGTTGTTGAGACCGGACAGAAATGCCAGAGTGCCTCGCGGCCGATGCCTTACGCGTTGACCGTCCTTGTGGGCACGGTGATGGCCGTCGTTGTGGCGCGCGTGAAAAGTGGTGGAGGTTTGTTGTGAAATTGACATACACCCGATCCCGGAAGCTTTTTCGGCCAAGGCGCGGCGCGGAAGTGTTGGAATTGGCGCTCTTGATGCTGCCGCTGCTGTGGTTGACCTTCGGCGCGATCGATTTCGGGTGGTACTTTTATTTGCAGCACAACCTCGAAGGGGCGGCGCGGGAAGGGGCGCGGGCGGGGATTATTTCGGGCAACGGAAATGCGAAAGTCCGAGATGCGGTTGTCAGGGTCATGGAGAATTCCGGGTTCAAGAATCAAAGCCTTTACGACATCACGCAGGCTTATCAGCAGGTCTCTCCCAGCGATGCGAGTCAGGGAATCATGCTGAACGTCCAAGTGATTATGAAGTACACAGCGATGGGGATTCCGCCGGCGCGGGTGCAGGCGACGACGGTGACGGGCGATGCGACGATGCGTTTGGAAGATTAACTGTTTGAGCCGTAAACGAGGTGATTATGAAAGGTAAGACATCCATCATGTTGCTGATTGCCGTGGCCCTGGGCCTGGTGACGGCGAAGGTCGGTTGGGACCTGATCAACAAGAAAAACACCGCCGCCGACGGAATGAAGACAGTGAAGGTGGTCGTGGCCAAGCGCGATCTCGATGCGGGCACTCAGATTGAAGCCGCCGATCTATTGACCACGACCTGGCCGGCGGAAACCGCGCCCAAAAATGCCTTTTCGGAAGTGAAGGATGTCGTAGGCCGTACCGTGGTCGGCCTGCTGGTTGCGAACCAGCCGCTGCTCGATGGATTGATGGCGCCCATCGACAGTCCGGGCGGATTGCAGGCGCTGGTGCCTGAGGGAATGCGCGCGGTAACCGTTGAGGTAAATGAATCAAGCGGAGTCGCGGGATTGCTGGTGCCGGGAGCGCGGGTGGATGTGATTTCCACATTGCGAACCGACAAGGACGTCGTCGCCCGGACCATCGTGGAAAACGTGAAAGTGACGGCAGTGGGGCACAAGATGGTGCGTGATCCCCGCGATGAATCGGGAGCGCAAGTCCGAACAGTGACGCTCGTGATGAGCCCAAAGAATGCCGAGGCGATCGAGCTGGCGAGCACCAGCGGTCGGCCGCGACTGGTACTGCGCGGCGCTGCGGACAATACCTCGACGGCGTCGCCAGGCATCAGCATGGCGGAATTGATAGGCGTGAACGGTCATACGACGGCAACAGATACCCTGAATGGTCCGCCGGCGCAGCAGGCAGGGGCGCCGATGGCCGCCGGCAGCGATGATGCATTTGGCCCACCGTTGGCGGCAGCCGGTAACGGAAACGGCAAGCTCACCCCGGAGTTTCAGAGTTCCACGCTTCGACGGCCAGTGCAGATCATTCGCGGCGGGGCCGAAAGCGTGATCTATTACGAAGTGAAAAACCCCAAGGCAACGGGTAACTCCGAAGCCGGCGCGGCGGTTAGCGATACCTCGCCCGGCGGAGCAGCCCAATAGGTGTGCATGTCGATTTGAAAGGGAAGTGAGACATGAGAGCGCGTGGAAAAGTTGTGATCGCAATGAAGATGCTGGGCGCATGTGTGGTGTTGAGCAGTCTGGCGGTTTACGTGTCCGCTCAGAATGCGCCCACGACGTCGCCGGCGAAAGCTCCGACGACCGCAGCAGCCGGAGCAGCCACGACGAATACCGGGCAGCCCATCGTCGTGGGCGGCCTGGGTGAAGGCGGAGACGTCAAGCTGCTCGTGAACAAGAGCGTGGTGCTGACGACGAGCCGACCGTATCGACGCCTGAGCGTCGGTCAACCCGACATCTTCGAAGCCAACGCAATTGGACAATTCAAGATTCTGGTGACCGCAAAAAAAGCCGGATCCACGCAGTTGATTCTGTGGGATGAACAAGACAATTCGCAGATGGTGGATGTGCTGGTGCAGTCGGACCTGCGGGCGCTGCGCGAGATGTATCCGGTGCTGTTTCCAAGCGCGAAAATCGACGTGGTGAACAATGAAGGAACCATCGCGCTCACCGGCCATGTGCCGAACCTCGAGACGGCAGAGCAAGCGGCGACTTTGGCGCAGTCTTACGGCAATAAGGTGCTGAACCTGCTCGAAGTTGCCGGCGGGCAGCAGATCATGCTGCAGGTGCGGTTCGCGGAAGTGTCGCGCTCCGTAACGAGCGCCCTTGGTGTGAACCTCGGCTGGTCCAACAGCAGCGGCGCATTCGCCGGTAGCAACGTCGGATTACAACAGTTTACCTTGGTCGGGAATACGCCGAATACCTCCGCCTTAGGCATAGCCGCGCCCGGCAGCACGGTGACGCTCTTCGGCCGCGCGCTCTTCGGCGAAAACGCGCTCGATACCTTCGTTTCGGCCCTTCGCCAGAACAACCTGCTCCGCATCCTCGCCGAGCCAAATCTCACCGCCACGAGCGGACAGGAAGCCAGCTTCCTGGCCGGTGGCGAATATCCCATTCCCGTCGTCCAGGGCGGCGCGGGTCAGGGAAACGTGAGCCTCACCGTTGAGTACAAAGAATTCGGCGTCAAGCTGAAGTTCGTGCCGGTCGTGCTGGGCAATGGCAAGATCCGCATGAAGGTGGCGCCGGAAGTGAGTGATCTTGATTACTCAATCGCCGTCCGTGTGGGTAGCGGAATCTTGATTCCGGGTTTAACCACGCGGCGGATGGGAACAACCGTTGAAGTCTCCGAAGGGCAGACCTTCTCCATCGCCGGATTACTCAACAATAACGTGACCGCGAACAAGGACGTAACCCCGCTGCTGGGTGATATCCCGGTGCTCGGCGCTCTGTTCCGATCTGTGCGTTATCAGCGTCGCGAGACGGAACTTGTTGTTCTGGTCACGCCGCGGCTCGCTGGCTCGCTGAAGCCGGGCGAAGTTCCGATGCTGCCGGGTGAACGCTGGCGTCATCCGAGCGAAGCGCAGTTGTTCCTGAACCAGGATATCGGTGGTCCGGCAAAGCCGGCGGAGACCAACGAACCACCCCGTCCGTTCATCGGGCGCTATGGGTTCGCCCCGGCGACGCAGCCGTCGGGTTCCAAGACAAAGTAGCGCGATGTTTGAATTTCGCTCCTGCCGTGACACCGTGTAGTCAGTGTCGGGTGTTGTGAATGTGAACCATGTTTGTCCAGATGAATTGCATCATCGTTGACGCGGATGCCGCCAACCGGCAGGAAATGTCCGATTTCCTGTCGAACAACGGCGTGCAGGTGGCGAGCGCAACCAGTGCGGTCGAGTCGCTGCCGGCAATGCTCTCGCAAGGCAACGCTCCGCGGTTGGTGATCGTGAACATCGATCCGAATCCGACCGAAAACCTTCATCGCCTGGGCCAGCTTATTCGCCAGTTCCCATCCATCACGTTCTTCGTGATGTCGGCCGTGGTCGATGCCGGCGTGGTGATGGAGGCGATGCACCAGGGCGTCAAGGACTTCATTCCGCTGCCGGTCAATCAGCAGAAGTTTCTGTCGAGCATCGAGCGTCTGGCCGCTTCGGAAGGCGCTGATGCCCGCGCCAAGGTCATTCACGTTGTTCCAACCATCGGCGGATGCGGCGCAACCAGCATTGCCTGTAACGTCGCGGCATCGCTCGCCAAGCATGGGAAGACGCTGATCCTGGATCTGGATCTGATCGGCGGAGCCGTCGCCAATGCCTTTGACTTAAGGCCCAAGTACTCGGTCGCGGACGTGATGGATCTGGCGACGGATCTGGACAAAGCCCTGATCGATAATGCAATCGCGATTCATCGGCCGACGAGCCTCGCGGTGTTGGCGCGACCCGAGGCCCCGGAGGATTCTCAGCGCGTGAGCCGGCAGGGTTTCTCGCGATTGCTCGCCATCACAAGCCGCATGTTCGATTACATCGTGATTGATTCCAAGCTCAGCCTGGACCCGCTGTATATGGCGGCGCTGCAATCCGCGGATGTGAACGTGCTGGTGATGCAGTTGAATGTCCCAAGCGCAAAGAACACGGAGCGGTTTCTCGGGGCAATTCGGCGGTTCGGAATCGACGCGAGCCGCATGCAGGTGGTTGTGAACCGCGCGGCGAAAAAAGGCTGGGACATCGAGCCCGCCGATGTCGAGCGCGCACTGGGCGTGACGATTTCATGGATGGTCCCAAATGACTTTAGGAACGCGATCGCCGCCATTAATTACGGTGAGCCGGTCGTGATGCGGGCGCCGCGGTCGGAGCTGTCGGAGAGCTTCGCCGGGCTAACGCAGATGCTGAACGGCAAGAACAAGAAGTGAGCGCCGGGTGTGCATTCGCCATGGATGGCCAGTTGTTTAAGGAGCGGAGAAAATGGCGTTGTTTACTGGTATCAAGGGCCCGTTAGAAACGGGAAGTGGATCCGTCGCATCTCGCGGTCTGGAGAAGGCGCTGGAGTCGCCGGTGTTCCGGTCGGTTCCGCCTTCCCAGGCGCCGGCTTCGGTGCCCAGCGACCGTCAGGGCTATCTGACGCAGTTGCGCGTGAAGCTTCACCAGAAACTGGTCGAGCGCTTGAACGTGCAGAACCTCCGGACGATGCCCGCAAACGTCGTTCGCCAGGAATGCCGGAGCCTGATCCGTGACTTGTTCCAAACCGAAAAAGGTCTCCTGACCTCAGCCGAGCAGGAACGGCTGATGGACGACATCATGGACGAGACCTTCGGGCTCGGCCCGCTCGAAGGCCTGCTCAAGGATGCTTCGATCACGGACATTCTCGTGAACCGCTTCGATCAGATCTTTGTGGAGCGCCGCGGCCAGCTTGAACGCTCCGATGTGCAGTTCCGCGATAACGCCCACCTCCGCCAGATTATCGACCGTATCGTCGTGCAGGTCGGGCGGCGAATTGATGAAACCAGCCCGATGGTGGATGCGCGGCTCGCGGACGGCAGCCGTGTCAACGCCATCATCCCGCCGTTGTCCCTTGATGGGCCGGCGATGTCGATCCGGCGATTTGGTATCAACCCGCTGACCGTTGACGACCTGATCCGACACAATTCCATTCCGGAAACCGTGGTCGAGTTTCTTGCTGCCGCGGTCAAAGCGCGCTGCAATATTCTCATCTCCGGTGGAACCGGTTCCGGCAAGACAACGCTCCTGAACTGCCTTTCACGATACATCCCGGAGAAGGAACGAATTATCACGATCGAAGACGCGGCGGAACTGCAACTTCAGCAGCCGCACGTCGTGCGGCTGGAAACGCGGCCCCCGAATATCGAAGGCTCCGGCGAAGTTACGCAGCGCGAACTGGTGCGGAATAGCTTGCGCATGCGCCCGGACCGAGTCATCATCGGCGAAGTCCGCGGCGGCGAAGCGCTCGACATGCTCCAGGCGATGAACACGGGTCATGAAGGCTCCATGACCACGATCCATTCGAATAGCGCTCGCGACGCCCTGAGCCGCCTCGAAGTCACCGTCTCAATGGCCGGATTCGACATCCCCATGCGGGCGCTCCGCCAGCAGATCGCCAGCGCCCTGAATCTGGTCATCCAGGTCCAGCGTCTCATGGGTGGAAAGCGAAAGGTCGTCAGCGTCTCCGAGATCACCGGCATGGAAGGTGAACAGATCCAGATGCACGAACTGTTTGTGTTCGAGCAGACCGGCGTCGATGAAAACGGGCAGGCCGTCGGTCACACCATGGCGACCGGAATCCGTCCGCGTCTGGTCGAGCGGCTGGAGAATTTCGGCCAGCGGTTGCGCCCCGAATGGTTTAGCCGGAAAGTCTTGCGGTAAGGTGCGGTAATGGGCGATTCAGTCATGTTCATCTTCCTGCTCGCGATCACCGTCGCCGTCGTGGCCGCGCTGGGCGTGCAGGTGGTCTTCACGATGATGGAGTCGAAGCGGCGCGCGCTTCAGGAACGTCTGGGGATGGAACGACCGGTGTCCGCATCGGTCTACGGCCCGCTGTTGCTCGATGATCCCGACGAGCAAAGCGGATTGACATCCCGCTCTGCGATGCTCAAGCAGTTTTCCAAGAAGCTCCGTCGCGCGTATCCGGGCGTCATGCTCGGACGATTCCTGGGCCTGATGCTGGTGCTCGGCGCCGGAGCCTTCCTCGCGGGAACCGTGGGAATGGGATCAGTCATCATCGGCCTCGTCGCGGCGCTGATGGCGATAATGGTGCCGATCCTGCGGGTATCCGCGAAGTGCAATAAGCGACTGAGGATCATCGACGAGCAATTGCCGGACACGCTCGATTTCCTGTCGCGCATCCTGCGCGCCGGGCATAGCCTGACGACCGGTTTTCAGATGGCGGCCGATGAATTGCCCGAGCCGCTGGCCGGCGAACTGCGATTGTGCCACGACCAGCACAGCCTGGGAACGCCGCTGGAAAATGCCATGCGCGACATGGCCGATCGCGTCGGCACGGGCGACTTTGCCTTCTTCGTAACCGCGGTGCTCATCCAGCGCCAGACCGGCGGCGATCTTGCCGAGGTGTTGACGAACATCGCAACCATGGTCCGAGCCCGGCTGCGCCTCCAGCAGCATGTGCGCGCGATCACCGCCGAAGGCCGGCTCGTCGGGGCCATCCTGCTCATCTTGCCTGTGTTTTTCTTCATCGTGCTGTACACGCTCAACCCGCAGTACATGGGCATTCTGCTGAAGGAGCGCGAAGGAGTGATCGCGCTCTCAGTGGCCGTCACCCTCCAGGTGCTCGGGATGATTTCGATCAAGAAGATCACCGCTGTTCGAATGTGATGGTGTTGTAATGAATCTAAGTCCGGAACTCATCTTCACCGCTTGCTTGTTCGCCACCGTCGCGGTGCTGGCGTATGCGCTCTCCGGCTTGGTGTTCAAGAAGGAGCAGAATCCGGTGCTCCAGCGCTTGAAGGGGCAGGGGCCACTTCTCGGCGATTCGGTCGACAATTTGCGCCGTCCCGGTGACACCTTCATGCCGGTCGTGCAGCGGATGAGCCAGACGGCGGCGGTTCCGTTCATGCCCAAGGATGCGAAGAAAGAAAGCAAGCTCCGGCGGCAGTTGGCGCATGCAGGTTACTATTCGCCCGGTGCAATGCAGACCGTTGTCGGGGCAAAGGTGATTCTTCTCTTCACCTTGGCCGCCGCGGGTTGGGGATTGGGCTCAATGATGGGGCGGCAGTGGCCGCTCGCGATGACAATGGCAGGCGCTTGGCTCGGTTTCTATCTCCCCTCGCTCGTGCTGAACTCTCGGATCCGACAGCGGCAGGAGGAATTTGAAACCGCCCTTCCCGATGCGCTCGACTTGATGGTCGTGTGCGTCGAAGCGGGTTTGACCCTGGATGCGTCACTACAGCGCGTCGGCCATGAGATCGCATTGGCGCGGCCCGAGATCGCTCGCGAATTCGGCATCACGCATATGGAAACCCGGATCGGCATGCCGCGCGTCCAGGCGCTGCGGAATCTCGGACAGCGCACAGGATCCCCCGCACTTCAGTCACTCGCCGCGATGCTCGTGCAAACCGAACGCTTCGGCACCAGCATCGCACAGGCCCTTCGCGTGCATGGTGAAAGCCTACGTCTGAAGCGGCAGCACAAGGCCGAAGAACAAGCCGCCAAGACAACTGTGAAGCTCGCCTTCCCCGTGGTGCTCTTCATCTTTCCCTGCCTGATCGTCGTCCTCGGTGGGCCGGCGTTCATCCTGTTTTTCAAGAGCGCGATGTTTCAGCAACATTAGAACCTTTGCGACAAGTGAGGAATTGTTATGGGCTCGGTTAAAAAAATGAATGGTGTTGTGATCTGGACGTTAGCGCTCGCGCTACTGGGGGGAATGGCCGGCGGTTGCGCCCACAAGACGCCCGCTCAAAAAGCGCAAGAGGCGCGGCTGAAGGAAGAAAAGAAGCGCGCCAAAGAGCAGCAGAAGCAGGCAGAGGCCCGCGCCAAAGACGAACAAAAGCTGGCGCAGGCTCGAGCCCAGGAACAGAAGAAGCGCGCCGCCGAACAGCAGACGCGCGTGGCGGAACAGCGCCGCCGGGATGCCGAGCAGCAGAAGCGGGGGGTCGATCAGCAGAACCGCGACGCTGAAGCGAATCGTCTCGCAGAAGCTCAGGCAGAACGAAATCGCCGAGCCGCGGATGTGCGAGCGGGTGAAGAGCGCCGTGCCGCCGAGATGAAGGCCGTTGAGCAGCGCAGAGCCGAAGCCCGTGCGTCGGAGGGCCGGCGAATGGCGCAGTCTCGAGCCGATGAGCAGCAGCGCTCGGCCAATGAATCGAAGCTGAATCAGGACCGCGAAATCGTCGCAATGCGCGCGGATCAGGACCGCAAGTCGGTCGACACGCGCACCCGCGAAGAGAAGAAGCAGGCCGAAGCGCGGATGAAGGAAGAGCGCAAGCTCGCCGATGCCCGAGCCAAAGAAGAAAAAAAGGCAGCCGAAGCACGCAAGAAGGAAGAAGCCAGGGCGGCGGCCCTCGCGCGCAAGCGCGATCGGGAACGCGAGAAGCAGTTCCTCACGGATGAAGAGGAGATGCACACCATTGACGCGTTCACCCAGGCCCAGGCAGCCGCCGGCGCCAAGGCCGATGGCATGCTGTTCGATTCACACTTCGAAGGAACGCAGCTCAACACGGCCGGCCAGGCGAAGGTCAACCTCATGCTCCAGAATCGCACCGACGCAAGCGAGAAGGCGAACGTGTACCTCGCACTTCCGGAAAATGACGCCAATCTCGCCGCGCGACGAACCTCGCTCGATCAGTATCTCCAGTCCACCGGATTGAACACGAACGTTCAGGTCAAGAGCGGCGAGAACCCGGCCATGCGCGCCCCCGCGTCACGTGGATTGCTGACCTACACAAAAACCGACAGCGATCACCAGGGCACCGGCGATTCCAGCGGCTATACCTCGCCCGGCATGGGTTCGCCACGACAAGGCAGTTCCCCGGAGACAAAGTAATTGCGGGTCTAACAGCTCGCAGGAGCGATGTGATGAACGGGATTATGATGATGTTGCGGCAAAATCAGCGGCAGCGCCAGGGCCTCTCGTTCCTTTACGTCGTGGTCATGATGTTCCTGCTGATCGGATTCGTTGCCTTCGCGGTCGATCTCGGCCGGATGCGCCTCGCGCGCTCGCAACTGCAAACCGCAGCCGACGCGTCGGCCCGCGCTGGCGCATCCGGGCTGCCATCGATTGTTAAAAATAATGCCAATCTGCCTTTCGACCGGGCTGAGTACTGTGCCGGATTGAACAAATGCTTGGCCGATGCCGTGGCGCTGAATCCTACAGCCGACGTGGAATTCGGAATCTGGGATCGCACAAACCGCACCTACACCCCGCTGACAAACGGGTACTGGCAGGATGCCGACGCCATCACCGTAACGACCCGACGGGTGTCCTCGCGCTCCAATCCCATCAAACTGTACTTCGCGGCAGTCCTCGGGTTTCCCGAGTACAACATCGAGACAACCGCAATCGCTTACATCAACGGAAACCCCAAGAAGGGCTACGGCGTTATCGGCGTTGATGGCATTCACTCCAACGGAAACAAGGCCACCATCGACAGCTACAATGGCTCCGGCGGAAAGCTCTACAACGATTCAACCAGGCAAAGCAACGGTAACATCGCCAGCAACGGCGATATCGATTTGGGCAATGGAGACGTCAGCGGCGATGCACGCGCGGGCGATGACCTCATCAAGGGACCAAATGCCACCGTCACCGGATGGCAGGCGCCGCTGGATGAAACGTTGTTTTTCCCACCGGTGACTGCTATTCCTTCGAACGCTACTGTCGTGGCTCCTAAGAGCGGCACATTACCACCCCTTCAAGGCGGCACCCTCACTAACCCGAAGGTATACAAGTACGTCGACCCCAAGAAACCCTTCAAGGCCGATATTGCCGTGACCGGCTACGTGGAGTTATATGTGCAGGCGGATCTGGACCTGGGAAACGCAACCGTCGCCGGCCTCCTCGGCACCGCAATCGATCCGCTGAAAGTCAAAATATTCGTGGTCGGAAATCATGATGTAATCATCGGCGGGAACGCAAAGCAGTACATGGAGCTTTATGCTCCTCAAAGCAGCATCACCATCAAGGGCACAGCGACCATCTTCGGCAGCATCGTCGGCAAGACCGTGGATTTTCGCGGAACCGCTGACATTCATTACGATGAGTCCAATCTCTATAACAGTAAGCTCCGAGGCTACCACATTCATCTGGTGAAGTAAGTCTCAGAGCAATAGACACCTTTGCGCGACGCCAGTACCATCTTGAGCTGCCGTCGAATCCATCGGATTCGGCATTCGTTCCCGTAGCTCAATTGGATAGAGCGTCGGCCTCCGAAGCCGAAGGTTGTAGGTTCGAGCCCCACCGGGAACACTTTCAACTCTGATACACACGCGATTTTGAAGGGGGTAGCACGGGGCGACCCGTCCGCGTTCATTCTTTCAAAATGCAAAAGCACGGCCGGGTCGACTATGCCACACAGAGATGAATCGCCACAAGTTGACGCCATAAGGGTCTTACTCACATTCTTGGAATCACCGTCACGCAAGCTGTCATCCTGAACCGTACTCCGTGAAGGATCCGGCCGCGTGCGACCAGTGGCTGGATCTTTCACGGTGCACCGTTCCGGATGACAGTTCTGCCAGGAATAAGCGTCAGGCCGCGCCATATTCCTGTTTGGCTTTGTGCTTGTATTCTCACTCACCTACGTAACAATGCCTGTCGAGGGTGGCATATCTGCTCGCTCTCGCTGTTAACGAATGGCGGGTCGGCGGCGCTTCGCCGCCGCCGTTAATCGACGCGCCTACCAGGAAAACTTCTCCAACAGTCCATGATTGGAATTCACAACTTCATGGTCGATCCACCTTGGCCCAAGCGCAAGGGTGGTCGGCGGGCGGTGCGACCGGCGCAGGGGCGAGATCTCAACTACGCCACGATGCCGGTAGCGGAAATCTTTGATCTGCTGGATCAGCAGGTGTGGGTGCAGGCAGCACCCATCCACAACGTCTGGCTCTGGACGATCGACCAATTTCTTCACGTCGCCGAAGCCCAAATGGTCCGGCGGGGTTACCGGCTTCACGCCCGATTGATCTGGGACAAAGGCAACGGCGTCGCGCCTGCGTTCACCGTGCGATATGCGCATGAATATCTGCTGTGGCTCTATAAGCCGAGCCTTCTACCAATCGATCCCGAGATGCGGGGACGTTTCACAACGGTCATCAGAGCGCCGGCTCGGCAGCACAGCCGAAAGCCTGACGAGGCGTACGCGATGATCGGCGACTTCTATCCCGCCAGCGCGTGCATGGACGTCTTCAGCCGCGAGCGGCGGGAGGGCTGGCTGCAATTTGGAAATCAACCCGATCATTTCGTTGCCACTCCTGCTACTCCGCATTCGACATGAGACGCCCGACGTACCGCCAGGTTTGGCCGCGCGGCGGAAGCCCGCGGGCGAACCTCGCGGTCGTTCCCTAAATCAGCAATAGCGCGACTTCCGCATCATGACCCGCTGCGAGTACATTGATCCGCATGTACAAAGGTTTGGATATCACTTGGAAGGTCGTGCTGGTTACCGGCGGCACCTCGGGCATCGGCCGAGCCATTGCGTTGGGGATGGCGCAGGCGGGCGCCAAAGTCATCGCGGGTTCCACCAATCCCGACAAGGTCTCCGCCATCAGGAAAGAGCTTGGCGAAGGTCACGACGCCACGCAGCTTGACGTCTCCGACGAGCAAAGCGTCCGCAAGGCGATGGCACTCTCGGTTAATCGTTTCGGACGTCTCGACGCGGTCGTCAATGCCGCAGGAATCATCGCCCGAAAACCCTCGCTGCAAGTGACGACCGAGGAATTCGAAAAAATCGTGCGCGTGAACCTCACCGGCTCTTTCATCGTCGCTCGCGAAGCTGCCGCCTTGATGAAGGACCAAGCCGCCGATGCCGCCGGCGAGCGGGGCAACATCGTGTTCGTCGCGTCGCTCAACAGCTTCATTTCACTCAGCGAAGTGCTGGCCTATGCATGCTCAAAATCGGGCGTGCTGGGACTGGTGCGCGGACTCGCCAATGAGTGGGCCGGCTTGGGAATCAGGGTCAATGGAATTGCACCCGGCGTTTTTCCGACGGATCTCAATCGATCCCTGATTGAGAATACCCCCCGCGGCGACTGGCTCAGAAACCACACGCCGATGGCGCGCTTCGGCAAAGCTGAAGAGCTGGTCGGCGCTGCCATTTACCTCATCAGTCCATCCGCCAGCTACACCACCGGCGAGACGATCGTCGTTGACGGCGGGTTCCTGGCGAAGGGCGTGTGATCGTCCGCTATGGCGCTTCAGGATCCGCCGGAATCGGATCCGGCTCCCCGACGGCAGCAGCCAACTTTCGCAACGCGCTCTGAAGCGTCGCGACATCGTACTCCAGCGCCAACACGCGATCGCTTAAGCCTGACGTCATCGTTGGCGTCGTTTCAGAAGCCGCGGCCCCGCTGGATTGTGGGACCGTCGCCGCCTCCGGTTGCGGCGACAGAAGCTGAATGTATCGCTCCCCGCGACTTCCCGGTGCGGGCGCAATCTGTTTGACCAGCGGTTCCTCCCGCGTCATCAGCGATTGCAACGCCGCCTTCGCCTCATCCAACGTGTTGATCGGGTGCATCCGGCTCGCGCGGCCCCGAAGTTCCCCCAAGGTCTGCGGCCCGCGCATCAGCAATTCCGCAAGAATCGCCAACGCCGCGGCTTGGCAATTCAGCACCCGCTCCGCCTCATGCCGATGCTTATGCACGCGACTTCCGGCGGCATCAACCCGCACCGCAAGTTGCTTCGCGCGCAGCCCTTCAACAGAAACAAAGACATCATCCTCCGAAAGATTCGTCACCGGATCGCGATTGTTTTTTTGATTGCAGCCAGCCGTCAAGGCGTGCAGCGAGAGCGGGTACTGCTCCGGCGTTGTCGTCCCCTTCTCAATCAGCACGCCAAGCGCGCGAGCTTCGTTCTGAGTCAGTTCAATCATGAGACGGAGTGTAGCGGCTAAGCCGACCCCAATTCCACCGCCGGCTTTTACTTCGATGGACTATCAGCCGAAGGCTTGGCACGCACAAAATGCTGCGCCGCCAGTGCGCACAGAACCTCCGCCGCCTCGATCTGCTTGGGAGATGCAGATGGCGGCAGCGTGATGCGCACCGCTTTGCGGTTCCAGCCCGTCAAATCTTTGTAGTGGGCGCCGGAGTTGATGGAGTTCCCATCCAGGCGCTCAACCCGCAGCGGTTCCTTCGAAGCTGGTACGAAGTATGAATGTTCCTCCGCAGGCTCTGCGTCTTCGAGCAGGCCGGTTTTGACGGCCTCGTCGAGCGCATCCGGTGCGTAGATGGTAAAATTGCCGTCCTGAAGATCTTCCATCGCGAACACCTGCATGCGGTATTTCCCATCGGCGATGTAAAACTGGACCGTCTGCTTGCCGACAAATTTTGCCGCATGCGGAGAGAGCGTCATCAGGGCAGACACCAGCCGCCGCCAGAGGTGGGCGCGACTCGCATCCGCTTCGGCTTCCAGTACGCTAACCCGCCGCTCCGCGTTCACCTTGTCCTTCGGCGCCAGCTTGGCAAGAAACTCCTCAAACGCCATCGGATGCGCCAACGATTCGCGTGCGACCTTCAACGACTTACTATTTGCTGAACTCGGCATGACTTGGATTATAACCGCACGTTCAGCTTTCGGCGATTCGCGTGGTGGACGAAACCGGCCGCGGGAAGTATTCACCTTCTGAATCAGTGTTAAACTACCTCAACCTATTCGCAGGAGAATCACCGACATGCGGACCGGAATGAACCTTTTACTGTGGACAAGCCACGTGACGGCCGAGCATTTTCCCATCCTGAACAAGCTGGCCAAAGTCGGATTCGACGGCGTGGAAGTCCCCATATTTGAGGGTGACGAAGCGCACTACAAATTGATTGGCCGGGAGCTGCAGCGGGTCGGACTCAAATGCTCGACCATCACCGTCTGCATCCCTGATGCGAATCCAATCAGCCACGAAGCGTCGGAGCGAGCGAAAGCGCTGGATCGCCTGAAGTGGGTGCTGGATATGACGGCCGCTCTGGGTGGCGACGTCCTGTGCGGGCCTTACTACGCGCCCCTGGGTGTTTTTTCCGGTCGAGCGCCGACCGACGACGAAAGGAAATGGGCAGCCGATGTGCTCCACGCAGGCGCGGAGCATGCGCAAAAGTTGAACGTGCGGATCGCGGTGGAATTCCTCTGCCGGTTTGAAACGTATTTTCTCAACACCGCACGCGATGCCGCCGACTTTGTAAAGCGCGTGAATCATCCGGCGCTTGGCATGCTCTACGATACGTTTCACGCCAACATCGAAGAAAAGAATCCACCGGCCGCACTGGCGGCGGTGGCGGAGCAGTTGATTCATTTCCACATCAGCGAAAACGATCGCGGCACACCGGGCGCCGGTCACGTGCAATGGCTCGAAACCTTTCAAGCCCTGCGGCGAATGCGCTACGACGGCTGGCTCACCATCGAAGCCTTCAGCCGTGTATTACCCGAACTGGCGGCGGCGACGCGCGTCTGGCGGGACTTTTTCCCGTCCCACGACGACGTCTACGAAAACGGGCTGAAGTTCGTCAAAAAGATGTGGGATGACGCCGGTAAAACCCACGGAGGAAGCCATTGATGTTTCGTCTGCTCAATTGCATTGCTGTCTTGCTTTTAGCGCTGACTGCGGTCGCGCGAGGCGATCCATCATCCGTCGTTTACGAGGGTGACACAGGCCCCGGTCACGGCAAGCACATCGTCTTCCTCTCCGGGGATGAGGAATACCGCGGTGAGGAAGGTCTGCCCATGCTGGCGAAGATCCTCAGCCGGCGGCACGGCTTCAAATGCACCGTTCTGTTCGCGCTCGACCCAGACGGCACCATCAACCCCGACAACACAAAATCGTTGCCAGGCGCTGAAGCGCTCGACTCAGCCGATGCCGTTGTCATGTTGGTTCGCTTTCGCGCGTGGCCTGATGAGCAGATGAAACATTTTGCCGACGCCTATCGGCGAGGTGTTCCCATCATCGCGCTGCGAACGTCCACCCACGCGTTCGCTTTCAAGCAAGGGGAATATAAATCCTTCGATGACTTCGGCAAGCGAGTGCTCGGCGAGCAATGGGTGAACCATTGGGGGAAACACAAGCTCGAAGCAACGCGCGGCATCATCGAACCCGCTGCCGCTAAAGACCCTGTTCTTCGCGGGGTTTCAGATATCTTCGCCAACTCCGACGTGTATGAGGCTTATCCCCCCGAGGATGCAAAAGTGCTCGTCCGCGGCAAGGTGCTGAACGGAATGAACCCCGATGATCAGCCCGCGAATTATCAAAAGCAGCGGACCACCGATAAGCATGAGCAGGGGATCAACGATCCGATGATGCCGGTCGCGTGGACGCGCGTGTTCAAGAATGAAGCCGGCAAGCAGAACAGGATCCTCTGCACGACCCTGGGCGCTGCGACCGACCTCAAAAGCGAAGGCCTCCGGCGAATGATCGTCAACGCCGTCTACTGGGGCCTCGACATCGAGGTTCCGGACCGCGCGGATGTACAATATGTCGGCGATTACAAGCCGACGATGTACGGCTTCAAGGGCTATCAGAAAGGTGTGAAGCCCTCCGACCACGCGCTGCCAAACTCTCCCGCCACCACGCAAGCCGCCGTCGATCCGCTTCACCTCAATCCCAAAGACCACATCGCGATCATCGGCAATGCCCTCGCCGATCGCATGCAGCATGATGGCTGGCTCGAGACGCTGATCCACGCGCGGTTTCCAAAACACAATCTCACGATCCGCAATCTCGCCGTCGCGGGCGATGAAGTCGTCACCAGACCCCGATCCGAAAGCTTCGGATCGACCGACGACTGGCTGAAAAAAACGAAAGCAAACGTGGTGTTCGCGTTCTTCGGCTTCAACGAGTCGTTCAAAGGCGAACCAGGTCTCGCGGCGTTCAAGACCGACCTTGACAAGTTCCTCAAGCACACGATGTCTGAAAAATACAATGGAACGGCACCGACGCGAATCGTTCTTTTTTCGCCCATCGCCGCCGAGCGCCATCGCGATCCAAACTTTCCAGATCCCACCGCCATCAACGCAAACGTCAAGCTGTATACCGCGGCCATGGCCGAAATCGCATCGGCAAACGGCGTGCAGTTCATCGATTTATTCGCGCCCTCGAAGGCGCTCTACGCCGATGCCGCGAAACGTCGCGAGTCGCTTACGATTGACGGACTCCACCTCTCAGAAACCGGCAATCGGCTGCTCGCGCCGGTGATATTCAAGGCGCTCTTCGGAGCGGCTCCATCAAACAAAAATGTCGAGACACTTCGCACCGCCGTTAATGAAAAGAACGCGCAGTGGCACGCGCGCTATCGCACCGTCGACGGCTACAACGTCTACGGCGGCCGCTCAAAACTCGCATTCCCATCGAATGAAAAAGGCAAGGAGCTCACCAACTACGACGTCATGCAGCAGGAGATGTCGCAGCGCGATGTGCTGACCGCCAATCGCGACAAACTCGTCTGGGCCGTGGCGCGGGGCGAGCAATACGAGGTCGATGACAGCAACCTGCCCAGCGTCACAACGCCGCCAACCAACAAGCCTGGCACGCAACCCAACGGGACGCATGCTTTTCTTAGCGGCGAAGAAGCCGTCGCCAGGATGAAGGTGCATCCGGGTTGCAAAGTGAATTGCTTCGCGAGCGAGGAGTGGTTCCCGGAACTCGTCAATCCCGTGCAAATGGCATGGGACACCAAGGGCCGATTATGGGTCTCCGTATGGCGCAATTATCCCGAGCGCACGCCCACGTCAACGATCGGCGACAGTCTCCTGATCTTCGAAGACACCGACGGCGATGGCCGCGCCGACCGCTGCATTCATTATCTCGACGATCTCAATTGCCCCACCGGATTCCAGTTCTACAAGGACGGCGTCCTGGTCATGGAAGCGCCCGATCTCTGGTTCGTTCGCGACACCGACGGCGATGGTCATGCCGATTCCAAAGAGCGCGTGCTCATGGGGCTCGACTCGGCGGATTCGCATCACACCACCAACTCCATGGTCCTCGACCCCGCCGGGGCCGTCTATCTCAGCGACGGCGTCTTCCACCGCACGCAGGTTGAGACCGCGCTCGGTCCCGTTCGCAACAACGACGCCGCCATCTATCGCTTCGAGCCGCGAACCGGATCTTTCGAAACCTACATTGCATACGGCTTCGCAAACCCCCATGGCCGCGTCTTTGATTACTGGGGAAACGATCTCGTCACCGACGCCACCGGTAACAACACCTACTTCGGCCCGGCGTTCAGCGGCCGCATCGATTACCCGAACAAGCACAAAGATCTGAAGGAGTTCTGGAAGCGACCGTCGCGACCATCCCCCGGCACCAGCTTTCTCACCAGCCGCCATTTCCCTGACGAATTTCAGGGCAACTTCCTGAACCTCAACGTCATCGGCTTTCAAGGTATTTATCGCGTGAAGGTTAGCGAGGACGGCGCGGGACTGCTCGGCGAGACGCAAAACGATCTGATTTCCTCTCAGGATCCAAACTTCCGTCCCACCGCCGTCAATGTCGGTCCAGACGGCGCCGTCTACTTTGCCGATTGGCACAACCCGATCATCGGCCACATGCAGCATCACCTCCGGGATCCCAATCGTGATCACGCACATGGAAGAATCTATCGGCTCACCTGTGAAGGCCGCCCGCTGATGAAGCCGGAAAAGATCGATAGCCAGCCGATCCCCGCGCTTCTTGAACTCCTGAAAGAACCGGAGAATCAAACTCGGGAGCGAGCCAAGATCGAACTCGGCAAGCGAGATTCCGCGCAGGTGATCGCAGCGCTAAAGCACTGGGTGTCCTCGCTCGATCAAAACGATCTCACCTGCGAACACCAGATGACCGAGGCGCTGTGGGTGCATCAATGGCACAACCACGTCGATCTCGATTTGCTGCAGCGGATGTTGAACTCTAAAGAACCCCACGCCCGGGCGGCCGCAACGCGGGTGCTCTGTTATTGGCGCGATCGCGTGCCGGGCGCGCTGTCATTGCTCGCCGAGCGAGCCGCTGACCAGCATCCTCGCGTGCGATTGGAAGCCGTGCGCGCCGCCAGCTTTTTCCGCACGCGCCAAGCGGTGGATGTCGCACTCGCGGCGCTGAAGCAGCCAACCGATTACTACATCGACTACACCCTCGCAGAGACCCTTCGCCAACTCGAGCCGCAATGGCGCCCATCAGTTCTGGACGGCAGCTTCATGGCCACCGGCAACCCCGCCGGATTCAAATATTTAATCGGCAGCCTCTCAACCGAAGATCTCCAGAGGTTGCCGCGTACGCCCCCGATTCTGCAGATTCTCCTTTCCAGAGCTGATGTGAACAACGCGGATCGGCAAAAAGCGCTGGGCGAGCTTGCCCAGCAGCGAAAGATCGATCGCGCAACCGCGCTTTTCGACACGATTCAAGCGGCTCACGATGCACAGGCCAAAGCGAACGTCGCCAAACTCCTGCCACAACTGTTGCCCTCCGACCTCAAGCCGCATCGCGCGAAATTGTTGGAGCTCACCAAGGCCGGCGACTCCGCCACCGTCCGGCAACACGCGTGGGCCGCACTCGCCACCGCGGACGAATCGTTCAACACCGTCTGGTCAGAAGCTTCACCCAACGCCGCGACAAACATCGATCTCCTTGCCGCGGTCCCACTGGTCTACGATCCGTTCATCCGCGCGCGGGCATACGACAAAGCGCTTCCGCTCCTCACGTCCAAAGCACCGTCGTCCACGAAACCGTCGCAAGTGGCTGAATCGACCGCAACCACCAGGCAAGCTGCGATTCGCGCCGTCGCCAGTATCAATCGTGAACACGCCAAAACGTTCGCTGCGCTCGCAACGCTGATCGAACACGGAGAAGACGTCCCCGCGGCCGCCGCGGCGATGCGAGCGCTTCCGCCAACCGCGCTCAAAATAGATCGCTGCCCCGCCATCGCGGTCGCCCTCGTGAAATGGGCGCGTGCCGTGCCGAGCGAAAAACGGACGAGTGATAACTACCTGTCGACCGTTCAGTTCGCGGAGAACCTCTCCACAATGCTTCCCGCGAAGAGCGCCACGCAGATCCTGAAAGATCTCCATGACCTCCGCGTTGCGGTGTTCGTCATCACCACATTGCGCGAGCAGATGCGTTACGACACCGCGCGCCTGGTTGTCGAGGCCGGAAAACCCTTCCAGATCACGCTCGAAAATGCGGACTTCATGCCTCACAATCTGACCATCATAAAACCCGGCGCCCGCGAGCGCATCGGCAAAAAGGCCATGACCATGAAACCCGACCAGCTCGATAGCGCCGGCAGATCCTACATTCCCGACGACGCCGATATCCTTGCCGCCACAAAGCTGCTCGAGAACGGCCAGCGCGAAACGCTCAAGCTCACCGCCCCCGCCGATGAAGGCGATTACGAATACGTCTGCACCTTCCCCGATCACTGGCAATCCATGTGGGGACGACTGGTGGTGACCAAAGATATCGACGCCTACCTCCGTGCTCATCCCGACACCAAAGCGCCCGCTGGCGCTGCTCCAATGAATCACGCCGCAATGCACGGCGGCTCCGAGCATCCACCGACCAATTCCATGATCGGCGAATCACTCGTCCTCGCCGGCACAGAGCCCGGGAATCTGCTCTTCAGCAATGTGAAGGAGGGAACTTTGAATGTTCGCTCCACCTACCTCGCCGGCGGGACAACCTACGACTTGGGCAAGGACTACACCGTCGACCTGCCAGCCGGCACCATCTCGCGAACGCCGGCCTCACGGATCCCCGATTTCTCAAAGAACGTGTTGTACGGAAAGAAGGACTTCGATCACACCCAATTCCCCGGCTACGGTAACGGCCCCTTCTTCGTCTTCGTCGATTACCAAAGCGATAACGTCTCGCCGCTGGCCCAGCCAACGGACGCAGCCTCGCTGCTTCCCAACACCGCGAACAAGTTGCGCGACGGCGCAAGACTGACGATCATCGCCTTCGGCGACTCCATCACCGCCGGAGGAGAAGCGTCGAAACCGGCGCTGCAATTCCCCACCCGTTACGCAGATCATCTGCGTACTCAGTTTCCCAAAGCGTCCATCAACCTGGAAAACGGCGCCACCGGCGGCGACACCACCCGCGAAGGCCTCGCCCGTCTCACCACCAAAGTCCTCACCCGAAAACCCGATCTCGTCCTCCTCGCCTTCGGTATGAACGACCACAACATCGGCTCAACTCCGATCCCCGAGTTCAAGTCGAACCTCAAGCAGATGATAGACCGAATCCGCGCCGGCACCGGAGCCGAGGTGATCCTCCTCTCCACCTTCCCGCCCAACCCCGACTGGCACCATGGCTCGCACCGCATGGACCAGTACGCCGCCGCAACCCAGCACGTCGCACAGGAAACGAAGGCAGCGTACGCCGATGTATTCGGCATCTGGCAGCTTGTCCAAAAACGCAAGGACGCCCCCAGCCTGCTCGGTAACAACATCAACCACCCCAACGATTTCGGCCACTGGCTCTACCTCCAAGCCCTGAAGTCAATCACATTCTGATCCCCCGAAAGGACGGACTCATAAGGATTCCATCCAATTCCCGCGCCGATGTCTAGCGGCCCCGCTTGCGGGGCGCGGGCTTCAAAAGGAAATAAAGCGCGAGAATTAACAGGAACTAAACCGCGAGAATTAAATTGAAAATCGTATCACTCAATCACCAGGATCGTCGACAGGCTCACTCGCGGCACAATCACGTCCACAAACGCCGCGTCATTTTCCGCAATCACTTTAAACTGCAACGCGCCCTGCGATGAATCCCCGTCCGCGCTTAGCGCCTTCACCGATGTCGGCCGCGCAGACGCACACCGAACACGTACCCGAACGTTCAATGCAGGAGTGACGCGATCGTCGAACGATGAATCCTTTTGGACGTTGAGATTGAGCAGGTGAACGATCGTCTTCCGTTCCTGCTCCCGCACGACGGCTCTCACCGTCGCGTGCCCGTCTACCGCGATGACTCGCTGCTTTGGCGACTTGCCGATCCAGTTGTCGCGGTTGCTCGAGATCACCTGCCAGCCCTTGCCTTCCAGCTTTTGAACCGCCGAGCGTTCGCTTTCACTCAGGATTTCGCGCGACTCTATGATTAGGATGCGCGGAGAAACCGCGATGAACAATTTCTCCAGATCGTCTTCGCAAACCACCTGAAACTGCACATTCGCGCGGCCAAGCGCCTGCACGGTCTTCAACACCTGACAATCCGAAGTTTCCACCCAGCGCCGGTAGGGCAGGAAAACCACTGCATCAGTCCGCGGCTTCGTCCCATTCAACAATTCAGCATGCGCGCGCAAAAAATCCGCCTCCGGTCTGATCGCAGCGATCATCTTCGCTCGAACGTTCTCCGGCCAAGTCGGCCACGCCAGATACGAAGCGCCGTGCGCCGCCGCCTCCGCCATCGCCAGCCGCGTCAGATTCGCTGGCGTGTGGTAATCACCATCCGCCAGCGTCACCGTAACCACAGGCTTCCCGTGCGAAATCCCATGAAGCAGCTCATACACCGGTCCGTATTCCACCACCGTTCCATCCACCAGCGTCCGCGGCTGGCCCGCCATATCCTCCACCACCACCAGATCTTCCACCTGGCTCATCGCATGAATGTTGTAGCCATACGTCCGGCACTGCGAGAAGAGCACATCAGCCGAGTTCAAGCTGTTGTTGCAGGTGATTAACGCATCTTTGTTGATGGTCCGCGCAAACGCCCGGAGCTCCGCCAGAAAATCAGATGCGACGCTCCCTCGAAACCGCATGAAATCTTTAGGCCGGCTTACCGCCAGTTGCCGCAGCGATTTCGCCGAATCGGCTGCCGCTCCGTCAACCTTGATTCCCTCGCGCTCCAAAAACAGCCCGAACTTCTTCATACAATGTTCGCAGTAGCATCCCTGCGGGTGCACGGTCGGGTTGTCGAAAAAGATGCCGTCATGCCCAGCCTCAAGCTGCTGGCGGACGATGAACTTCTCATACGTCCGCCAGTCCGGGTTGCTCATGCACGCCGGTCGGTACTCACCGCCATACCACGACGGAAGCGGCTTGCCCTCGCGGTCCTGTTGCAGCCATTTCTCAGGAGGAGATGAGAATTGCGAGCGAAACTCAGCCGTCCAGTTCCGATCAAAGCGTTCCAGTTTCACGATCGATGTGGCGCAGACATATCCGATGGCTAAACGAATTCCGTTTGCCTTTGCCTTACTCACGTACGCGCTGGATTCAGTGTTAGCGGCCTTCAACGCATCAACTGCCGGAAGCCCGTCATATCCCAGCGCCCCAATGCCGCTGGCGTAGATAATCGTCGATCCGCTGGCAGCGGCCGCCGAGGCTTGCTCGGGGATCCCTCCAAGGTGATCGAACGCGTGCCCGGCCACACCGATCGCGAGTGGGTTAGCATCGCCGCCAAACACGGGCGCAGCCGTCAGCGCAACCAACGAGAGAATGCAGGTGCAGAGCGTTGTCTTCATATCACCCGGATTGTGACCGCTGAATCCCCGAAACACTACGATCGCGACAACCCCACCACACGTGCCTCTACCTCATCCTTCTGTTAAATTCCCACGCCGGCCTTCGCGGAGACTGTCCATGAAAATTCTGATTTGTGTTCTGGCAATAAGCTTTGTGTTGTTCCGAGCCGCTAACCCCACGCTTGCCGCGGAGCCGGCAAGTAAGCCGACGGATCCCGGCGCGCTTCCAGTTGGCGTTGATGGAACGCCGCTGAACACCGATTTCGAGACCGGCAACCTCCGCGACTGGACCGCCACCGGCGAAGCTTTCAAGGGTCAACCCGTTCACGGCGACACCGTCGCTGCCCGACGGCGAGATCAAAAGTCTCGCCACACGGGCGAATACTGGATCGGAACCTACGAGATCAACCAGGATGTCCCCCGCGGCATCCTCGCCAGCAAGCCGTTCAAAATCACCCACCCGTGGGCGAAGTTTCTCATCGGCGGCGGTTCCAATGATGCCAGCGTCGATATCGTCCTCGCCGACGGCAACAAACTTTTCTTCCACGCCACCGGCGACAATCGCGAAGACATGGACTCGATAAAGGTCGACCTGCGTCCCATCATGGGGCAGACGATTTACATCCGCGTGGTCGATGATCACAGCTATGGCTGGGGCCACATCAACTTCGACGATTTCAAGTTTTACGAGAACGAGCCACTCGTCCCCAAGCGAGTCATGCTAACCGAGGACGTGGTGAAGAACGCGGGACTCTCACCGATGGAAGCCGTCAAGGCGATGACGCTGCCGGAGGGTTTTTCCGCGACGCTTTTCGCCGGCGAGCCGGACGTGCATCAGCCCGTGGCGTTCTGCCTCGACGACCGCGGACGCCTCTGGGTCGCCGAGGCCTACACCTACCCCATCCGCGCCAAGGATGGTGAAGGCAAGGATGATATCCTGATCTTCGAAGACACCGATGGCGACGGAAAGTTCGACAAGCGCACCGTCTTCGCCACGGGTCTCAATCTCGTCAGCGCCATCGAGGTTGGCTTCGGCGGCGTGTGGGTCGGCGCAGCGCCTTATATGATGTTCATTCCCGACAGGAACGCGGATGATAAGCCTGACGGTGAGCCGCAGATCCTCCTCGACGGTTTCGCTTACCAGGACACGCACGAGACGCTAAATGCTTTCAACTGGGGACCGGATGGCTGGCTCTATGGCTGCCACGGCGTCTTCACCCAATCGCGCGTCGGAAAACCGGGCGCGCCTGACAAAGAGCGCGTCCCGATGAACGCCGCGGTTTGGCGCTATCACCCAACCCGTCAGGTTTTCGAGGTGTTCGCGGAAGGCACGAGCAACCCGTGGGGCGTCGACTTCAACGACCGCGGCCAGGCGTTCATCACCGCGTGCGTCATCCCACACCTGTATCACATCATCCAAGGCGCCCACTACCAGCGCCAAGCGGGCCAGCAGTTCAATCCCAACGTTTACCAGGACATTCAAAACATCGGCGATCACGTTCACTGGCTCGGTGAAAATGGCCCGCACGCGGGCAACAACAAGTCGGGCGCCGCCGGCGGCGGGCACGCGCACTGCGGCGCGATGGTGTATCTCGCAGACTCCTGGCCCGCCCAATACCGCGACACGCTCTTCATGAGCAACATCCACGGCAACCGCGTCAACAATGACAAGCTGCTCTCGAAAGGCTCCGGCTACATCGGCACCCACGCGCCGGACCCGATCTTCATGAATGACAAATGGTCCCGCCTGATCAATCTGAAATACGGGCCTGACGGTTCCGTCTACATGATCGACTGGTACGACAAGCAGGCCTGCCACAATCCGCTCACGGAAATCTGGGACCGAAGCAATGGGCGAATCTACAAAGTTGTTTACAACAATCAAAAAGCGGTGCAGGTCGATCTCGCGAAGCTGAGCAATGAGGAACTGGTGAAGCTGACGACGCATCCCAATGACTTTCATGTTCGCCACGCGCGGCGGATTCTTCAGGAACGACAGGCGGGTAAAGAAGTAGGGCCGAAACTCCTCGAGCTGCTTGCGACTGAAAAGGATGAGCCGAAGAAGCTGCGGGCGCTGTGGGCGCTGCACGGTTCCGGGGGATTGACTGCGGAAATTCTTCAGCAGCAGCTCAAGTCGGACGATGCGTTTGTCCGGGCGTGGGCCATTCAATTTGCATCCGAAAATAGCGGCCCGATGAATCTCACCGGACCCTTCGCAGGGGCGACGCCTGCGTCGCCCTCGGTTTCGAAGGACGGAGACGCAAGCGTCGCCCCTGCTTTTGCGGAACTCGCGAAGTCGGATCACTCGCCCGTGGTGCGGTTGTTTCTCGCATCCGCACTCCAGCGAATGCCGGTGAATGATCGGTGGACGATCCTTGAGAACCTGGTCGCGCATGCCGAGGACGCGACCGATCACAATCTGCCGCTGATGTACTGGTACGCGGCGGAACCCGCGGTTGCTTTGGATATCGACCGCGGGATTGCGCTTGCGAAGGTTTCCAGGATTCCGCTGATTCGCGCGAACATCGCGCGCCGGCTCTGCGCGGTCGCGACCGCGGATGCCCAGGGCAACGTCGAGAAGGTGAAGGTCGCGCCGCTGAACGCGCTGGCCAGGCTGGTCTCCGAAACCGACGACGCTGCGTTTCAGGCCGACGTCCTGAACGGCATGGCGGAGGGTTTGCGCGGGTGGCAGAGGCTAGCATCCCCGCACAACTGGTCGGCGGTTTACGAAAAGCTCTCCGCCAGCCAAACGGCTGACGTCCAGAACCGCACGCAGGAACTTTCGGTCATCTTCGGTGAAGAACGCGCGCTTGCGTCGCTGCGAAGCACCATCGCCGACAGCGGGGCCAGTCTCGGCGTTCGACGCAATGCCGTTGATGCACTCGTCGGGGGGCGCGATGCGAAAGTGATTCCGATTCTCCAGAAGCTGATCGACGACGAGGCGATGCGACCGGCGGCGATCCGAGGTCTGGCGGCGTTTGACGATCCGGCGACGCCGGAGCTTATTTTGAAGGCGTATCCGAACTTCGACACCGCCATCAAAGTCGATGCCCTGAACACGCTGGCGTCGCGCGCTGATTACGCGAAGGTGCTCATGAACGCGGTTCAAGGCGGTAGGGTGGCCCGGAACGACATTACGGCCGCCACGCTTCGGCAGCTTGCCGCGATCGACAGTTCGGAGGTGAAATCGTGGGTCGCGTCCGCGTTTGGAACGGTTCGACAAACGCCCAAGCAAAAGCTCGATGAGATCGCGCGGTTGCAGCAAGTGCTCATGCGCAAGACCTCCGCGGATCGCGCCGACGCGGTGCATGGCCGGGCGATTTTCGCCAAGACCTGCGTGCAGTGTCACACGCTTTTCGGCACCGGGGGCAAAGTCGGGCCTGATCTCACGGGCTCGAATCGTGCGGACATCAATTACGTGCTGACCAACATCGTCGATCCGAGCGCGGTGATCGGGAAGGATTACCTGGTCACAATCCTGAAGACCAAGGACAAGCGGGTGATCTCGGGCATCGTGAAAGCGGATGATGGAAACTCGCTGACGGTTCAGACGGAGGCGGAGTTGATCACGCTGCCTAAGAGCCAGGTGACGTTTCAGAAGCAGCAGTCGATTTCGATGATGCCGGAGGGATTGCTGGCGGGGCTGAAGAGCGATGAGGTGCGCGATCTGGTGGCTTACCTTGGCTCGGCGCGGCAGGTTCCGCTGTTGGCGACGAAGCAGAACCAGAATTTGCTGTTCAATGGGAAGGATCTGACCGGGTGGAGCGGGGATGCGAAGCTGTGGTCAGTGGAGAAGGGGGAGATTGTGGGGCGAACGGCAACGGGGATCAAGCACAATGCGTTCTTGTTCAGTGACATGGCGGCAGGGGATTTCCGGTTGACGCTGAAGATCAAGCTGACGCCGAATGAGGCGAACAGCGGGGTGCAGTTTCGGAGCGAGAGCGTCGAGGGTGGGGAAGCGAAAGGTTACCAGGCCGATGCCGGGAAGGGGTGGTGGGGGAAGCTGTATGAGGAATCGGGTCGCGCGCTGCTGTGGGACAAGTCGGGTGAAGAGCATTTGAAGGCGAACGAGTGGAACGATTACGAGGTTGTGGCGGTGGGGAGCAGGATCAAAACGTTTCTGAACGGGAAGGCGTGCGTGGATCTGGACGATCCGGCGGGCGCGAAGCAGGGCGTGTTCGCGTTCCAGGTGCACGCGGGGGGGCCGACGGAGGCGCGGTTCAAGGACATCAAGCTGGAAGTGGATCCGCGGCAGTCTGTTTCGGATGTGAAGTAGGAACTGCGATTGATCATCGATGGTATCCGGAAAGTTCCCGATCGAATTTTGAAAAGTGGGAAGAAATGGGAAGTTTTGGGAAGTGGTCTCTGGGTGGCGGATTGTCAAAGAGCGTGAGGAGGCTTTCTGTCGAAGCGGATTTTTTGCACCCTCTACTTCTTGTGTGGCGCTGCGCGCAAAAGCGCCTGAATGCGCAGCGCGTTTTTTGAAATCGTTGTTTTTGAGATAGGGCCGGGGAAAAGAATTTTGGGATTGGGGATTTTGGGTTTTGGGGCGGTGCGCGCGGCGTGGGTTTTTGGCGCAGCGCGAGAGTTATGGCTGATCGGTGGGCGGAAAGATGGGTAACCTTTTCTTTTTTTTTACGAAAAACCTTCCTGACCCCTTTGATTCTGATTCTTCTGACCCCTTTGATTCTTCCGTCAGGTCTTTGCCGTTGAAGAGCTCTTGGAATTCGCCGACAGGCGCATTTTGCGCGGTCACACGGGTAGTGAACCGCGCCGCGAGAATGCACGCGACAGTCACCATGGCCAGCAGCATTAATTTGCGCATTGAATATCCTTTTGCCATGGTCCACCGGTCAGCTTAACCGCGAAGTCGGCGGGCGCAAACGACGTGACGGACGTGACGCCTGCGCCGGCGAATCCGCGTGCCACGCGCCCGCATCCCCTACGAGGATGCCGAAACGCGGCTTCTCGTTACCGGACGGCGACACGTCGTCGCCGCTCGGACAGTTCCGATTGAATTATTCTGACCGATAATCCGCGCCCCATCAGCACTCATGCGGCCTGCCGCACTTGAAGCCCAGCTTTTCCCCCCGAAAGGCACTGGCGGGCAAAATGCCGCGGTCAGTGGAAAGATTGCGGGTTTAATCGGCCCCGGCACTCACCGATGCCTTGGTTGTGCCGCACCATGTTGATGCGACAACGGATTTGTCCAACGTCCTGCCGCCGCCAGTGCGACAGAACCTTTTCGGGAGTGACGTCATGAGTGCAAACAAGTTGAAGTCGGGGATCATGGGAGCCAGGATGGAGCCGCTGGAAGAACGGCGGATGATGAGCGGCGTGAATGCCGCCCATGGTGATCCGGGCTACGACCGCAGCGCGTACGAGTTTGAGCTCGGCAAGGCCGGCGCATCGTTCGCCGGAGTGTCGGCGACGCTCTTCGGCGCCGACGCGTCAGCCAGGTTCGCTGCGGCCGAGGCGCTTTCCGCGGGCATGCTCGAGTCGGGATTTGACGCGCAGGTCATAGAGGAAGAAATTGCCTCCGGCACGTACAGCCCGCGGCTAAAGCTGTGGGGCCACGCGCGCGGCAGCGATGCGGCGCAGGGCGCTGCGCAGATCAGCCCCTTCGGCGCCGTCGCCATTCGAGATTACGCGGACCATCCCCCGCAGTCGCGCCGAAACTCCCCGCCGCCCGTGCGACATCACGCGCTGATCGTGGAGGATGACGCGGGCAGCAGGATGGCGCTAACTAAGATTCTCCAGCGCCGCGGCTGGGACGTGACCGCCGTCGGGACATTGGCCGAGGGAATGCGCGAGCTTCAGGACACGCCTGAGGTGGTGATTCTGGACCTGACGCTCCCTGATGGCGAAGGCGAAACGCTGCTGCGGCAGATCCGCGGGCAGCACCTTCAGACGTGCGTCGCCGTGACCACGGGCGCTGACGACAGGGGGCGGCTTCAGCACATCCAACAATTGGGCGCGGACGCGGTGTTGAGCAAGCCTCTGAATGTTGCGGCGCTGCTTCAGCGTCTTCCGCACCTGCCCGACACCGCGCAGGGCGCGCTGGCGGCGTAAGACGCGCGATAATCTGAGACCGACCCTAAAGCCGGCCCATTGCAATGGGCCGGCTTTGGCGCCATCGCAGCACAGGCGCCGCCCGCGGGTACCCCGGACGATATTTCGAAGGCTCGAATAAGGGGAAAAATAAGGGGGACATCCCACGGATGTCTTCATTCGTCGCCAGGCGGATCGTGATCGGCACGCGCGGCACGGGAACCGGCACCGCGCTTGACCGCACCGCGCCCTTGGTGACCATTTCCATTTCGTGGCTCATCGTCTCCTCGCAATCTTTCGCCGCCGACTCTTCGCCTGCCTGACGATCCTGTCTCTTGTCCTCTGCCTCGCGACGCTCGCGTTGTGGGTGCGAAGCTATTGGCGGTACGACGTTCTCGCGGATTTCAGAAGCGACGCCCGCACCACCCGAGGGTTCCACGTGCAGAGCACTTTCGGGGAGCTGGGCCTTCACGCTGACGGTGGTACTCAGGGCGACTACGAACAGCGGCAGGGGTGGAACTATTTCATATATTCTTCCAATACCGACCAGACGTTCGGAAGTTGCGCGAAGGACTACCGACCGGGCCGACGGTCCTCGGAACTCGTTTTTGGCTTCGGCTTCGGCTACTTCAACCAATACAAAGGGCCTGACTACTCCATTCGCGCTATCTGGTTCCCCCACTGGTTCCTCGCTCTGCTCTTCGCCGTGCTCCCGGCGATCCGGGTTCGCTCGATCCTCCGCACCCGCCGCCGCAATCGCGTCGGCCTCTGCCCACACTGCGGCTACGATCTTCGCGCCACGCCACAGGGGGGGCGCTGCCCCGAGTGCGGCGCCGCGGCGTCGGCAGGGGGGGCGGCGCCAGCATCGCAGCGCTTGACCGCACCGCGCCCTTGGTGACCATTTCCTTTTCGTGGCTCATCGTCTCCTCGCCATCTTTCGCCGCCGCCGCTTCGCCGCCGTGACGATCCTGTCTCTTGTTCTCTGCCTCGCGACACTCGCGTTGTGGGTGCGAAGCTATTGGCGGTACGACTCTCTCGCCCTGGTGTATGGCAGCCGGCGCTTTGGAGCGCAGAGCCAGTTTTGCGAACTGAGTTTCAACACGACGCGCGTCCGTCTGAACACGCAATCTCGCCTCTGGAGGAGCGGGTGGTACTATTCCACCGGCGGCTCCGATGCGCAGGACACACTTAGATGGGAGGCCGAGCGGAGCCCGGCGCCCGGGGTCCGGCAGTTCGCCGGCTTCGGCTACGTCACCGATACCTCGCCGGCAGCATCACTTTTCTACATCTGGTTCCCACACTGGTTCTTCGCCCTGCTCTTCGCCGCGCTCCCCGCAACGCAGCTTCGCTCGATCCTCCGCACCCGCCGTCGCAATCGCGTCGGTCTCTGCCAGCACTGCGGCTACGACCTCCGCGCCTCGCCCGATCGCTGCCCCGAGTGCGGCCACGCGGCGTCGACGGCGGCGTCGGGATGATCGCGCTCATCAAGCCCATCAGCCAGTTTAAGCAGCGGCGGCTGGGGCTGCGGCGGCGCGGGCTGCGGCGGCGCGGGCTGCGGCTGGGACTGCGGTGTATCTCGCGGCGGGGGACCGAACTGGCGGAGGCGAAGGGGACGGGAGTCACTTCAGTGTGGCAAGCATGGACGGGAGCCAATTGATGGGTGACTTGAACCTCGATGGCAACGTCGCAGCGGAGGATTACGTCGCGATCGATGCGACCCTTGGCCGGACCGACGGAGGCGTCGAGACGCTGGTCTTTCGAAGAAAAACAAAGGGGTCAGAAAAACAAAGGGGTCAGGAAGGTTTTTCATAAAAACCTTCCTGACCCCTTTGATCTGATCGCCTCAGCAGCTTCCGCACTAACGAACCTGCGTCCGCGGCCCCGGTCCGGTGCAACGGCGGGTTATCCCGCTGTTCGTCCGCCGAATATTCGCGGATCGGCCCGCATCAAGCCGGTTACTGTTTGATTTCCTTCCAATCCCCCAACTTCTTCCAATCCGGAGAACCTTTCAGATACTCCGAAGCGGCTTTGACTCCATCGTCAATCGAAAAGGTCTCTTTCTTTGAAGCATAGATGACTTTCTTCCGGTCGGGGGAATGCTGAAATGAAAAATGGCCGTCCTGCTCCGAGACGATGGCGAAGAACTCGTCCGTCCCGTCCGGATGGATGTCAAAAACCGGTCCGAAGTCGTCTTTCTGACTGGTCAAAGCGGCTCGAATATCGGCTTCCGTCGGGTTGTGTATGTCTTTTTTGCTGCCGGTAATAAATACCAATGTGTAATTCATGGCCGTGGCCTTGGTTGTGGGGTTGGTGCTCCGGGTAGTCACTTGTGCGCTGACAGCGCAACAACCGACTATCCATAACGACGAAATGACGTGTTGTATTTTCATACGATATTGCTCCTGTTTCATTTTGCCGGAATGATGCACCACACGACGGCTGAAATCAACAAAGCTCCCAGGGCGTTAGGGCGGCTGCGATGTCTGCATCGTACGGCGGAGGCGAAGGGGACGGGAGTCATTTCAGTGTGGCAAGCATGGACGGGAGCTAATTGATGGGTGACTTGAACCTCGATGGCAACGTCGCAGCGGAGGATTACATCGCGATCGATGCGACCCTTGGCCGGACCGACGGAGGCGTCGAGACGCTGGTCTTTCGAAAAAAAACAAAGGGGTCAGGAAGGTTTTTCGTAAAAACCTTCCTGACCCCTTTGATTTGATGAAAGGTTGATGGGTGACTCGGGGAATGAGGCACGAAGGCATAGGCACGAAGGGGAGGGACAAGGCAACGAGGGGGGCGAATTCACTTTCACCCTTGTTCCCTTTCGCGAATCCTCGCCTCGGCTTGACACACTTCCGGCATCGCCGTAACACTGTCACATGGAACACTCGAAGATCGTCACAGACGGCATCACGTTCGATGACGTGTTGCTGATCCCCGCCCGCAGTGATTTCATTCCCGCCGAAGCCGACACTCGAAGCAAGCTCACCCGTTTAATCGACATCCACATGCCGCTTGTGTCTGCGCCTATGGACACGGTGACTGAAGCCGCGCTCGCCATTGCGTTGGCACAGGAGGGGGGGATTGGGATCATGCACAAGAATCTCTCGGCCGTGAACCAGGCGCGGGAGGTTGAGAAGGTGAAGCGGAGCGAAAACGGCGTCATCGTTGATCCCATCACCCTGCCGCCCAGCGCCACGGTGGGGACCGCTCGGCGCATCATGCGCGAGTACAACGTCAGCGGCATCCCGATTGTCGAAGGCAGCGAAGAAGCGATGCTCGGACGCAGGAGTCATGGCGGGGATGGGAAAAGCGCCGGGAATGTCAAGCCGCTGAAGCTTGTGGGGATCATGACCCGGCGGGATCTGAAGTTTCAGGACGATGACTCGCGACAGATCGGCGAAGTCATGACCCGCGAAAATCTCATCAGCGCGCCCGAGGAAACCACGCTCGAGGAAGCGGAGCGGATTCTGTATGAAGCGAAGGTCGAGAAGCTTCTTCTTACGGATCGCGAAGGCAACCTCGCCGGGTTGATCACGATGCGGGATATCGACAAGCTGCACCAGTTCCCCAACTCCTGCAAGGACAAGCGCGGGCGGCTTCGCGTGGGCGCGGCCACTGGTGTGAAAGACTTCGAGCGCGTCGAGAAGCTTATTCAGGCGGACGTTGACGTCGTTGTTGTCGACACGGCTCATGGTCATTCCATGAACGTTCTGGATACTGTTCGCGAGATCAAAAAGAACTGGAACATCCAGGTGATTGCGGGAAACGTGGCTACAGCCGAGGGGGCTCGGGATTTGATCGAAGCCGGGGTGGACGCGGTCAAGGTGGGGATTGGTCCCGGCGCGATCTGTACGACGCGGATCGTGACGGGCGTGGGGGTGCCGCAGATCTCGGCGATCATGAACGCGTGCAGTGTTGCCGAAGGCGCGGGCGTTCCTGTTATCGCGGACGGGGGCATCCGCCACAGCGGCGACATCACCAAAGCGATCGCCGCCGGGGCGAGTTGCGTGATGATGGGTTCACTGTTTGCGGGGCTGGACGAATCGCCGGGGGAACTGGTGATCCACCAGGGACGTCGATACAAAACCTATCGCGGAATGGGCTCGATGGGCGCGATGATCCAGGGATCGGCAGACCGCTATGGGCAGGGGGGTGTCAGAGACCGCGGGAAGCTTGTTCCAGAGGGAGTCGAAGGTCGGGTGCCTTATCGTGGGCCGCTGGGGGATTTTGTCTACCAGCTTGTCGGGGGGCTTCGCGCGGGCATGGGCTATTGCGGCACCAAGAGCATCGATGAACTCCGGCACAAGGCGAAGTTTTGCCGAATCACCGCCGCGAGCATGGCGGAAAGCCATCCGCATGATATTACGATTACTAAGGAATCGCCGAATTACACGGTGGATTATGCAACGGAGACGTGAGTGCCGCGCCCTCTTGGGACTGCTATCCGGTTGAAGCGAAGAGAACGAGGCGATAGAATTTGAGCATGACAGCCATCCGAGTCGTTTTCGACGGGGCACGGGCTGAATTCCTGTAGCGGCGACGCCTGCGTCGCGGTCGACGGTTGCGATGAATCTTTCCCGTGAAACTGTCGGCTGCGCCGAACCGCGACGCAGGCGTCGCCGCTACGTCGATCGCCACCCTTCAGTTGGGTGAGGGCCGTCGGTGCCCGCGAGCAAACGTTCCAAGATCCGGCCATTTGGAGACATGCCTCGGATAAACTATGATCCTCCATAAGCCAATGAGATTAAGTACTCGCCACATTTTGATCGGAATGCTGCTGGTCGGGGGTTGCGCGTCAAGAGCCGGCTCGACAACGCGGCCGGCGAGCTCTCGTCAGCGGCAGGATGCGGCCTTGCGCGATCCGTTTAACTACAAACCTGAAATGGGCGAACAGGACATCAGCGGCGGCGACGTCGGACATCTGGATCGTGGGGGCATGCGAAGGGATATGGATCATGTGCTCAATCCGTAAGCGCGGCCTTGTGGCCATTGGGTCACTCTCATTGGCGGCAATTTCCGGCTGTCAGTTGAACGTCAATCGCCCGATCAAGGCGGATCTGAATCAGACGCCGCTGGTGGTTGATGAAGCGATGCAGAAGCGTGACTGGGATCGCAGCGTTGCCCGGTATGCGAACGGTGACACGCTGGCGGGTCCGGATCTGATTGTGTTCGACAACACGACACCTGATCCGTACATGCGCCTGACGGATCCCGTGATCTCGACGATCAACGACAGCCTGGTGCCGGTGACGACGATTCTGTTTCCGCCGTGGAAGGATGTGATTTATCAAGGGGTGCAGACTCCCCCGACGTACACGGCCCAACCGGCATGGCGCGTTTTGAAATGACCTTCGGGCGGCAAACTTACGAACCAAAAGACCCCGGCCCTATGGACCGGGGGTCTGCTTATGTTGGGTTGGGGGAAAGATCGCTTACATCGGACGGTAGTAAGTGTGTCGCACCTTCGTCGTCACCGGGCGCCTGGTCGTCGCGTGGAGGGCTTTGGCCGAGTGCTTCTTGCTCGCCGGCGTCCGGCTGGGGTTAGACAACTTCGCAAGTGAACGCACGTGAGATTGCGGCCGCGCGACGCGCCTGGTCGCGTGAAGTGTCTTGTGCCGGGCGGGCTTGGTGTGGCTCAGGTTCTTCGTTGTATGCCGGACCGGCGCTGCGTGTGCGCGGGCCGCAATTTTGGTATGCGACTTGGTTGGCGACGACTTCGCCGAAAGCGACTGCTTCTGCGCAGATGGGTGCTTCGCAGAAACCGCTTGCTGGTTCGCTGTCGCACGATGCGCCGCGGCGTTGCTCGCAACCGGCAACAGGCCGACCGTCAGCAGACCTGCTCCAAGCCACGCGATAATGCTCTTCGAAATCATCACGACTCCTTTGGGGTGAGAGCGGCCCATCTCCCGGACTCGGAAGCGCAAGCCGGCATCGAACGTCGCGCCGCATTCGGCGCGTTGACGATGTTGTTATCGGACAGCGGACTAGCCGGCACTTGAGAGGAAGTTATCCGGGAAAGTCACAACCACCGTAGCTTGGGATGTTTCTGCCACGAAGCATCACTTGAAGATCTGTTCGAAGAATTCCTTCATCGCCTGCCAGGATTTCTCATCGGCTTCCTTGTTGTAGCCGATCCCTTTGACGCCCAGCTTTGTGGAATCCGGATTCGTGAATGCATGCACCGCGCCGGGATAGGCGACCACCTTTGCATCGGCGCCCGCATCGCTCATTTCCTTCTCCAGCCCCTGGACCTGCTCCGGGGGCACCAAGGGATCGTCCGCGCCGGTCAGGACAAGTATCCTGGGCTTCACCTCGCCCTTCTTCGCCGGCATCGGCGCATCGAGACCGCCGTGGAAGCTCACCACTCCATTGACATCCGCGCCCGATCGAGCCAGCTCGAGCGCCGCGGTTCCACCAAAGCAGTAGCCAATGGCGGCGGTCTTCGCGCTATCAACCTGTGGCTGATCTTTCAGCGTATCCAGGGCCGCCTTCACCCGCGCCCGCAGCAGTTCGCGATCGCCCTTGAATTTGCCCGCAAGCTCGCCGGCGCGCTTCATATCCGTCGTCTCTTCGCCGTTGCCGTAGATATCCGCGGCCAGCGCGACGTATCCTAGTTCCGCCAGCATTTCCGCGCGATGCCTGATGTAATCATTCAAGCCCCACCACTCCGGGACCACGACCACGCCGGGCCGCTTCTCCGTCTTCGCATCGTCGTAAACGAGATAACCCTTGAGCGTCGCATCACCCTGCTTGTACTCAATTGGCTTTTTCACGAGCTCCGCATGCGCGATTCCGCTGACGAGCAGCAACGTTGCAACGACCCACGAATACCTTGTCATGATGTCTCCTTCCAAAAGTTAACCGTTGCCCCATCATATACCCGGATACAATCGCCTTTACAGGGGCGACGACGGCGTTGCCTGGTTTTGCGGAGCGTGCATGCAGATTTGGCAGGGAATAGAGGGACTGAAACAGCTATCGAACATCGGCGTGCTCTCCGTCGGCAATTTCGATGGAGTCCATCTCGGCCACCGGAAGCTGGTCGAGCTTGCCCGGCAATTGCGCGATCAAGACGGCGGCGGTATTGCCGTCGTTACTTTTGAGCCGCATCCCCTGACCGTCCTACGTCCGGAATTCGCGCCGCCCCGTCTCACGCCGCCTGATGTCAAGCAACAACTCCTTGAGGACCTCGGGGTCGATCACTATGTGGTCCTCGCGCCAACAACCGATGTTCTGGGCCTTACCGCGGAGTCGTTCTGGGAGATTCTGCGAGACAACGTTCGCCCGCGCCAGATGATCGAAGGTGGCAGCTTTACGTTTGGCAGAGGCCGTGGTGGAAACATTGAGCGGCTGCGCGAATGGTCATCCGAGAGCAACGTCCACCTCCACATTTTGGGCGCCGTCAGCGTCCCATTGCTCGATCTTCAGATTGTCGAAGTCAACAGTTCGCTGATCCGCTGGCTGATCGCTAATGGGCGGATTCGCGATGCCGCGATCTGCCTGGGACGGGCATACCTGCTTCGCGGTGAAGTCGTCAAAGGCCATCAGCGAGGCCGCACCATCGGGCTCCCAACAGCCAACATAACCTGTTCGGATCAACTGGTTCCGATGGACGGCGTTTACGCGGGCCGCTGCGAGTTGAAGGGCGTCGCTTACCCAGCCGCGATCTCGATCGGGACGATGCCCACTTTTGGCGAGAACGCGCGGCAAGTGGAAGTTCATCTGCTGGACTTTTCCGGTGATCTGTATGGCCAGAAGCTCGAAGTGGGCATGGTCGATTGGATCCGCGGGCAGCGAAGGTTCAGCAACATTGAAGCTTTGAAAGATCAGATGGCGAGAGACCTTGTTTGGACCCGCAAACGCACCGCGCTCGACCCCGCACGCGCGATTGCGGCGGGGTGTCGTAGTGGGCAAGCTTGGGGTAATTCTTGAATCCATTCTCGCGCGTTACCCGTCTCATTGATGTTGTGAAGTTACGAAAATCGCTTCAGGATAATCGTGTCATTCTGCCCGCCAAAACCGAATGAGTTGCTCACGGCCACATCCACTTTCGCCGGGCGCGCTTTGTTCGGGACATAATCGAGATCGCATTCCGGATCGGGGTTTTCGAGGTTGGTGGTCGGGGGGAGCGTCTGGTCGCGAATGGCCAGCACGCAGCAGATCATCTCGACCGCGCCCGCCGCCGCGATGAGGTGGCCCATCATGGACTTGATCGAACTGACGGGCACATTTTTGGCATTTTCCGCAAAAACAGATTTGATCGCGGTTGTCTCGTTGCCGTCGTTCTCTTTCGTACCGGTTCCATGGGCGTTGATGTAGTGGACGTCGTTCGGCATAAGCCCGGCATCGACGAGCGCCTCCTGCATCGCGACAATGGCGCCCTTGCCGTCGGGGTCCTGGTCGGTGATTCGGAAGGCATCGGCGGTCGATCCATAGCCGACAACCTCCGCGAGGATTTTCGCACCCCGCGCTTGCGCGTGCTCGAGCGTTTCGAGAACAACCATTCCCGCGCCCTCGCCGAGGACGAAGCCGGCGCGCTGGGCATCGAAGGGGCGGGAGGCGCAGGTTGGATTCTCGTTGAGCGTTGAGAGCGCGGTGAGACGGTTGAATCCGGTCACTCCGAAGGGATGGATCATCGAATGGGCGCCGCCGCCGAGCATCACATCGGCGTCACCGCGACGTAGAATCTCAGTCGCCTCACCGATCGCCTGGGTTGATGCAGCACAGGCTGTCAGGCAGTTCATTGCTGGTCCACGTGCCCCTGTCAGGAGCGCGAGGTGCGACAGGGGCATGTTGGGCTCCTGCTCGAGCTCGCGCAGGACGCTCATGTGCTCCAGCGCAACCTGGGCCCACCTCACGGTGTCGAGCTGGTTTTCTGAGTGTTTCCAGGATGAGAGAGCGGCGAGTGTGAAGGCATCGAAATCCAGGGAACCTTCACCGGAGCCGAGGTATATTCCGACGCGGTCCAGATCGAGAGAGGAAGGACCCACGGCTGAAGCCGTGGGCTTGGCCAGTGAGGGGAGGCCAGACATCTTCCAGGCTTGGGCGCAGGCGCCGAGCGCGAATCGGGTGTTTCGTCCGGCATGCTTGTGCTGGGAATCGTCGGCGACATCTTTCGAGAGGTCGTAATCCTTCACTTCCGCGGAAAATGTCGTGGGGAAGGTGGACGCATCGAAGATCGTTGTCTTGGCGATCCCTGACTCGCCGTTGAGAAGGCGCTTCCACACCGCGTCGATGGAATGCCCCATCGGCGTGACCCAGCCCATGCCTGTGATGACGACTCGGTTCATATTTTCTCACGTGGCATGGGCGTCCCGCCCAGGCATCCCGTTCAAGTCACGCAGACTTCTTATGCCGGGCAAGCAGCTTCCGAACCTGGGGCACCAGTTCGACAGGGACCTCAACCCAGCTCGTCGGCTCGTAAAGCAATTCGTGGTCTGCATCCTCCATCAGGTCAACTTCCTGACGCGCATCGTAGTACGCGATGATTTCCGCGACCTTCCTGGCATTCAGTCCCGGGGGGTAGAGGTTGGGATCCTTGCGCTTCCTCATTTGCGTCTGTTCCTGCGGCGGTACGCGAGCTTGGCGCTCGCGCTCATATCATACGCAGTTATTACGAATATGTAATCGGGGCGGTCATACTGGCGGTAAATCACGCGGAGATACCGTCCCGCATTCGTCTGTCCCTCCGCCGCCAGCGTCCCCTCGCCCCTCTGGAATCTTTGGCCCGGCCGCCGCAATACCTCAATCACTTCGCGCTCATGCACGCTGTGCTTTGTATAACAATGGGCGAGACCTGACTCGGAATCTCGGTTAAACCCGATGTCACGCGGCCCTCCCATCAAGACATCCTTCTGAACACCAAAGCGGCATTCTGTCCGCCCAGGCTGTACACGCTGCTGACGGCAACCTTCACCGCTTGCTCGCGATACTCCGGGCGGACATTTAACTTTCGCCCATCCGAAAGCTTCTTCGTGTTGGTCGCCGGCGGGATTTTTCCCTCCGCGACGGACTTCACTGTCGCCACGACTTCCGCGCCGCTGCCTGCGGCGAGATTTCCGATTTGTCCCTTGATCGGTGACATTGCAATACGGCCGAGACCACCGGCGAACACCTGTGTCAGCCCGTTCAGCTCTGCCTTGTCGTGGGAGGCAATGCCGAGGCCCATCGGCATGAGCAGATCCACACCGGCAGGGGGGATGTTCGCATCCGCAAGGGCCTTGCTGATTGCCTTACCGTAGCTGTTGCCGGTGGGGCAGGGCGAATCAATTCGATAGGTATCCTGGCTCGCGCCGAATCCCACCAGCTCCGCATAAATTTTCGCGCGGCGTTGCTTCGCGTGCTCGTATTCCTCAAGGATCAGCAGGCCCCCGCCTTCGCCAATCACGCAGCCATCGGCCTGCTCATCGAAGGGCTTCACGGCGCGATCGGGATTCTCATTGCCCGTCTCCGTCAGTCGCTTAAGCAACGTTTGTCTGAGCATCCCCATCGGGTTCAGTTTGGATTCCGCGCCGCCGCAGATCGCTAAGTCTGCTTTGCCACGCTGAATGGTTCGGAACGCTTCGCCGATCGCGAGGTGGGAGGAGGCATCCGCACACGTGATGGTGTTACTCGGTCCTTTCAGCTCGTGAATGATCGTCACGTGGCAAGCGAGCATGTTCGGCAAATACTTCAGCAGCCAGAGGGGCGTCAGCTGCTCCATCCCCTCGCGTCCCCACTTGTGCAAATCGAGCTTGTTGCCTTCGCGCGCCACATGCATGGCCGCTGTCAGCTCGGTCATTTCCGCGCTGATCAGCCCCGCGCCGATATTGCAGCCAAACCGTCCAGCGGCAATCTCAGGTGTGTCGGTGTACGCTTTGGTTTTGATCCCGGCGTCCTTAAACGCATCGTCCGCCGCGACGACAGCAAGCTCGATATCCCGAGCCATCACCTTGGTCGCTTTGCGATAGCTCTTGGGAACATAGTCCCCGATTTTGAAGGCGGCGATTTCGCCGGCGACCTGGCAACTGAACCCGCCGGGATCGAACTGCGTGATCCGTCGGACGCCGCTGTTGGCGGCGAGAAGGTTTTCCCAGAACGCGCTAACACCGATCCCGATGGGGGAGATGACGCCGACGCCAGTGACTACAACACGTCGCATAGAAACCCGCGCCCCGCGAGCGGGGCCGCTAAACAACCGACGTTAGAGGGTGATCGTTCCATTCATCCGGTATGTCTTCAGTAGCTCCGTGAACTGCTCAGTAAATACGAAGTTGTGTTCCGGGAATTCCAGGCCCGCCATGTTCTGATCGATGTGGCTGAACATCAGCTCGATGTCGGCCACCGGCTCTCCGCTGACCTTCACCGTCCCGGCGATGGATGCTCCTTGTTCGTTGAGTTGCTCAATATTCGCACTGAACGTGATCGTCTCACCGGGCCGAACCAAGCGATGAAACGTTGCCCGGCTCACTTTCGCGAGGATCACCTTCTCCTCAAAGTTCCTGGCCTCTCCCACCAAAATGCCCGCAGTCTGGGCCATGCCTTCGATGATCAGACTATGCGGCACGATCGGAAATGCCGGATACAGATCGTGCAGGTGCTCTTCGGCGAGCGACACGTTCTTGATCGCCGTCGCGGACTTCCGGGGCGTAAACTCGACGAACTTGTCAATCCAGATCCAGCGCATCAGACCGCCGTACCTACCTTGGATTCGACGAAGTTCACAATCGTGTCGACCGTGAACAGCTTGCTCATATTGTCGACCTTCGGATCCTTCTCGAACTCTGAGAAGTCTGTCCGCGGCATGCGCTCCTTGAGCTCGGAAATCCCGACCGGCGTCAGCATGCCGTTCTGAACCTTTGTCGGATCGCTGGCCAGGTTCTCCGGCATCATCTCGCCCTTGCCGATCTTGATACCGAAAGCTTTCTCGAGCCGGAAGCTGATGTCCAGAAAATCGATACTTTCCGCTCCAAGGTCATCCTTGATCACGGCAGTCGGCGTGACCTCTTCCTCGTCGACGCCTAACGCATCCACCAGAACGCCCTTGACCTTTTCGTATATTTCTTCTCGTGCCATTGCTGCCATATCCTTCGCCTCACGTAACGGTGGATCAGAGATCCGCCGTTCCTAAATGCCTATCACCGCAGCCGATCCGGCAGGCCGGATCAACTCCCAACGACGGCGATTATGCGCCTGCAGACGGGCATCCAAACCCGCGAGCTCAGGCTGCTTTTCCCCAAGATTGAATTGTGCCAGCTCGACATGCGCCGATAGCGCCTGGGCTTCGCCGACAGTTCCAATCGCCTTGAACGTCGCGCCGCTATCAGTCGTTTTGATCAGCTCAACATCCACCCGCAGAAAGTTTCCGGGGGCAACGAAGTGTCCATATTTCACGTTCCGCGCTTCCTTGAGCACCACGATCGACTTTGCAAAATCAGTCTTCGCCTGAAGCAGCCAGCCCGCCGCCTGGGTGATCGCCTCGAGCATTAAAACACCGGGCAAGACCGGAAACGTTGGGAAATGATCCGCGAGATATTCCTCCGCCAGGCTGACGTATTTCACACCGACGAGCCGCGTATCGGTCAGTTGCTCGACTTTGTCAATCAGATTGAACTTCAAGCCATGCTTCCACTGTGATCTGCCACAACCGCCGAAAGGATCAACTTTTAGCCGTCAAACCCCCCATTTGCAAGCCAACTGCGTTGCTGCTTGACAACTTCGTTCCGCTTGTAACAATGCTGCGTCCCATTTTCCCGGAGATTGACATCGATGTACGCCATCATTGAAGACAGCGGCCGACAGTTCAAGGTCACCAGCGGCGATCGCATTAACATTGATCGCGAGATCAAAGAGGGCGACAAGACGGTCACCTTCGATCGTATCCTGCTGGTCGCCGGTGAGGGCACGCCGAAGATCGGCGCCCCGCTCGTCGCCAAGGCCACCGTGATTGCCGACATCATCGGCCCGGTGAAAGGTCCCAAGATCGATATCGTGAAGTACAAGCGCCGCAAGGGCTACTCGCACAAAGCGGGACACCGGCAGCCTTCGCTGCAGGTTAAGGTCACCGACATCAACGTCTAGATCTGTAGGGTCCGCTTCAGCGGACCGGTTATTCTCGTACGTGCCACAGAGGAAATAACCGGTCCGCTGAAACGGACCCTACCGAATGAACGATCCTGCCCTCGCTCAAGCTCTTTTCCTCCACCAATCGAACCGCCTGCCCGAAGCCGAGCATCTCTACGTTCAGGTCCTCGACCGTCAGCCCAACGACCCGAACGCCCTCCACCTGTATGGCCTGCTTGCTCACCAGACGGATCGGCTCGATCTGGCGATTCAGCTTCTTACCAAGGCCGCCCAACTCGCGCCAGGCATTTCCGCGTTCCACGTCCACCTCGCCTCGGCGCTTCACGCGATGGGGCATCTGGATCAAGCGATCCAGGTATTCTCGCGCGCCATCGAGCTGGACCCAAATGATGCGGCTATCCACCGCAACTACGCAGTTCTTCTCGCCTCCGCGGGTCGAGTCGAAGAAGCCACTGAACATTTCAAAACCGTCATCGCGCTAAACCCCGACGATCCCGAAGGCTATTACAACCTTGGCACCGCCTTTGTGTCCCGCAATCGCTTCAAGGAAGCCATCGAATATCTCGAGCGCGCGGTGCAACTTCAGCCCGAGCGCGCCGAAAACTATTGCAATCTTGGCGCGGCATACCGCGGTTTATGGAAATTCGACCAGGCCATGATTCACTACCGCCGGGCGCTCGAATTGAAACCGGACTACCCCGATGCCCTGTACAACCTGGGCGCTGTTCATCACGCGCTTATCGATGTCCCGGCGTCGATCGAATGCTACCGAAAGTGCCTTGAGCTTCGCCCCAATTTCCACATCGCGCACAGCAGTCTGCTTCTTTCCATGCACTACCTCGCGCCGCTCGACGTGAACGCGATCCACGAAGAAAGTAAGACCTGGGATCGTCGGCATGCGCAGCCGCTTCGCGATCAGATCGCGCCACATGGCAACGATCGCTCCACCAATCGCCGTCTCCGCATCGGCTATGTCTCCGCGGATTTCTTCCAGCACTCCGTCGCCTTCTTTGTCGAACCGATCCTCCAGCACCATGACAAGTCACGGTTCGAGATCTTCTGCTACTCCAGCACCGCCAAGGCCGACGCCACCACCCGCAGGCTGCACAGCCACGCGGAGCATTGGCGGCACATCGCGAATGTCCCCGATGATCGCGTCGCACAGATCGTTCGGCAGGACCAGATTGACATCCTCGTCGACCTCTCCGGCCACACCTCTCACAACCGCCTCTTAACCTTCGCCCGGAAACCGGCCCCCATCCAGGTTACCTACCTGGGCTACCCCAACACCACGGGTCTCTCGACGATGGACTATCGCCTGACAGATCCGATTGCGGATCCCGCAGTTCCCCCCGCCCGCGCGAACGAGACGTTCTATGTCGAGAAGTTGATATCGCTTTCCCGGACGGGTTGGTGCTATCTCCCGGCGGAAGAAGCTCCGGCGCCTAGGCCTCCGCCATGTCTTGAAAACGGCTACGTCACCTTCGGCTCCTTCAACAACCTGACCAAAATCAATCAACAGCTCATTGTCCTGTGGTCGCGCCTCCTGCATGACATTCCCATGTCCCGGCTGTTCTTGAAATCCCCCACGCTGGACGAACCCGAGGTCCGGCAGCGTGTTCAGGATGGTTTTGCTGGAAGCGGCATTTCGCTCGACCGCCTCGAGCTCTCGGGCCGAATCATCTCGCACGCCGATCACCTGAGCAGTTATCACAAGGTGGATATTGCGCTCGATGCCTTCCCCTACAACGGCACCACCACCACCTGCGAAGCGCTGTGGATGGGCGTTCCCGTCGTCGCTCTCTCGGGAGATCACCATATCTCGCGTGTCGGGAAGGCGCTCCTCACCCACGTCGGCGTTTGTGAACTCGTCGCGAGTACCGAGGAGGAATATCTCATGCTGGCGAAGCAACTCGCGGCTGATCCCGACCGCTTGCGACAGATTCGCTCGACCCTCCGGGAGCGCATGCGCGCATCATCCCTCTGCGACGCAGAGGCGTTCACTCGTGACCTTGAAAACGTTTATTCCCAAATTTGGCAACGGCATCTGTCTCCGTAGCACGGGCATCTTGCCCGTGTTGGCGGTTCGGTCACGGGCAAGATGTCCGTACTACCGCCGCATTCACTCGGGATCCGTCGAAACACGGTCCTCGCCGGGCGCATCGACCGGCTCTTTCCCCACCAGTCTCAAACAATTCTTCCCGCTCTGCTTCGCCCCAAATACCAGCTCATCGTCGACGACGCGAATGAGTTCCTCCGCGTCCTGCGCATCGTAGGGATAGACCGCCATCGCGCCGCTGATGGTGAGGCAGCCTTTCCCGCTGGCGCCGAGATTCCCGAACTCCGGCGACGCGATCAATTTCCGAAACCGCTCGAAAATCTGCATCGGCGTCTGCGGCACGCGCGCGCTCGTCGCGCTCTTCGGATCCCTCGGAACCCGCGGCCCCTCCTTCTCCCAGAACACCACCCCAAATTCATCCCCGCCCAATCGCGCCACCAGATCGTGATCGCGCACGCACCGTCTCATCAGCGCCGCGGTCTGGCGAATGATCTCATCGCCCATCCCGTGGCCATACATGTCGTTATACTTTTTGAACCCATCGATATCGAATATTAGCAGCGTCACGGGGAACCGCATCGCCTTCGCCTTTTCGATCATCGCGCCGAGAAAATGCTTGAAATACCGGCTGTTGTACAACCCGGTCAGATCATCCGTGATCGCGAGCTTCTGCAATCGCACGTGACGATCTTCCAGCGCCGCCATCTTCCCGACGAAGTGCGCCACCTGCGCCAGGAAATGCCGGCCCGCGCTCTGCTCCTCATCCTGAGGCAGAATCAACTGCAAGGCGCCCACATCCTGCCCGCCGATACGCACCGCATGAGTCAGCGCAACAGATCGTTCCGGAACCTCGGTTTGTGCCTCATCGGCGCGAGCGTAGTTCAATTGCATGGCCGGACCGATTCGCGCGCTGATCTGCTTGACCGCTGCCGCGCAACCGCCCTGCGGATGCCCGAGCATCGCATCGAGCACAATCTCCGTCAGAGGGATCCCCGAGAGCAACCCAATCTTCGAAGGGGGTGATACCGGCAACCCCTCGCCATTTTCCGCTGCCTTCTCCGACGCAATCCGAAGCGGCGGGGCACCGAAAATCTGCGCGAGCTCCGCCGCGTTCGCGGGCGTCACCACATAATCATCCGCGCCGAACGAAAGCATCTTCCTCGACAAGTGCTCCATGTCGGGGTGGCCGAATAAGACCACCCGACCCTCGCCCAGCACTTGGCGAAGGGTTCGCACTGCCGCCTCAGGCCGGCGCTCGATCGGCTCAGTCGCCGCCATCACCGTCGTGTAATGCTTGGAAACCAGTTCCGCCAAGCCATCGAAGTAAGTTGGAACTGATGTTACCTGCGCCCCCGGATTTGCCTGCAACAGCGCATCAGCGATCTGACGATTCTGATCGCCGATCACCAACACATTTTCTTGTGCAACCTGTGACATCGTTCGAGTCCTACTCGTGCTCCTGCGAATCCGCTTGCTCCTGCAACAACGCCCTCAGCTCATCCGCGGTTAGAATCGGCTCGCCTTCCTTCGGCTCATCCTCAAGCGCATCGGCGCTCACAGCCAATTTCTCGCTCATCTTTTCCGGCAGGGGGGTGTCACCGCTCATGGGTGGAACGACATCTCCCGCCATCGCTCCCACTGCTGTCCGATGCAACCCATCCTGGCTTAATAAACCATCCGCCCCAAGCCGCATCGCCTCCGCCAATGCCGCGGCCCGGCCGTCCGTGTGGGTCAGCCACACTTCCAGGTGCGGCATCCGCCGCTTAATCGTCGCAATCAACCCCATCTCCTCTTTGAACAAGCTCGCGAGGCTCAAGATCAACGCGCGATACACCATCGGGCGGCGCGCAATCTCCACCATGGCGGCGTACGGATCTTCCACTTCCGAGCAGCTCAGCCCGAGTTGCTGAAGCACCCCGACCGCACCCGGGCGATTCGATGCCGTCCCCACGACCAGCACGCGTCCGCCCGGCCGACTGACTGGTAAGCTAACGCCTGACATCCCGCTCCATAACAAGAACAACCCACTCATCATACCCCGCGAATCCCCCGCTCGCGACCGCTGAATCTCGCGAATGGTGCTCTGCCTTGACAACCCCCCGCCCCCCCCTAAACTTCCTCCGCTTTCGGACACTCCGACAAAATCAACGCCTATTATCCACAACTGGAGTACAAAATGGCCCTTAAAATCGGTATCAACGGCTTTGGCCGCATCGGTCGTCTCGTTCTTCGCGCCGGTCTTCAAAATTCCAACATCGAGTTCGTCGGGATCAACGATCTCTTTTCCCCCGACAACCTCGCCTATCTGCTCAAGCACGATTCGACGCACGGCCGATTCCCCGGCACGGTCGAAGCCAAGGAAGATGGGATTCAGGTCAACGGGAAGTTCATCAAGTGCGTCTCGATCCGCAACCCCGCGGAACTCCCGTGGCGTGAGCTCGGCGTGCAATATGTTGTTGAATCCACGGGGCTTTTCACGGATTTCGCGGGTGCCGAAAACCACATCAAGGCCGGCGCAAAGCGCGTGATCATCTCGGCCCCGACGAAAGATCCGGAAAAGGTTCCGACGCTGCTTGTCGGCGTCAACCAGGACAAGTTTGACCCCGCGAAGCACCAGGTTGTTTCTAATGCGAGTTGCACCACCAACTGTCTCGCCCCAGTCGCTTACGTGATCAACAAGAACTTCGGCCTTGCCGAGGGGCTTATGACCACCGTCCATGCCATGACCGCGACGCAGCCGACGGTCGACGGGCCAAGCAAGAAGGATTGGCGCGGCGGGCGCGGCGCCGCCCAGAACATCATCCCCTCCGCCACGGGCGCTGCTAAAGCCGTCACGCTCGTGCTACCCGAACTGAAAGGCAAGCTCACCGGCATGGCGTTTCGCGTGCCCACGCCGGATGTTTCCGTCGTCGACCTCACGTTCAAGACGAGCAAAGCCACGAGCCTGAAGGACATCAGCGCTGCCATGAAGGCGGCTTCCGAAGGCGACCTGAAAGGCATCCTCGGCTATACTGATGAAGAAGTCGTCTCAACCGATTTCCTTGGCGATCCCCGCTCGTCGATCTACGATTCCGGCGCGGGGATCGAACTGAACGCCAACTTCTTCAAAGTCGTTGCGTGGTACGACAATGAATGGGGCTATTCCAACCGCGTTGTCGATCTCATGAGCGCTATGGCAAAGAAGGAAGGTCTGCTGCGCTGACCATTCCCCGGTTGAACTAAAGCTTTAGTAGCCCCAGTCGGAAGACCGGGGTTCTTTTTTAGCGCCCCAATGCGTCCTAACCGCGATTTCATTCCGAACCACCTTGCCCCCTCCCAAGTATCATCCTATGGTTCACTGTTTGCTGGAGTATAGAGCAATACACGACCAAGGAGTTTCACAACCATGTTGGTCCGACTCATTCAAGCTGCGTTGCAACGATTCTTCCCCCGCCCCGTTCGCGTCCGTGTGACGATACCGGTTCGCACGCGTCGCGGATAAACTGCCCGGCATGCCTGAACTTTCTCGGGTCGTCGAAGTCCTTCAATCGATCGCTCCCATCGCAAATGCCGAGGAATGGGACAACGTCGGACTCCTGGTGGGGGATCTTCGTCAATCGGTCTCCAGAGCGATTCTCACCATCGATTACACGCCCGAAGTCGCTGAAGAAGCCAAGAGTGGTAACTGCGACCTGATCCTCGCCTACCACCCGCCGATTTTTTCCGGCCTCAAACGCATCACCGCTCCAAGCCTCATCCACGACGCCATTCGTCGCGGCCTCGCGATTTACTCGCCTCATACTGCGTTGGACGTCGCTGATGGTGGAACAAACGACATGCTCGCGGACGCGCTCGGTTTAAGCGAACGTCGTCCTCTTCGGCTGATCGCGCTAAAGGCGAACCACCTCAAGCTCGTTACCTTTGTGCCCGAAAGAGATGTCGAGCGGGTCAGCCAGGCGATGTTTAACGCCGGCGCCGGCAAAATCGGCGACTACACTCAATGCTCATTCCGCTCCTCCGGAACAGGAACCTTCTTGGGCAACGAGCGCACCAACCCCACCATAGGGCGTAGCGGTCGCCTCGAAGAGACGCCCGAGCTGCGCCTCGAAACCGTCATTCCCATCAACAAAGTTTCCGACGTCATCGCAGCGCTCAAGCAATCCCACCCCTACGAAGAACCCGCGTTCGATCTTCAACAGCTCGCCGCCGCGCCGACCGGAATCGGTCAAGGCCGGATCGGCACGCTGCCCGGCACACCGCGCGAGCAAATCTTCTCACGCATCGAGCAAGAGTTAAACCTGACCCACCTCTTAATCGCCGGGCCGACGACCGGAACCATCACCAAAGCCGCCTGCTGCGCCGGCGCCTGCGGCGACTTTCTCAACGACGCCCTCGCTGCCAGGTGCGATCTCTATCTGACTGGAGAAATTCGCCACCACGACGCCGTCAAAGCCGCCGCCCACAACATGACCGTCGTCTGCACCCTCCACTCCCACAGCGAACGCGCCGTCCTGAAACGCCTCGCCAAGATGCTGAACGAAAAACTTCCCGACTTCCCCCTCCAAATCAGTCATGCCGACCGCGACCCGTTCGCGATTTTGTGAACGCTTACCCGTAGCACGGGCATCTTTGCCCGTGTCAGCGACTCGGTCACGGGCAAGATGCCCGTGCTACAACTATGCCAACATCAGCCCCGGCTCTTCGAGCAATTGCTTGAGCGTACGCAGAAACTCCGCGGCGACAGCGCCATCCACCGCGCGGTGATCCGCGCTCAGTGTCACCGTCATCATCGTGCGTGCTACGACCTGTTCATCGAACACCACCGCCCGCTTCTCTGCCGCGCCGATCGCCAGGATTCCCACTTCAGGCGGATTGATGATCGCGCTGAATTCGCGGACTCCCATCGATCCCAATGAGCTGATGGAGAACGTTGCTCCGCTGAGCTCTTCACGCTTGAGCCGCTGCGCCCGCGCGCGGTCGTAAAGATCGGCTGATCGCACGCGGATCTCACGGAGAGACATCTGATCCACGTTCCGCAGCACCGGGACGAGGAGTCCGTCGGGCAAGGCGACTGCCAAGCCGAGATTCACATCGCCGTATCGCGTGATGGTTTGCCCATCGAAGGTTGCGTTCAGCGCCGGATTTTCGATCAGCGTCGCCGCCACCGCCTTGATGACAAAATCATTGACGGAGAGTCGCAGGTTCTGCTGCTCGAGTTGTTTGTTCATCCGCGCGCGGAGCCCGGTCACCTGCTCCATATCGATATCAACCGTCTCATAGAAATGCGGCACCTGCTGCTTCGACTGCTGAAGTCTCTGCGCAATCACCGCGCGCATCTTCGATAGCGAGATTGTCTCCTTCTTCCCCGTCCCCACCCGAGCCGGCAAGGCCAGGCCCGCGGCTTCAGCCGTGGGTTTCTTCGCAGTCGCGAGCACCGGAACAGGCTGTGGTTGCAAAGGCCTAGCCTCGCCCTTCGACGTCGCGCCGCCCTCCTTCTGAAAAGCCTCAACGTCTCTTTGAATGATCCGCCCGCCCGGCCCCGTTCCCTGAACCTGCGAGAGGTCCACGCCGTTCTGTTCAGCGATTCGTCTCGCGAGGGGAGAAACTTTAATCCGCCCCGTGGAAGGCGCATCCATGACCGCCACGCCGGTGGAGGGCAGTTCCGGATGCGTCCCGAACTCCGTCTGCTCTTTCCGGGCCTGCGTGCGCTCCCGATCCATGTGCGTGTGATCGGTTTCTTTATCATCGCCCGTCCGGCTTCCAGAACCGGGGGGCCTGTGCTCAACCGGCGCCGCCTTCTCTTCGCGAGGCTCCGCTTTTTTTTCGACGACAGGCGTAGCCGGCTTCGCGCCGCCGCTTCCCTGCTTCTTGATGTCTTCAACCTTTTCACCAGCCGTTGCGATGACTGCAATGGCTTCCCCGACCTTCACCTTCGCCCCCTCTTTCGCCACGATCACCGCAAGGGTCCCATCCTCGAACGACTCCATCGGCATCGTCGCCTTGTCCGTCTCAATCTCCGCGATCTCCTCCCCAGCCTTCACCTTGTCCCCTTCCTTCTTCAACCACTTCACCACCGTCCCCTCAGACATCGTATCTGAGAGTTGAGGCATTGTAATTTCACTTGGCATTTTCAGTTGTCCTTTGTCCGTTGTCCGTGGCCAGTTGCTGATTCGTCTTTACAACGGACAACTGAGCACGGACCACGGACATCTTGCATTTATCGATAACAAATCTCATTCACCTTCGCGATGACCTTCTCGACGCTTGGCTGCATCGCCATTTCCAGCTCATGACTGAAGGGCACCGGCACTTCCTCCGAGCTTACCCGCGCCACCGGCGCATCGAGCTCGTCGAAAGCTTCATCATAAATCCTGGCACGGATACCATCCCCCATCCCGCAGTAGCCCCAATCTTCGTCAACGACCACGCATCGATGCGTCTTGCGAATCGATGCCACGATCGATTGGGTATCCAGCGGCCGAAGCGTCCGCACATCGATCACTTCAGCGCTGATGTCTTGTTTCGCAAGCTCCTCGGCGGCCTTCATGCAGAGCTTCACGCATTTGCTCCAGCAGACGAGCGTGACATCGTCGCCTTCGCGTTTAACATCCGCGACGCCGATCGGGAGGGTGTACTCTTCATCCGGCACTTCACCGCGATCATTCAGCATCAGCTCCGACTCCAGGAACATCACGGGATCATCGCAACGGATCGAAGTCTTCAACAGCCCCTTCGCATCGTACGGCGTCGAAGGCGCCACCACGACCAGCCCCGGGACCCGGCTAAAGAGCGCCTCGACCCGATGGGAGTGGGTGGCTCCAAGCTGATGGGCGATTCCATTTCCGCCGCGAAAAACCACCGGCACCTTGAACTGTCCGCCCGACATGTACCGCACATTTGCCGCGTTGTTATAGAGCTGATCGAAGCACACCAGCGAAAAGCTCCAACTCATGAACTCCACGATCGGGCGCAGGCCGCATACCGCGGCACCGACGCCGATGCCGCTGAATCCCGCCTCGGAGATCGGGGTATCAATGACGCGGCGCGGGCCGAACTTTGCGAGCATCCCCTCGCTCACCTTATAGGCGCCGTTGTATTCGCCGACCTCTTCGCCCATCAGAAACACGTTCTCATCGCGCTCCATCTCCTCGGTCATCGCCTGGCGAAGCGCTTCTCTATACTGAATCTCTGGCATGTTTCGTTCCGTAGCATGGGCGTCTCGCCCATGCATCCTTTTGACTCTACAAGAAAAAACATGGGCGAGACGCCCATGCTACGCACTACTTTTCAAGCGGATAGATTTCCGCCAGGGCATCGGTGTACAACTCGCTCAGATTCGGATGGGGGCTGGCATCGGCAAACTTCACCGCATCATCCACAATCGCCCGCAACTCGCTTTCCGTCGACTCGAGCCACGCATCATCCACAAACCCGCGGTCGCGCAGGCGCTTCTCGTAAACCGTATTCGGATCCCGCTGCCGCGCTTTCTCGAGCTCTTCTTTCGAGCGATACTTCATCGCATCGGACATCGAATGCCCGCGGAACCGATATGTGTTCGCGACGATATAGCTCGGCCCTTCGCCGCGCCGGGCGCGTTCGACTGCCCCGGTGAGTTCCTCGATCACCACATCAATATCATTGCCATCAATATTGCGATACGGCATGTTGAACCCTGCCGCGCGTTTAGCCAGATCCTTCTCCGCGCTGGATCGCTCAACCTGAGTTCCCATGGCCACGTGATTGTTCTCGACGATGTAAATGCAAGGCAGCTTCCACAAGCTCGCGATGTTTAAGGATTCGTTGAATGTTCCTTGATTGACCGCCCCATCCCCGAAAAGTGTAAAGCAAACCCCGCCCGTCTTTTTGTACCAGCATGCAAATGCCGCCCCGGTTCCCAGCGGAATCTGTCCGCCAACAATCCCATGTCCGCCAAGGTTTCCCACCTCAGCCTGGAAAAGGTGCATCGATCCGCCCTTGCCCTTGCTGCATCCTGTCGCGCGCCCGAACATCTCCGCCATCGCCGGTCGCGGCTCCATTCCCAGCGCCAGCGAATGACCATGATCGCGGTATCCGTTAATCAGGTAATCCTTGTCCTTCTGGTAGATTGAAGCGATTCCAACCGCAACCGCTTCCTGGCCCGAATACAAATGACAAAACCCGCCAATGCGTTGGCCGGGCTTGGTGTATTCCTGGAAGGTCCGCTCTTCAAACCGCCGAATGAGCATCATCATCCGCAATCGATCACGTTCTACCTGTCCTACGGTCTCATTCTTAATGGAAGGTCGATGCTCAACTTCATTCGCTACAGACATATTCACTCCGCAAGGTTCGTCGGCCTTGCCCCGCCGGCGACGGGGTATGTCATCCGGTGGAGCGCGGAAAGAGTTTATGGGTTTAACGCACGGCTGCAACCGGCGCACCGAAGCCGAACATTATAGCCTTAAATCGGCTCCAGCAGCACGACCGGCTTCAATTAGTATCGGTCAGTTCCCCCTTTTGAACTAACGCTTTCGCCGACGACCCATTCCGGCAAATCCCGCCGCAAAAACCCCCACGATTCCCGCGGGTTCCGGCACCAGCGTCCCGCTGATGAAATACTGCCCCACATCTCCATAATTCCCCGCGCTTAATACCTGCAGCCGGAAATCCCCCGCCGCCAGCGACATCTGGAGCCACTCGCCCAGGGCGCTCGTCGACCGCGATATCAGTAGCACGTCGTTGGCATCGTACAGATTAATTGAAAGATCCAGCGTCGGCCCGAACGGCGCCACGTTGACCAGAATTGTCGCGTCGCCACCATTCGTGTGAAACGAAAACCAATCATGGTCCACCGGCTTTTCGATCACCCCATACGCGCTCACCGACAGATCCGGCGCAATCGTCAGCACATCTTCAATACCCAGCACCGCCGCCGCGTTCGCGTGATCGTCCGGCCGATACCCAAACCCGTTGGCATTCGCCCCGGTGGTCGATGCGACCACCTTCATGTCATCCTGCATCACCCCATATCCCTCGCGGCTCATTCCCAGCCACCACAGCCCGCGCGCCGCGTTGTAGCTGTTCCCCATGATCGGCGCCTTCTCCGCCGTCCCCGGGTTGTACTCTTGGATCAGAAGGTGCGGGAACGGCTCGCGCCAAATGCTCTGGTGATACAGCCCGAATCCGTGCCCCGCCTCATGCGCGATCGCCTCCGCCACTTTCTTCGGATTGCCCGGCGCCGCGGGCGTCTCTCTCAGGTTCTGCGAGAACACAAAGCCAAGATTCTCTTCAGCGTTGGTAAATGAAAAGTAGTTCGAGATCCCGCCCGCCGTCTGATTCGTCCAGGCGCCATCCCCGCCAACCACCACGCGCGTCGCCTGGGAGTTATTGTAGCTCAAGGGATCAACCGTCGTCACGTTGATGTTGAAGGGCGAATACTTCTCCGCGACGCGCGACCAGATCTCATCAATGTTCGAAAGCTCCTGAGTCGAAAAGGATCCCGCGATCCCATCCACATCATACGCCGGCGTATTTCCGGGCGTGTAGCTGTCCCACGTCAAGGCCCCCCGCGCATCCCCATCGAAATCCAAATACAACGTCGCCGGCGCTCCCTGCAGCGAGCTATGCACCGGGGCAACGAGCTGCCCGCGCGCACCCATCGCGCATCCCAAAACCACGGCCCCAAACATCGCCTGGCGACAAGACATAAATTCAACCGAAACCTAGCCCACCGGGCACATTAGTCAAACGTCCAAGCGACCGCCGTTGTTCCCATAACCCTTTGCGCGCCTCGGAAGTGCCCGCACCATCCCCCAAACCCCCGCATACCGCCAGACCGGATTACCTCAGAGCTTGTGAACTTTTCCTGTAGCACGGGCATCTTGCCCGTGTTGGCGATACAGGCACGGGCAAGATGCCCGTGCTACAGTCAAATCTTCACAGACTCTGCTCTGAAACTGTTGACGACTGCGGCAGATCGTCATCCTGAAGTACTCTGAAGGATCTTGCCTCGAGTCCTACCCGACCCAGATCCTTCACGGAGTACCGTTCAGGATGACGGCCCTTTTCATGCATCGTGGGTGCGGCGCAGCCGCGTGACGACTCAGGATGACAATCAGCGCCGAATCACGCACAGCCAATCAGTACCGCTGGATCGGCGCCTCTTCCATCACCACATTGTTGTAGCGCAGAAGCGTTCCCTTCGCCAGTTCCAGCTTCGCTAGCGCCCGGTTGTAGTTGGCGATCGCCTGCACCTCCGCCTGCTGCGCCTCGGCATACCGCTGCTGCGTGTTGAGCTTCAGATCCACGAACGTGTAGGTCAGCGCTTCGCCGCCTTCTTCGCGTTGCGAGACCGCACGCAGCGCATCGGCCGCCGCGAATCTCGCCTTGCGGGTCGCGTAGACTTCTTCCCACGTCGTTTCGGTTTCGCGCAGCGCGATCTTCACGTCCAGCGACACCTGATCAATCAGCCCCTGATACTGCGAAATCGCCTGCATGCGCTGAAGCAGCGTGCGCTTCCAGATCGCACGGGCAGCGCGGTTTCCGAATGGGAACTCAAACTGCACGCCCAGCGACCACGAGGGATGATCAAAGCTGAACTGATCGTCCACGGCCCCGGTCAAATCACTGCCAATCCCTTCCACCCCGACCGACCCCACTGCGTTCAACTGCGGCAGCAAATTGTTCTTCGCCACCTTCGTCGCGATGTTTGATGAATCCATTCGCAGCAACTGCTGCCCGAGTTCAAAGCGATTCTCCAAACCCGTCTGAATCTGATCTTCAAGACTCATGCGGATCTGCTCTTCGATCGGAACCGTTGCCGGCAGAATCAGCGTGTTCCCCGTCACCGGCATCTCCGGATCGTTCATCAGGCGCTTGAGCTGATCCGAAAAATCCCGCACCCGCGCCCGCGCCCGAATCAAAACCGCCCGGCGGGTCTCGACCGCGGCATTGGTCTGCGAGATCTCCACCCGCGTGACATCCTGCGTCCGGCGCTTGATCAGCAGGTCCGCCGTGCGCAACGTTTCCGAGAGAAGCTGATCCGCAATCGCGACTTCCCCCTCCGCCTGCACAAGCTGCCAATAGTTTTCTTCAATATCGCGAAGCGCTTTCTCGATCGCGTCCCGGAAATCCAGAAGGCTGATCTGCTGGTTGTTCCGGGCGATCGTGATCCGCGCCTCATTGATTCCCTGACCAAAATCCCGCAGCAACGGCTGAGTCAACTGGAGGGCAAGGTTGCTCGTCCAGAAGGGGTTGGGATTCACAGTCGTCGGATTCGGGAAGCTCTCGTGTGTCTTCGTCGGATTGTACTTTAACTCGATGCGTCCGCCGGTCTCGAGATCTTGCCGCACACCCGTTTCCAGCGAGTAGGTGCGAAATGCAAATGCCTGCCCTGGCTGCAAGCCCACGTTCTGATTGCTCGGGCTCAAAGTCGTCTGATCCGAATACGTCAGGTTCGTGAAGAAAGTCGGATCAAACCGAGCCTCCGCCTCCGTGACCCGCGTCTCGTCAATCGCCGGCTGATATCCCGCGACCTTGATATCCGAGCTGTTCGAGATCGCCCGCTGCACGATCTCCCGAAGGCTCAGGCGCAACGTCGGGCTCGAATCCAATGACGGCCCCGTGGCAGGGGGGTATTTGTTCTTCTGGGTGGTGGGTTGATCGATGTAAGGGCTCTCGAGCGTCGTCGGCAGCGGACGCACCGGCCGCATCGGGTTTCCCCCGGAATTCTCTCGCTCCCCCATCGTTGCCGCGCGGGGATTAAATGGTTCCGGATCCCTTCCGGAGATATGGCATCCGACAATCAAACCGGCCACCAACGCAACCCCGGATGCACGACGCGCAGCCTTCCACATGCACAGACTCCATTCGTAAGTCGGAAAACCTGGCGGAGAATCCATTTAGCCGCCGGGCTTGCCCGGCGCGGATTCAGGTCAGACCTCCCGCGTGTTCCACCGTCGGCGCGCGATTATAGGAACTACCGCCCTGAACGCAAAAACCGTCACCGTTGCCCGCATCTTGTGCCAATTGCCCGTCTTCTCGTATCTCGGACGACGCCAATCGGTCAAATCGTTCAACAAATCTCCGGACTTAACTCATAATTCCTCCCAGAGTTCCTGTTGGCGAGGCCGGTGCGCTTTGATAAAGTATCAACCATGCCGCCTTCAAAGCCTGTTCGTTCGGAGAAGACGCTGCACGATGTCTCGCATGAAGCGGGACTGTATCCCGTAGAGGCTTACGAATTCGTACAGCAGGGCCTTGCCTACACCGTCCGTAAAATCCACGGAATTTGCAAAGACGAAGGCCGCGTCATGCGGCACGTCAGCGGACAGGAACTCTGCGAGGGCATCCGCGACTTTGCTCTAAACCGCTGGGGCCTCCTCGCCCGCACCGTGCTTGCCAAGTGGAACATCCGCCGAACCAACGACTTCGGCAAGATCGTCTTCGCTCTGGTCGAGAACGGAATCCTCCAGGCTACTGAAGCAGATACCCCCGACGATTTCCGCGAAGTCTACGACTTCACCCGGGCGTTTGAGCGCGAATATCGTTTCGAGAAACTGATATGAGCAAAGCTCAAGCGGTCGGGCGGCAGGGGGATCTTAAAATCACCGAGGCAGAAGAGGTTCCCGCTCTCAAGCCGCGCCGCGGTCTTTTCACAATTTTAATGGTGGCTCTTGCGGTCTGGGTGGGCTTCCTTCTGGCGCTTTACTTCACAACGGTCCTGCCGAGAGAGAAGGAGCAGCTCAAGCCGCCGACGACGTCGGCGTCCGCGACTCTTCTTCCCGACGATCAACTTCCGCGACCTTGAGTTGCCCCGGAGCATTCGGAAGTGCAAGCAATCCTCGATAATCCCAAAGCGCACTGACGCTGGTGAGCATGATCTCTCCAACAAAGGTCCACAGGCGCAGGAGCAAGCTCAAAAATGCGAGTAGCGCCGCGAACGAAGCGGGATCGCCAAACTGATCTCGAAACCGGTGCGGTATCGCGATCCGCATCACCGCCACAAACACAATTTCACGCACGCCGAGCCCCCCGGACGCCCATATCGCTAAAAATCCGGCGATCCAGGCAAGACAATAAGCGCCCGCCACCACCCACCATTTCGTCCACGGCAATCCCAGCGGTTCATGCAGAAGCAGAAAAACCGCCAGCGACTGGAACAACAATCCAAAAATCGACCACACCAGAAGTCCAAATAATTTGTATCCCCGAAGCCGCAGCGTGATTGCCGGCTTCCCCACTCGCGCCAGGATGCGATTGGTGATCCCGTAAAATACCTTTGGGTGAAGCACCACGGCCAGCAGCGGCGCCAGCGCCATCGCCACGAAAAACCACGGCTTTGCATCACCCATGCGGGCCGACTTCGTTCCCGCGAACAACAGGCACGGCACCGCGATCAATACATTGGCGAGCAGGAACGTCGACAATTCCAGAATCTGGCTGGTCGACACGATCGCGCCCGGAATCCCATACGGCTTGCATAAATAAACACGCCCCACAACCTGCCAGATGGATCCCGGCAGATACCGGGCGAGTTCGGAGATTGACCAGATGCGCACCGCGGCGCGGTATGGCAGCTTGTAACCAAAACCCTTCAGCGCCTTCCGCCATGAAAATGCCCGAAACGCAAACAGAAAGAGCGCGAACATCACGCTCGCCAGCAGAAATCGCGGAATGCTTGTAGCGAGCACGCGCTCGCGAATTGCCGGCTCATGCCAGTGCAGCGCGATCTTCCGGAACATGTAGAAGAAGATTGTCCCGGTGATCGCAACCCCCGCCGATCGCCACAGCCAGGGCTTCGCCCCGTTCCACACATACAGCGCCCGGCGTCGATAGCTCGGATCCAACTCGAGAATCTCATCCGTCTCCGTCCGCTTGCGCGGGGGAAGCACGTTCACGCCCCAGCGCCGAAGCCATGGCCGCATCCGACGCCGAATGATCGGCAGGCTTTTAAGCAGCACGTTGAGCAGATTCAAACTCAATCGCGTGACCAGCCAGGTCACCGTGATCATGAGAAGTGGAATGAGGAAGTAAACCAGCCGCTTCGGAGCATACGAGCGGATCATCTCCCGCAGTTGCGCTTCATAACGAACAGCCGCGACCCACAGGACGATGCCTGGAATAACGATGGCCACAAATCCTGCGAAGGTCGTATACCACGAATGCTCCAGGTGAAGCCGCCGCCCCCGCAGAAAACGCGCCGTCAGCCGCCGTTTTCCCGGAAACGTCACCAGCGCAAACCCAATGAGAAAGACCGGCAATCCCCCCGGTCCCGGCAGCGTCAGACCGATCGGCAGCGACAGCAGAATCAGGAGCCAGCCAATAACGTTCCGCACTAGAAACCATGCGTAGTCGGTCAAAAACTTCTGAACGCGCGGGCCGTAATCAAGCACGCGCAGGCGTTGGTCAGGCGGCTGAGGGTCCGGGCGGGGGGTTGGATCGGCTGGCTGCGTCAACACCAGAATTCTAGCAGGGATGCCATCCGATTGCAGTCCGATTTAACAACCGACACGAGATGTTCTATTGTAGGGGCGACACTTGTGTCGCCCTCTGCCTTGCCATGGAAAGCGTGCGACACAAGTGTCGCCCCTGCTGTTCGAGGCTATGTCCACGTCTGCCTGCAATTGTTCTCCAGGACCGTATTTCGATACAGTGACGCCATGCAGCGAGACATCGACCGCGTGCTCATTTCAAAAGATGAAATTGCCCAGCGCGTGAAGGAACTGGCCAGGCAGATCATGGAGGATCACTCCGAGCCGAAGATGACCGGCGAGGCGGAGATCACCATCGTCCCCATTCTCACCGGGGCGATGATCTTCTGCTGCGATCTGATCCGCCAGATCCCGATGCCTATGAAGATTGGTCTGATGACCGTCAGCAGCTATCCCGGCAAGAGCGTTCGCACCCAGGGGACACAGGTGCTTTCACAGCAGCTTGGCGACGTAAAAGGCCGTCACGTCGTAATTCTCGACGACATCCTCGACAGCGGCGGCACCATCCGCGCGGTCGTCCCCGTCATGGAATCGCTCGGTGCGGCGACCGTGAAAGTTTGCGTCCTCCTTCGCAAGGACCGAGAAGGCGCTCGCGATGTGCAGGCAGATTACATCGGCTTCGAAATCCCCGATGAATTCGTCGTCGGCTACGGGCTCGATTACAATGACTTCTACCGCAATCTACCCGATATTGTGACGCTCAAGAGTGAAGTGATTGGGAAGTAAGAGGGCAAGAGGCAAGAGGTAAGAGGCAAGGCCAAGCCCATGGCTTCAGCCGTGGGTCCTTTAGGAAGGCAAGTTATGGTTGCGGCGAATGAAAAGGATGTTCAGGAGCGTGTTTCGTCCCTGCATCCCATCGAAGGTGCGGCCGGCGCCGCGACCGCCGACATGCCGCTGGTCACTTCTCTCGCGGCCCTGCTCACCCGGCACGTTCTGCGAGACGGCGAGCTCGTCATCCTCATTCTCAAACCCTCGATCTGGTTCATCCCTCTAAGCTCGCTCGCCTTTGTCGCCGCAACCGTCGCTCTCATGATTCTCGCCAGGCTCCTTGGCGACCACCTGCCCCCCGTTCATCCCCGCGTGCTGCTGGAGGCCGGCTCATTCGCCATCGCCGCCCGCCTCATGTGGGCCGTCGTCCAGTGGAGCAACCGCCTGTATGTCCTCACCGATCTGCGCATCGTCAAAATCTCCGGCGTGTTCAATCTCAACATCTTCGACTGCCCCCTGCGCAAGGTCGCCCGGACCCGGATTTTCTCGCCCGCCCGCGAGCGAATCTGTGTGGTCGGCTCCATCGAGATCATCCCCGCCGACGATTCCATCCCCGTCGGAACCTGGCAAACGGTTTCAAAGCCGGCCCAAGTTCGCGAAGTCATTGTCGCCACCGTCAACCGCGCCAAACAAGGCTGTCACGGAAGCTGACCCGGCGCCGCTGGTTCTCCGTTGATATAGATTCCACTCGCCGCCGCATCCGACTCCAGAATACCGAGAAGCGGATCTTCAGTTGTCGCGCGGAACAGCGTGAAGTCCGCGTATCGCCCCGGCGTCAGCGACCCCACCTCGTCCTCCACTTGCAGCGCCCGCGCCGCATTCCGCGTGATCAGACTGAATAAAGTCCCCGCCGAGATCTCCGGGTTCAGCTCGTGCACAAGCCGCAGATCATCCATCACGTTCAGATTGGAAGATGATGCGCAAGAATCCGTCCCCACCGCGACATTGATTCCGGCATCAAGCATGTCCCGAAACCGGTGCGGCGGATGGCCGAAATATCGATGGGTCCGCGGGCAATACACTACGCTCGCGCGCCCCGCCGCCAGCAGTGCCAGCTCTTCATCATTACAATAATTGACATGCGCCAGAAGCGTCGGATGCGAGAGGATTCCGACGTGCTGCGCAAACTGAATCGGCGAGCCGGCAAACGTCTCCACCGGTTCGCTCCACGATTTCAGCGTCTCATACAATTCGCGCAGCGGCCCCGTGTGCTCACGCAGAAACTCTTCTTCATAAGGAAGCTCCGCCAGATGCGTCGCAATGGGCAATCCATGCAGCTTCGCCGTCTCCAGACATTCAACGTAGCCCGAAACATCCACCGTGTACGGCGCATGCGGCGTAATCGCCGTCTGAAACTTCTCCGACTCGTAGCTTCGGTCAATCGCCCGCGGAAAAAGTTCTCCGTAGCGAAACTTGATCTTCGCCAAACCCAGAACTTCCCCGTAGCTGACCGTCCGCAACGGCGACTCCGCGAGAATCGGCCGCGTGATCTGCATCTGCTGCGAAATGTCACCGACCGTCGTGACGCCGAACCGAATACACTGTGCAATCCCCGCCCGCGTCGCTGAGCCGAAGTCTCGCGCCGACCCGATCCGCCCCGCAAGCGACAGCAGCCAGTCCGTGAACGAAGCGCTCGCCGGACAGTTCGAGCACAGTGACAGCTCAAGGTGCGTGTGCGGATTCACAAGTCCCGGAAGAAGAATCGAATCCGTCGCGTCGATGATCTGCGCATCGGCGTGATCCCGCCGCATCTCAAGGATCGGACCAACCGCCAGGATCCGCCCCGCTTCGAACACCACGGCGGCATTCGCAATTAGAGTCTCCCCTGGTTTCCCCGGTGTGAAAACCCAAGCCGCATGAATCAGTTTCTTCCGGCCCAGATTCATGGCGTATCGCCGTCAAGTTCCTCTTTCAGCATCTTATGAACCTGCCGCGCGCGATCGAGCCTCCGGCGCGCGATCGCCTTGATCGGATCAAAATGAAACCCATCCTTCAACCTCGCCTCCCAGTAGCCGTACTCCTCCCGCTTCTCCGTCGATTCCATGATCTGCGACATGCCCGCTCCCTGTAGCCCGAGCTGAATCGCCCGTAGAACAAAACCGGTCAGACCGAAATCCTCGAGGTTCAACGAGTCCGCCAGCAGCTTCGCCTCGTTCGTCCCGGGCGAGCGGTGGGGGAGCTGAAGCAGAAGCCGGGTGGTTCGATCGAGCAGATTGTCATCCGCATCTTTTCCGAGCGTGGAAATCAAGATCTCCGCGGCTTGCTCCACCCGCTCGCGAAGATTCGTCCGCCCCAGCTTCCCCGCCGGCAGCAGCCGGCTGTCGCGCATCGGAAGTTGCAGCGCGAAGCATGCCAGCTCGATCCCGCCCGTATCCGCATTTTCCGGGATCAGCCCATCCTTGATGAACGATTGCGCGCGCCGCCACAACCGCTCCGCGTCATCCACAAGGCGCGGACCCACCATGCCGTGTTCGTCAACAACGGCCAATGCCTTCAAGAGGCGCTGTCGCACCTTGGCTTCCACCGGCGCTTATGCCTCCATGCAGCCGCCGCCATCGCGCAGCGGACGGGAAATGAGCTGGTTCCGGAGATCGGCGTCGGATCTCTACCCTCGGACAACCTTCACCCACAGAAGTGTTCACACCTTCTGCATCATCTTACCGCTCCCTAAGATAGCATCCATGAAACGGATCGCTACCTCAGTTTTTACGATCATCATCGGTCTGACCGCGGGCTGTTCGCCAAAGGCCGGTCCCACTGCCCTGGGTGGCGAAACCGCAAGCCTCAGTGGAACGATTCAACTCACTCGTGGCTTCGACCGCGCCGGCGAGGCTTATTTCTCGCCGGACATGAAGTGGATCATTTTCCAGGCAGTCCCCAGGGGTGAACAGAATTATCAGATGTACGTTGCGCAAACCAAGTGGGCGGTCGAGCGACTGATCGGCGCCCAAACCCCCACTCGAATCACTCCTAAGGATTCGCGGAACACCTGCGGCTTCTTCTCCCCAGACGGAAAGTCCCTCATCTTCGCTTCCACCGCAGGCAAGGAAGATCCATCCGAACCCAGCAGCGGCTATCAGCGCCAAGGCGGCACCTATCGCTGGGATTTCCCCACTGGCATGGAAATCTACCGCGCCGACAACTGGGAGGCCGCCGTCAAAGCCGCCGGACCCGGCGGAGAAATCAACCTTGCGCAACATCGTCTTACCGAAAACAAAGCCTACGACGCCGAGTGCGCCTTCTCATCCGACGGAAAGTGGATCGTCTACACATCCAACGAAACCGGCGATCTCGAACTTCGGGCCATGACCCCCGACGGCAAACCAGGCACACGTCTCACCAACACCCCCGGCTACGACGGCGGGCCATTCATCTCCCCGGATGGGAAAAGGCTCGTCTATCGCAGCGACCGCAAAGTAAACGACCTGCTTCAGATCTTCGTCAGCGATCTCGTCTACAACGCCGCGGGCAAGCTCACGGGCCTGAAAAACGAGCAACAGTTGACCAACGACGGCAACGTGAATTGGGGACCCTATTGGCATCCCGACAGCCGGCACATCATCTACGCCTCCAGCGCCCACGGTCATACCAACTATGAGCTATACTTGATGCGCGCGGATGGCTCCCACCAAACCCGCATCACCTTCACCGAAGGTTTCGACGGCCTCCCCGTCTTCTCGCCGGATGGTCAATGGCTGATGTGGTCGTCCAAACGCACCGGGACCACCCAGGTCTGGGCGGCGAGGTTCAGATTTCCTCAAGGCAGTTGAATCGTGATGCCCCAAGTTTTTGAGATTCCCTATTACCCCATTTGCCCGCGGAGCTTGCCCCGCGCGTTCCCTCACCAATCCGGGTGGCGCTCTGGGCAAACTGCTTGCGCTTATACCAAGAGTGCCGCGTGCGCAGGGCGCCGAGGGTCCGATATTCTCCTTTGCCGCAGGCAATCAGTTGAATTGGGGCCTCTGCATTTCAATATAAACATGCCGGCCAATCGTTGCAGTTCGTCGCCCGGCGAGGAGCAGATTCATGTCCCAGCAGTGTCGTATTGCGCGCAGGATGCACAGTCGCACCCTCAACAAGCCTTCCCACATGGAAAGTCTCGAAAGGCGACAACTCCTGACCGTTCTGACCTTCGATCCCGCCACCGGCGCCGACGGCACCGCCGTTTCCCAGTCTTACGGCGACCGCGTCGTCTCCGCATCCCAGGGCGGGTTCAACTACGGAACTGCCGGCGGCCCCACACCCAACATCGGCGTCACCTACGGCCCCAACTCCACCGACGTCCGCCGCTGGGGAACTGCCTACGGCGATCTCGCCAACGTCGTCTTCCCGGGCACGAACGCCGCCGGTTTGCTCGATATCAAGCTCTCCGCTGATCTTGATTTCAAAGGTCAGCTCAACAGCATCGACCTCGCCGGGAAAAACGGCCGCGACTTCACCGTTAAATCCATCCAGATATTCGACGGTGCCGATCATGTCCTGTTCTCTCAAAACAACGTGCTCGTCGCCGGAACCGGCCACACGCATCTCACCTTTCCCGCCATGTCTTCCCGCGTGGTCCGCCTGCGTATCGACAGCTCTAATCTCGGCGCCGATCAGGACAAAGTCGGCATCGACAACATCGAGTTCTCCCAGATCACCGATCACGTCTCCGAAGGGGACGGCTTTGCCGATGTCGTCCTCGGCTTCAAGGACGGCCCCACGGGTCCCTACGGCGGCGAGCACTCCGACGTCATCGCCAAGCAGGTCAGTCTCGGCGTCGTCCTCGGGGATGATCCAACCACAGACGTCAACTACCTCTCGCTCCCAACCAACTCGTTCGTCACCCTGGGCTTTGCGGATGAAACCATTGTCGATGGTCCGGGCGACGATTTCGTGGTCCGCGAGCTCGTCGACAACGGCGAAAAAGCAAACGTCTTCATTTCCAGCGACGGCATCAGCTTCACCCTCATTGGCCAAGCGCTCGGCGGCAAGTCCACCAAGTTCGATCTCTCCAAAATCGGTTTCAAGGGCGTCATGCGCGCCGTGAAGATCGTCGGATTAGACAACGGCGGAGCCTCCCCAGGGTTCGATCTCGTCAACGTCCAAGCCCTTACCGGCAGCATGAAGCCGGGCGACGCCACCAGCAAAAGCTTCATCTTCGGCACCATGAACGCCGCCGGCGCGCTCACCATCACCGGAACCAGCAAGGCCGATGCGATCACGCTGACTTCCCTCATCGGGAAGATCGACGTCACTCTCAACGGCCGCACGATGGTCTACGACGCCGGCGTCGCGAAATCCATCGTAATCCAATCTGGTGCCGCCAACGACAAGGTCGTCATCGGCAAGAAAATCATCGGATGCTACGTCTCCGCCGGCGATGGCGACGACCTCATCTCCGGCGGCGACGGTAACGACACCCTCACCGGTGGCGCAGGCAGGAACAAGCTCTACGGAAACGCCGGCAAAGACCGGCTCAACGGCTCCGGTGGACGTGATTACATCGAGGGCGGCCTCGGCGATGACCGACTCTACGGCAACGCCGGTAACGACATCCTCATCGGTGGCGCCGGTGTGGATCGCCTCTTCGCCGGCGACGGCGACGACATCCTCTACGGCGGAGCCAGCAACGACAAACTCTACGGCGATGCCGGCAACGACACCCTGATCGGCCAAGGCCAAGCCGATTTATGCGACGGGGGCGCGGGTAAGAAAGATCTCGCCTACCTCGACAAGCTTGACCCCAACTGCATCAATGCGGAAATCTTGAAGTAAGGCGCGACCCTTCCCGCCACGTCGCCCACGCTCACGCAATCTCGACAGGCCCGCCAGGTTTAGCCGCGTGGCGGAAGCCCGCGGGCCGACTGCGCGCTCGATCGAGAGTCAATAAAATTCGAGCCCGCCCCGCAGACGCCGCTCCCCTTATCCAGAGATGACTCCGCCCCCCGCCTCCGCTACCCTTCGGTCATGTTGTTGACCGGACGTAAGCTCTCCAAATCCTTCGGCCCCCGGCTGCTCTTCTCCGGAATAACCCTCGGCATGAACGAAGGCGAGCGCGTCGGTCTGATCGGCGCCAACGGCTCCGGCAAAAGCACCCTTCTGCGCATCTTCGCCAGCCAGGAAGTCCCCGATGAGGGCGAACTGATCGCCCGCCGGCAACTCCGCGTCGGCTACGTGCCGCAGACAGATCTTTTCGACGACTCTCGAACCTGCCTCGATATCGTTTCCGATGCCGTCGATGCCCATGTCGACGATCACGAAAGACATCTGAACGCCGGCATCCTCCTCGACCGCGCCGGTTTCATCAATCCCACCGCCACCGCCGGTACTCTATCCGGAGGCTGGCGCAAGCGTCTGGCCATCGTCCGTGAACTCGCCCGCGAACCCGACCTTCTCCTGATGGATGAACCCACCAACCACCTCGACATCGAAGGAATTATCTGGCTCGAAGATCTCATCGAAGCCGCCCCCTTCGCAACGCTGACGGTCAGCCATGATCGCCGGTTCCTCGAAGAAATCGCCAACCGAATTATCGAACTCGGTCGCGCCTATCCGGAGGGCTATCTCAGCCACGCCGGCACCTACAGTGAGTTCGTCGAGAAGCGTGAAGAGTTTCTCGCGGCCCAGGAAGGCCGAGAGCGCGCCCTCGCCAGCGGCGTCCGCCGCGAGATCGAATGGCTCCGCCGCGGCGCCAAGGCTCGAACCACCAAGGCCAAGGGGAGAATCGACCGCGCCGGCGAAATGATGTCCGAGCTCACCGATCTCCGGCAGCGAAACGTCCAGCAGTCCGCCGCCAGCATCCAGTTCGGCGCTTCCGAGCGCAAGACCCGAAAGCTCATCGACGTTAAAAATATCTCCAAGTCATTAGGAGGCAAACAACTCTTCCGCAATGTCAATTTCACCCTCGCGCCCGGCACCAAGCTCGGGCTCGTCGGGCCCAACGGCAGCGGCAAGTCCACCCTCATCCGCCTGATCCAAAACAACCTCGCCCCCGACGCCGGCACCATCATTCGCGCCGACCAGCTTCAACTTGTTGTCTTCGATCAGCATCGCGAACAACTCGAACCCGAACTGCCCCTCCGCCGTGCCCTCTCCCCTATGGGCGACACGCTCATCTTCCAGGGAACGCCCATGCATGTCAGCGGCTGGGCCAAGCGATTTCTCTTCAGCGCCGATCAACTCGATCTCCCCGTCGGCGAGCTTTCCGGTGGCGAACAGGCGCGCGTCCTCATCGCAAGACTCATGCTCCGCCAGGCCGATGTCCTCATCCTCGACGAGCCCACCAACGATCTCGATATTCCCACCCTCGACGTCCTCGAGTCCAGCCTTGAAGAGTTCCCCGGCGCTGTCGTCCTCGTCACCCACGATCGCTATCTCATCGATCGCGTCGCCACGGAAGTCCTCGGACTCGATGGCAAAGGTGGGGCGCAACTCTACGCGGATCTCGCCCAATGGGAGCGCGCTCTCGAAGTCTCCAAACGCGCCGAATCAACCCCAAAGAAAGCCACCGCGCCCACCGCGCGCCAAGACTCCGCCCCCAACACCTCATCCAGGAAGCGGCTGTCCTGGAAGGAACAAAAGGAACTGGAAGGCATGGAATCCACCATCCTCGCCGCCGAAACCCGAGCGCAGGAACTGGACCTGCGAGTGCACGATCCCACCACCATTGCCGATCATGTGAAGATCCGCGACGCCTATCGAGAGCTCAGCCAAGCCCAGGCCGAAGTAAATCGCCTCTACGCCCGCTGGTCGGAGCTTGATGCCCAACGCACCTGAAGCGCCTCGATTCGACTGAGCTCATCGAAGTCAGGGCCGAACGCAGTCGAGCCGCGACCCGCCCTTGGTTTTGCATTGAAAGAAAAAACACGGGCGAGCCGCCCGTGCCATAGCCGAAGATAGCATGGGCGTGCGCCCATAATCCGTCCCTGGAAACCCGACATGAGGCCATTATGGCACAGCCCCCGACGATCCGAACGTTTCAAGTCTTTCCCGATGTTCCTGATGCGCTCAAGCCGCTCCTGGAGCTGGCGCACAACTTCTGGTGGGTTTGGCACTATGACGCCGTGGAGCTGTTCCGGCGGCTGGATCGGGAGTTGTGGGAGGTCGTGTATCACAACCCGGTGAAACTGCTTGGGATGATCTCGCAGCAGAAGCTGGCGGAGGCGGCGCGGGATGATGGGTTCCTTGCGCACCTTGGCCGCGTGCACGAGGCGTTCAAGCAGCATCTCCACGAGCACGGGTGGTACGCCAACACCTACGGCAAGAACTCCAACATGCTCGTGGCTTATTTCTCGGCGGAGTTTGCGATTCATGAATCGCTGCCGATCTATTCCGGCGGCCTGGGCGTGCTTGCGGGGGATCACCTGAAATCCGCTTCGGAGATCGGGCTCCCATTTGTCGCGGTCGGCCTGCTTTATCGAAACGGATATTTCCAGCAATATCTCTCATCGGATGGTTGGCAACAGGAAGCTTATCCCGAGCTCGACTTCTACAACCTTGCGGTTGAGCCGATGACCTATACGGATGGCTCGCCCGTCCACATCCGGGTTGAGCTTCCGGAGAATGCGGTCTTCTGCAAAGTCTGGCGAGCGAACGTCGGGCGAATCCCGCTTTATCTTCTCGATACGAATCTGCCGGAGAACGCGCCCGCCGATCGCGATATCACCAGCCGGTTGTATGGCTCAGGCACCGAGCTTCGGATCAAGCAGGAAATCGTTCTGGGCATCGGTGGGGTTCGCGCGCTTGAAGCCATCAATGTCGCGCCAACCGTCTTCCACATGAACGAAGGTCATGCAGCGTTCCTCGCGCTGGAGCGCATTCGCCGCATCCTTGAGGAGAACCCGCATCTCACGTTCGATGAAGCGCGTCAGCAGGTGATGGCCACCAACGTCTTCACCACGCACACGCCCGTTCCCGCCGGCATCGACATGTTTACGCCCGAAATGATGCTTAAATACTTCAAGGATCTCATTCCCGCGCTCAAGCTGGATGAGGAAGGGTTTCTGGCGCTGGCGCGCGAGGACGTCACCAACAAGAAGCAGGGTTTTTCGATGGCCGTTCTCGCGATCCGTCTTGCGGACGGAGCGAATGGTGTCAGTTGGCTGCACGGGGATGTCTCGCGAAAAATGTGGCACAACATCTGGCCCGATGTGCCCGCGGATGAGGTGCCGATCAAGCACATCACCAACGGCATCCACACCCGCACATGGCTCGCGGGTGATATTCAGTTCGTCCTCGACCGCTACCTCTCGCATAAATGGCAGAGCGATCCCACCGATCAATCGGTGTGGGAAGGAGTCAACCAGATTCCTGATGAAGAGCTTTGGCGAGCGCACGAGCGCTGCCGCGAACGATTGGTCGGCTGGACCCGGCAGACGCTGAAGGAACAGCTTCTGAAGCGGGGTGCGAGCTATGATGAGATTGCAAGTGCCGAGGAAGTGCTGGACCCGGAGGCCCTGACCATCGGATTCGCGCGCCGGTTCGCATCGTACAAGCGCGGCAATCTGCTGCTTCGCGATCCCGATCGTCTCCGTCGTCTGCTCGAGGACACCAAGCGGCCGATCCAGTTCGTCTTTGCCGGCAAGGCACATCCCGCCGACATGGAAGGGAAGGAACTGATCAAGCTGATCATCAACTTTGCCCGCGATCCCGCCGTGCGGCGGCGCATCGTGTTCCTCGAGAACTATGACATGAACATCGCACGCTATCTCGTTCAGGGCGTGGATGTCTGGCTCAACACGCCGCGGCGCGGCATGGAGGCTTCCGGAACCTCAGGCATGAAAGCGGCCGCTAATGGGATCCCGAACTGCTCCATCCTCGATGGCTGGTGGGTTGAGGGTTACGCCCCCGATCTCGGCTGGGCCATCGGTCGCGGCGAGAGCTACGCCGACGGAAATGTGCAGGACACGGTGGAGAGCCAGGCGCTTTACGACATTCTCGAGAAGCAGATTCTCCCGCTGTTTTACAAGCGCGGCATCGACAACATGCCGCGCGAGTGGATCGGGCGGATGAAAAACTGCATGCGCAAGCTCGCGCCGGTCTTTAACACCAACCGCATGGTGCGCGAGTATGCGGAAAAGTTTTATATCCCAGGCAACGCGCGCGGGCAGCAGCTCAAAACCGAAGGCTTCAAGCGCGGGATCGACCTGGCGCATGCGAAGGAAAAGCTGCGCAAGCAGTGGCCCGGCATCACCGTGGTCGGCGTGCATACCAGCGGCAACGGGCACTACAAGGTCGGGCAGTCGATGGATGTCGAAGCGCTGGTCGATCTGCCCGGCGACTTGAAACCGGAGGACTTGAAGGTCGAGCTGTATGCGGGTCGGCTCAATGCGACCAATGAACTCGAAAGCGCGACGCCGCAGATCATGAAGCCCACCCGGCAGATGAGCCCGGGACGGTATCTGTTCACCGGCACCGTCGAGTGCCGCACCAGCGGTCGGCAGGGATTCTCGGTCCGCGTGCTGCCGGGGCATCCGGATCTGGCGACGCCGTTCGAGCCGGGTTTGATCACGTGGAACTGACGGGCGTTAGCGATTGAAGTTGGCGTCGCTCGCGCTTCACGTTGAACGACCGTGCGAGCAGCGCGACCAGCAATAGAAAAGTAACCAGCATCAGACCTGATGAGAGCATTCGCGGCCAAGTGCGGAAATACCAGGGCCCCGCGCTCCAACTGAAGAAATACATCGCGTCGGCGACTGCCGAAGCGAGGCCAAAAAACAGCGCCGCCGCCACGAGCATGAACTGCTCGCGGTCGCGATGAATAAGCAGCGCGACGATCGTCGCGAGCAGTGTCGAGCCCCACGCCTGGACGAGAAGGTTGACGAAAGATTGAGTCGCCTGCGTGGCCGAGGGCACGATTCTGGCCGAGACGTAAATCGGCCGGAGCGGCGACAAGCGGAAGAGCTGTGCGGCGACGAAAAACGCGCCGAGCGTGATCACGGAAGCGGCAGCGATCGACGCAACGCGGCGCTGAAAGAGCAGGAGCAGGCTCGCCAACATCGCGACCGCCGCAATCGCTACCGATGCTTCAACGAGCGCGCTGAGCCAGATGGGGAGCGATTCCGTCGGGCGGGTCGAATACTCGTTGTTCCAGATGACCCCGAGCTCGAACGCCATGACGATCACGCCGACGCCGATCAGGATGATTCGCCGGTGCGCCCGGGATGCGGAACGATTGATTTCCGGTTCAGCATACGTGAGTTCAATTGGATCGCCGGCAGTCATGCCGTCATTGTGAGTCGCGCGGACGCGGCGTGCAAGGAAATCCTGATCGGTCTCTAAGGCGGCGGTTCTATTGAAAGCATTGCAGCATTTACAGCCAGCGCAGTCGCCGAAAGAGGTAGAGGAGCGCGATCACCATTCCGAAGATCGACAGGCACACGATCCAGAAGCCGGCCGGGTGTGTCGTGATCCATGTCCAGCCGGGCGCGTTGGAAAAATTCATGCCGAAGAAGCTCGTGATCACCGTCATGGGCAGCGCGATGACCGTGATGATCGTCAAAGTCTTCATGATGCGATTGAGATTGTTGCTGATCGACGACATGTAGATGTCCCGGGCCCCGCTGACAAGGTCGCGGTACACTTCGATCATTTCAACAGCGCGCAAGAGATGGTCGTGAACATCGCGGAGATAAATGCGGGTGGACTCGCGGATAAACGGCACTTCACCACGAGTAAGCTGGGCGAGCACTTCGCGCTGCGGGCCGATGAGCCGGCGAAGGTTTAACAGCTCGCGCTTCTTGAGCGCAATCTTCGACAGCAGATCCGGCACAGGATCCGTGACCGCGGCTTCCTCCAGATCATCCAGTGCATCTTGAAGGTCTTCCAGAATTGGCTGGTAAGCATCGACGAGATGATCCAGGACGTGATAGAGGAGGATGTCGATCCCGGGGTCGAGCGCGAGATGCGGGTCGCCCTTGGCGCGGGCCAGCATCTTTTCCACCGGCGGCATCGACTCATCATGGATCGTCACCAGATAGCGCTCCGAGACAAACATGTCGAGCTCGAGCGTGTGCAGGCGCTTCCCGGCGGCTTCCTGCACGCCGTGGATGACCATATAGAAATAGCCCTGCTGGCAGGCGTCACCGACGTGGTTGTAGCTTTCGATCTTCGGGCGCTGCGCCCGGTTGATCGAATCTTCGATCGCCAGTGGATGGAAGCCGAATACGTCGTCGAGAAGCGCGTAGTCTTCATCTTCCGGTTTCGCGATGTCGAGCCAGAAGGTGGCTTGCGGATCGCGCAGCGCCGCGGAGAGACTCTGCGGCGAAGCGTCCATCGAGACGCGGCCGTCCGAGAATTTGATGAAGACGGTGAGCATGCGACGCATAATGTATAGGCAGGTGGGAAATGGGTGAAATCCGGCCCGAGACGCGATGCCGCCGGGCAGTGAGTAATTTCGAACTTTTATAAAGGCCACCGCGTCAAAAAACGGTAGGATTCGGCAGGAAATGGAGTTACTGAACTCGATCACCGGAAAAGTCACCGCGGGCGTGGTCGCTCTTGCGGTCATCGCCGGTGGCATCTCCTGGTGGCAGATGGACCCCGCAACCCGCCACTGGCTGCTGACGAGCACCGGCAAACTGCTGGCGTGGTTCGGCATCGTGGTGTTCCTGCCCTGGGTCACTTTCTTCGTCACCCGTTGGGTGGCGGGTAAGGAAAGTAACCTGGCAGGAGCGGTGCTCGTCGTGGCGTATACCATTCCCGAAATGGTCCTGCTGGCGTGGTTGTTCAATTGGCGAGTGCCTACCGCCACCGCCTGGACATTCTTCGTCGTCGGAGCGCTGGTGGCCGCCGCGTATAATCTGCTGGTGTGCGATTGGATTGCGGAAAGGCTGGTATGAATTGGAAGAAGCGACTATCGCGATTGGTCTTTGCGTACGGCAGGGTGTTCGGTGTGTTGTTTGAAGTGATTGGGTAGATTCTTCGTGGGTTGGGCAATGCCCACCCTACGGTGGAAGCGGGTGATTAAGTTATGCCCACGATTGGACAACGCGTCGGCGAGTACATCCTCGAGACCAAGCTGGGCGGCGGAACGTTCGGCGAGGTCTGGCGCGCGCATCATCATGTGTGGATGGATCAACTCGTTGCCGTGAAGATCCCGATCGACCCGCAATGCCTGCGCGATCTCCAGCGCGAAGGCGTCGCCATTCACGGTCTTGTTCACCCGAATATCGTCCGGGCGCTCGGCTTCGATCCCTATGCGGATCCGGGCTATCTGACGATGGAGTATATTCCCGGCGCGAATCTGCGATCCGCAATTGCGAGCCGTTCGCTAACACCGAACGATGCGGTGGCCATCATCCGGCAGGTGCTCCTTGGACTGAAACATGCTCATGAGCATGGCCTCGTGCATCGCGATGTGAAGCCCGAAAATATCCTGGTTCACGAACGCGTGGCGACGGAGGGATACGCCGCGGAAGGCGTCGTCAAAATCACCGATTTCGGTCTCGGCCAAGCCGCTCATCAAGCGGCGGCCGCATCAATGGTGATGTCCGCGTCCATGAACAGCCCTCGCGGCCGGGATATCGCCGGCACGCTCGATTACATGGCGCCGGAACAGCGAACCGGCGAGAACGTCGACGGCCGGGCCGACCTGTACGCCTGCGGCGTGGTCTTCTATGAGATGCTCACCGGCGAGCGACCCGCGGGAACCGATCTGCCGAGCGAAGTCAATTCATCGGTGCCGAAGTATCTGGATGATCTGTTCAAGCGTGCCTATGCGCGATTGGAAAAGCGTTTTGTGTCGGCGGATGCATTCTTAGCAGCCCTGCCGCCGATGGTCCCGAGAATGGCGCACGCGTTGGGCGGAGGTAACCCCGGTCTTCCGACCGGCGCTATTCGAGAACCTGGAGCGGTAGTTCCATCCGTTCCCATGCGGACGCCACTGAACACCATCGATCCACTCGCCGGACATCGGCAGCAGCATGTGATCTGCCCGCAATGCCGCAAGCCCGTCGACATCCTCGATCAGTTCTGCATGCACTGCGGGATTCAGCTGGTGAATACGGTGAAGCGCTGCGCGAAGTGCGGCGCGTATCCCGACTCATCGGACCAGTACTGCATCTTTTGCGGAGATACGCTCACGCCTCAGCTCAAGACGGCGTAGAAAAAGTAGCTATGACTCGTATTCATTGGTAAGAGGAAAATAAACGAAGTGCTGAACGGCTTTCTGGTCATCTTCTTGTTCTTTGTCGTGATCGTGATCACCCTGGCTCTGTTTTCCGGCTGGGTGCTCTACTCGATTGCGCGGCTGGTATTTGGTGGCATCGCTCGATTGATCGGCGTCAGCGGCGGCGGGCGCGCGCAGTTGACATCGACGCCCCGTAATTCAGTAAAATGTGCGCGATCGGGATGTTGTGCGATGAATCCGGTCACGGCACGCTTTTGCCGCCGGTGCGGAGCTGAACTTCCTTCGCCGCAGCGCGTCATGGTGCGAAGGGCGGCGGTGTGGTGATGACGGCAGCCGTTGCAGATCAAACCGATTCGCGTCAGGAGCACGATCTTCTGGGGGTGTCGGTCCTGCGCGCGTTGCAGCGGGAGTTCAAGGACCGCTTCTCCCTCGGCTGGTTTCGCACCTTTGCCGGTGCCGTAACGACATTCGGCGTGTTGCCATTCTTTGGTCTCTCGCGAAGATTCCGCGACTACATCTCCTTCGAGCGGCAGCAGATGGTGCATCTCTCCGACTGGCTCCGAAAGCATCATGATTCGCGAGAAACAGAACTGCTACAGGATCTCACCCGGCGTTTGCGATTCCGCGAAGCCTTCCATCTCGTCGGCCTGGTGATTGTGTTGGCGGTTGTGGGGATGCTCGTCCTGAGCGCCCAGCCCGTTTCACCACGCAGGTTGTTGGAACTGACGTATTGGGCGCGTCCTTGGAATCCAGATCGGCGCTCTGTTTCGCCGGTCTTTATCGGGTGGAATCTGGGGCTGGGCATCGCGTATCTCATGCACTTCCTTCAGGTAGCGACCTACATCGCGGACTTCCGTCGATGCGTAGAGCAGTTTAATTCCGTTGGCGCTCGACTCGGGATCGCGCCGGTGAAGAAGCCCGACGTTGGCGTCGGGATGAACGTTGCATGGTTCGCCGGCGCACTGCTCATGGCGTGGTTCGGCGCACTGTGGGCAGCCCCGCTGACCTTTGCCGGGTTGATGCAGCGAAGATACGCCACTCGTTCCGCAATCAAAACGCGTGGCGAGATGGCCGATCGCATGCGGGTGCTGCTGCTGAAGCGGCGAGAGAATCCCGAACGTTGGACCGGGACCGAGGGGCCCGATTATCGTGTGCATCTGGCAAAATGTTCACAGCCTCTATGTCAGGCGCCGGTGCCCACCGGCGCCGGGTTTTGCCCGAGGTGCGGCGCCCCCGCGGGCCCGGCGGTGCACTCCGCATGAGTCGCATCCATGGGATCTTCTCGGTTGTGGGTTGGGCATGGACAGCCGGGGTGCTGCTGTTCCTGTTCGTCAAGCTTTGGGGGAAGACGCAACTGCCCATCGAGGAGCATGAGAAACGGAACTGATCCATCCTGGCACCGAGCGCGCGAGCGCGAGTTTCTCGACCACGCGGAGAAGCTGCTTCAGGACGATCGTCTGCGCCTCGAGACCATGCGCGGCCGAAAGCCCGTCACCCTGATGCTGCGGAAGGTGACCAAAGCGGATCGCGGCGGAGATCTCAAGCGCATGATGAGCGAGATGGGAAAGCGCGACCGCGAGCTTCAGGATCGGATGCCGATCGGAGAATCGATTGACGTTGAACTCCTGCACAAATGGCTCTGGGTTCTCAAGAGCACCGTGGGTCGGCTGCGCGTGATCAGTATCCCGCCAACGAGTGATCTTCTTCGAGATAAGGCCCCCAAGCCCCTGGACATACAGAATTACGGTGCCCTGGTAAACGTTCCCGCGCGTCCTGGGCACTCGCCCGTTCCCGAGACGGTTGTCATTTTCAGCAGCTCAGGGTTCGCACCAGACATGCTCGAGATGAGCCGTGCCCCCGGCAGCCACTTGATTCTGGTTGAACCGAACGATTCGGGAGGTTTCAACGTGAGCGCATCACTCGGACTCAACGATATTGCCGGTCTCTTCGACCCTGAGCAGGAGCAGCAGAAGCGCCAGCGGGTGACGGATGCGATTGCTGCGCAAGCTGGGGACCTTACCGGCAGCGGCATTGCCGTGGATCGTCTCGCAAAGCAGACGGAACTGCCGATGCAACTGGTGGAAGGGGCGTTAAAATCATACGCCAGAGAACATGCGGGCCTGGTGGCCAAGAAGCTGGACGGACGGCTCGTGCTGTTCCGTGAAAGCTCAACCGGCACCGGAGAAACCGCTGGAGGACCGTCCATGCCCATGATCGATCGGATTCGAGCGCTCTTCGGAGGTCGTGGCGAAAACGAGAAAAAGATCGCGTTCCTCTCGGAGCGCCGAACCGCGCTATCGCAGCAGCGCGATCGCGCCTATGAGGAAATCTCCACGCTCGAAGGCAAGGACGGCGGGCTTCGCGAACAGTTCCAAAAGTCCACCAACGAGCTCGTCAAACGCCGAGTGACCAGCCAACTGCTGCAACTTCGCAAAGACATGGAGCGACGGCAGCAATTGCTCGGTGTACTAAACCAGCAAATCAACGTCGTCAGCACCCACCTTCACAATCTCGAGCTGGTGCAGCAGGGATCGACGGCGAAGCTGCCCAACAGCGAAGAGATGGCCGATGATGCCGCCAAGGCGGAAGAGATGCTCGCGGACCTCGAAGCCAGCGGCGATCTCGCATCCAGCGTCAGCGCCATCGGCACGATGGGAATGAACGATGAAGAGCAAGCCTTGTATGATGAGCTGCAACAGGAAACCGGCGGCGCCCAGACAGCCAAGGAGCCCGCGCCAGGAAGCTCAATCGCCGGCGCATCGCAGACCGCAACCGGAAAAACGCAACTCCCTCCGCTTCCGCCGTTATCGGAACGTGACAGAGAAAAAAAACGCACGGAGCCGGAGGCTGGATAGACTTGCTACTCCGGCTGGAGGCATAGTTGAAGGTTCGCGAAATTATCCGGATGATCGAGAAGGACGGCTGGTTCCAAGTTCGGCAACGAGGTGATCACCGTCAACACCACCATCAGATTAAGCTAGATACCGTGACAATCAGCGGAAAGCTCGGTGTGGATATGCCGAAGGGAACCCTGAATAGCGTGCGAAAACAGGCGGGCCTAAAGGAATAACAATGTCTAAGCTTCGGAAATACCTGGTCGTCTATGAACGTGAGGGACGAAGTTACGGCGCTTTCGTTCCAGATCTACCGGGATGTGTTGCCGTTGCGAAGACGCGACCGGCGGTGAAGAAGCTGATTCGTGAAGCGATTGAACTGCATCTCGAAGATCTCGCTTCCCGCGGCGCGCAGATTCCTCGTCCCACCAGTGCGAGCGAGTACATTGCCGCATAGCTAACCATGGCACTCATCGACAAAATCTTCGGCCGAAACAAAACGCTGAGCGAACTTTCCCGCCAGGAGCTTCGGCGAGAGGAGATTCTGCTCACCAAGCAGCGCGATCGACTCTTCAAAAAAATTGAGCAGCTTGCCGGCTCAAAGCAGAAAATCTTCCAGCAGGGCGCAGCACAGAAGTCGCCCGAGCTGCGCAAGGCGCTAGCCCAGGATTTCGAACTGAAAACCCAGGAGCAGCTCATGGCCGCACGAGAGCTGAACCTGCGCTCCAAGGAGTTGCTCACCGTCAGCCGCCTGCGGATGGTCAAGGAAAACAGCGAGAAGGGCCGGGCGCTCGGTCGGCTGAATCTAACCGACAAAGATGTCGCTAAAATCAGCCAGTGGATCGAGGATGACAATGTCGGCCAGGACATTTACCAGGAACGGCTCAACGCGGTTCTGGATCTCGGCGAAGAGAGCGATAAGGCCGCGATGGATCAGGTCGGGCTCACGCAGGCGGGCCAGGAACTGATGTCGCTTTGGAACCAGATGGATCGCGGCGCCATCAAGCAGGAAGATGCTTTCGAGCAGGCGGATAAAGCGATTCGTCAGAAGAACTCCCCGATGGAAAAGGAGCTCTAAATGGCGGATCCGCTCGTCGAAGAACTGGACCGGGCAGCGGCAGGGGGCCGGCGGGAAGTCTTGCCGCTGGACTACGCCGCTCGCCGAAGCCACATCGCGCCGTTTGATTGGCCGGGAACATTTCGCCAGTTGATCTTTGCTTTCGGAATCGCTTTTTTCGTCGCCGGCGTGTGCGATATCTGGGTCCCCAGTTACGACCTCTGGCGAGATAACGGGATTCTGTGGGTCTCATTCGGCGCGGGAATGGTCGCATTAGTCGTCCCCTGGCCAGGCCGGATCGGTCGAAAGAAATAATTCCATGGCAGACGTGCGGCATCGGAAGAACGCGGCAGAGTGGGTGATGTGGGTGGCCATTGCTCCCTTCATCTTGCTCGCGCGGATGCTCAGCCGAGGTGCAAAATACGAGGACTTTGAACACCGCAATTAGAATGAACTTTGAAGGTTGAGACAATCATGGGTCTGTTCAAAAATAAAGATGAGCGGCGGATCGAGCGCGAGATGAAGATCAAGGGCGGCATGCGCTCCATCGAACGCTCAATCCGCCAGCAGGAAAAATTCAGCGAGGACTTCATCAAGAACGCGCGCCACGCGCGCCAGATCGGCGACAACGGGCAATATGTGTTCATCCGCTCGGCGCTGAAAAAAACCGCCGCGGTCAAAAAAATGCTCGAGCGCCAGCTCCTGGCGATGAAAAACGCCATGCTGATCCAGCAGCAGGCGCGGGCGAGCCAGCAATTTGCAGAGTCGATGAACCTGATGGCTACGGAAATCGGGCAGATCTTTGGCGAGATGGATCTCACCCAGACCCAGGTGCAGTGGGAAAAAGCGGTTGCGCAAGCCGGCAGCATGGAAGAGCGGATGGAGGTTTTCCTCGATTCGATGGAAGACGCCGCCGCCAGCGGGTCTTCAACATCGGTGCGTGAAGAGGCGGTGAGCGATGAGGAGATCGATCGAATGATCAATGCCGAACTGGTCGCGAGCGAAAAGGCAGAACTTTCGAAGCTGGATGAGCTGGAAAGTGAAATCGCAAAAGAACTCGGCGCGACGAAACAGAAAGATTGACCTGCTCAATCCCCGAAATTCGTATCTGAAATCCAAACGCGGCATCAGCAACGGACCACGGACCACGGACAAAAAAGAGAGGGTTCAAAGGCGACAGAACGTCAAACCTCTGAACCCTCTTGTTCCGATTTAGCGCTTGCGACGGTCGCGTCGCGCCTTGCGCTTCTTGCTGCCGATCTTGCGGCGGCGCCGGGGCTTGCCCATGCGATGTCTCCTTTCATGCTACGAGCCGAAGCCCACAGCGTATCGCCAAGAGCGGTCCGAGTCCACCGAACTCCCACAGAAACGCTCTCAAGGTCAGGGCAATCGCATGGGCGCGCTTTGTAGATCCGACGCCTGCGTCGCGGACAACGCGATGCGTCGAATTTGCGGTCAGTTCGCGGCTGTTCCGCGATCGCGACGGAGGCGCCTGCCGCTTGCCTCCTGCCTTCCTCAAGGTCTACTAACCCAGCCTACAACAGCGTCGGTGTCACAAAGAAATAAAGATCGGTCAACTGCTTCTGCGACCGGTGGTTCTTAAACAGCCACCCCAGGCCCGGGATATCGCCGAGGCCGGGAATTTTACTTTCGCGAATGGTGGTGCGAATCATGCGCAGGCCGCCGAAGACCAGCGTGCTTCCATCTTGCAGCGTGACGCTTGTCTCCGCTTCTCGAGATTCGAGGATCGGATTGACGAGCTGCTTATTATTCGTCGAATCGATCGTGAGCGAGGGAAGGGGCGCGAACCCTTGAACGGCCGACACCACGGAGATCGCGTGGAGCTTCACGGTGTCCGGGCCCATCGCCTGCGGCGTGATGTACAGCTGCACACCAACCGGTTTGTACGTCGTGCTCGTCGACTGCGCGTTGGCAATAATCGCCACCTGTTGGATCGGCAACTCCTGCCCGGCCAGCATGTAGCCCGTCTGCCCGGCCGCAACCGTCATTCGCGGAGACGCGACGACGTTAATCAGCCCGGCCTCGCTCATGAGCTGAAAAGTTCCATCCAGCGAAACGCCCGCGCCCTGGAAAACCTGCATGAGCCGCAGGACCGAGCCGTCCTGAGAAACGTTGCCGGTGGTCGTCGATTGGATCGCATCCAGAAAACTCTTCGTGCTGAAGTTGCTCGCCGCCGATTGAGAGCCCTCCGCCGCCAGACGCTTGAGCATGAGCTGGCATCCATATTGAAAGTCGAAGTCATGGCTCACTTCGAACATCTTCGCCGTGATCTCCACCTGTTGGGCGGGGATATCGATCTTCGCGAGCAGGTTCATCACCGGCTCTTTCATCGCCTGGTTGCAGGTGACAATCAGCGCGTTCTCGTCGGGCAGCGGAACCACCGTGCTGGCGTCGCCGAGATTTGTGGCAAGCACCGCAACCAGCGGCGCGAGATCGGCGGGCTTCTGGGTCAGCGTGCGCCGCGACGTTCCGCCATCGACGGTCGCCGTGATGCTCGATCCGCCGTAGTGGCGGAGGCGATACACCATCCGGATTTTGCCATCCGGCAGATTGATGATCGGAACATCGCGCGCCGGCTCAGTCGTCGGCGTCCGCGGACGCATCGAGACGGAATGCGCCATCGACGACCGCGTCGTCGTTGTCGTCGTCGCATGCTTCTTCTTCCCCAGTTGCTTCAATTCCGCAAGCCGATCCCAAATGGGCTTGGGACCCATCGCCTCAAGAACTTTCCAATCCGCCTCGGCCAGTTGATCTTCAGATGTCCGATCAGCGGCACTGTCCCGCGCCGGACTTCCGGAAAGAACCATCTGGCGATCCGCGCCCTTCCACTCACCCAGACGGGCGGTGGTCTGATTGACGTTGTCCGGTCCACAAGCGCCGCACAGCGCAAAGACGCCAACCACGATGCTGCGCAAAACCTTTCGTTGCAACTTCCCCCTTTCAGTCAACCGGCTGCTTGCCGTGGTGATTGCTTTTTTACGCATGAACTACTCCCGTCTTCGCAGAGACAGCGACAGAAACTTAGTACTGCGGATGCCGCCGATTCTGCTTCGAACGTGAACCAAACACCCACTGCCTATCAACCTGTACAAACAGGAGCGTGCAAGCGTTGTCATCAAGCGGCTCCATGAGGTACTCATCGGCGCATGTGCGATGAATGCTCCAGACGCGTTCGTCCTCTTCCCGCGGTTTGGCAGAAATATTTTGAACGCGATTTTGGAGGGGAAAAATTAGCGCGGAATTCCTTCAACACGCGGGGACGTCGTGACTATGCAGACAAACGCAGACGCAATCAAAGGAACGGCGAAGAACGATTCGGCGGTGCTTTTGCACGGGCGGGTGGGATTCTGTCTTGTACGGGATCTTTTGGTTTGTATGACAAAATGGGAGTGGGATCCCAGCCAGGAAGATTCGCGCGCGCCGCCTCTTCATACATCTGCACCATCTGCGGCACGACTGCTTCCAGCGAATAGTTTTCGATGATCATTTTCTCCGCCGCGCGCCCCAGTGCGCGCGCCGCGGCGGGATCATTCAACGCCGCAATCGCCTTGTCCGCAAAATCCTCCGGATTGAAAAAGTCCGCGATCAAACCGTTTTCGCCATGCCGGATCATCTCTTTCACCGGTGTCGTGTCGCTGCCGAGAACCACCGCGCCGCAGCTCAGCGCATCCATCATGCTCCATGACAGAACAAACGGAACGGTCGCATAAATGTGCAGGTCCGTCGTTGCGAGCAACCTCCCCAGGTGCGCCGGCTCAAGGCTCTGGATGAACACAAATTTCGAAAGATCATATTCATCCTGCGCCAGCGTCCATTCCTTGAACGTCTTGTACGGTTTGATGTGCTCTTCATCGCCGCCGTAGCTCATCTTGTCGGAACCGACGACAAAGAAGACGACATCGGGAAAGCGCCGCTCGATGATCTTCGCGGCGCGCATAAACACGTCAAACCCGCGCATCGATTCAAAGCCCCGGCTCACATACGTCACGATTCGCGTCGACGGCAAAATCGTCGCGCCGGCGATCTTCCTTGCAACGCGACTCGATAGAGCGGGCCTGAGGGTCTCGTCGTACCCGTGATAAATGCCGCGGTCGATTCCATCGAACAGGCATTTCAATTTCGACTGGTACTCGTCCGGGAAACGTGATCGTTGAAACTGCGTCGGCGTATACGCGGCCTGGCAGTTCTGAAGATCAAGAAGGATCATCGCGTTGCGACACCGCGAGCGCAAATACTTCATCTCGCCCAGCGGCCAGTTCAGGTCCTTCCGATAATCCATGTCGCTGTCGAAATCGTGGGCGCGATAGTAGTACTCGAAGAAATTGACGACCGGGACGGTGGGGTAAAGCTCCCGAAGAAATAGAGTGGAGCCGAATCCGCTGTGACCAACGATGAGGTCCGGCTTGATCTCGGGATGCGACTTCATCGCGCGGAAGACGCCGTCGCAGTGCCAGACCGTGTTCTCGAAAGTCCGGGAACAAAAATTGTTTTGGATGGTGGCCCCGCCAGTGGTTTTGTACTGAATCTTATGGATTCCGGCGGTCAGCCCGGGCGGCGTTTGGCTGACGAAGCTGCATTGCCATCCGAGTTCCTGAACGAGGTGCTTGGCGATGTGGCCAAACTGCGCCGGGAAGTTTTGATGAACATAAAGAATGTGCATAGGCCAGCTTCGTTCGGGCGGGAATTATGGGTCGCTACATCTCCATCGGCATTTGACGCTGTCCGATAAGAGCGCGGTTTGCCAAATTCTTAAGCGCGATCGGCAAAATCTGCGCACAACTCCTCAAGCGTGCTCGTGGCCAGTCGATATATCACGTGTGGACGGCACAGAACGCTCGCGCCGCTTTTGAGCGACCGTGCCGTCACGAGAGGAAGAAACGGAGAAAATGCTATGAGTGCCACGAAGGTTAAAGACGTACTGACGACCGGTGAGGTTGCGAAGATCTGCAACGTTGCCCCGCGAACTGTTTCCAAATGGTTCGACTCGGGCGCGCTGCACGGCTACCGGATCCCAGGATCCAAGGACCGCCGCATCCCGCTCAATCAGCTCATCCGGTTCATGAAGCATCACGGAATGCCGCTCAACGGTCTGATGACCGGGCAGACACGCATCCTGATTGTCGATGACGAACAGGACATCGTCGAGGTGCTCGAGAAGATTCTCGAGGACGAGGCGAAGTATGAGGTCGAGGTTTCCAAGGGCGGCTTCGAGGCCGGCATCAGCGCGGAGAAATTCCGCCCCCACGTGATCCTGACCGACATGCACCTGAGCACGATCGATGCACGCGAGGTGCTGAAGCTGGTGAAGAATTCGCCGGACCTTCAGCTCACCAAGGTCATCGCGATGAGCGGCAAGATGACCGATGAAGAGGCCAAGGGCCTGCTCAGCCAGGGCTTCGACGGGTTCTTGAAGAAGCCGTTCCATGTCCGCCAGGTGATGGAGTCGATTGAAGACGCCATGGCTGTTGTGTACTAAGTAACGATCTCAAAACGCCATCCCGCCATCACGACGATGCCACGGCAGCGCGCTGGCGAGTTGGATCATGTCAAGACACGGAGACTCCTTTCGTAGGTGGGTTTTGATAAACCCATCCTACGAATGGTTCTCCGTGGTTTTTTTGTATGACCCTTGCGCGGATAGCGTCCGTTCATGCACGATCACTGAGAAGACCCACCGATCTGAAGGTCTGAAGTTCGGCAAGAAGTGTCTTGGCCAGTTCGCCTCGCTGCTTCTCACCCATGGGCGCGTTCGTAGCGGAGGCAAGACGCTCAAGGTCGTCAAGGATTTGCGCTCGGTCCCTTCTGCCGTCGAGAAGCAGGAGGACTTGCCGTCCGAAATCGCTCAGCGTCGTCCGGGAGTGCTGGAAAGTTGTGACGGCATCGGAGAACTCAGCCTGAACCCGGGCGAGCCGCCGAGCGGAGGGTCGATCCGTGAGCGTCAGCGTAAAGGGTGCCGGACCCGAGTGAAACTCGCAGGCGTTCATAAGATAGAGGCTCAGGAGCGATTGCGAGAGATGATTGCTGTCGATCTCGCCCTGACGCGAGCAATGAGTAAGTAGCTGCTCAAACGACAGGCGCTGCGGGAAATTCGAAAGTGCACGAAGGAACACCTTCTGCATCGGGTCCGAGACGTAAAACTTCACGGTGTCGGAAGTGACAAACGAAACCACGTCTTTGGAGTTGACATCAACCGGGGCTTCGGGGCGGGCCGATGACGAGACGTAGAATCTTCGGATCACCTCGTGGTTCGGATCCTCGCTTGGGCACACGCTGTTTCGGCAAATGAGCGAAGTGCGGAACGGAGTGTTGCGAAGGAAGTCGAGGTACTGCTGCTGCTGGACTGTCGTCTTCGCCCATTGCGCCAGCGCATCCTGCCCCGGCGGCGGAAGGTAGATGTCAGACATCGCCCAGATGGAAGACTCGCCGAGGTATTGCAGGCCGTGCGCTTCGATGTGCTCAAGAAACTGATGGAAGTAGACCGGCTGGTTGTACGGTTCAAGGTGTTCGTGAACAAGATAGCTCGGTGGTCGACGCTCGATCGTTTTCAGCAGCTCGGCGAGCGTGGTGCCATACGTGTTGGATTCGGGCGGGCAACTGGTGGCAAGAGTTTCGAGGAATTGGCGCGCCTGGATCGCGCGTTGATCCGGGTCGGTGATGCCGCGGATGTGATGAAGCATCATCTCTCGGAACCCCTGGCGAAAGTACCAGCCGGGGTAGGTGTTGTAACTGATGTACGCGATTCCCAGCGGCGTCAGGTGAGCTGCGCACAGGCGGATGAGCGCATCGCGCGCATCCGTCGGCATCCAGGAGTACACGCCGTGGGCAATGATGTAATCGAAGCCGCCGAGGTGCTCCGGAAAGTTGCGAAGATCGAGAGCCTGGAACTCGACGTTAGACGCGCCGCTTCGGGAAGCCAGCGATCGCGCCAACTCGATCTGGTGCGGCGAAAGATCGATGCCGACGAAGTGGCTGTTCGGTGCGGTATCGGCCATGGCAAGCAAGTTGCCGCCGGTCGAGCAGCCGATCTCAAGAACTCGGCATCGGTCTATCGGAGCGGGCGAGAGTCCAAACAACGCAGCGACCGTATACAGGCGATCCGGGTGGGTCTGAGGATACGGCGCGGATTCGTACGGGACAGCATCGTACGTGGCAGCCAAATCGGTCACGCGCGGCTCCTGAAAGTAGGGCGGATGCGATGCAGAACTATACCGTAACCATGCGCGGCGTGGATTGTCACGATCGAGTGGAACGTTTCATCCCAGGATTATCGCATGTGGATGGCTCCTGCTCTTCCGTAGATCCGACGCCTGCGTCGCAGGCGCTTTTCTGTAGTGGCGGCGCAGCCGCGAAGGGACCGCGGATTCGACGCTTCGCGTTGACCGCGACACACGCACCGGATCTACAACGCGCGTACATGGAGTGCCCTGCGTTTCATCCGCCGGCGGATCGACATCGCGAGTAACGCGGTCAGGGTCCCGAACAAGTTGTTCGTCAGGTCGCGCTGCGTGTCGAAGAAGTAGCTTGTCGTGGGCTTGAGCATCCCCGCTTGTTCGCCGAGCATCAGATAAGAGCTGTACTCCATGATCTCGTGCAAAGCGGCCATGCCCATCATGAAGAAGAAGGTTGTCACCATCAATTGCCAGGGGCGCATCGGGAAGTTGCCTTCGAGCAGGTGATACAGCACGGGCGTAATAACCATCGCGAAGTAGTAATGCACGAAGATGTCGTAACTGAACGGCAGCGGAGACTTCTGATAAAAGCCGAAGGCGCCCAGCATGTGCACCAACATCCCCGACGCGACGAGCGCGTAGTTGAGCGGCCGAAGGTGCAGCTTCCGGCGAAGGAAGTAGATCGCCCACAGAACCGGAATCAGAAACGCGGGGGCAACGTGATAGGTAGCCACCTTTGCGAAAATGGCAATGACCACGAAGACAATCGACATCCCCGCCGCGATGATCAAATAGAGCATGGCGCCAGCTTAACGCACGCGTAACGCGCCGACACGCGCGCGAAATGCACCATTCGCCATCGCAATGGAGTAGAATCGGTTTCATGGCACTCGATTACCAAGCTTCAATTAAGGAGCGCGTTCTGACTCCCCCTTCCGGATTAATCGCATTGTTCGCACTGCTGGGCGGTTTGCTGTTGTGTGCCGTCACCGTGATCGGCGGTGCCGCAAATCAGCAGGCCGCGCTGGTGGCGCTTGGGGTGATCGGCGGCATCGTCATCCTTTTCCTCCTCAGCGGGATCTTCATCGTGAACCCGAACGAGGCGAAGGTGATGCTCCTCTTCGGGCAGTATGCGGGGACGGTTCGGCAGCAGGGGATGTACTGGGTAAACCCGTTCTATCGACGCTCGACGGTGTCGCTTCGCATCCGAAATTTCGAGAGCGCGAAGCTCAAGGTGAACGATCACGATGGCAACCCGATCGAGATCGCCGCGATCGTCGTGTGGAAAGTCGTCGACTCGGCCGAGGCGACGTTCGAGGTCGAGAACTATCTGGATTACGTGCGCGTGCAGACCGAATCCGCGGTTCGTAATCTCGCGACGATGCATCCGTACGATGCCCATCAGGACGGGCAGCTATCGCTCCGGGCGAATACTTCGGAGGTGGCCGAGCAGCTTAAGCACGAGATCCAGGATCGCGTCTCAAAGGCGGGCGTGGATGTGGGGGAAGCGCGAATCAGCCACCTTGCGTACAGCCCGGAGATCGCAGCAGCGATGCTCCGCAGGCAGCAGGCATCCGCGATTATCGCGGCCCGGCAGAAGATCGTCGAAGGCGCCGTCTCAATGGTCGAAATGGCGCTGCATCAACTCACCGATCGTCACATTGTGGAAATGGATCAAGACCGCAAAGCCGCCATGGTCAGCAACCTGATGGTCGTCCTGTGCAGTGAGCACAATGCGCAACCGGTTTTGAATATGGGGATGAATACTTAAAAAAATCTTCCTCAAGCCTGCGGCGAGCTCGCGCGGGACGCTGACCAAGACGTCCCGCGCTCTCGCTCGCTCCTGTATTGATGAGCTATACGGATTTCACTTAATTCCGGCGCCTTTGTTTAGCGGCCCCGCTTGCGGGGCGCGGATTTCGAGCGGGAATCAGGCGCGAGAATTAAACAGAATCCGTATTACTGACGATGGCGGTCCTGTCGGATCGACACAGTAACATTCGCCCGACCGGTCGACGCGCGGGCGACGAGGTGGGTCGGTAGGCGCTCGGCCACCGAGGCAATCTCGCCGCGCAGGCGCTCGATGAATCGCTCACAGCCAAGGCGCCCAACTTCGCTCAACGGCAAACTGACCGCGGAAATTCCAGGCGTCGCATAAGCGGCCGGGCCAAGATCGCCCAGCGAAATCACCGAAATATCTTTCGGGCAATCGAGCCCGCGCGATGAAAGCTGGTGCAGGATGCCGACGGCCATCCGATCGTCGGCGGCAATCATCGCGGTGATGCGCGGGTGGCGATCCAGCAGATCCGCCGAGGCTTCAGATCCGCCGGATTCCGATCGCTCCGCCTGCGCGAGAACCGAGCCCTGCGAGATTCCGGCATCGCTCATCGCCTGTCGGAACGCGACCAGCATCTCAAACTCACGATGATCGACGCCCGCCGGACGGACCAGCGCGATCTGCCGGTGCCCCAATTCCTTAAGGTGCTTCACCGCCTGCGTCATCGCGCCGGTGTAATCGCTGGTGACATGATCGATCCGGCACTTGCTCGGGCTGCTGTCGATCAGCATCAGCGGCAGATCCAGCATCTCGTGCGGAACATCCGCAACCGTGCAGCCGACGCAGAGAATGCCTTCCACCTCCTCCGCGTCGAAGCCGGGACGATTCGCCTGGTTGTCCGGGCCGGAGTGGGCCGCCTGCTCCAGGAGAAGCCGATACCCCGCCTGATGTGCCGCTTCGCGAACGCCGTTAAGCAAACCACCAATGTAAAGGTCAGCCATTCCCTGGCTGCACGAGGGGACGAACACCACCATCGTGCGAGATTTCATTCCTCGAAGGGCTCGGGCGGCGCGGCTGGCGCGATAACCCAGTCGCTCCGCCACCGATCGGACGCGGGTTGCGGTAGGGCGGCTGATGCGCGGGCTGTCGTTCATCACCATCGAAACCGTTGCAACCGACACGCCCGCAAGCCGCGCGACATCGTGAATGCGCGGAGCGCGATGGGCCGGCCGATCGCCTGCTTCATCCCCGCCATCGGTATCTTCAACCACTTCGTTCGTAATGTTTGCTGTCATGGAAACCATAGCTATATCCAATGTGAAAGTAGTAAAAACATTCTAAAAGCGCCGGATCAACACCGTCTCCGCTCCGCCTCTGTACGGGCGGCAAGATAAAGGCCATCAATCAAGATTCGGTTAAGGCTTTACAGTGGTTGCGTCACTGCCATGTGATTGTGAGTCCCGTGCCGCGACAAATCGCGAAGCGACGGGGGTCACCGCCCGGCCGCACGCGCTGCCGGGACGAGTTCAGGGCGGGATACTCCGCAGGGGTGCTGATCATGATGGACAACTCGCAAAAAGGCTTCTGAAGAAGCCAGAGCAAGAAATGTGCCAAAGGCATAACCTGCTGTAAACCGGTTAAATCGCGGGAAATCCGCATCGCTTCTGCCGTCCAATTGAGCAGCGTGCGCGCACCTTGCGCAACTTGAAGAACCGTTCGGGGCACGCTCTCGCAAGAATCTGCGGGCTATGAGCGACGGAAACGCTACTGCCGTCGAGGTCGTCTGTGATTCCGGGCCACGCGCTAACCATCGGCTCGCGCCGTTGTCTGATTGGGGAACAAGGAGTCGCCGGCATGTGTTTTCGTTCGCCGCGATCGATCGCTGTCTTGCTTGGATTATCCGTAAGCGCAGGACTGGCCTACGGAGGACCGGTTTACGCCTTGAACCCCTTCTCAGACGAGAGTGGTGGCGAGCTACTGCTGAATCGCGCAGACACGACATTTCAACGACGCGCGCTCGATCGAGACGCACAGGAGCTTCCAGCAGACGTTCATCCCGCTGACTCGGCCTCGTCCAGTTGGATCTCGTATATCGCGGACTACAGGGAAAACGTTCGCGACGAGATCGTTCGTCCGTCGCAACGGCAAATCACCGTGGCCGCGGAGCTCGCTTCCGCTCAAGTCATTCCCCTGCCCAACGCGCTTGCCGCTTTCCCGGTGCTGATTGTGACGCTCCTGCTCCTAACAGCCGGAGCATCTGTGCGCCGCGGCCTTTCGGGAATCTAAATGAGCGTGCACGATCACGCGCCGCTTACCCCCTCTCCCGGTACTCTGGGAGAGGGTTGGGGTGAGGGTCTTGAAGCCCCTGATGGCGCACGGTTATTTAGATTCCTCGGAAGTCTACAACTGAAGCAGAAATCTTTCATCGCACGGGTCCGGTAATTCATTTTAACGGCAACATCCGTTAGCGTGGGGCATGCGGAGGTTTGATTGATCCTACAGACACGTCTGATTGCTCGCGGCATTGTCGTTGGATTAGTTCTCGCCCGTGGAACGATGTTAAGCGCTCAGGATGCAGCGCCCGGCCACATCGACAAGGACACCTTCACAGCCACGCTCTCGGATGGACTTCAAATCCAAGTCGTTGGCCTGAATGAACATCCCCTGGAAGGCCTGTGGTGGAAGCCCGATGGCTCGCCACTCAATGAAGCGCCTTATGACAAGATCGACGGCGGCGTTGATGGGTCGAATCTGAAGGTCCGTCATATCGCGATCCGCATCGATCATCAGCCCGAAGCTTCCGATGCCATTTCTGTGAACATGACCCCTTCACCCAGCAGCACCTCCTCGTCCACGCCCATGGCCTCTGGAAAACCGGCGAACGGTATCAAAGCCCGCGTCTGCGGATTTGCCAACGATCCCAAGACCGTCGACATCAAGTTCACAATCGCCTCCGGACCCTGGGAAACAAAACATGCTTCCGAGCACGGCGGATCATCCAGCTCGGGATCGGATGAGGGGTTCATCTTCAGCACGCCCCACGCCAACGGAAAGCGCACCTCGATGGTCGTTGTGTTCTATCTCAAAGAAACGACCGGCGATAAACGCCTCGTCGCCGTCGATCAGGACGGCAAAGAGCACACCAGCGGCAGTTCCTTCGGGACCAGCATCAAAGATATCTATTTCCTCGATTCAACTTTTGACCTCAAGCCCAATCAGATCAAAGAGTACCGCTTGCAGACCCGACCCTACGACACGGAAGTTCAATTCAAGAACATCTCGATCGATCGTGGGATCCCGGCGGAGGTCACGATCGACATTGGCGCGCCGCAGGCCGCCCAATAACGTCGCTTCAATCACTCCGTCTTCGCACCTATCATCACCTCGGTGAGCGAGCGCTGGCCTATCTTCGATCGCGAAATCTCGTTCGATCCTTCAGCGGATTTTGACGCCTTCCTGAAGCTCGTTCCCGCAAAATGGGTGGTCTACCTCATGGCGGATGAGAACGACCACCCCGTTCAACTCCTCTGCGTCAAGAACCTCCGCGCCAGTCTTAAGCGAAGACTCGGCGGCGCCGAGGAAATGATGGGACCCACGAAGAGGGTGAATTACCAGGAAATCATCCGCAAGATTTACTGGCGTCGCGCCGACTCGGCTCTTGAAGCCGACCGGGCCTACCTTGAAGCGGCACGCGAGATTTTCCCCGACACCTACCGCGGAATGGTCGGCTTCCGCCCGGCATGGTTCGTGCACGTCAATCCGCACACCACCTTTCCACGCTATACCAAGACCACCAACCTCACGACGCACACCGGTACTTACTTCGGCCCACTGGAGGACAAGCACGTCGCCCACAAGCTCGTCCACCTGATGGAGAATCTGTTCGATCTGTGTCGCGATTACTCCATCCTCATTCAATCCCCGGCCGGCGGCCCGTGCGCCTGGAAGCAGATGGAAAAGTGCGTCGGCCCCTGCGACGGCACCGTCACGCTTCATGAGTACGCACAGATCATCGACTTCAGCGCGCAGGTCCTGAGCGATCCCGAAACGCACATCGATCTCGAAACCCAGCGCATGAAAGACGCCGCCGAAGAGCTTCGGTTCGAGACGGCGCAGCGAATTAAGTCCCGCGTGGATCAACTTTCGCAACTTTCCAAAGGCGCGTACCGGCATGTTCGCCCGCTTATGGATTTCACATTTCTCTCCCTCCAGCGCGGACCTCGCGCCGGAACCGCAAAACTGTTCCTCATCACACCCGGCAGAATTGAAGAAGTCGCGGGATTGATCGATGAACCCCGCCGCGACAGCGATCTTCTCCACTGGATCCTCGTGCTGGGGCACGATCGTTCCACCGCGGCGGTCGACGACGTCGGCGAAGAGCGCATCGGCGTCGTCGCCCACCACCTCTTCACCGCCAAAAACCGCCAGGGCGTTTTCATTCCGCTCAGCGATCTTCAGGAAAAAGTCTTTGCCAAAGCCTACCGCGACCTGCTGAACCAGAAGATCCAGGAACTGCCCGAAGAACAAGAAGGCGTGACCAAAGAGCTTCAGGCTATGTAAGCGATCGGTTCCTCCGGGTAGGGGCGACGCCTGCGTCGCGGTTGCCGTTCCCCAACTGCGACGCGGGCGTCGCGCCTACAGAAACTCTCCCCTTCATGCCGATGAAGTCCGGTGCGTGGTCTAGGCGCGCGGATGTTGCATGAATCAAATTGGACGCTATTGCCCTTTCCTGAACCGTGCCGATACGCGCTGCTCGGACCACTTCAAGCTCGATGGGCTCCATCAGGCGTACCGATTCTGCTTCGATCGCTACAAAGCGTGTCCGCTTTATCTTCAACTCCTGATCGAGCGCCGAGTCAAGCGCTCGGATGCCGCGGAGAAGCTTCGTGAAGATGAAAACAGTCCCATCGTCACGATCACGATCTCCTCTCGGTCGGCCGAACGAACTGCCGGAGCTGCGCGATTTCCTGCTCCACCTCGCCTCTGAGCGCGGCCTCGCCGACAACACCCTCCACGCCTATCGCCGCGACCTCAACGACGTCAGCGCCTATTTTCAATCCCGCGAAAAGTCTCTCAATGGCGGCGACGCTGACGATTTCCGAAGTTACCTCCAGAACCAGCGACGCGCCGGGCAATCGACTCGAACCATCGCAAGACGCGTCGCCGCGATTCGCGTCTATCTCCGATACCGTCGGGAACAAGGGCAACAAGATGTAGACCCGATCCTCGTTCAGCTCGAACGACCCAAGCCGGAAAGCTCGCTGCCCAAGATACTCGGGCGCGCGCAAGTCGATACACTCATTGCCGCCCCGGATCCAAAAAGCTTCCTGTTCTCACGCGACGTCGCAATCCTCGAGCTTCTGTACGCGTCCGGGCTTCGCGCCAGCGAACTGTGCGATCTGAAGGCTCGCGATGTGAACCTCCACGTAGGCTGCGTCCGAGTGCTGGGCAAGGGCATGAAGGAGCGCATCGTTCCCTTCGGTCGTGCCGCCGCTGAAGCGATTGGTCATTACCTGCTGGAGTGTCGCCCGAGGCTCGAGCGCCAAATCAGCGAGCAACTGTTTCTCTCTCGAACCGGCAAGCCGATGGAGCGAATCGGGCTTTGGATGCTCGTCGAAAAATACGGCCGCAAGTCCGGTTTGCTCAAGAGCATCTCGCCGCACGTGCTTCGGCACTGCTTCGCCAGCCATCTGCTCAGCGGCGGCGCCGATCTTCGCGTCGTTCAGGAACTGCTCGGTCATAGCGATATCAGCACGACGCAGATCTACACCCACGTCGATCAGACGCGTCTCAAAACCATCCACAAAAAGTTTCACCCGCGCGCCTGATTTGTCAGCGAATCGCTGGCGAGGTATCACCCCATGATGAACAAACGCTGCCTGGTGCTGGGTCTGATCGCTTCGATCGCTCTCCTCGTTGGCTGTTCCCCCAAGACGCCCCCGCGAATCCGCGTGCTGACGTACAACATCCATCATGCCGCCGGCACCGACGGCCGGCTCGATCTCCAGCGTATTGCGGGGGTCATCAAGAAGGCACATCCTGATTTCGTCGCGCTTCAGGAGGTGGATCAAGGCACGCGTCGATCCGGTGGAATCCGCCAGGCGGATGAACTGGGTCGGCTCACGGGGCTTCAGTCGGTGTTCTCGAGATCGGTCTACTACGACGGCGGGGAGTACGGGAACGCGGCGCTGTCGCGTTTCAAGTTTGCCCTGAGTCAGCGGCACGAACTGCCCGGCACCGAAGAGCGCGAGCCGCGAACCGCGCTGGCGGTCGTGGTCCATCCGACGAAGCGGTCGGAGATTCGTTTTGTAAACACCCACCTCGATCACCAGATCGAAGTCGAGCGCGTGTCACAAGCTCATCGCCTTGTCGAACTTCTGGCTGACAAACTCGCGGCGATGACGATCCTTGCGGGCGACTTCAATGCGCAGTCGGGAAGCAAGCCCGTGAAGATCATCGAGCAGGCGGGATGGCGCGATACGACCGGAGACGCCGCGCTAACGTTTCCATCCGGCAAGCCTGATCGGAAGATCGATTGGATTTTCACAGGTCCGCAAAGCGGATGGCGCGTGGTCCGCAGCGAGGTGATGAACGAACCCGTCGCGTCCGATCACCGGCCGGTGCTGGTGGAACTGGAATGGAAGAAGGGGAAGTAGGACCGCAATCAGGCGGCTTGTGCCGCGGGCAGCTCCGGCATCTGCTGGTTCTGGATGCACATCGCCAGGAAAATATGCTGGAGCCGCTCGGTCGTCAGCGTGTTGAGATACTGATCCGTAAAGTCGATCGGGAAACGGGCCGGGTAGGTGTGGAACTGGTTGAGCAGTGCCGGGCGGTCGAGCGAGGAGATCAGGCACATCAGATCTTCAAGTTGGGCAGGCTGCATCACGTCAGGTACTCCTTACAAGCTCAGACCCGTTGCCGCGGGCTCCGTTCGCGATCCCTTTACATGTATCGGGAAGCCGCCAACCATCCTTTAGGTTTGGTGTGGTCGTAATGGAAATGATGCCCGATGCGAACGGATGAGTTGGATTTTGAGCTGCCGCCGGCGTTGATCGCGCAGGAGCCTTCGCCGGATCGTGCGGATTCTCGATTGCTTCAGTACTGCCGGCACGATCGGAAGATTCAGCACCGGAAATTCGCCGAGCTACCGGCGCTTCTGCGACGGGGCGACCTGCTGGTTTTTAATGACACCAAGGTCCTACCGGCGCGTTTTTCGCTCCGTAAGCCGACGGGTGGCGTGGTTGAGGGGTTGTTTCTTGAGGAGTCGTCCGCGGGCCTGTGGCGTGTGATGCTCAAAAATGTCGGGCAGGGGGTGGGGATGAGCCTCGCCATCTACGATACCGAAGCCGACGCCATTGTGACGGAGAACCACGGCGGTGGTGAATACAGCATCCAGATCGATCCCGCGGAGGATGCGGCAACGCTGCTCGGTCGCATTGGCCGGATGCCCTTGCCGCCTTACATCAGGCGCGGGAAGGAGCACGATGCGCGGGATGAGCGGGATCGTGAACATTATCAGACGGTGTACGCCCGAGAGTCGGGTGCCGTCGCGGCGCCGACCGCGGGATTGCACTTCACGCCGGAACTGATGACGGAGCTGGACGCGAAGGGAGTGGATCGCGCGTTTGTCACGCTGCACGTGGGGATGGGCACGTTCAAACCCGTCAGCGCGGATACGCTTGAAGCGCATCAAATGCACTCGGAGCGCTACACGATCTCCGCGCAGGCGGCGGATGCGTTAAACGCGGCCAAGCGGCAAGCCGCGCGGATTATCGCGGTTGGAACCACATCCGCCCGCGTGCTTGAGAGCCAACCGGACGAGCGTCGGTTTGAACCGACGCACAGCCAAACGTCGATCTTCATCTATCCTCCGTACCGCTGGAAGCACCTCGGGGCGATGATCACGAATTTCCATCTGCCGCGCAGCACGTTGATCGCGATGATCGCGGCGCTGGTGGGGTTAGAAGAGCAGCGACGAATCTATCGAACTGCAATCGACGAACGCTATCGATTCTTCAGCTACGGCGACGCGATGTTCATCGAATAACGCGACGGCGCGAGGGACGGCATGCGCGTCCCCTAAATAGATTCTCGTGATTCTGAAGCATCGTCGGAAGTCGCGTAGCGGTCCGGCCGAAGGCCCACCTGCAACGACGTTTCAGGATCGTGCCAGTTCATTTGAGATCATATGTTTGTCGCGTAACCGCCACCTTCCCACAACTCATTCTCGAGCCGATGCGGTCTTGGCGATGCCTGCCTTTGTGTAGATGGAAGGATCGTAGTTCACCAGAACCCTCGCAATCTCAGGCGGTGGGGGAGGCAGATCGGGGCTGGCGGGGACTTGCATATAGGCGAGGCTGCGCTCGAGGACTTTGCACGCGGCGGGCGCGGAGACGATACCGCCGTAGTGACCGAGGGATTTGTCCGCGTCGTGGATCACCATCGTGATGACGAGGCGGGGGGATTCGGCGGGGGCGCCGCCGATGAACGAGCTGTTGAAGCGCGCGGAGCTATATGAGCCGTGCTCGGCGATGTGAGCGGTGCCGGTCTTTCCGAAGATGTTCCAGTTGGTGCTGGCGCAGCCCTTGGCGGTGCCGCGGACGAGGGTATCGCAGAGGATCCGCTTCATCCCGGCAGCGGAGAGCGGATCGATCGCTTCGGGCAGCATGTGCAGATCCTTCGTCTGCTGACGTGCGATGACGCTGCCTTCGGCATCGAGCCAGCCCTTGATGACGTGGGGCCGGACGAGTCTTCCGCCGTTGGCGTAGGCGCAGAACGCGCGGCAGAGTTGCAGCGGCGTCACCATCAGCTCGTAGCCTTGCGAGACCGAGATGGTTGAGTTCATGCCCCATTTTTCGAGCGGCCGGATGAGACCCTGGTTTTCCGCGGGCATGTCGATGTCGGTTGTTTTGCCGAAGCCAAAGCCGGTGAGCGCGTCGTACAGCTTCGGGTTTCCCATGCGTGTTCCGAGCATGGACATGCCGATGTTGGACGATTTCACGAGCACATCCCACATCGACAGCGGCCCGTAGTGGTGAACATCGGTCACGATGCGGCGGCCAAACGGATTCCATTTGATTGCGGTGATGGGCCAAATCTCGTTGGGCTTGGTGACGCGCCAGGCCATCGCGGGTCCGGCGATGAAGGGTTTGATCGTGGAGCCGGGTTCGTAGGGGTCGGTCAGGCAGCGGTTGAGGCGCGTCTTGTTGTCGACTTCATCCAAGCTCGATGGATCAAACGTCGGCCAGTTCGCCAGCGCCAGGACGTCGCCGGTTCGCGGGTCCATCACCACGACTTCGCCGCGCTTGGCGGCGTATTTCTTGCAGGCGGTCTCAAGCTCCTGCTCCGCGATCATCTGAATGTTTCCGTCGATCGTCAGCACGAGCGCCTGGCCGTGCTGTGGCTGAATGTAGTCCTCCGCGGCGACCGCGATGGACTGGCGATACGCATCTTTCAGGACGCGCTTGGAGCCGTTCTTTCCCGCAAGCTGTTTCTCGAACTTTTTCTCGAGACCTTCGAGGCCGGCGCCGTCCTTTCCGGTGCCGCCCATGACGTGGGCGCCGATCGATCCCATCGGGTAGTAGCGTTCGTGCTGTGGGACAAAGCCAACGCCGAAGATTTTGAGCTTTTCAATCTCCGCGACGGTGCTTTCGTCGAGATGATCCGCGATCTTCACAAACCGGCTCTCGCTCTTATCTCCGAGAAGCTGCGAGAGCTCGAACGGCTTTTTGTCGACGAGATTCGCGAGTTTGCCGACCGCTTCATCCATGTCAGCAAGGCTGCGGCCTTCCATCTGATAGCAGTCCTGCATGAACTTGGGATCGAGAAACAGGGCCTGGGTCTGGATGGTCCCCGCCATGAGCATACCGGTGACGTCGTAGATCGATCCGCGGCGGGAAATGATCGTTTCCTTTTGATGCTGCTGGCGCTCTGCGCGCTCGAGGGTCATCTGCCGGCCGACGGTCTGAAGGTAGACCACGCGGCCCATGAGGGCGCAGAAGCAGGTGGTGATGACCATCATCACGAGCGCGGCACGGGCTTTGGAAAAGGTGGGCATGGCGTCCGATAATGATCGGCATGCGAGCGGGCGGCACGGGAATTTTTTTGGGGACGCGCAGCGAGTTGCGATATCACTGTGCAAGATCACGCGCCGTTCGTTGTCATCCTGAGGTACTCCGAAGGATCTGCCCGGTGAGCAATTCAGGCCAGATCCTTCGGAGTACCTCAGAGCTTGTGAACTTTTTTCGTAGCACGGGCATCTTGCCCGTGCCTGTATCGCCAACACGGGCAAGATGCCCGTGCTACAGAAAAGGTTCACATGCTCTCAGGATGACAATCAGTGCCGAATCACGCACAGCCATTTAGAGATTGAAGGGGACGCCGATGCGGTATACTTCAATGAAGCATCCAGGCGATGAGGGCGATCAGAAGCGCCGCGACAAGCCCCACCATGAACCCCATCGGAAGCGGCCGTCGCGGCGCGGCGTCAATCGAAATGTATTCGTGGCAATGCGGACATTGCTCCGCATCCTCCGACACCATCTTCCGGCAATACGGGCAAGGCATCACCCCCGGCTCATCAAACGAATCCATGTCGGATTCGTCCGGAAAATCCGGATCGTCCGACTCGTTCTGGTCGTCTGCATTTTCGTGAACGCGTCGCGCGGACATGGCGATAAGATACTCGCCGCCGGGGTAGGAAGAACAGCTTGAGATGCGGATCTGACTGGGCGGCTACGGTACGGGGAGGTCGCTCCGCGCATCCATCCAATGCGCCTGCCCGGCCGGCAGCGGGCTTCGGGGAACCATCTTCAGGTTCTCCCCGACCGTCTGCTTGATCGCGTTCGGCGCCGTCGCGACGCCGATCTGAAGCTGCTGGCTCCAGAGCCTTGCCTGGTGGTTTTCAATACGATTGTGCAGCACGTTGTTCTGATGCGAAAGCTCGAGCCGCTGCTGGCGGAGCTGAAGCATCACGATCGCGAGCGTCATGATGCTGAGCAGGCAGAGAAGGAGCTTGACCATGGCTGAATTCTCAAACGTGAGCGGGATTCAAAACAGACGGGCGATGATCCACAGATTTCACGGATTTTCACAGATTTAGAAACAGCTCAGCGCGACATTCTGAATCTGTGAAGATCTGTGAAATCTGTGGATGAATTCTTTCGTCCCGACCAGAACCGCTGAGCGAGAATAGATCGAGATGATGATGGTTGTTACTGATTCTGCGCGACGGCGCTGATCGGCTTGGCGGGCAGGCGCAGCTTCGTGCCGGCGACGACTTTGTTCGGATCCTTGATTTTGTTCAGCTCGACGATCGCGCTGACGGCATCGCCTGTTCCCATCTGCTCAACCGCGATTCGCGTCAGGGTCTCACCCTGCTTCACGGTGTACATGTGTTCTGGTGTCGGCGCAATGGGCGCGTTCGCGGCTTGCGCCTTCGCGGGAGCCGTCTCCTCGACAATCACAACATTCTCCGTGAGCCTCGGCACATTCGTCGCCGCCGGTGACGCAGCCGGCGCCTGCGCTGTCGCAGCAGTCGGGATCGTGTAGGTTTTGCCCACGATGATCATGTCGGGGTTTGCTTTCAGCGAGGGGTTTGCGTTGATGATGGCCTCACGATTTCCCTTGGTGTTCCCACCGAGGAATCGGCCGGCCATCTTCGAGAGCGAATCGCCCGATTCCGCCTTGTACTGCCGGCCGGCGGCTGCCATGACCGTCGGCGGATGCTGAACGTTTGAGTGCTCAGTCGTCTCCTTGATCCCTCCCACCGGCACCAGGGGCTCATTCAATGTATTCGCGACGTTCTCGAGCGTGGAAGTGCCGTTAGTTGCCGGCGGCGCGGGATTGGCGGGCGCGTTTACCGGAGAATTATTCGTGGCGACAGTTTCCGGCTTCTGCGGCGCCGTGGGCGGCTGTACGTTGCCTGGATTCGCCGGCACGGGCGCGGGACCGATATGAACCACGGTCACCGGCGGCTGCTTCGGCTGCAATTCTTCATGCGTCGATACCGGCGACTGCGGAGCCACACCCTGCGGAACCTGAACCTGCGTGACCGGAGCGGCGGTTCCGCCGGGCACGGTCACGCCGCTGCGAACGTCTTTACCTGCTTGAACGAGCTGCGCCTGCGGAGGCTCCGTCGCGCTGGTCAGGTGATCCGACAACAGGATGCCGATCACGATGATGAAGGCCAACCCGACCAGCAAACCAATTTTTGTTTCTCGTGTCATGGACGTGCCTCGTGTTCTTCCCATTCGAGTGGGCGACACGGACACCAGTGTGGCGTGTCGTTCTTACAACTTCATCGCGGTCCGGAGCTTGGCCGATCGGGACCGGGGGTTGCGGGCAAGTTCCGCATCGGCGGGGGTGAGGGGCTTTTTCGCGAGAAGCTTGAGAAGCCCGGTCTGCTCCGCCGACCGGAACGCCTGCTTGACCCTTCGATCTTCCGTCGAGTGGAAGCTGATCACCGCGAATCGTCCGCCGGGTTTCAGGTGCGTTGGCGCCTTGGCCAGGAGGGCTTCGAGGTTTTCAACTTCCCGGTTCACGGCCATTCGGAGCGCCATGAACGTTCGTGTCGCAGGGTCGATTTTTTCGTAACCCCGCGACGGGATGGCTTGACGGACCAGGTCAGCCAGTCGCTCCGTTGTGGTTATCGGCGCTTGGCGGCGCGCATCCGCAATCTTTCTCGCGATCCGGCGGGAGTAATGCTCTTGTGCCATCTGATATAGGACGTTGGCAAGATCGTCCTCGCGCATTGTGTTCACCAGATCCGCGGCAGATTGCCGGATGCGTGGATCGATGCGCATGTCGAGCGGCATGTTCTGTGAAAAGGAAAGCCCGTAGGTTTCGTCGAAGAGTTGATTGGTGGAGATGCCGAGATCCGCGAGGATTCCGTCGACCTGGGGTTGATCGACTTCCTCCAGAACGTCTTCCAACTCCGCGAAGTTGGCATGGAAAAACCGGACCCGGGAAGGGACATCGTTCAGGCGGGCCTGGGCGAATTCCAGATTCCGCGGGTCGGCATCAAGACCAATGAGTAAACCAGAAGGCCCGAGGCGCTGGGATATGGCTCGGGCGTGACCGGCGCGGCCGAGGGTGCAGTCGATGATTGTTTGCCCCGGTTGCGGGTCGAGCACCTCGATGACTTCATCGAGCAGAACAGGGTCGTGACCGCTGGTGGGGAGGTCCATAAGCTCGCGCAGTTTACGCGAGCTTCCGCGATCCGGGTAAACAGGATTGCTGGACGATGAAGAGGGTGATCCACAGATTACGCGGATTGCGCGGATTCAGAGGAATTGAATTGCCTTTAATCTGTGAAATCGGTGTAATCTGTGGATCGTCGTCTTTGGATTCAGACGAAGCCTGAGCGCGAGCAAAAGTCGATACAGCAGAGTCGGGCTTCCCTTCCGCCGCGGGCCCCAGAGCCTGCGGGTCGCATCCGTGTGACGACTCTGCGATACCGACCAGCGCCGCCATCCTGGCGCACACCGAGTGATTCCGGACGACCCGTTGCCACGAGTCTGGCCTGACGATCACCTGGTCAAACCAAATCGATCCGGCCGCCTGTTCAGCGATCGAATCGAGCTCCCGCGACCTGCCGTCGGTCTATTCGAGCGCGCCATCCATGGCACGACCGAAACGACCAACGGCCGTCGACGGGAAGTCTCCCGGCTTCCGAAAGACGCCACAACCCGATGCGTCCTATACAGAAGCCTCCTGCCACGGCCCGCCGATCAACTTCCCTGTGATCGCAACGACGGTTTCCCTCCGCACCCATGAGGAATCCTTTCCTCGCGGCTGGGCTATGCACTCGCGCACCTTCCATGGACGACACGAATGCAATTGCTGAATCGTGGCAAGAACTGCTATTCAGTTTTACAAATTTGAGACCGATCCTTCCCAGGATATGTCTCGCTGTCCGCCTTGCGGCGCGGCACCGAAATGAATCACCCGATCTGCCATTCGAAGCCGGGCGTCTTACGACTCGTCTTGCGCCCAAGTTCAACATCACACGGCTTCTGCCCGAATCCGTTCAGTCTTTAAGGCGCCGGTGTCGCGGTCGATTGCTGCTTGGCAAGCAGCGCGATCTCAGGAATCTTTGCTTCCAGAGCCTGTCTTCGGACTTCCCAATCCTTGCGATTCCAAAGTTCCAGGTGATCGCGAACACCGATCAGGGTTACTTCCTTTTGCAAGCCGGCTCTCTTGAGCGTCTTGTCCGGGATCAAACAGCGGCCCTGCTTGTCCCACTCCACTCGGCTGGCGAGCGCGAAGTTCAGTTGATCAAACGCAAGCACATACTCAGCCGGCGTCAACTCGGCGGGTCTGCGTGAAACCAGCTCCTCGTAATACCGTTCCGGGTAGAGCCAAGGGACTTTATTCACGCCTGTTATGACAAAGAGCGCTTCACCATCTCGCTCGGGATCGATCTGTTTCCGGATATCGATCGGTATCAAAACGCGGGACTTCTCATCCACGTTCAGATCGTACTCGCCGTATAAGAGGAGGTGTCGCACTGGGTTTTACTTCCACTGATCTCAACGGCGTCACCACTTTGTACCACCTAGCCCCACGGATGCAACCGCCAAATTCTGCCGTGCTCAACTTTTTTAAGATTGCGGTCGCATGTCGCCTTGCCAGTACTGAAAATCAGGGAGGAGCTTAAATCCACCATGGAAATTGTGGATAACTCGGTGCAAAACCTGTTGAATGATCGTGTGGGCGGGAGGAGTTGAGGATCGCCCGAGTCCAGAAGTGGGATTTTATTCCACTTCGCGTTTGGACGAATCCAGGCTTCGAATGGCAACGGCGCTGCCGCCTGCGAAAAGCAGCAGAAGAATCGGCCCCCATTGATGAAAATCCAGCGCCGGCGCGTCAATCAGCGTGATCGCTTGGGTCAGTGGGCTTAGTTCGAGTAACGATTGGTGATTAGCGTCATTGCTGAATTCCAAATGAAAGTATTTCAGGAGTGGAATCCCAAGCGTGAGGAGATTCGCAACTGCAATGGCGAGGAAGTGCGACCGAGTCGGCAGCGCCGCCCTCCAGAATCCAAGTGCCAGGAGCCAAAGCGCCAGGTAAACATAAAGCGTCGCCACCGTGTTCCGCGGAGTTGCCGAAAGAAAGCTACTCAGCAGCAGGAAGGGTGCGGCCGATGCAATGATGACAACGGTCGTTGCTACGTCGCGCAGTAAAAATGGGAAGAGCATCCCCGCAAAAATGATCTGAGCCGCCAGCATTTCCTGGATGGCAAACTGCTCGGCGTTGGTCCCGAAATTCGCAGACAACCGACCCTGTGCCGCCGCAACCGCGAGCGCCGCAAGCTGAATCACAATCCAAACGGCAAGGGGAGCAGCGAGAGGTTTTTGGGGCTTGGCGAGAGCTGGAGAGTTCGCATTCACCGCCGATAGTCCGCTTGCGCCGCTTCGACACTGGGATAGGTGACGGCATCCATGCGAATGTCGATCCACGGGTGGTTTCCGTCAACTCGTCCGACCTCTTCATAGATTGCTTGCAGATAGCGAAGCTTCTCAGAAGCGGGGACTTCGAAGTTTTTTGAACTCATCGGCGCTCCCCAGCGCACTTCCGTCCCGTATCGCGTCACCAGGACCAGTTGTGCTTCCTTGGCGTCTTTCCTGCCCGCGAAGTTCCGCACATCCACCTTCAGGATCTCCTGCGCATAGCTCTTGTCGAACAGCAGCTTCACCATTTCCAGGCCCGCGACCAGCTCGTCGCCTTGCCATTTATGACCCGGTTCCGCCGGCGGTTGTTTCACGCCTTCGATAATGCGGATCGAAAGCTTCTTGTCGCGTCCGACCACGATCTTGGGCACCTCTTGCGCGGTATACGCTTCGGGGAGTTTCACACTTTCGCCGTCGACCAGCCAGTAAAAATCTCCCCACTTCACGAGCGCGATGGGCGCGCGATAATCGCAATCGATCTCGAGCGTGTCCCCAGGCTTCTCGCCGTAAACCCGGCGGACCTGGTTGATTGTCCGAATCCACGGATTGGACTTGAGCACCGCATATGTGTCCACCAGCATCTGATGATCGAATGCCGAATGCGTGCCTGCCGGCCGCGCGAGCTTCGCGATCTCGCCGGCGAGAAAATCGCTCATCCAGGGCGGCCGGTTCTTCAAAACGATCTTCGGCGGCGCGCTCGAGAAGACGAGCTTGTGCTCCACATAACCGCGCAGGAAATAGAATCCCACCGCTATGGAAATCAGCAGCGAGAAGATCGCCCCGGTATGGATCATGATTCGGCGGCGGCGCTTGCGCGTTTCCGGATCGAGGGGGTTTTTCAACTTGATCGGCTTGGCTTTGGATGCTCGGGCCATGAGGCGGCAGACTCCCTCCGAAAGACGCGACATAGTAAGGCGTCCAACAGAGTTATCGGGCGGAACCCGTCCCCCGCATGAGCAGCAAGATTTGTCGGAATGCATCAGGCAATCTTCTGCTTCAGCATCTTCCTCGCCAGCGCCGGACCCAGTTTGACAACAGGCACCGATCGCTCAATCCCGCGCATCTGTGCCCGGCTCACCAGTCGATCCACCAGCGGCCCAAACCCAATCCCCGCATGCGCCGCCGCCTCGGGGAGCAGACTGGTCGACGTAAACCCCGGCAGCGTGTTGATCTCCAGCAAATACGGCTTGTGATTCTGATCCAGCATTAAATCCACGCGTGCCAGATCCCGTGCGCCCACCACGCGGTTTGCCTTCCGCGCCAACTGCCGGCAGTGATCGACCACTTCATTCGGCAAGCCCAGATCAAAATGATGCTCCGTCCCGCACCCGTTGTACTTGGCGTCGTAATCAAAAAATTCGCGCTTTACCACGATCCGAATCGGATCCAGCGGCTCCTCTTCAAGCAGCCCGATCGTCAGCTCCGTTCCGTCGATCAGCTCCTCCGCCATTACCTCATCATACGTCTGAAGCAGACGATCGTATGCCGTGTCTGCTTGCGCTTGCGTGCGGCAGAGAATGACGTCAATGCTGCTTCCGTTCTCGATTGCCTTCACGACGCAAGGCGCCGTCATTCGCGCCGCGCTTGGCGTGAACCGCGTCACGAGCTGATACGGCGGCGTCGGAAGACCCGCTTCTTCCCACAGACGCTTGGTGACGACCTTGTTGATCCCAATGCGCGACGCGCGGGATCCGGATCCCACGAACGGCAAATCTCGTTGCTCGAGAATTTCTTGCAGATCCCCCGATTCCCCGAACGCCCCGTGCAGAACCGGAAAGATCACATCCGCCGGATGATCGAGACCGGAGAGGTCATCAGGCGAGATGTCGGATTCGAACACCTCGTGGTCCACATCCCGAAGGGCTTGGGCAACCGCGGAACCGGAAATGAGCGAAATCTCTCGTTCGGCGGATGGGCCGCCCAGCAAGACTGTTATTTTCATGGCTGGTCCTTCAGCATTGGTCATCGGCGGAATCCATTCCGCGTTGATACTACGGCCAGATTTGCACTTCAGACTCGAGCAGAATCTGGTTCTTGTCGAATACTTTTTCCTTGATGATCTTCACGAGCTTCATCACGTCGTCAGCGCGGCAGCCCGAATGAGCGATAATGAAGTTTGCGTGCTTGTCGCTGACTTCGGCGCCGCCTACGCGGAAACCCTTCAACCCTGCCTGGTCAATCAACGCTCCCGCACTGAGACCTCTGGGATTCTTGAAAATGCAGCCGGCGTTCTTTGTATTCAGCGGCTGCGTGTTGCGTTTGTACATCCAGATTTCTTTGGTCTTGCGCATGATGCGCTCGGGCGCGTCCTCGTCAAGTTCGAGCTCAGCCGACAGGATGAACTTCGCGGAAATGTTCGTTGAGCGGTACTCGAAGACGAGATCGTCCTTGAATCGCTCGAACAGCGTCCCCTCGGCATCCATCACCTGGACCTTGGTGACGATGGCGCCGATGTCGCCGAACTTGCCGCCGGCGTTCATGCGGATTCCACCGCCGATGGTTCCGGGAATACCCGCGAGGCATTCGATGCCCGCAAGCCCTTGGCGCACGGTGCGAAGCAGAAGCTTCTGCATATCCACGCCCGCGCCGGCCTGGAGTTTGTTGCCGTCGAATCGGACCGTCCGGAAATGCTCCTGATCGAGCTTGAAGACGGCAGCATCGACGCCTTGATCGCCAACAAGAAGGTTCGCGCCAAGCCCGAGCACGTAGACGCGGATGTTGTTTTCCGCGCAGCGCTGGGCGGCTTCCTGAAGCTCTTCCACTGACCTCGGACGAATATACCAACGCGCCGGTCCGCCGATGCGATACCAGGTGTGCGGCGCGAGAGGCTCATTCTCGCTGATGATCTCCTCGAGTCCGCTGAATGGATCGGCTGTATGAAGCTTCATGTTGTCAGTTGTCAGTTGACTACCCAGCTAAATCTCTTCCAATTTCCCAGACATTGCCGGCGCCCATCGTTACAACCAGATCACCTTCACGAGTCGCGCTGCGGAGGTATTCGACGATCTCGCCGAACTCTTTCAGATACCGGGCCTCTTGTCCATTGTTGCGAATGCGATCAACTAAATCCTGCGCGCTGACGGAAGTCTTCTCTGACTCTGAATCGCGGACGAAAAAGATGTCCGGCACGATGGTTTCATCCGCGGCGGCAAAGCTGGTTGCGAAGTCCTGCAATAAAAATCGCGTCCGGCTGTGCTGGTGCGGCTGAAACACGCAGAACAGGCGCTTGGGGCTGAATCGCTCGCGCAACGCCTTGAGCGTCGCGCGGATTTCGGTGGGGTGATGGCCGTAATCATCGACGATCGTTGCGCCGTTGACCGTGCCCATGATCGTCATTCGGCGATCGACCCCGGTGAATTGGTTTATCGCCTCAATCGCCTTGGCCGGACTGACGCCGCACGCAGCGCACGCGGCGACGGCCAGGGTGGCGTTAAACAGATTGTGCTCACCGGCGACCGAGAGCCGGAGTGTTCCGATCAGCTTCCCATTGTGGCTGACCACGCCGGTGGGACAGCCGTTTTTGAGTCCGGTCGGGCAGGTGCTCCATGTGCTTTCCGGCGTCAGCGAAACGGTCTCGATGCGGGCGTTGTGACCCATGATCGCCATCGCGACGTTGGCGTCCGTGCCGTTGGCGATGATCAGCCCGTCATCCGGCACGATCTGCGCGAACTTCTGGAATGATTCAATAATCTCGCCGAGGTCCCTGTAGCAGTCGAGATGGTCCTCTTCGATGTTCGTCAGGATTGCGACTTTGGGCCTAAGGCTGTGGAACGAGCGATCGAATTCGCATGCCTCGGCGATGAAGGGCATGCCTTCGCCCGAGCGCGAGCCGCCGCCGAGTTGCGGGACGGTTCCGCCGACGACGAAGGAGGGATCGGCGCCACATTCGAGCAGCGCGAAGCTGATCATCGCGGTTGTGGTGGACTTGCCGTGGGTGCCCGCGACCGCGACGCCGAGACGCTCGGCCATCACGAGCCCGAGCAGCTCCGCATACTTGATGGTCTGAATCTGGTAGCGCTGGGCGGCAAGAAGCTCCGGGTTGTTGTCCTTAACGGCAGCAGTGCGCACGACCAGATCGACGTCGGCACTGAGAAGCTCGCCCAGTTGCGTGCGCGAAATTTTCACGCCGCGCTTGGTAAGTTCTCCGGTAGTGGCGTTAAAGCTGGGCTCGGATCCGCTGACGATGGCTCCGATGTCGGCCAGCATGCGCGCCAGGCCGCTCATCCCTGATCCCCCGATGCCAATGAAATGCACCCGCAAACCGGTGAACCGGCTCGCCGAGCGCGACTCCATTCGCCGCTCGTTCACAACAGATTGCATTGGTGACGGGAGTCTACCGCCCGGCAAAGACCGAAGCAAAGGCAAGCGGCGGAGAAAAGAATTTGATTCCAAAGAACGCGCAAAGGCCGACATGAATGGCTCCGTTGAGGCAAATCCCAGCGACGAGGGTTCGCCAACCCCCGTGGCGAACACAGTTTTCATCGGCAGGAAAAGCGACGGAGCGTGATTATCGGAGCGGTCAAACGCGCGCTACCAATCGCGAAGCAGGATGATATTTGGAAAGTCCTCACGATGTCGCTCATGCGGCCTCCGGTTCGACCTTCATGATACCCGTAATCTCGGCGACGATTCTTGCGACGGCGTCGGCGGCATTGAGCCTACCCAGATTTTTGGCGGCTTGGGACATCGCTTGCCGCTTGGGGGTGTCGCGCAGGAGGGATTGGACGGCGGGAGTGAGGTTGGCGGCGTTCTTCCTGGGGTCTTTTTCGTCTTCAATCAGGACGGCAGCCTGGGCATCCACCAGGACCTGGGCGTTGGCTTTTTGGTGCATGTCTTTGTGAAAGGGGTAGGGCATGAGGATCGAGGGGATGCCGCAGGCGGTGAGCTCGGCGCACGTGCTGGCGCCGGATCGGGCGATCGTGAGATCGGTGACGGCCCAGACATCCGCCATGGCGGGGGTGAAGTCGACGACTCTCGCATCAACCTTGAGATCGCGGTAGGAGTTGCGGACGTTGGAGGCGTGGTCGCGGCCGGCGAGGTGAAGGATTTGCCAGCCTTGGAGATTGAGATCCGGGGCCATGGCGAGAATGGCTTCGTTGACCGTGAGCGCGCCTTGGGAGGCGCCGGTGATGGTGAGAGTTTGCAGGCGCGGGTCGAGGCCGAGGCGTGTGGCGGCAGCGGCGCGGCCGGGGAGGGCGAGGAAGTCTTCGCGGATCGGGCAACCGGTGACTTTGACTTTGTCGCGTTGATTTGCGGGAAGGTAATCGGCGCTTTGTTGGAACTGGCAGCAGACGGCTTGAACGTGGCGGATGAGGAACTGGTTCGCTTTGCCGGGGATCACGTCGGGGTTGAGGATTGCGGTGGGGATCTTTTTGTCGGCGGCGGCGCGGACGGCGACCCCGGCGGCGTATCCGCCCAAACCGAGGACGGCGGCGGGGCGGCGCTCGCGGCGGATTCTTTTGACGAGGTCCTTCGTTTCTCGCCAGCTTTTCCAGAATTTCAATAGGCCGCCGATCGTGCGGGTGGGGGGGACGATGGGTTGGGGGATGAATTCGAAGCCGGTGGGTTCGAGGATGACGCGATCAATTTCTCGCTCGGAGCAGAGGAAGAGGGGATTGCAGTCCGGGATGAGCTTGCGCAGGGATTGGGCGACGGCGATGCCGGGGTAAAGATGGCCACCGGTTCCACCGCCGGCGAGGATGATGGTTTTGGCGTCAGTCGTCGACATCGCGCCCCACGGTACGCACGGGAGGATCGACGAACAACAGGTCGGGCTCGTCGGCAACTGTGGGAGCGGGTGCCAGTGCGGGGTCGTGCTTCATCACGGAATACACGAGGCCGAGGGCGGCGCAGGTGATGACCAATCCCGAGCCGCCGGCGGAGACGAGGGGGAGGGAGAGGCCCTTGGTGGGGACGGAGACGGTGGCGACGGCGATGTTGATGGCGGCCTGGAGGCCGGTCATGGTGGCGACACCGAAGGCGAGGATTCGGCCGAAATCGTCGCGATCTTTGCGGACGACCTGCCAGGCGACGAAGACGATACCCATGTAGAGGGCGACGGTGAGAAGCGCGCCGAAGAGCCCGAGCTCTTCGCAGATGACGGCGAAGATAAAGTCGGTGGTGTCTTCGGGGAGGTAGCCGAGCTTTTGGATGCCGTTACCGATTCCGCGGCCGGTGATTCCGCCGGTGGAGAAGGAGAGAAGGGATTGGATCATGTGGTATCCCTCCTTTTGGCTGGAGGCCCAGGGATCGAGGAAGGCGGTCATGCGGCGCCATCGGTAGGGTTCGTGATGCACGAACCAGAAGGCGGCGAGGAGAGCGGGGGGGATGACGATGGCGAGGTGCCAGAGCTTGACGCGTCCGATGAGGAGCATGCAGACGGAGCAGAGGCCGATGAGGGCGGCGGTGCCGAAATCCTGGATGACGATGAGGAGGCAGATGAAGGCGATGGGGATGAGCGTGACGGCGAATCCCCGGAAGCGATTGAGGTTGATGGGGCGGGCGCTGAGCCACCAGGCGAGAAAGAGGACGGTGCCCCACTTGGCAAGTTCGGAGGGTTGAACTTGGATGGGTCCGAGGGGAAGCCAGCGGCGGGCGCCGTTGACGGTGATGCCGATGTGGGGGATGAGGACGAGGATGCAGGAGAGGCAGGCGATGAGAAAGCAGAGGAGGATGGGGTGGAGGAAGATGCGTTTGTTTTCTTGCGCGAGGTGGCGGTAGGGTAGGTTTCCGATGAGGAGGAATGCCGCGAAGGCGCAAGCGGCGAACATGAGATGCTTGGTGGCTCGGGGGAACCATTGCCAGTGGATGTTGTTGGTCACCTGCATGGATGCGGATTGGACCATGACGATGCCGAGGCAGAGCAGGCCAAGCACGCAGAGGGCGAGAACGTCGCGGTGGCGGAGGGAGTAGATGGAATCTTCCATAGCTTGGGGTGTTATCGGACGAGGTGGGGGAGAGGCTTGAGGGGGAAGGGGAGTTTGGTGGAGCGGGTGGAAGGGTTGTGAGGGAGTTGGAAAATTCGAAGTCCGAAGCACGAGATCCGAAGCACGAGATCCGAAGCACGAGATCCGAAGCACGAAGTCCGAAACAAATTCGAAATCCGAATGAGCGCAAAGGGGGGTGACGAAACGGTGGTTTCGTCAAAACCGGTGCTAAACTTAGACCGGAGAAGAGCGCGACGCAGGCGGCACCCGCTTCGGAGGGAGTGAACGGTCACGAGGCAGTAGCGTGCTCTGCGTCATTATCAGCCTGTATTGGGGGTAAACTTTCGCGCTCTTCAGCAGGTCGAGGGGCCCGCCGATAGATCCTTCAGGAGGCTCGGAAGCCTCATTCGTTCTTTTGCATCCATTGTTTTTACCGTACAGTAATATCGCGTGCAGCCGGTCGCTTCACCCATCCAGTCCAGCGTGTCGGGAACCGGCCAATCATCCCGGTCGACCGGCCAGCGCGAGCAGTTCGGGCCGGAGGAACTGGGGGTGGTGATGTCGCATTACGACATCGGCGTCATTGATTCGATCGTTGAATTTCCGCGGGGGTCGCGTAAGGCTCCGAAGCTGTTGATCGTCTCGGAGCAGGGGAAATTCTTGCTCAAGCGACGCGCCCGGGGGAAAGACGATCCGTTCAAGGTTGCGTTTTGTCATGCGATTCAGCTGTTTCTCGCGAGCAAGCAATTTCCGTTGCCGCACCTGATCGGGACGCGTCGGGAGAACAACTCGATGCTTCAGTGGCGCAACGGCGTCTATGAGCTGTTCGAATATATTCCGGGTCAGGGTTATCCACAGACGCTGGAATCGACGTTCGACAGCGGGCGGGTGCTGGCGCTTTATCACAAGCTTCTCGAGAACTTCAAATCGGAATGGAAGCCGCCGTCGGGCAGCTATCACATGGCGCCGGCGGTGGAGCAGGGGCTTCGGACGATCATGACGACGTTGCCGGTCGGATTGCAGGGCAATGATCAGATTGTTCCGCTCCTCAGCTCGCTGCTCGACAGTTACAAGGAAGCCGCCGACAAGGTCGAGGGGCAGGGGATGGAGAACTGGCCCCGGCAGATCGTCCATGCGGACTGGCATCCCGGGAACACGCTGTATCGGGATCATCACATCGTGGCTGTGATCGATTATGATTCGGCCCGTCTTTTGCCGCGCGTGATTGACATCGCCAACGGCGCCCTACAATTCTCCATCATTGGTGGCGAGGGCGACGTGTCGAAATGGCCGGAATATGTGGACGAGTCTCGCTTCAAGCGATTTCTTCGTGGATACGACGAAGTGGTGCTGCTTTCGCAGGCGGAGATTCGCACCATGCCGCACCTGATGATCGAGGCGCTGATCGCCGAGGCGGTGTTTCCGATCGCCGCCACCGGGACATTCGGGCGCGTGGACGGACTGGCGTTTTTGCAGATGGTCCAGCGGAAGGTCGCATGGATGAAGAAGTCCGCGGAAATGCTCGCCGAGCTTGCCGAAGGTTGACGCCGGTTTGGAGTGCGATTCGGCAAGTGCAATCGTTCTGTTGGGGGTTGGGGTGTATCTGGTTCCTCATCCTGTTCAGCGTTCCAGCGCCCGCTCAGTTTTCGCTCGAGGTTCCCACGACGCGGCGGCTTGCGGCGACGGTCCCGGTTGCGATGCCGGCATCGGATCTCACCGCATGGGTTGTGGATTTGCGGAATGCGGATTCAACGGTGCGCGAGCGCGCCCGCGCGAAGCTGCTTGGGATGTCGCGGCACGATCTGGAGACGCTGCAAACGGTCGTCGCTGCCGCCGCGCCGTTAAATTCTTCGCAGTCGACGCACCTTCGCGAGATTGTTACGCACGCTTTTCTCGCCACTGAAACGTACGTTGCGAACAATCGCACCGGATTCCTGGGCGTGAAGGATCTGGTCGCGGTGCGCGTGGAGCTTCGGGAATCGAAAGCGGAGGACAGTGACGAAGGCGCGGAGAAGGTGCCGGACATCGTGGATCCGCTCGCGGGGGCTGGTGAGGAGACTGCATCGGGCGACACCGGCGTGATCATCTCTGAGCGCATGCCGGGGTTCTGCGGGTATCGCTATCTCGATACGGGTGATGTCATCCTTGCGATCAAGGAAAATCAGTTCGCCCGGAACGACCTCGTGGTGCGCACGCGCACGGTGCGGGATCTTCAGTCGGCGGTTCGATCGCATGAGCCGGGCGACACGGTCACGCTTCAGGTCCTGCGGCGCGGCAAGACGATCGATGTCATGTTTGTGCTGGATGCGTTTCCGCAGGCGGCGATGGAGGGGCTGGCGATCGATGACTTCCGCCGCGACCGCGAAAACGCCGCACAGAACTACTGGGACGAACACTTTGCGCCGCTACTCGGGCAACACGTTTCCTAAATGAGCGTGCAGGATCACCCGCCTCTTGCTCGCTCGGGTTCGCGTGGTTTTATGGGGACACCAACTTCGACGGGAACGAGGTGCATCAGCCGCGCGTGAACGACGAGCGACTGGATGAGCAGGGGGGAATTGCAGGCGTTTGGCACCTATTATGTGTAGGGTGAACCGGGCTTCCGCGGGCTGAGGAGCTTGCCATGAGACGCACCTTTGTTTCGACGACCGTTTCAATAGCTGTTGCGAGCATCGTGGGGTGTGCGACGCCGTCGGTCTCGTCGGATTTGAACCTTCGTTCCGGGCGCTCGACTTCAAACGAACCGCCCTTGTATTCGGTGTCGCAAAGTCAGCCGGCAAGCACTAGACCTGCTGATCCCTTGCTCGAGAAGATTCTCCGAGCGGCCGATCCATCCGCCGCGATTGATGCGTATGCACAGGCTGTTGCATCAGGCGGGGATAAGATCGCGATCGAAGATGCGTTCGTCCGGCGGATGGTTGACCTCGGGGTTGCGGAGCTTGCCGCGAGCCAGGCGGCGGATCTCAATCAGCATGCGCCGGAGAACGGGTTGGCCTGGGGCGTGAGCAGCTACGTGAGCGCGAGAAAGAACGACACGACGACCGCTCTGACGGATATCGTTCGCGCGGTCGACAAAGCGCCCACTGAAGCGTTCGTTCTTCGCATCGCGGGGCAGCTTGTGGCGTGGTATGAGCTTCGCGCGGACCGCGGCGTGATCGTGAACGAGCTTCAGGATGCGGTCACAGATCTGAAGAAGCGAGTGGGCACGCAGGCGGCGTTCGTGGAAGCTTACGATGATGCGCGGAATATTTATGCCGGGGTGAAGTCACCACCCGGAACGCAGCCCGGGGCGAGCGCCGACGCTGCCGCCACGGGTCCGTCAACGGAGGCGATCGTGACGGCGCCAGCGTACGGTTCGCCGGCGCCGACTTACGTTTATCCATACGAGCCTTACGCGGTTTATCCGCGGAGTTATGCGTACGATGATTACTACTACTCCGGGGCGCGGTACGATCGCGGCTACTGGTGGTATCCGAATCATTATGCCGGCGGGTACTACGGCTCGGGCGTTTTCATATCGCCTCGTCGTTATCATCACTTCAGAGACGGCAACTGGCGGGATCATCGCAATGACGGTAGCGGGCAGGTCCCGATTGTGACGGATCGTCCCCTGCGCCCGAGCGGGCCGGTGTTGCTCGACCGGCCGGAGACACAGTTTCCGCAGTCGCGGATGATTGCGCCATTTCCGCCGGCGGATCGAAACCCGCAGACGGAGCGGAACAGAGCGGCGCGTCAGCCTTTGCGAACGACGCAGCGCGAAACCCAGCGGGAAGCGCCACGGGCGCCGGTTCGAATTGATCCGAGCGTTCCGCCCGCGCGGGACCAGGGGCCGAAGCCGGCGCCGCGGTCGGATTCGAGGTCAGATCGCGGGGCGGCTCCGGCGCGAGCGGCTGGCGATGCACCGCGTCGTGATTCGGGCGGATCTGCGCCTCGTCGAGAGTCTGCGCCTTCATCGCCACGCGGTGATGCGCCGAGCCGGCAAGCGCCGGCGCGGAGCAGTCCGGGGCCGTCTGGGGGGAGTCGTGAAGATGGAGCCCGATCGAACCCGCGCGCGAAATAAGCGGTGGCGGATGTGAGCGCATTCTACTTCGCCGATTGCGTGGCAGCCTTCTGGGCCATGCCCATCAGCTTCTGAAATGCCGAAGGCTCTTTGTCGCGGATGTGGACATCCCACGCCTCGCGCCAGGTGGTTGAGACGGGTTTGAAACCCATCAAATCCAGCCGGTCTGCGAGGTCGGGCATATGGGCTGCGCCGTAGAACACGGCGATGTTCTTCTTGCCGGACTTGATGGTGTCGCGCATCACCGTGGTGGCGGCTTTGTTGCGCTCGGTCAGCAGAACGGTTCCGTTGAGCGCGCCGAGGCCCATCGCATCGTGTTCGATGTCGCCCATGCGCCGGGCGAGGATCAGCTTGAACTGTCGCGTGCCATCGGGGCGGGTCATGAGGTCGAGGCTGTCGGTTGCTTCATCATCGTAGGTCGCGGTGGCGCTGGGATTGCTTAGCGACCGCAACATCGAGGACAGCATAATAGAAGCGAAGGATTCGCCGCGCTGCTCCTGCATGCGTTGAAAGCTCTCGGCATCCATGTCGGCATGCACGAAGTTCTTTGCTTCGTAGTCGATCGCATCCAACTGGTAATCGAGATCCAATGTGCTCTTCAAAAATCGTTGGAGCTTTGAGATATCGCTGTTGGATTGGCCGGGCTGCGGCGTGCTCATCTCCCTGGGCTTGACCATCTCGTACAAGACCGCATCGCACTGGCGGAAGCTTTCGTTGAGTTTCTTGTAGTAGTCGCTGTCGGCAATATGAACCGCCGCGACGAGCCGGACTTTTACACCGGCTTCGTTTTGGTAGGTGACGTCGGCGGTTTGCAGGGTGCCACCGGTTTTGGAGTCACCTTCAAAGCGCATGAAGTGATTCTGATCGGATGACTGCGTCGTAGCGGGCCGGGTCTGGGCAAGCAGGGGCGCAGCCGTCATCAATACGAAGATCGCAAGGCACGATGATCTGAGGCAACTCCTAGGCATGATGATGTTCTTACCCGCGGGTTACCCTCGGTGGCAATTAGAACCTCGGATCGCATTTATCACTGTGGCTTGTGAGTTCGCGCAACTCTTGCATTGATAGAAGCTTGAGCTTGCTGGCGGACGAGAAATCTCGCATTTTATCAGGGATACCTTTTTCGGCTTCGGATATGATAAGCTCCCGCGAAGTGTCCGGATTCCGCATGCCCCCGCTTGCAACCTTGCGAGGGTGTTTGTACATTTCCGGACTTGGCTCGCCAAGAGCCGGATCGATCCTGGCACCCGCATGGGGTTTTGGCCGAATCGATTTTTTTACATCCTCGATTGATTAGTCATTAAGCCTTATGGCGAACGGCGTCTTGGCCGCTGGTTTCGCGCCGGGCTGTATTGAAGGATTTTGGATTTTGGATTTTGAATTTTGGATTGGCGCCCTCGTGCGGCATGAGTTTGTCGCCCCCATCCAAAATCGAAAATCAAAAATCCAAATGGAATCGCATGGCACAATCGCAAGCCGAACTCGTTAAAGCATTAGTTGATGCGGGCGTCCACTTCGGGCATCGCGTGAGCCGGTGGAATCCGAAGATGCAGCCGTACATTCACGGCAAGCGGAACATGATTCATCTGATCGACGTGAAGGAAACGCTCAAGGGGCTTCTTCTCGCCAAGCGGCTGGTGCAGCAGGCGGTTGCCAGCGGCAAGGACGTGGTTTTCGTCGGCACGAAGCGCCAGGCCAAGCACGCGATCCAGGAAGAATCCACTCGCTGCGGCATGCACTATGTTTCGGAGCGCTGGCTGGGTGGAACGCTGACCAACTTCCGCACGATTCGCGCGCGGCTGAATCGTTTGGATGAGCTTGAGAAGCTCTTCGCAACCGGGCAGATCGAAACCTATTCGAAGAAAATGAAGTCCGCGCTTCAGCGCGAGATGGACAAGATCAAGAGCAACCTTGAAGGCATCCGCCGAATGGAAAAACTTCCGGGTCTGATGGTGCTTGTCGATACGCGGCGTGAGCACATCGCGGTGCAGGAAGCGAAGAAGCTTGGCGTTAAGACGATCGCGCTGATCGACACCGACAGCGATCCGGATCTGATCGATCTTCCGATCCCGGGCAACGATGACGCGATGCGGGCGATCGAGATCGTGCTGCACGAGCTCGCGGACGCGGTTATTGAAGGTAAGTCGGGTCGAACCGAAGCGGGCAAGCCGACCGATGAGCAGCAGCCGCGCCGGCGAAGCGCGCGGGCTGCTTTCCGGGCTGAGGATGGGAAGGAAGAGCCGGCAACCGACGCAACCGAGCAACCCGCGGCAGAACAAGCGCCGCAAGAGCCGGTCGCCGCGGGTCAGGGATAAGTTTTTCGGGACTGCACGCTTTTAGCGGGTCGTTCTTCACGATCGCACAAGACCGGGCACCGCAGCATTGCGGTGCCCGCTTTATCAACCCAACGAACGAATCAGGAGCGACGACAATCATGGCAGAAATCAACGCCAAACTGGTGAACGATCTCCGGGCCAAGACGGGGCTGGGGATGATGGAGTGCAAGAAGGCGCTCACGGAATTTGCCGGCGACGTCGAGAAGGCGATCGAAGGCCTGCGCAAGAAGGGCGTGAAGACGAGCGTCACGGAGCGCGCCGCCAATGAAGGCCGGGCGATGGCGGTTGTCGGCGCGGATGGCAAGAGCGCCGCGGCCATTGAAGTAAAATGCAACACCGATTTCGCGGCAAAGGTCGATCCGGTCACGAAGGTTCTGGAGATCGGCACGCAGGAACTTCTGAAGAATCCGAACGTTGACCTGAACGCGAACCCGCAGATCAAGGATCTGCTGGTGAGCGCGAGCCAGCAGACGGGCGAGAACATCCAGCTGGGTCGTACCGCGTCGATGAAGGCCAGCGGGCGGGCCGGCGTCTACAACCACTACACCGGCAAGGTGGCGGTGATCGTCGCCTTGAGCGGGAACCCCAGCGATGACTTGATCAAGGACTTATGCCTGCACATTACGGCAAGCCACCCGGTGGCGCTGAGCCGGGAACAGGTGCCGGCGGAGCTGGTGGCGAGCGAGAAGGACATCGCCGTCGAGCGCGCGAAGGCGACCGGCAAGCCGCAGAACATCGCGGAGAAGATTGCCGAGGGGCAGATGAAGAGTTTCTATGAGGACCGCGTGCTTCTCGATCAGAAGTTCGTGAAGGATCCGTCCAAGACGATCACGCAGCTTCTCAAAGAGAACGGGACGACGCTTGAGAATTATGTCGCGATCGAGACCGGCAAATAAGGGGGAATTGACGATTGGGTGATTGAGTCATTGACGATAGAAAGGCAATGCGTTCTTCAATCGTCAATGACTCAATCACCCGATCGTCAATCTGAAAGTATTCATGAAGATAGCCGTCTCGACCTATTCGCTTGCGCGTTGGCGCGCGGAGGACAAGAAAACGCTGGAAGATTCGCTCGCGTGGATCACGGACGCGGGTGTGGATGCGGTGGAGTTCACGGGGTTTGATGTGCCGGATGAGAAGGTTATCGAGCGGGCGGCTCACCTTCGGGCACGGTGTGACAAGCTGGGTCTTACACCCGTGGGGTACTGCGTCGGCGCTGAGCTTCTGGTTCCTGCCGCCGAGCAGCGGGGCGAGATTGAGCGGCTGAAGCTGCACGTTGATGCGGCATGTCAGCTCGGGGTTTCATCCATTCGGCATGACGTCACGCGTGGTTTTGGCGATCATTCGAAATCGTTGAAGATCCCGGAAACGTTCTCCGCGGCGGTGAAGCACATCGTTCCCGCCATTCGTGCGGTGACGGATTATGCGCAGTCGCAATCGGTGAAAACTTCGCTGGAGAACCATGGCTTCTTTATGCAGGCGGCCGAGCGGGTGGAAAGGCTGATCAAGGCGGTGAAGCACCCGAATTTCAGATTGACGATCGACCTTGGCAACTTCCTCTGTGTGAACGACGATCCGGTGGCGGCGGTGAAGCGATTGGGCAAGTACGTGATCATGGCGCACGCGAAGGATTTTCATTTGCGATCGAAGAAGACGATGCCGGCGACGGGATGGTTTGCGACGCCGAAGAATATCGCACTGCGCGGGGCGATCTGCGGGCATGGCGTTCTGGACATCCCGGCGCAGCTCAAACTATTGAAGCGCGCGGGATACGACGGATACCTGTCGCTTGAGTTTGAGGGGATGGAAGAGCCGACGCAGGGGATCCGGCTGGGGCTGGATTATCTGAGGCAGCAAATCTTAGTTCTTTGAGTTCAGGGTTGCGGTCGTGTTCTTCCACACGTTAATTCGGGGTTCGACCGCGGGCTTCCGCCACGCGGCTAAACCCTGCGGTGTGGTTTGCGCAAAAATGAGGAGTTACGCTCCGCGCCGTCAGTCGTTCATTTGCACGGCAACATCCCGCGCATAAGATGGTCCGTCTGCCCCCAACCAGCCGATCGCGTTGATTGTGCCTGCGGGGCACGCGATCGCTACATCAATAATATCATGGCAACTCACAACACCTTCGGCGCGGAATCAACCCTCTCCACCAAAGCGGGCGATTTCAAAATCTACCGGCTCAACAAGCTGACGGAGTCGGGGATCGGGAACCTGGACAAGCTGCCGTTCTCGATCAAGGTGCTGCTGGAATCGTGCCTGCGGAACCTCGATAACTTTCAGGTGAACGCTGAGGACATCACGGGACTGGCAAATTACGACGCGGACCATGTGGTTCTGGAGGAATTGCCGTTCAAGCCGGCGCGGGTGATCTTGCAGGATTTCACGGGTGTGCCTTGCGTGGTGGATTTGGCGGCGATGCGGGCGGCGATGAAGCGCGCGGGGGGTGATCCGCAGAAGATCAATCCGCTGGTGCCGGTGGATCTGGTGATCGATCACTCGGTGCAGGTGGATGAGTATGCGAATCCGCTGGCGCTGCTGCACAACGTGGAGAAAGAGTTCGAGAGAAATCGGGAGCGTTATGAGTTTTTGAAGTGGGGGCAGAAGGCGTTTGATAATTTTTCAGTGGTGCCGCCGGCGACGGGGATCGTGCACCAGGTGAATCTGGAGTATCTCGCGAAGGTTGTTTGGACGGACAAGGGCGTGGCGTATCCGGATTCGCTGGTGGGAACGGATTCTCATACCACGATGATTAACGGGCTCGGCGTCGTGGGCTGGGGCGTCGGTGGGATTGAGGCGGAGGCGTGCATGCTGGGGCAGCCGATTTATATGGTGACGCCGGAGGTGATCGGATTCAAGCTTTTCGGCAAGCTGCCGGAGGGATCTACCGCGACGGACCTGGTGCTGACGGTGACGCAGATTCTCCGGGCGCACGGGGTTGTGGAAAAGTTCGTCGAGTTTTTTGGCGAGGGTCTGGCGAATATGTCGGTGGCCGACCGGGCGACGATTGCCAACATGGCGCCGGAGTACGGCGCCACGATCGGATTCTTTCCGATTGATGATCAGACGTTGAATTATCTTCGCCTGACCGGGCGACATGGGTCGCACATCGACCTCGTGGAGCGGTATGCGAAGGAGCAGGGGCTGTGGCGGCAGGACAAGTTTGAGCCGGAGTTTGCGCAGGTGCTGGAGTTGGATCTTTCGACGGTGGCGCCGTCGCTTGCGGGTCCGCGGCGGCCGCAGGATCGGGTGGAGTTGCCGAGCGTGCGGAAGACGTTTCGAAATGCGTTTTCCGATGCGCTGAAGCCGGCTGAGGCTTCTGTACTGACGGCTCCTGTCGGGGCGGCGTCTGCATCGCCAAGTGCGGCGCCATCGGACGGTCACCTTGAACACGGGGACATTGTGATTGCCGCGATTACAAGCTGCACCAATACATCCAATCCGGGCGTGATGATTGCCGCGGGGATCCTTGCGAAGAAGGCGGTTGAGAAGGGCTTGCAAGTTGCGCCGCATGTGAAGACGTCGCTGGCGCCGGGATCGCGGGTGGTGACGGATTATTACAACAAGTCTAATTTGACCGAATACCTCGACAAGCTTGGGTTTCAAACCGTCGGGTATGGTTGCACGACGTGCATCGGGAATTCGGGGCCGCTACCGGAGGCGATCGCGAAGGAGATTGAGGCGAATGACCTCGTGGCGGTGTCAGTCCTATCCGGAAATCGGAATTTTGAAGGGCGAATCAATCCACACGTGAGGGCGAATTATCTTGCGTCACCGCCGCTGGTTGTGGCTTATGCATTGGCAGGGACCATCGACATTGATCTCAGCAGTGAGCCGCTCGGGAACGATCAGGCGGGGAACCCGGTGATGCTGAAGGATATTTGGCCGACGCAGCAGGAGGTGCACGATGTGGTTGCCTCTGCGATTTCGCCGGACATGTTTCGGAACCAGTACGACAACGTTGGCGAGAAGAATTTGGAATGGAATGCAATCCCGGTGAAAGGGGGGGAGCTTTTCAACTGGGATGAAGCGAGCACGTATATTCAGGAGCCGCCGTTTTTCGCTGATCTCAGGCCTGCGCCGGAGCCGATCCAGGCGATTGAGAAGGCGCGATGCCTGGTGATGGTGGGGGATTCGGTGACGACGGATCACATTTCGCCGGCGGGGTCGATCAAGAAATCGTCGCCCGCGGGTCAGTACTTGATTGAGCATGGGGTGAAGCCGCTGGATTTCAACAGCTACGGCTCGCGCCGAGGCAACGATCGCGTGATGACGCGCGGGACATTCGCGAATATTCGCCTGCAAAATCTGCTGGCGCCCGGTACTGAAGGCGGTGTTACGACATACTTCGGCCCCGTTGAGCCGCGGCCGCGGGGAGCGTCAGACGCTGACATTGGAAACGTCATGTCCATCTACGACGCTTCGCTCAAGTACAAGGAAGAGCACGTGCCGCTGGTCGTCATTGCCGGCAAGGATTACGGCATGGGATCAAGCCGCGATTGGGCGGCGAAAGGAACGATGCTGCTCGGCGTGCGAGCGGTGATTGCGGAATCGTTCGAGCGGATTCATCGCAGCAACCTGATTGGCATGGGTGTGCTGCCATTGGTGTTTAAGAAGGGGCAGAATGGGACGACGTTGAATATTCACGGCGATGCGGTCTTCGATGTGCAGGTGTATGACAGTCTTAAACCAAATCAGGATGTCGTCGTCCGAGCGGCGAATGCGGATGGGACGGCGCAGGAGTTTCTTACAACCTGCCGGATTGATACTCCTGTGGAGCTGGACTATTACCGAAACGGCGGGATTTTGCAGACGGTGCTAAGGCAGTTGCTCAAGACTGAGCCGATGACCATGGGCTGAACTCATGTTGCGTCTGGATTCAAGATCGGCGTCGATGCTCGCTTCATTCACCGACGGAATTTTGATTGGTGTTATTGACGTGGCGTCCGAGCTCGTATCGCTTCTCGAAGCTGCTGTGATCACCGATGTGACTGGCGGACGATTCAGCGGCCATCTGGATCTGGTTCGCGCAAATAGGTTTGCGGTCAACGTGCTGGGGTTTAGCATCGCCGTCGTGGGCCGACAGATTCACAGCGTGTACCGCACCTCGGCATTGAATGCGAATTGTGCTGATTTCGTGGTTCCCGATGATATGATATCTTAGGTGCTGGCGCTGCTTGGTTTACTCCGGGCTGCCAACTTTCGGTCGTATCCGTCCTGAGGTTTACATGACGCTTCAAGAGGCAAGACAGGTGATCGACGATCGATCTGCTGACATGCAGCGGAAGCTGGAAGCAGCGGCGGTGATCGCAGATTCTCGGCGCGCGGAACTGAGTGATCTCATTCGCTGCCTTCATGTCGGTGGACTGGCTGCGGAGACTGCGGCGACGGCGCTCTACAATCGGACGGGCCGGCCTTACAGCGGGCTTGTCTCCGAGTTCAGCATCGATCCGGTTGAGTGGGGTCGCTATCTTACAAAGCAACTTGAACTTGCGGAAAAGTGACTAATCAGGAGCAAAAAAAAGATGAGAGACGCCATGGCGGGTGATCGCGGTTTTTTTCGAGCGTCGTGCGTCGTGCCCAGCGTTGAAGCAGTCGATTCTGCTGGATTCCGGTGCAGGCTCGTCATAGGATTTTTTATACACTTAACTAGGAGCAAGCATGTCCATGTACCCGAACCCATCCCGCCCGGTTGAGCTTGAGTATGGCACCGACGACAAGGCGGTGTTTAACTTCTTCAACACCGTCTATGCGTGGATGTCGGTGGGATTGGCGGTCACCGCGACGGTGGCGTTTTTTGTTTCGCAGAACACGGCGGTGATGACGGCGCTGTATAGCCGGGGGGTGATTCTTGCATTCTTTCTGGGGACGGCGGGGCTGGCGTATGCGATTCGGTCGGCGGCGCGAAATATCAGCGCAACCGCGGGCACGGCTCTGTTCCTGCTTTATTCCGCGGTGATGGGGGCGTTTCTCAGCTTCATCTTCATCATCTATCCGATGAACACGATCGCTGCCGCGTTCATCATGACGGGCGGCGTGTTCGCGGGGATGAGCATTTATGGGTTTGTCACCAAGCGCGATCTGACGGCGATGGGGTCAATGCTCGTCATGTGCGTGTGGGGTTTGTTCCTGGCGACGATCGTGAACATCTTCTGGGCGAACAACACGATGAGCTGGATCATCACGTATGTCGTGCTCGTGGTGTTCATCGGATTGACGGCTTACGACACGCAGATGCTTCGCAACCTCGCGATCCAGACCGCGGGCGATCCGAAGCTGGCGGCGCGGTACGCGATCATCGGATCGCTGCAGTTGTACGTGGACTTCATCAATATCTTCATGTCGATCCTTCGGATCATGGGAAATCGCCGGTAAAGGGAATTTGCGGGGCAAAAGCTCGAATGCCTGTAGAATGGGGACGGGGCTTGTGCTGCGCTAACGACAATCTGGAGGTCTCATCATGAAACGTCTGACACTTGGGATTCTGGCGGCGGTGCTTTGCATTGGGCTCTTGGCGATCAGCGGGAAGGGACAGAACCGAACGATCGAGCAGCCTGTTGAACCGGATCAGGATGTGATCAGCAATGCGGCTCGCCCGACGGTCGGGGAGACCCACATCTCGTCCTACTTTAACTTCACGAGTCAGATCATCACCAAGGCGTTCTCGGAGCTGGGCGTGATCAGCGCGGATGATGGATCGACGGTGCGGGTGCTGCTGGTACAGGTGATACCGGGGGATCAAAAACACCTCGCGGCGAATGGCATCGCGGTTCAAGTTACCCGGCAAAATGGGCGCCGAATTGAAGGCTATGTAGATGGTGACGAGCTCGATGAGCTGATCGGAGCGATGGATACGATTCGGAAAATGGACAAGTCGGTTACCACGCTAAACAGTTTTGATGGACGGTATCGAACCCATGGCGGTTTAGAAGTGGCGAACATTGAGCGCGGCGGAGGGCGGGTGGGCGAGGTGCGGGCGGTGCAGGTGATCCCGTCATCGGGGGAGATCGTTTGGGCGCGGGCGCTGATGCGCGCGGCGCGGCTCGAAGAATTCCGGCGCCTGGTCGCGGCGGGCAAGGACAAGTTGAAGGACCTGGAGCCTAAGAAGTAGCTCAGGTTGAAAAGACGCCGCCTGCGCAGAAGATCGCGATCGGTCAATCAACGGAGAAGCGGATGTTGAACGTCGCGATCGTGGGACTTGGCGGGATTGGGAACACGCACGCCAGAGTGTATCAGAAGATGTCGGATGTGAAGCTGGTGGCGGTGTGCGATCTGCTGAAGGAGCGTGCCGACAAGGCGGCGGCGGCGTATGGGGCGAAAGCGTTCTACTCGATCCAGGAGATGCTGAAGAGCGGGATCAAGCTGGATGCCGTCAGCATGTGCACGGCGGGCAAGGAGAATGGCGGGGATCATTATCAGGCGACGATCGAGTTGTTGAATGCGGGGTTGCCGACGCTGGGGGAGAAGCCGATTTCCAATGAGGTGAGCAAGGCCGAGGAAATGGTGGCGCTGGCGCGGAAGAAGAAGATCCCGTACGGGGTCAACCTCAATCACCGCTTTACGCCTGCAGCGCGGAAGGCGCGGGAGTGGCTGGAGGCGGGGCGCTGCGGCGAAGTGAACATGATCAACATGTTCATGTGGATCAACAATCCGAATGAGACGAGCGAGCACTTTCATATGCGGGCGCTGCATCCGCATTCGATCGACGTGATGCGGTACTTCTGCGGCGACGTGAAGAAGGTTCATGCGTTCTTCAAGCGCGGGCACAAGCGCAAGGGGTGGAGCAACGTTCATGTGAACATGATGTTCGACAACGGCGTCATCGGGCATCTCATGGGCAGCTACGACGGCGGCGGTCCGGGGCATCAGTGGGGGCTGGAGCGATGCGAGATCGTGGGACACGACGCTCGGATCGTGATCACAGATGCGTGCGAGTTGCTGGAGTTTCAGCCTCGGGGGAAGATCGAGAGCGAATCTTACAAGTTTTTGGGGAATATGCGGTCGTTCGGGGATACGTTTGAGTCGCGGATCAGCGCATGGATTGAGGATATTAAGAAGAAGTCGCCGGCCGAGAAGGTGGAGGCCAAGGCTGAGGATGCGCTGGCGGCGCAGCGCGTGATCGAGGCGGCGATTGAATCGTGGGAAACCGGGACGGTGGTGACGCTGTAGAACATCCACAGATTGCGCAGCTTCCACAGATTGAAATCAACGTCCTTTAATCCGTGCAATCTGTGAAATCGGTGGGCGTCTTTTTCGCGAAGGAGCGTTAATGCTTCGGGTGTGTGTGATCGGCATGGGGCCGATCGGAAATATGCATTCTCGGGTGTATCGGGATGATGCACTGTCACAGCTCGTGGGGGTTTGCGATTTGCGGAAGGATCGTGCGGACACGGCGGCGAACGTGTTTGGGGTGCCGGCGTTTGACGATGTGCGGAAGATGATCGAGACGTTGAAGCCGGACGTGGTGAGCGTGACGACGGGGGGGTATGAGTATGGGTCGGATCATTATGAGCCGACGATGCAGGCGCTGGATGCGGGGTGTCATGTGCTGGGGGAGAAGCCGATTTCGAATGAGATCGGCAAGGCTGAGGAGATGGTCGCGAGGGCGCGCGAGATGGGAGTTTGTTATGGGATTAATCTCAATCATCGGTTCACGGCCGCCGCTCGGCTGGCGAAGAAATGGGTGGATGAGGGGCGGCTCGGGCATCTGCTGTTTGTGAACATGAGCATGTGGATCAAGAACCCGGTGGAAAGCTCGCCTTATTTTCAGATCAAGGCGCTGCATCCGCATACGGTGGATGTGATGCGATACTTCTGCGGGGATGTGGAAGCGGTGCAGTGCTTTGCGACGAAGGCGCCGGGGCGGTCGATCTGGAGCACGGCTCATTGTTCGATGAAGTTCAGGAATGGTGTTGTCGGGGGATTGACCGGATCGTATGACATCGAGCGCGGGCATCCGATGGAGCGATGCGAAGTCGCGGGGACGAAGGGGCGGTTTGTGCTGGATGATATGTGGCGGGAATTGACGCTATATCCGGCGGGAGATCTCGAAAAGACGGTGTATACGAATCCGGTGTTTGGCGGGCATCGGGATTTTGAGCAGACGTTTCGGAATCGCATTCACAGGTTTCTGGAACAGGTGAGCGAAGGGGCGAAGCCGGAAGAGATTGATGGATCGGGAGCGGAGGGACTGGCGGCGCAGAAGGTGTTGCAGGGCGCAATTGAATCGTTGGAGACGGGGACGGTTGTGAAAATTGATTGAGCCACAGAGATTACAGAGATCACAGAGAAGGCAGAAGACCTTTTTTCTCTGTGGTCTCTGTGGTCTCTGTGATCTCTGTGATCTCTGTGATCTCTGTGGCTCAACATAGGATTTGCTATGAAGCTTGGCGTGAATTCAGTGCTGTTTGGTGGTCATGACCTGGCGACCGCGTTTAAGTACACACAGTTGTGCGGGTATGACGGGATCGAGATCTCGGCGATCGACGGGATGAGCGAGCATCTGGTGCTGGATCGGTGGAAGGAGATCGCGCCCCAAGTGAAGGAATTGTCGAAGCAATACAATTTGCCGGTGATGGCGATGGAGCAGCCTTCACAGGAAGCGGCGACGATGGAGCTGGCTTTCGCGGCGGCGGCGGAGATCGGGATCCCGATTGTGAACTGCGGGCCGGGCGGGAAGGCGAATGATGAGGCGACGTTTCAACCGGTGGTGGATTCGCTGGGGAGATTGGCGGATCGGGCGAAGAGTTTTGGAGTGATGCTTTGCTTCAAGGCGCACGTCGGGCAGTATGTGTATAACACGCCGACGACGTTGAAGGCTTTGGGTGCGCTCAATCATCCAAACGTTGGATTGGATATGGATCCAAGTCATATCTGGCGAGCGAATGAAGATCCCGTGGAGGCGATTGGGGCGGTGGTCAAGCGGATTCGGCATGTGCATATTCGCGACTGCAAGGGGCGGCAGCAGAACCCGGGCACGCCCGAGATGCAGGCCAATGGCCGCGGGGACATCGATCTTCTCGGCTACATTCGCGTGTTAAAGGAGAACGGCTACACCGGTCCGGTTGATCTCGAGATCATCGGCGCCAAGGCGTACGACGTGCCGCGCTGCGTCGCCATCGCTTCCGAATCGCGCGGTCATATGCAGGCATGCTTGCAGGCGAGCGGCGCCAACAGATGATCACCAGGATCGGTATCCTCGGTTTCGCTCATGGTCACGTTGATGCGTACGTGACGATGTGGAAGAAGATGCGGCGCACGATGCAGGTGGTGGTGGGGTGGGATCATGATTTTCAGCGGATCGCCAAGGCGAAGGAGCAGCATGGCGTGCGGATGTACGATCTGCCGGAGGATTTGCTGAGCTCGGGAACGATTGACGCGGTGGTGATTGCGGCCGAGACGTCGATGCACGCGGAACTGGTGGAGATGGCGGCGCGGGCGGGGAAGATGATTATTCTTCAAAAGCCGATGGCGCTGACGATGGAGGAAGCGGATCGCATCGTCAAGGCGGTGAAGAAGGCGGGTGTGCCGTTCACAATTGCCTGGCAGATGCGGGTGGATCCGCAGAACGTGCAGATGCGTAAGCTTGTGCGCGATGGGAAGATTGGGCGCGTGTTCATGATGCGCCGCAGGCATGGGTTGTCGACGCACACCTGGCCGGGGTTTGAGAATACCTGGCACGTGAAGCCGGAGTTGAATCGCGGCATGTGGGCGGATGATGCAGCTCATCCGATCGACTGGCTGTTGTGGATGAAGGGGATGCCGGAAAGTGTGACGGCGGAGATTGCCACGCTGCGTACGCCGAAGGTGCCGGATGATAATGGGATCGCGGTGTTTCGATATTCGGACGGGACGCTGGCGGAGATCGCGTGCTCGTTCACCTGTCTGGCGGGCGAGAATACGACGGAGATTGTGGGGGAGAAGGGCGTGATCCTTCAGAACTTTGGAGATGGGCCGAGTTGCAACGCGCCTCGGGCGGATGATGCGGTGGGTTTGAAGTGGCTGATTAAGGGGCACAAAAGCTGGACGATCAGCGGCATTCGATCGCCGGCGGGGCATGGCGAGCGAATCGCGGGGTTAGCCAAGCCGCTGTGCGAGTTTTTGCAGGGGAAGCGCGAGGCGCTGGCGACGGTGGAAGAGGGGCGGATGGCGCTGGCGATGACGCTGGCTTGTTACCGGTCGAGTGAGTTGGGGAGGAGAGTTTTGCTGGCGGAGATGGACCAGAAGAAGTTGACGGGGGTGTGACGCGAGCGCTCGTGCTGCTGGTCTTTTGGTTGTCGAATGCGCGGTCCGACCGCGGGCTTCCGCCGCGCGGCTAAACCTGGCGGTCGTTCGGGGAGTCCCGCAATCGCGAAGGCACTGTGCTACTGACGATCGCGGGGGGGTGGGGGCGGACGCTCGTGGGAGCCGGTGTTGTCATTGGGCGGGGGAGGAGGGGGACGGTCGCCGTTACGATCGTTGTTGCCTTGGTTATTACCGCCCTGATTGTTGTTGCCTTGGCGCGGGGGTGGGGGAGGAGGAAGTTGGGCGAGGAAGGCTTTGAATTCGTCGCGCGAGAGGGCGCCGTCTTTGTTGGTGTCGACTCGGTCGAAGCATTCATCGGGGTCGAGGCGCCCGGGACGGCTGGTCGGGCCACGATTGCCTTGGCCTTGTCCACCTTTACCTTGTCCCTGATTTCCCTGACCACCCTGGCCGCGCTGTCCTCCCTGTCCACCCTGATCTTGTCCGGCTTGTCCTTGGCCGCCTTCCGCGGGTCGCTGGCGATTCCCTGGTTGTCCGTTTCCTTGCTGTTGCTGTCCATTGCCTTGCTGTTGTTGCCCGGCTCCTCTGCCGGAGGGTGGTCCACCGGGGCCGCGGCGTTGTTGGGCGTAGCTGATACTGGCGCCGGAGACCGCCAAGGCGGCGGCAAGCGCGAGAATCGCGGATGATCGGCGAAATCGTCGGGGGTTCAGCGCGTTCATGGACCTTCTCCTTGTGTGCTTGAAGATGCAGGTGAGTGAGGTTCATGAAGCGATGGTTTAGTCCGATTTGGGACCTTTGAATAACTCAAAGACAGGGTCGCTGAAGCGACCACGCCGCTGGGAATCCGCGGGTTGGGGACGGTTATTCAAAACTCCCATTTGCGAGAAGCTGGGATGTTTGCCGGGGAAGCGTGGAATCCCACTGGGTTGGCGGTTATCAATAATGCTTGAAAACCGTGGACAGGATGCCTGCGCGATGAAAGGAAATGACTGCGATGGCCGTGCGACATGTGAATGGAAAGAAGCCGAATATTGTGCTGTTTGCGATCGACTCGATCCTTGCGGATCACATGAGCTGTTATGGGTATCCGCGGCTCACGACGCCGCACATGGACCGGTTTGCGAAGGAGGGCACGCTTTTCGAGCGGACGTATTCAGCGCACATTCCGACAACGCCGGCGTATTCGTCGATGCTGACGGGGCGGGATTGCTTTGGCACCGAAGTCGTGGCGCTCCGGCATCAGGGAGGCTTGACGAAGAAGGTGAAGACGCTGGCGGAAATCTGCAAGCGCGCGGGGTACAACACGACGTGCGTGGGATTTGGGTGGAATCCGGCTTCACGGGGATTTGATCAGTATGTCGAGTTTGAGGCTTGGGGTTCGTGGGATACGGGTCGCAGTCCGAAGGCGCAGCGATTGAATGAGGTGGCGCAGCCGGAGATTGATCGGCTGGCCCGCGAAGGCGCAAGCGGGGGGAAGCCGTTCTTCATCATGTTGCGGCATATGGATCCGCACTCGCCGTATCTGCCACCGGAGCCTTTTGATCGGATGTTTTATCATGGGAATGAGAGGGATCCGAAGAATCGGTCGCTGGATGAGGTGATGAAGTTCAAGCCGTTCCGGGATTATTTTGCGACGTGGTTTCCGCCGGGATGCACGGATAAGGAGTACATCATCGCGCAGTACGATGGCGCGATCGCGTACATGGATGCGTGCATCGCGCGGATTTTTACGCAGTTGGAAAAGCTTGGGATTCTGGATGACACGATTGTCGTGATCAACGGGGATCATGGGGAGACGCTGCACGATCATGAGTGTTGGTACGATCATCATGGGTTGTATGATGTGACGCTGCATGTGCCTTTGATCATTCGGTATCCAAAGATGGTGCCGGCGGGGAAACGGGTTGGGGGATTCAATCAACATAAGCATCTGGTGCCGACGCTGGTGGAACTGGCGGGGATTCGGACGAACGCGGAGTTTGATGGGCCGTCGTTGATGGAGATGGTGCGCGGGGAGGTGACCTCGTTTGAGAGCGAGTTTTACATTACCGAGTGCACGTGGATGCGCAAGCACGGATGGCGGACGCCGCAGTGGAAGCTGATCGTGGCGCTGGAGCCGGATTTTCATTTCAAGCCGAAGGTCGAGCTGTTTAATCTGGTGGAAGATCCGCATGAGGGTCGCGATGTCGCGGACGAAAATCCCGGCATCGTGAAGCAGTTGGCCGCGCGCATGAACGCTTGGATCGCGAAGCGCGAAGAGGAAACGGGCGTAACAAACCCGATGTTCCGGCAAGGCGATTGGCACGGACACAAGGGCATGGGGCCGTTCAAGACCAGCAAGCAGGCATACGAGACGCTGCACATCGGCGACCCGAAGCAAGCCGCCAAACTGCAAGCGAAGAAGGCCGAGCAACAGGCCAAGCCCACGGCTTCAGCCGTGGGATCCGCGGCACTCACCAAAAACAAGTACGCCTCCAAAGGTCAGCACCATCCCGGCGGCGAAGTCGAAAATCTCTTCACGACGATCATCGGGCGCGGGCACTCCGGGACGCGGGCGATGTCGCACACGTTGTCACAGAGCGGGGTTTATATGGGGGACACGGTGAACAAGAGCGGGGACCTGCTGCCGCCCGAGGACATGTACGAAGCATGTCGGGTGATGGCGAAGTATGTGAAGTGGACCGGGGGGATGGAGTGGGATTTCGCCAGGCTGCACACGATGAAGATCGATCCGGCGTTTACGCGGTTGATCGAGAGCTATTTGTCGGCGGTGCTGTCGTCGCCGGCGATTCGGAAGGGTTGGAAGATTCCAGAGACGACGCTGGTGTTGCCGTGGATCGTGCGGATGTTTCCGGATCTGCATTACATCAACTGGGTGCGGGATCCGCGGGATTCGATTCTCGGGCAGCATTTGACCGACAATCTGAATGATTTCGGGATTGAATATCCCAAGGTGAAAGATGTTCGTGAGATGCGGGCGGTTTCGTGGAAGTACCAGGTGCAGATCGTGCAGTCGACGCCGAAGCCAAAGAAATGGCAGACCATCCGGCTGGAGGATTTTGTGCTTCAGCAGGATGAGACGCTGAAAAAGCTGGAGCAGTTTTTGGGGATTCCGCTGGTGAAGATCCCGGTGAAGCCGGAGGTGGTGGGGCGTTGGAAGACGGATCGCGGGGGGCGGCATGATTTTCCGTTCTTCGCGCAGGATCTGGTGAGCTATGGGTATACGCCAGTGGATGAGAGAAGAACTCCCCGGAAAAGATTTCTGGCGAAGGGGTAGGAAATTTCTATCGTAGCACGGGCAGCTTACCCGTGTCCGCGATTTAGACATGGGCAAGATGCCCATGCTACGGACAAGCCACGCGGAGCGCATTATGATTCGGAAGGCGTTTGTGATGTCGGTGAATGCGGGGATGGAGGAAGAGTACGAGCGCCGGCATCGGCCGATCTGGAAGGAGTTGGAGGACACGCTGAAGAGTCATGGGGTGCATAACTATTCGATCTATCTTCATCCGGAGACGCGGCAGCTTTTTGGGTATGCGGAGGTCGAGGATGAGGCGCGTTGGGAAGCGATTGCCGGGACGGCGATTTGTAAGAAGTGGTGGGCGTTTATGAAGGACATGATGCCGAGCAATGCGGATAACAGCCCGGTGGCGTCGGGATTGAGAGAAGTCTTTCACATGGAGTGAGAGTAAGATGCGGGACATGAACAAAACGGCAATCGCGGCGGCGGGGATGTTGCTCCTGGCAATCGGACGCGTGGCAAGCGCGGGCGGGAATGAGATTGGGTTTCAGAAGATCCAGATTTCTGAAAAGTTCTATTCGGAAGGGGCGTGCTTTGGCGATTTCAACAAGGATGGCAAGAACGACGTTGTCTCCGGCCCCTTTTGGTATGCGGGGCCGGAGTTCAAGAAACAGCATCGGTTCGGGCCGGGGGAGGCTGTGGATCCGCTGAAGTATTCGGAATACTTTTTCTCCTGGGCCAGCGATATTAATAAGGATGGGTGGGCGGACATTGTGGTGGCGGGCTTTCCCGGAGCGGATACTTCGTGGTTTCAGAATCCGCGGGGGAAGGATCAGGTTTGGCTGCGGCACAAGATCGTGGGGGTGACGGATAATGAGTCGCCGGAGTTTGTCGATATGACGGGGGAGCAAGCGCCGGAACTGGTGTGCATGAGTGGGGGGAGCTCGGGTTTTCTGCGGCCGGAGGGGGGGAATTATGCGAGCCCCTGGCTGTTTCAAGCGATCTCGGAGGACATGAAGTATCAGCGATTCACGCACGGACTGGGGGTGGGGGATGTGAATGGGGATGGGAAGATGGATCTGCTGGAGCACTCGGGGTGGTGGGAGCAGCCGGCGAATCTGGTTCCAGTCACGACGTGGACTCGGCATGAGGCGGACTTTGGGCCGGGCGGCGCCCAGATGTACGCCTACGATGTCAACGGGGATGGGCTCAACGACGTGATTACGACGATCGAAGCGCATGGCTATGGGCTGGCGTGGTTCGAGCAGGTGCGCGAGGCGGGGAAGGTTTCTTTCAAGAAGCACATGATCGTGGGGATGAAGGATGAGCCGAGCCCGGTGGGGGTGACGTTTACGCAGATGCACGCGGTGGCGCTGGTGGACATGAACGGGGATGGGTTGAAGGACATTGTTACCGGGAAGCGCTATTGGGCGCATGGGCCGACCCATGATCCGGAGTCGGATAAGCCGGCGGTGTTGTATTGGTTTGAGTTGAAGCGCGAGGCGGGGAAAGGGTCGAGGTACGTGGCGCATCAGATCGATGACAATTCGGGCGTGGGGACGCAATGCACGGTTGGGGATGTGAATGGGGACGGGAAGCCGGATGTGGTGATTGGGAACAAGAAGGGGACATTTATTTTTCTTCAGTCTGCGGGAAAGTAGCGGCTCGTTCTCACGTTATCGGTCGATGTCGTCCTGTCGATTTAAGTGACACAAGTTAACGGTCGAAGGGATAGGGGGTGACCTGATGACCGAAGTGCGTGATGAGCGTCTGGACCTGATGGACGCGATTGACGATGCGTCGAATGATCCGAAGGATCGTCGGCGTTCGCTGCGCATTCGGCGGAAGGTGTCGACGCAGATGACGCCTTGGACCGTGGGGGTGGCGGCGGTTCCGTTTGGGGTGATTATCGAAGATATTTCCGAGACGGGCGTGGGCATCGTGCATTCCGAGGCGATTGAGATCGGGAAGAAGTTTTTGCTCACGGTGCCGCGAAAATTTCATGGACCGCTGGTGATTGAATGCGTGGCGGTGCGATGCGAAACTCGCGGGCACGGCCTGTTTAACATTGGGATGGAAGCGAGCCAGAAGATCGAGCATGTGGAGCAGACGCACGCGGAGATGCGATTGACGAGCACGCGCACGCGACTGCTGCTGCTGCTCTTCGGGGCGTTTGGGTTGGCGATCGCGGCGTTTGTGCCGCTGTAGGGGAGATCTGAACCCTCTCGTTTCAGGCCACGACCGGGACTTATCTTGCGCGCTGTTCATGGGGTCATCTGGAGTCAAGCCGGGCGGCGTTCGCCGGATTGGCCAAAGTAATGGAACTCGCCGTTGCATCCGGTACATTGGTGTGCAAATGAGCACACTAAACTCCGACGCCCAGAATCGATCCGCCACGCCCGCGATGGTCAGCTTATCAATCATGATGTTCCTGGAGTTTTTCATCTGGGGCGCGTGGTACGTGACCATGAGCACCTTCATGACCGAAGCGCACATGGCCAGCAAGATCGGTCTGGCATATATGCTTTGTCCGATCGCGGCGATCATCTCGCCATTTTTTCTGGGGATGGTTGCGGACCGGTTTTTCGCCTCCGAGCGCGTGCTGGCGGCGCTCCAGATCATTGCGGGGGCGGCAATGTTTTTTGTTCCGTCGGCGGCGAGACAGGGGGCGGGGCCGTTCCTGCTGGTAATCCTGGTTCACGCGATGTGCTATATGCCGACGCTCGGTCTGACGAACACCATTGCGTTCGCGAACATGACGAATCAGGAGAAGCAGTTTCCGCTGGTTCGCGTGTTTGGCACGCTGGGATGGATCGCGGCGGGTTTGCTGATCAGCTTCATGGGCGTTGATAAAACGGCGACGCCGTTCCTCTTTGCCGGTGGGGCTGCAATTGCGATGGGCCTGTTCAGCTTAGCGCTGCCCCACACGCCGCCGCCCGCGAAGGGGAAGAAGGCATCAGTGAGTGAGATTCTGGGTGCTGATGCGCTGGCACTGTTTCGCAGTCCATCCTTCGTTGTCTTTGCGATCGCATCGTTCCTCATCTGCATTCCGCTGGCTGCCTATTACAGCTACGCGGGCCGATTGGTGAACGATCTTGGGAAGCCGGTCGGCAGCACGATGAGCATCGGGCAAGCCGCGGAAGTGATCTTCATGGTGCTGATGCCGATGTTCTTCGCCCGGCTGGGGGTGAAGTGGATGCTGGCAGTCGGGATGCTGTCCTGGGTGATTCGCTACGCACTGTTCGCGGCGGGCGCGCCCAATGCGGTGTTCTCCCTGATCGTGATCGGAATCGCGCTTCACGGCATGTGCTACGATTTCTTCTTCGTCACCGGATTTATCTACACGGATAAAAGGGCCGACAAACAGATTCGCGGGCAAGCGCAGGGCCTGCTCGTGCTGATCACGCAGGGGCTCGGTCTGGGTATCGGCGCGTATCTCACCGGCGAGTTGTTTAATCAGACAGTGGGCGGAGCCACTGGGGCAACCGCGCTATCGCTGTATCCAAAGTTCTGGTGGATGTGCGCGGGGTTCGCTTTCCTGGTGCTGATCGTTTTCATCGCGTTTTTCCGGGATGATTCGAACGAGCCGGTTCCGAGCGCGCGCAATCTGGAACCGGAGCCGGCCCAGACGGGCGCGGTTTGAGATGAACCTCTATGCGGCGAGAAATCTGGCGATTGCGATGTTGAAGGAGCATGGGCTTTCAAGCTGGCGGTTTCAGTTCGATCACGCGCGGCGACGGTTTGGATCGTGCCGGTATCGGGCGAAGGTGATCACGCTCTCGAAAACACTGGCCTTTTTGAATGATGAAGGCCAGGTTCGGGATACGATTTTGCATGAGATCGCGCATGTGCTCGCGCCGGAGGATGGACATGGGGAGAAGTGGAAGGCGATGTGCCTACGGGTTGGGGCGAAGCCGGTGCGGTGTTATCAGGACGAGGAAGTTGTGTCCCCTCCGCGGAGGGAGGCGAGGTATCAGATGGGGTGTGGGCGGTGCGGGTGGTGGGCGGATCGGTTTCGGTTGACTCGGAAGAAGCTGGTGTGTCGGGCGTGCCGGGAGAAGGTGGTGTTTCGAGAGAAGGATTTGGCGCGGAACGGCGCGTGACGCGCCCCGCAAGCGGGGCCGCTAACCGGCAATTTCCGCGAAAATTGCCCTTGGTGGGAATCGAACCCACAAGACCTTTCGGTCAGGGGATTTTAAGTCCCCAGCGTCTGCCGTTCCGCCACAAGGGCTGATGGTGGTGAATCTTCGTCAGCAAGTCGGACGAGGTCAAACGAGGGTGGGGGAAGAACTGGGTTGATCGCGCTGGATGGTGGCTAAGACATCATCGATCAACTTCCCATTCCTGGAAATAGCTCGGTATTCGATGAACGCCATGCCGGCGTTGAGCGCCAGTGATGCGAGTGCCATCGATCGATGCCAACTGCGCGGTGTCGCATAGTTATCATGAGCGGCGCCGAGAATCGCGGTGGCGAAGACGGAGAGGATGGCCACGAGTGCGGCGGGAAAGGCTTGAGCGCGGAACGAACGCGTGGGCGCGGCAAAGGAAGCATCGAGACGTTTTACGGTCACCGCATGCTGAACCCATTTTGAGGTGGCCATGAAATACGTGAAGACGATGCAGTGGACGGCGCAGCAGGTGAAGGTGGCGAGGACGCCGGTGAGCAGGTGCCAGCTTTTGAGGGAAGGTTGCGAGGCGCTGAGATAACCGATCGTGACGGCGGTGCCGAGACAGATCAGGTTGACGAGGGTGACGCCGATGAAGAGGGGGAGCACAAGGATCAGTCTACGCTTTAGCGAGAATTTCGGCGAGACGAAGATCGGTCGGGGTGGTGATTTTCAGGTTCCGTTCTTCGCCGGGGACGAGCCAGACTTCTTTTGCGCATAATTCAAGGAGTTGGATGTCGTCGGTGACTTGATCCAGAGATAGCGGGCATTGTTCAAAAGCATAAAGCAAGTCGATGCGACGCATGATTTGCGGCGTCTGCGTGGCGAACAGGTTTTGTCGCGGCACGGTGCGTAACACTTTTGCGGGCAGGGATCCCTGAGCTTCCTTGATCGTCAGGGGAACGGGCAGCGCTGGCGCTGCCGCACCATGCTCGATCGCGGCGGCGAGCGTGGCGTCGATGAGCGATTGCGAGATCAAGGGTCGAGCAGCATCGTGTATGGCGACCCAATCCATCGTCTGAGGCACTTCGCGAAGGCCGTTTCGCACACTTTCGGCTCGGGAAGCGCCGCCTGCCGGGGTTTGGATTCGCGCGTCGTTCAAAACCTTGATCTCGTCGAGCATGTGCGAATCTGCCGTGGGCACGAGGATTTGGCTCACATCTGAGCGGGAAAGAAAAGCCGTGATGCTTCGGCGGAGGACGGTGATCCCATCAATCTCGTGGAGGAGTTTGTTTCGCTCGCCGCCGAAGCGGACGGCACGGCCGCCTGCGGGGAGGATGACAGCGAAGTCGGGCATGGAACGTTAGGCGGGGCGTGGGGAGGGGCGAGTGTTCGGCATTGAAGGCGCGGATGCAGATGGCTCTTGCTCAGGTCCGGTGACGCGGCCGAAAATCATCTTGCCGGCACTGGTTTGGCGGGTGTTGGTGACGAGAAACTCGACTTCTCGATTGAGAAACGGACGACCGCCTTCGACGACGACCATCGTGCCGTCGTCAAGGTATCCAACGCCTTGGCCGGTGTCCTCGCCGGCTTTGATGAGGCGAACGTTCATCTTCTCGCCGGGGAGAACGGCGGGTTTCATGGCGTTGGCGAGTTCATTGAGGTTGATAACGTCGACGCCGCGAAGCTGGGCGACTTTATTGAGATTGAAGTCGTTGGTGAGGATTCGTCCACTCACTTCTTTGGCGAGCGCCACGAGCTTCTGATCGACGCCGAGCTCCGAGTTTTCGCGGGCGGCATCGTAAAGGGCGACATCCACCTTGGGGTTGTTGCGGACCTTCTGAAGCACATCCAATCCCCGGCGGCCGCGATTGCGTTTGAGCTTGTCGCCGCTGTCGGCGATGAGTTGGAGCTCGTCGATGACGAACTGCGGAACGACCAATTGGCTTTCAACGATGCCGGTGTTGACGACATCGACGATTCGGCCGTCGATTAAGACGCTGGTGTCGAGCACGATCGGGCGAGCACCTTTGATGGCTTTGGTAAATTCGACGTAAGGGATGATGAAGCGGAAGTCGTCCTTGGTCTGGAGGATCAGGCTGATGGCCATGTAACAAGAGGCGCAGGTGAGGATGAGGTTGATGAACTGGATCAGGGAATCGCGCTCGGGCTGATTCATCTTGCCGGAATACTGGTTGACGAGAAGCTCGACGATGAAGCTCAGGCCGTAGGCGACGATCATGCCGACCATCAGACCGAAGAAGGTTCCGGCGAAGAAGGCGAGCTTTCGGCGGGGGGCAAGGATGTCAACGCAGACAAACAGAACGCCGACGCACAGTGCGATTGCGGGGGTTAACCAGATATACGCTTCGAGGGATTTGGCTTCGACCGGATTGTGCTGGCGAACGAAATAGACACCCGCCGCGGCGATAATAAGAATGAAGAAGGCTCGAAGGACGTGAAGGATCATCGGATGTGCCCTTGGGGCGGGGGGTCGCCGGACACCTTAAGTGTAGTTTGGGAGTTTGGCGAATGCCATAGGGTTTATGAAGGTTGGGGGGATCTGCTGGAGCGTGCCACCATGGTCGGCTCCACGTCCTCACATTCCGCTCGACCTGCGGTTCTCAGGACGCGATGATATCCACATGAGCGGTGAACCCCAGGTCGCGCAGCAGGCGCTCACAATCTTCCCAACTCAATCCGAACGCCCTTACATCCGCCATACCCAGGCGCGCCACAGAAGGACCGCGAGTCCGGCGAGGATTCGGTAGATCGCGAACGGCACGAAGCCGCGGCGTCGGACCCAGTTCACGAACCAGGCGACGACGGCCCAGGCTACGAGGAAGGACGTGATAAATCCGATCGAAAGGATGGTCCACTCTCGATCGCTCATTGCAACGGGGGTTGCGGAAACGTATTTCACAAGCTTGTACCCGCTCGCCGCAAACATCACTGGGATGGATAAGAAAAAGCTAAACTCAAGCGATGTGGCTCGCGAGAGTCCCACGAGCTGTCCGGCCGCGATAGTGGACATGCTCCTGCTCGTCCCGGGAAAGGCTGCGGAAAGAATCTGGGCAAGCCCGATCAGAACGGCCTGCGTCAGCGTCATGCTCTCAATACTGTCGATCGCAGGCCGATCGAAGAAGGCATCAATAATCCACATGATCACGCCGCCTATGAGAAGTGCGAACCCGATCACCCAGAGGTTCTCGAGGTTCGCGCCGATCTTCTTGTCGATCAGGAGGCACGGTCCCGCCGTAACTGCGAAAGAAATCATGACGAGGGAAAGCGGATGTTTCCACCAAGCGGTCTTACCGCGCAAGCCGCGCGGGAAGGTGCGGACCAAATTCAGAATCCTCTGCCAGAAATACACGACCACGCTCAAGATAGCGCCGAGCTGGATGACGATGCTGAACATCTTCCAATATTCGCTTTTGAGATCGATTCCCAAAATTTCCTGCGCGATCCGCAGATGTGCGGTCGAGCTGACGGGGAGGAATTCGGTGATGCCTTCGATGATTCCGAGCAGCAGCGAGAGGACGTAGTCGTTCAAGCGGGCCTTTCGTTGGGCTGATGGAAGAGGACGACGGCTTTCTGGATGTAGGCGAGGCCGCTGTAAACCGTGACGACGAGGGTTCCCCAGATGCCGATGTCGCGGATGATGCGGGCAATGGATTCGAGTTGGTAATAGTGATGCTCGCGCATCCACGGGAGGAAGGTGACGTAGACGAGGATGACGAGGATGGTGCCGGATTGGAAACCCATCTTGAACTTGCCGGCCCAGACGGCGCCGAAGCTTTGGCCGGAGCCTTCGCTCAATCCGCGCAAGGTGGTGACGAGAAGCTCGCGCGCGAGCAGGATGACCACCATTCCGGGTGTGACCCCAGTAAGGGTTCGCACGACCATGTGCTTGTCGCCGGGGTTGACGGATTCGGGCGTGATGAAGTTTTTTCCAGCGAAGAAGATGAAGGTGCCGAGGACGAGGATCTTGTCGGCGAAGGGATCGACGACGCGGCCGAAGGCGCCTTCCACGTGCCATTTTCGGGCGAGATAGCCATCGAGATAGTCGGTGACGAGCGCGGTGATATAGATTGCAAAAGCGGAGGAAAGCAGTAATGGATCGCCGCGGCCTTCATATTGGTAGAATGACAGCAGCACGAAGAACGCGGCGGCGAGGAGCAGTCGCAGAGTCGTGAGAATATTGGGCACATGCCGCCGCATCGGCGCGGGATTGTACGGTCAAAGCCGGTGCGGACAAAACGAATGAACAGCGCCGGTCTTACCGGCAGAAGGAGGCGTCTTGTCGGAACCGATCCAATATCAGTCGCACTTAACGGATCCCAGCGCACGGCCAACGGTGGTGACGGTGCTGGCGGTCATCGGGATCGTGCTGGGGGCGCTGGGCCTGCTGTGTAAGCCGACGAACCTCCTTTTTTACTTCGTCAACTTCGGCGTCAGCAACCCCATGCTGGACAAAATGAAGGCAGACAACGCGATGTTTATTTACTCGATGGCAACCGTCTCGGTGAGCTGGTTACTGTCGATCGTTCTGCTCGCCTGCAGCATCGGGATGCTCTCGCTCCGGGAGTGGGGGAGGCAGGGAATGATCGGCTGGAGCATGCTGACGATTGTCATGGACGCGGTGACGCAGGGCGTGAATTGGTTCTGGGTGATGCCGAGGATGAAGGGATATGTCGGTAACACGCCGAATCCGTATGGCGGGCTTGGACAAGTGATGGGGGTTGTGATGTGGCTCTTGTTTAGTATGGCTCTGCCGATCGTGGTGATTTATCTTTTGAGCCGGCCCGCGATCAAAGAGGCGTTCGCGCGCGGGCTGCGTCCGATCATTTGAACTTTGGCATCGCGAGCCCTAGTCTCTCCGAGCAGATGCTTGGCTACCAATTGATCCAGATCATCTTCTGGTTGGCGCTGTCGACGTGGTTCGGCGCGGCGCTTTTTATCGCGGTATCGGCGCCGATCATCTTTCGGACCGTGCGAGAGAACAACCCGGTGCTGCCGATGGTTCTGAGCGTGAACCTTGAGGGACAGCATTCCACGCTGCTTGCGGGATCGATCGTCGGCAATCTGTTGTCGCGCTTGGCGACGCTGCAATTGATCTGTGCGGGGGCGGTTTTGGTGATGAGCATCCTCCAGGTTTTTTTTGCGGATATGTCGGGGCGGAATTTTGCTGTTGCGATGCTTCGGATTCTGGTGGGCCTGCTGGCCGCGGGTGTGGTCGCGTATGACCGGTTCATGATCTGGCCGCGGATCGTGAAAAGCCGGGAGGAATATGTTGATCATGCGGACGAGCCTGAAGTGGCGAACCCGGCGAAGGACCGGTTTGACGCGGATCATCGGCGCAGCATGACGCTGCTGATGGTTACGCTGGCGGGATTGCTTCTGCTGATCATGTACAGCGCGAACGTGCTGCCGGCGGTGCAGACGAGCACCGGGGAAGCGCCTGTCGCGGCGGGGAAATAAGATGACGAAGGGCGCCGGCAAGACGATCGAGGAGCGCCGCCGGCGCGTGAACGTAATTCTTCCGATCTTGAAGAAGACCTATCCCGGGGCGCGATGCAGCCTCGACCACCACCATGCGCTGGAGCTTCTCGTGGCGACGATTTTGTCGGCACAATGCACCGATGACCGCGTGAACATTGTGACGAAGTCCCTGTTCAGGAAGTATCGCACGCCCCTGAGCTACGCCAAGGCGCCGGCGGGTGAGCTTGAGAAAGACATTCAATCCACCGGATTTTTCAACAACAAAGCCAGGAGCCTGCGCGGAATGGGGCAGGCGCTGGTGGAGCGGCATGGTGGAAGAGTGCCGGCGACGATGGATGAGCTGACCAATCTTCCCGGTGTCGGCCGGAAGACGGCGAACGTTGTGCTGGGAAATGCGTTTGGGCAGAACGTCGGCGTGGTCGTCGATACGCACGTGTCGCGTCTGAGCAATCGCCTTGGGCTGACGAAGCATGCGGATCCGGTGAAGATTGAGCAGGATTTGATTGAGGTGGTGCCGCAGGAACAGTGGACGCTTTGGTCGCACTTGCTCATCCACCATGGCCGGCAGATCTGCAAGGCGCGAAAGCCGGAATGTGAGCGGTGCCCGATTTTGGAGCATTGTCCGGCGGGGCAGCTATTCATGAAGGGGAAGGCGCCGTCGAAGAGCACGAAGAAGCCGCGGCGCGGAAGACCTGCGGCGGGAGAATAGTCCTCCGTCAACTATTGAATGTCGCCCGCGAACGGGAGCCCAGCGGCTCTGCCGCGGGACCGCCGGCCCAACGGATTACCTTTGACGCAACACGATATCACTGTGCAAAATCCCGCGCCGTTGCAGTCATCCTGCGGCGCACCTGCTCTGAAAATGTTCGCGACTGCGGCGGATCGTCATCCTGAGAGCATGTGAAGATTTGACTGTAGCACGGGCATCTTGCCCGTGTCTGCGTCGCCAACACGGGCAGGATGCCCGTGCTACAAGAAAAGTTCACAAGCTCTCAAGTACTCTGAAGGATCTTGCTTCGAGTTCCACCCGGCTAGATCCTTCACGGAGTACCGTTCAGGATGACAATCCCTTTCATGGTTGTGGGTGGGGCGCCGCCAGGTGAGGGGCTGATGATGACAATCAGCGCCGAATCACGCACAGCCATTTAGAGCGGAAGACCCTGCCCCAGTCCCAGGGATGCGTCGATGACGGTGTAATCATTTCGCGAAACAATGCCGTCGAGGTTGGCGTCTCCCAGGAGCCAGCCAACGCCGGTCGGACTGACCTGGCCAAAGTTAGCGTCGATCGCGGTGTAATCCTGGGGCGATACCTGTCCATCAAAATTGGTATCACCGAGGTAGGTGTACTTTCCGACGACTGTTCCCGGATCGATCGTGTTACCGGATCCCGGCGGCCACTCGGTCAGGCCGAAGAGTTTATTGTCCAAAAGCCCGAGTATGGTGTTGCCGCCGGTCTGCTGCGAAGTCGTGGAGATGATCCCGCGGAGCGCAGCGTTGGGTTCTGGGGAATAGCCGGTGGTCACCCAGTTGTTCACGTCCGTGTAAGGACTGGCGGCGGTGTCGTCGTAGTCCACGATCACGTCATTGTCATTCAGATCGAACCTGGTGTCGCTTGCGACGCTGAGTTCGCGGGTTTGGAGATAGCGATTGCCGTTTGCGGACATGACGGCGGTCCCGCCGAAAAGCAAAACCAGCCTGCCGAGATGCTGAGTTGAGTTGAAGACGACCTGACTCGAAACAACCCGGATCTGCAAGTTTGGGGCATAGGAAGAAACATCACTGTTGAAGACGTAGGTGCCGCTGAGAACCAGCAACGTATCGAAGCCCGTTCCCCCGGTAAAGCTGAAGGAGACGCTGAGCGGGCCGTTGTAGATAATCGTGTCGTCGCCACCGTCTGCGTTGATCGTGAGTGTTTCGATCTGTGCGTAGCTGATCACAGAGCTGGTGGTGACCGCGGAAGAGGAGACATCGAACGCCTCATTGTCTCCTGATCCGTTGAAGATCAGGGAGTCTCCGTCGGCGTTGCTGTGCGTGCCTCCGATAACCGTGACGCCGGCGGTCGTGTAAGGAATGCCGCTGGTCAAATCGATGGTGAAGGTGTCGTTCCCCGATGCGCCGTCGAACTGAAACGCTCCATTAAATGCGAGAAGTGCAAGCTTCGGCACGGAGCGCGTGATGGTCACGCCATTTACGTTCGAGATGACCTGCACCTGCGATCCATTGCTGGGATTGACGCGGAGAACAAACGAATCGTTTGCCGCCGATCCGCTGTAATTCAGGGGGAAGTTGGTGAAATGCTGGTTGATGAAGGCGGTGCCGTTGATAATGTTGATGGTGTAGACCCCGCCGGAGGGACCGGCGTTGATGTAACCGGCCGGGGTAACCTGCCGGACGCGGTATGTGCCGTTGGCCAGCGCGGAAAAGGTGTAGTCTCCGGTGGCGGTGGTGGTGATGAAGGCTTCTCCGGCATCGCGCGAGCCATTGTTGTTGGCGTCGAGGTAGACAGTGATACCGGACATCGCAAGCTCATCGGCGTCAAATGTGCCGTTGGCGTTGAAGTCCTGGAACACTTTTCCGGAGATCGCTCCCGGCACATTGAGCAGCAACTGCCAGGCGCCGCGGCCATGGGTGGCGGCGGTGAGCACGCGTGTCGCCGGGTTCACCTCCAGATCGGCGACTTGTGCATTGGGCATCCCCGTCGCAAGCTTGAACCAGCCCGTGGGATTGTCGGAATCAAACGCATAGACCCCGGCTTCGGTGCCGGCGTAGAGAATGTCATCAGCGATTCCGGGATTGCGCGGGTCCAGTTCAAATGAAACCGTAGCGAGATCCGGCAGCGGGGTGATCGCACCTGAAGGGGCGGCGTTGTCGCTGATATCGCTCCAGTTGATGCCGCCGTCTACGCTCCGAAAAATATGACCGGCCGCGGATCCGGTCAGTCGGTCGCGCACGGCATACACGATTAAGCTGTTGGATGAATCGACGAGAAGCTCAGAAAAGTGATCTCCGTACCCGGGAATGTCACGCTCATTCCAGGTTCCACCGCGATTGATGGTGACAAAGATTCTCCCGGCCGCGGACGCGTAGAGGGTGTTGGAATTCGATTTGCTTGCGGCGACGGCGTCGATCGGAGCGGCCGAATTCCACCCGTTGGAAAAGGGCGAGCTGATTGCGCTCCACAAGTCGCCGCGGTTTGTGGATTCGTAAATGCGATTGGTGCCGAGCAGCAGGCGGTTGGAATTGTCCGGCGCGGCGATGTACGGCGGATAGAGATTCACCGGATCACTGGAAGCGATGCCGCTGGTCTTGGCCGACCAGCTTGAGCCGGCATTGTCGGAGCGCTCGAAGAAACCGGTGCCCGCGATACCACCCAATCCCAGGCGAGTGAATGTGCGGTAGACAGTGTTGCCGTTGGCCGGATCGACGCGCACGAAACCGGTATCGCCGTCACGGATGGTGCTCCAAAGCTTGGAATCGCTGAATTTGAGGGTGCCGTTGCCCTGAGTCCCACCGAATGCGATGTTCGGATCCGTGGGGTTGGTGGCGATGCCGTTGAACGGCGTAATTGCGAGGCCCGTGCCGTTGAGGCTCGTCCACTGAATGGAGTCCGGCGTTGAATTATCGAGGCGCCAGATGCCGCCGTCGTTGCCCTCCAGCAGTTTTCCGGCCGCGTCGAACGCGAGCGCGTGGTGGCCGCCATGTGGCGTTTCCGACGCACCCGTGGAAATGTCCGTCCAGCTATTGCCGCCGTTGGATGAACGGATAATTGAGTTGGCTCCGGCCGCACCCGCGGCATAAACGATATTCGCATTCGCAGGATCGACCACGAGTGCCGTATCGTAGGCGCCTTGGGTCGCCACGAAATTGGGAACGTTCGCGAGTTGGAACCAGTGCGCTCCGCTGTCGATGGACTTCATCATCCGATAGAGCGCGCCGGTCGCTGCATTCATCACCGTCGCGTAAACGATTTGCGGAGCCGTGCGAGCGATGGCGATGGTGATGCGCCCGTTGCTGATGTCGCCAGTCGGGAAATCACCGGCAACCGTCCAGGCGCTTCCGCCGTTGGTGCTTTTGTACACCCCGTTGATCGTCGATCCGCTGGCGCTGCCGGTGGCGGCATAGAGAATCTGAGGATTGGTGGGATGAATCGCCAGATCGGAAAAGCTGACGCTTGTGCTGACGGCGGCGGTGGTGTTGGTCCACGAGCTTCCGCCGTCCGTTGACTTCCAGATTCCACGCGACGCGGAGGCCGAATTAACACCATCCGCGGTGGCGACGTAAAGAATATTCGAGTTTGTGGGATCAATGACGATTCTCGAAACGGAGACGCGGTCAAATACGGAACCTCCCACGAGCGACCAATTGGTGCCGCCGTCGGTGGACTTGAGCAAGCCGCGGCCGGCGTAGGAATCGGCAGCGTTGTTCGCTTCGCCTGTACCGGCGTAGATAACCAGGCGATTCGACGGCGCGATCGCGATCGCGCCGGTGAAGAGGGTCGGCTGCGCGTCCGTGAGTGGAGTCCAGTTGGGTGCACTGACGTTGATGCCCCAGACTCCGCCGCCCGAGGTGGCCAGGAATATCTTGCCGCTGGTCAGAGGATCGGCGGCAATCCCCGCGACTCTCCCGGTGGGATTTCCGGAGCCGGCAACCCCGATGGGAGCCGGCCCGATCAAGGTCCATGCGGAGTTCGAGAGTGGGATCGATGCGGACAGCAGAACACGGCACTCGAGAGCTTCGAGCGCAACACCAGCCATACGGTGTAACGAAGGGCGCATCTCGCTTCGCGAGCGATCGCGCACCGATCTTGCTTTCATTCAGTCCCCGGACCTGCTCAAGTGGAACCCACGGTGCCGTACATCCTTGGCGGGGACTAACTGTGGCGATTCGACGGGAAAAGGCAAGGGAAAACTTAGATGCGCCCGCTTCACTGCGGAAGACAGCCGGATCGTGACGTGGGCGGATAGTCAAGGAGCGCCTGTAGGGTTGGTGGTCGCGAAGATCTGTGCAAACTTGAAATCCTTGCGGTCGTGGCTCGTCCAACTTGCTCAAATGCGACCGCCGCAAGCGGCGAATCGTGACCGCTGGCGTGAAGATTGGAGGCGGGTAGACTTCGCGGGAGCATGAAATACGCGATCATAATTCCGGACGGAGCGGCGGATGAGCCTTTGGCGGAGTTGGATGGGAAGACGCCGCTGGAGGCGGCGCATACTCCGAACATGGATTGGATTGCGCAGAACGGGCGGATGGGTTTGGCGCGGACGGTGCCGGAGGGGTTTGAGAGCGGGAGCGACGTCGCGACGATGTCGCTGCTGGGATATGACCCGGCGAAGTATCACACCGGGCGGGCGCCGCTCGAGGCGGCGGCTCAGAATATTCCCCTGTCGGCGACGGATTGGGTGTTTCGACTGAATCTCGTCACGGTCGTCGATGGGGTGATGAAGGATCATTCTTCGGGAGGGATCGGGGATGCCGAAGCGCAGCGGCTGATCCGGGAATTGGAGCGGGCGAACCGGGTGGCGGGGGGGCGGGGTTTGAATTTTATACGGGCGTGAGCTACCGGAATCTGCTGGTGTATCGGGGAAATCAGGAGTTCGCGGTGACGACGAAGCCGCCGCATGAGATCCCGGAGGAGCGGGTGGAGAAATGGCTGCCGAAGGGGAAGGGGTCGGAGATCTTGCGGGGGATCATTGACTTATCGCGCGAGCTGTTCGAGAAGCATGAAATCAATGAGGTGCGGCGGCAGACGGGACATAATCCGGCGACGCAGATCTGGCTGTGGGGGCAGGGCCACGCGCCGGCGCTGCCGAAGTTTGAGGAGCGGTTTGGGGTGAAGCGCGGGTGCATGATCACCGGCGTGGATCTGCTGCGCGGGATCGCGAATCTGCTGGGCTGGGAGAATTTATCCGTGCCGGGGATGACGAGCTTTCATGATACGGATTACGCGGGGCAGGGCGCTGCGACGGCGGCGGCGCTCGATCGCTATGACATCGTGCTGTCGCACGTCGAAGCGCCGGATGAGGCTTCGCACCAGGCGGATTGGAAGACGAAAGTGGCGGCGATCGAGCATATCGACAAGTACGTGGTGGGGCCGGTGCTGGAGAAGTTGCAGGAGATGGGACGAGGGGGGGCGGAGTGGAGGATTCTGGTGTTGCCGGATCATCCGACCAACATTGCGACCCGGAAGCACGGGCATGCGCCGACGCCCTTCGCGATGGCGGGGACGCGGATGAAGGGTTTAATCAAGGGGCCGTATTCCGAGGCGACGGCGGCGACGAGCGGTTTGAAGATCGAGCGCGGGCATGAGTTGATGGAGTATTTCTTGAAGGGCGGGAATGGATGAGGGTTGTCAGTTGTCCATGGTCCGTTGCTACTGGCTACTCGCTACTCGTTCCACGGGCAGGATCGGTTCATGGAAAGAAACGGTAGACCTCGCGGCGGTGCAGGCAGCGAATGAAAGTCGCGGTGTCGCCATGGATACGGACGCCGATGCGCCAGTCGCCGATTCGGATGCGGTAATAGTGGCTGTGACCGCTGAGGCGCTTGAGGCCGCGGATCTGATCGGGGGATATCGCGCGTTCGACGTCGGCGGTGGTCTTTTCGACGGCGCATTGAACGCGGCATCGCGCAGCTTTTTCACGTCGCTGAGGAAGCTGCCGAGGAACGCGCTTTTCATCGGCGACGCGACAGCGCCCGGAGGACCGTCGCCCGTTTGACCGGCCGGGTTTTCTCCCCCTGGCGGATAGCGCTCGCCAGCGCCACATCCTCGAGCACCTCGGCCAGCAAGTCGCGCACGGCGTCGCGGTTCTCCGTAAGCGCCTGAACCAGCGCCTCTTTGAGATTGCTCGTGAGCGATGCGCGTTTCATGGATGTGAGTATATCGGGCACGCTGCCGCGAGGGAAATTGAACGTGTCCCCGAAGCTCCAAAGACATAAGTTCCAAGCTCCAAATAAGGGGAAAGCGGCAAGGGGAAAACGGACCCTTGCGCCGCGCGCTTGCTTCTTGGACTCGTTTAGGTGTTTGTTCCGCCCGTTTATTTGGAGCTTGGAGCTTGTGATTTTCTTCCTCCGCGGATCCCTTCTGCTCCGCGATTTCTACTCGCCATCCATGTCGGGACGCGTGCATTCCGCCTGCCGAGTGCCGAAAACACCCCGCGGAGGCATTCCGCACACCCGCGGAACGTCTCCCGACACCCGCGGCGCAGCTCTCGCCACCTCCCGAACCTCTCCCGACACCCGCGGAGAACTTCTCGACACCCGCGCAGAACCTCCCGCGATGTCGGGATCGTCTCGCGACACCCGCGGCGGACTTTTCGACACTTGCGGAGAAGCGCCGGGCGCCTGTTGCGCCGCGGAGGGAACCTGCCGCGGGATGCGCGACACCCGCCGAGCCGACGGCGAGGCTTCCGCCGCGTTATCGGCCTGAATAAAAGGCGAACGCCCAGCGACGAAGTGCACGCGCATCGGCCTTGATTCGACGTTCGAAGTTCGGCGTTGGACGTTCGGCGTTCGCATTTTATTCTTTTCCCACTTCCTGAAGCACCCTTCCCATCGAGGGGGCATGAAAGGGGAAGGAGATTCCGAGTGCGGGGCGCGGAGGCTTCGCCTCTCGCCCGACCCGCGTTCGGCACGAGATCGCGGGGAAGAACCTTGGGGCGCTGGTTCGTCCCCTCGCCCCCTGGGTCTGCGCGTGTTGTGTCGGCTCACTCTTCCTCTTCCTCGGTCGCCACCGTCCAGATTCTCTTTAGCGGCAGCTCCGCGCGCAGGTCCGCGTCCAGTTTGTCGTAATGGGCCAGGAGCTCATCAATCAGCGCTTTCTGGTCCCACAGCCTCACCCGGAAAAACTGGGCTGGGATTTCCTTGTCAACTGAGGACTTAAAGCCGCCCCACGAAACCAACAGTCCCTGCTCGGCATGCACATTTTGCATCGATCCGATCAGTTGGTTGAGGATCATCGTATCCACCGGCGTATCTCCGCTCTTGACCTGAACGCAAATGCGCGGTTGTCCGAAGCCGAGTGGTTCGGGCGCGGCCAGAATATCAATGCCCTTATCCGGTCCCGCCGGGGAGCGGTGAGTGGCATAGCCCTGCGCTTTCAGCACCGCTTCCACGAGGCGACTGAGGTTGTGCCCTTGAAAGCGCCGCCAGATGAGCTGCGAGATCGCGTCGCGCCCCTGCTCCTCCAGATCGATGATTTCGCTCGCCGCCTGCGGCTCATCGCTGTCATCCTCGCCCGTTTCCGCAGCCAAGGGTACGTAAGCAGCCGATTTCCAGCCGTTCTTCGCCATCGCGCGGATTCGCCGTTCCGCCTCGTGGCGGGAAATCTTGCAGACCGTCATCGCCGCGTTCACGGAGTGAAGCAAATCCTGATCGAAATTCGAGCGGGGAATGTCGGTCGTGATCCACTTGAGAGCGCGGGTGTGAAAGAACGGGTCGGGCGCGCCCGAGTCGTAACTGTAATCACCGGAAATTTCGGCGACGTGAATTGCCGCCTTCTTCTTGCTCGGAACCAGCAGCCAGTCCTCTTTCACCATCTCCTTGGCAAATGCCCAGACCTGCCCCGTGAAATTGCTGAGCCTTCCATGAGGGGCATCCGGGTATGTCTGATGAAGCAACTGGCGCAGTTCGCTCCTGTTCTGAAGCTTTGATAAGTCGTGGTTTAGTCTTGCCCACGTGAGATAGGCGCTGTTGGTCTGGAGGAATTTGTCCTCGTGCTCGCCGTGCCTGCCGGTACGCATCATCCATAGGGCCATGATAAACTCCTTAATCGATTGCGGGGAAACAACGCTTCAAAACAACTCCGCGTCTTTCGTCTTCCCCTTGTTCGCCTTCGGGGCGTGCCTGAAGCCGCGGATGTCCTGCTGGGTGGGCAGGCCGATTTTCATGCCGTTTAAGAGGTATTAGACGGTCAGGATTTACCCGCGCGAAAGATTTCGTGTGCCAGCCACTTCAGAGCGGATGTTACCGGCACCCGCGGCGCTGCGAAAGAAGCAGAGGGCAATTCGCGTTGGTGTCGATTCGTGCCCATTCGTGGAGCCCCTTCTTCTTTGTCCTCTCCGTGACCTCCGTGATCTCCGTGGTGAATCTTTTCTCCACCACGATCACCGCCGCGCCCCGCATTGGTGATGCACCGCACGCCCGGAAAAAAATGCGGAACCGGGATCGCCGCGGATGGAACCTTGGAGACGTCTGGGTCATCCGGGGACATGGCCGCTGAAGCGGCCACGCCGCTTTTAATTGTCGGGTTGTTCGGAGGTTTTGAACGACAGTGCGTCTTCTGGTTCTGTTTCGTGGTTGGGGTTGCTGCCTACGGACGCGGTTTTGGGCGCAGGCGCAAATGGCTGCCGTGGGAATAATGGGCGGTTTCCTTGAAAGGAATTGCTATGTCGAAATCGATGATCGTGGCGGCGTTGGGTGTGGGGATGATTTGTTCGGGAGCGCTGGCGAAGCGCGATCCGGATGTGAACAAGGCGGTGAAGGCGGAGTATCCGGATGCGCAGACGCAGGTTCTGAATGTGCGGGAGATCAATGGCGTCAAGGTCAGCAACGTTCACGTGACGACGAAAGATGGGGAGACGACGGCGCAGGTGACCGAGTTTGGGGATTTTCTGAACTACGGATTGCCGCGGGGGAAAGAGGGGAATTATATGAGCGTGGTGAAGGGGAATACGGAGGGGCTGTTCAAGAACCCGCCGACGGATGTGCAGGTTTTTCGGGCGACCAATTACGTGGTCGATCTGCCGGGATCGAACAACCAGAGTTACCAGGCGACGTTCGATGCGGTGGGGCGGCTGCGCGATCTGACGAATGCGCGCCAGATTTCGAATGAACTCGCGACGGAGAAGCAGACGCCGGCGAGCGGGGCGGATGCGGATGCGGCACAGAAGTTCGCCAAGCAGTATTATCCGGAGATCCAGGTGGAGGGCGTGTTTAAGTCGGATGCGGGGGCGAATGTTTACAACGTGAAAACGACGACGGGAAACGTGGCCGTGAGCAGCACCGGGCAGTTGTATTCGGTGCGCGAGATGATCCCGAATGAGGAGATGCCCAAGCCGGTGGCGGATGCGGTGAACAGCATGTTCAAATCCGACAAGATCAACAAGGTGTATCGGACGGAGTGGGAGTATTACCAACTGAACGAATCGCTTCCGAACGGGGAGCAGGTGGTGATCCGGATGCGGACGAACGGGGATGTCCTGAAGGTGATTACGCCGACGCAGGACCAGGAGATGGCGGCGCTGGCGAGCCATAAGGAGGCGCCGGCGGGGAAGACGCCCGCGGCGACGTTGAAGAAGACCAAGAAGAATGCGCAGTGAGAGATATTGCTTGTTCGAAGCCAACCCCGGTCTTCCGACCGGGGCTATCTGGCGGAGTGACGTGATCTCGCGGAAGTGGGCGGCTGGGAAGGCCGCCCGATTTCTTGCGCGGGTTGCAAAGTTGCAAAGACGTTTTGATTGCCTAGCTTGAATTGCTTCTACGAAAGGAAGCATGAGCGAGCAGCGAAGGCAGGTGCGGAGAAGATTTATCTTCGGCGGGATTCTATCGGCGGTTGCGGGGTTGTTGGGGAAGCGGGCCGGCGCGGCGGACGTGAAGGCTTTGCCGGATAAATTGACGCGGCACATGAGTCAGGGGGAGGTGCCTTCGCAGCCGCTGGATACGATGCTGTTGTTTGAGCGCGGGGATGAGAACAACGGTCATGCGATCACGCACGAGGTGCTGTCGCTGGTGCATCAGGAGCGAGGGAAGAATTCTTATCCCTGGACGATGTACGCATCGCTCGAGACGCACCATGAGGTGGGGGAGGCGTGCGTGGTTTGCTCGCGGCTTCACAAGCATGGGCCGGGGTGGTCGAGCGGGTTGCACGCTGAAGTGTTCAACCATGCGCGAGCGGTGGCGCTGGGGGTGAACGTGGAGATGAGCTCGGATTTTAAGGGGGCGGAAGAGACGCATGTGATGGGCTTAAATATTCAGGCCGTTGGGGGGGAGCGGGCCATGCAGTATGGGATCCACATGCATGATAAGGACAATCATTTTCAAACGGGAATTGGGTTGATGGGATCGGGCAAGGTGGGAATTGATTTGGCCGGGACGTTTGGGGTGGGGATTTATGCGCACAAGAACAGCATTCGGGTGAGCGAGGGGACGTGCATCGAGCTGGATGATGCGGGGAATGTGAAGGTTCGATATCGCGCCGGGCGGATTGAGTTTTTGAATGGTGAGAAGTGCGTGGGGCATCTGGATATGAACGGGGAGGATCATGAGATATGAGGCCTGGTGAATCGGCAACACGGGCAAGCTGACCGTGCTACGGGAGGGTGGTATTTTGCTGTCGGGAATGTTCCAATGCGCGATGTTAAATCCTGGAGATTGAATGGAGTTTTTTCGACGGCTGTATTTTTTGTTCCGGCACCTCAATGACACGGGTGCGTGGAATTCTCTGATTGAGCATGTGGGTCAGGGGAATCTGTATGTCGTGCTGTTTGCGATTATTTTTGCGGAAACCGGGCTGGTGGTGACGCCGTTCTTGCCGGGGGATTCGCTGCTGTTCGCGGTGGGGGCGGTGGGGGCGCGGCAGGAGATCAACCTGAATCTGCCGCTGCTGACGGTGCTGCTGATCGTGGCGGCGGTGCTGGGGGATGCGTTGAATTATTGGATTGGGTTTAAGTTCGGGCCGGCGGTGTTCAAGAAGGAAACCGGGAAGCTGCTGAATAAAAAGCACCTGATCAAGGCTCAGGAATTTTACGAGAAGTATGGCGCCAAGACGATCATCCTGGCGCGGTTCGTGCCGATCGTGCGAACGTTCGCGCCGTTTGTGGCGGGGATCGGAAAAATGAACTATTTCCGCTTCGCGATGTACAACATCATCGGCGGTGTGGCGTGGGTGCTGATCTGCATCCTGGCCGGTGTTTTCTTCGGCCGGTTCGAGTTTGTGCAGAAGCGGTTTGAACTGGTGATCGTTGCGATCGTGGTGATCTCGGTGCTGCCGATGGTGATTGAGTTCTGGAAAGCGCGCAACGAATCAAAGCGAGAGGCGGGGGCGCGCGTTGAGGTTCCATCAGGAGCGGCGGATCGGGGATAGCGGCTTAGGGCGTTTTCTCCTGGCGACCAGCGCGGCGCGCTTTGAGCTCCTGGTCAAACTCTGCTTTGGACAAGAGTTCAATGTGGCCATCGGCGAAGCCTGCGGCGACGTCGATGGCGGTGTCTTCGTGGGCTTCGTACAGGATAATGTCGGTGGGAGGGGTTACGCGGCGCTTGGTCTTGGGCTCGAGGTAAACGTAGGGATCTTTGCGGGTGGGGTCGAGGGGGTTGATGAAGGCTTGGTCCTTGAGTGAATACTGCTTGGCGACGATTTTGAGATCGGCCGGCCAGATGTCCTGGTGATCGTTTGCGTAGAGAGTGCAGGCGAGGACGATCTGTTTCATGTTGCTCACGGATTGGACGTGGGTGGCTTTGCGCTGGGTGGCGAGTACGAGGGGGAGAAATTGCTGGAGTGTGTCGGTTTCCAGCGTGAGGACGACGGCCTTGTCGGTCTGTTGGATCGAGATGTTTTGTTGGTACGCCGCGGGCATGTTCTTCTTGGCGGCGGCGAGGGCGGTGCTTAAGGATTCCTGAAGGGATTTGGCGGATTCGGAGGTGTCGGTCTGGAAGTGAACCGAGCCGTGGAGGGCGGGGGCGAAGTCAATCGCGAGGGTGGTCCATTGGACTCTCGAGAGCGGGGCGGTGGATTGGCCGCCGAGCTGCGGGGGAAAGGTCGGGAGCATTTGGGTTAGGACTTTGCGGGTGTCGGGATTGGGGATGAAGAGGGCGGTGACGGGGGCGTTTTTGGCGGCGACGAGCGCGGCGGCGAATTCGGGGCGGGGCGCGGGGGCGAGTTGCTTGGTGAGTGTTGCGAGGGCGCCTTCGGAGGCGACGCAGACGGCGTTGTTGAGGATTTGAACTTTCTCGACGCCCCGATAGCTGGGGGTTGGGATGAGGAAAGTTGTGAGGAGGATGGAGCCGATCTTGTCGGCGCTCGCGCCAGGTTCCAATGGGACGATGCCGATGGCGTCGGGAGCCTGCGAAAGATTGTAGGTCCAGTAGATTTCGCGCGCGCCGGCGGCCTTAAGGGCGTCGATGCCCTGCAGGAGGGGTTGGATCGCGGCGCTCGCTCGGGGATCGTTGCCGATCTGTTTCTGGAGGTCGGCGAGCTTCAGTCGCGCCAGATCCAAGCGGCATATGATTAACGTCTGCGGGCTGATGAAGGGAGCGATCCTGTCTGCGACGCTGGCCTGGGGTTCGGCTTGGGCCAGGGTGGGGAGAAGGATGAGTAGAACGAGCGGGACCTTGATACGCATGGGAGTCCTTTTAGGGATTGAGGGTGATTTCGTAGCGATGGGCGCTGGAAGCTTTGTCGCCCGCGATCGCGGGGATGGAGAGAACGGCAGTGTTTGCGGTTGTGGAGTAGGTGAAGGGTTGGGTGGTGACGGGATCGAGCGGGGCGGGCGTGTCGGTGATCGCATCCAGCGATTGGGGAAGCTGATTGTTGTGGGTGGAGGCGTAGGCGCGGACGGCTTCAACCGCTTGAAGGGCGGCGATCGTGCGATCGACTTTAGCAAGCGAGAGGGTGGCGCGATCGAGCGAGGCGATGATGGACTTCGGCGGGTTGCTGGATTGTCGGATTTCGTCGTTGATCTGCTGCTGAGTCGTTCGGGAGTGTTCTAACGCGATCGGGTACGGAAGCGAGAACCAGTTGAGGGTGGCATCGGACCAGCGGCGGATCTGGGCGACGTAATGCTGCACGATGACTTGTTGCACGGGCATCGCTTCGACGGTTTCGGATTTTGCCCCTTCGTCAATGAGGTGTTGCCTGGCTGCGGGATATTCTTGAGCGGCGAGGAGGGCGAATCCGATTTTATTGGTTGAACCACCGGAGCTGTTGATGTTGTGCATCTGTTCAAAAAGCTGTTGCCATTCGTCGACACTGAGCGTGCGCGAGCGGGATTCGCGGAGCTTGGGGAAGCTGGCTTCAAGGAAGGCGGCTTCGTAGCGGGCGATCTGGGTTCGGTTGGTGAAGGGGTGGGGAAGTTCCGAGAGGGCCCAGTAGAGGTTGGGGGAGCCGGGCTGCTGGATGAGGGTTTGAACTTCCTTGAGGAGCTTTGAGGCGAGGTTGGCGGCGACGAGGGAATGGATGAGGAGGGGTTCCTCCTGAAGATGATTAACCAGGGCGAAGCCGGATTGGAGGGAGGTAATCGCTTGCTCGAATTGAGAACGCGCGACGTGGACCCTCGTGCGAAGTTCGATTGCGTGGGTGAGGCTTGCCATGGGATTGAGATACGGGAGCAGGACGTTGAGGCCTTGCGAACGCCAGGGGGACTGCCAGTTGCAGTGGTCGGTGCGGGCGGCTTGGTCGAGGAAGGTCAGGAACGAATCGCTCATGGGCAGGATCGATTGATCAAGGGCGAGCTGCTGGAGTGGTTGCTCGAGGGCCTTGTCAATTTCATCGAGGCGCTGGTCGGTCAGGAGAAGCATCGCGTTGAAGTAAAGCGGGGCGGCGTTTCCCGGTTGCTGGTCAATGACGGGGGGGAGGAGGTGAGAAGATGTTGTGGCGGGTGCGGTCGTCGCGAGCTTCAGTGTGATGCGATGAATCTGGGGCTCGAACGATGGCGAGGTTGTTTGCGCCTGTCCCCAGGCGATGGTGCTGATGAGCAGTAGCAGAGCGATGAGTGTGAGTGGGATTTTCATAATGTGTTTCCATTGGCGGGGGATGATGGCGTGGAATCTTGCATGTTTTCTTTGAGGAGGTTCTGGAGCGTGGGAGAATTGCTCATCAAGGATGGGCGAGATCGGGGGAAAGCGAGTGGGCCTTGTATGAGCATGCGATTGCGGAGATTGAGATAGTTGCTGGTGGTGATCACGGTGTCGGAGAGATCGGGGGATGGGCGCGGGTTGATGCTGCGGGTGATCGGGTTCAAAGGCTGGGGAGCGCTAGCCACGTTACGATCACGTTGCACCGGGGCGGGGCGGAGGATGAAGGTGAGCAGGAGCGAGGCTGCGAGGGCGGCGGTGGTGGATTGCCAGATCCAGGTGCGCTGGCGCCCGGCGCGGCGGCCTAGCTCGAAAACGAGCTTCTCGCGGTCGGGGGCGAGGGGCACGGGATGAAGCAACCGAAGGGCGGCTTCGAGTTCTCGCTCGGCGGGGGTTAAAGGGTTTTTTTCGAACATGAGGATTCCATTGTTTTTCGGATCGAGGTCAGGGCCGCTTTGTATTGATCAAAGACGCTGGATAAAGGTCGGCCGACTTGGTCGGCGATTTCGGCGAAACTCAGGTCGGCCCAGATGCGAAGGACGGTGATTTCGCGAAGGTCTGGTGGTAAATCCGCGAGGGCGGCTTCGGCGGCTTTGGCGTCGACGACCTGATGGATCTGGGAGTCGAAGAGGTCAGGGCGGTCGCGGGCGACGCGCTGCTCGCGGCGGCGGTGGCGCTCGTCCGAGCGCGCGGCGCTGATGGCGGCGTTTCGGATGGCGCGGTAGAGCCACGCTCTTGGGTTTTGAATCTCGCGGCTTTGGGAGAAGAGTTTGATAAAGACCTCATGGGTCACATCCTGTGCGGACTGGATATCAAGCCACTGCCGCGCGTAGAGCACCAGCGTGGCTGCGTGGGCGTCGAACAACTGAGTGAGCTTGGCTTGGTCAATCATTCAGGACCCGCTCTTGGGACGTCCGTGGATTAGACTTCGCGGGGGGAGGTCTTTCCGGACCAAAAATCCGAAATTACTCAGAGAGGGCGGGAACGGCTGCGGGCTTAAGGCCGAGCGATTGCTCGAGATAGTCGCACAAGCGATTGCACAGGATGTCCTGGCTGAGGCTTTGCTGCATGACCTCCTGGGCAAGGGTGCCCATCTCGGAGAGTCTGGATGCGGGCAGGCCGCGGAACTGGTTGATCGCGTCAACGGCGGCGGGGACGTTGCCCTGGGCGACGTGCAGGCCGATGTCGTTTTGGTCGAGGATGTCGGAGACGTGGCTGGGGCGGGGGCCGAAGAAGAGGATGGGGCGGCCCACGGTCATGGCGCCGTAGATTTTGCAGGGATGGACGATGCCGACCATGTCTTCGCCGAGGGAGACGACGTGGACGTCGGCGGCGGAGAGTGAGTAGCGGAGATCGGCGAGGGGCTGGTAGGGGAGGGAGATGACGTTGGTGAGGTGGTGATCCTGAATGTGCTGTTCGACTTCCTTCTTTCCGAGGCCCCCACCGATGAAGAGGAATTGGATCTCGGGGTTGTTCTTGAACGAGAGGGTTGCATCGAGCAGCGTGCGGAGGGGGTTGGCGGGACTGTGGTTGCCGGAGTACATGATGACGAATTTGTTCTGCAAGTTGTGCTTCGCGCGGAACGGGTTTTGATCGTGGAGGAGGGGGTCGAGATGTCCTTCGTGGGGCCAGGGGGGCATGATCTGCATTTTGTGATCGATGTTGGCGCGAAGGCGCAAGCGGGCGGCCATGAAACGATCCAGCGCGACGATCAGGTTGGAGTTGCTGAGGATGATCTTGTTGATTTTCTCGAGGACTTTCGTGGTGAAGTCGGTGGGCTTGAGTTTTCCCATGGCGATGAGCTGATCGGGGTTGAGGTCCATGGCCCAGTAGGCGATGGGGACCCGGCGGATCTTGTGGGCAATGGTTGCCGCGAGGCCGATCAACGGGGGCGAGGTGGAGAAGAAGATGCCGGCGAGGTTGGGGGTGAAGAGGCAGAGGAAGATGGACTGAAGCATGAAGCTGGCGGTGCCGAGGATGCGGAGGAAGATGGATTTTTTACCGAAGGAGGCGAGGGCGAGGCGGTGGACTTCAACGCCATGGAGGATTTCAAATTTGGGATATTTGAGGGAGGGGTTTTCGTACCCTCGTGCGGAGGTGTAGACCCTGACGCGGTAGCCGCGGCCGGCCATTTCGACGGCGACGTCGGCGATGTGCTGGCCAACCGAAGCGGGGTCGGGGACGAAGGTTTGGGAGATGATGAGGAGGGTTTTGAGAGTACCTGTGTTCATCCTGCCGGTTGGGTCATAACCGAGATCACGCTGACCGACGACGCGATATCCTGCGCTTTGCCATGGCAGAGTCAATCTTCTGAGATGCTTCGTGATCCAGGAAGATTTCTCCGCAGTTCATGCAATGATCCACTTCAAGATTCGTGATTTCCAGAACGCGTTCGCGCGGGTGAAGCTGCAAGTCTTCGCGCATGCGCTTGACATTCGTGCTGCCACAGATCGGACATTTGTCAATGGGTGTCATGTTTCAGTTGACCAGTTTGGCGGACACTAAAAGATAATAGGTTAGCACGCCATTCTCATTAACCAGCTTTCCCTTAGTGTACACAATTTCTCCGCGCGTGGTGGGGGCTTTTATGATGTAGAGGTACTCGCGTTGCCGCTGACGATTCGAAGCAGTCGAACGGATGCGCTTGTCGATGTCCGTGGCATTCACAAGCGATTCCAGCACTTCGAGTTCGGTGAGATCGTCAGAAACGCGCTCTTCGGCCGCCTTGAGAGTGAAGCGGACTTGTCGCAACAGCGCGCATTGTTTGATGCGGGCGAGAACGTTCATTTATTTCGACGCTTGCTTGCTCGCCATTTGGTCGTAGATCCAGCGGTAGGTTTTTTCCATTCCGTCGCGGAGTTTGGTGTTGGGTTGCCAGCCGAAGGTTTTTTGGATGAGGGTGTTGTCGGAGTTTCGGCCGTTGACGCCTTTGGGGGCGCTGAGGTTGTAGTTGCGCTTCAGCTTCATACCGGCGATGTCTTCGACGATGTCCACGAGTTGGTTGATGGTGACGCCTTCGGAGCTTCCGAGGTTGATGGGATCGTGCCAGGTTTCGCTGTCGGTGATCATCTCGATGCCTTTGAGGCAGTCGGAGATGTACATGAAGGAGCGGGTCTGGTTGCCGTCGCCCCAGATTTCGATCTCGTGCATGCCGGACATCTTCGCGGCGATGACTTTGCGGCAGATGGCGGCGGGTGCTTTTTCGCGTCCACCGTCCCAGGTACCGAGGGGACCGTACACGTTGTGGAAGCGCGCGACCCGCGTGGGGACTTTGAAGTCTTCGCGGAAGTGGCGGCACATGCGCTCGGAGAAAAGTTTTTCCCACCCGTAACCGTCTTCGGGCAGGGCCGGGTAAGCATCTTCTTCCTTGAGAAAGGTCTCAATCTTCTTGTCTTTCTGCTTGTCACCATTGTAGACGCAGGCGCTGGAGGCGTAGAAGAATCGCTTGGCGCCGTGCTCGCGGGCGCCCATGAGCAGATGCGTGTTGATCAACACGCTGATCATGCAGAGGCCTTTATTGAGCTCGATAAATCCCATGCCGCCCATGTTGCAGGCGAGGTTGATGACGACGTCCATGCCTTTGGTTGCGGCGAAAGCGGCATCGCGGAGGTTCATGTCGGCGACGATGTTTTCGGCTTGGGGGTGGACCTGATACCACTCGGTTTTGGGCTTGACGTCGATGCAGCGGATTTGTTTGTTTCCGCGTTTGATGAAGTCGGCGACGAGGTGACCCCCGATGAAGCCACCGCCGCCGCAGATCACTATTTTCTGTTCCGAGTTCATGTCTCTCCAATGAAGCGCTGCAAGAGCATTATGAATCGCGGGATGAGGTCGTCAAGCGAGTGCGGAATCTCTCCGGAGCAGTAAGACGTACCTTCCGTGGGGGTGGTTCAGAGGGATTAAACGCCCGCGGTTATCGGGCGTGGAGTCGGGGAGCGGGCTTCGTGGATGGTTTTTTGACAACCCGGGGTGCTGATCAGGAAGCAGATGAGGAGCAGGTAGCGCATATATGTTTTCTCCGACCGCTAGCCCCGGGCCGCCCAGAGCAAGCCGCGGCGCATCACCGTTAGATGGGGTTCCATTTCCACAACGTTTGTGCTGTGCCCGAGGGAAGAGTAGAAGACTTTTCCTTTGCCATAGAGTTTGGTCCAGAGCACGGGCATGTCAACGGGTCCATTGGGGGCGTGAGGTCCATCCGCCACCGGAAATCGCGTGGTTGCGAGGACTTTAATCGCGGGGTCGATGTGCATGTAGTACTGCTCGCTCGAGACTTCGAAGTCGTTGATGCCTTGAGTGATGGGGTGGGACTTGTCGGTGATCTTGACGGTGTAATGGGTGTTGTCATTACCGGGATGTGCGACCCATTGGCCGCCGGTGATGAACTGCCATTCGGTGTGCATGCGGAAGGCATCGCACATTCCACCATGACAGCCGGCGACACCCGTGCCGTTGGCGACGGCTTTGATGATCGGCTTGGCCTGATCGGCGGTGAGTGCGCCCATCGTCCAGCAGGGGACGATGAGGGAGAGCGCCATCACTTTCGCTTCGTCTTTGAACGAGTCGAGGGTGCCCGTGACCTCGGTGTCGAAGCCTTCTTCTCTTAAAACGCGATCGAAGATTTCAGCGACCTGTTTGGGCTGATGACCATCCCAGCCGCCTTGGACGATGAGTGCTTTGCGGGCCACGAGTGCTCCAATTTCAGAAATCCGGCGGGTTATGTTAGAGGGGTGGAGTGTTGATGCAAGCTTACTCGTCGGTGATCTTCGATCTGGATGGAACCTTGCTGGATACGCTGGAGGATCTGGCGGATGCGACGAACCGGGCGCTGGGGCGGCTGGGATTTCCCGCGCGGGCGGTGGAGGAGTTTCGGTATCTGGTCGGCGATGGCGTGGTGATGCTGGTGATGCGGGCGCTGCCGGTAGATCGGCGGGATGCTGCGACGATCCAGCGGTGCATTGCGATCTACAGAGAGGAGTACGATCGGAACAAGTATGCGAAGACGCGTCCATATGCGGGGATTCGGGAGATGCTGGATGGGGTTCGGGATCTGGGATTCAAGATGGCGGTGTTGTCGAACAAGCCGCATGGGTTCACGGTGCAGTGTGTCGAGCGTTTTCTCGGGGAGTGGAAATGGGCGGAGGTGCTGGGGCAGACGGAGGCGATCCCGAGGAAGCCTTCCCCGGCGGGGGCGATCGAGATCGCGCGGCGGCTTGGGGATGCGGTCTCGAGCTTCGTCTATGTGGGTGACACAAAAACGGACATGTTGACGGCAACGGGCGCGGGGATGTTTCCGGTGGGTGTTCTGTGGGGGTTTCGCGAGAAGGCGGAGTTGGAGGCGAGCGGGGCGCGGGAGATCATCGCGAAGCCCGGGGAGTTGGTGGAGTTTTTGAAGGGGAGCGGGATAAGGTGGGGGGAGGCTTTTGTAGGAAAGTGAGACGTGACGAGCGGGGGGAACGGCACGTTTGTTGCTACGGACGAGGGAACGGAGGTTTCATGATTCACGCGATTCTCGCTCAACAAGGTGCTAATGGTGCTGGCTATGCCATGGGTGGAATGATGATTGTGTTCATCATCATCGCAATCGTGGCGAGCATCTTCTGGCTTTGGATGTTGATCGATTGTCTCACCAGCAACATGCCAACGGCAGAGAAGGTGCTGTGGGTGGTGGTCATTCTGTTCCTGCACTTGCTGGGGGCGCTGATTTACTACTTTGTCGCGCGCGGAGGCGGTCGAAATGTGGTGACGTAGCGGCGAATTCGACCAAAGGTCCGGGCGAGGCGGAGGGTCAGGCGTAGCCACTACGCAAAAGCGAGAAAGCTTACATGCGATTGCCCTGCCCCCCAACGGGGGACGAGGGGTCGATCTGGGGCGGCTTGAATTCGTACTGGAACGGTCCTATATTCAGTTAAGATGATCCGTTTGAGCAGAAAAGCCGATTACGCCCTGATTAGCTTGGGTTACCTGGCGGAACGGGCGGCATGGGTATCGTCGGCGCGGGAAATTGCAGTTGCATGCGGGATTCCGGCGGCTCTGCTGATGAACATCCTGAAGAGCCTTCATCAGCGCGGCATTCTATCAAGCGTTCGCGGTGCCAGCGGTGGGTATACCATTGCTGTGGATTTGCACGGTGTCTCGCTTTTTAAGTTGTGTGCCATGCTGGAAGATCGGGAGGACGAGCCGATGAAGAAGTTTGCCCTGCATGGACCGGCGCAGGCGCTCCAATATCGGATTGGGCAGTTCATGCGGGATGTTTCGGTGGCGGATCTGGTGCTGCCGGGAAGAAGGATTGATGTTCCGCTGGAGCGCGTGGGCGTTCGACGGGAACGTGATAAGAGAGACGGTTCGAGGGTAACGTTACAAACAGTCAACGTGGCTTAGACATAAGGAGAACTTGAAATGGTAAGTCTTTCAGAACTGGCGGCGAAGGAGATCAAGAAGATCATTGCGGAGCAGGGGCTGCCGGACGGCGAGACCAAGCTGCGCGTGGGCGTCAAGGGCGGCGGCTGCTCGGGTTTCAGCTATATGCTGGACCTGACCGAAGAGCCGGCAACCGAGAGCGATGAGCAACTCGAGTCCTCGGGAATCAAGATCCTGGTCGATCAGAAGAGCGCGCTCTACTTGCAGGGCGTCGAGATCGATTTCAAGGATGAGGTGATGGGCCGCGGATTCGTGTTCAAGAATCCGAATGCGTCCAGCACGTGCGGCTGCGGCTCAAGCTTCTCGGCTTAAATCGAACTTGCGAGAGTGAACTGAGCCGGCACTGCGGACGATCCTGATCGTTCGCGGAATCGTGCAGCGGTTGATTGTTGATGCCTTGTAAGACTGAGATTTGATCTCAGCAGCCGCCGGAATTGAGGAAATAATGCCTACCGCTGATGCGGAAATCGAAGAGCTGGCGAATCAAGAATACAAGTGGGGGTTCGTCACCGACATTGAAGCCGATACGGCGCCGCCGGGTCTTAACGAGGAGATCGTCCGGTTCATTTCGCACAAGAAAAATGAGCCCGCGTGGTTGCTGGAATGGAGGCTGAAGGCGTTTCGTCACTGGCAGAAGATGACGGAGCCCAAGTGGCCGAAGCTGGAATATCCGCCGATCGATTATCAGAGCAGCATCTATTACTCCGCGCCCAAGGCCAAGCTGAAGAGCATGGATGAAGTGGATCCCGAGCTGCTCGCGGTTTATGAAAAACTTGGCGTGCCGATGGGCGAGCGGGCGGCGCTGCTGGGTGTGGAACAGCCGAACGTCGCGGTTGATGCGGTGTTTGACAGCGTTTCGGTCACGACGACTTTTCAGAAGAAGCTGGCGGAACTTGGCATCATCTTTTGCGGGTTCGGTGAAGCAGTGCAGAAGCATCCGGAGCTGATCAAGAAGTATCTCGGCTCGGTCGTTCCGTACTCAGATAACTATTACGCAACGTTGAACAGCGCGGTCTTCACGGATGGCTCCTTCGCCTACATCCCCAGGGGCGTGAAGTGCCCGATGGAACTGTCCACGTACTTCCGCATCAACGCAAAAAATACCGGACAGTTCGAGCGCACGCTGATCATCGCGGATGAAGGCGCGCAGGTGAGCTACCTCGAAGGCTGCACCGCGCCGATGCGCGATGAGAATCAGCTTCATGCCGCCGTTGTTGAATTGGTGGCGATGGAGAAAGCCACGATCAAGTACTCCACCGTTCAGAACTGGTATCCGGGTGATAAAGAAGGCAAGGGCGGGATCTATAATTTTGTCACGAAGCGCGGCGCCTGTCGCGGGGCAAATTCCAAGATCTCCTGGACGCAGGTGGAGACGGGCAGCGCGATCACCTGGAAGTATCCAAGCTGTATCCTGCAAGGCGACAACAGCGTCGGCGAGTTCTACTCCGTTGCGCTGACGAACAATTATCAGCAGGCGGATACCGGCACCAAGATGATCCACATCGGGAAGAACACCCGATCGACGATCGTCTCCAAGGGCATCAGCGCCGGACACGGGCAGAACGTGTATCGAGGGCTGGTGAAGATCTTGAAAGGCGCGACCAACAGCCGGAATTACACGCAGTGCGATTCGCTGCTTCTGGGAAACAAATGCGGGGCGCACACGTTCCCGTACATTGAAGTGAGGAACACCAGCAGCCGGGCGGAGCATGAGGCTTCTACGTCGAAGATTGGCGAGGATCAGCTTTTTTATTGCAAGACCCGCGGGATCGCCCTCGAAGACGCGGTCAGTTTGATCGTGAACGGGTTTTGCAAGGAAGTGTTCCGCGAGCTTCCGATGGAATTCGCGGTGGAAGCTCAGAAGCTTCTGGGGGTTAGTTTGGAAGGTAGCGTTGGCTAGCCGTATCACGGGCATCTTGCCCGTGTTCGCGGTTCACGCACGGGCAAGATGCCCGTGATACAGGACAGGACAATGGCATTACTCGAAATCAAGAATCTTCATGCACGGGTTGCCGCTCCGGGCGGGCGTGACATCCTTAAAGGCGTCGATCTCACGATCAATCGCGGGGAAGTTCACGCGATCATGGGAAAGAACGGATCCGGCAAGAGCACGCTGGCGCAGGTCATCATGGGCCGCGAGACGTACGAGGTGACGGAAGGCTCGATTACTTACGATGGCAAGGACCTGATTGAACTGTCGTCTGAGGAGCGCGCGCGCGAAGGCGTGTTCCTCGCTTTCCAGTACCCCGTCGAAATTCCCGGCGTGAGCACCAGCTACTTTCTCAGGGCGGCGGTGAACGCGGTCAAGAAACACCGTGGCGAGCCGGAGCTTGATTCGGTGCAGTTCCTTAAGCTCGTCAAGGACAAGATGGCCCTCCTGAAAATGGATCCGTCGTTCATGAACCGCGCCGTCAACGAGGGGTTTTCCGGCGGCGAAAAAAAGCGCAATGAAGTCTTCCAGATGGCGGTCATGAATCCGATTCTGGGGTTGATGGATGAGACGGATTCAGGGCTGGATATCGACGCCCTGAAGATCGTCTCTCAAGGCGCAAACTCATTGCGGTCGCCCGAGCGGGCGATCGTGATGGTCACGCACTACCAGCGCTTGCTGAATTACATCGCGCCGGATTTCGTGCACGTGATGATGGATGGCCGGATCGTCAAGACCGGCGACAAGAGCCTGGCGCTGGAGCTTGAAGAGCGCGGGTATGACTGGGTCGAGAAGGAAGTGGCGGCTGCCGTTTAAGGGATCGAGAACATGACTCAGCTCATCGAAAAAGATGTCCACGTTTCGAACTTCCGGCAGTTCGAGCGCAACCGCAACGGCGACACGCCGCGCTGGCTTGATCTGCGGCGCCGCGCGGGGATCGAGCGTTTTGAGCGGGTTGGGTTTCCGGACAGTAAGCAGGAAGAATGGCGGTTTACCAACGTTGCCCCAATCGCGCGAACTCGTTTCGCGCTGGCCGATGGGCGTGTGGACGATGCGGCACGGGAACGCGCTGGCGCTTACACCTTTGGCCATGACGCGCTCGTCGAGCTTGTCTTTGTGAATGGAAACTTTTCTCCGGAGCTTTCCCGCGCTGCAACGCTTCCCCTTGGCGTCACCGTCACCAGCCTTCGCGAAGCCCTTGCCAGTAATGATGCGCTCCTTGAACAGCACCTTGGACGTTACGCGGATATCAACGCGAACCCGTTTGTCGCCTTGAACACCGGCTTTATCCGCGATGGCGCGTTCGTACACCTCGCGCGGGGCGTTGCTCTGGAGCAGCCGATCCATCTCCTTTTCGTCGATACCGGCGGCGCGGAGCCGACGGTTTCGCATCCGAGAATTCTGATCGTTGCCGAAGACAATGTCGAAGCGACGCTGGTCACGAGTTTCGTCGGCGCGGGGTCGACGCATCTCGCGAATGTTGTGACTGAAGTGTCGGTGGGCAATGACAGCCGGATCGAGCACAACAAATTACAGCATGACTGCTCCGCGGCGTTTCATGTTTCGACGCTACAAGCAAGGCTGGGGCGAGCATCGCAGTTTGTCTCCCATGCGGCCACGCTCGGTAGCAAGCTGACGCGAAACGACTTGAACGTGACGCTCGCCGGCCAAGGCGCGGAAGCGGTGCTCAACGGCCTCGTGCTCATCAGCGGTAATCAGCATTGCGATAATCACACCATCCTGGAGCACGCGGCCCCGAACTGCCCGAGTCATGAACTCTACAAGCATGTTCTCCGCGACGAAGCGACCGGCGTTTTCAAGGGCAAGATCTACGTCCACCCGGAGGCGCAGAAAACGGATTCCAAGCAGACGAGCAAGTCGCTGCTGCTGAGTGATGATGCGAGCATGAATTCGCAGCCGGCGCTCGAGATTTATGCCGATGACGTGAAATGCACGCACGGATCAACCACCGGGCCGGTTGATGAGGACATGGTGTTCTATCTTCGCAGCCGAGGCGTTTCGCTGGAGGCGGCACGTCATCTGCTGACCTATGCGTTTGCCGCGGATATCACTCGGCGGATCAAGGTGGAGCCGGTTCGGCGGCGACTGGAAGATTTCATGGCTGCCCAGGCTGGGTTACCGCGGGATCTGCGGATCACGGATCTCGGCGAAGCGACGGAAAAGCATCGGACTTAAACCATGACCACGGCAGCGCGCGAGACTCGCGACACGCACCCTCGACTGGACCACTCGACGTTTGACCCGCTGAAAGTCCGATCCGACTTCCCGATCCTTCAGAGCAAGCTGCACGACAAGCCGCTGGTGTATCTCGACAACGGCGCGACAACCCAGAAGCCACGCCAGGTTCTCGACGCGATCCGGCATTATTACGAAGCCGAAAACGCGAATATTCATCGCGGGGTCTATCACCTCTCCCAACTCGCCACCGAGCGCTGGGAGCAGACGCGCCACAAGGTGCGGAACTTTATCAATGCCGGCGAAGACAAAGAGATCATCTTCACGCGCGGCACCACCGAATCCATCAACCTCGTCGCCAATGCGTTCAGCCGATTGAGCCTTCGCGAAGGCGATGAAGTGCTGGTGTCGGCGATGGAACACCACTCCAACATCGTTCCCTGGCAGATGGCTTGCCAAGGGTCGGGCGCGACGCTTCGTGTCATCCCCATGAACGACCGTGGTGAGCTTCTGCTCGACGAATACGAGAAGATTTTGAAGTCCCGCCGGGTGAAGCTCGTCTCCGTTGTCCACCTGTCTAACTCGCTCGGCACGATCAATGACGTCAACGAGATCACCACGCTTGCTCACGCTCATGGCGCAAAGGTCATGATCGATGGTGCGCAATGGGTCGCTCACTTCCCCACTGATGTCCGCGACATTGACTGCGATTTCTACGCCTTCTCCGGACACAAAATCTTCGGTCCCACGGGCATCGGTATCCTCTACGGTCGTCGAGAGCTTCTCGAAGCGATGCCCCCGTACCAGGGCGGCGGTGACATGATCGCCTCCGTTACCTTCGAGAAAACCGTCTACGCCGATCTCCCCAGCAAGTTTGAAGCAGGCACGCCTCATATTGCCGGTGCCGTTGGTCTCGGCGCGGCGATTGATTACGTCACGGCAGTAGGACTTCCAAACACGGCCGCCCACGAACAGAATCTCCTCGCCTACGCCACCGGGCGCATGTGCGAAATTCCCGGCGTTCGCATCATCGGGACCGCCGCCAAAAAAGCCTCGGTTCTCTCGTTCGTTGTCGATGATCCGCCCATGAGCTCTCACGACATCGGGGTGGTTCTTGATATGGAGAATATCGCCATCCGCACGGGCCACCATTGCTGCCAGCCGGTGATGGATCGGTTGAAGATCTCTTCGACCGCCCGCGCATCCCTTGCCATGTACAACACGCGCGACGATATTGATTGCTTCATCGAACAGTTGAAGAATGCGACGGCGCACAATCATCAGCGCGCGGTGAAACCTACTGCGACGCCGTTACCAACCAGTATTACCTTCGCGTCGCCTGCCGCCGTGTCGACCCGCGCCGCCGCCGAGGAGCTCGCCGCTGATTTTGAGTTGCTGCCCGATCGCGACGCCAGGAACAGTTACGTCATCGATCTGGGTGAGCGAATCCCGCACGCATTCGATCGTCTAAAGACCATGACCGAGCGCGTTCCCGGCTGCATGAGCGAAGTGTATCTCGTCGGCCGCCGGTCCCCGGGTAAGGACGCGCTGGAGTTCACCGCAGATGCCAACTCGGACATCGTGCGCGGGCTGATCGCGATCATGGAGCGGCTATACTCCGGGCAGAGCGCCACCGAGATTCTCACGTTTGATATTGAAGGCTTCTTCCACCGGATCGGCCTGGATCAGTTCATCAGCACGCAGCGCCGCAACGGGCTTGCGGGGATGATCAAGAAAATCCGCACGCTCGCTAACGACCTGGTTTCATCATGAGCGACAACCCTTCGCAACCTCGCATGCCGCTGAACGTTCTCAACCCGAATGATAAGATTGAGCAACTCCGACGGCAGCCCGCATCAGAGCACCCGCGGCATACGACTGCTGAATCCCTGGTCTCGCGCTTTCTCGATCCCGGCAAAACGCCACGGCAGAAGGCCGTCGTCGAGAAGGTCATTGCTGCGATCCAGCAGATCTTCGATCCTGAAATTCCGGTCAATATTTATGACCTCGGGCTGATCTATGGGATCGACGTCGATCCGAATACGCTGGCGGTGCGAGTCACCATGACGCTGACCGCCCCGGGGTGCCCCGTCGCCGGCTCGCTCGTCGCGGCGGTGGAGCAGCATGTTGAGAATATCGACGAAGTTCCCAGCGCTACTGTCAATCTGGTTTTCGAGCCAACCTGGGAAAAGTCGATGATGTCCGAAGCGGCTCAGTTGGAATTGGGGCTTTTGTAAAAATATGATTTGTCGAAGCTCAAGGGGTCTTCTGTACGTTTGCGCCTGCATCGCTTTCGCGATGGTCCTTGCTATTCCCGGCTGTCGAAAGAAGGAACATTCGGCTCGGCAAAGCAAACCGGCGGCTCCCATCGCCGTCGTTTTGCAGCCCACGACGCTCCTCGACGTCCAGCGAACCGTCGAAGTGGTCGGTACGCTCTACGGTGATGAGGAGGCCGTCATTTCAGCGAAGGTTCCGGGGCGCGTCACGCAAATCTTCAAGGACGTCGGCGATCGGATCAATGCGAATGAGCCGCTCGCGCAGATCGACAAGCGCGATTACGAGCTGGCTCGAAATGAGCAGGAGATGGCCGTGCGCGAGACGCTCTCCAAGCTTGGCATTACAGCCATTCCGCAAAAAGATTTGGACCTTCCGAAGGTCCCGACCGTGCATCGCGCGAAACTTCAGGTCGACAGTGCGAAAGCCAAGCTGGATCGCGCTCGGCAAGTAATGGGCGCGAAGAACGGCGCCATCAGCGAGCAGGAACTCGCGGACCTGCAGACCGCTTATGATGTTGCGCAGAGTAGTCATGATGTTGAGACCATGAACGCGCAGTCCACGTTGTCGGCGGCACGATCGAAGCAGTCGCTGCTGGATATCGCGGATCAGCGCCTCGCGGATTCGACGGTTCGCGCTCCGGTGCCCAGCGCTGCCACGAGCGCCGGCACGCGCCCTGTCGGACGCTACGCCGTGGCGGCGCGGCTCGTTTCCGTCCGCGAGTATGTGAAGGAAGGCACGCCGTTGTTCAAGCTCGTGGCGGATGATCCGATCAAGTATCGCGGCGCCGTCCCGGAGCGATTCATGGCTGATGTGCGAACGGGGCAGCAGGTGAGTGTCAGCGTCTACGCGTATCCAAAGCCGTTTGCCGGAGTCATCTCCAGAATCAGCCCCCAGGTTGATTTTGCATCGCGGGCCTTCCAGATCGAAGTCCTGGTGCCCAATGGCGAGGGGAAGCTTCAGGCCGGCTCGTTCGCAACAGGTCTCGTCCAGACGGCTTTGCAAAAGCAGGTCACGTTCGTGCCGCTCGAAGCCATCGTCTCGTTCGCAGGCGTTCAGAAAGTGTTTACCGTCAAGGACGACAGAGCCGTCGAGCATACGATCGAGACAGGTGTTCGCCAGGGAGAACATCTGGAAATCGTGAGGGGGTTCAGCGGGGTTCAAAAGGTGGTGACGAGCAACGCGGCCAAACTCGCGGACGGCGCCACGGTCATCACCGGAGAATTTGCGCCTCCCGTCGCAAAAATAGACCCGGTCTCCAAGTCAGATTGAGCCGCACCCCAGCTCTGGTGGTTCAACCCCAATACCGCGACCAATACGGATTCCATTTGACTCCCGTGCCTCGTGAACTCGCGATCGTTGAACGGAAGAAAGACAGACCGCGACTAATACGGATTCCAGTTAACCGCACCTGTGGTTAGCGGCCCCGCTTGCGGGGCGCGGGGTTCGCGAGGGAATCAAGCGCGAGAATTAAATGGAAACCGGATAAGATCACCACCCCCATGAGCCAGGCTGTCATCGGACGCGCGAGCGCCGCAACTCCCGAACCCGAAGCTCGCGCGTCGAACTGGACGCTGCTGAAGTATCTCTTCGCGCTCTCGCTCCCTGTGCTGGCGGAGCACGTTCTGCATATTGCGGTCGGGCTGAACGACACGTACCTGGCGAATCATCTCCCCGCGAATCGCGCCGAGGCTGCCGCCGCGGTCGGAACGGTGCAGTATCTGTTTTGGTTCGTTGGACTGTTCGCCGGCGCGATCGGAACCGGTTCCACGGCAATCATCGCGCGTGCTGCCGGCGCGAAGCATCGCCGCCGCGCGAATTCGGTGTGCGGGCAGTCGATGCTGTTTGCGCTCTTCGCGGGACTTACGCTTGGCGTTCTCACGTTCCTGTTCCCCGCGGCCGTGGCGGATTTCACGGGGTTGCAGGGGCAAGCGCACGATTACGCGCTCAGCTATCTCCGCATGCTCAGCCCGGCGGTGCCGTGCGTGATCGTGATGATGGTGGCCAACGCCTGCCTGCGGGGAGCGGGAGACACGCTGACGCCGGCGATTGCGATGATCGTCGTGGATGTGGTGAATATCTTTTTCTCCTGGTCCCTCACCTTCGGCTGGTTCGGCTTTCCCAAACTTGGCTTCAACGGTATCGCGATCGGCACCGTCATCGCCTATGTCGCGGGAGGGGTTCTTCAGGTGATCGTGCTGTTTGTCGGCCGGGGCGGGATCCGGCTGCATCCGCACCGGCTCCGGCCGCACTGGCACGATATGAAGCGCATCCTCAACATCGGACTGCCCAACGCGGGCGAGAGTCTGACGAACTGGATCGCCAATTTCGCGCTGGTGCGGATCGTCAACCGCACCGCGCCGATCAACGTCGCCGCCGCCGCTCATAACAACGCGATCCGGATCGAGTCGATCAGCTACATGACCGGATTCGCGTTCTCGGTGGCCGTCGCGACGATGGTTGGACAATCCCTTGGCATGAAGGATTCGCAACGCGCCAACCGCTGCGCCTATCTCGGCTATCTCGTCGGTGGCGGATTCATGACGCTCGCCGGCGTGTTCTTCATCCTCTTTTCAAAATATCCCGCAGCCTTCATCTCCGAAGATCCCGGCATTCGCGACCTGACGGCGAAATGCCTTCACATCACCGGCTTCTGCCAGATTGGTTTTGCCGCCGCCATTATCTTTGGCGGAGCGCTACGCGGCGCCGGCGACACCTGGTCGGTTATGCTGATCTCTCTCGTCAGCGTCGTCCTGCTCAGGCTTGGCGGTGTCGCCGTCGTGGGCGGGTGGCTGCATCAACCGCTCCCGATCATCTGGATCGTGCTGGCGACCGACCTCTTTGTTCGCGGTGTCCTGATCTATGCAAGATTCTTACAGGGCGGCTGGAAGAAAATCGAAGTGTAGAAACGGCAGACCATGACGATGACCACGATCAATACTCATCAACTGGCTTCGGAGGTGAAGCAACGCGCCCGCCAGTTGGGGTTCGATCTCGTCGGCATCGCCGATGCGTCCCCGTCGAAGTATCGGGATTTCTACCGTCAGTGGCTGGACGATGGACGGGCCGGGACGATGGAATATCTCCACAAGCGATTCGACGAACGCACGGATCCGGCCATGTACCTCCCGGGAGCGCGCAGCGTGATCTGCGTCGCAGTCAATTACCTTGCCCCGCTCGATGCAATTCCATCAGATGGCGGAAAGGTGGCACGGTATGCATTGGGCGATGATTACCATGAGGTGCTCAAGCCGAAGCTGCATCAGCTTGCGGATTGGCTGCGGGCGCGGGTGCCGGAGGCGCAATCGAAATGTGCTGTCGACACGGCGCCGGTGATGGAGAAGGAACTGGCGGCCCGCGCCGGCATCGGTTGGATCGGGAAGAACACCTGCGTGCTCAACGAGCATGTGGGTTCCTGGCTCCTGCTCGGAGAGATTCTTACAACGGTGGCGCTTCCGCCTGACAATCCGGGTATCGATCGCTGCGGCACCTGCACGCGGTGCATTGATGCCTGTCCCACCGGTGCGATCACGGAGCCGTATCAGCTCGACGCGCGGAAGTGCATCTCCTATCTCACGATCGAACATCGGGCTGAAATCGCGCCGGACCTTGCGGAACGGATGGACGACTGGCTCTATGGATGCGATATCTGTCAGGATGTATGTCCGTGGAATCAGAAGGCGCCGCTCGGCGAGATGGTGGAATTTCAACCGCGATTTGCGACCGGAACGCTTAACGTGCAAGAGGTCCTGGGCTGGCAAAATGAACAGTATCGCGAGCAGCTGCGCGGCAGCGCGATGAAGCGCGTCAAGCTGCCGGTGTTGCAGAGAAACGCCCGGATCGTCGCGGAGAACAGCGCAAGGAGAATCCGATGAGACCCACGATGCTGTGGCTGGCGCTAATTGGTATGGGATGTCAGTCGATGCTGGCCTCACCTCATGATCCGCGGATCACGCATGTGGTGGTGTGCTGGCTCAAGAACCCCGGGAATGAAGCGGTTCGGCGCGAGCTGATCCGCGAGTCAAAGAAGCTTCGCACTATTCCCGGCGTGGTGGATATTTCCGCGGGCATCGCCGTTCCATCGACCCGACCGGTCGTCGATTCAAGCTACGACGTCGCGCTCGTCGTCACTTTCCGCAACCAGCAGGCTCTGAATCGCTATCTCGCGGACCCACGGCATCAACTGTTGCTGAAGAACACCATCCGCCCGACGGTCGATCACTACAAGGTCTACGACATCGATGATCGCGGTCGATGATCGGCGAAATCGAGAAATAGGATTCGTTCACATGCTCGTCATCATTGGCGCCACCGCTTCCGGTAAATCTGAGCTTGCGATGGAGGTGGCGCGGCAAGTGGGGGCGGAAATTCTGAGCGTCGATTCAATGCAGGTTTACCGGAGGATGGATCTTGGAACCGCCAAACCGACTGTGCGGGAGCGCGACGGAGTGCGACACCATTTAATCGATGTGGTGAACCCCAATGAAACATTTACAGCTGCGCGTTTTGTCGAAATAGCCGATGAGGTCATTACGGATGCGGCGCGGCGCGACGTGCCGCTCATTGCGACCGGTGGGACGCCGATGTATCTCAAGGCTCTCTTCGAAGGAATGTTCGAGGGGCCGAGCGCGGACCCCGAACTGCGCGAGCGATTGAAACTGACGGGAAATAAAGCGATGCACGAGAAGCTGGCCACGGTTGATCCCGAGGCGGCTCAACGGATTCACCTGAACGACACCAGGCGGCTGGTGCGCGCGCTCGAGGTGCATGAGCTCACAGGGCAATCCATCACCTCTCTCCAACAGGAATGGGGGAGAGAATCAATGCGGCACCCAGCGCGCTGGATCGGACTTGATTGGGACCGGGAGGCGCTGAACCGGCGGATCAACGGGCGCATGAAGACCATGATGGAGGCCGGCTGGCTTGAGGAGACGCGCTCGCTGCTCGATCGCTACGGCGAGCTTTCCAGGACCGCATCGGAGGCGACCGGCTATCAGGATCTCATCGACCATCTCCGCGGCAAGAAGACTTTGCAGGAAGCAACCGAGCAGATCAAAATCGCAACCCGGCAATTGGCGCGCAGGCAGATGAAATGGTTCAGGAGGTTTCCGAACGTCCACTGGATGGCGGGATCGGACGATCTTCAGAAGAAGCTCGATCAGACGCTTGCCATCTGGCAGCGCTAGCGGTCGTTCATGTGCGCATCTTGCAGCGCTTCGAATTCGTCCAGCGCTTGGATCAGTTTGTCGCTCTCCTGTTCGATATTGATAAGAAATTCCGCGGCCTCGGCGGGGGTATCGCAAGTGGGGAGGGCGCTGACGCAGAGCTTGATCGCGTTGAGCTTTCCGCGGACGGTGTGCCGGGCGCGGCGCAGTTCGACGGGCAATGCGTCACCCTCGATCTTCATGCCTGTCATATTCCCCTGCGAACCCAATTACACGCAACCGCGAAAATACACTTCAACCAGACGCGAATTCCTTCGGCTGGTCGATGATCCTCAGGCAAACCGCGGGGGCGGTGATCGGCGGAAGGGCGTTGATCTGCTTCAAAGCGGTCTGAATCGCCCCTTCTTGTGCTACATGGGTGGTCAGCACCAGCGGCACGATGCCGTCCCCGGTGGTTGCGCTGGATTCATGCTGCACGAATGAGGCAATGGAAATCTGCTCATCCCCCAACACCTTCGTAACCTGGGCTAACACACCAGGCTGGTCCTTTGCGGTCAGGCGGAGGTAGTAACGCGATTTCAATTCCGAGAACGGGAGCACATTGGCTTTCGGGACTTGATCGATGAAGACGTTGAGCGATTTGAACTGCGCCGGCGTGGTGCCAAGCGCGACGCCGATGAGATCCGAGACGACGGCGGATGCCGTGGGCATCCTGCCCGCGCCGCGACCATAGAAGAGCGCATGCCCCAGCGCGTGCCCATAAAAACTGATCGCATTAAACGAACCGCTGACCTGCGCGAGGAGGTCGCTCTTGTGAACAAGAGTGGGATGGACGCGAAGGGAGATCGGGTTGTTGGGCGCGAAGACGCGCTCGGCGATGGCCAGAAGCTTCACGACGTAGCCCAGTTCGCTCGCGAACTTGAGATCGATGGCATCCAGCTTGTCGATGCCCTCCAGATGAATGTCCTGCTCGTCGATGCGGACGTTGAACGCCAACCCCGCGAGGATGATCAACTTTTGCAGTGAATCTTTGCCAGAGACATCCATCGTGGGATTGGCCTCGGCAAAACCCTGCGCTTGCGCTTCCTTGAGCGCCTGGTCGTAGCTCCAGCCGTTGTTGGTCATCTGCGAGAGGATGAAGTTGCAGGTGCCGTTGACGATGCCGAGCAGCGCGTCAACGCGGTTCGCGACCAGGCCGCGCTGGAGCACATCGATGATCGGAATCCCACCGCCCGCACTGGCTTCGAAGGCAATGCAGGAATTATTTTCCCGCGCGAGTTTGAACAGCTCCGGACCCTTGGTGGCCAGCAGCGCTTTATTGGCGGTGATAACAGGCTTGCCAAGGGAAAGAGCCCGCTGGACGAATGTGTACGCGACGCCGGTGCCGCCGATCAGCTCAATCACGACATCCGTCTTCGGATCGTCGATCGCGGCATTGGCGTCCGTCGACATCGGAAGCTCTTTGTGGTTTGGCGGAAATTCAGCTTCGGATTTGACGACGACGTGCTGCAGGCGGAAGTCGACACCCGTGCGCTGACGGAGAAGCTCGTGCTGCTGCATCAAAATACTGACGACGCCGCCGCCGACGGTGCCGCAGCCGAGGAGAGTGACGCCGATGGATTTGGGGTCAGACATTGGGGCCCTGTAAAAATGCAAGATGGAAATGTAACTTGAAACATGAAATCTTGAAACACAGACGCAGGCGTCGGATCTACAAAGCGCTCACATGCCATTGCGGAAACTGTTTAGACCTGCGGCGTTCGCCCCTACGCTTTCCGCGAACGAAGGGCTAGAATCCGCCGTTCGCATGGCACCTTTGACGTTGGACTTGGAGACTCGATGAAGCGTGAAAAGATGGCATGGATGGTGAGCGTGGGACTGGTTGCGGTCCTCGCGCTGCAACTCCCGGGGACGCTCGCGCAGCGCGATGATGATTATGCGTTTGTCCGCACCCTCATCGACATCCATCGCCAGGTGGCGGCGAACTACGTGGAGCCGGTCGAGGAGAACAAATTGCGCGAGGGCGCCATCGACGGCATGCTCGGCGAGCTCGATCCGTTCACCATTTATGTTCCTCCCGTTCGCCAGGAAGCGTTCGATCAGATGCTCGAAGGTTCTTTCAAGGGCGTGGGAATCCAGCTCGATCAGAGGCCTGATGGCGGACCGATCGAAGTGATCACCCCGATCGACGGCTCGCCCGCGTTCAAGGCGGGTGTACTGCCGGGCGATGTGATCCTGAAGGTGAACGGAGAAACCGTTGAGGGACAGCGCCTGCCGGAAGTAATTAAGAGGATCGCCGGGAAGCTGGGCTCCCAAGTGACCATGACCGTGAGACACTCGACCGGCGAAGACGCGGATCTGAAGATGACGCGCGAAGAAATCACCGTGCCGACGGTCAAGGGATACGCGCGCAAGCCGGACAACACCTGGGACTACTACATTTCAGATGATCCCAAGGTCGCCTATCTGCGCCTGACGCAGTTCACCAGCGAAACTACCGATGCCATGCGCGCGGTGATCGAGAAGCTGCTGTCTGATGGCATGAAAGCGCTGATCCTCGACATGCGCTACAACCCCGGCGGTCAGCTCGATCAGGCAATCAGAGTCGTCGACATGTTTATCGACCACGGCGTCATCGTCAGCACCAAAGGCCGCAACCGCCCGGAACAGATCGCCAGGGCGACCAGCGCCGGAACGCTGCCTTATTTCCCGATCATCTGCCTGGTGAACGAGCACTCGGCGTCGGCTGCGGAAATCGTTGCCGGCTCTCTCGAAGACAACAAGCGGGCGCTCGTCGTAGGCGAGCGCACCTACGGCAAAGGTTCCGTGCAGGAGCTGATCCCGCTGGAACAGAAAAGCGGCGAGTTAAAGCTGACCGTTGCCTACTACTACCTCCCCAGCGGCCGGCTGGTGCATAAGAAGAAGGATGCCACCGATTGGGGCGTGAAGCCGCAGATTCCCGTTCCGGTGACACCGGAGCAGGAACGAAAAGCTTTCGAATTCCGGATGAAGCAGGAACTGGCCCACGGGCCGATGCCCAAGGCGACCACGCAGGCGATGACACAGCCGGCGACGACGCAAGTCGCGGATATCCAGTTGCAGCGCAGCGTCGACGTGATGCTGGCGTGGCTGGTTTTCGGCGGTGGCTCCGAGATGGCCGCGCAGCTGGCAACAACGGAGCCCGCGACAAAACCGCTGGCGAGCGCGGTCACCAGGCCCACCCCCACAGCCCGACCGACCACGCGTGGAGGATTCGAGAACCGGCTGCCGGGTGCCAGGGAGAAGCCGGGTTCCGGTGTGCTGACGAAGCCCGTGACGCGGCCGACCAGCACGAAAAAAATATCGAACTGATTCTGGCCACAGAGATCACAGAGACGACAGAGAAAGCATTCTGGTTTTTTCTCGGTGGTCTCTGTGATCTCTGTGCCTCAATATCCATTGCAATGGCAATCGTTCTGGGCATCGAATCAACCTGTGATGAGACCGCGGCCGCGGTCGTCGTCGATGGCGTGGACGTGCGCAGCAACGTCATCGCTTCCCAGGTCGATCTGCACGCGAAGTATCGGGGCGTGGTCCCGGAGATCGCGTCGCGGGCCCATATCGAGAACATCCTGCCCGTGGTTCGAGAAGCGGTCAGCAACGCCGCCTGCGCCTTCGCGGACATCGATGCGATCGCCGTGGCACATCGTCCCGGCCTGATCGGATCCCTGCTCGTCGGCGTCACCGCGGCCAAGACCTTGGCATGGGCGCTCGGTAAGCCCCTGATCGGCGTCGATCACGTGCAGGCGCATTTGTATAGCGTGAAGCTGGAGGAAGAAGGCAAGAGGGAAGAGGCAAGAGGCAAGAGCGTCGAGATGCCCGCGGTCGGGTTGGTGGTAAGCGGCGGGCATTCCTCTCTCTACCGGATCAGATCCTGGACGGACCTCGAGAAGCTCGGCGGAACCCTCGATGACGCCGTCGGCGAGGCCTACGACAAAGTCGCGGCGATTCTCGGACTGGGATATCCCGGCGGGCCGCTAGTCGATCGCCTGGCGCGCCACGGGGATCCGGACGCGGTGAAATTTCCGCGCACGTTCTTGGGACGAGAGTCACTCGATTTTTCCTTCAGCGGCTTAAAGACGGCGGTGCTTTATCATGTGAGGGGCGTGCCGGGGAAACCCCCGCGCGAAGCGAAGCTCACTGAGCAGGAAGTTCAGGATGTCGCCGCGGGATTCCAGGCAGCTTGCGTCGATGTCCTGATCAAAAAATTGGAGCGGGCGCTGAAGAAGACCGGCGCCCGTTCGATCGTGATCGGCGGCGGCGTGTCAGCGAATTCCGCACTGCGCGAGGGGGCCAAAAAGTTCTCCGTCCCGGTGTATTTCCCGGCGATGGCGTACACCACCGACAACGCCGCGATGATCGCGGGCCTGGGGGATGTGATGCTGCGCGAGGGAAGGGTCGCGGGGCTGGAATTGGATGCGGTAACGCATCGTGCGATATCTTAAAGGAGCGCCAAGGGGACGGAGCGCCAAGGGGACGGGAGTCATTCAGACCAACAGGCGCGGCAGGTGCGGGATTTTTCGAACGGTATAAAGTGCACCAAAGCAAAATGACTCTGTCCCCTTTTCAGTTTCGAGTCGGTGCGGCCCAGCCAGGCAAAACGAATCCTGTCCCCTTAGAATTCCTCAGGCAAAACGAATCCTGTCCCCTTAGAATTCCTCTGTCCCCTTAGAATTCCTTGTCCCCTTAGAATTCCTCGAATCCTGTCCCCTTAGAATTCCTGTCCCCTTGGAATTCCCCGCGACGTGGATTGCTGCCGCTCGCCATGCTAGAGTTCCTTCGATGACGCTTTCAACTCTCTTAAAGTCGTTGCGCGCCCACGCCGACGCCGCGGTCGGCCTTCAACTTTCCGACCGAAGCACGGTCCCCGCTCACTTCCACATCACCGAGGTTGGCCGCGTGCGCAAGCAGTTCATCGACTGCGGCGGAACCGTCCGCTCGCTCGATCGCTGCGTTTTACAAGTCTGGGTCGCAGACGACCTCGCCCACCGCGTCCAAGCCGGCAAGCTCGCCAAGATCATCGGCCTGGCGCGCCCGATCCTCGGAGAAGAAGACCTCGAGCTCGAAGTCGAATACGACCTCGGCGTCATCACACAGCTTCCCGTGACCGCCATCCATTCGACCGCCGCCGATATTGTTCTAACCCTCGGCACGAAACACACCGCCTGCCTCGCTCCCGACCGCTGCGGCGTTGCGGATTCGAATTGCTCGACGCCCGGCTGCTGCGCGCCCGCTACCGAATCCCCGCTCCCGCTCTCGATCGGATGCCGCAAATGAAATCGGTCAAACGCATGCTTTTCGTCTGCGTCGAGAACTCCAACCGCAGCCTGATGGCCGAGGCCTTCGCCCGCATCCACGGCGGCGATGCCGTCGAAGCCTGCAGCGCCGGTTCGCGTCCCAGCGGGATCGTCAATCCAAAAGCCATTGAGGCGATGCGCGAGGTGGGATACGATTTAAGCGCTCACCGCTCCAAATCCCTCGCCGACATTCCCGATATCGAATACGATTTCGTCGCCACCATGGGCTGCGGCGATGCCTGCCCGATGGTCAAAGCCCGCCGCCGCGAGGATTGGAACATCCCCGATCCCAAGACGCTGCCGCCGTCCGAGTTCGGCAAGATACGCGATTTGATCGAACAGAACGTGAAAGACGCGATAAAAGCCATGTCATCGACTTGAGCCATGCGGGGAGCGCCAAGGGGACGGGAGTCATTAAGTCTAACAGGCGCGGCAGGTGCGGGAATTTTCGAACGGTATGAAATGCGCCAAAGCAAAATGACTCCCCTCCCCTTTGTCGAGGCCGACTTTGTCCTTGGGCAAAATCGTGCTCATGGTCAGACTCCAGTTCGGTGGCCGATCTTTTCATCCGCTGCGGGCATCACATCGATCCCCAGCCAGCGCGGAGGGGGAGAGGCGTGGCCACACCCCTGAGCATCGACCGCGCGCCGAGCCGACTTAATCCGACTGCGCGGAATCTGACGATTATTCCGCCGCAGGTCCGAATAACCGCGTGACTTGACGACCAGGCATGGCTCCTCAACGACCAAGCATGGCTCCTCAACGACTGAGCATGGCTCCTCAACGACTGAGCATGGCTCCTCAGCGACCGAGGAAGGCTCCTCGATGATCGAGCAAGGCTGCTTGATGACCGGGCAGGGCTGCTTGATGACCGGGCAGGGCTGCTTGATGACCGGGCAGGGCTGCTTGATGACCGGGCAGGGCTGCTTGATGACCGGGCAGGGCTGCTTGATGATCGAGCAAGGCTGCTTGATGACCGGGCAAGGCTGCTTGATGACCGAGCAAGGGTGCCCAACGGCGCGGCCAGGGGGATTCAAGGGGACGGGCGCGCTAGAGGGTCAGGTCCGAATATGCGTTTTGAATTGAGGTCGAACCCGGGGGTCGCACATCGAATTCAGTTGATCTCGGTCCTTCATCGCGTATCGATGTGCGATCCCTTAGAATTCTCCCCCATAGAATTCTCATCGATTAGGATGCGGGCGTGAAGTTCGTGAATCGACGTGGACCCCTGTGAATTTCTCTTCAATTGAAACGACTCGTCTCCGGATCCGCCCGTTGGTGATGGCGGACCTCGATGCCGTCACGCGGCTGCTGGACGACTGCTTCGGCAAGTCGCCGCGCGATGAGCGTGAGGAGTGGCTTGAATGGTCTGTACGGAACTACCCGGCCCTGGCGAAGCTCGGGCAGCCTCCGTATGGCGATTACGCGGTCGTCAGGACGGACGATGATCAGGTGATCGGATCGGTGGGGTTGGTGCCAAGTTTTGGTCCGTTCGACCAGCTTCCCATCTTCCGCTCCACCATGCGTGCCACGCCGAGCGGCTTGTTCCGTCCGGAAATGGGCCTCTTTTGGGCGATCAGCTCAGCGCACCGGCGGTTGGGATATGCGGCCGAAGCTGCCGCGGCGATGGCGAAGTTCGCCTTTGAAACACAACGGGTCGCAAGACTGGTGGCCACGACTGAACACGAGAACGCGGCGTCGATCGGCGTGATGCGCAAAATCGGGATGTCGATCGAAACGAATCCGCGGGAAACCCCCGAGTGGTTCCAAGCCATCGGCGTTATATTCAATCCGGGTGTCTCGCCGGCGGGCTAACCACGGGGAGCGCCAAGGGGGGAGCGCCAAGGGGACGGGAGTCATTAAGTCTAACAGGCGCGGCAGGTGCGGGAATTTTCAAAGTCTATAAAATGCACCAAAGCAAAATGACTCCACTCCCCTTCGTCGAGCCCGAAAGAGATGAATCACGGAGGACAAACTTCCTCGCTTCGCCTCACCCAAATCAGCTATAAACCCCGCGCTGCGCGAAAAATCGTCCTGATGCGCAGCGCGCAAAATCACGAAATTCATCAAACAAAGATTTTTTTCCCCCGCCCCGTCTCAAAAACAACGATTTCAGATACAGCGCTGCGCGCCTGCGACACTTTTCGCGCAGCGCCGCGAAAGGGATAGAGGGCACACAAAATCCGTGTCCGAAGATGTCCCCTCACGTTCTTTGACAACCCTCCCGCGCACGACCACTTCCCAAAACTTCCCAAATCTTCCCACTTTTGAAAACGCATCAGGACTTTCCCCTACCCCAGCGCGACCCTGCGTCGCCCTCTTCTTTCCGTCCGCGTCAAGTCCATCACGAACATGCCCATGCCTTCTCCCTGCCCGGAGTTCCGAGTGAGGGGTAGGAGGACTAGCGTCACAACGGGTAAAAGAGAGGGATGCAGATCACGCGGATTGAGCGCGCGGCGAAGTTGCCCCAGCGTTCGCAAAGCGGGCACAAGGGATTGTTCGGTCGAGTGCTCGTGGTCGGCGGCAATGAAGGAATGATCGGTGCGCCGGTTCTCGCGGGGACCGCCGCGCTGCGGATGGGGAGTGGACTGGTGCAGATCGCGGTGCCGCGGGCAATCCTGCCCTACGCGCTTTCCATCACGCCCGAGCTGATCGGGATTTCACTCGGCAAGATCGCGGGTAAGAATCAATTGCTCGAGGCGGCGGAACTGGCGGATGCCATTGTGGTGGGGCCGGGACTTGGAATGACCCCGGAGGCATTCGGAAGGTTGACCCGACTCGTCCGGCTCGAAAAGCCCATGGTGGTCGATGCCGATGCGCTCAACTTGCTCGCGAAGGAAAAACGGTGGCCGAAGGGGTTCAAGGCCCATGCGGTATTGACGCCGCATCCGGGGGAGATGAAGCGGCTGGCAAAGTTGATCGGGAAAACCGATGTGCCTTCGGACGATGAGGGAAGGATTCAGATCGCCGCGGACGCGGCGCAATCATTCCGGCAGGTGGTCGTGCTGAAGGGCGATCGGACCGTGGTGGCGGATCCGGGGCGCGAATGCCGGGTGTACGTGAACTCAACCGGAAACAGCGCGCTATCCAAGGCGGGGAGCGGGGATGTGCTCAGTGGGATGCTCGGATCATTGCTCGGGCTTGGGATGGATCGCTTCGACGCCGCGTGTTGCGCGGTGCATCTGCACGGGCTGGCAGGAGAGGTGGCGGGGAAAATGCTGGGGCTCAGAAGCGTGCTGGCGCGGGATGTCATCGATGCGATCCCTGCGGCGATTCGTGAGCTTGAGAAGCGAGTGAAATCCGAATGACCAAACCAGAATGACGAAAGAATGACGAAGTCCGAATGACGAATCGTGAAGACGATTCCCGAGCGATGTAGCGATCAGACCAGCGTTAAATCGCCAAGCCCCGCGTTGACGCCGGCGCCATCGGTGGCCTTCACCTTCGGCGGCACCGAGAGCAGGACCCAGAACCAGCCGTTGCCGTAGTCCTGCGGCGCGGTGTTCATCGTGATTCGCAAGGTCACTTATCCCCTTTGAATTCTTCCCCCTTTTCTTCTTCGTTATCCCATTTTTCGTTCACCGTGAAAGAATCACTGTGATCTCCTCGGAAGCAACGTCGCGTCCTTCTGCGCGTTTCACATAAAGGTCGCGGTGAGGGTCGATGTTTGAAGCAGTGGTAAAGTCAAGAGTGGTGGATTGGTATCCCGGCTTATCGAATGTGACATGAACGGTCCAAACTTTGGAAAAGTTGAAACGGAACCGCCTGTTGACGCGGGTTGACCTTGTCACCATTCGTTCTTTCACATCAGGAAGCCCTTCCCAGCCCGGCGAAAGATAAATGCAATCAATTCGTACATCAACATCTTCGAGCGGCTGGCCGTCTTGATCGATCAGGGTGCCAGCGATAGCGATTCGAGCTTGAATCGAATCCACCCACTGCGTGTTTTCAGCACGTTTACCGCTGGCGTAAATCGCGCTTAGACACCCAGTTCCGAAACTCGTCAGGGCGATGAGTAGAACCGCAATCGGAAGGCGCGAGCAAATCTGCAAGGTGTCGTCCTGCATAGCTGGATGCTCCTAAAGTTATTTTTCAGGCATGTTGTTACGCACATCATTCGCGACGCTTTGCCAAAGGCTACGCTGCTGAACTATGTTCACGTGCGTAATCCGGCCGCCCACATCTGTGGCCGATACCAGGAAGGTTTGCATTCCGTTGACGTCGGACCCCTTAACGAGGAGTGTTCCATTTGGTTCGCGATAATTGAACCCTCTAGACTAACCATATCGATTGGAGCCTGCTGCTCGGGAAAAGCCGGAACGAAGTCATCGATGGGCCCCCGTTGCACGGCGTCGATGTAATCGACAACTGAGAGTACATATGGATATACGAAGGGTATGTCGTTGTGCATCCTAGTC